>CAVXXJ010000001.1:0-479998 GCA_963765705.1 uncultured Gaiellaceae bacterium
CAGATCAGCGAACTGTCGGTGAGGTCGGCGAGTTCGCGTTGATCGATCTCGTGCGTCAGCGCGCCCGGACGAACCGCCAGACACTCATCGGCCCGGGTGACGACGCCGCCCAGATCGAGACCCGTGACGGCACCTTCGTCGTGTCCAGCGACCTCTTGATCGAGGGGCGCCACTTCCGCCGCAACTGGTCCTCCACCGAGGAGGTCGGGCGCAAGGCGGCCGCGCAGCCAACCTGTCGGACATCAACGCGATGGGCGGTGTCGCCACGGCGCTGACCGTCGCCCTCGGCCTGCCCCAGGACCTCCCGGCGAGCTGGGTGCTCGACCTCGCCGAGGGCTTCGAGGCCGAGTGTGCGCTGGTCGGTGCCCACGTGGTGGGCGGCGACGTCACAGCGGCCGACCAGATCGTCATCGCCGTCACGGCGATGGGCGACGCGGGCGCATCCGGTTCGACGCGATGGAGCGGCACCTGGTGACGTCGTGGCGTTCGCCGGCACGCTCGGGCTGGCCGGCGCAGGATTCGCGGCGCTCGGCCGCGGGTTCCGCTCACCGAAGGCCGCCGTCGACGCCCACCGGGTCCCGCATCCTCCGTATGCGGCCGGTCCGCAGGCCGCCGACGCCGGAGCCACCGCCATGGTCGACGTCAGCGACGGCCTTCTCGCCGACGTCGGACACATCGCCCTGGCCAGCGGGGTCGTCATCGACCTCGAGACGGAGGCGTTCACGATTCCAGAGGCCGTCTCCACCGTCGCCGATGCGCTGGGCACCGACCCGATCCGGTTCGTGCTCTCCGGCGGCGACGACTATGCGCTGGTCGCGACATTCAGCGCGGCGTCCGAGCTGCCCGACGGCTGCGGAGGAGGATCGGCTCCGTCCCGCGACGGCGACCATCCGGGCGTCCTCGTCGACGGCGGCACCTACGACGGCCCGACCGGCCACCGGCACTTCGTCTGAACCTGGCGAGCGCCAAACGAGCGAGCGTTCAGGCAGCTTGAGCGCGTCACGCCGAACGCGTCCGATGCCAAAACCTCGTCGGCCGACGACGAAGCGTCGGTCCTGGATCCGCGCGAAGGGGCGGGCGCCCTCGAGCTCGTAGGCGAGGTCGAGCAGGGTGCGCTCGTCGCCGTGCAGGGCCGAGAAATGGACGCCGATCGGCAGGCCGTCGGGCGTGGCTGCCGAGTGGGAGCGAGACTGCCGGTGCGCCGGCAGGCGTTGTTCCAGCGGCGTGAAAGCGGCGTAGCCGCACGAGGCGATCGAACATCTCCGGGAACTCGACCGTCGGGGTGAGAGATATCCCAGTCGGGGCGTGGTGTGGCCAAGCATGGGGGAGAGGACGAGGTCGACGCCGAGATCGGCGAAGGCGGTGGCGATACAGGGCCTCGCTCCGCCTGAGACCCAGCAGAGCCGACGGCGTGCGCCACGCCTGTCGCACGAAGCACCAGGGCCAGGTAGCGCGTCAGCGGGTCGGAGCGCGACTTGTCGAAGCCCGGTGCGATGACCCGACTCCCGAAGTGATGGGTGGAGAAGGCCAAGAGCGCCCAGTAGTGGGTGAAGTCGGCGAGGAACTTCTCGGTGATGGCGACCGGTACCTCGGCCACGGTGTGGCCCAGCTTCTCCAGCAGCATCGCGGTGTCTTGGACGGCGGCACGAGTCGCGTCGTCGGTGGGGAGTGTCGGTGATCGAGTCGAGCACCAGGCCGATGCGGAGACGGCGATCGCTGGGCCCCCTCGACGAGCCCGATCGGCGGCATTTCCCCTCGCGGCCTGGTGGGCCTCGGCGCCGGCCATGAAGTGAGCCGTGTCGCGCACGGTGCGCGTCACGACGCCGTTGCTGATGATGTTGACCGGCATCGTCGCTGCTTCGGCGGCCTCGGCGACTCGTCCGCGGGTGGGCTTGAGCCCGACCGAGTCCGCACGCGGCCGCCGGGATGCGGATGGAGCCGCCGCCGTCGTTGGCGTGCGCGATCGGCACCGCTCCCGACGCCACCAACGCGGCCGAGCCGCCGGACGAGGCTCCGCTGGAGTACTCCGGGGTTCCATGGATTGCGCGTGGGTGGTGCGTTCTCGAACTCGGTGCTGGCGCTCCAGCCGAACTCCGGCATGGTCGACTTGCCGAGGACGACGACGCCAGTGGAACGCAGCTGCGTGGTGAACGCGGGCGTCGGCCTTGCGCGTCACGAGCCGGGACGGACTCGGGCGCCGTGACGGGTCGGAAGCCCGGCGACGTCGGTGTTGTCCTTCACCACGGTGGGAACACCGGAGAAGACCCCTGGTCCGGGCGCGGTGGCTTGGTCGAGCGCCCGCTCGAAGTCGCGGACGACCAGGGCGTTCAGCGTCGGGTCGACCCGCTCGAGTCGGGCGATGGCGGCTTCGGTGGCCTCACGGGCGCTGATGCCGCCGGACCGAATGGAAGCGGCGACCCCGACAGCGTCGAGGTCGCCGAGTGCGTCGTCGGTGAAGGCATGGAAAAACGACCCAGGGAAAACCGTTGGATCCGAGGGAGCTCTAGCGCGAGACTAAGCCGAGCGTTGATGCTGGACGTGCCGCCGTTCAAACGCGCAGAGTGCCGTCGACGAAAAAGCGACCTCGCTGGTGATGGCGACCCCACCGAGATACCGCGGCAGGCTGCGAGAAAGTCACGACCGCGGCGGAGGCGGTCGAACACCGCCATCACGTCGCCGCGAGCAACCCGAGCGCCCCAGGAAGCCTCCCACCCAGGACCTGTTCTGGATCAGCGCCGAGGGCCACGTCGAGCATCTCTCCGTATATGGCGCGGAAATCCGTCGTGGTCTTGAGATCTCCGTCTGTGAGGTCGGTCAGGCTGGGTTGGTCGCCGTAGAAGCCCCCGTTGACTTGCCTGCCCAGAACGAACACCGGGCCAGAGGTTCCGTGATCGGTTCCCTGGGATGCATTGGCGCGCACTCTGCGCCCGAACTCGCTGTACGCGAGCATGATCACCGGCCTGGACGCTCTGACCTTCCCGAACAGGGAAGTGATTCCCGTGTCGAACTGCTTGAGCAGCTGTTGCTGTTGATTCCAGCTCGTCTGCGTGAGTGTCGAAACCGGATATCGCCACCGAATAGATCCGGGTCGAGATGCCGGCGTTGATGCACTGAGCAACCAAGTCGAGTTGATCCTCGAGGTTACGTCTGTTCACACGGGCTTGGACCTCGCCGCTGCGGACAATGCCTTTCGAACGGATTGTTCGCTGCGATAAGCGCGCCGAACCAACGCCTGTGACGGCGAGTCCGACTTGTCTGTCACGGACAACGCGGACAACGATGCCAAGAAGGAATCGTTCACGCTCGACGGTCCAGACAAACGGCCGCACCCTTTTTTCCGCACATCAATCGCGGCAGTACCGGACCAATGTTGACCGCCTGCAGTGGGTCGTTGCCGGCTGAGTCAAGCCAGCGGCCGATCCATCCCGTGGGGGAAGGATCCGACGGCGTGGCCGTCTGCCAGATATCCATCGACCGGAAATGGGATCGGTCAGGTGCTGGATACCCGACACCTCGAACGATCGCCAGCTCGTTCCGCTTCCACATCTCGGCAAAACCAGCCATCGCGGGATTGAGGCCGAGTTGATCGTCAAGCTGCAGCACTTGCTCCGGTGGGTAGCTCATTCCGGGGCGTGCGTCGAAGTAGGCGTTGTTCGAGTAGGGGATGACGGTGTTGAGCCCGTCATTGCCGCCATACATCGTGACCAGCACAAGGATGGGGCCGTCGTTGCCGGCCGAGCGATCGTTGAGCTCGAGCAAGTCGTCGAAACTGACAGTGATAGCGCCCGCCGTCGCCACAGCTCCGGCGCCGATGAGGAAGTTTCGCCTGGTTAACTGAGTCATCGAAGTCCTTCAGCAGGTCAAGTACTCCGGCGAGTTGAGCGCCATCGCGGCCAATCGTTTGGGGTCGTCCCGAACCTCGGTCAGAGCTTGGACCGTGGTGTCCGACCATGCGCCGATTCCAAAGAGGTAGCCGACGGCATCGACCCGGTCCTTTATCGCGGCCTGCTCGATGATCGTCGTATCACCCGTTTTCGCCATCGCCATGGCCGCCGCGGCCCGATGTGCGATCCCGACAGTCGTCAGCCATGCCTCGCCGGACGGCCATCCGCCAACATTTGGCGGAGCAAATGGGGCCTGGCCCACTGCCTGAAGCCACGGCAGCAGTACTCGCGCCGACGCCTCGTTCGCCGGGAACCGCAATGCCCGCGCGGCACCGATCAGCCACTCGATTGGTGGCACGACCCGCGTCGGTCCTGCGTCGATCGCAGCTGGATCAACAGAATCGCCTGGACCGCGGAGCGAACGTCGCGGTCCGGGCCATAGGCAGCGACGGCCCGATCCAACGCGGGTTTCGGAGGTTCGCCGTCGGACACGAAGTATCTCCAGAGCTTGCCAACGACAAACCGCGCAGATTCTGGTCGCGCAAGAACCGCATCGAGAAACTGCCAACCATCCAGGGGACCGGTCAAACCAAGAATCGACTTCTTCCCGAAGTCGTGCAGAGCTGGCTGGAAGTCGACCACCCACGTTGGGGTCAGGGTGAGTCCGGTCAACGAAGAGGCGGCAGCCTTGACGTCCTTCTCGGAGTAGGCGTTTCCGTGCCCAAGGCAAAACAGCTCCATCGTCTCGCGTGCAAGGTTCTCGTTCGGAGATTCCTTGGTGTTCTTTTGCCCGTCGAGCCAAAAGATCATCGCCGGATCGGTGAGCATCGCTCGGGCGAGTAGCCGGAAATCGCCTCGACCGAGGGTTCGCAACTTCTCGTTTTGCGCACTCATCGCGGCGGCGTGCCCGACCTTTTCAATCGAGGTCGCGAAATGGTCGTGCCAAGTCCAGGTCAGCCGTTCATGGACTGGATGGGTAGTCGCGAGCATCCGGCGCAACCACCAGAGCTGGAGTTCAGCCAGTTGTTGCCACACCAGTTGGAAGAACCGAAGCCAGTCTTCATGAGTCGCCGTAGCTGGGAGATCTGGCTGCACGAACACGGGCACCGGCGTTGCGGCGGCGCCGGGATCGGCGTTCGGGTCCATTGCGAGTGTCGCTTCCAAGTACTTGTCCGACCCGATTGCGACCACGGCGTCTACCTCGCGGCCAGAGACCCCAAAGCCCGACCGCCGCAAGACACGGGCGGTACGGAGCCATTGGATCGATTGACTCGCCATTAGCCCATTGTGCGGCAGATGCCGACGTACCGTTCAGTAGTGCGTGAAGTCCGCGATGAACTTCTCGATGAACGCGGCGAAGGCGTGAACGCGGTGTGATTCCGGGGAGGGACTGAGCCAGCGAGGAACTCTAGCGCGAAACCTTGCCGGCCTTCAGGCAGGACGTGCAGACGTTGAGGCGCTTGGGGGTGCCGTCGACGACCGCGCGGACGCGCTGGATGTTGGGGTCGAAACGACGCTTCGTGCGTCGGTGCGAGTGCGAGACGTTGTGGCCGAAGCCCGTGCCTTGCCGCACACATCACAGACCGCTGCCACGGCGACCACTCCTGAGAATCAATGTCTGGAACGAACAAGCCTGCGGCACACGTACTCGCCGGCAGGCAACCGCTCAAGAATAGCCGACAGTGTGTGATCGAAGCGAATCGGTAACCTCGCTCCATGCCTCTCACGTTGCGCGCGGACGCGTTCCGCGCGTGGACGCAGCTGTGTGTCGCGGCATTGTCGGACGCCCGCGCCGAGATCGACGCGCTCAACGTCTTTCCCGTGCCCGACAGCGACACGGGCACCAACGCGTACCTGACGTTCGTGGCGGGCGCGGATGCCGTGGAGTCGCTCGGCCTGACGCCGAGCTCTCCGTCCTGGTCAAGGCCTACACCGACGGGTTGCTGCTCGGCGCCAAGGGCAACTGCGGCGTCATCTTGTCCCAGCTCGTGCGGGCCTGCTTCGGCAGCCTCGACCTCGGTGAGGAAGTGACCGCGGCCGCCGTCGCGCGGTCGTTCCGTGCCGCGGCCGACGCCGCGTACGCCGCGGTCGGCCGTCCGGTCGAAGGCACGATCCTCACGGTGGCCGCCGAAGCCGCCACCGGCGCCGAGACCGCTGCGGCCGACGGCCTCCGTGGGCGAGCCGCGTTCGCCCGTGCAGGACAGGCCGCCCGCGAGGCCCTCGCCCGCACGCCGATGCAGATGGAGCGCCTCGCCAGGGCCGGCGTCGTCGATGCCGGCGGCCGCGCCCTCGTGGTCGTTCTCGACGCCACCGAGCAGGCGTTCACCGGCCGGGTACCCGGAAGGGGTACCCACCGGTGCCAGTGCCGACCGCCGCCACCGGCGACGATCTCGTGGAGGGCGGCCGGGCGTTTACGAAGTGATGTACCTGCTGGAGGCCGACGACGAACGCGTACCGCCCTTGCGGTCCACGCTGGACGGCCTTGGCGACTCCCTCGTCGTCGTGGGGGGTGATCGCCTCTGGAACGTCCACGTCCACACCGACGACGTGGGCGCCGCGATCGAGGCCGGCCTGGCCGCCGGCCGCCCGTACCGCATCGCCGTCACTCACTTCGCCGACCAGATCGCCCGGCAGCGCACCGTCCAGCGCTCGCGCGTCGTGGTGGTCGCCGCCACCGGCGACGGGTTGGCCAGCTCTGCCGTGAAGCGGGGGCCCAGGTGCTGGAGTTCACCCGTTCCGAACCCTTCGTGGTCGACGAGATGCGCGCCGCGCTCGTCGGCGCCGGCGCCGACGAGGTCGTGGTCCTGCCGAACAACCCCCGGTACGTCGGGCTGTTCGAGGCCGCCGCCAAGGAAGTCCGCCAGGACGGCATCCGGGTCGCGGTGATCCCACCCAGCGCGCAGGTCCAGGGTCTGGCTGCCCTGGCCGTGCACGATCCGGGCGTCGGGTTCGACGAGGACGTCGTGGCGATGTCGAGCGCTGCAGCGCACACCCAGCACGGGGCCGTCACCGTGGCGACCGAGCCGGGCATGACGATGGCGGGCCCGTGCGAGGCCGGTGACGTTCTCGGGGTCGTCGCCGGCGACTTCGCGTTCATCGGATCCGAGCTCGACCAGGTGGCGTGCAACGTCGTCGACCGGTTGCTGTCGCCGGGCGTCGAGATGCTCACACTCGTCACAGGGGCCGACACCGACCCGGGCCTCGCCGAGCAAGTCGGGAAGCACGTCCGCGACCAGCGCGTCGACGTCGACGTCGTCGTCTATGACGGTGGCCAGGAGCACTACCCGTTGTTCGTCGCGGTGGAGTGATGGGGTGGATCTGGACACCCGTCTCCGGTGAGTACATGGGGGACGAGACGGCGAAGGCTCTGGAATCGGCCTTCGACATGAAGACAGTCGACGACCTGCTCCGGCACTACCCGCGCCGCTACGCCGACATCGGCCAGCTCACCGATCTGTCCGACCTGAGGGTGGGGCAGCACGTCACGATCATGGCGCGCGTGGTCTCGGCGAAGAACTACGCCTTCCGCAACCAGCCCCGGAAGACCCGCACCGAGGTCGTCGTCACCGACGGCACCGGACGGCTGACGCTGACCTTCTTCCAGCAGGCGTGGCGTCTCAAGACGCTTGACCGAGGGAACGGTCGAGTCAATCGCGGGTGAGGTCGGTGAGTACCGCGGCTGCCCTTCAGCTCACCCATCCCGACTTCGAGCCGGTGGACGGTACCGGCGAGATCAGTGCGGACTCGCGGCTGGGCCGCGGCATCATCCCGATCTACCCGGGCATCGGCGAAGGTCGCGTCGTGGCGGATCGAGCAGTCGGTGGCGATATCCCTCGACGGGCTGGCGCCGCTCGACGACCCGGTGCCGGACGACGTCCGCAGCTCCCGCGGCCTGCCCGGTGTGGCGGAGGCGTTCGAGGAGATCCACCGGCCCCGCGCGAAGGAACAGTGGCAGCGAGCCCGCGACCGTTTCCGTTTCGAGGAGGCGTTCGTGCTGCAGACGGTGTTCGCCCAGCGCCGGCACGCGCTCGAGCGCGATCCCGCCACGGCGCGCCCGACCGTCGCGGGCGGTCTGCGCGAGCGGTTCGCCGAACGCCTGCCGTTCCGCCTGACCGCGGGACAGGAGGAGGTCGCCGATGTCATCGTCGCCGACCTGGACGCGCGCGAGCCGATGGGCCGGTTGTTCCAGGGGGAGGTGGGTTCGGGCAAGACCGTCGTCGCGCTGCTCGCGATGCTGCGGTCGTCGACGCCGGCGGACAGGCGGCCCTGCTCGCTCCGACGGAGGTGCTCGCCTGGCAGCACCCTCGCGCCGTCACCGAGCTCCTGGGCGCTCGGCGGGCGGGATACTCGGGGGGGCCGAGGTGCCACCCGCGTGCGCTGCTCACCGGGTCGCTCGGCGCCAAGGCCCGCGAGCAGGCGCTGGTGGACACCGCCTCCGGCGACGCCGGCATCGTCGTGGGTACTCACGCACTGATGCAGGAGCACGTGGAGTTCGCCGACCTCGGCCTCCTCGTCGTCGACGAGCAGCATCGGTTCGGGGTCGAACAACGGTCGGCCCTCCTCGACCAAACCGAGGTCCTGCCCCACGTCCTGGTGATGACGGCGACCCCGATCCCGCGCACGGTGGCGATGACCGTGTTCGGCGACCTCGAGACATCGACGCTGCGGGAGCTGCCGGCCGGCCGCAAGCCGATCGCGACGACGGTCGTGCTCGCCGCCGAAACCCCGCCTGGGTGGACCGGGCGTGGGAACGGGTGCCCGAGGAGATCGGGCGGGACGCGGCCTACGTGGTGTGTCCCGCATCGGGGCGGCCGGACGAGAAGACGGACAAGGACGTGGACCCACCCGGCCCGGGCTGGACGTCCACGCCGAGCTGCCGACCGGCCCGCTGTCAGGGTTACGGCTCGGCATCCTCCACGGCCGGATGCCGGCCGAGGAGAAGGACGCCACCATGGCGCGTTCGCCGCCGGCGAGCTCGACGTGCTGGTGGCTACCACCGTCATCGAGGTGGGCGTCGACGTGCCCAACGCCACCGTCATGGTGGTCATGGGCGCCGACCGGTTCGGGGTCTCGCAGCTGCACCAGTGCGAGGTCGGGTCGGCAGGGGCTACCAAGCCGGATGTGCCTGCTGTTCACCGCCAGCGACCCCGACTCGCCGTCGCGCGAGCGACTCGCTGCCGTCGCCGCCTCCACCGACGGGTTCGAGCTCTCTCGCCTCGATGTCGAGCTGCGTCACGAGGGCGACGTGCTCGGTGCCCGGCAGTCGGGGTGCGGTCGAGCCTGCGGCTGCTGTCGGTGGTGCGGCGCGAGGACGTCATCGCCGATGCGCGCGACGCGGCCCAGCGAGTCGTCGCCGCCGACCCGTCGCTGCTGGACCATCCGGCCCTCGCCGAAGCCGTGCGCGCGCTCGAGGAGACCGAGCAGGCCGACTATCTGGAGCGCACATGACGCGCATCGTCGCCGGTCAGTGGGGCGGTCGGCGAATCGAGACGCCGAAGGGCGATGGCACCCGGCCGACGTCCGACCGGGTGCGGGAGGCGATGTTCTCGTCGGTGGAGTCCGAGCTCGGGGGCCTCGACGGCATCCGGGTGCTCGATCTGTTCGCCGGGTCGGGGGCGCTGGGGCTGGAGGCGCTGTCGCGGGGGGCCGATCATGCCGACCTGGTGGAGTCCGACCGGCAGGCGGCGACCGTCATCGTCCGCAACGTCCGGGAGCTGGGCGCGCCGGAGCCCGCTCCACGGACGACGGTCGAGCGGTTCGTCGGCCGGCCTGCCGGCTGAACCGTACGACCTGGTGCTGCTCGACCCGCCGTACGCCTTCGAGCTCCGACGAGATCGGGGTGCTGCTCACGGCGGTGGTCCAGGCCGGGGGTCTCGACCCCGGCGGGGTCGTCGTGGTCGAGCGCTCCAGGCGCACGCCGTTCGCCTGGCCAGACCCGCTCACGGCTCGGCGGGACAAGGTCTACGGGGAGAACACCTTTGGTACGGTCGCTGACATGACGAAGGTCGTTTGTCCGGGTTCCTTCGACCCGGTCACCAACGGCCACCTCGACATCGTCGAGCGTGCCTCCTCCCTGTTCGACGAAGTCGTCGTCGCGGTGCTGGTCAACGAGAACAAGGCGAGCCTGTTCACCCTCGACGAGCGCCTCGACATGCTCAGCCGCGCCACGTCCGACCTGGCCAACGTCACGGTCGCGTCGTTCCGCGGGCTGCTGGTGAACTTCTGCTTCGAGAACGGCGTCCAGGCGATCGTCAAGGGCTGCGGGCCGTGTCCGACTTCGACTACGAGCTGCAGATGGCCCAGATGAACAACAGCCTCACCGACGTCGACACCGTGTTCATCCCGACCAGTTCGGAGTACTCCTTCCTCGCCTCGAGCCTGGTCAAGGAAGTCGCCAAGGGCGGCGGCGACGTGAGCCGGCTGGTGCCGGACTTCGTGCTGGACCTGATGAAGGAACGTTTCGCCGGTTGAGGCCTGAATCTCGGGAAGGGGTTCCGTGTCCCCTCTGCCTTCTCCCTCCCCCCCTCCCCTCCTCCCTCGCCCCGACCCCCCCCCGTCGACTGTCCAGGTCTGACGTCGCTGGCATCGTCGCCTGCGCCGACGCCCGACGCGGAAGCGTTGAAGGTGACGGTCCTGGCGTAGGCGATCAGGCATTTCTTCGCGGGCCCCACCCCCCCCCTCCGGCAACCCGGGAGCACACGACGAAGCCATCGAGGCGGTTCACGGCGGCCCCGGCGGCGAGAACCTGCCGCACGGGAGCTCGTCCATGTCGCCGGAACCACGGAGAGCGGCTCGACGTGCTTCGCCGACTTCCAGGCCGACCAGGGGCGCTCCTTCATCTGACATCCTCCCTCTCCTCTCCCACGACTTCTCGTCCCATGGCGGCGCATCTCGCGCCGATCCTCCTGCTCACGGTGTCGCCGAGTGATCGGGGCTGGCCCGAGCGCTTCCTGACGCGAAGGCCTTCGAGTTCCACTCCTTCTGGATTCAAGCTCTCGCTTCGACGAAGGAACCCCGAAACCTCTTCCCCTCTCCTCCCTCCCCCACCCCTCGCGTAGCTGAGTCCGGCAGGATCGGCATCGCCGGGCGCTCCGGCCCGGCCGACCTGGACCGCTCGTCGCACCGCCGACGAGCCGTACTTGTCGCGCACGGCGTCGACCGCCTCGTCGAGCTAGGCTCACCGCTCGACAGGTGAACGGAAGCGTCAGCTGGGCCGGGTTGTCGTCGAGTCCGGACATCGCGAGGCCGACGAGCGTGCAGCCCTTGGCCTCGATGTCGGGCATGCGGGAGCCCAGCAGCCGGCGGGCGACGTCGAGCACGAGGCCCGTGCTCAGCGTCGGCCTCGACAAGGTGTGGGACACGGTGGAGCGGGTGAAGTCGTCGAACCGTAGCCGCACGGTGACCGTGCTGCCCGGACGGTCGGCCGCCCGCAGGCGGCGGGTGACGCGGTCGACGACGCCGACGGAGCACGCGGTCGAGGTCGGCGGGGGTGTGCGGGCCGCGGCCGATGGCGTGCTGGGAGCCCATGGAACGGCGACGGCGTCCTGTCTCGACCCGGCGGGGGTCGCGGTTGTTGGCGAGCGCGTGCAGGTGGCGCGCGGCGGCGGGCCCGATCAGGGGCACCAGCTCGCGCCGTTCGAGCGCGGCGACCTGGCCGACGGTGTCCAGGCGGACGGCGTGCAGCTTCTCCGACGTGACCGGACCGACGCCCCACAGCCGTTCGACCGGTAGCGCGTGCAGGAAGCGCAGCTCGTCCTCGATGGGCACGACCAGCAAGCCGTCGGGTTTGCAGAGGGCGCTCGACACCTTGGCGAGGTACTTGGTGCGGGCGACCCCGACCGAGATCGGCAGGCCGACCCGCGCTCACGTCGGCGCGGAGCTGCTGGGCGATGACGGACGGAGCGCCACGGATGCGCCAGAGACCGCCGACCTCGAGGAAGGCCTCGTCGATCGAGATGCCCTCGACCAGGGGCGTGGTGTCGTGGGAAGACGTCGAAGACGTCGCGGCTGGCCTGCGCGTAGGCCTCCATCCGGGGCGACGCCACGGCGGCGTCGGGGCGCGGCGGGGACGCCTGGCGCCCACCCATCGCCGTACGGACGCCCTTGGCCTTCGCCTCGTAGCTGCATCCCAGGACGACCCCTCCGCCGACGATGACCGGGCGACCGCGGAGGCTCGGGTCGTCGCGTTGCTCGACCGACGCGAAGAACGAGTCGAGGTCGGCGTGCAGCACGGTACCTTCGGTCATGTGTTCGATTGTCGCATGCCTCGGCGCTGGATTAGAGCCCGAGGATATCGCATGTGCCCACCAGATACCATGATCGTCGGCCTGTTCGCAGGTCGAAGTCTGTACGTCGATGGATGGACGAACGTGCTGTCGGGACCTCTGGTCGTTGATACCCACGAGCTGGGACGCCGGCCGGGAAACGAACGCACGATCAGTCTGTCCGTCGCCGCACCGGCGGACCTGGGCAGTGCAGTCTTCG
The DNA here is from genome assembly GCA_963765705.1 of uncultured Gaiellaceae bacterium. GTDB lineage: Bacteria > Actinomycetota > Thermoleophilia > Gaiellales > Gaiellaceae > Gaiellasilicea. The sequence continues at coordinate 12,369 of CAVXXJ010000001.1, forward strand.
GGTGCCCGAGGGTTCGGACATCGCCATCGAGCTGCGGCTCGAGGCGGTCATGGACGGGGTCCTGGCAACGGGAACCGCCTCGGCGCAGGCCACCGGCGAGTGCGTACGGTGCCTGGACGACCTCGACGAGGATCTCGTCGTGGACTTCCAGGAGCTCTACCTGTACGCCGAAGCCGGTGAGGACGAGCTGGCCCTCGACGGAGACCTGCTCGATCTCGAACCGGTCCTGCGGGATGCGGTGGTGCTCGCACTGCCGATCAAGCCCGTGTGTGATCCGGAATGTCCGGGACTGTGCCCCGAATGCGGGGCGCGGCTCGCGGATGATCCCGACCACACACACGACGCGGCGATCGACCCCCGATGGACGAGCTGAGCCACTGACAGACATTTTCAATGATCTCGAGGAGTAGATCGTGGCAGTCCCGAAGCGGAAGTTGTCGCGCAGCAACACCCGTCACCGCCGGTCGGCGTGGAAGACCACCGCCACCGCGCTGGTCGACTGCGCCAACCCCTGGTGCAACTCGAAGGTGGATCCTCACCGTGCGTGCCCCGAGTGCGGCCAGTACGGTCCACGCGGCGAGCGTCGCCAGGTCCTCTGACGACGTCTCAGGCCTCCATGAGCGAGCTTCGTGACGTCCTCGGGGTTCCCGATCTCGATGAGGCGCTGCTGGAGCATGCGCTCACCCATCGGTCGTTCGCGTACGAGAACGGGCAGGTCCCAACAACCAGCGCCTCGAGTTCCTCGGCGACTCGGTGCTCGGGCTGGTCGTCACCGACACGCTGTTCACGGATCACCCGAGCTGCCCGAGGGCCAGCTGGCCAAGCTCCGTGCTGCCGTCGTCAGCGCCAAGGCGCTCGCGGAAGTGGCTCGCACCCTTGGTATCGGCGATCACGTGCGGCTCGGACGGGGCGAGGAAACCACCGGCGGTCGCGACAAGGCGTCGATCCTGTCCGACACCGTCGAGGCGGTGCTCGGCGCCATCTACGTGCAGTTCGGCATCGAGCGCGCGTCCGAGGTCATCCATCGCGTCTTCGACCCGGGGATCGCCGAGGCAGCCGAGCTCGGTGCCGGCCTGGACTGGAAGACGTCGCTGCAGGAGGTCGCCGCCACGCACGACCTCGGAGTGCCGCGTTACATGCTCAAGAGTGAAGGACCGGACCACGACAAGGGGTTCGCCGCGGAGGTCCATCTCGGTACGCGGGTGTTCCCCGGGGGCTCGGGACGCTCCAAGAAGGAAGCCGAACAGGAAGTCGCCGAGATCGCGTGGCGCGCGATCATGACCGACCGACCGCGCAGCATGCCTGAACTTCCCGAGGTCGAGGTCGTCCGCCTCGGGACTCGCCCATCACGTCGTGAGCCGCACTCATCACCGCGGTCGAGGGTGCTTCATCCGCGGTCCGTCCGCCGGCATGCCGCCGGGCCGCACGACTTCGCCGCGCGCCTCTCCGGCCGTCGAGGGTCGACGACGTTGCGTCGTCGCGGCAAGTACCTCTGGCTCGTCTTTGGACGGGGGGAGACGCCGTGCTGTGCCATCTCGGCATGAGCGGCCAGTTCCGCATCGATGGCGGGCGACGAGCGAGATCCGAAGCACCTGGCTCATCGCCCTCGCCCTGGATGACAGTCGAGCATTATCTTCGCGGACCAGCGCACCTTCGGTGGGATGGTGTTCAGCGAGGACGGAGCCGAGCTCCCGCACCAGATCGCCCACATCGCGCGCGACCCGCTCGACCCGGATTTCGACGTGCGGGCAGGAGCGGGTCGCTCGGCAGGCGTCCCCGCGCCAGGCCGGTCGAGAGCGGCGTCGGGTTCTCGAGCCAGCGATCGGCCGTCGAACTGGTCGAGCGTCGTCGCGCGCCAGTAGAGCCCTCGCTGCGGGCCGCGGACGCGGAGGACACCGTCTTCTGCTTCGGAAACTCGATCCCGCCGTAGTTCGCGTCCCAGACGTAGCTGACGGAGACTCGCCGCGATCGTCCCGTTCGGGTCCCAGCGCTCCCAGGCGAGCACGCCGTCCTTCGCCAGCGCGGCCGAGGTCGAGGCGCCGGCGGCGGCGAGGACGAGCACGGCCCCCGCGACGAGGGCGGGCAGCGGCCGCGCGGTCCGCAGGCCGGCGAGCACCCAGAGCGCGGCCGCGAGAATCAGGGCGCCGTAGAAGACGCTCTCCACCGGATAGAGCGTCGCCGGCCAGCCCGCGCCGGCGAGCACCGTCAGCACCGCCGGCAACGGTCTGCGGGCGGCGATGAACTGCGCGAGTGCGAGGCAGAAGCCGAAGATCGCGACCACGAGGACGCCGTGCATGTTCGGCTGCTCGGTGCCGCTGAACGGGACGGTGACGTCGTAGTAGTCGAAGAAGCCATCGTCGAACCGCAGGAACACGGGCTCGAAGAACCCGGTCCGGTCGTCGCTCGCCGACGTGTCGAGCGCGATCCACAGCGGCGACGAGCGCGGCCGGAACGACGAGTGCGAGCCGGAGCCAGAGCAGCGGCGCGAGCGCCGGTAGCCAGCCGCGAGCAGGACGACCCAGAACCACTCCGGCCCGGCGACCGGCCTCTCCTCGAGCCGGAGCCAGACGAGCGCGATGAGCAGTGGCCGGAATCGAGTAGACGGTGGCGGTCCTAACCATGGGCGCTCCTCGCCGTCGGCGCGGCGCCGAGCACGGCGGCGAGCGAGTCGCCCTGCCGGACGACCGCGACCGCCACACCGGCCGCCTGCAGCCGCAGGAGCTCGGGCTCGACACGGGTCGGGCGTCCGGCGAAGCTCGGCGCGTCGATCCAGACGACGCTGACGCCTTGCGCGGCAAGTGCGCGCTGCACGAGCTTCGTCGCGAGCGCACCTGACAGCCGCGCCGTCACGACGACGGTCTCGAGCGCTCGCGACGCCGGTCCGCTCTCCCGAGCCAGCAGCTCGACCACGGGACGCGTCCCGTCCGGCTGCGCCTCTGCAAGCAGGCCGAGCGCTGCGAGCCAGTCGCCGTCGAGCGAGGAGACGCGCGCGCTCGGCCGCGCCGCCGAGTTGACGGCGAGCACGGCACGCCGCCCGAGCGCCGCATGGGCGCGCAGGATCGATCCCGCCGCGCGCACCTGGACGTCGAAGCTCTCGCCGCTGACCGCGGTCTCGTCCGCATCGAGCAGGACCGCGATTTCGTCGCGGGGCGCGTCCTCGAGCTCCTTGACCATCAGCTGGCCGCGCCTCGCGGTCGTGCGCCAGTGCACCTTGCGCAGTGACTCTCCCTGCTCGTACTCGCGCACCGAGTGGAGGTCGAAGCCGGATGGGCGGCGCAGCAGCAGCCGCCTTCCGTCCTGAGCGTGCGCGCCGCTCTCGGAGAAGAGCTGTCGAGCGCAACGAGCCGCGGGTAGACGAGCAGCGCGCCGCCTGCGGCCAGGTCGACCTCGGCGCGAGCCAGCCCGAACGGATCGTCGATCGTCGCCCGTGCCTGCTCGACGACGTACCGCCCCCGCGGCACCCGCTCGAGCACGTAGGTGCCCCGGTGGATCGCGCCGACACGCCGCAGCGGCGTCTGCCGCTCGCCGAGCTGGGCGATCTGCTCGGTGACGACGATCGCAGGCGCCGGCACGCGCGGCAGACGGGCTCGCTTCGAGCGTGATCCAGACGTCCTCGCCCTCGAGCAGCGTCCCCTGCTGGCTTTCGCGGCCGAGCAGTCCGCCGCCAGTGCGCCGTCGCAGGAGGATCGGCGCTGCGGCTGCGCGTACCCAGGTCCGCGCCGCAAGTGGTGCCAGCACGAGCCCGGCGGCGGCCGGGTAGAGCGCCTTCGCGCCGAACAGCCACGCGACGGCGTACGTCAGCAGTCCGAGGAGGAGCGTCAGCGCCGCCTCGGCGCGTCATCAGACCGGGACGGGCGTCTGCTCCACGGCCTCGCCGACGATCTCCTCGGCGGTCAGCCCCGCCGAGCGCGCCTCGGGCGCGAGGATCAGCCGGTGCGAGAGCACGGGACGGGCGATCGCCTTGACGTCGTCGGGCAGCACGAAGTCACGTCCCTCGGAGAGCGCGCGCGCCTTCGCGACCCGCAGGAGCGCGATCCCGGCACGCGGGCTCGCCCCGAGCGCGAGCCGCGAGCTCGAGCGCGTGTGGCGGAGCAGCGCGACCACGTAGCGGTTGAGGCTCTCCTCGACGAAGAGCGAGCGCGCCTCGTCGATCGCGGCGAGGATCTCCTCCAGGCCGGCGACCGGCGACAGCGACTCGAGCGGCGGCTCGGTCGTCTGCTCGTTCAGCATCCGCGCCTCCTCGGCGAGCGGCGGATAGCCGAGCGAGAGCCGCATCGAGAAGCGGTCGAGCTGCGCCTCCGGCAGCGGGTAGGTGCCCTCGTACTCGATCGGGTTCTGCGTCGCGAGCACGATGAACGGCCGGTGCAGCGGATAGCTCTCGCCGTCGATCGTCACCTGGTTCTCCTGCATCGCCTCGAGCAGCGCCGCCTGCGTCTTCGGCGAGGCGCGGTTGATCTCGTCGACGAGCAGGACGTTGGCGAAGACCGGCCCCGGGCGGAACTCGAACTCGTTCGTCCGCTGGTTGAAGACGTTGACGCCGGTGACGTCGGACGGGAGCAGGTCGGGCGTGAACTGGATCCGCGAGAACGGCACGTCCAGCGAGCGGGCGAGCGACTTCGCGAGCATCGTCTTGCCGACGCCGGGGAAGTCCTCGATGATCACGTGCCCCTCGGCGATCAGGCCGAGGATGCAGAGCCGGAGCGTGTCGGCCGGCGCGTGGACGACGCGAGCCAGGTTGGCGGCGAGGCGCTCGAGCGTCTCCGCCGACGAGGCGACGGCTGCGGGATCCCTACGCGCTTCCACGGCGCTCCTCGAGCAGGCGCTCGACCTCGTCGACGATCCCGGCGGCGATCTGCTCCTTCGGCGCGCGCGGCGAGCTCGCCGCTCGCCGGCCCGCGTGAGCAGGGTCACTTCGTTCTCGGGGGCGTCGAAGCCGATGCCGGGGACGGACACGTCGTTGTAGACGACGAGATCGAGGTGCTTGTCTGTGAGCATCCGCCGCTTCCGGTCCAGGCCGGCCTTCCCCGCCTCGGCTCCGAAGCCGACGAGCACCTGCCCGTTGCGCTCCTGCTCGCCCAGCAGCGGCGAGCACGTCCACGGTGCGCTCGAGCTCGATCTTCCAGGCTTCTTCGGTCTTGGCACGCTTCCCCTCGATCGGCTCGCTCGGCCGGTAGTCGGCGACGGCGGCCGCCATCACCACTACGTCGGCGGCTCCCGAGCGGTTCCTCGCCTCGCGCTCGACGTCGGCGGCCGTCGGCGTCTCGACGACCTCGACACCGTCCGGAAGTGGCACGGCGAGGTTGGACGCGAGCAGCGTCACCTTCGCACCGCGGCGCTTCGCCTCGAGCGCCAGCGCGACGCCCATCCGGCCCGAGGAGCGGTTGCCGACGAAGCGGACGGCGTCGAGCGGCTCGCGCGTCCCGCCCGCGCTGACGAGCACGTTCGCGCCCGCGAGCGGACTTTGTGTTGAATCAACACTTTCTCCGAGCAGCGCCTCGACCCGGGCCGCAATCACGTCCGGCTCGCTCATGCGTCCGAGGCCGACCTCGCCCTCGGCGAGCTCGCCCGCCTCGGGGCCGATCAGCTCGACACCGCGCGCCCGCAGAGTGGCCGCGTTCGCCTGGGTCGCCTCGTGCTCCCACATGCGGGTGTTCATCGCCGGCGCGACGAGCACGGGACCGCGGTGCGCGAGCGCGGCTTCGGTGAGGACGTCGTCGGCGAGGCCGTGCGCGAGCTTGGCGAGCGTGTTCGCGGTCAGCGGCGCGATCACGAGCAGGTCGGCGCGCTCCAGGTGCGGGTAGGGATCGGTGCTCTGAGCCTTGCGGGCGAGCGCGAAGAACGTCTCGGCGCTGACGAACCGCTCGGCTCCGCGCGTCGGCAGCGGCAGCACGTCGTGCCCCGCCTTGACGAGCAGGCGCACGAGCTCACAGGCCTTGTAGGCCGCGATGCCGCCGGTGATCCCGAGCAGGATGCGTGCCACCCGCACATTGTGCCCGGGAAGTGGTTAGGTCGCGCGGACTATGCCCTTGACCACGTCTGGCGGCGTGCCGGCGGTCGAGGACGCCGTGACGGTGAACACCGCGTTCTTTGCGGCGGTCGCGGTCAGCTTGACGATCATCTTCATTGCGAAGCTCTGCCCCCGCGCGAGCTCCCCGGTCGAGAACGTTCCGTTTCTCACCGCGGTCGTGATGTTCGCGCCGTTGGCGTAGTTGATGTAGGTGACGCTGTGGCCGGGCGCAGCGCCGGCGCCCTTCACCTTGTAGCTCGCCGGCAGCGGACCGTCGTTCTGGACCAGCACCGGGAAGAACTTGCTGGTGCCTCGCGGGATCGACATCGTCTTCGTCTGGCCGGCGCCGGTGACGTTGTAGACGTCGTTGCCGACGTAGTTCCCCGTGGAGATGCCGATCTCGGCGTCGGGCAACCGGAGCGACCGCGACGTCGCGAAGTTGGCCTGCTTGTCTCCGCCGGCTGCGGTGAGCGCGCCACCGGCGTAGAGCTGTCCGTTGACCACCTCCAGAGCCTGGGTGTCGCCGACCCACGGCCCGTTCCCGTGGCCGTTCGAGCCGAGCGCGCGCCAACTGGTGCCGTCGAAGTAGCGCAACGACGTCGGCGGTCGGCTGGCCGTTGGCGTTCTGCCACGACCCGGCCGCGAACAGGAGCGGTCCGGACGACGTCAGCGCGTTGATGTAGGTCGTCGAGGGGAAGTAGCCGTTCGTGCCCGCGGTGTTGCTCCCCACGGCGGTGTACCCAGAGCCGTCCCACTTGACGAGGTGATCGGCCTGGGCGATGCCGCCGATGTTGAGACCGTCGGAGCTGATGTACAGGTCAGTCCCCTTCGCGTGGAGCCCGCGGACGATCCCGCCGATGGGTGACGCGCCGAGCCCCTGCCAGCCGCCGTCCGGGGTGTACGCCGCGACGCCGTCGGCGGTCGTCAGGCGATCCAGGTTCGTGAACGTGCCGCCGGCGTAGAGGGTTCCGTCGCTCGTGGCCGCCAGGGCGTAGACCGCTCCGGTGAAGTCGCCGTCTGTGTCGACGGTGGGGCGCGGCGCTCCCGTGGCGAGGTCGCAGGCGATCAGGTAGTCGGCACGCTTGTCGCCGTTTGCGTTCTGGAAGGTGCCGCCGACGTAGAGCGTCGAGCCGACCACCTGGAGCGCGCGCACCTGGAGCCCCGCAGAGTCGAACGCGGGGTCCGGTGTCGAGTTGCAGAACGGCTTCCAGCTGGTGCCGTCGAAGACGGCGAGATAGTCGGCGGCTGCCTTGCCACCAGCGTTGACGAAGGTGCCGCCCGCGTAGATCTTGCCGCCGTAGTGCGCGATCGCGAAGACCGATCCGTTGCCGAGCGGCGTCGTGCCGAGACCGTGCCAGCTGATGCCGTCCCACTTCACGATCCGGTCGGCGTTGGCGATCCCACCTGCGTTCGTGAAGTTGCCGCCCAGGTAGAGGACGGTGCCGAAGCGATGGAGCGCCGTCACGTGGCCGTTGAGCGCGGGAGTTGCGGTGGCCCCAATGTGGTTCCAGCCACCGGGGCCGGTCGAGAACGCACTTCCGCTCAGCGCCAGGCAGGCGCCGAGGGAGAGCAACAGGGCAAGCAGCGAGCGCCGCATTCGGGGCTCCTCCGAGAGACTTAGCGCTTGCCGTAGTCGTACTTGATCTTGCCCTGAGCGACTTCCTCGAGGGCCATCGTCAAGTAGTTCTTCGACCGCGACTCGACGAGCGGCGGCGGAGCTTCCTCGAAGCCCATGCCCTCACCGAGCTGATGGTGGTAGTTGTTGATCTGCCGCGCGCGCTTGGCGGCGACGATGACCAGCGCGTAGCGCGAGTCGACCCCACCGGCTTCGACGTTCAACAGTTCATCGATACGAGGATGGATCATGGACGGGCCATGGTACCTGCAAGCGCCAGTTCCCGTTCGATCAGCGCCGTCAGCGCTTCGGTTGCACGCTCGACGTCGTCGTTGCGGACCATGTAGCGGAAGCGGTAGGCCTGCTCGAGCTGGTGCCGGGCGAGCGCGATCCGCTGGCCGATCTCGCCGGAGCTCTCGGTGTCGCGGGCGCGAAGGCGGCGCTCGAGCTCCGGGACGTCCGCGGCGATGAAGAGCGTGATGCTGTGCTCGACCTCGGCCTGCACCTTCTGCGCGCCGTCGACCTCGAGCTCCAGGATGCAGATCCGCCCGTCCGCGGCGATCCGGTCGAGCTCCGAGGCGAGCGTGCCGTACCGTCCGCCGACGAACTCGACGTGCTCGAGGAAGTCCCCGGCCTCGATCCGCTCGACGAACTCCGGCCTCGGAGAGGAACCAGTACTCGCGGCCGTTCAGCTCGCCGGGCCGCTGCGGGCGCGTCGTCGCCGAGACGGCGACCTCGAGCTCGGGCTGCCGCTCGAGCAGGCGTTTGATCAACGTTCCCTTGCCGGCCCCGCTCGGGCCGGTGATGACGAAGACCGGCAGTCTCTTAGCGATTGAAGAGGCCAATGAGCTCGGTGCGCTGGCGCTCGGAGAGGCCGCCCACCGTCTTCGACTGGCTGATGCGGCACTGATTCAGGAGCCGGGCCGCCTTCACGCGCCCGAATTTGGGCACGGCCATCAGCATGTCGAACACCTTCGCCGTCGAGACGTACTCAGGCGGATCGAGCAGGATTCCTTCGATCTGGACCCGCCCGTCCTTGAGGTCTTTCTTCAGCTGAGCGCGCCTGACGCGGATGTCGTTTGCCCGCTTCAGCGCCTCCATTCTCTGATCGAGGGACCTCAGTGGGGCTTGCGCCTGCGTCTTCGACGTCACCATGAGCGCGGGATACTAGCATCCTTCGAGCCGCGGTCAAGCAGTCACTTTTCGCCTGTTTCCAGGCTTTTTGCCCTGCTGTTGCCAGATTAGGAAACGCCCATTTGCAGGGATGAATGCGCTACGCCGCGTGCGTCGAGGGGATGTGCGAGGCCCCGGGCGGCCGCTTCGGCGGCGAGCTCCGAGCGAATCCGAGCCGGCGCGGCGGGGTCGGAGAAGAGGATCGTGCCGAGCGCGACGGCGCTCGCGCCGGCCGCGATCAGCTCCAGTGCGTCGAGCCCGGACTGGACGCCGCCCATACCGACGATGGGGATCGCGACCGCCGCCGAGCAGGCGTAGACGGCCGCGAGCGCGACCGGTTTCAGCGCCGGACCGGAGTAGCCGCCGGTGCCGCGGCCGAGCTTGGGCAGGAGCGTGCGCTCGTCGAGCGCGAGCCCGCGAAGGGTGTTCACGAGCGAGAGGCCGTCCGCGCCGGCGGCCTCGACGGCACGTGCCGCCTCGGCGATGTCCCAGGCGGCCGGCGAGAGCTTGGCGTACAGCGGCAGGCTGGTGGCGGTGCGGCAGGCCGCGACGATCGCAGCCGCGCTCTCCGGCGCCTCGTCGACGTTGGGGCAGGAGAGATTGAGCTCGATCGCCTCGACGTTCTCGAGCGCAGCGCACGTCTCGGCGTACTCCGCCGCGGAGAAGCCGCCGACCGAGATCCAGAGCGGGACGCCGAGCTCGCGCAGCTGCGGCAGGCTCTCCGCCAGGAAGCGCTCGCGGCCCGGGTTGGCAAGGCCGATCGAGTTCAGCATCCCGGCGTCCGTTTCGGCGATCCGGACCGGCGGATTCCCCTCGCGCGGCTCGGGCGTGATCGTCTTCGTCACGAAGCCGTCGAGCGAGCGCGCCACCTCGGGCGCCGTCAGCGCGTCGAGGCAGCCGGATGCGTTAAGCAGCACGAAGCACCGGCCCTTCGACGCAGAGGCGCTTCAGCTCGCCGTCGATCTCGACGGCGCAGCCGTAGCAGGCGCCGAAGCCGCACGCCATCGGCGCCTCCCAGGCGAGCTGGGCATCCGGCACCCGCAGACGGAGCGCGGCGAGCATCGGCTCAGGTCCGCACGCGAGGACGTCGCCGGCGTCGTCCGGCAGGAGCTCGGTGACGTAGGTGGGCTCGATGCAGACCTCGGCGTTCGGGAGCAGCGCGGCAGCCTCGGCGTGCCACTCGGTGCGGAAGCCGAGGATCGCCGGCGGGCCGCCGAGCCGTTGGGAGAGGAACGGCAGCGGCGCAATCCCGATCCCGCCCCCGACGAGCAGCGGGCGCTCCACGTCGAGGTCGAAGCCGTTGCCGAGCGGACCGAGCACGTGCAGCTCCTCCCCGCGCTCGAGCCCGCACAGAGCCCGTGTCCCGGGTCCGATCGGGTCGATCAGGAACGCCAGCTCACCCGCCGCCGCGAGGCAGACGCTCATCGGCCGCGGCAGCAGGCGGCCGGGCGCCTCGAGCATGAAGAACTGGCCCGGATCGCCCGCATCCAGGCCGCCTGCGTCCAGACGCAGCAGGGTGTACGGCCCGACCTGCTCGACGCCTGTGAGCTTACGCCGCTCGCGTCTCATGCTCGATCCGCTCCTGGAGGGAGTGCGCGATCTCCTCGCGCGCGTTCGCGATCGCGTCGACGGCCATGCGCGCGCCGGCCAGTGTCGTGATGCAGGGCACGCGGGCGCTCAGGGCCGTCTGCCGGATCAAGGCGCCGTCGCGGCGGGCGCCGGAGCCCTGCGGGGTGTTCACGACGAGGTCGCAGCGCTTCGCGCGGATCGCGTCGACGACGGCGTCGCCCTTCTCGAGGATCGCCACCTCGAGGCCCGCGGCGGCCAGCGTCGCCGCCGTGCCGTCTGTCGCGAGCAGCCGGAAGCCGAGCGCGACGAGTGCCTCTGCCACCGGGACGATCGCGTCCTTGTCGGCCTTGCGGACGGAGAGGAACGCGGCGCCGGCGGTCGGCAGCGGCCTGCCGGCGGCGCGCTCGGCCTTCGCAAAGGCCGTCGGCAGATCGCTCGCGCTCGCCATCACCTCGCCGGTCGAGCGCATCTCCGGCCCGAGCACGGGGTCGGAGCCGGGGAAGCGGGCGAACGGCAGCACCGCAGCCTTCACGCTCACGAGCTCGGGACGGCGTTCCTCGGGCAGCTCGAGCTCGTGCAGCCGCGCACCGGCTGCGAGCCGGACCGCGGCGTCGACGAGGTTGAGGCCCGGTCGCCTTGCTCGCGAACGGCACGGTGCGGGAGGCGCGCGGGTTGACCTCGATCACGGAGACCTCGCCGTTGACGAGCGCGAGCTGGACGTTGAGCAGGCCGACGACGCCGAGCGCGGGGCCGAGCCGGCGGACGACGCGGCAGACCTCCGCGTAGGTCTCCTCGTCGAGCGAGGGCGCCGGCAGGACGCAGGAGGAGTCGCCGGAGTGGATCCCGGCCTCCTCGACGTGCTCCATCACGGCGCCGATGTGCACCGAGACGCCGTCGCAGAGCGCGTCGACGTCGATCTCGAGCGCGCCTTCCAGGAAGCGGTCGACGAGGGCTGGTCCGGTCACGCCGGCCATCGCGGTCGCGTACCTGGGCCTCGTCGTAGCAGACCCGCATCGCGCGGCCGCCGAGCACGTAGGAGGGCCGGACGAGGACGGGATAGCCGACCCGGCCGGCGATCTCGACCGCGGCGTCGGGCGTCGTCGGCGATCCCCCACTCCGGGCAGCGCACGCCCAGCTCATCGAGGAGCAGGCCGAAGCGCTCGCGGTCCTCGGCCAGGTCGACCGCCTCGTACGGGGTGCCGAGCACCTTGAAGCCGGCCGCCTCGATCGCGCGGGCGAGCTTCAGCGGCGTCTGGCCGCCGAACTGGATCACGACCCCCTCCGGCTGCTCCCGCTCGCAGACCGCGAGCACCGACTCGACGTCGAGCGGCTCGAAGTAGAGGCGGTCCGAGGTGTCGTAGTCGGTCGAGACCGTCTCCGGGTTGCAGTTGACCATGATCGCCTCGTAGCCGAGGGCACGGAAGCTCTGGGCGGCGTGGACGCAGCAGTAGTCGAACTCGATCCCCTGCCCGATCCGGTTCGGGCCGGAGCCGAGGATGACGACGCGCGGCTTGTCGCTCGGTGGCAACGGCTCGTCGGCCTCGCCGCGGGTCGAGTAGTAGTAGTTCGAGTCGGCGGCGACCTCGCCGGCGCAGGAATCGACGCGGCGGTAGGCGCGCGGGCCCTGCGGCGGGCCGTTCTCGCGCAGCTCGTCGAGCTCGCGCCGGAACCACGGGTGCAGGTCGTCGGGCAGGTCGTCGAGGGTCGCCCAGGGCGTGACCGCGCCCGCGTCGAGCTCGCGGCTCGCGAACGCCTTCGCGAACGCCTCCTGGAAGGTGCGGCCGATCCCCATCGCCTCGCCGACCGACTTCATCTGCGTGCCGAGCGTCGTGTCGGCGCCCGGGAACTTCTCGAACGCGAAGCGGGGGAACTTGACGACGACGTAGTCGAGCGTCGGCTCGAAGCTCGCCGGCGTCGTCTTCGTCAGGTCGTTCGGGATCTCGTCGAGCGTGTAGCCGACCGCGAGCTTGGCGGCGACCTTCGCGATCGGATAGCCGGTCGCCTTCGACGCGAGCGCCGACGAGCGCGAGACGCGCGGGTTCATCTCGATCACGCGGATGTCGCCGCTGACACGGTCGCGCGCGAACTGGATGTTGGAGCCGCCGGTCTCGACGCCGACGGCACGGATGATCGCGATCGCCGCGTCGCGCAGCTCCTGGTAGGCCTCGTCGGAGAGCGTCATCTGCGGCGCGACGGTGACCGAGTCGCCGGTGTGGACGCCCATCGGGTCGAGGTTCTCGATCGAGCAGACGATGACGACGTTGTCGCGCCGGTCGCGGATCACCTCGAGCTCGAACTCGTCCCAGCCCTTCACCGACTCCTCGACCAGCACCTGGCCGATCGGGCTCTCGCGGAGGCCGAGCTCGACCTGGGCGCGCAGCTCGGCCGCGGTCGAGACGAAGCCGCCGCCGTGACCGCCGAGGGTGAATGCGGGCCGGACGACCGCGGGCACGGCGACGCCGGCGAGGTCGTCGACCGACGTGACGATCCGCGACGTCGGCACGACCAGGCCGACGCTCTGCACGGCCGTCGCGGAAGAGCTCGCGGTCCTCGGCCCGGCGGATCACGTCGACGGGCGCGCCGAGCAGCTCCACCCCGAGCGCGTCGAGCACGCCCTCCTCGGCGAGCTCGATCGCGAGGTTGAGCGCGGTCTGGCCGCCGAGCGTCGGCAGCAGCGCGTCGGGCCGCTCCCGGCCGAGCACGTCGGCGACGCCCTTCGAGGTCGAGCGGCTCGAGATAGGTGGCGTCGGCGAAGCCGGGGTCGGTCATGATCGTCGCCGGGTTCGAGTTGACGACGATCGTGCGGAAGCCGTCCTCGCGCAGCACCTTCAGCGCCTGGCAGCCGGCGTAGTCGAACTCGCAGGCCTGCCCGATCACGATCGGGCCGGAGCCGATCAGGCAGATCGACTTCAGGTCGTTCCTACGCGGCATCGCGGACCTCCTCCACCCAGCTCTCGAGGATCGGCCAGGCGTCGTGCGGGCCCGGGCCCGCCTCGGGATGGAACTGCACCGAGCGGGCGCGCAGCTCCGGGAAGTCGAAGCCCTCGACGGTGCCGTCGTAGAGCGAGACGTGCGTCGCCTCGGCGTCGTCAGAGGGAGCGACCGCGAAGCCGTGGTTCTGGCTCGTCACCAGCACGCGGCCGCTGCGCCGCTCGAGCACCGGGTGGTTGGCGCCGCGGTGGCCGAAGGGGAGCTTGAACGTCTCGTGCCCCGTCGCGAGGCCGAGCAGCTGATGGCCGAGGCAGATCCCGAGCACGGGCACGCGCCCGAGCAGGCGCTCGATCTCGCGCACCTCGTCGCCGAGCGGCTGCGGATCGCCGGGGCCGTTCGAGAGCAGGACGGCGTCGTATCCCGCGAGCTCGTCGGCGTCGGCCGTGTGCGGGAGGACGGTCACGTGCGCGCCGGCGCCCGCGAGCCGCCGCAGGATCGAGCGCTTGCAGCCGTAGTCGACGACCGCGACGCGCAGCTTCCCCGCGTCGCAGTAGACGTACGGCTCCGGGGTCGAGACGAGGGCGACGAGGGCGGCGCCCGCCATCGACGGCAGCTCGCCGACCGCGGCGAGAGCCTGCTCCTCGTCCATCGCAGCCGGCCACGGCGGCCGCGCGCATCGCCCCGCCCTCGCGCAGGCGCAGCACGAGCGAGCGCGTGTCGATGCCGGTGAGGGCGACGATCCCGCGCTCGGTGAGCCAGTCCGTCCACTCGGGTCCGCGCGCCTCGCGCATCAGCACCGCCTTCGCGTGCGCGCCGGGCGACTCCGCCCGGCCGGCGGCGACGCCGTAGTTGCCGACCATCGGCGCCGTGAAGCAGACGAGCTGCTCGGCGAAGCTCGGGTCGGTGACGGTCTCCTGGTAGCCGGTCATCGCAGTCGTGAAGACCGCCTCGCCGAACGCGACGCCCTCGGCGCCGACGGACTCGCCGCGGAAGATCGTCCCGTCCTCGAGCGCCAGAAAGGCGCTCATCCGTGCACCAGCCGGCCGTCGGCGACGGTCTTCAGGACGGCGCCGTGCAGCGTGCTCCCGAGCAGCCACGAGTTGGCGGAGCGGGAGCGGAAGCCGGCCTCCTCGACCGTCCACTCAGCCTCGAGGTCGAGCAGGACGAGGTTGGCGCGGGCGCCGATCTCGATCCGCGGCTCCGGCAGGCCGAGCGCACGCGCCGGGCCGCCGGACATCCGCTCGAGCAGCGTCTGCAGCGGCAGCAGCCCCGGCTCGACGAGGTAGGTGTAGAGGGCGGCGAACGCGGTCTCGAGGCCCGTGACTCCGAACGGCGCCCCCTCGAACGGCGCTTCCTTCTCCTCTCGCGAGTGCGGCGCGTGGTCGGTCGCCACAGCCGCGATCGCGCCGCTGCGAAGGCCCGCGAGCAAGGCCTGCCGGTCCTCCTCGGCGCGTAGTGGGGGATTCATCTTCACGTTCGGATCGAGGCCGCGGACGGCCTCGTCGGTGAGGACGAGGTGATGGGGCGTCACCTCGGCGGTCGCCTGCACCCCGCGCGCCTGGGCGGCCTCGAGCGCGTCGACCGACTCCCGTGCCGAGAGGTGCATCAGGTGCAGCGGGCGCTCCTCGTAGCCGGCGAGCGAGAGGTCGCGCTCGACCATCGCGCTCTCGGCGACGGACGGATAGCCCGCGAAGCCGAGCTCGGCCGACACCGTGCCCTCGTGCACCTGGCCGTCGCGCGACAGCGTCGGCTCCTCGCAGTGGAGAGCGAGCTTCCGGCCGGTGATCGCCCCGTACTGGAGCGCGCGGCGCATGAGACCGGCCGAGGTGACGGGACGGCCGTCGTCGGTGAACGCGGCGGCGCCGGCGTCGGCCAGCTCGCCCATCTCGGTCAGCTCCTCGCCGCCGAGCCGCTTCGAGATCGCGGCCATGAAGCCCGTCGGCACGAGCGCGTCGTGGCGGGCGGACTCCACGAGTGAGCCGAGCACCGCCGCCGAGTCGACGACGGGATCGGTGTTCGGCATCGCCAGGATCGCGCAGTAGCCGCCGGCCGCGGCTGCGGCGGTGCCGCTCGCGATCGTCTCCTCGTCCTCCCGTCCCGGCGAGCGCAGGTGGACGTGCGGGTCGACGAACGCGGGCGCGAGCACACGCGAGGTCGCGGCGGCCGGCTCGATCCACGCGATCACGCCGTTCTCGACCGTGACCGCGACACACTCGCCGCCGGCGAGGCGTCCTTCGAGCACGAGACTGTCGGAGCGGCCGTTCTTGCAGAAGAGCGTCACGCGACCACCTCGAGCACCCGCCGGGCGACCAGCAGCTCCTGGAGCACCGCCATCCGCACCGAGAGCCCCGAGTGGACCTGCGCGAGGATCAGCGAGTCGGGCGAGTCGGCGACTCGGCCGTCGATCTCGACGCCACGGTTGATCGGCCCCGGGTGCATCACCTTCTGGCCGGGCCTGATCCGCTCGGGCGTGACTCCCCAGCGCGCGGCGTACTCGCGCAGGCTCGGCACGTAGGCCGACTCCATCCGCTCCTGCTGCATCCGGAGGACGTAGACGACGTCCGCCGCCTCGATCGCGCCGATGTCGGTGGAGGTCTCGCAGCCGAGCGCCTCGATCCCGCGCGGCAGGAGCGTCGGCGGCCCGACGAGGGTCGTGTGCGCGCCGACGAGCGCGAGCGCCTGGATCAGCGAGCGAGCGACGCGGCTGTGCAGGACGTCGCCGACGATCGCCACGTGCAGCCCTTCGAGCGCTCCGAGCGCTTCCCGCATCGTGAAGAGGTCGAGGAGCGCCTGGGTCGGGTGCTGGTGCTTGCCGTCGCCGGCGTTGACGACCGCGGCGCCCGAGTAGCGGGCGACGAGCTCCGGGGCGCCGATCTGCGCGTGGCGGACGACGATCGCGTGCGGCTCGTACGCCGCCAGCGTCAGCACCGTGTCCTTGAGCGACTCGCCCTTGTCGAGCGACGAGCCGGCGGCCTTCAGCGACATCACGTCCGCGCCGAGCTTCTTCGCCGCGAGCTCGAAGCTCGACGAGGTGCGCGTCGAGGACTCGAAGAAGAGCGTCAGGACGAGCTTGCCGCGCAGCGTCGTCAGCTTCTCGTGGACATCGGCGAGCGCGCCCGCGGTCTCGAGGATCCGCTCGACGTCGTCGCGGGTCAGGTCGGCGATCGAGATCAGGTGCTTCATGTCTGCTCCTCCGGTGTGGCGACGAGCAGGATCCGGTCGGCGCCGTCGATCTCCTCGAGCTCGACCTGGATCCGCTCGCTGCGGGCCGTCGGCAGGTTCTTGCCGACGTAGTCGGGGCGGATCGGCAGCTCGCGATGGCCGCGGTCGACGAGGACGGCGAGCTGGACACGCGCCGGCCGGCCGCGCTCGAAGAGCGTCTCGATCGCGGCGCGGATCGTGCGGCCCGTGTAGAGGACGTCGTCGACGAGGACGCACGTCATCCCGCGCCAGGTCGAAGTCGAGCGCCGTCGCGTGCACGACCGGGTGCTCCTGGCCAGCGGATGGTGTCGTCGCGGTGGAAGGTGATGTCGACCGCGCCGAGGCCGACCTCCTCCCCGCTCCGCTCCTCGATCAGCGCCGCCAGCCGCTCCGCGATCGGGACGCCGCGCGTATGGATGCCGACGAGGGCGAGCTTGGTCAGGTCGTCGTTGCGCTCGATGATCTCGTGCGCGATTCGCGAGAGCGTGCGCGCGAGGCCCTCGGCGTCCAGCAGGGTTTTCGCCGCGGTGCGGTCGGGGACGTGCGTGTTCATCCGCTGCTCACTCCTCTTCCTTTCCGGCCTCTCTGGACCGGGTTAAAGGGTCGGGTCGGCAGTGTAATCGCCCCGGAGGACGTCGTCGCGACCGAGGCGACCGTGTTCCGCTCCGTGCGAATGTTTTCGAACCGGACGAACGCACATGTGACGTGTATGCGGTACCCGCGGAAGGGCCCCCTCGTCGCGGTGGTGCTGCTCTTCGCGGTGTCCGCCGGGTTGCGCTTCTGGGTGGCGCGTGGCTTCGACATGCCCTGGATCGCGCCCGACGAGTCGATCTACGCGCTGCTCGGGCGCTCGCTCTGGGAGGACGGCTCGCCCTCGCTGCTCGGCGCAGCGGGAGGTAGCTATTCGGTCGTCTACTCGGCCCTGATCGGCCTGCCGCTCACACTCGGCGACCTGGGGGCGGGCGTCACGATCGCGCAGGCCGTCGGTGCGCTCGTGATGTCGGCGACCGCGCTCGCCGTGTACCTGTGGGGTCGCGGATCGCTCGGTGCGTGGTGGGCGGTGGCAGCCGCAGGGCTGACGCTCGCCGGCCCGGGTCTCGCCTACTCGGGCTTCATCATGAGCGAGGTCGCGATTTACCCGCTCGCGACGGTCGCGCTGTGGGCGATCGCGTCGACGCTCGCGCGGCCGTCGTACGCACGGCAGGCGCTCGCCGCCGCCGCGATCGTGGTCGCATTGGCGACGCACGTCCGGCTGGTTGCGCTCGTTCCCACGCTGTTTGCAGCGGTTGCTTTGCAGTGCGGCTTCGAGCGGTCGCTTGACCCGGCGCGGCGTCAGACAGCCCTGCTCGCGGGAACCGCGGGCGCAGCCGCAGTGACGCTCCTAGGCTTCGCGCTCGTCGGCCGCTGGAGCGATCTCTTCGGTGCGTACGCCGCCGCCGCCGGCGGCTACGAGTTCGGGCCGGTGGCCGAGGACGTGCTCTGGCACATCGGCGGCGTGTTCGTCCTCGTTGCCGGCATCCCGCTCTTCGCACTCGCCGCGATGAGCGTGGAGTGCGTCTCCAGGCGCGTGCGCGACCCTGCCGCCTGCGCGCTCGTCGCAACAACGCTGGCATGGACAGCGTGCCTCGTGCTCGAGATCGGAACCTTCGCCTCGCGCTGGGTCGGCCACCTTGCGCTCCGCGGCCTCCAGCCCGTCGTGCCTGCGCTGATGCTCGTCTTCGGGCTCTGGCTCGCACGCGGTGCCCCGCGCCCGGCGCCGTGGGTCCACCTCGCGGCCTTCGCGATCGCCGCACCGGCGCTGCTCCTGCCCGTGGGACGCTTGTCTACCCAGGAGTCCGCACTCGACGCGTTCGCCCTGATCCCGTTCTGGCGGCTCGCAGAGGCGACCTCGGGGCGAACTCTCGAGCTCGTCTACGCGCTCTCGGCCGGAGCGCTGGTGGCCCTCGCGGCCTTTGTTCCGCGAGAGGCCCGCGTCGCGCTGCCGGTCGTCGTCGGGGTCACGCTGATCACGCTCTCGATCCTGTCGACGCGACAGATCGACCGGCTGACCCAACTCGACCGCGCGTGGGTCTTCGACACCGGCGACCCTCGCTGGCTGGACAAGGCGGCAGACGGCCCGGTGACGTACCTGCACGCCAGCGAGTTCTCGGCCGGGGTCTGGAAGCACGTCTTCTGGAACCGCCGCATCGATGCCGTTGCACGCCTGGAGGACACGGGCCGGGTCGACCCGCTGATTCCCGTGAGCCTGGAGCTGACCCCGGACGGCGTGTTGAACCAGGTGGACGGCCGTGCCTTCCAGCCGGCGCTTCTCGCCGCACCGACGAACTTCCAGCTCGCCGGAGAGCAGATCGCGGTCGCCCCGCGCTCGACTGATCTGCCGGGGCTCGCGCTGTGGCGTCTCGACCGGCCGGCACGCCTGCTCAGCTCGCGGGTGGGTGTGCAGCCGAACGGCGACATCATCGGAACGGCGCAGATCACCGTCTACGCCTGCGGCCCGGGGCGGCTGGAGCTGACGCTGTTGGGCAAGCAGGGAACGCCGATCGAGATCCGCGTGAACGGCCTCACGGCGGCTCGCCCACGCGTGGCCCCGAGCACGGTCTGGACCGGCAGCGTCCCTGCGCCACCCGACGCGGACGGACGGCTGCCGTGCATCTTCGAGCTGGTGAGCCCAGGGCTCGTCGGCTCGACGCGGCTCGAGTTCGTCCGCGAGTAGTGGAGCCTACGGCTCCGCGATGAGCTCGTCGGGCTCGGTGAGCGCCTCGATCGCGTCCTGCGCGGCCTCGAGCGACGATTCCGGCACGACGACGGTGAGCGGATCGTCCTCGCCGGCCGCGGTGAGCTCGGATTCGATGCCGGCGGTCGTGAGGATCGACTGGATCTCCTCGCCTTCGGCGACGTCCCCCGCAATCGCGACCTGCACCATCCGCGTCATGCAGTCACACCTCCTGGGGTGAGGGTACTTCAGCACGGGGCAGGCGTGCGCCGCTCTTCACCAGCTCGGGACCGCCCCGCTCCTGGAACGGGATCTCGATCAGGTCGAAGTCGCGCGGGACGACGGTCCCGGGGAAGACGGTGCGCGCCTCGCGCTCGACGTCGCCGCCGCCGTAGCGGCTGGAGAGGTGCGTGAGCGCGAGCAGCTTGACGCCGGCGTCGCGCGCCACGCGGGCCGCCTCGAGCGCCGTCGAATGCTCCGTCTCCTGCGCACGCTCGGCCTCGTCCTCGCAGAACGTCGCCTCGTGCACGAGCAGGTCGGCGCCGAGCGCCGCCTCGACCACGCCGTCGGACGGGGCCGTGTCGCCGGTCAGCACGAGCTTGCGGCCGGGACGGGCGGCGCCGAGCACCTCGTCGGGCGTCACGACCCGCCCGTCCGCGAGCGTCACCGCCACGCCGTCCTGGAGCGCTCCCCGCTCCGGGCCGAAGGGAACGCCGAGCGAGTCGGCCGTCGCGACGTCGAAGCGCCCCGGGCGCTCCTCCTCGACGAGCGCGTAGCCGAGCGCGTCACGACCGTGACGGACCGGGAACGTGCGCACCTCGTAGCCGTCGTGCGGCAGCGCCGCGCCCGCCGCCAGCTCGACGACCGCGACCTCGTAGGTCAGCCGGCCGATGATCCGCTGCAGCGAGCCCAGCAGGTCGTCCAGCCCTCGCGGCCCGTAGAGGGCCAGCGGCAGGTCGCGACCACGTAGCGCGAAGGTCTTCAGCATCCCGGGAAGCCCGAGGAAGTGATCGGCGTGGAAGTGGGTCAGGAAGACCTCGTGCAGGTCGACGAGGCCGACGTCGGAGCGCAGCAGCTGGCGCTGCGTGCCCTCGCCGCAGTCGAACAGGAGGCGGTCGCCGCCACGCCGCACGAGCGTCGCCGACGGCCCGCGGCGTGCCGTCGGCATCGAGCCGGCCGTGCCGAGAAAGACGACGTCGAGGTCCACTGGCTTGAGTCTAGTTTCGGGCGGCGCAGGAACCGGCCGCGCCTGCCGATGAACTCCACGTGTCCAAGCACACTCTCCAGTCGCATGCCCAACTCGCGCGCACGCTGACGCTGCTGAAGGTCTTCCTGCTCGCCAGCGCGGTGATCCTCTGCGCCGGTGCGTTCGCGCTGACCACTGTGTTGACGGGAACGGTTCGCAGCCAGGCTCTCGACGATGCCGAGGTCAGCCTGACGCAGTACGTCAACGGCGTCCTTCACGACGAGCTGGTGCAGGACGGCGAGGTGACGATCGCCGCCGCCGATGCGATCGCGGAGCGCGATCTACGTAGCCGCCCGGACATCCTCAGCGTCAAGGTCTGGTCGAGCGACGGCACACTCGCGTGGACGAACCTCGCCCAGGAGCGAATCGGCACTCGCTACCCGCTCGAGGGTCACCTCGGCGAGGCGGTCGAGGACGGCGTGTCGGAGGCCGAGCTGGAGTCGCTCGAGAGCGAAGGCGACCATGCCGTCGAGTCGCAGCTCGGCATCGACAAGATCGTCGAGGTCTACACGCCGATCTTCGGCGACAACGGGCAGCCGATCGGCGCGTACGAGATCTATGCGGATGCCGCGCGACTCGAAGCCCTCGTGGCCGAGCGCAGCCGGCAGCTCTGGCTGATCGTGATCGCCGTCTTCCTGCTCCTCTATGCCTCGCTCGCCCTGCTCGTGCGCGGCGCGTCCGCGCGGATGCACCGGCAGACCCACACGCTGAAGCAGCGGTCGCGCCAGCTGTTCGACTCGTACCGCGAGCTCGAGCAGAGCTCGCTGGAGGCGATCGAGGTCCTGAACGCGACCGTCGAGGCCCGAGACCCCTATACAGCCGGCCACTCGCTGCGCGTCCAGCGGATCGCGCTCGCGATCGGGCTCGAGCTCGAGCTGGACAGCTCCCGCATGACCATCCTCGGGCACGGAGCGCTCTTCCACGACGTTGGCAAGCTCGCGGTATCGGACGCAGTGCTGTTGAAGCCCGGCAAGCTCGACCGCGACGAGTACGAGCTGATCAAGCTGCACTCGGAGAAGGGAGCGGAGATCGTCGGCAAGCTCGGCCGCCTCCGCGACGCCGTGCCACTGATCCGCCACCACCACGAGCGCTGGGACGGCCACGGCTATCCGGACGGGCTCGCCGGCGAAGCGATCCCGCTGGAGGCGGCGATCGTCGGCCTCGCCGACGCCTGGGACTCGATGACGACGGACCGCCCCTACGCCCGTGCTCTGACGCTCGAGGAGGCGCACGCCGAGATCCGCAGCGGCCGAGGCTCGCAGTTCAGCCCGGCAGTCGTGGACGCGTTCCTCGCAGCCGCTCGGCGCCATCCCGCAGAGTTCGCACGCGTGACGCCTTTCGGCGAGCTCCGCGCAGCCGCCGACGCTTCTTAGGGCAGAACGAGTATCTGGCCCGGGACGATCGTCGCTCCCTCGAGCCCGTTCCGCTGCTTGATCTCCCAGATCCCCTCGCGCGGGTCCGAGTATCCGGTCGACGCGATCGACCAGAGCGTGTCGTGCGGCTGCACGACATAGCGCCGCTCCGGCCCGGACGCGTCGGAGGAGCGCGCGAACACGGCCCAGAGAAACACCGAGATGGCGACGAGGATGATCAGGCGTCCGAACATGTGTTCGCCATGATGGCACGAACACGCGTTCGTGTCAAGTCCCTCGCTTTAGAGCACGCCGGGCAGGAACGACCCGTCGCGGTAGACGAGCTCGCCGTCCGCGTACACCTCGCTGCCCGTGCGGAGGTCGCAGATGATGTCCCAGTGCAGGCCGGAGCGGTTGAGGCCGCCGGTCTCGGGATACGACGTCCCGAGCGCGAGGTGGACCGTGCCGCCGATCTTCTCGTCGAAGAGGATGTTGCGCGTGAAGCGGTCGATGCCGTCGTTGAGGCCGAACGCGAACTCGCCGAGCCGGCGCGCGCCGGCGTCCATCCCGATCATCTCGCGCAGGAACTCGAGCCCGTGCGAGGCGGAGCTGCCGACCACCTCGCCGCCGACGAAGCGGAGCTCGACGTCGTTCACCTCGCGGCCCTGGAAGACCGCGGGATAGGTGAAGCGGATCGTCCCGTCGACCTTCGACTCGATCGGCGCCGTGAAGACCTCGCCGTCGGGGAAGTTCTCCTTCCCGACCGACGGCTCCCACGTCCGGCCTTCGACGCTCAGCGTCAGGTCGGTGCCCTCGGCGACGATCCGCAGCTCGCGGACGCCCTCGAGGAACGCCTTCGCCGCGAACGCGTGCTTGGCGAAGCCCTGCCACGACGCGACCGGGTCGGGCTCGAACAGCCGGCCCGCTCCGTAGACGAATTGCTCGTACTCGGCGAGCGACATCTCCGCGTCCTGCGCACCCGCCTCGGTCGGGAACGCGGTCAGCACCCACTTCAGCTCGCCGGCCGCCGCGCGCTCCAGGTAGCGGTTGCGCGAGGCCTCGCGGGCCCGGCTTCGGCGCGCCTGACGAGCCGGGGCGACGTTGGAGAGGCTCTTCGTGTTCGTGTCGGCGTCGACGATGATCCTGACGTCCGCCGTCTCGTTGATCGCCAGGAATGCCGGATCGACCCAGTCGAGCTGGGCGTCCGAGGCCTCGGCGTAGAGGATCTCGAGCTCGCGCGGCAGCTTCAGCTTCGGGAGCGGGTTGCCGCCTGCGCGCAGGACCTCGCGGTAGATCTCGACGATCAACGGCGTCGCGACGAGCGGGCCTTCGATCGTGACGAGCTCGCCCGGCTGGACGCTCGCCGAGTAGCCGACGAGAACCGACGCGAGCCGCTCGATGCAGGCGTCAGCCATCCGGATGTGCTCCTCCAGGAAGCGCCCCTGCTTCCAGATCAGCTCGCCGTCCGCGTAGACCTCGCCGTCGGCGCGCAGGTCGCAGATCAGGTCCCAGTGCAGCTTCGACTCGTTCCGGCCGCCGAGCTCCGAGAAGCTCGAGCCGAGCGCGACGTGGATCGTGCCGCCGATCTTCTCGTCGAAGAGGATGTTGCGGGTGAAGCGGTCGATCTCGTAGTTCAGCCCGAACGCGAGCTCGCCGAGCACGGCCGCACCGGCGTCCATCTCGAGCAGCGAGCGGAGGAAGTCGACGCCGCGCGAGGCCTCGGATGCGACCACGCGACCGTCTTCGAAGCGGAGCCGCACGTCGGCGACCTCGCGGCCCTCGAAGACCCCGGGAAAGCCGAAGCGGATCTCGCCACGCGTCTCCGACTCGACCGGGCTGGTGAAGACCTCGCCGTCCGGCATGTTCGAGTGGCCGTCGGCCTTCTGCCACGTCCGGCCGGCGACGCCGAGCGTCAGATCGGTGTCCGGACCGACGATGCGTAGCTCGCGGACCTGCTCGAGCCGCTCCGCGTGCTGACGGAGCTCCGCGGAGACGCCGAGCCAGTGCTCGACCGGGTCGTCCTCACCGGTGACGTGGCAGGCGGCGTAGACGAAGTCCTCGTACTCCTCCATCGACATCTCGGCGTCCTGCGCGTACGCCTCGACCGGCTGGAGCGTGCCGCACCAGCGCAGGTCGCCGGCGGCGATCCGCTCCCACCCGCGCTGCGAGAGCTCACGCCTCGCGGAGAGATAGCGGCCGTACCGCTCGGAGTCGGCGTTCGTGAACGAGCGCGTGTTCCGCTCGGCCCACACCGTCGCGACTGCATCCAGCTGCTCGAGCTCGTCCCATTCGAGCTGCGACACGTATGCGATCTGCTCGTCGTCGCCCTCGGCGACCTTCAGCTCCGACAGTCGGTCCATGCCGACCTGGAGATAGGGATTGGCGCCGCGCCGGAGCGCTGCCCGGTAGAGCGCGTAGAGGAGCGGCTCGGCAACGTCGCCGCCCTCGATCCGGACGACCTCGCCCGGCTGGAGGTCGAGCGAGTAGCCGGCGATCAGCTCGCCGAGGCGGTCGAGGCGGGGGTCCCTCACGCGTGGTGGGTTGTAGCAGAGGCCGGGGACCCGCACGCGGCGGGGCCCCGGAGCGTGTCGCCGCCTACTTCTTGCCCTTCTTCGTCTTCTTCTTGCCGGGCTTGCCGTTCTTGCCCTGCTTGGCCTTCGCGGCCGGGCCCGCGACGAACGCCTTGCTCAGGTACGTCGACCGCCGGGCCTCGTTCATCGCCGCCTCGAGCGTCAGCGCGAAGACGTAGCACCCCGGTGCGAGCGCCTTCTTTGGGAGCCGTAGCAGCGGCGTATAGCCCGCCTTGACCTCGAAGTCGCCGTCGAGGACCAGCGTCCGGTCGGCCGCTCCTGTGCCGGCCGTGCACCGCTTGGCCTGGTTCTTCACCTTGAAGAGGCTCAGCTGCGCATGGGCGTCCTCCGCTGCGGTGGCGTTCACGTTCCACGCGGTCTGCTTGGCCGGCTTCGGCGAGGAGTCGTTGAACTTGGCGCCTGCGCCGACGACGCCCTTCGCCGGCGACCAGGCGACCTGGCCGCCGCTGCAGCCCGCCGCGATGCCCTCGCGGAACGTGTTCAGCGACGCCCGAGGCGTGCCGTCCTTGCGGATCAGCCCGGCCTGGAAGCCGCTGAGGTCGGCTTCGTCGACGAAGCCGAACATGTTCACGGCGGAGATCGCCGGGTCACACGCGACCAGCCGGGGAATCTGGCCGTAGATCGCGGCCTGGTTCGCCTCGGTCGTGACCGGCACGTTCTCCGAGCCGGCGTACGCAGCCTGGCCGCTCGTGTCGACCTGCCAGCCGAGCTCGTCGTAGACGAGCTTCAGGCGCGAGCCGACCGTCGGCTGACTCGTTCCTCCGAACGCGTCCTGAACCGCCTGCTTGAGCCGGTCGGCGTTGACGAGGCCGATGCTCGGCCAGGCGTAGCCGTTCGAGATCTGGTCCGTGTTGGCGTTCGGGTACGGGTGGAAGCTGAGCGCGTCCATCAGCGGCAGGCCTCGCCCGCTCGCGCGGTACCACTTGCCGAGCGCCTGGAGGAAGCGGACCGGCGACGTCGACACGTTGCTCGGCGCGCCGGGGCGGTCGTTGCCGCGCGGCGAGAGCCCGACTCCGGCGATCTGGTTCGACCCGTCGACGGCCTTGAGCGCGTCGTAGGTGGCGGCGAGCACAGGCCCGAACGCCGCCGCCGAGGCCTGCTGTCCGCTCGCGTCGAACTGCGGGCGCCAGAAGCGAGGCTGGTTCGGCTCGTTGCCGACGATGAACGTCTTGACGGACGGGTAGGTACGCGCGACCTGCCCTGCCCAGGCGGCGAACCCGTCGGCGCTGCCGCCGTCGGCGGTGAAGGTCGTCGGCTTGGCGCCGTAGAGCGCGAGAACGACCTTGATCCCCGCGGCGTGCGCGACCGGCACGGCGGCGTCGAGGAAAGCCTGGTCGGGGATCGTCATCGGCGCGGCCGGGTCCCACTTCACCGTCATCACGTTCTGGCGCAGGCCGGCAGCAGCCATCTGACCGAAGTAGGACACGCTGTCGCCGGCGAGGTACTTGCCGGTGTCGTCGTTGGCGCCGAAGTCGACCGCCGACGCGCCGGCCGAGAACGTCAGTCCAAGTGCCAACGCAAGCGCCGCAGTGAGCCTCTTCAAGATCTGCCCTTTCTCTTTCTCCCGGGAAAAGCCGCAAGTGGAGCAGCCCGTGCATCGGCTGTTTCGGCGGCCGGGCTGAATGGCCTCCGCCCCATTCGGGGGAGATTCGAAGCGGCTAGGAGGGTTTGGCGGAATGTCGCTCGTTGCCGGGGTGCGCTGGGCGTTCCGAGGCAAGGACGCAGGGAGCGTCGATAGCGGTTGCTATCGACGCGACTGAGGACGCTGCATCGGGGCGTCCAGCGCGGCCCGGCGACTCAGCCGATATTTCGCCAAGCCCTCCTAGAGCGCGGCGAGGACGGCGTCGAGCAGCCGGTCGGCGCCGAAGCGCACCGGATCGTCCGCGACGAGGCCCGTCTCGGCCTCGGCGGCGGCGATCGCGGCGCGGGCGTCGCCGTCGTCCGCGAGCAGCCGTGTGTTCAGCGCCACGGCTCCAACCTTCGCTTTCCGGGCGGGCAGCGAGATCCGCTCGTGCAGGTCGACGAGCTCCGGGAGCGAGAGCAGCGGATGGCCGGGGTAGCCCTCGACCTCGGTCTCGCCGGCCATGTGGCAGAGCACGAACAGGTGCGGCGCCGAGCCGTGCATCAGCCCGAGCGTCACGCCGGAGTACGCCGGGTGCGTGACGGCTCCCTGCCCCTCGACGAGCAGCAGCGTGCCGCCACGCTCGTGTCCTTCGACGACGAGCCGCTCGGCGGCGCCGGCGATGAAGTCGGAGACGACGGCGTCGACGGCGATCCCCCAGCCCGCGATCGCGATCCCCGTCTGGCCGGTGGGGACGAAGCGTGCCTCGATGCCGCGCGCCTTCGCCGCCTGCTCGAGCTCGAGCGAGACGGTCATCTTCCCGATCGCGCAGTCGGAGCCGACCGTGAGCACGATCTGCGCCGGGATGGTCAGGTTCGCGCCCGTGGGGACGTTGAGGTCGGCCGGCGGGCGGCGCAGGTCGCGCAGCTCGACACCGTGGCGCGCCGCCAGCTCGGTCAGCTCCGGGTCGTCGGTCAGGAATTCGTGCAGCCCGTTCTCGACGTGCAAGCCCTTCGCGATCGAGCTCTTCAGGAGCTCCCGCCAGGCCGGGGGGAAACGGCCGCCCTGAGTCGCGACGCCGACGACGGCCGTCGTCGGCCCGAAGCAGAGGGCGTCGTTCACCGTCGCCGACGATCGGCACACCGGATTGCGTTTCGCCCGCGCGCGTCGAGTCGAGCAGCGCCACGACCTGCCGCTCCCCGTACGCGAGCACGCCGCGGGCGGTCTTCCCGTAGTGCACGTCGCCCGAGAAGCCCTCGGCGAGGAGCAGCAGCCGCTCTTCTTCAGGCGCCGTCGACACCCAGGCTCTCCACACCCAATCCGGGCCGGTCGGAGGGAACCTGAGATGCCGTCCGTGAAGGCGACGCCGGGCCACGGATCCTCGGCGATCAGCAGGTTGCCGTCGAGATCGACGTGGTCGCACAGAGGCGCGACGGCGCAGCCGGCTGCGATCCCGAGCCCGGACTCGATCATGCAGCCGAGCATGACGCCGAGCCCGAGCGCCCGCGCGGCGTGCGCCATCCGGACCGCCTCGCGGATGCCGCCCGACTTCGCCAGCTTGATGTTGATCCCGTCCGCGAACTCGGCGCAGGCGGCAACGCTGTCGAGCCCGTGGCAGTCCTCGTCGACGTAGATCGGGATCGGCGAGCGCTCCTTCAGCGTCCTGCCGCCCTCGTCGCCGGCCGGCAGCGGCTGCTCGCAGTAGGCGACACCGAGCTCCGCGAGCTGCGGCAGGGCGTCGAGCGCCTCGTCGAGAGACCACCACTCGTTCACGTCCACCTGCAGCGGCAGCTCCGGTGACGGCCCGCACCGCGCGCACGCGCTCGACGTCGAGGCCGTCGGCGCCACCGAGCTTCAGCTTCAGGCGCCGGAAGCGCGGCGCCGCCTTCTCGGCGCGCCGGGCCATGTCGTCCGGGTCGCCGAGCCAGACGGTCCAGGAGGTCGGCGGGCCGGAGCGCGGGAGGCCGAGAAGCTTCCAGACCGGCACGCCGAGCAGCTTGCCCTGGAGGTCGTGGAGCGCGCCGTCCAGCGCTGCCCGGGCCGCGTTCTGCCCCGGCGGCAGCCGCGCCTCGATCTCCTCGAGCGCAAACGGGTCGTCGCCGAGCAGAGCGCCGTGCTCCTCGACGTAGGCGAGCGCTGTCTGCGCCGTCTCCTCGTAGCGGTCGATCGCCGCGCCCTCGCCGTAACCGACGGCGCCGTCATGCCGGAGCTCGACCTGGAGAACCTCCTCCTCGTCCCGTGACTCGCGCGAGATCACGAACGTCTCGGCGAGCCGGAGAGTCACGATCCGGGCGGTCAGCTCCATGCCGCAACCCTAACGCTGCGCAGTTGCAATGGAGTTTTGCACCACATAACCTACGCCACCGCCGGCACCACAAACCAAGGGGGAGACACCGATGAGGAAGGTTGTTCTACTCGCCATGGCGGCGCTTGCCGCGCTGGCCGTGACGGCCGGGCCGGGCGCCGCGGCGCCGACGGCCACGGTGACCTCGAACGTCTGCAACGGCTGGGAAGCGGCCGGCACGGGAGCATTCGACAGTCTGTCGGCCCTGACCGCGCCCGCAGCCACGGCGCGCTCCGCGGGCAACGTGACGAAGGAGCCGAGCCTGAACGCCACCTACGAGGCGATGCCCGCGTCGGCGAACGGCAAGGGCAACTCGAAGTTCAAGACGACCGTGCCCGTGTGGGTCCACGTGATCAGCGACGGCGCGACCGGCAACATCCCGCAGTCCGTCATCGACAAGCAGATGACGGTGCAGAACCTGGCCTTCGCCGGCGTCTACGGCGGCGCCAAGTCGGGCTTCTCGTTCACGCTCGCCGGGGTCACGCGAACGGACAACGCGGCCTGGTACTACGCCCGCGCCGGCGGCAACGCCGAACGCGATATGAAGAAGACGCTCCACCGCGGCGGTTTCGAGACGCTGAACGTCTACACGAACCTCGCCGGCGGCTACCTCGGCTATGCCTATCTGCCGGGCCTTCCGGACTCGCACCTCTGGCAGGACGGGATCGTCCTCAACTGGGAGTCGATGCCGGACGCCTCGCCGACGTTCGAGGGCCTCTACGACCTCGGCTTCACGCTCGTGCACGAGGCAGGTCACTGGCTCAACCTCGAGCACACCTTCTACGGCGGCTGCAACGCGAAGGGCGACTACGTCGCCGACACGCCGCCGATGCGGGTCCCGACCCGGGGCTGCCCCGAGGGCAAGGACACGTGCGCCGAGCCGGGGCTCGACCCGATCCACAACTACATGGACTACTCGGACGACCCCTGTTACAACCAGTTCACCGCGGGGCAGGTCGCCCGCATGCAGGACGCCTGGCTCTACCACCGGGCCTAGATTGCGGCGGGGACGGCTTCGGCCGTCCCCGCTACACTCACGGATCCCCGCGCCCGTAGCTCAGGGGATAGAGCGCTCGCCTCCGGAGCGAGAGGTCGCACGTTCGAATCGTGCCGGGCGCATGCTTTCCGTCGCGCAGGCACGGCTTTGTATGTTCTCCCGATGGATCTGCACGACTGGCTGCTGTTCCTGCACGTGCTCGGCGCCTTCCTCGCCGTCGGCGCGCTGACCGCACTGTGGGCGCTCGTCCTCGGCATGCGCGGCTCGCCGCCGCTCCTCGACGCGCGCTCCGCAATGGTCTACGGCCGCACCGCCGGCATTCTCGTCGGGGTCGGGATGATGGTGGCGCTGATCTTCGGGATCTGGCTTGCGATCGACCTCGAGGCCTACAAGCTGTGGGACGCCTGGATCCTCATCTCGCTCGTGCTCTGGGCGATCGGGGGCGGGGCGGGCGGCCAGGCGGGCAAGGCGTTCGAGCGCGGACCGGAGGGCGTCGCGGCCGGGATTCGCTTCCAGGCGATCAACAGCGTCGCCGTGCTCGTCATCCTCGTACTGATGATCTGGAAGCCGGGCGCCTGAGATGCTGGCGGCGATCCGTCCCGACTCGGTCAACCTGCCCCTGTTCCTGCACGTGCTCGGCGCGATGCTCCTCGTGGGGGCGCTGCTGGCCGTCACCCTCACGACCGTCCTCGGCCGGCGGTCGCCGGCAAACGCGCCCGGCCTCGCCCGCTTCGGGCTGAAGACGCTGCTGCTCGGCGTCCTCCCTGCCTACATCCTGATGCGGATCGGTGCGCAGTGGACCGAGTCGGAGCAGAACTACCCGGAGGGATTCGAGGCCGGCTGGCTCGACGTCGGCTACATCACCGCCGACGCCGGCGCGCTGTTGATCCTGATCTCACTCATCCTGAGCGCGATCGGGTTGCGCCGCTTGCGGGACGGCTCCGAGAACGGCGTCGGCTTCGCCCGGATCGTCGGCGTGATCTGCGTCGTCCTCCTCGCCGCGTACATCGTCGCCGTCTGGGCGATGACGGCGAAGCCCGGCTAGTCGCTCAGAGCCTGAGCGCGTCGAGCAGCTTCTCGACGTCCGCGGCCTCGCTGTAGGGCCCGATCGAGACGCGGAGCAGGCTTCTCCCCTCCCACGCCCGCACGACCACCTCGATCCGGTGCTCGTCGAAGAGCCGGCGCTGGAGCGCATCCGGATCGGGCGTATCGAGCTCGGACGCCCACATCTGCGGCGCCGGGTCGGGGCCGACCGGCGGCAGCCGGTCGTGGAACGACGCGGCGAGCCGGCGGCACCGCTCGAGGTCGAAGGACCTGTGCGCCTCGATCGCCGCCGGCACGGCGAGCGCCGCCGCGGGATCGCGAGTTCCCTGCCAGCCGTGGCGCCGGACGAAGCCCTCGTCGTAGCCCCACGAGACAACGAGCGGGTCGATCCAGTCCTGGTGGTCGGGGCTCGCCCAGAGGAAGCCGGCGCCCTTCGGCGCGCACAGCCACTTGTGGCAGTTGCCGGCGTAGACATCCGCGCCGAGCCGGGTGAGATCGAGCGGGAGCTGCCCGGGCGCGTGCGCTCCGTCGACGATCGAAAGCGCGCCCGCCTCGCGTGCGGCGGCGCAGATCTCCGCCACCGGCAGCACGAGCGCCGTCGGCGAGGTGATGTGGCTGACGAAGACGGCCTTCGTGCGCGGCCCGATCGCGTCCACGAGCTGGGCCGGCTCCGCGTAGACGAGCGTCGCGCCGACGAACTCCCAGGTTCGGGTGACGGCGCCGTACTCGTGTCTCGTCGTCAGCACCTCGTCCCCCGGCTCGAGCTGCAGCGAGCGGATGACCGCGTTCAGGCCGGCGGTCGCGTTGGGGACGAAGACGAGGTCGTCCGCGCGGGCCCCGATGAAGGCCGCCAGCGCGGCGCGCGCGTCCGCGGTCAGCTCGTGGAAGCGGCGCCCGAGGAACTCGACCGGGTTGAGCTCGAGCTCGCGCTGCAGCTCCTGGTAGCGCTCGAACACGGGCGCCGGGCACGCTCCGTAGCTGCCGTGGTTGAGGAACGTGACCTCGGGATCGAGCAGGAAATCCAAGTCGCTACTGTCTCACGGTGCGGAGCTTCCTCTCCAGCCTGAACCCGCGCCTGCCGCGCGCGGTGCAGCTCCTGCAGGCGGGCGGGCTGATGAATGCGTTCGGGAACGGCCTCGTCGTCCCCTTCCTGCTCATCTACCTGCACAACGAGCGCGGGATCGGGCTCGGCGTCGCCGGGCTGATCCTCGCCACGAACGCGGGCGTCAGCCTCGTCGCGGGTCCGGTCGTCCGGCGCCTTCGTCGACCGCGTCGGCGGCAAGACGATGCTGACGATCGCGCTTGGCTTCCTCATGCTCGGCTTCGTCGCGTATGCGTTCGTCGAGAGCCCGTGGCACGGCTTCGCCGCGAGCGCCGTGACCGGGATCGGCAACGGCGCCTTCTGGCCGGCGCAGTCGACGCTGCTCGCCGGTCTCACGACGCGCGTCCAGCGCTCGGCGACGTTCGCGATGCAGCGAGTGGTGATGAACCTCGGCATCGGCCTCGGCGGCGTCGCCGGCGGCTTCATCGCGACGGAGAGCTTCCGCGCGCTCTTCCTGCTGGATGCGCTCACCTTCGTCGCCTACGCAGCTGTGCTGACCGTCTTCGTGCACGAGCCCACCCACAAGGAGGCGCGCGCCGAGCGCTCCGGCAGCTACCGCACCGTCTTCCGCCACAAGGTCTTCATGGCGCTGCTGGTCCTCAACGCGCTCTACATCAGTGCCGGGATTGCACAGCTCGAGATCCTGCCGGCGTTCGCCAAGAACGAGGTCGGCGTCACCGAGCGAGGCATCGGCTGGCTCTTCTTCATCAACACGGCCGTCGTCGTGGTGCTGCAGCTACCGACGACCCGCCTCCTCGAGGGTCGGCGGCGCGTGCCCTTCCTCGCCCTCATCGGCGTCGTCTCCGCCGTCGCCTGGCTGCTCGTGCCCGCCAGCGACCTCTGGCTCTCGGGCGCCGCGGCATTCGCGTTGATCGCCCTCGCGGTCGCGGTGTTCGCAGTCGCCGAGTGCCTTCACGGCGCCGTGCAGCCCAGCGCTCGTGGTCGATCTCGCCGATCCGCGCTTGATCGGGCGCTACATGGCGATCTCGGCGCTCTCCTGGCAGGTCGGCTTCACCATCGGCCCCGCGGTCGGGGGCGCGCTGCTCGCGGCTTCGCCGACCGGGCTCTGGCTGACGATGGCCTCCGTCATGTTTGCCACGGGCGTCGCGATGCTCGCGCTCGAGCGCGGGTTGCCCGAGGGCCTGCGACGGGCGCCGCGCGGCGCGCATGCACAGGAGCCGGTCCCGCTGGCGGTCGTCGCACCAGACCCGGAAAGCGCCCAGTACGCCGGGTAGACTTCGACACGATGCCGACGCTCGAGGACCCGCTCAGTACGTATGCCCAACCTGCCCCGCATCCGGCGGATCCGGTCGGGCTCCGGCGCGGTCCCGGCCGGCACGCTCGCTGAGCGCCATCCGCTCGAGCTCGCCGCACGCGGGCTGACCTGGCTCCACCTCGACCATCCCGACTCGGAGAGCGCGAACCAGCTCGCCGAGCGCTTCGGCTGGCATGAGCTCGACGTCGAGGACGTGCTCTCGAAGCGCCAGCGGCCGAAGATCGACGAGTACGCGGAGTACCTCTTCTTCGTCCTGCACTTCCCGGTCTACGACAAGGCGATCCAGCGGCTGAACGCGGCCGAGCTCGACGTCTTCCTCGGGCCGGACTATCTCGTCACGCTCCCGAACGTCCCGCTGCTCCCGGTCACGCGCCTCTTCCACCGCTGCGAGGAGGACGAGCAGCTGCGCGAGGAGCTGTTCGCGAAGGGATCCGGCCGCGTCCTCTACGAGGTGCTCGACGACCTCTTCGACTACTGCTTCCCGATCCTCGACAAGATCGGGCACAAGCTCGACTCGGTCGAGGACGACATGTTCGAGCGCCGCGCCGAGGACGTCGTCCGCGACCTCTCGAACGTGAAGCAGGAGATCATCTCCTACCGCAAGATCATCAAGCCGGAGCGAACGACGCTGCGGCTGCTCGAGCGGCGAGTCGAGCGGTTCCTGCCCGAGGAGCTCGACCTCTACTTCGACGACATCGTCGACGGCGCCGAGCGGATCTGGGACCTCCTGGACAACTACAAGGAGGTCGTCGAGGGGCTCGAATCGACGAACGAGTCGGTGATCTCGCACCGCCAGAACGACGTCCTGCGCGTGCTGACGGTCTTCAGCGCGATCCTGCTGCCGCTCACCCTGGTCGCGAGCGTCTTCGGGATGAACGTCGACTTCCCGGGCTTCGGGTCGGGCACCGCGTTCTGGATCATCGTCGGCGCGATGATCG
Organism: uncultured Gaiellaceae bacterium; assembly: GCA_963765705.1. GTDB lineage: Bacteria > Actinomycetota > Thermoleophilia > Gaiellales > Gaiellaceae > Gaiellasilicea. The sequence goes on from CAVXXJ010000001.1 coordinate 46,029, forward strand.
CAGTCGGCGCGAGCCTGCTCGGCTTCTTCCGCTGGAAGCGTTGGATCTGAGCCGGGCGGCTTGACCAAGCGGTTGATCCGCACTTACCCTTGAGCTAGATGTTCCGAGCGTTGTACAGGCGGATCGCCAGATTCCTCAACCGGGTCAACCGCACTCGATCCGAGTCATCCACATCCCAGGCCATACGGGAAGCCGAGCAACACCGCCGGGACGTCGAGGCTCGCTCGGGCGGCGGCTGGGGCGGCTAGCGAACTCGTCGCCCTGGACGAGAGCGTGACCGCGGCAGCTCTCGTCCCCGCGCCGACGGGCGTCGGACAGGTGGATGCGGCTTCTAGTCGCCGGTGCCCCCGAACATGTGTGTCGAGTCTCGCGAGTCAGGTGACCAGCGGCCTCTCGTCTTGCCGCAGTCGCGGCAACGCTCGTAGTTCACGTTGCCCTCAACGATCCGCTCCCACTGATGGCCGATGGGCCACCGCAAGAAGCAGAGCCAGCGGGATTTACTCACACGCCCAGGGTAAGACCTCGCGAGAAATCCTCAAGGGCTCCGCGCGCAGCGGCGTGCACTGCGAGCGACGATTGCTACTCGTGCCGACCCGAGCTAGACGGCGACCGGTGCGAGGCTGACCCGCGGCTCGCGCAGCACCCGCCGCGCGTAGAGGCGCTCGTCGGCTGCGCGGTAGAGGGTCAGCGCGTTCTGGCCCTCGCGCGGGTATGCGGACCAACCGAACGTGACGAACGAGCCACCCTCACAGAGCTTCCGCTCGAGCCCGACGGCGAGCTGCGCCGCCTGCTCGACGGAGTCGCACCGGCTCAGCACCGCGAACTCCTCGGCGCCGACCCGCGCGACGTCCGACTCGGCGTCGAGGCCGAGCGCGAGCGCGTCCGAGAGCTTGCGGAGCGCGGCGTCGCGATCCTCGTCGAAGCGGCTGGCATCGAGGTCGCCGACGAGCAGCGCGAAAGGCGTGCCCTGGGCCAGGCGACGGTCGATCGCGAGCTCGAACGCCCGAGTGTTCGGCAACCCGGTGACGACGTCCCGCTGGGCGAGAATCTGCAGATCGGCGTTCGCCCTGCGGTAGTGGGAGGCGAACCAGCCGAGCAGCGTCCCGATGGCGACGTAGTTGACGAGCCGGATCGGGGTCGAGATCGTGAAGATCTCGCTCGACGGCAGTGCGTGGTTCAAGAGCACGCCGACGGTGTACAGGCAGGTCGCAAGGCCACCGCCCGCCGCGCCCCACGCCGGCCCGAGCGACAGCGCGACCAGGGCGATCGCGAGATAGAAGAAGTGCGCGATCCCGAGCCCGGCATGCTCGAGGAGCAGGAACGCCACGAAGACCACCACGTAGATCGTGGCAGCCGCCGAGAGGAACAGCCTGTTCATCTGCGCCGCAGGCACCACTCGCATTCTCTTGCGTCCTGCACCGCGCGGCCTCACCCGAAAGAGGGACGCACCGCCTGGCCGGCAAGCGGACTTTCGATTGCACGGTTCACCGGAGCGACGCACAATGGAGGTTCGGTCTCCGGCGGTGCGGCCCGCCTCAACGAGAGGAGCTCCGCATGGCCGCCACCGAGAACTACGCCGATCTCGTCTTCGAAGGCGGAGGCGTGAAAGGGATCGGGCTCGCGGGTGCGCTCGCAACGCTGGAGGAGCGCGGCTATCAGCATCAGAACGTCGCCGGCACGTCTGCCGGCTCGATCAGCGCCGCTCTGCTCGCAGCCGGCTACACGGCCGCGGAGCTGCGCGAGATCATCCTCGAGCTCGACTACCGGCAGTTCCAGGACAAGGGCTGGGAGGACAAGGTGCCGCTGGTCGAGCGCTCGCTGAGCATGCTGCTCGACCTCGGCCTCTACGAAGGGAAGTTCTTCCTCGAATGGATCCGCGAGCGGCTCGAGGCCAAGGGCGTCCGCACGTTCGCCGACCTCGTCCACCCCGACTACGCCGACGACCCCCGTTTCCGCTCCCGCCTGCAGGTGGTCGCCTCCGACGTCACGAAGCACGAGCTGCTCGTCCTCCCACGCGACGCGACCAAGCTCGGGATCGAGCCGGACGACCTGGAGGTCGCGCTCGCGGTGCGGATGAGCATGAGCATCCCCGTCTTCTTCGAGCCGGTCCGGTTCGAGAACCCGAAGACCGGCGAGACGCACGTCATCGTCGACGGCGGCATGCTCTCGAACTACCCGGTCTGGCTGTTCGACTGCGACGACGGGACGCCGCCCGACTGGCCGACCTTCGGCATGCTGCTCGTCGAGCCGAAGCCGAGGGTCCCGATCGGTGCACGCCTGCCCAAGTCGAAGATGTCCGGGCACGGCGCCGGAGCGGTGATCGACTACGTGAAGGCGCTCGCCCAGACGATGATGGAGGCCCACGACCGGCTCTACGTCGAGCAGTCGAGCTACGCGCGCACGATTCCGATCCCGACGCTGGGCGTCGGCACGACCGAGTTCGACCTGAGCAAGAAGCGCGCGATGGAGCTGTACGACTCGGGCCGGAAGTCGGCCGAGAAGTTCATCGACAACTGGGACTTCGAGGCGTACATCGAGGAGTTCCGCACCGGCAAGAAGCACTCCCGCCGCGAGGCGCTGGTGGCCTCGATGAGCGGGCAGCGTGTCGCGACGGGTTAGGCCGGAGCGAAGCGACACTTCAGGGGTCTTGCGCGATCGGAGTCTGCTTCCGCAGATTCCGATCTTGCGCGGAAACTAGGAGATCAGCTCTTTGCGCAGGGCGGTTGCGACCGCCTGCGTGCGCGTCGAGACGCCGAGCTTGGCCATCGCAGCGCCGAGCTGCGTCCGTGCGGTGTCGGGCGAGATGAAGAGCTCGCGTCCGATCGTCTCGTTCGAATGGCCGTCGGCGAGGAGGCGGAGGACGTCCCGCTCTCTCACTGTGAGGCCGAGCTCACGGGCAGGGGTGGCGCGGATGAGAACGTCGGCGAGCGCAGGATCGATGTACATCCCGCCGCCGGCGACCGTCTCGAGCGCGCGGACGAGCGCGTCGAGCGGCGCGTCCTTGAGCACGAAGCCCCGAGCGCCGGCGTCCAGCGCCTCGGTGAGGAGCGCCCCGTCGCCGAATCCTGAATAGACGACGCAGGCGGACTGTGGCGTCGTGCGGGAGACCTGGCGAATCACGGCGGCACCGGCGACGAGCGGCATGCGCAGGTCGAGCACGGCGACAGAAGGGCGCTGCGACTCGACGAGCGCGATCGCCTCCTCGCCGTTTCGAGCGCGACCGACGACGCGAAATCCTTGCAGCTCGAGGTAGCGCGAGATGCTCTCGAGCACGGGTGGATGGTCGTCGGCGACGACGCAGGTGGGCTTGGCCGCAGTGGAGCTCACGTTCCAGTCGTCGGCCGACGACGTCAGAAGTTGAGCGAACCGAAGCGGAACCCTTCAAGTCTGAGCGGCCACGACCGATCACCGTAGGGATGGCACGATTCGATTTCGAAGAGCTCGTCGAGCGGCTGCCGCTCGTCGTCTACGTCGACAAGCTCGACGACAAGAGCTCGCCGCTCTACGTCAGCCCCCAGATCGCAACTCTGATGGGCTACTCCCAGGAGGAGTGGCTTGCCGACCCGGATCTCTACACGGCCTCCCTCCACCCGGACGACCGCGAACGGGTCTTGGCCGATCTCGCCGATCGCAACGCGGGCTTGACGGGCTCGAGGACGATGTTCCTCGACTACCGCTTGATCGCTCGCGACGGCCGCGTGGTCTGGATTCGCGACGACGAGATCGTCGTCACCGATGCGGACGGCCGGCCGTACGCCGCACAGGGCTACATGCAGGACGTGACCGATCGCCGGCAGGACAGCCAGGGGCTCGAGCTGCTCGTCGGCATCCTCTCGCTCGTGGCCGACGAGACGCCGCCCGACGAGATCGTCGCCCACGCCGCTCATTCCCTGATCCAGCACTTCGGCGACGTCCAGGTCAGCTATGTCGAGCGCCGTGACGAGGACAGCTTCCACATCCGCTACACGACCCATACAGGCAAGCAGGTGTTCGGCGACGAGGTCGAATGGAGCGCCGACTACGTCGCGCGGCTCGAGCAGGGAGCACCGATCATCGTCGAGGACGTGAGCACCGAAGCGGTGGCTCGACCCGATTCGGGCGCGGTTGGAAGGTCGGGATGTCGTGTCGTTCGTCGACGTCCCGCTGCTCCGCCACGGCAAGCTCCACGGCGTCCTCTGGTTCAACTGCGCTCGCACTCGCGCCTGGGGCGAGCACGAGGTTTCGCTCCTGGTCGACGTCGCCGGCCAGCTCGCGATCGTCCTCGCGAACGCCGAGGCGCGCGAGCAGCGCGATCGGTCGGAGCGCGATCTGCGCAACCGTGACGCGATCCTGGGTGCGATCAGCAGCTCGGCCGAGCGCTTTCTCGCCCAGCCCAACTTCGACGACGCGGTTGTCGAGCTGATGCGCGAGCTCGGTCAGGCCACCGGCGCGACCGGCGCGTTCGTGTTCGAGAACGTCGAGCGCGAGGACGGGGTGCTCTGTTCGGTTCGGCGCGCCGGCTGGGCCCAGGAGAACTGGCAGACCACGATCGACGACCCGAGGCTCGCCCACCACGGCCTGCCCCGCACTTCCCGCGCTGGGCCGAGATCCTCGGACGCGGCGATGTCCTCGCGAGCAACATCTGCGACCTCCCCGCCGACGAGCGCGAGCCGCTCGAGCTCGGAGACTGGCTCTCCGTCCTGGCCGTCCCGGTCTTCGTCGACGGCAGCTGGTGGGGCTTCATCGACTTCGACGATTGCGAGCGCGAGCGCGACTGGAGCGCCGCCGAGATCGATGCGATCCGCGCAGCCGCCGGGCTGATCGCCGGCGCGGTGAGTCGCGAGCGGGCCGAGCGAGCTCTGCATCGCCGCGACGCGATCCTCGAGGCCGTGAGCCATGCCGCGGGGCTGCTCGTCGCGGCGACCGACTGGCGCGACGGAGCCGACGGCCTGCTCGAGCGCCTCGGCGTGGCCGCCGGCGTCAGCCGCGCGTACCTGTTCGAGAACGCCGTCCGGGACGACGGCAAGCTCTATCGCGAACCAGGGCTTCGAGTGGGTCGCAGACGGGATCTCGCCGGAGCTCGACAACGAGTCGATGCAGGAGATGTGCTACCAGGAGGTCGGACTGACCCGGTTCGAGGCCGTCGCGCTCCGAAACGAGATCTTCACCGGCAACGTGCGCGACTTCCCGGAAGGCGAGCGGGGGATCTTCGAGCCTCAGAGCATCCGCTCGATCGCGACCGTCCCGATCAACGTCGACGGCCGGTGGTGGGGCTTCATCGGCTTCGACGACTGCGTCACCGAGCGCGTCTGGAGCGCCGCCGAGCTCGACGCGCTACGCACCGCTGCGAGCCTCGTGGCGGCCGCGATCGTCCGCGAGCGCGCCGAGGCGGTCCTGCGCGAGCACGAGCAGAAGCTGCGCGCGGTCTTCGACACTGCGCTCGACGCGATCTTCATCACCGACGACGACCGCCGCTATGTCGACGTCAACCCTGCCGGCTGCGACCTGATCGGCGTCTCGAAGCGCGACCTGATCGGCCGCCACCTGGACGAGTTCCTGCCTCCGGAGCGGCTCGGGCACGTGAAGGAGCTCTGGGCCGAGTACATCAAGGGCGGCCCGGTGCAGCGAGGAATGGCAGACGATGCGCCCGGACGGCACCGTCGTCGTCTCGGAGGCATCGGCGCGCCCGAACTTCGTGCCCGGCCTCCACATCGCCTTCATGCGCGACATCACCGACCGGAAGCGCCTCGAGACGGAGCTGCTGAGCGCTCAGAAGCTCGAGAGCCTCGGCCGGCTCGCCGGCGGCGTCGCCCACGACTTCAACAACCTCCTGACCGGGATCACCGGCTATGCGTCGCTCCTGCTCGAGCGCGCCGACGACGACACGGAGCTCGCGCGCGACCTGGGCGAGATCAAGCGCGCCGCCGACCGCGCCGCCGAGCTGACGAAGCAGCTGCTCGCCTTCGGGCGCCGTCAGGTGTTGAAGCCGCGCCCGCTCGACCTGAACACCGTCCTCGCCGAGGTCGGCGGGCTCCTCCAGCGGCTGCTCGGCGACCACGTCGAGCTCGAGCTCCTCCCCGCGCCGGAGCTCGGGATCGTCCGGGCCGACCCGGGCCAGATCGAGCAGGTGATCGTCAACCTCGCCGTCAACGCCAGCGACGCGATGCAGCCCGGCGGCCGGCTGTCGATCGCCACCCGGAACGCCGACGACGGCTTCGTCGAGCTCGTCGTCTCCGACACGGGCATCGGCATGGACGAGCAGACGCTCTCGCGGATCTTCGAGCCGTTCTTCACGACCCGCGACCAGGGCGTCGGCCTCGGGCTCGCGTCCGTCTACGGGATCGTCCACCAGAGCGGCGGCGAGGTGACCGTCGAGAGCACGCCCGGCGCCGGCTCCGTGTTCACCGTCCGGCTTCCGCGGATCCTCGAACCGGCTGTGCTGGTCGAGGCCGACGCCCGTGCCTGCAGCACTGCCCGGCTCCGAGACGATCCTCCTCGTCGAGGACGAGGACGTCGTGCGCGAGCTGACGCGCCGAGTCCTCGAGCGCAACGGCTACACCGTGCTCGCGTGCGCCGACGGCGAGCAGGCGATCGCGGTCGCCGAGAGCGACGACCGGAAGATTCACCTGCTCCTGACGGACGTCGTCATGCCCGGCCTGCGCGGCTACGAGGTGGCGCGGCTGGTGGCCGCCACACGCCCGGAGATCAAGATCCTCTACATGTCCGGCTACGCGGAGGAGGCGCTCGTCGGCCGCCCCGCACTCGCCACCAGCGCGCTGATCGAGAAGCCGTTCGCCGTCGACGCGCTCGCCCGCCGCGTCCGCGAAGCGCTCGAAGCCGCATAGAACAGCTCGCGGACTCCCGCTAGAATTCGGGCCACGCGGGTGTAGCTCAGTTGGTAGAGCATCAGCTTCCCAAGCTGAGGGTCGTGGGTTCGAGCCCCATCGCCCGCTTCGACGAAGACCGTGCCCGGCCGCCTAATCTGGGGCATGGAGCCGTTCGCGTTCCCTGGCCGATACGAGGACCAAGACGGCAGTGAAGAGATCTCGTGGCGGATCGAGCCGTCACGCGTCCGTGGCTACGAGATCCACACGCTGATCCGAAATGTCGCGTTCTGGGGCTACGACTTCGACGGTCTCGAGGTCGTCGATCGCGCCGCCGCGGCGGCGGCCGGATTCAAGCTCGAGGAACACGGGGAACCCGAAGGCTGCGTGCTGAGCGGCGACCTACCGTGCACGATCGAAGCCGAGGGGCAGCCGACGACGGGGGCAATCCGGTTCCGTTTGGAGGTTCCGGAGCATCAGCACGTGCCGCCCTTCAACCCGAGTCCGAAGAATCTGCACCTTTCGGTGGTCGTCGGCGGCCGGACGTACGAAGTCGCAGACGAATGGTTCGAAGACGGGGTCCAGCGGCTCGAAGAGCTCCTGCCGTCGGACACTCGCTTCAGGTGCTGTCTCACCTGTCTCTTCTCCGATTACTCGCCTGGCGGGCACAGCCTCATGGGAATGCGCTGCCACCGTGACGCGAAGCAGCAGTATCTCGCGGTGAGATCGAAGAACGACTACTGGAGCGTGCCCGTGACCGAAGAGGTCATGGAGACGTACCTCTGCCCTGAGTATCAGCGCCGGGTCCCCGGAACGGGATACCGGGGCTAAACGAAGTCAGCGGCGGCGGTTGCTCCAGCCGTAGAGAACACCCAGCGCGGCAGCGCCAAGCAGCACGTCACGTCTTCTTCTTCCCTCCGCACTTGCCGGTCTGCTTGCCGGCGCGATCAGCTGTCTTGTGCGCCCACCACGGCGCCATCTGGCGGCTCTTCAACCACGTCAGCGCGCCGGCCGCCGAGATCGAGGCGGCGACGCTCCCGTTCGCCTCCTCGTCGGTACACCAGATCGAGGCGCCCGTCAGCTTCAGCCGCTTGACAGCGCTGGGCGCCGGGTGCCCGTGACTGTTCTTCCCCACGGAGAGGACGATCCAGCGCGGCGTGACGACGTCGAGCATCTCCTTGACCGAGCCCTTCGCCGACCCGTGGTGGGTCGCGAGGAAGATGTCCACCGGCTCGTCGAGCTCCGAGTCGAGGATGGTCGCGACCCGCTTGCTGACGGTCTCCTCGATGTCGCCCGAGAACAAGGCTGTGACGCCGTTGACCCTGAGGAGGTAGACGAGCGACGAATTCCCGGCGACCCCCGACTCGGAATCCAAGAACTCATCTGCGCGAGGGTTGGCGAAGATCCACTCTGCCCCTCCCCAGTCGTATGTCTTGCCGGCGACGGGGAAGGTGCGCTTGACGTTCGGCTCCGCCCGGATGGCTGCTGTCGTCGCCTTGTTCGCCTCGGTGCCTTCCCAGTAGAGCGATTGGTTCATCACGACCCGGCCGACGCTCCACTCTCGCAGGAGCCTGGCGGCGTTCCTCGCGTGGTCGTCATGGGCGTGGCTGAGGATCAACACGTCGATCCGCTTCGCCTTCAGGCCTTCTTTGAGCGCCTCGTCAAGGTTCTCGTAGCGGAACTCGCCGGTGTCGGAAACGATGATCTTGCCGCCGATCCGCATCACGACACCGTCGCCCTGGCCGACGTTGACGTAGATGATCTTCGCCGGCAGCGCGGCAGCTCGATCCGTGCCGCTGCTCCCTGTGGCCGTCACAGCCAAAGAGGCGAGGAGAACGGCGACTAGCCCTACGCGCATCGCCCACCACTGGACCACACAATTGGCAGCCAGGCAACCGGACGCCGCGTCGCGCTACACCACAGAAGACTGAGTGGAACCGTGGTTCAGTTGCCGGCGACTACGAGAACCGCAGCCACGAGGGAAACCGCCCAGATCCCAACTGGAAACCATTGAAGCAGCCGCATACCTCATTGTTATTGGGCCGGTGCATCCTGCACAAGGCTAGGTCTGCACTCCTATACCGCCCCGCGATTCCCGTCCGACCGTGGGGTTTTCGCGCAGCGGACGGTCCAGATCAGCCACCGCTGATCGCGGCGACCACGTCGACACGCGAGCTCGCCTCCAGCGCCGTGTCCAGCCCGGCTCGCTGACGGTCGACGTACACGTGGATGTGCCGGCGCAGCGCAGGGCCCGGCTCGCACACGCGGTCGCGAAAGCCGGGCCATTGCTCCTCGAGCCGGTCCAGCGCCTCGTCGACGGTCCCTGCGTCGATTTCGAGCCGACGGGGCAGGCCGGCGAAGAGAGGCGCCAGCGTCGAGGGTAGGAAGAGCTCGGCCATGGCTAGTCGAGCACCGCGACCTCGACCGACATGATCCCCGGCAGGTAGCTCGCGATCTCGCTCCAGCTCTCGCCCTCGTCGGCGCTCGCGAAGAGCTGTCCCGTGCTCGTGCCGAAGTAGACGCCTGGCTCGTCGTAGCTGTCGATCGCCATTCCTTCACGCAGCACACCGACATGCGCGTCGCGCTGCGGCAGACCATCTGCGAGCCGCTCCCACGTCCCGCCCGCGTCTCGGGTCCGCCACACAGCCGCGGCTCCGTCCGGCATGCAGCGCCCGTGGCCGGGGTCGAGCGGGATGACGTAGAACGTGTCGCGATCGTGCGGATGCGCGCCCGCGGCGAACCCGAACTCGGTCGGCAGACCCTCCGTGATCTCCGTCCACGAGTGGCCCGCGTCGTCGCTGCGGTGCATGCCGACGTGGTTCTGCTGGTAGAGGCGGTCGGTGTCGACCGGCGACATCACGAGCTTGTGGACGCAGTAGCCGACCTCGGGGTTCTCGAGCGGCCAGTCGGCGCGCAGTCCCTTGTTGCGGGGAGTCCAAGAGCTGCCGTCGTCGGTCGTCTCGAAGATACCGACGCCCTGCACGATCGCCCAGTAGCGCGACGCGTCGTCGGGGTGCTGGAGGATCGCGGGAACGCCGAGGTGGCCGGGCGGCTGGTTCGCGGGGTCGTTCCACCCTTCGCTGCCCGGCTGGCCCTCGAGCGTGCTCAGGAGCGACCAGGTCTCGCCGCCGTCACTGCTCTCGAACACGCCGGGCATCTCGGCGCCGGCGAAGATGCGGCCGTTGGCGACCGTCAAGCCGGACACCTTCGAGAGCTTCAGCTCGGTGTCCCCGTAGTTGAGCCCTTCACTCGACTGATGCCAGGTCTCACCGAGGTCCGGGCTGCGCCAGATGCTCGCGCCGTGCCACTCGCTCGCGGCGGCCGCGTAGATCGCGCCGGTGCCGGCGTCGCGGACCGCGTGGTAGATCGGCCAGCCCTCGCAGAACGGGCCGCGCACCTCCCAATCGCGACGAGCCTCGTCGCTCTCGAGCAGGAAGCACCCCTTGCGGGTACCGACCATCAGGATCGTCTTCGACATCGATGTCACCTCCGGTTGCGACGACGCATGTTGAGTACTCGAACGTCAAGACTTGCAGAGCACTGGAAACTCATCGGTGAGACGAACGGGATGCCCGGAAATCGACAGGCGGCGTAGGATTGGCGACGTGACCGTGACGCCGGAGACGGGACGGTGGGAAGCGCTCGCCGCCGCTCGCACGCGCGGCGACGTCGGCGACGGGATCGTCTCCGTGCTGGCGCTGCTCGGCATCCCCGACCTGATCTCCTTCGCCGGCGGCTTCCCCGATCCGAAGACGTTCCCGCGCGAGCGCGTCTCGGCGCTGCTCCAGGAGTTCGCCGCCGCAGGCGAGGTGAGCGCTTTCCAGTACGCGCCGACAGGTGGGCTGGCCGGAGCCGCGCGACGCCCTCGCAGACCGGCTCGAGCGGCTGCAGGGGCGCCGACCGGCCGACGACGAGCTGCTGATCACGAGCGGCGGCATCGAGGCGCTCGAGCTGGTCACGAAGTCGTACCTCGACCCAGGCGACACCGTCGTCGTGGAAGCCCCGACGTACCTGGGTGCGATCCAGGCGTTTCGGAGCTTCGAGGCGAAGCTCGTCGCCGTCCCGATGGACGAGGACGGGCCTCGAGGTGGACGAGCTCGAGCGGCTGCTTGCCGCGGGCCTGCGCCCGAAGCTCCTCTACAGCATCCCCGACCACCAGAACCCGGCGGGCGTCAGCCTCTCGGGCGAACGCCGAGCGCCGCTCGTCGAGCTGGCGCGACAGCACGGGTTCCTGATCGTCGAGGACGTCGCCTACCGCGAGCTCGGCTTTGCCGCCGACACGCTTCCCGAGCCTCTGGAGCCTCGCTCCGGACGTCGTCGTCCAGGCGGGCACGACGTCGAAGACGATGTTTCCCGGGATCCGGCTCGGCTGGGCCGTCGGCCCCGCGGACATCGCCGCCCGGCTCGTCTCCGCCAAGCAGAACACCGACCAGTGCGCAGGCGCGCTCGGGCAGCGGCTCTTCGAGGAGTCCGCCCGACGCGGGTGGCTGGACGAGCAGGTGGCGCTCTCGCGGGCGCTCTACGAGCGTAAGAGCGGGCGCCTGCTGGCCGCGCTCGAGCGCTCGATGCCCGAAGGGGCACACTGGACGCGACCGCAGGGCGGCTTCTTCTCCTGGCTGACGCTTCCCGAAGGCGCCGACTCCGTCGACCTGGCGCAGCGAGCCGTGGAGCAGGGCGTCGGCATCGTGCCGGGCACGCTGTTCTTCCCGGACGGACGCGGCGCGAACACGGTGCGGCTCTCGTTCAGCCTCGTCGACGAGGCGCTGATCGACGAAGGCATTGCCCGGCTGGGAGCGCTGCTGTGAGCGAGGCAAAGCGCTACCGCTGGGAAGACATGCCGAAGGAAGCGCTCAAGCCGGACCTGGCGCGGCGGCTGATCTCGACGGAGCGGATGATGATCGCGCACGTCTACCTCGACAAGGGGTGCATCGTCCCGAAGCACTCGCACGAGAACGAGCAACTGACCTACATCCTCGAAGGAGTGCTCCGCTTCACGCTCGGCGAGGACGAGTCCGAGGTGATCGACGTCTCCGCGGGCGAGGTGCTCCACCTTCCCTCGAACCTCCCGCACAGCGCGGTGGCGCTCGAGGACACGCTCGACGTCGACATCTTCTGCCCGCCCCGGCAGGACTGGCTCGAAGGGTCTGACGCCTACCTGCGCAGCAAGTGAACCTCGGCCTCGAGGGACGTCGGGCGCTCGTCACCGGAGGATCGAAAGGGCTCGGCGCCGCGATCGCCCGCGAGCTCGTCGAGGAGGGCGTCCGGGTCGCGATCTGCGCCCGGAACGAGGACGAGGTCCTGGCCGCGGGCGCGGAGCTGGGCGCCGCCCACGCGCAACGGGCCGACGTCACCGATCCCGAGCAGGTCCAGGATCTCGTCGCGCGCTCCGCCGAGGCGCTCGGCGGGATCGACTTCCTCGTCAACAACGCCGGCGGTGCTCATCCCGGCACGTTCGAGACGCTCACCGACGAGAACTGGATCGCCGACCTCGACGTGAAGCTCTTCTCGCTGATCCGCTGCTCCCGCGAGGCACTCCCCCACATGCGCGCCGCCGGCGGCGGCCGCATCGTCAACATCGGCGCCGTCTACTCGCGCTACCCCGACCCCGTCTTCTTCGCAACGTCGGTGAACCGGGCGGCGGGCAACTCGTTCACGAAGACGCTCGCAATGGAGGTGGCGAAGGACAGGATCCTCGTCAACGGCGTCAACATCGGCTTCGTCACCACGCCGCAGTGGGACAACATCCACCAGCGGCGCGCCCCCGAGCTGCCGCGCGAGGAGTTCTTCGACCAGCTCGCCGCGGCGGAGGTGCCGCTCGGGCGCTTCGGCACGCCGGACGAGGTCTCCGGCCTGGTCGCGTTCCTGCTCAGCGACCGGGCGAGCTACATCACGGGCGCGTCGATCGACGTCGCCGGCGGCATGGGCAAGTACGTCTAGGGCGCTCGCCGGGCGAGAGCACTCTCGCCCAGGCAAGCGACCCGCACTTGCGAGCGCCAAAACGCACTCATTGACGCGCACTACTCTTCATCCTCGGGCCGCCACCCTTGTTCGAGCCGCTTGACGAGCATCTCGTGGTTCCACCCCACGCGTACGGAAAGTGGTCGATGCTCAGGCGCGAGCGACCCGACGTAATGCTCTTTGTCGCCGTCGTAGAGCCACCAGTTCAGCACGCGACCGGATTCAGCCGACGGCGGACGTCAGGCTTCCCGCGGTTCCCAGCGGACATCGTCCATCGAGTACTCGATTCGCCATGCGGTCCGCTCCGCGTCGAAGCGAGCGACGCCTTGAACGACCAGCCAGGTGGGATTTCCTTCGTCGTCTGCGTCGTAGTCGCTGACCGATAGCGGTTCACCTTCAGCGAGCTCGAGTCCGAGCCGCTGTATGTCTGCAAGCGCTTCAGCGCTGAGATAGCTCGTGTTCATGTCCGAGACGATCCTCTTGTCGCGGTCGTCCACGAAGAGACCTTATCGCCGCTACTTCAGGGGACATTCCCGAAAGCTGGCCCAGGCGCGTGATTAGGGGTGATGTGGGTTGTGGAACTCGTTCTCTTGCGACCCTCTGCGAAGATGTGGCATTGGGATGGGAGGCACTCGATCAGTGGGGTGACGACGTCACTCGGATCGAACCGCTCACTGGCGGAGGCGTCAACGAGATGTGGAGCGTGCGCGTCAACGGTCAGCTCGCCGTCGGTCGGCTCGGCGGGCGCAGCGACGCCGACCTGGCGTGGGAGACCGAGCTGTTGCGGCACCTCGACCGTGAAGGGATCACGGTGCCGGCACCGATCCCGACCACGGACGGCCGGGACTTCGCCGACGGTCTGGTCGTGATGACCTACGTGGAGGGCGGACCGCCCGAAACGGAGGTCGACTGGCGTCGCGTCGCCGACACACTCCGCCAGCTGCACCGACTGACATCCGGCTGGCCTCAACGCCCGGGCTGGCGATCGTCGACCGATCTCCTGCACGCGGAAACCGGGACGAAGATCGACCTCGGCGCGATGCCGCCGGAGGGTGTCGTTCGATGTCGAGCAATTTGGGCGCGGCTCAGCGGACGAGAGCGGTGCGTCGTCCACGGCGACCCCACCCCGGGCAACATCCGCATGACCGCGGATCGGGTCGCGCTGATCGACTGGGACGAGTCGCGCGTCGACGTCCCCGACCTCGACCTGGTGTTGCCCCACAACGCGGCCGATCTCGCCGACGACACGCACGACGTTGCCGCGCAAGCATGGGCCGCATGGGACGCCGCCCTCTGCTACACCAGCGGGTATCACGAGTTCGCAGCCGAGCGGCTCGCCGAAGTCCGAGCGGCCTAAGCGGCGCCTGGTCGACTGCGCACCTGAGTCGACTGGCGCGGTTGCTTTAGCCGGGCTAAGTGGTGTGTAGAGCTTCATGCTTGCCATCGTGTCGGGGCGATCTTCCGGCAGGCGTCATTGCCGAACACTCGCGCACGCGACTAGGGCACGAAGGGCGAGACGGCGTCAGTCTTGCGGCCAATCGCGCCGCGTCATCAACCGTGCAGCACCAACGACGATGATGAGCAGACCGACGGCGGCGGCCGCGAGAAGCGCGCCGAGCCACCTTAGACCGAGGTAGAACGTGAGCGGGGCGCAAGCGACGGCGAAGAGCAAAATTACCGAGCCACCACCCGAAGTTCTGGCTGCTTGCCCGCTTTAGCGAGTCCCACATGCGCAAAGAAGACTATTGCGCGGCTCCACCTTGACGCTCTCACTCCGGGACATTCCTGAACTCACTGTCATCGTCGGGTGGTGTCGTCTGCTGTGGAGCAGAGACTCGGGTTGGCGGCGGCTGACTCGATTCCCGGATGTCGCCCCCGGAGGGTTGACTTGCCAGCGTTGTGTCGCCGCCGCCTTCCCGAGACCGTCGAGCGTGACCTGATAGGAGCTTGGCAGCTGCCTCAAGTGAGGCCCGTCCGCTCGCCGGTCGCCCCCATTCTAGGAGGAGGCGATCTGAATGATCGTTGTTGGTGTGGACGTCCACAAGCACTCTTTGACGGCGGTCGCCGTCGACGAGGTCGGCCGGCCAGTCGCTGAGCAGACGGCCGGTGAGGGCCAGGCGCTACTGCAGTGGGCGGCGTCGCTCAGTGAGGAGCGGCTCTGGGCGCTGGAGGACTGCCGCCAGCTGACCCGCCAGCTCGAGCGGACACTCGTGAGCGCGGGTGAGCGGCTGGTGCGGGTGCCGCCGAAGCTGATGGCGCCTGCACGACGCGCCAGCCGGATTCGCGGCAAGTCCGACCCGATCGACGCGCTCGCGGTCGCCAGAGCGGCGCTGCGAGAGCCGCGCCTCGATCACCCGCGGCCTGGTGAGGAGCGGCTGCGGGAGCTGAAGCTGCTCATAGACCACCGCGATGACCTCGTCGACGAACGAAGGAGAGCGCAGCAACGATTGCGCTGGCACCTGCACGAGCTCGACCCTGATCTGTCCGTCCCCGCGGGTGCGCTCGACCGCACGGTCTGGCTCGACCGGCTTGCACGGCGGCTCGCCCGCAGCGAGCAGACAGTGCTCGTCCAGATCGCACGCGAGCTCCTCGGCCGTTGCCGCAGCCTCACCCGCACGATCCTCGCCCTCGACCGCGAGCTACAAACTCGGATCAAGAAGACCGCGCCGGCGCTGCTCGAACTGCCCGGCTGCGGCGCCTTGAGCGCCGCCAAGCTGCTCGGCGAGATCGGACCGATCGAACGCTTCGACACAGACGCCCAACTCGCCCGCCACGCCGGCGTCGCCCCGCTCGAAGCCAGCTCCGGCAAACACCAACGACACCGACTTGACCGCGGCGGCAACCGGCAACTCAACTGCGCCCTCCACCGGATCGCGATCACCCAAGCGCGGATGCACCCGCCCGCTCGCGTCTACCTGGAACGCAAACAGGCCGAGGGCAAGAGCCGCCGCGAAGCCCTCCGCTGCCTCAAACGACAACTCGCCCGCACCGTCTACACGACGCTCAAGAACGAGCCGCTATTGACATAGGAGCAACACTGGCCCAGGCGGGTCTCGTCTAGTTGCCCACGGTTGGGACGGGCATGAACTCCCGGACCTCTTGCGCGCGGCGGCGACGGCGATCTTGGCAGCCCACTTCAGCGCCTCCTCGCGTGAGGGCACGTCGACGACACAGCATCCGCCGATGGCCTCCGGGTACGCGTCTCCGGTGACCGTTCCGTCGGTGACCACGATGCTCGCCTTCTGGGGTTTCCAAGCCGCCGCCGAACACCCACACGCCGGCGTCGCTGGCCTCATGGACCACTGCGTGCGAAGCCTCGGCCACGGCGGGCATGCATGACTCCCTTGTCCCGGCGGCAGGGATCGGCGATCACAGCGTGCCGGCTACGCGTCGTGACGACCAAGCAGCCGGTTCAGGAAAGACTGACGTGGAGGCGCGTCCAGTGCGTCCCATGCCTCGCGCGTAATCCCGTCCACGTCTAGCTCGACGCCTTTCTCACGCGCAATCTCTGCGGCCCTCGCGAACGTGATGAAGCCGAGATCCCTGCCCTCATCCTCTGGCGGGTCATCGTCGAGATGGAGGTACGCGTGACCGATCTGGCCGTCATAGGTGCCGTCGCCGTCGTCCTCATGCTTGAAGTACAGCCAGCCCATGCGCCGGACGTTCCCGCAGCCTCGGCACAGAAACCCCTGCAGCACCCATGCACCCTTTCGCGGTCGGCCAGCCGTAGGATCTTGCGGTGTTGGAGGGACAAGATTGCGTCTTCTGTGGGATCGTCGCCGGCGAACTCGAGGCCAGCGTCGTTCACGAAGGCGAACGGACGCTGGCGTTCGTGGACATCCAACCGCTGACGCCCGGGCACCTGCTTGTCGTACCTCGTCGGCACGCATCCTCACTCGCCGAGCTCGATCCTCACGATGGCCAAGAGCTCTTCCGCGTGGCGCAACAAGCCGCCGCAGCGTTGCGACAGTCTGGGTTGCGTTGCGAGGGCGTCAACTTCTTCCTTGCCGATGGTGCTGCAGCCGGACAGGACGTCTTCCACGTGCACCTACATGTCTTTGCACGCTTTCCCGGCGACGGAATCGGGCTTCAGCTCCCGCCCGACTACGCACTACGAGCGCGGGAAGACCTCGACGCTGCAGCGTCGGCGCTACGGCAAGCTTGGATGCTCGAGTAGACGTCAACTTCGCCCCCGGTCTCGCGTCAAAGAACGTGTGAGCGCGACCCATCGGCGAGGTTTGACCGCTGTCTGAATCACACTGGGGAGGAACGGGCCTCAAGTGGCCTCTGCTCGGGGTTCTCGGCGCTATCACCCTCACGGCGGGGCTCATCGCACTCTTCGCCTGGAGCCCGTGGAAGGAGGCTACTGCCGTCGAATGGGTCGGCACGTACAGGGCGTGGTCCGATGGCTTCGACGCCTCCCTGCCGACGGGCCTGGTCACGTCGCGGGCTGAGTGCGAGTCGACGTTCGACGACGAGGTGGGAGAGCCGCCGCAGGAGCAGCTTCAGCCGGTGGCGGCGGCCGCGCGACGCGCGTGTGCGGCATTGAGCCCGGTCGGGTGGCGGAACGGCAAGGCCGGCGTCGTCCGGGCGCTGATCGACGCGCACGACGACCTCCTGCCGCCGCGGCGGCGCCGCGACGTCTCCGACATCGCGGTCTCCAGCGTCGGCGTGCGGCCCGACGTCTACTGCTGGCAGGCCGCCGGCTGGGAGCCGTTCTTCGAGCTGTACGCAATCGTCCGCGGCGGTCAGGAGACATCGCTCAAGGGCATCGCCGACGGCGCGAGGAACCGCATCGACCTCGACCCGGGCGCATGCGCCTGGCTCAGTTGGTATCTGCGCCGGATGCGCCCGACATCACTGAGCTACGAGAACTTCGAGATCGCGGAGGCCCTCATGGTCCTGACGCACCAGGCCGAGCACTTGAAGGCGCCGAACGCCTCCGAGGCCGAGGTCGAGTGCTCTGCCGTCCAGCACGTGCGGCCGCTCGTCCGCGCAGCCGGCTGGGGAGCGGAGTACGCGACCGAAATGGCACTTCAGGCGTGGGAACTGGGGTACCAGCGGCTGGCGCCGGCGTTCCGCAGCTCCGCATGTCGCGACGGCGGCCCGCTCGACCGCAACCCACGCTCGAGCGCCTGGCCGTAGTGGCGGCCGACCTCGGCGAAATCGCGCTGGGGTGCCCGCCTAGGATGAGGCGTGGCGATCGCTGAAGTGCAGGCGAAGGGCCTCGAGTATCTGGCTCTGGCGGCGGAGCTTCTGCAGCGCGCTCGCCTGGCGGACGCGGAAGCGGGTTTGTGGGAGGCGGCTGACCTGCAGTGGTGGTGGCGTACACCGCGCCGCTCGGACACGATCGACCAGCTCTTCTGGATCGACGACGAGGGGCCTGTTGCCGGTGTCGTCCTCACCGACTGGGGTTCTGCCTGGGGGTGCGATCTGATCGTCGTCCCCGGTGTCAGGACCGTTTCGCTTTCGATTCTCTGGGCGCGCGCGGTCGAGGCGATCGACGCGTTGGGCATCGACTCGGTCGATGTGCTCGTCGACGACGACGATGCTGAGCTGGTCGACCTGCTGGCCGGCGCCGGCCTTGTGGCCGGCGAACAGGACGGGACCACGTGGATGGATGCCGGGGAAAGAGCCGATGTCATCCCTCTGCCGGAGGGATTCGTTCTCGTCGACCGTTCCCTGGGGACGGATAGACCGCACCCTATGCGACATCGAAACGGCGAAGAGGTCGAGGCCCGCCTCCGCCAGTGCTCGCTCTACGACCCGGCACTGGACCTCGCCGCCGAGACCGCCGACGGCCAGGTCGGCGGCTACGCACTCTTCTGGTTCGACCCCGTGACCCGCGTTGGGATGCTGGAGCCGATGAGAGTCGAGGACGAGTTCCAGAGACGCGGCTTGGCCCGTGCCATGCTGACTGCGGGTCTCGATCGGCTGGCATCGCGCGGGGCACGCCGCCTGAAGGTCAGCTACGCCACCGACGCGGCGCGTTCGCTCTACGTCGGCGCGGGCTTCCGCGTGACCTCTACGAGCACGTCGTATAGCTGGAAGAGGCGAGCGGCGAACGGCGTGAGGTGGCTCACGTTCAGGGAAGACTCCCGGACGCCCGCCGTCGTCAGCGCTTGCGCTTCTTGCGCGCACCCGTGGGCCGGCGAGCGGGCGGCTGCGCTGTGGACAGCTTGCGGCGGGCCGCCCGGTTCGGCGCCTCAGGTGCGTCGGCCTGCTCGCCGGAAGCCTGCAGATAGGCGCGACGTTCGCCTGGTGTCAGTCGGGCCATGGCCCGCTGCGCGGCCTCGGGTGTCGTTGGCGTGCCGAACCGCTGGAGCTTGCGGATGGCGCTCGCGAGCTCCGGGTTCTCCCGTTCGAGCGCAGCGTTCGACATCCGCTCGAACAACCCCTTGAGGAACGGCACTTTCGAGAGTCCGACCACGATGGGACGCAAGTAGCGCCCGCCGGCGACGCGCGCCAGAAGCGCCGTCAAGCCGAACAGCACCAGCAAGGTGCCGAGGACGATCACCGGAGTCCAGATGAACCAGTTCACAGCCGGGGCATGGTATTGGACGCGCCACTCTGCGCTGCGAATTCATCTGATGCCTTGCAGATCTATGTACATTGTGCTTCTATGCGTAGTACTTCGATCCATGGAGGGCGGCAGTGCGCATCGACAAGGACCTGGTGGCAGCTTCTGCGACGCCGCTCGTGCTCGCGATTCTGGCTGAGGACGAGAGCTACGGCTACGCCATCCTGAAGCGGGTCCGTGCGCTGTCCGGGGGCGACTTCGAGTGGACCGACGGAATGCTCTACCCGCTGCTCCATCGCCTGCGTCGGCTCGGGTACGTGACGACGGAGTGGCGAACGCCACCGGAAGGCCGGCGGCGCCAGTACTACATGCTCACCGACGACGGACGTGTAGCACTCGCAGACCAGCAACGGCAGTGGGTGGCGGTCACGCGGGCGCTGAATGACGTGTGGCCGGGCTCCGGCGGGCTCATGACGGCACTCGGCGAGGCGTGAATGGAGAGCGTGGAGTCACAGATCGCAGAGTGGCGGGCCTATGTCGCAAGCGCCCCGGGCATCAACGGCCACGACGTCGATGAGCTGGAGGATCATCTTCGCCACCAGATCGCCGAGCTGAACGCGGCCGGCCTCACGGCCGATGAGGGGTTCCTGATCGCCGTGAAGCGGCTCGGGGACGTCGACGGCCTGTCCCGGGAGTTCGCGCGCGAGCACAGCGGCCGACTCTGGAAGCAGCTCCTCGTCGGCGGCGACGCCGAGCCGGAGCGAGAGCTCACCGGCTGGGTCGAGACGCTCGCCTTCGCCGTCGCCGCGGCCGTCGCGATCCAGGTCGCGTGCCTCGCCGCCGGCTTCCCCGACGAGGAACCGAGCTGGCTGTTTCGGAACGCCAGCTCTGTTCGTGCTGCCGTTCCTCGCGGGCTACTTCGCCCGCCGGCGGCAGCTGGACACCCGGGGCTGGGCTGCTGGCGGCGATCCCGTTCGGGCTCGCCGCGCTCGTGGTCAACCTCTACCCGTGCGGATGCGGACTCGGGAACGGAGACCCTGGTCGCGCTCCATCTGCCCGTCGTGCTCTGGTTCGCCGTCGCCTACCCGTACATGGGCGGCACGATCCGGTCGCACGAGCGGCGCATGGACTTCGTCCGCTTCACGGGCGAATGGTTCATCTACTACGTGCTGATCGCGCTCGGGGGCGGCGTGCTGATGGGTTTGACCGCTGCGATCCTCGACCCCACGGGCGTCGACGTCGATCGGATCGCCGCGTGGGTGGTGCCCTCGGGAGCGGCGGGCGCCGTGATCGTGGCCGCGTGGCTCGTCGAGTCGAAGCAACGGGTCGTGGAGAACATGGCGCCGGTGCTCACGATGCTCTTCACGCCGCTGTTCGCGGTGATGCTGGCCGGCGCTGCCGTCGTCTACGCCGTGACCGGGCTCGGCGACGCGTTCGATCGCGAGCTCCTGAGCGTCTTCGACGCCCTGCTGGTGGTCGTCCTCGCGCTCGTCCTGTACGGGATGTCCGCGCGCGATCCGTCGACGTCGCCGAATTGGATGGACCGCATCCAGTTGGTCGCCGTCGCGAGCGCCCTCGTGCTCGACGTGATGGTGCTCGGCTCGATGATCGCCCGGATCGGCGACCTCGGGTTCAGCCCGAACCGAACCGCGGCGCTCGGCCTCAATCTCGTCCTGCTCGTGAACCTGGCCGGAGCCGCCTGGCTCTCCGCGCGGTTCCTCACGCGACGGAGCAGGCTCCACCGGCTCGAACGCTGGCAGACCACCTACCTACCCGTCTTCGCCCTGTGGGCCGCCACGGTCGTCGTCGTCCTCCCACTGCTGTTCGGCTTCAGCTGATCGACCAGCGGCGGTCTCCAGCCGCTGCGATCGGCTCGTGCGACTCACGCGGATGTGGGACTGGATTCTCCTGCGATTGCGCCGATTACCGGCGCATGGATTCCAGCTCTGCTCTCATCCTGCTTCGCCCCTCTCGGGTGCCGGGGTTGCGCGGGCGTACGGTTGCAGTGCTGGTCGGGGTCGCCTGGCTGATCGTCTTCGTCGCCGCGACCTGGCTCGCAACTGGGCACGACCTCGCATCGAAACTCGTCAGTGACGTCCTCTATGTCGTCGGCGTCGGAGCGGCGGCCTCGTTCTCGGTCGTCGCCGCCTTCAAGGCGCAACCGCATCAGCGCGTCTTCTGGCGCTTGCTCGCGGTCTCGAACGTTCTTTGGCTCGGTGGCGAGGTCGTCTGGAGCGTGCTCGAGCTCGGACTCGGGCGCGAAGCGCCGTTCCCGTCCTTCGCCGACGTGCTGTACCTGAGCTCCTACACATTGGTGTTGCCGGCGATCCTCCTCGGCTTCTCGCGAACCGTTCGGACCCGGCCGTTGCGGTCGCTGCTCGACACGTCGATTGTCGTCGTCGCGATCGCCTACGTGGGCTGGGTTGCGCTGATCCAACCGCAGACGTCCTGGGGTCTCTCCGCGGCGACCGCCACCGGGATTGCGTATCCGTTGCTGGGTGTGGCGATCCTGATGCTGCTCGCCGGCGTGGCTCTCGCTGTGCGCGCGATCCCGACCTCGTTCGTGCTCGTCGCAGTTGCTTTCCTCGTCTCCGCGCTGGCGGACAGCGCGTTCACGTACCTCGTCGTGATCCACGAATACGTTCCCGGCTACTGGCTGAACGTCGGCTGGCAGCTCGAAGCGGTGCTGCTGTGCCTGGCTGCCGCCTCGGCGATTCGTGGCGAGGCTGCGCCACGTGAGGCGCTGCTTCGGCGCGATGTCGGGCTCGGCGTCGTGATTGCCGGAACCGCAGCAGTTCTCGTGATCGTCGCCCACGAGCTGACCAAAGGCCACCTCACGGTGTTCGGTGCAGCCCTGGGCGGGTTCGCCGTCCTCGCGATCGTGCTCCGGATGTACATCACCTCTCGGGAGAAGGAGCAGATCGCACGGCGGCTCGACCGGTCACTGTCCCTGCTACAGGCGACGCTCGAGTCGACTGCGGACGGCATCGTCGTCGTCGATCGCGCCGGGCGGATCAGCCACTGGAACATGAAGTTCGCCGAGCTATGGCGGATCCCGCACGAGCTGCTCGCAGCGCACGACGACGAACGGATCCTCACGTGCATCGACGACCAGATTGCCGACCCAAAGGCGTATCGAGCGAAGCTCGCCGAGTTGGCCGCCGCGCCGACCGCCGACAGCTTCGACGTGGTCGAGTGCCAGGACGGTCGAGTCTTCGAGCGCTGGTCGCAGCCGCAGCTCCTGGACGGCCGTTACGTCGGTCGTGTCACGAGCTATCGAGACGTCACCGTGCGGCGACAGCTGGAAGACGATCTCCGCCAGGCACAGAAGATGGAAGCCGTCGGCAGGCTGGCTGGTGGGATCGCTCACGACTTCAACAATCTCCTGACCGCGATCAGCGGCTACGCGGAGATGATCGAGGAGAGCCCGTCGCGCGCAGACGTCGCCGACGACGCGCACCAGATCCGCCGCGCAGCGGGACGGGCGGCCGAGCTGACGCATCAGCTGCTCGCGTTCGGCGGCAAGCAGGTTCTGCTCCTACAGCACGTCGACCTGACGTCGGTCGTCGAGCGCGTCCAACCACTGCTCAGCTCCCTCGTCGGGACACACGTTCGGCTGGAGCTCGACCTTGCACCGGATTCGTTCGTCGAGGTCGATCCGGCGCAGATCGAGCAGGTGCTCGTCAACCTGACGCTCAACGCACGCGACAGCATGACCAGCGGCGGAGTCCTGACCATCCGCACCGTTCGCGAGAGCGACACCGGCGTCCGGCTCGAGGTCATCGACACCGGCGAGGGGATGAGCGAAGCGAACCTCGCGCGCGCGCTCGAGCCCTTCTTCACCACGAAACCGCTCGGTGAAGGGACGGGTCTCGGCCTGCCCACCGTGCTCGGAATCGTCGAGCAGAGCGGAGGCACGTTCAGCCTGACGAGCCGTCCAGGCGAGGGCACGTGCGCACGCATCGTGTTCCCGGCCGTGGAAGCGCAGGCGGCGGCGTGACCGACGCTGCGCAGCCCGTGGTGCTGCTCGTCGAGGACGAGGAGCTCGTCCGCGTGATGACGGAGCGCTATCTCGACGCGAAGGGGTTCACCGTCCTCGCCGCCGCGACGGGAGCGGACGCGGTTCGCCTCGTCACAGATGCCAGACCGCATGTGGACGTCGTGCTCACCGACGTCGTCATGCCGGAGATGTCGGGACCGGATCTCGTCCGGCGCCTCGACTCGATGCTCGACCAGCCCGCGGTGATCTTCATGTCGGGCTACACGGCGGACAAGCTGGGGCCGCTCGAGGGGTCGGCGGAGTTCGTGCCAAAGCCGTTCGCGCTCGATGTCCTTGCGAAAACGCTCGTGCGTGTGGTCGGCGCCCGCCGCGCGGCAACAGCTTCGACTGGTTGATCGACCTACGTCGCTCGGGTTCGCGGCGCGTAGCGCCGGTGCAGGATCAGCGTGTTCCCATCCGGATCGCGGAAGGCGGCGAAGTGGCAGACGCCCGAGTCCCATGTCTCCGCGACGAACTCGACGCCCTTCGCCTCCAGCTCTGCGCGTGCCGCCGCGACATCCTGTACGCGTAGCGCGACGCCTGCCTCGTTCGCGACGAACGGGAGATTGTCGCGCTCGGGCTCCCAGAAGCTGAACGTCACGTTCGGCGTCTCAACTTCGCCTTCGGTGAACTCGCTCCCGGGCAGCCCGAGAACCTCTCGGTACCACGCCACTGCTCGCGCCGCGTCTCGCGTCGGCACTGAGACAAAGTCGACGAGCTCGACTTGCATGCGGCTCCTTTCACGGGACTCCCGCGATGCCGGCCATGCTAGACGAGCGAACGCAGCCGACCACCCTCGAGCTCAGCAGCGCGAACGGGCATGGTTCCGGGATGAGCGCGATCCTCCGTCCCCCGGCACGGGCGCTCGACCCCCGCGTGCGCACCATGTGGGCGACGACGTTCGGGCTGGCGGCGATCGGCGTTGCCGCAGCCACCGTCGTCACGATCCTCGTCCTCGCCTCGACGGACGAGTCGACCGCAGCCTGGATCGCGGGCTGCGCCGGCTCGGTGGTGACCGTCAGCGTGCTCGCCGCGGCGGCCGTCCGGGTCACGGCGGAGTACCGGCACTATCGCTACGAGGTGACCGATCTCGGGCTCTACGTCTCCCACGGCTGGTTGTGGCGGCGCTGGCAGATCGTCCCCCACAGCCGCGTTCAGACGGTCGACACGCTGGCCGGGCCGCTGCACCGGCTCTTCGGGCTCGTTGCGATCCACGTGACCACAGCCTCCGCGTCGGGCGGCACGACGATTCCGGGCCTCTCCGCCCCGGTCGCGGCGGAGCTGATCGAGGAGCTCGCGCGTCGGGCGGAGCTCGAGGAGGGGACCTGATGACCGTGGAGCCTCGCGACCGGCCGGTGCTGGAGGGCCGGCTCCACCCCCTGGCGCTGCTCGTGATCGCGCGGCGCTTCATCGGAGCGAGTCTCATCCCACTCGGCGCGTTGCTGCTCTCGCTCGGGACGAAGATCCTCGTCCCGCTGCTCCTCGCGGCGCTCCTGCTGGGCGTCCCGCTCGCCGTGCTGTCCTGGTGGCGGTTCCGCTATCTCGTCGTCGGAGGGCGGCTGGAGCTGCGCTCGGGTGTCGTCAGCCGGAACGTGCGCACGATCCCGCTCGATCGGATTCGCGGCGTCGACGTGACGGCGCCCTTCGTGCACCGGCTGCTCGGCCTCGTCAAGGTCGAGGTGGAGGCCGCGGCCGGCGGCGGCTCGAAGGCGGAGCTGGCCCTCGCGGCCGTGTCGCGCGCCCAGGCGGACACGTTGCGGGCCGTGCTGCTCGGAGCCGGCGCCGCCGCGGAGACGGGTCCCGCGATCCTTCATCGCACCGGACCGGGCGTCCTGGCGCTCGGCGGGGTCACGAGCCTGCGCTACCTGCTCGCCCCGCTGGCGATCGTCGGCGTCGCCTACAACCTCCTCGACGAGCTGCCAGGCGCGCTCGTCGAGCGCGCCGAGGATGCCGCGAGCGGCCTGCTCCCCACCCATCCGCTCGGCATCGCGGCGTTCGCGGCGGGCGTCATCCTCTTCGTTCTCGTCGTCGGCGCGGCGGGGTCGCTGCTCGTCGACTGGAACTTCACCCTCACCGACGACGGAGAGCGGCTCACGGCCTCGCGCGGCCTGCTCACGCGGCGCGTGGTCACGATCGACCGCGAGCGGCTGCGCGGCGCGGACGTACGCGACACGCCGCTGCGGCGGCTGCTCCGCCTCGTCTCCGTCACCGCAATCGTCGCCGGGCTTCGCGGCCGCACCGGCGGCACCACGCTCGCTCCCGTTCTCTATGCAGACAACACCGCAGAGCTACTGCGGATCGTCGACCCTGGCGCACCCGACCCGAGGACGCCGCTCTCGCAGCATCCGAAGGCGGCACGACGCCGTCGTCTCGAGCGGGCGGTCGCGCTCCCGTTGCTGGCAGTGCTGACGGCGGCGGCGCTCCGCGCGCCTTGGGTCGTCGCCGGAGCCCTCGTCGTCGTCGGGATCGCCGTCGTGCTCGCGCTCGACCGCTACCGCCAGCTCGGCCACGGCTTCGACGGCCGGCGGCTCGTGCTGCGCGGCGGCAGCCTGCTCCGCCGCTGGTCGGAGGTCGATCCGGCCGGCGTCGTCGCCTACGAGCTGCGCAGCTCACCCGGACAGCGGCGCGCCGGTCTCTGCACGCTGGTCGTCCATCTGGGCCAGGGCGCGGGGTCGCGCCGCGCTCTGGACGCAGGCAACGACCAGGCCGCGCGACTGCTCGCGGGCCTCCACCCCACGTTGCTCGCGCCGCTGCTGAGCGCGAATCAGGTCGAGCGGGCGAGCTCCTCCATGTCCGCCGAGTAGCGGCCCGCCGACCGCAGCGCTGTTGTTGCGCGCCCGGAGGGCGAGGAACGACTGGCCGGCCTCGACGTTGTCCGCCGATCCGCCCCACGCCGCCAGCGCCGGCGCCTGGAGCGCGCGGCCGTACGAGAACGAGAGCACCCACGGCTGCGGGCCGCGCGAGTTGATCGCGTTCAGGTTCTCGCTCGCCTGCTCGTCGGACTGGCCGCCCGAGAGGAAGACGATCCCGGGCACCGCCGCGGGAACGGTCTCGCGGAAGCACCTGAGCGTCCAGTCGGCGACCTCGTCGGCGCTCGCCTGCGTCGAGCAGCCCTTGCCCGAGATGACCATGTTCGGCTTCAGCAGGATTCCCTCGAGGTCGACGCGCTGGTGGTAGAGCTCGTCGAAGACCTTGTGCAGCGTCCGCTTGGTCGCGCGGTAGCACGTCTCGATGTCGTTGTCCGCGTCCATCAGCACCTCGGGCTCGACGATCGGCACGATCCCCTGCTCCTGGCAGAGCGCCGCGTACCGGGCGAGCGCGTGCGCGTTCGCCTCGATGCAGTAGGCCGTCGGGATGCCGTCGCCGATCGTGATCACGGCGCGCCACTTGGCGAAGCGGGCGCCGAGCCCGCGGTACTCCTCCAGCCGCTCGCGCAGCCCGTCGAGGCCCTCGGTCACCTTCTCGCCGGGCGCGCCGGCCAGGTCCTTGGCGCCGAGATCGACCTTGATCCCGGGAATGATCCCCTTGTCGGCCAGGTACTTCGCGAACGGGGTGCCGTCGGCCGCGGACTGGCGCAGCGTCTCGTCGTAGAGGATGACGCCGCTGACGTGCTCCTCCAGCCCCGGCGTCGTGAAGAGCATGTCGCGGTAGGCGCGCCGGTTCTCCTCGGTCGACTCGAGGCCGATCGAGTCGAACCGCTTCTCGATCGTCCCCGAGCTCTCGTCGGCGGCGAGGATCCCCTTGTCGTCGGCGACAAGCGCCAACGCCGTCTCGTGCAGCTCATCGCGGCCATCGCGGTCTCCTTTCATCAGTCGTCTGACCTTCTCGGAAGGGTGGTAGGCAGCGATCCTACGGACAGTGCCCGAGCGGGAGCGCATCACGATCGACTCGGTCTCGACGCCGGCGCCGCTGACGCGCACGCCGCGGAGGAAGACGCCGCTCGTGACGCCGGTCGCGGCGACGAAGACGTCCTCGCCGGAGACGAGGTCGTCGGTGGTCAGAACCCGGTCGATGTCGTAGCCGGAGTCGATCAGCTTCTGGCGCTCCTCGTCGTTGCGCGGCCAGAGCTTGCCCTGGATCGCGCCGCGCAGGCACTTGATCGCCGCGGCGGAGATGACGCCCTCCGGCGTGCCGCCGATCCCCATCAGCATGTCGACGCCGACGAAGGCCTGCGCCGCTGCGATCGAGGGGGCGACGTCGCCGTCGCGGATCAGGTTGACGCGCGCGCCGGACTGGCGCAGCTCGCCGATCAGCTCGTCGTGGCGGTCGCGCTCGAGGACGACGACGGTCACCTCGGTGACGTCGAGCCCCTTCGCCTTCGCGACCGCGCGCACGTTCTCGGTCGGGCTCGCGTTGATGTCGATCGCATCCGCGGCCTCGTGCCCGACCGCGATCTTGTCCATGTAGAAGGCGGCGCCGGGATCGAACATCGTCCCGCGCTCGGCGACGGCGATCACAGCGATCGCGTTCGGCTGGCCGAGCGCCGTCAGCCGCGTGCCCTCGAGCGGGTCGACGGCGACGTCGACCGCGGGGCCGCTGCCGTCGCCGACCGCCTCGCCGTTGAAGAGCATCGGCGCCTCGTCCTTCTCCCCCTCGCCGATCACGACGGTGCCGTTCATGCTCACCGTGTCGAGCATCAGGCGCATCGCGTCGACGGCGGCCTGGTCGGCCTCCTCCTTCTCGCCCCGGCCGACCCAGCCGGACGCGGCAAGCGCCGCCGCTTCGGTGACGCGGACGAGCTCGAGGGCGAGGTTGCGGTCGGGGGCCGGGGCGCTCAATGCGCCGCGAACTCTATTAGGGCGTGCCGGTCGCCGACTTGAGGAAGGTCGACGGGTCGAGCAGGTTGCCCTGGCCGGCCGGTAGGAAGACGATCTGCGGCGGCGCCTCCTTGAGGATCTGCAGCGCCTCGAACTGGAGGTTGCGGTCGGTCAGCGAGCTCGCCCGGAGCCGCTGCGCCTGCGCCTGGCCGCGTGCGCGCTCGATCTCCTGCTGGGCCTCGGCCTTCGACTGCTCGACCTTCTGGCGCGCGGCGAGCGCGTCCTGCGTCGCCACCTGCTTGCGCTCGATCGCCTCGGTGAACTCCTGCGGGAAGTCGAGGTCGTTGATCAGGAAGTCGACGACGTCGATCGAGAAGCCGGCGAGCTGGCGGTCGAGCTCGTTCTGGACCGCTCGGCGGATCTGCTCGCGATTCGGCGCGACGGAGACGCTCTTGAACTTGACCGTCTCGTTCTTGAAGACCTGGAAGACGCGTGGGGCGACGACCTTGTCGAAGTAGGTCGAGCCGACGTCCGTGTAGAGCTCCTGGACGGCCTTGTCGCTGACGCGGTAGTTGAGCGTGACGACGGCGTAGACCGGCTGCGTCTCCTCGCTGATCGCCGGGCCGCTCGAGATCGTGCCCTCGCTCGCGCCGGTGCGCTCGTCCATCTGGAACCGCTGGCTCTCGACCTGCGTCGAGACCTCCTCGGCGCTCTGCCAGGGGGCGATCGTCTGGAAGCCGTCGCCGCGCTGGCCGACGATCTCGCCGAACTGGCGCACGACGAGCACGTGGCCCGCGTTGACCGAGTGGAAGGAGCGGAACGCGCCCCAGCCGCCGACGACGACGATCACCGCGAGCGCCGACGCCAGGATCCACGCGGTACCCTCGTCGCGCTTGCCCTGGCGGCGAAGCCCGATGCCGTTCAGCACCGACATGACAGCGACGATCAGGACGATCGTCGAGATGATCAGATAGCTCACTCTGGCGGAGAGATTTCGCGCCGGTGCTCCGATTCCTGCCGCGACTGCTCCTTCGCCCGCCGTCCCTGGCGGACGTTCGCGATCGCCCGGGCGAGGAACGCGGTGATCGCGATCGAGCTGGCCACGATCCCGAGGATGATCTCGACCTTGATCATGGCTACATCGTGTCCGGTGCCTCGACGCCGATCAAGTCGAGCGCGCGGGCGATCACGGATTTCGTCGCGGTGACGAGGCCGAGGCGGAACGACTCAGCCTCGGAGCCGAGCACCTTGTGGTGGTGGTAGAAGCGGTGGAAGTCGTCGGCGACGCGGATCGCGTAGGTCGGGATCGCGTGCGGGCCGCGCCGCTCGGTCGCCTCGGCGACGACCGTCGGGAACTCGGCGAGCCGCTTGATCAGGTCGCGCTCCTCGGCGGCGAGCTCGGCCGGCGGCTCGGCGGACGGGGCGGCGCCCTCCGGCATTGCGCAGGATCCCCGCGATCCGGGCGTGCGCGTACTGGACGTAGTAGACGGGATTCGAGGCGCTCTTCTCGGCGGCGAGGTCGACGTCGATCTCGATCGTCTGGTCCGGCCCGCGCGAGACGAGATACCAGCGCGCGGCGTCGACTCCCACCTCGTCGATGAAGTCGTCGAGGAAGACGACGTCGCCGCGCCGCTTCGACATCTTCGCCTGCTCGCCGCCCTTCGTCAGGTGCACGAGCTGGTAGAGCAGGACCTCGACCCGCTCCGGGTCGTAGTCGAGCATGCGCGCGACCGCCGCGTACCAGTTGCGCGTCCCGTGGTGATCGGCGCCGAGCACATAGATGGCGCGGTCGAGCCCCCGATCGAGCTTGTCGGCGAGATAGACGACGTCGGCGGCCCGGTAGGTCGGCGTTCCGCCCTCGGACCGGACCAGCACGCGGTCGTCGTCGTCCCCGTGCGCGGACGAGCGCGCCCAGACGGCGCCGTCCTTCTCGTACGTGTCGAGACGCGGCAGGAACTCGGGGAGCCGCTTGCTCCAGCTCGCTCTGCTTCGCCCAGGAGTCGAAGTGGATCCGGAACCGGAGCATCGAGAACTCGATCTGGCCCAGCATCGCCGGCACCGGGTCCTCCGGCAGCTTCGCGAGCTCGGCGACGTAGTCGCCCTGGTAGCCGTCCTCGGGCGGCTCCTCCCCGCGCCGCCGCGCCTCGACCGAGGCGCGGAACTTCTCCATCTGCGCGCCGGCGTCGTTGTAGTAGTACTCGCGCTCGACCTCGTGGCCGGCGAACTCGAGCAGGCGCGCGACCGAGTCGCCGTAGGCGCCGTTCCGTCGCAGCCGCCACCGTGATCGGGCCGGTCGGGTTCGCGGAGACCATCTCCACCTGCACGCGCTCCTTCGCCGCCGCCGAGCCGCTGCCGTAGGCGTCGCCGGCGGCCAGGATCTCGGCGAGCGCGTCGCGATACCAGGCCGGCGTCAGCCAGAGGTTGACGAAGCCGGGGCCGGCGATCTCGGCCCGCTCGACGTCCGCGAGCTCGCTCGCCTGCTCGACGAGCTGCTCGGCGATCTCCCGCGGCGGCTGCTTGCGGACGCCCGCCAGGCGCATCGCGATGTTCGTCGCGTAGTCGCCGTGCTCCGCGTCACCCGGTCGCTCGAGCACGACCTCGGCGCCCGCCGACTCGCCGAGCGCCGTCTCGAGCCGCTCGATCGCCTGTGCTACCGCCCTCATCGCGTTATCGTACGGGCGTGGAGCGACCCGGGCCAGGAGCGTCAGCTCAACATCCAGATCGACGAGAAGCACCTGGCCGGCTCGTACGCGAACTTCGCCAACATCTCGTTCTCCGAGTACGAGTTCACGCTCACCTTCGCCCGCATCGACCACGAGGTCCAGGAAGGCGACATCCCCGGGGTCGTCGTGGCCCGCGTGAACATGTCGACGAAGTTCGCGAAGGAGCTGCTCGACGCGATGCAGGACTCGTGGTCGAAGTTCGCGACCGTGCGCGGAATCCAGAACCTCCCCGAAGCGCCGCCCCGCGAGAACGAGAACTAAGAGCTTCGTGCGAATCGCGGTTCTCTCGGACGTCCATTCGAACCTGCACGCGCTCCAGGCGGTGCTCGCAGAGGTCGACGCC
This sequence comes from uncultured Gaiellaceae bacterium, assembly GCA_963765705.1. Classification (GTDB taxonomy): domain Bacteria; phylum Actinomycetota; class Thermoleophilia; order Gaiellales; family Gaiellaceae; genus Gaiellasilicea. The sequence continues at coordinate 77,172 of CAVXXJ010000001.1, forward strand.
GGCGAATTCGACGAGCTCTGGTGCCTCGGCGACGTCGTCGGCTACGGGCCGCGGCCGAACGAGTGCGCAGACCTGCTGCGCGAGCGTGCGACGGTCTGCCTGGCCGGAAACCATGACCTCGTCGTCCTCGGGAAGATCCCGATGGTGGCGTTCGCCGACGACGCCGGGATCGCGGCGCGCTGGACGCAGACCGTCCTGGACGCGGCCGCGCGCGCGTTCCTCGAGACGCTCGAGCCGCTGACGACGCGCCCGGGCGCGCAGCTCTTCCACGGCAGCCCCCGCGATCCGGTCTGGGACTACGTGCTCTCCGAGGACGCCGCCCGGCACACGTTCGCGGCGACCACGGAGCCACTCGTGCTCGTCGGCCACAGCCATGTCGCGCTCGAGCTCTCGAGCGACGGGCTCGGGCTCCACGGCGGCAAGGCGGACGCCGGGCTCCGGCTCGACCTGAGCGGTCCGCGCCGCCTGCTCAACCCCGGCTCGGTCGGCCAGCCGCGTGACGGCGACCCGCGCGCCGCGTGGCTCGAGATTGACAACACCGCAGGGTGGGCAACCTTCCGCCGTACCGCATATCCGGTCGAGCTGACGCAGAGCGAGATGCACGAGCGGGATCTTCCGAAGATCCTCGCCGAGCGGCTCGAGCACGGCGTCTAGCCGGCCACGAGCAAAAAGGGGTCCACATGGCAGAGCTGACGAACCTGGAGACGAAGCTCGGCGAGGTGATCGGCCTCGCGATGGCCGCGCAGGTCGCGACCGAGCGAGTCGAGAAGCTGACGAGCGACCGTAAGCTCGTCTCCGCGCTGAAGACGATGCGCAAGGAGGCCGCTCAGGCGGAGAAGGACGGGACCGCGGTCGCGGCCTCGCTCAACGGCAAGAAGAGCAAGATCCTCACCGAGGCGAGGTCGGTGAAGACCAAGGGTGCGACGATGATGAAGACGTACCTCGAACGCGGCTCGGACGACCTGGACGGCTTCGAGTTCCTGACGATGGCGGAGGCCGGAGAGGTCGGCCACTGGTCGGTGCTCAAGGAGCTGAACAAGCAGGCGAAGCACCCGGGAGTGCAGAAGCTCGTCAGCACGCACCTGCCGATCCAGCAGCGCCACCTGAAGGATGTGATGGCCGCCAGCCTGGGGCTCGCGGCCAAGGAAGACGCGAACGCTGAGGCGTAGTGCGACGCTCGCGCTCATGCTCGCGCTCCTCGCCGGCTGCGGCGGGGAGCGCGAGCCGGCGCCTCGGCTTCCGCTCGGCCTCGCGGCCGATCTCGCACTGAGCACCGACGCGATCGGCGACCGGCTCGACGCGGGCGACCCGTGCGGCGCGAAGAGCGTGTCGTTCCAGCTGCAGTCGGATGCGATCGCGGCGGTCAACGCACGCCGCGTACCGCAGGACTTGCAGGAAGAGCTGCTGTCGAGGGTGACGGCGCTCGTCGAGTCGATCGTGTGCCCGTCCGGCAACCGCGAGCAGACGTCCGACGACGCGCGCGAGCTCGCCGCCTGGTTACGCGAGAACGCGGGCTAGATGACGGCGGGTTCCGCGGGCTGCTCGCCCGTGGTCGCGAAGGTGATGCCCTCGCGGCCGAGCGCGAGCTGGACTTCCTCGCGCGCCTTGTAGATCCGCCACTTGACGGTGGCGAGCGTGACCTCGAGCGAGTCGGCGATCTCCGTGTAGGAGAGCCCGACGACGTCGCGCAGGAGGAGCGCCATCTTCAGGTCGGTGCTCAGCTGCTCGACCGCGCGCCAGACGGCGTCGATCGCCTCGATCCGCTCGAACGGCGCGTCGACGACCTCGAGCGGCGGGATGTCCTCGAGGTTCACGACCGCCCGCGGCCGGCGCTCGAGGGCGCGCAGCTCGTCGAGCACGCGGTTCTTGGTCACCTGGAAGAGCCAGGTCGTGAACCGGCAGCGGAGCGAGAAGTTCGGCAGGCCCTGGTAGACGCGGAGGAAGACCTCTTGCGTCAGGTCCTCCGCGAGCGAGCGATCGCCGACGAGCCGGAGCACGTAGTTGTAGACGGGAAGCTCGTACGCACGGACGATGAGCGAGAAAGCTCGCTCATCTCCTCGCTGGGCCTTCCGCAGGACGCCGAGATCAGGCTGTGGCAGCGACAAGTGGGCGGGAGTATAGCGCCGAGATTTCAAAATGGAAGGGCGCACTTTGGCTGTTCAAAAGCATAAGTTGCCTCCCGTCATCTCGGACGGCACGTCCAAACCCAGGAGCCGCAGGGCCGTAGGGGCTAGATCGGAGAGCTGGCCCCCTTCCTTTAGCGGCACTTCACTCGATGTGACTACCAAAGGCACCGGATTTGTCGTGTGGGCCGTGTGCGGGCTGACGCCGTCCGGCTCCAACATCTGCTCGGCGTTGCCGTGGTCGGCCGTCACCAGGCAGACGCCACGGGCGGCGTGGGTCGCCTCGACGACCACCCCGAGGCACTCGTCCGTTACCTCCACCGCCGTCGTGACGGCGGGGATCGAGCCGGTGTGGCCGACCATGTCCGGGTTGGCGAAGTTGATGACGGCGAAGCGGTAGCCGTTGCCGATCTCGGCGGCGAATCGCGAGGCGAGCTCGCGTGCGGACATCTCCGGCTTGTGGTCGTAGCTCGGGACGTCGCGAGGGCTCGGGACGAGGATCCGCGTCTCCCCCGCCCACTCGTCCTCGACGCCGCCGTTGAAGAAGTAGGTGACGTGCGCGTACTTCTCCGTCTCGGCCGTGTGCAGCTGGCGGGCGCGCGCACGGCCGAGCGTCTCGGCGAGCGTGTTCGCGACGACCTGCTCGCCGAAGGCGACGGGCACGTCGAGCTCCGAGGAGTAGCGCGTCATCGTCGTCAGGTCGAAGCCCGCCTCGACGAGCCTGGTCGCGAGCTGGCGGCCGCGGTCGGGCCGGAAGTTGAAGAAGATCGCGGCGTCGTGCTTCCCCCTCGTCGTCCCCGCGGCGACGACCGGCCGAAGGAACTCGTCCGTGATGCCGGACTCGTAGCTTCGTTGCACCTCTTCCAACATGTTATGGGACGGTGTACCCAGGCCCCTTGTGATTGCGTCCACAGCCACCTGTGTGCGCTCCCAGCGCTGGTCGCGGTCCATCGCGTAGTAGCGCCCGACGACCGTGGCGATCCGCTCGGCCGGCAGCGTCGCGAGATCGGCGACCGCGGACGTCGGCGAGACGTCGCGGCCGTCGGTGAACGCGTGGATCCAGGTCCGCTCCTCCATCCCCTGTCGCTTCGCGAGCTCGAGCAGCGCGCGGAGATGGTCGATGTGCGAATGGACGCCGCCCCGCGAGACGAGCCCGAGCAGATGGACGTCGCCGCCGCGCGCACGAGCCCGCTCGAACGCCGAGACGAGTGCCGGGTTCTCGTAGAGCGAGCCGTCGCGGACCGCCTGGTTCACGCGCATCAGGTCCTGGAAGAGAATCCGCCCGGAGCCGATCGTCAGGTGCCCGACCTCCGAGTTGCCCATCTGCCCCTCCGGCAGCCCGACCGCCTCGCCGGAGGCCTTCAGCGTCGTGTGCGGGTACTCGCGCCAGAGCCGGTCGAACACCGGCGTCTCGGCGAGCTCGACCGCGTTGCCCGGCCCCGCGGGCGCGCAGCCCCAGCCGTCGAGCACGACGAGCGTTACGAGGGGGAAGCGGCCCGGCAAATCGCTGCGAAGGAGTCGGGCTCGAGCGAGGCGCCGCCGACGAGCGCGCCGTCGATCGAGGGCTGCGAGAGCAGCTCGGCCGCGTTCTCGGGCTTGACCGAGCCTCCGTAGAGCACCGGCCGGTCGAGCAAGCCCTTGATGAAGCGGTGCGCCTCCTCGGCCATCTCGGGCGTGGCGGTCTTGCCCGTGCCGATCGCCCAGACGGGCTCGTAGGCGATCACGAGGTTCGCGTGCTCGCCCGCTGCGAACGCGATCGCCTCGACCTGGATCTTGAGCACGAGCTCCGTGTCACCGGACTCGCGCTGCTCGAGCGACTCGCCGACACAGGCGATCACCGCGAGCCCGGACTCGAGCGCGGCGCGCGTCCGGCGGGCGACCATCTCGTCCGTGTCGCCGAAGAGCTGGCGCCGCTCCGAATGCCCGACGAGGGCGCCCTGGACACCGAGCTCGAGCAGCATCGACGGCGACACCTCGCCGGTGTAGGCGCCGCTCGCCTCCCAGTGGACGTTCTGCGCATAGATCGTCCGGCCGCTCTCGACCCCGGCCGCCAGCGAGACGAACGGCGGGCAGAAGACGACGTCGACGCCCGCGGGCGCGTCGAAGCCCTCGAAGAACGCCTCCGCGTCGCGCGGCCCTTTGAACATCTTCCAGTTGCCTGCGATCAGCATCGGATCAATTCTCCGGGATCGCGGCCACGCCGGGGAGCTCCTTGCCCTCGAGCAGCTCGAGCGAGGCGCCGCCACCGGTCGAGACCCAGGAGATCCGGTCGTCGAGGCCGAGCTCGTTGACGGCGCGCACCGAGTCGCCACCGCCGACCACGGTGTACCCCTCGACTCCGGCGACAGCCTCGGCGACCGCCTTCGTGCCCGACGCGAACGGCTCCCACTCGAAGACTCCCATCGGGCCGTTCCAGAAGACCGTGCGGGCATTGTGGATGCGGCGCGCGAAGTCGAACCGCGACTCGGGACCGATGTCGAGGCCGAGCCAGCCGTCCGGCAGCGCGGCGAACGGCGCCACCTTCGTCTCCGCGTCCTCGGCGAACGCGCTTGCGGCAACGACGTCCGTCGGCAGGACGACCGGGAAGGGGAGTGGGTTCTCGTCGCGCAGCTCCTCGGCCATCTTGCCGCCCACGATGACCGAATCCGCGCGGCCGCCGAGGTTCTTCAGGACGCCGAGCTTGTCCTCCACCTTGGCGCCGCCGGTCACGAGCAGGAACGGCCGCTCGACCTCGCCGAGGAGCCTGCCGAGATACTCGAGCTCGGCGAGCAGCAGCAGCCCCGCGTATGCGGGCAGGAGCTCCGCGACCCCCACCGTGGATGCGTGCGCCCGGTGAGCGGAGCCGAACGCGTCGTTGACGAAGAGATCGCAGCCCTCGGCGAGCTCGCGCGCGAAGCCGGGATCGTTCGTGGTCTCGCCGGCGTGGAAGCGCGTGTTCTCGAGCACGTCGATCCGCTCGTCCGGAAGCAGCTCGCGCAGGTGCTCGCGCACCGGCTCGATCCGGAACGCCGGCTCCTCGCCCTTCGGGCGGCCGAGGTGCGAGCAGACGCGGATCCCTGCAACGCCGCCCTCGAGCAGGAGCTCGAGCGTCGGCAGCGCCGCGCGAATGCGCGTGTCGTCGGCGACCTTGCCGTCCTCGAGCGGAACGTTGAGGTCGGCGCGGACGAGCACCACCTTCCCGGCAACGTCGGCACCGCGGACCGAGCGAGGCAGCCTCAGAGCAGCGTGCCCATCAGATCGACGAGGCGGCACGAGTAGCCCCATTCGTTGTCGTACCAGCCGAAGACCTTGGCATTCCGTCCCGTCGCCATCGTCAGCTCGCTGTCGAAGATGCACGAGTACGACGAGTGGATGATGTCCGTCGAGACGAGCGGGTCCTCCGAGTACTGGAGGATCCCCTCGAGCGGCCCGCCCGCCGCTTCCTTGAAGGCGGCGTTCACCTCGTCGGCCGACGTCTCGCGGCCGAGGGTGACGACGAAGTCGGTGAGGGAGCCTGTCGGCACCGGGGCTCGGACGGCGACGCCGTCGACCTTTCCCTTCAGCTCGGGCAGGACGAGCCCGATCGCGCGCGCCGCGCCGGTCGAGGTCGGGATCAGGTTGATCGCGGCGGCACGCGCGCGGCGCAGGTCCTCGTGCGGCATGTCCTGGAGGCGCTGGTCGGCCGTGTAGGCGTGGATCGTCGTCATGAAGCCGTGCTCGATCACGAACGCGTCGTTCAGCACCTTCGCCATCGGTGCGATGCAGTTCGTCGTGCAGGAGGCGTTGGAGACGATGTGGTGCGAGTCCTTGTCGTAGGCGTCGTCGTTGACGCCGAGCACGATCGTGATGTCGGGATCGGTGGCCGGAGCGGAGATGACGACCTTCTTCGCTCCCGCGTCGAGGTGCTTCTGGGCGCCGTCACGCTTCGTGAAGAAGCCGGTCGACTCGAGCACGACGTCGACACCGAGGTCGCCCCACGGGATCGCGCCCGGATCGCGCTCGGAGAGGAGCTTGAGCTCCTCGCCGCCGGCGCGGATGACGCCGCCGCTGACCTCGACGTCCCCGTCCAGCGGCCCGAGCGTCGAGTCGTACTTGAGGAGGTGCGCCATCGTCTGCTCGTCGCCGAGGTCGTTCGCAGCGACGATCTCGATGTCGGCCCTGCGCTCGAGCTGGGCGCGGAAGAAGTTCCGTCCGATCCGGCCGAAGCCGTTGATCCCTACGCGAATCGCCATTCGTCTCCCCCGTCTCGTTTGCCGCGGCCGAGTTTAGAGCGCGAGGGGGTACTTCCCGCGCAGGTAGCGCAGGTACGGGCCTGAGTCGAGGCCGCCGCCGGTGATCCGCTCGACGAGCTCGCGCGGCGTGAACTTGCGGCCATGCCGCCAGAGGTTCTCGCGCAGCCAGCCCGAGAGCGCACCGAACTCGCCCTGCTCGAACTGGTCGTGCAGGTCGGGGATCTCCGCGGTCACCTTCTCCCAGAGCTGCCCCGAGACGACGTTGCCAAGCGCGTACGTGGAGAAGTAGCCGATCGCGCCGATCGCCCAGTGCATGTCCTGGAGCACGCCGAGCGCGTGGTCGGGAGGCTCGACGCCGAGGTAGTCCAGCATCCGCTGGCTCCAGATCTCGGGGAGCTCCTCGAGATCGATCGAGTCCGCGAGCAGCTCCTGCTCGAGCTCGAAGCGGAGGATGATGTGCAGGTTGTAGGTCGCCTCGTCCGCCTCGACCCGGATCAGCGACGGCGCGACCCAGTTGACCGAGCGGTACCAGTCCTCGAGCGGCGTGTCGCCGAGGGCGTCGGGGAAGGTCCGCTGCAGCGCGGGATAGAAGTAGCGCCAGAACGGGAGGCTGCGGCCGACCATGTTCTCCCACATGCGGCTCTGCGACTCGTGCAGGCCGAGTGAAGCGCCGCTCGCGAGCGGCGTCCGCTCGAGCTCGCGGGCGACCCCGTGCTCGTAGAGGCCGTGGCCGCACTCGTGCATCGTCCCGAAGAGGCCGTCGAGGTTGTCGTCGAAGTACCGCGTCGTCAGGCGGATGTCAGTGGTCGCCATCGAGGCGGCAAACGGATGGACGGCTGTGTCGAGGCGCCATTCCGACGGATCGAATCCGAAGCGGCGGATCACCTCCAGCTCGAACTGCTTCTGGCCTTCGAGCGGGAAGCTCACCTGGCGCAGTGGCCGCTCCCCTTCGGCGCGGGCCGTTGCGACGAACGGAATCTGCTCCTGCTTGAGCCGGTCGAAGACCTCGCGCACCTCTGCCGTCTTCATCCCCGGCTCGAAGTCGTCCAGGAGCACGTCGTACGGCTCGTCGTAGTCGTCGAAGCACTCCACGTAGCGCCGGCGAAGGTCGAAGTTGTGCCGCAGTGCGGGCAGGAACTGCGAGAAGTCCGACTCCTTGCGCGCCTTCACCCAGACGGGCATCGCGAGCGAGGCGGCGCGTGACATCTCGGCGCGCAGCTCGGCAGGCACGCGCCGCGCCTTCTCCCAGTCGCGGCGGACGAAGCGGATCAGGCTGGCCTCATCCGAGTCGTAGTCGAGCGTGTCCTCGAACGGGCCGAGCTTGTCGAGTAGCCGTCCGATCTCGTCCGAAGTGAGGGCCTCGTGGGCGATCCGCCCGATCGTCGCGAGCTGCTCGGCCCGAACGGCGCTGCCGCCGGCCGGCATCTTCACCTGCTGATCCCAGCCGAGCAGAGACGACGTGCGGTCGAGATCGTGGATCTCGCCGATGCGCACCTTGAGGTCGTCGTAGGCCGCCTGCATCGCCCGGCAACCTACCCGACGCTCAGCCGAATGGGGATTTGGGTCTCAACCAAAGACGCACGCGCCCCGGCAGGGATCTTGGCGCGAACGGGGATCTGCTCTCGCAGATCCCCGTTCTGATTGCGCCACCAGAAAACCAGGCGGGCCGGAGGGGGAGCTCCGAGGACGACCTCCCCCTCCGCAACCGGGCTCACGTGCCAACGACGGACGGGGTCTAAATCCGACGCCGGACGAGCTCGGACCCGCCACTCAAGAGTAGGGCAAAGAATGACGCTCGTCACCCGTGTTACAAGTCGGATTGTTACGCGGTAGCGAGCTCAACGAGCTTCTTGAGCCGTCTGTGGACGGAGGCTTTCGTGCTTGGGGGGTCGCACTTCGCCGCCAGCTCCCGTAGCGGCAGCGTCGGGTGTCGGAGCCGGAGTCGTGCGACCTCGTAGAGCCGATCGGGCAAGCGCTCGAGAATCCCGGCAGCCTGGAGCGTGCGGACGGCCTCGAGTTGTTCCTGCGCTGCGCGGCTGGTGCGCACGAGGTTGGCGTGATCGGCGTTCGCGAGCCGGTTCGCCTCGCCGCGTGCGGCCGCGACGATCGAGCGCTCCTCGAAGGCGAGCACGGTATCCCCGGCACCCGCGGCGCCGAGCACGGCCTCGATCGCGTCGAAGCTCTTGGCGTAGGCGACGGCGTGGCGGCCGCGGTCGAGGACGGCCATGGTCGCGTCGCTTGCGGCTGCGACGGAGCGCAGGAACTCGGCGCCCTCGAGCGAGGTCGTGCGCAGCTCGAGGTGCGGCGACCTCGGCCCCGAGAGCGAGCCTCCGCCGAGCAGCGCTCCGCGCAGGTAGGCCCCGCGGCAGCACGAGCGGCCGACCACGCGCTTCGGGGGTCGCTCGAGCGGCGCGTGCCGGGAGTCGAGCACGCCCGCCTCGACGAGCCTGCCGAGTGCGGCTTCGTCGCCGGTGACGTGGAGCTGGTAGCGGGTCGCGCGGTCGAACGCGCGCCGGCTGTAGGTGCGGATCTCGGAGTGGATCCCGAGCGCGCGGAGCAGCGAGAAGGCGCGACGAGCGATGCCGGAGGTGGCGAGGTCAAGATGGAGGGCGATCTCGCCGCGGCCGCGCAGGTGGACCGTTCCGGCCGAGTGGAAGAGCGCCGAGATCTCCGCGAGCCGGCAGCAGCCTCGCGTCGGCGCGATGGCGGCCAACTCGGAGCGGAGGTCGTCAGAAAGAGGCATTGCCCTCCAGCGACAGGAGGCGGCGCTTGTAGTCGACGCCGAGCTCGCCGTAGCCGCCGATCCCGCCGACCGACACGACGCGGTGGCAGGGGACGAAGAGCGAGAACCGGTTCTCGGCGCAGAACGTGCCGGCCGCCCTGGCTGCCCGCGCGCGGCCGGCGAGGGCCGAGAGCTCGCCGTAGCTGACGACGTCGCCCCAGGGAACGTTCCGCAGCGCGCCGGCGAGCGCCGCCTGGAACGGCGTCGCCCAGTCCTCGTCCAGCGGCACATCCGCGAAAGAGACGGGCTCCCCGGCGAAGTAGCGGTGGAGCCCTTGCAGCAATTCCGGCACAAACCCGTTGCCGTTCGGCGCGGACTGCTCCGATAGCGTCTCAGTAGGGACACCCGGGGTGCCCCTGGGGGTCGTTTGGGACATGGTTTGCGACATGGAGGCGCCCGGCGTCGGCGGGTCGTGGGCGACGACGACGCGGCCGTCGCCGACCCACAGCTCCCCCACGCCCCAGCCGTCGATCTCGTAGGGGTGGCGCGTCACGCGCATCGACACCGACTCTACAATCGCGCCGTGAGCGCTCCAGGCATCTTCCGGCCCCCCGTCCCCGTCAACGAGCCCGTCCAGAGCTACGCGCCGGGCACGCCCGAGCGTGAGGAGCTGCGCGTCCGGCTCGCGCAGATGGAGCGCGAGCGGCTCTCGATCCCGATGGTGATCGGCGGCAAGGAGATCGAGACGAAGGAGACGACCCAGGCGGTGATGCCGCACCGGAAGGAGCACGTCCTGGCCGACGTCGCCAAGGGCGGCCCGGAGCACGTGCAGCTGGCGATCGATGCCGCCCGCGAGGCGCACGCGGACTGGTCGCGGCTGCCGTGGGAGGAGCGCGCGTCCGTCTACCTGCGCGCCGCGGAGCTGCTCGCCGGCCCGTGGCGCTCGACGCTCGTGGCGGCGACGATGCTGAACCAGTCGAAGACCTCGCACCAGGCGGAGATCGACGCGGCGGCGGAGCTGATCGACTTCTGGCGCTTCAACGTCGAGTTCATGCTCCGCATCTACGCCGAGCAGCCGGTCTCGTCCCCGGGCGTCTGGAACCGGATGGAGTATCGCCCGCTCGAGGGCTTCGTCTTCGCGGTCAGCCCGTTCAACTTCACCGCGATCGGCGGCAACCTCAGCGGCTCGCCGGCGCTGATGGGGAACACCGTCGTCTGGAAGCCCGCGTCGACCGCCGCGCTCTCGGCCCACTACACGCTGAAGCTGCTGCAGGAGGCAGGCCTCCCCGACGGCGTCATCAACCTCGTCTACGGGTCGGGCGCGACGATCGGCGACGCTGCGCTCGCGAGCCCGGAGCTGGCCGGGATCCACTTCACCGGCTCGACGCCTGTCTTCCAGAGCATGTGGAAGACCGTCGGCGACAACATCGCGAACTACCGGAACTACCCGCGGATCGTCGGTGAGACGGGCGGCAAGGACTTCATCCTCGCCCACGCCAGCGCCGACGTCGACGCGGTCGCGACCGCGATCGTACGAGGCTCCTTCGAGTACCAGGGCCAGAAGTGCTCGGCCGCGTCACGGGTCTACGCGCCCAAGAGCATGTGGCCGGAGCTGCGCGAGCGGCTCGAGACCCAGGTGGCCGAGCTGAAGATGGGCGACGTCGCCGACTTTTCCAACTTCATGGGCGCCGTCATCGACGGCAGCTCGTTCAAGACGCAGAAGGAGGCGATCGACGAGGCGCGCGCGTCGACCAAGGCCGAGGTCGTCGCCGGCGGCGGCTACGACGACGCCGAGGGGTACTTCGTCGAGCCGACGGTGATCCAGACGGATGACCCCGGCTACCGGACGATGCAGGAGGAGCTCTTCGGCCCCGTCGTGACGGCCTATGTCTACGACGACAAGAAGTGGGCCGACACGCTCGAGCTCGTCGATGCCGGCGCCAAGTACGCGCTGACGGGGGCGGTCTTCGCCGACGACCGCTACGCCGTCGAGGAGGCGCACGCGGCCCTTCGCTACTCCGCGGGCAACTTCTACGTCAACGACAAGCCCACCGGCGCGGTCGTCGGCCAGCAGCCCTTCGGCGGCGCGCGCGCGTCCGGGACGAACGACAAGGCCGGCTCGCTCTGGAATCTGATCCGGTGGGTCAGCCCGCGGACGGTGAAGGAGACGTTCGTGCCGGCGACCGACTACCGCTACCCCTTCATGGGCTCCGAGGCGGATCCGGCCGCCCGCTGACGTCCCCGCCACGTGAGCGAATCGGGATTCGAAGACACCCGGAGGCTGGCACTCCCCGGCGTCGAGCTCGCCTACCGTGAGCTCGGGACGGGCGAGCCTTTGCTCCTCGTCCACGGCGGTGCCTCCGATCTCCGGACGTGGACACGGCAGCTGCCGGCTTTCGCCGAGGCGTATCGCACCATCGTCTACAGCCGCCGGTACGCGCGGCCGAACGCCCGCATCGATCCCGAAGCAGAGGATCCGATCGACGCGCACGTCGCCGATCAGGTCGCCCTGATCGGGGCGTTGGGAGCGTCGCCGGCCAGCATCGTCGGGCACTCGTGGGGTGGGTTCGTCAGCCTGTTGACGGCGAGCCGTCACCCCGACTCGGTGCGCACGCTCGTCCTGATCGAGCCGCCCGTGCTGACGCTCCTCGCGAACGTGCCGCCGAACCTCCGCGAGCTCGCCCGGCTGTTCGTGCGCAACCCGGCCGCCTGCGCGGCGTTCATGAAGTTCGGTGCCGGAGCGGCCGCCCCCGCGGAGCGCGCGTTCCGGCGGGGCGACGACGAGACGGCGCTGCGCAAGTTCGGCAGCGGCGTCCTCGGACGCGCGGCATTCTCGGAGCTGGCGCCGGAACGGCTCGAGCAGGCGCGCGAGAACATCGACGTCGACCGGGCGCAGCTCCTCGGCGCAGGTTTCCCTCCGGTCGCCGATGACGAGGTGCGCCAGGTGCGTGCCCCGACGCTGCTCGTTTCCGGGTCGCGCAGCCCGCGCTTCCTCGGCCACACCCTCGATCGCCTCGAGGAGCTGCTGCCCGACGCCGAACGCGTTCGCGTCGACGGCGCGTCGCACCTCGTCCACGAGGATCAACCCGCGGCCGTGAACGCCGCGATCCTGGACTTCCTCCGCCGCCGCGGTCGCTGAGCTGGCGGAACGCCCACGGTAGCCTTCCCGCATGGGCGAGGTCCTCCATGCGATCCGGGTCTTCTTCGACGAGCTCGCCGGGGTCGAATTCGGCGCACTCGGGCTGGCGATCGTCACCCACCTGGTGAAGACGATGTGCACGAGCCGTGCCTGGCGGAACACGATCGCCGCGGCGTATCCGGAAGAGCCCGTGCGCTGGCGCTCGATCTACGCGGCCTATCTCTCGGGCGTCGGCGTCAACGCACTGATTCCCGCCCGCGCCGGCGATGCCGTCCGGCTCTATCTCGCCCACCGGGCCGTGCCGGGCGCGACCTACACGACGCTCGCCTCGACCCTGCTCGTGCTCTCGATCTTCGACACGACGATGGCGCTGGCGACCTTCGGCTATGCCCTGACGCTCGGCGTCCTCCCCGGCGCGGACAGGCTCGGCAGCCTGCCGGGCTTCGACTTCGGCTTCTTCGCGGCCAACCCCGAGTTCACCGCCGTCCTCGTCGTCGTCGTCGCGATCTTCGGCGTCTTCGGCGTCATGTGGGCGCGCCTGCACATCAACGAGTTCAAGGCGCGCGTCGGCCAGGGGCTGGCCGTGCTGCGGGACCGCACGGAGTACCTCCGGCATGTCGCCGTCTGGCAGGCGGGAGACTGGCTGCTCCGCTTCGTCGCGATCTGGTTCTTCCTCGGTGCCTTCGGCATCGAGCAGTCGGTCAGGAACGTCCTGCTCGTTCAGGTGACGCAGAGCCTCGCGACGCTCGTCCCGATCTCGCCGGGCGGGATCGGCACCGAGCAGGCGTTCATCGTGGTCGTCTTCCAGGGCCAGGGCATAGCCAGAGCGACCTTGCTGGCACTCAGCGTCGGGATGAAGCTGACGCTGATCATGACCAACGTCGTCCTCGGCTTCACCGCGCTCTTCCTCACGCTCGGGCACACCGACTGGCGCTCGATCGCCCGCAAGCGAGCCGCACCTGAATCCTAGGAGGGGCCGGCCGTCCTGTGCAGCTGCGCGTAGATCGCGCGGGCGGTCTTCGCCGGAACGCCGGGGACGCCCTCGAGCTGCTCCTGGCTCGCGGCCAGCACGCCCTCCGTCGAGCCGAAGTGCTGCAGCAGCGCCCGCCGCCGCACCGGCCCGACTCCTTCGAGCGTGTCGAAGAGCGACTCGCGCGCCCGGGCAGAGCGCCGCTGGCGGTGGAAGGTGAGCGCGAACCGGTGTGCCTCGTCCCTAATACGTTGGAGCAATTGCAAGCCGGCGCTGTGCGGGTCGAGCACGATCGGATCGGACCGGCCCGGCACGAAGACCTCCTCCACCCGCTTCGCGAGCGAGATCACCGCCACGCGGGGGAGCTCGTACGCCTGCATCGCGGCGAGCGCCGCCGAGAGCTGACCCTTGCCACCATCGATGACGACGAGGTTCGGCGCCGTCGCGAACCCTTCGTCGTACTCGGCCTCGACTCCGGTGCGCAGCCGCGCGAAGCGGCGCGAGACGACCTCGGCCATCGAGGCGAAGTCGTCCTGGCCGTCGAGCCCGCGCACCGCGAACTTCCGGTAGTGCGCCTTCTTCGCGATCGCGTCCTGGAAGACGACCATCGAGCCCACGATCTCCTGGCCCTGGATGTTCGAGATGTCGTAGCACTCGATCCGCAGCGGCAGGCTCTCGAGGTTGAGCGCCTCCCGCAGCTCCTCGAGCGCGGCGACTCGGCGGGCGCGCTTCTGCTCGGACGCGACGGCCTCGGAGTCGAGTGCGATGCGAGCGTTCTGGGCCGCCAGGTCGGCGAGCCGCTTCTTCTCGCCCCGGGCGGGCGCGCGCACCTCGACGCGCGAGCCTCGCAGCTCGGTGAGGAACTCCTCGAGCGCCTCCAGCCCCGTCGCCTCGGGCGGGACGATGATCTGCGGCGGGATCGAGGGCGCATTCCCGTAGTACTCGAGGCAGAACGCCTCCAGGATCGTCGTCACGTCCTGACCCTCGACGTTCTCCAGGTGGAACCCGTGTCGGTCGATCATCTTCCCGCCGCGGAGCGGGAAGACCTGGACCGCGGCGCGATCCTCTGTGGCGGCGACACCGAGGACGTCGATCGAGCCGGTCTCGCGCCGGTCCGCCCCCTGTCGCTCGGCGAGGTTCTCGATCGCGAAGAGCCGGTTCCGGTAGCGCGCCGCATCCTCGAAGCGCTCGTCGACCGCGGCCTCGCGCATCTGCCGCTGCAGCTCTCGCACGATCGTGCGGGTGTCGCCGGCAAGGAAGTTGATCACGCCCTCGATGATCTCCCCGTACGCGGCCTTCGAGATGTAGTCGACGCACGGCGCGTGGCAGCGCTCGATGTGGAAGTCGAGGCACGGGATTCCGGAATGGCGCCCCGGCTTCGGCCCCTCGCATGGCCGGAACTGGAAGACGCGGTTCAGCACGTCGAGCGTCTCGCGCACCTTCTTCGCGTTCGCATACGGCCCGAAGTAGAGGACGCCGCGGCGGTGCCGCTCACGGGTGAACATCACGCGCGGGTAGTCGTCCTCGACCGTGACGGCGATGTACGGGAACGACTTGTCGTCGCGGAGGCGCACGTTGAAGGGCGGCCGGTGGCGCTTGACGAGGTTCTGCTCGAGGTGCAGAGCCTCGACCTCGGTCGACGTCACGATCACCTCGAGGTCGGCGATCCGCGGGACGAGACGCGGGATCGACGCCCGAAGATCGCCGCGCCCCTCCTGAAAGTACGAGCGCACGCGCGGGCGGAGCGACTTCGCCTTGCCCACGTACAGGACGTCGCCCTGCTCGTCGCGAAAGAGATAGACGCCCGGCTTCGCCGGAAGCCCCTTTAATTTGCCCGTGACATCTGCCACCCCGGCTACCTTAGCCACGCGTTGAAGCCTCTTCTCACAGCCTTTGCGGCACTCCTGCTCGTCCCCGCGGCCCACGCCGGCGGCTCGTCGATCTCGCTCGGCGCGGCCGAGGACGCTGTTCGCGCTCCGACGCTCGTCGAGGCCGAGACCAACATGGGCCTCGTGCGGCTGGCCGGCTTCCGGGCGGTCCGGATCACGAGCACGTGGGAGCCGGGCCTGACAGCGCCGACCGAGCACGAGGCCGCGGTGCTCGGCAACGTCGCAGCCGCGGCAGCACTCCACGGCGTCCGCGTCTACATCTCCGTCTATCACGCCGGCTCGCGAACGACCCCACTCACGGCCGAGTCGCGGGCGGAGTTCGCCGCGTACGCCGCGGAGATCGTCAAGGCGAACCCGAGCCTCCGGGACCTGATCGTCGGCAACGAGCCGAACCTGAACCGCTTCTGGATGCCTCAGTTCGACGTGGACGGCACGGGAGCCTCCGCGCCGGCCTATCTCGAGCTGCTCGGCACGACCTACGACGCCGTCAAGGCGGCGGCGCCGGAGACGATCGTCTGGGGCGGCGCCCTCGCTCCGCGCGGCGTCGACAAGCCGTACACCGGCCGCGACACGATCTCGCCGACCCGTTTCATCCGCGAGTGGGGCGAGGCCTTCCGGGCAGGTGACCGCACGACACCGTTCATGGACGGCTTCGCGTTCCACCCCTACGGCATCAACTCCAGCAGCGCCGTCGACCTGCCGCCGAGTGACCCCGACCACCTGGCCCTGATCGACCAGACCAAGCTCGTGCGGCTGCTCGGCAAGGCCTTCGACGGCACGTCACAGGTGGGCTCGGGGCTGCCGATCCTCTACGACGAGTACGGGATCGAGTCGATCGTGCCCCAGGAGAAGGCGGTGCAGTACGCCGGCAAGGAGCCGGCGACCACGCGCCCCGTCGACGAGTTCGCCCAGGCGTCCGCCTACGCACAGGCGATCAGGCTCGCGTACTGCCAGTCGAACGTCGCCGGGATCCTCCTCTTCCACGCCCGCGACGAGCCGGGCCTCAGCGGCTGGCAGTCCGGCCTCTACTACCCCGACGGAACGCCGAAGACCTCGCTCGGCGTCGTGCGCGAGACGATGGACGCCATCGCAGGTGACACGCTCGGCAAGTGCGCGGTCGCGATCAAGCCCGTCGTCGCGTTCGCGCCCCGTACCCGTACGATCTCGCTCCGGTGCGACCGCGACTGCGTCTATCGGGCACGGCTGGTGCGGCTCCCGGCCGGATCGATCACGGCGTGGAAGAACGGACGGTCGAGACCGGGCAGCCGGCAGTCGTTCCGGCTCGGCGCCCGGGTGGCGCCCGGGCGCTACAAGCTCTCGGTGACGTTCGTCCACGCCACGCGCCCCGGCGTCGTCGTCGTGCGCGGCAGCACCGAGTTCTCTGTGCGCTCGCCGTCGCGGCGCTGACGCTCGCCGGGTGCGGCGGCAGCAACGGCAACGACAACGACGAGTCCTTCCTCGTCGGCGCGGTCGACGACGCCGTCCGCCATCCCGGGCCGGCGCTCGACCAGCTCGGCGAGGCCGGCTTCGGGGCGGTCGGGATCACGAGCTTCTGGCAGCCCGGGCTCACCGCGCCGACGAACGAGGAGCTCGCCGTGCTGCAGGACGTCGCCGCGCGGGCCGGCGAGACGCGGATCTTCCTCGGCATCTATCAACCGGGCTCCGCGACCACCCCGCTCACGAGCGACGCCCGGGCACAGTTCGCGTCGTACGTCGCCGCGGTCGTGCGCGACGTTCCGTCGATCGGCGACGTGATCGTCGGCAACGAGCCGAATCTCAACCGCTTCTGGCTGCCGCAGTTCGACGAGGCAGGGAACGACGTGGCCGCGCCGGCCTACTTCGCGCTGCTGGCGGAGGTGTACGACGCCGCCAAGGACGTCGACGAGGACGTCCGGATCTGGGGTGGCGCCCTGGCCCCGCGCGGGATCGACCGGCCGGGGACGGGCCGCGACACCCACTCCCCCACCGTGTTCATTCGCGATCTCGGCGCCGCCTACCGTGCGAGCGGCCGCTCGGAGCCGCCGCTCGACGGCTTCGCCTTTCATCCCTACCCCGCGAGCTCGAGCATCCCGCCCGACCGCCCGACCGACCCCGCGTCGACGTCGATCCTGATCGCCGACTACGAGGAGAAGCTGCGGCCGCTGCTCGACGAGGCGTTCGGAGCCGGGTTGCCCGTCCTCTACAGCGAGCTCGGCGTCGAGACGGCGATCCCGGCCGAGAAGGCCTCGCTCTACGAGGGAGCCGAGCCGGGAAAGCCCGTCGACGAGGCGACGCAGGCCGACTACTACCGGCGCGCGATCGAGCTCACAGCCTGCCAGGAGAACGTCGCCGGCCTGCTGCTCTTCCACTCCCACGACGAGCCGGCGTTGACCGGCTTTCAGTCCGGCGTCTACTTGGTCGACGGCACGCCGAAGGCGAGTCTCGCGCCCGTGCGCGAGGCGATCGACGACGCGGGCTGCTTGAGCCGCTAGCCCTGTGCAGGGCAGTTGCCGGTCATGTAGGCGGCGTAGTCGACCGGGCCGACGACCCACGACCACTTCCCGTCGGTGTCGAAGACGTGCGCCGTGATCGTGAAGCGCTCCGGCTCGTCCGATTCGGGAACCTCGAGCGTGACGCCGACCGTGACCGCCGTCGACGGCCGCTTGCCGAACTGACCCGGGATCGTGGCCGGCTCCTCGACCACCTCGAGGACATTGACCGTGGTCACCGTGCCGCCGAATCCGTCCCGGCGCTCGCATTCGACGTACCGAGCTTTCGCCACTCGCTCCTTGTGGAGCGGATGCAGCGAGTCCCACGCCTTGGCCGTTCTGCCGCTGCCCAGGTCGCGGATCAGGGTCGTCACGAAGGCGCCGGGATTCTCGGGCTCGTCGTCACCGCCGCAGCCGGCCAGCACAAGCGTCGCGATGAGGAGGGCGGCGCGGCGCACGGCGCGTACGATACGTCCCGTGAGCGAAGCGCCCCAGGGCCAGTACGTCGCGTACTCCTGCCACAAGGTCGACCCGGCCTGGCGCCGCCTGCCGGTCGAGGAGCGAGCGGCGATGAAGGACGCCTTCGCGGACGTGATCGAGAGCTGGAGCGACCGCTTCGAGCACCTGCGCGCCTATTCCACGACCGGCGTGCGGCCGGACTGCGACTTCTTCCTCTGGAAGATCACCGAGCGCTACGCCGACCTGGGCGAGCTCGGCGCCGCGCTCAACGGCACGCCGCTCGCCGGCTGGCTCGAGACGCCGTATTCCTATCTGGCAACGACGAAGGCCTCGCCGTACACCGAGGCGCGCCGGCCGCGGAAGATCATCCCCAAGGGCTCCCCCTACCTCGTCGTCTACCCGTTCGTGAAGGTGCGGCCCTGGTATGCGCTGCCACTCGAGGATCGCAAGCGGGCGATGGACGAGCACATCCGGATCGGCCGCGAGTTCGAGACGATCCACAACCACACCACCTACTCGTTCGGGATCGACGACCAGGAGTTCATGACCGCATTCGAGTGCGACGAGCCGTCCGACTTCATGCACCTGATGCAGACCCTGCGTGAGAGCGAGGCCTCGGCCTACACCGAGCGTGACACGCCGATCTTCGTCGGCGAGGGAGTGTCGATCCGGGCTGCGCTCGATGCGCTCGACGGCGCCTCCGCGCGGGTGCGCGCCTGATGCGACGAGCGGCTCTGCTCCTCAGCCGCGCTCGCGCTCGCCCTACCGCTGACGGCGTGCGGTGGCGACGAGAGCGCCGCGCCGGAGGCCGGCTCGACCGGCGCTGTCACGGACCTTGCGAACGTCCTGCAGCTGCGCTCCGACTTCGAGGCGGACGCGGGCAAGACGCGCGTGATCGTCCTCTTCTCCCCCACCTGAAGCACCTGCCTCGCCGGCGCCCGTTGGGTGCGGGAGAACATCCTCGACAAGGAGAAGTCCGAGGATCTGAGGGTCTACGCCGTCTGGCTGAACCAGCGGTCGACGGACGAGCGCGACACGATCGACGAGTCGACCCTGGCCGACCCGCGGGTGACGCAGTACTGGGACGGCGAGGGGATCACCGGCACGTACTTCGCCCAGAACGATCTCGGCGGCCTCGGGTTCTCGGGGTTCGTCTACGACGTCTACTACGTGTTCGGGCCGGATGCTGCCTGGGCGGAAGACCCGGCTCCGCTCGCGGGCTCGGGCGGGCCCGTTGTCTCCCGAGGCGACGAGCTCCTCGCCTCGCTGCGCGCGCAGCTCTAGTCACAGGTTCCGGCGGCGCAGGACGAACGCGAGTGGGATCACCGCCGCGAGTGTCGCGTAGGGCATCAGCGCGAGTAGGTCTCGTTCCGGGCGCGCGCGGGTCGGTCCCGTGCCGAGCGCCGCACGCGCGTGCTCCACGATCGCACCCACTTCGTCCTCGGAGAACGCAGCACCCTCGACCGAAGCCGCGAAGTCGGCCAGTCTCCGCCCACTGAGCGGATCCGGGCGGTAGCCGGGCTCGGGCCTCGAGGTCAGGAAGATCGACTCGTTCGACCGCCAGACCTGGACGAAGATGACCTCGATGCCGGCGTTGCGCAGCGCGACCGGCAGCCGCGCGCGAACCCGCTCGCTCTCGCCGTCGCTCAGCACGATCAGGAGCCGGGCGCTCGACTCCGGGGAGAAGTAACCCTGCTGCCCGACTGCGGCCAGCCCGTTCAGGTCTGTGGCGAGCGTCCGGTAGCTCACCGGCGGCGGACGCTCGATCGAAATCGAGCGCGCAAGCGTCGACCGGAACGACGAGCCGTCGCTCGTCGGGAAGAGGTGCGGGAGCACGCGATCGGTGAGCGAGCCGATGCCCGCACGAACCTCCGGGAAGGCCGCGCGGACCTCGTTGGCGATCCGGCGGGCGCGATCGAAGCGGGTCGGCTCGTCCACTCCCGCCGCTGCGTGCATCGAGCGCGTCGTGTCGAAGACGAACAGGATCTCCGCGTCGACGCGCTCCTGCTTCGGCGTTGCCCGATCGACGACGGGCTGCGCCGCCGCGAAGGCCGTCAGGACGGGGACTGCGATGAGCGCGGCGAGCAGCGCCCGGCCCGCGCCCGGGGCGGGGTCGGTCAGACCGAGGGTCCCCCTGATCTCTCGGCCACGGCGCTCGCGCAGCAGAAAGACGACGAGTGGGAGAGCTGCGCTCAGCGCCACGAGCGCCCCGACCGGCGTCAGGAACGACAGCGTCGGCACGTCAGTAGCCGCTGCCGGGCTGGCCGAGGCCCGCGCGCTCGCCCCGGTTTCGGCCGCCCGAGGGTGCGTCCCCGCCGAGGCTCGCCGCCTTCGCGATCCGGAGCGCCTGCTCGAGGTTGAGCTTCGCGTCCGCGTTGGCGGGGTCGATCTCGACCGCACGCCGGAAGGAGTTGATCGCCCCTCTGATCAGATCGGCCAGCGCCTCGCGGTCTCTGGGTGCGAGACGCTCGTCGAGCGCGAGCACGCCGATCATGTTGGCCGCCCGCGAACGCCGCGCCGCATCCGGATCAGTGCGGCTGAGATCTGCGAGACCGCGCTGCGTCTCGGCTCGCAGCGTCTGCAGCTGCTGCGCGTCGCCGAACCCGACCCGCGGTCGGACGCGCGCGTAACCCTGCAGGTGCCGCCGGAACTCGAGATTGTCGCCCGCGTCGAGGATGCGCTCGGTGACACCGAACGGAAGCACGGTCGACGGATCCGAGAAGCGAGACTGGCTCGGAGCGGCGAGGAAGCGCACGTCCTGCCCGGCCATTGCCCGGTCCCAGCGCAGCAGGTCGAGGGCGACCACGACGAGCGCGGCCGAGGCTGCAAGGGCAAGCACGGCGGCAGCGCCGATCACACGTGGGCGTGTCACGCGCTCGCCCGGTCCGGCGCCGGCAGCCGCAGGCGACCGCAGGCCCGCTCGTTGACGGCGAGGAGCGACGCCAGCGCGAGCGCCAGCCCGACGAAGAGCCAGGGCATGTTCTCCTCGACGAGCAGCTGAGTGCCGCCCAGACGCCCAGTCGCAACCGCCGTCGCCTCGTCGAGGTCGATGTAGACGTCCTTGCCGACGATCGCCTCGAAGAACCGCTTCTGCTCCTCCCGGGCGCCGAGTGGCAGGATCCGCAGCTCGTTTCCCTCGGCTCGAAGCCCGGCGAGCGCGGCCGCCAGACGAGCGCCGTCCTCGGGGAAGAACTCGAGATCGCTGGCGAGCAGAATCGTCCCGCGTTCGATTCGGTCGCGCGCGAGCACATCCCGCGCGAGCTCGATCCCGCTCGTCAGGTTGGTGCCCGTCTGGAAGCTCGCCCAGGGGTTCTGTCGACTCTGCTCCGAGAAGAAGCGGACCATCGGCGCGAGCTCCCGTCCCGGCGTGCCGGGCGGTACGAGCTCGTAGGCGGTGTCCGAGAAGACGACCACCCCTGTCGGCTCGTTCGCAGCGGCAACGCGGCGGAGCAGCTCCCCGAACTCCGGTTGCAGGCCGGTGCTCGCCGAGAGGTCGAGGACGATCATGCCGGTCGTGCCCGCTGGGAGCAGCGCATCCGGCTGCGCGTCCCGGTCCCGGGCGACTACGAGCGTCGCGATCAGCACCGCCATGAGCGCGACACCGAGGACGACGCGGAGGACAGCCGTGCGGAGAAGAGGACGTCTCAGCGCCGCCACCTCGGCGAACGGAAGGCCTGGCTCACGCCGGTCAGAGCGCACGGCCGTTCCCTCCCCCCGTGAGCGTGCGGCGGGCCTCGACTCCCGCCTCCCCCGTCTGTTCGCCTGCGGGAGACGGCTCCGCCCATGCGAGCGCACGGGTCGTCTCCGCGAGATCACCAACGCCGCCCTGGTCGAGCACGGCGGCGAGCGCCTCGAGAGCCTTGCGCCGGTCCTCGGCGTCGTCGCGTCGAGCGGTCCAATCGACGAGGACGAGCGCGCGCTCGAGCGGTGACAGCGGCGCCCGCCGGCGCGCTGCCTGCCAGCGCGCATGGAGCAGCCGACCGACGAGCATGGCGGGGAAGAGCGCGAGCAGGAGCGCAGCGCCGAGCAGAACCCCGGCCACGAGGGCGGGGCGCGCTCGGTACGTGCGCTCTGGTGGCTCGAGGCTCGCCACGAACGCGCCTTCCGAGCCGGGCCGCGCGTCCGGATCGAGGCCCTGGGCACGCGCGGTGTTGATGCGGGAGACGACTTCGGCCACTGGAAAGCCCTTGGTCAAGAGCACCGGCGCCGTCCCGCCCTCCTCGTAGCGGAGCTCGACCGGTGGAAGCCGGATCGCGTGCCGTTCGGAGCGCCCCTCTTCCTGCGCACCGAGCGTGGACTGGAGACGGGGCGCGATGCAGCCGACGTGGAGGCAGCGAAGCGTCGCCTCGTACCGGACGTGGACGAGATCTCCCACCGCGCGTTGCGTTCGCTCGACCGTGCCGACGGGCTCGTACGGCGCGAATCCCAGGCGGACGGCGAGCCGAGCCGGGTCGAACTGCTCCGGGTCGAGCACGATGTCGAGCCGGGCGACGACCGGATCGGCGAACAGATGCGTGCTCGGCGTCAGCGACGTCATCACGACGATGCCGCGGCCCCCCGGCAGCGGCTCCTCCTGCGCGCCGGCGGCGGGAGCGAGCACCAGAGCGGCAAGCGCCGCGAGCAGTAGCCGTCCTACCACGCGCGACCTCGCGCGGAGCGCCGCCGGTCGGCCCAGGCGAGGAACGCGGAGAAGACGCTGCGCAGCTCGCTCGTCTCGACGAGCACGGGCTCGAGGTCGAAGCCGCGCAACGTGCGAATCAGGTCGGTGCGGCGGTCCTCGTGCACGCGGCGCCGCTCGGCCGCTTCCGGGCGCGTCAGCTCCGCGTAGCGCGGCTTGCCGGTCGCCGGATCGACGAACGGGATGACGATCCCGCCGACGTCGGGGAAGCTCTGCTCCCACACGGGGTCCTGGACGACGACGGGGATCACGTCCCAGCGGCGGGCGAGCACCCGGAGCCAGAGTGCGCGCGATGGAGCGGCGAGGAAGTCCGAGACGACGAACACGAACGTTCCTGCGGGGACGTCGCGCCGGTGGCGGATCAGCTCCTCCAGCCCGCGTTCGAGCGCATCTGCAGGCGCGCGAAACGGCCGCTCCGACTCGAGCTCGAGGAGCGCGCGCTGGCTCTGCGGCGGCTGCCACAGCGTCTCGCCCGCGCCGTGGTCGAGGTAGCCGACGTAGCCCTGGACGGCGCGAGCGCTGTCCCCGATCAGCCGGAGGGCCGCGTCGATCGCGCGCGGCTTCTCGAGCCACGGCCAGCCCGGCGGGTAGAGCGACATCGAAGGACGGCGATCGCAGAGAACGACGATCCGCGGCGCCTCGTCGGCGAAGTGCTCCCGAACGACGAACTCGTCCATCCCCCGCGCCCGCGAGAGCTTGGCGGACGCGGGCCAGTCGATCGCCTTGACATCGTCGCCGCGCCGGTATGGGCGCGAGCCGGCGACATCGGATCCCGTTCCCCGTCGCGCGCTGTGAATCGAGCCATAGGCAAGGCCCACCAGCCGCCGCTTCGGCTTCAGCGGGAAGGTGAGCTGTGGCTGTGGCATCTAGCGGACGGCCGCGGCGGCGACGCGCTCGTTGAGATCGTCGCCCGGGCGTGGCGCGAGCTCGAGGCATTGCGCGCGGAGTGACTCCATTGCCGCCGCCCAGCGCTGCTCGCGCGCCTCCGCGACGAAGCCCGGGGTGAAGACGATCCGGTGGACGACGACGGGCAGGAACAGGTGCTCGACGTCGCTCGGGGTGACGTACTCGCGTCCTTCCAGGAGCGCCCACGCCCGGGCGACGCGCTCGAGCGCGAGGCTGCCCCGGACCGAAGCTCCGACGTCCACGCCCTCGAGTGTCCGGGTCGCGCGAACGAGCCGGACGATCCAGCGCCGGAGGACGGGATCGACGTAGACGCGCGTCGCCGCCGCACGGAGCTGATCGGCTTCGGCAAGCGTCAGCACGGTCTCGAGGCGCGTCAGCGGATGACGGTCGACCTGTTCCTGCAGGATCAGGATCTCGTCCTCCTCGCCCGGATAGCCGAGGGCGGTCTTGAGGAAGAAGCGGTCGAGCTGCGCCTCGGGAAGCGGAAACGTCCCTTCCTGCTCGATCGGGTTCTCGGTCGCGATCAGGACGAAGGGTTCCGGCAGCGGCCGGGTCGTCCCGTCCGCGGTGACCTGCCGCTCGGCCATCGCCTCGAGCAGCGCTGACTGCGTCTTCGGCATCGCGCGGTTGATCTCGTCGACGAGCACGACGTTCGCGAAGATCGGCCCAGGCCGGAACTCGAATTCCCGCTCACGCGGGTCGTAGACCGCGAGCCCGGTGACATCGGTCGGCTGGAGGTCGGGCGTGCACTGGATTCGGGAGGTCGTCGCCCCTTCGATCGACCCGGCGATGGCGCGGGCCAGCACCGTTTTCGCGGTTCCGGGAACGTCTTCGAGGAGAACATGTCCACCCGCGAGCAGGGCGGCGAGCACGAGCTTCACCTCCTCGCGCTTGCCGTGCACGATCGTCTCGACGTTGTCGAGCAGGCGGGCCGCCAGCGCCGACGCGCGTTCGAAGTCCGCGCTCTCCGTCACGTGCGGATCTGCTGGCTGTATCCGGTGAGGTAGCAGGGGCGCGCCTGAGAGAGCGGGAAGACTGCTCGAATCAGGGTCCCCTTCGGCACCGCGACGTTGAAGTCCGCGAAGGTGAAAGTGGATGAGACTCCCGGGCTCGAGGCTGTCTCGGTGAGCACGACCTTCTTGACGGCCCTCCAGGTGCCGAGCCGGGGCTCGAACCGCTCGATCACGACGTGGCTGCGCCAGAACTGCAGCTGCGCTCCCACTCCGGCGGTGAACCTGCTTCCGGAGGATCCGCCCCTTCTCCGCAGCAGCACGCTGGCCCTCTCCTGAACTGAGACCGTCGTGCTCGTGTTGTCGTTCCAGACCGCGCGGAACGTCGCGCTGATGCCGGCGCCGGAGAACTCCGTCGACCAGCCGCCCCCCTTGCGCGTGCGCACTGCGGCGATGCCGCGGAACGACCTTTGTCCGCAGCCCTTCGCTTCGATCGTGATGCTCTCGTCCGCCTTGGCGCTGTCGACGGATCCGAACAGCGTCAGCCGCTGACCGCGACCGAGAACGGTCGGCCGGGCGAGAAGCGTCACCCGCTCCGACGCCACCACGAGCCGGTTCGGTTGACCTTGCGCGGCGCGGCTCTCTTCAGTGCCCCACGTGCCGAGGCCCACGCCGAAGCCGCTGCCGATCAGCACCGCGGCGCCGGCGATCGCCCAGCGAACGTGAAGAGGACGCCCGCGCCGCCGCCCACGTCCTCGTGCGGCTTCGATCACAGGCGGAGTCACGTGCGCAGCTGGTTGCTGTAGCCGGTGAGATAGCAGGGGCGCGCCTGGGACAGCGGGAACACGGCCCGGACCAGCGTCGCCGGAGGAACAGCGGTGCTGAACTCCGCGGACGACCAGACGTACGTCGAGCCCAACGCTGCGCCCGTCTTCGTGAGAACGACCTTCTTGACGTCCCGCCAGCGGCCCAGCCGTGCGTCGAGGCGCTGGATCATGACGTGCCGCTTCCAGAACTGCAGCTTTGCCCTGACGGCGACCTCGAACCCGAAGCCCTTCGCCGTTCGCGGCCGCCTGCTGAGCTGGACCCACGCGCGATCCTGCACGGTCACCGAGGCGCTGCGCGTGCCTTTCCAGAGGGCCCGCAGCGTCGTCGTGACCGTGGGCGCGTACTGCACGCTCCAGCCGCCACCTTGGTGGACGTGCGCTTCGAGGGCCTTGCTGAACGCGGTCTGCCCGCACTCCTTCGCCTCGATCGTGACGACGTCATCGGTGCCCGCTCCCTCCGCCGACCCCAGGAGCGTCACCACCTGGTTGCGGTCGTGCACGGCCGGGCGAGCGAAGATCGTCACCCGCTCGGACGCGACGACGAGACGGTTCAGCTGGCTCTGGGCGACCGCGAGCTGCTCTGCGGACACCGTGGCTGTGCCGAAGTAGATGCGCGCGTCGACGTTGTAGCGGCCCACTCCGGCCCTGAGCCGGTACCGGGCCAGGGGGCGCGTCAGCGGGACCGGATCGAGGCTTGCCGACAGGGGCTCTGCGTCGGCGATCCCGAGCGGCAGCCGGCGCAGCGGGAACTCGGAATCCTGCCCGAGATCGCCCCGGACGCTGAACGTCGTCGAGATCAGCACTCCTCGGGCGGGCAGCGACCCGAGCGTCGCGACCGGCGCGTCGCTGAGCTCGTCGTCGGGGTCGAGCGAGACGTTGGCCGCAAACGCCCGCGGAGCTCCTGCCTGGCCGAAGGTCCCGGACTGCACGACTGTCCAGCCCTTCGCCGGCACGAAGCCGACGCCGACGAAGCTCGTCCCCGCCGTGCCGCTCGACGTCGTCCACGAGCCGAGGCCGAAGCCGAAGCCGCCGACGAGCAACGCTGCGGCCGCCACAACGAGGACCCAGCGCACACGACGCGGCCGTAGGCGCGCGCTGCCGGGAGACGCCGACCTCGGTGCGGCCGCCGCTGCCCTCGCCAGATCTCGCAACTCTTTCTCGGAAAGGGCCGACACGCGACTTCCGGCGTCGGCGAGCAGCTGCTCGATCCGCGCTTCGTCCCTATGCCGTCTGCTGGCACGCCTGCTGGACAGCCGGCGTCTCACTGCAGGAGCTCCGCGAGCGCCGCGCGGGCGCGCGCCGTCCTCGACTTCACGGTGCCGACCCGGATCCCCAGCGCGAACGCGACCTCGTCCTCCGAGAGCTGGAGCAGATAGCGGAGCAGCAGCACGTCCCGGAAGCGCGGCGGCAGCGCGAGGATCGCCTCCCGGATCTCGAGCAGGCTCTCGTCCTCTCTCCCGCGCAGCTCGACCTCGTCGTCGGTGGCAGGCACGCTGCAGCGAATCGTGTCAGCGGCCTTGTGAGCGGCGATCCCGAGCAGCCACGAGCGGAGCTTCGCCGGCTGCTCCAGGCCCGGCAGACCCTGCCACGCGGCGGTGAGCGTCTCCTGCAGGGTGTCGCGCGCGTCGCTGTCGTTCCGCAGCCGCAGCGCCAGGAAGCGGTGGATCGCCGGGCCGAAAGTGAGCACGAGCTGCTCGAACGCCGCGGCGCTGCCGAGCTGCGCGCGCCTGACGAGCTCGGTGTCCTCGAGCTCGGCCATCGACGGGTGCGAAGCACGGGGGTCGGCGCTGGCCATCATCTACATAGTCGTGGATCCGAGACGAAAGGTTCCATCCGGTCTAGCCGTAGGTGTGCTCCTCGCGCCAGACGCGGACGACGGCGTAGGCGCAACCACCGAGCACGAGGAAGAACGCAAGTGCGTCGGGACCGCTCGGGCCGAGGCCGATGAAGGCGCCGATGTCGACGACGGCGAGCACGATCGCTGCGTAGAAGACGTTCCGGCTCCGATCCCGCCACGCCTCGATGTCGCCGCGCTTCTCGCGCCAGAGCAGGAAGAGGAAGAACGCGATCGCGAGGAAGAAGGCGATCCGCAGCAAGCCGCCGACGGTCGCGAGCACCGACTGGAGCGAGAGCACGACGACGACGCCTGCAATCAGCGCGATGATCAGGAACCCGCGCAGGGTGGCGTTCATCTCGGTGAAGAAGCGCTTCACGATCCGGTCATGAATGCTCGCACGGCGAGGGCGGCGGCGAGTAGCGAGGTGCCCGCGAACCAGAGTAGTCGTCGCGGCCCCTCCGCGGGCGCGTACATCCAGGGCACCAGGATCGCGCCGAGCGACAGCGAGCCGTAGGCGTAGTGGAGCGAGTCGGCGGCGTGCCGGTCGTCGGTGAGGAGCAGCAGCCCGAGCCCGACCTGGGCGACGAGCAGTGTTTGCGCGAGCGCGAGCAGGTTCGCGACGAGCCGTCCCGCTCCGCGCCGGCGCCAGTAGACGAGACCGCCGGCCAGTGCGCCGAGCGCCGGGACGCCGACGACGAGGAACGCGAGCAGCCGGTGAGCGTCGAGCACTCGCGGAGCCTAGCTCAGCGAATCGACCGCTCCACGCCGTTGGGCCGGTCGATGCGGTCGAGCCGCGCACGGTCGAAGCCCGGGCCGCCCCAGACGGTCTCACGACGCCGGTCGCGGGCCAGGATCAGGTCGTCACCGCCGTCGCCGGAGTAGTAGTCGACTCCGGCTTCCCCCAGGAGGTAGTCGGCATTCGGACCGCCCCCGAGGGTGTCGTTGCCCGGGCCGCCGAAGAGACGGTCCTTCTGCCAGCCACCCGAGAGGCTGTCGTTGTTCTCTCCGCCGTCCAGCAGGTCGTAGCCGTCGTAGTTCAGCGGCTTGCCGCTTGTGAGACCGCCGTAGAGGAGGTCACGGCCCTGGTTGCCGTGGAGCGAGTCGTCGCCGCGGTTGCCGACGATGCGGTCGTCGCCGGGACCGCCGAACAGAAGGTCGGGGCCCTTGAGCCCGTTCAGCACATCCTTGCCGGGGCCGCCTTCGATCCGATCCGCCGCGACGCCGCCGTTGAGGAGGTCGGCGCCCTCGCCGCCGTCGATCTGCTGCGGCAGGGGTGCGGACGTGCTCTGGTAGAAACCCGCGCTGCCGTTGATGAAGTCGTCCCCGGGGCCGCCGAGCGCCGTGTTCGCGCCGAACTGGACGAAGATTCGGTCGGCACCCTCCCCGCCCTCGATCCGGTCGTGTCCTTCGCCGTCGAAGACGATGTCGTCACCGGCGCCCGCCCGCACGGTGTCCTCGCCGCCGAGGTCGTAGAAGATGTCGTCGTAGTCGCTGCCGACGAGCTGGTCCGCACCCTCGGTGCCGACGATCGCGCACGGCCGGTCGCTTCCCGCCGGCCGTGGGACGACGCCCGTCTGCCACGTCGGCTGTCGTTCGCGGGGCGGGCTGCGCGTGACGTTGGCGAGCTCCGACCCCTCCGGCGTCGAGGTCCAGATGTCCCCGTTGCGCTCGAACGCGATCCGGGTGCCGTCCGGCGAGTACGCGGGCTCCGCCGCGCCGTCGCTCACGACTGTGCGCAGGTCGCCCCCCGTCGCTGAGAGCGTCGTCAGGGCTGTGCCGAGCGTAACCGCGAGCCGGCGGCCGTCCGGGGACCAGTCCGGCGCCGCGATCCCCGGCGTGGAGAGCAACACCCGCTCCGACCCGTCGACGAGGCTGCGCAGGACGAGCTCGTCGCCCGTGAGCGCGAACTGAGGCCCGCGCACGTACGCGACGGTGTTCCCGTCCGGGGAGACCGACGGCATCTGGTCCCAGGACGATCCGACCGTCAGGACGGTGCGCTCGCCGGAGTCGATCCGCGCCATGTGCAGGTCACCCTGGACGACGTAGACGAGACGCACCGAATCGGGGGTCCAGGCTGGCATCTCCCCGGCCGCCAGAAGGCGTTCCGAGGTGCCGTCGACGTCGGCGGTGTGGATGCTGTTACCCCTCGAATACGCGATCAGCAGGCCACTGGGTGCGACCGCAGGATCGTCGACCGTCGTCCGGCCCGCCGCGTCGGCGACCTTCGTCGGCCGCGCGCCGTCCGGCGTCGAGGCACAGACATAGCCGATCGGCGGCGCGGAGCGCTCGAACGCACTGCGCTCCTGCACGAACACGATGCGGCCGTTCGTGCCCGGGAACGCGGCCGTCTCGGCGGCGGGAAGCGTGAGGGCGATCACCGCCAGCAGCAGTATGCGCGGCATGGTCGCAGCCTAAGTGGCATCTGTTGCGGCGCCGTTTGGATCAGGTCAACGAATCGAAAGAAGTATGGATCGGTTCACGCCGCCGCGAGCTCGCGCCTGATGCCGCGCAGCGCCAGCTCGTGACCGCAGAACGCGTCCACCACGTCCGGATCGAACTGACGCCCCCGCTCGGCGCGGATCTCGGCGGAGGCCTCCTGCCAGGATCGTGCCTCCCGGTACGGGCGGTCGGTCGTGATCGCGTCCAGGGTGTCGGCGAGCGCGAAGATCCGCGCTGCCAGGGGGATCGTGCGGCCTGCAAGACGGTCGGGATAGCCCCGGCCGTCCCAGCGCTCGTGATGCCAGCGAACCACCTTCAGCCCGTCGCCGTGGAGGAGGTCGACGTCCGCGAGCAGTTGCTCCCCGAGCAGCGTGTGCGTCCGCATCAGCCGTTGCTCCGCGTCATCGAGCGGGCCGCGCTTCTGCAGCACGTGGTCGGGGATGCCGATCTTGCCGACGTCGTGGAGCAGGAAGCCGTACTCCACGCTTGGATCGTGGAGCAGCGCCGGCTCGATCGCCTGCGCCAGCTCGACCGCGTAGCGCTGGACGCGCTGCGAGTGGGTGGCGGTGCCGAGATCCTTCGACTCGAGCGCGCCCGCGAGCGCAGCCATGGTCTGGCGGTACGTCCGTTGCAGGAGCTCCCGACGGCCGCGTTCGATCTCGAGCAGCCGGCGCAGGTCGTTCGCATACAGCAGCAGCTGCTCGTCGGCCTCGCCCGCCGCGGCGGTGCTGAACGGCCCTTCGTAGAGCCCGCCGGCGAGGTGCTCGACGATGTTCAACAGCTCGAGCGGGCTGAACGGCTTGCGGAGGAACGCATTCGCGCCGGCATCCCTGGCCTGCTGCTCGACCTCCTCCTCCGCCCCGGTGAGGAGGACGACGCCGATCCAGCTCGTCGCGGGATCTGCCTTCAGGCGCGCGCAGAGCGAGATGCCGTCCTCGCCGGGCAGCCCGATGTCGAGCACGACGACGTCGGGCGTACATGCCGCGATCGCGGCCGTCGCCTCGGCCGCGGTCGTGGCTTCGTCGATCTCGATGTCGATCAGCTCGAACGTCGTGCGCAGGAGCGTCAGCAGCCCCGGATCGTCGTCCACGAAGAGGACGCGCGCCGCGCGGGAGTCGACCCGTGGGAGGAGCTGGGCCGACTCCCGCGCTCCGGCTCTCGAGCCGCCGCGAGGCCGGATTCTCATGCCGCCCACCGGTACGCAATGGACCGGCCCGCGGAGGAGGAGACGACGCGGACCACCTCCTCGGCGATCCCGGGGTTCGTCAGGCGGCTGTCCTGAGAGTTCGACACGTGCAAGGAAGTCCGTCGAGACGCCTGAAACTTGCACATTCGTGGCGATCCCTCGTTCGAGGTAGTGCAGAAAACGAGCGTTCTGGGCACTATTCAGCTGAGCGCTTGCGGCAGCGCCCTTCTAACACCGAGGACGAGAGGGAGCAGGTTTGGCAGCAGTCACGTCCGCAGGTCGCGCCGCCGGGCTCGAGCCACTCGAAGTGGCCTGCGACTCGCACGCCGCCGCCGCGCTCTACGAACGCCATTCGAGCCGCGTGTTCGGATACTGCCTCTCGCGCCTGGGCCGGCGGGAAGACGCCGAGGACGCCGTCCAGACGACCTTCCTCCATGCCGTCAGCGGTCTTCGCCGCGGCGTCGTGCCCGCCATCGAGGTTGCATGGCTGCTCGGGATCGCGCGCAACGTCTGCCTCAAGCGGTGGGACTCCGTCCGGCTGCGCAGCCGCCTCGAGTCTCCGTGCGACCCGGTCGAGCTCGAGCGGGGACGCGCGGCGCCGCAGGGCGGGCGTGAGGAGCTGATCGGGATCGAGGACGCGCTCTCGCAGCTGCCGGACCAGCAGCGCCGCGCGGTGCTGCTACGGGACTGGCGGGGCCTTTCGTACGAGGAGATCGCGGCCCAGCTCGGCGTCAGCCGTGCGGCAGTCGAGACGTTGATCTTCCGCGGCCGCCGCACGCTCGCCGAGCTCCTGCGCGAGGAGCCTCAGGCGACCCGGAGGCGCCTGCGCTCGCTCGGGGACCTGGGCTCGTTCCTGACGGCGGTCAAGACGGCGTTCACGGGTGGCGCGGCTGCGACGAAGATCCTTATCGCAGCCGCTACCGCCGTCGCGATCTCGGGCACCGGCGTCGTGATCGGCACGTCGATTCAGGGCGGCGGCACGGCTCCGGTCGACCGGCCGGAGACAAAGCCTGCGCCGGCCGCTTCGGTCGCGTCGGTCGTGCCTGCGCGGAGACTCGAGGTGAAGAGCCCGACCGTTGCGCCGCCTGTCACGAAGAGGCAGCCGGCGAAGCGCTCTTCAGGCCCGGCCCTCGCCTCTGCTCCAACCGCCGCGCCCCAGGCAACGACGCCGGACGCCCCAGTCGCCGCCGCTCCCGCAGCCGCCGCGCCGGCTGCCGAAGGCACCGCCCAGACGCCGTCCTCCTCCGAGCCGCGGGCGGCCACGCCGCACGCTTCTCCGTCGCAGCCCGCGCCGGTAGCTGCAGCGCCGCCGGCCGAGGAGCTGCTGCCGGCCGTGAGCGAAGTGGTGGAGCAGGTCGTCGACCCGCTCCTGGCGAGCCTGCCCGTGACGGTGCCTCCGGTCACGGTCCCGCCGATCACGGTCCCGCCCGTGACGGTGACGGTGCCGCCGATCGCGGTGCCACCGCTCGTGACGCTGCCTCCGGTGACCGTGACGTTGCCTCCGATCGTCGTCGTTCCGCCCAGGCTTCTCCCCTAGCGCCGCGCCCACGCGGCGGGGATAGGCTTCGCAACGACCCCGATCCGCACGAGGCGAGGAGGCACGCTTGCCGACCGAAGGCGAACCAGCTCCCGACTTCACCTTGAAGTCCGACTCAGGCGACGAGGTACGCCTGTCCGACCTGCGCGGGAAGCCCGTCGTCCTCTACTTCTACCCCAAGGACGACACACCCGGCTGCACGGCGCAGGCCTGTGGGATCCGCGATGCCTGGGGCGAGTTCGAGCGCGCCGGCGCGGTCGTACTCGGGGTCAGCCCCGACGACGAGCGTTCGCATGCCAAGTTCAAGGAGAAGTTCCAGCTCCCGTTCGCGCTGCTCGCCGACCCCGAGCACGCGACCGCCGACGACTACGGGGTCTGGGTCGAGAAGAACTACGCGGGCAAGAAGTACATGGGCGTCGAGCGGTCGACCTTCGTCATCGACGCGGACGGCAACGTCGCGAAGGATCTGCGGAGGGTGAAGCCGGACACGCACGCCGACGACGTGCTCGCTGCGCTCGCCGGCTAGGACGCACCATCGCGCTCCCGCTGCAGCTCACCGAGGCGATCGAGCAGATCGTCGCCGACGTGGGCGGCTCGGTGGTGGCGGAGGTCGAGCGGCTGTCCGCCGCGTACCGGGAGCACTCACGGCCGCGAGCCGCGAGCAGCCGGGCCGCGGTCGCCGCATACCTGGCGTATCGCGCACCGGCGACGTACGCAGCGGCCGAGGAGGTCTTCCGCCAGGTCGCGTCGCTCCGTCCGGACTGGGCTCCGCGCTCGCTGCTCGACGTCGGCGCCGGACCCGGTGTCGCTGCCTGGGCGGCAGTGGAGGCATGGCCGTCGCTCGAGCAGCTGACGCTCGTCGAAGTCGAGCCCGAGATGATCGCCGTCGGGCGACAGCTCCTTCCGGACGCGCGGTGGGTGCGAGCAGACGCCTCCGCCGCCAGCGGCCGGGCCGATCTCGTCGTCGCCAGCTACGTCCTCGGCGAGCTGCGGGAAACGGTCGTACCCCGGCTGTGGGAGCAGACGGCCGACACGATCGCGCTCGTCGAGCCGGGCACTCCGGCGGGCTACCGCCGCATCCTCGAAGCTCGCGCCACAGTCATCGCAGCCGGCGGCTTCACGATCGCACCGTGCCCTCACGACCTGCCATGCCCCCTGCCGGACGACGACTGGTGCCATTTCGCGATCCGGCTGCCGCGCTCGAAGCTGCACCGCCGGGCCAAGGGCGTCGAGCTCGGATTCGAGGACGAGAAATACTCGTACGCGGTCCTCAGCCACACGCCCGTGCCGAAGGCAGCTGCGCGGATCATCAGGCAACCGCAGGTGCGCTCGGGCCACGTGCACCTCGTCACCTCGGAGCCGGACGGCATCCACCAGCGCACCGTCAGCCGTAAGCAGGGAGACCGCTTCAAGCAGGCCAAGAACGCGGCCTGGGGCGATTCCATCTAGTTGGACGGCGCGGGCCGCCACCTCGTCTACAGCGTCACGAAGACGTTTCTCGGCGTCCTCTGCCTGCGGCTCGAGCTCGACCTGGAAGCGCCTCTCGCGACCTGGATCGACGATCCGCGCCTCCCCCGCGCCTCGCTGCGGCAGCTGCTGAACCACACGAGCGGGGTCCCGGACTACGGGCGGCTGCCGGAGTACGCAGACGCGGTGCGCAAGCGCCCGTCCGACCCCTGGGACGACGAGGAGCTGCTCTCCCGCGCGCTGGCGGCTGGACCGGAGTTCGAGCCGGGCGCCGGCTGGGCGTATTCGAACACGGGCTTCCTGCTCGTGCGACAGATCGTCGATGCGGCCGCCCCCGGCGGCTTTGCCGGTGCGCTCGAACGTGAGCTGCTCGGCCCGCTCGGCCTCGCGGACACCTCCCTGGCGCTCGAGCTCGGCGACCTCGCGGGCCTCGTCCCCGCCCGCAGCAACCAGGTCGGGGACGGCGAGCACGACGTGCGCGGCCGCTACCACCCGCGCTGGGTCGGCCATCGCACGCTCGCCTCGACGGTCGCCGACCAGCGCCGCTTCTGGACGGCGCTCGCGGCAGGCGAGCTCTGCGACCTGGCGGTGCTGACGGAGTCGGTCGAGATCGGCTTCGAGGCGCCCGGCTTCGTCCGGCCGAGCTACGGCCTCGGCGTCATGACCGACCCCGGCCACCCGAAGGGCTTGCTGATCGGCCACGGCGGCGGCGGGCCTGGCTATGCGGCCGCCACGTTCGCGCTCGCCGGCACCGCCGACGTGGCGATCTTGCTCAGCGCCGACGAGCGCGAGCCCGTCCAGGAGGCCGCGCTTCAGCTCCTGGACCTAGATGCGGATGAGAGGACTTGAACCTCCACGCCCCGAAAGGCACACGGACCTGAACCGTGCGCGTCTACCAATTCCGCCACATCCGCGTGGGAGCGACAGTGTACCGTCCGTCTGAAGGATCGATCGTGGTCGAGCCATGACGAAACGTGCGGCACGAGAGCAGTTGTGGAGCGAGCTCAGCTGGCTCTTCGAGGACGACGACGGCTCGCTGCCCGAGGTACGGCTCGTGACGTCGTCGCCGGATGCCACCGCCCGGATCTTCGAAGAGCTGCGCCGGCGTGCGGAGCCGCTGGCCTCGACGCAAACCGTGTGGCACAACGGGCGCAAGCAGGAACTGGCCGTGTCGGCGCTGTCCGATCCCGGCGCGCTCGCGGTACAGGGCGTCATCGGCCCGCTCCACATCGTCGCCAGAGACATCCAGTCGGCGGGGATCCGACTGCCCGACCTCGGTGTGAGCGTCGACCCCGACGGGATCGCGATCGACTACCGGATGGGAGACACCTGGAACGCGAGCATGCTTGCCGCCTTCGTCGAGCTGCTCGGAGACCTGTTCGTGCTCGACCCCGAGGCGCGCATCGACCTGGAGGACTTCGCGGCCGACGACGTCCGGCAGCGCTTCCGGCTCACCGTGGGCGCCTACCTCGCCGAACCGCCGGACGAGACTTGAATTGCCGTCCGCACGTCGTAACACGGTCTTAGCACGTCTCACCTAGCATGATCGTCGTGCGACGGGGTCTCATGCTCAGCCTGCTCGGACTTGTCGCGCTCGCGACCGGATCCGCGCGTGCGGAGGCGCCGCCGGCGGGCGGCGAGCTCGTCGAGGTCGTCGTCGGCCTGTCGCAGGCGCCGCTGGCGAGCACACGCAGCCTCGCGTCGGGCCGCGGCCTGCATGCGCGCACGATCGCGTCGGCTCAACAGGCCCTGGAGACGCAGATCGCCGGCTCGATCCCGGAGGCGCAGATCCGCTGGCGCTACCGGCTCGTGGCGAACGGGATGGCCGTTGTCCTACCGCGCTCGCAACTCGGTCGGCTCACATCGCTGCCGGGCGTCGAGCGCGTCTATCCAAGCGTGCGCTATCGCACACAGCTCGACCGAAGCCCACAGCAGATCGGCGCGCCGACGCTGTGGGGGCCCGGCCTGACCAGCGCCGGCCAGGGAATCAAGATTGCGATCATCGACGAGGGGATCGACCAGACGCACCCGTTCTTCTCGCCGGCCGGCTTCACGATGCCCGCGGGCTACCCCAAAGGCCAGACCGCGTACACGACCGCGAAGGTGATCGTCGCCCGCGCATTCCCACCCGCGCGTCCGACCTGGAAGCACGCGGGGAAGCCGTTCGATCCCGAGTACTCGTCCCACGGGACGCATGTCGCCGGCATCGCCGCCGGCAACGCGAACACGGTCACCGACAGCGGCCGGATCTCGGGGGTCGCCCCCCGGGCATACCTGGGCAACTACAAGGCGCTGACGATCCCCACCGATGCGGATGTGGGGCTCGACGGCAACTCGCCCGAGCTCGTGGCCGCGATCGAGGCCGCCGTCGCGGACGGGATGAATGTGATCAACATGTCGCTCGGGGAGCCGGAGATCGAGCCCTCGCGCGACATCGTCGTGAAGGCACTCGGCGCTGCAGCTCGTGCCGGTGTCGTCTCCGTTGTCGCAGCAGGCAACGACTACGACGACTTCGGCCGTGGCTCGGTCGGCTCGCCCGGGTCGGCACCGGACGCAATCACGGTCGGTGCGGTCACGACGACTCGCAGCGGGGCCGACGACGTCGTCGGGTCGTTCTCGTCTAGCGGCCCGACACCGCTCTCGCTGCGCCTGAAGCCCGAAGTGAGCGCGCCAGGTGTCTCGATCTTCTCGGCGAGCCCCGGCGGGGCATACGCATCGCTCTCCGGGACCAGCATGGCCGCACCGCACGTGGCGGGAGGCGTGGCGCTCCTGCGCCAGCGCCATCCGACGTGGACGCCGACTCAGATCAAGTCGGCGCTCGCGCTCACCGGCGACCAGGCGTTCGCGAACGACGTCAAGTCGGAGGAGCTCTCGACCGTGCGCGGCGGCGGCGGCGTGATCAATCTGCCGCGAGCCGACAACCCACTCATCTTCGCGACGCCCGTTGCGCTCTCGTTCGGGCTGATCGGACCGGGCGCGAACGTCACCCAGACGGTCGAGCTCACCGACGCGGGCGGCGGCGCAGGTCCGTGGACCGTGACCGTCGAGCGGCAGACGGCGGCGACCGGAGTGACACTGTCCGTTCCCGCCTCCGTCTCCGTCCCCGGCCAGCTCCCCGTAACGGTCACGACGACCACTGCACCCGACGCCGAGCTCTCCGGCTACGTCGTCCTCACGAACGGGATCGAGCGGCGCCGGATCCCCTACTGGTTCCGCACGGGAACGCCGGCGCTCGGGACCGCCAAGCGGACGCCGCTCAACCGCGCGGGCACCTACTCCACGACGACGAAGGGCGGCACCACCCGCGTCACGCGCTACCGCTATCCGGAGCGCCCGTCCGGGTTCGGCTTCGCTGCCGAGCTGCCCGGGCCGGAGCGCGTCTTCCGCGTCACGCTGGCACGTCCGGCGGCCAACTTCGGGGTCGTCGTCACGAGCCGTGCGAAGAACGTCCGCGTCGAGCCGAGAATCGTCCTCGCCGGCGACGAGCGCCGCCTGACCGGGTACGCCGCGCTGCCGTTCAACCTCAACCCGTACCTGCGCACGTTCGGCGACCCCGTCCTCGCTGCGGGAACGATCCTGCCGATCGCGGGGCCCTACGACGTGGTCTTCGACAGCCCCTCGGCCGCGAGCGCCGGCGCCTTCTCGTTCCGCTACTGGGTCAACGACACGACACCACCGGCCGCGGTGCTGCGGACGAAGTCCCTCAAGCGAGGCGCGCAACTCGTCGTTGCCGTCACCGACCGTGGCGCCGGCGTCGATCCGGCCTCGCTCGTCGTGAAGGTCGACGACGAAGAGACGCGCGGTCGCTTCGCAGCCGGACAGGTGCGTACCTCGACCGCCGGCCTGACCAGGGGCCGGCACGTGCTCAGGCTCCAGATCTCCGACTACCAGGAGACGCGGAACATGGAGAACGTCGGCCCGATCCTGCCGAACACGCGGATCCTGACGACGAGCTTCGTCGTCCGCTAGCTGCGAGGGAATCCGCCCGCGCCGGCAGCGCGTAGTCGTTCACGAGTGGGAAAGCGACGATTCATCGTTGGCGCGGTTGGGTTGCCGGCAGTTCTCGCAGCCGGGCTCTGGACTGGCCTGGGCGTCGCCGGGCAGGATGCGGAGATCGCGGCGAGCACCGGCTTCATCGCCCGGCTCAGTGCGGCGCAGGAGGTCCCGAAGCCGGCCGGCGTCCGGGCGACCGCCGGCGGCACCTTCAGCGCGACGCTCGTCCGGAGCGGCGCCGGCGGCAGGCTCTCGTGGCGTCTGAGCTTCCAGGGACTGACCGGGAAGGCGACGGCATCGCACATCCACCTCGGCGTTCGCGGGCGTGCGGGCGGCGTGGCGGTCGCGCTCTGCGGCCCGTGCCGCTCGGTGGCGCGCGGGACCACCAGGGTGAACGCGAAGACCGTCACCGCTCTCCTCGCGGGCAGGAGCTACGTGAACGTCCACACGTCGAGGAACGCCGCCGGTGAGATCCGGGGCCAGATCGCGAAGACGCCGAATCCGACTGTGCCGCCCCCGCCTCCGACGGTCACGGACACCGGCGGCGGCACCATTACCTACCGAGACACCTACCGGTAGCCGACTCAGCGTCCGTTAGCGCGGCGTTACAGCCCCGTTACGACCCTCCGCGAACGTCCGTCGCAAGCCAACGGACAAGGAGGGAACGATGCACCGTTACCTGTGGGCGGCCTTGCTCGGCGCCGTCGCGCTGGGTCTCGTCACGCTGGGCCTCGTCGGCGCCGCCGGCGCGCGCAACGGTTCCGGATACGAGGTCTGGGCCGTCGACCAGTCGAACACGAACGGAACGACGAGCGGAGGGACGATCCACGTCTACGACGGCCACAGCCTCGAGGGGCGGGACGCGTCGGACGCTCGAGCGGAGCGGATCGACCTCGGCGCCGCAGGCGGCCTCTGCGTGGCCCAGACGGGTACGGCACCGGTCCGCCCGCACATGCTCTTCTTCAACACCGCCGAGTCGCATGCGGTCGTCGCGTTCGTCGCGTCCGGGCACGTCCTCTTCCTCGACGCGGACGAGCGGACGCCGCTCGCGTGCATCGACGTCGGCCTTCAGGCACATGCGGCTGTGCCCTCACCGGACGAGTCGTACGTCGTCGTCGCGAACCAGAACGGGAAGCTGCTGCAACGGATCTCGACCGACTACTCGACGAACACGTTCACCCTGGAGTCGGGCGCCACGCTCGACCTCGCGAACGGGACGACGCCGACGGGGGCTCTGCGGCAGGATCCGGTGCTCCGGCCCGACAACGCTCCCATCTGCCCGCTCATCGACTCGACGAGCCGGCTCACGTTCGTGACGCTGCGCGGCGGCGGGCTCTTCGTCGTCGACAGCCGGGCGACGCCGATGCGGATCGTCGCGGAGTACGACCGCGAGACGATCCACGGCAACGGGTGCGGCGGGATCGAGACGGACGGAAAGATGTACGTCGACTCGGGCGGCGGCACGGCGA
This sequence comes from uncultured Gaiellaceae bacterium, assembly GCA_963765705.1. GTDB lineage: Bacteria > Actinomycetota > Thermoleophilia > Gaiellales > Gaiellaceae > Gaiellasilicea. The sequence continues at coordinate 116,442 of CAVXXJ010000001.1, forward strand.
CGAACATGTCCGAGTTCGACGTCTACGCGTTCACACTGGCGGACTTCCGGCTGCCCGCTGCCGCAGTGTGCACCTTCGCGCAGCCGAACCTGCCCACGGCCAAGCTCGTCGTCAGCCAGGACGACCGCGGGCACACGGACGCCCACGGCGTCACGCTGACGAAGCACGACCGCTATCTCTGGGTGGCCGACCGGGCGGGCAACCGGATCCTGGTGATCGAGACCGAGACTGACCAGGTCGTCGACGAAATCTCATTGGCCGGGACGCTCAGCGACGATCCCTCGCCCGATCTACTCGCGCTCGCGCCGGCGGGCAACCGGGTCTTCTCCACGTTCCGGGGCTCGCTGCCGCTCTCGGGTGACCCGCACGCCTCGACGGGGAGCACTCCCGGCCTCGGAGTGATCCGCGTCCAGCACGGCGGCCGCTCGGGCGAGCTGCAGGCGATCGCACGGATCTCGAACGTCGACGCCGGCGGGATCGAGCGCGCCGACCCGCACGGCCTGCGCGTCCGGGAGAAGTAACCGGGAGCACCGAGCAGGGTCGGCGTTCGCGCCGGCCCTGCTCTCTACGTCCGGTCGCGCTCCTCGATCGTCGGCAGCTCGGCGAGATCGCGCTCGACGCTCGCCGCGAACTCCTCTTCCTCCTCGGAGCGGATCAGCTTGAGGCTTGCCTTCCGCTTGCTGCGCTCTCGCTGCCGGCGCGCGTCGGCGCCGACGAACCTGCCCACACGCGACCACTCCGCGCCGATCACGACCGCCACAGCGAGGGCCAGCAGCACGATCCAGGGCCAGCTCACCATTCCAGTGTACCCCTGGAAATGCTGGGGCTACAGTGCTGTCATGGCCCGGATCGCTCGCGTCCTGATCGTCGTCGCCGCACTCGCGCTCGTCGTGCCCGCGCTCGCGCACGCCCGCGAGCGGACGCTCACCTTCACGACGGCCGCGATCTCGGTTCCCGGCTACGGGGTCGCCCAGCAGCCGCTGCCCGCCGCGTCGCCGGCTGTCGACGGTTACGTCGTCGGCATGGAGGCCGAGGTCGTGGACGCGGCCGGCAAGGTGCAGGGCCGCGACAAGGTGATGCTCCACCACATCGTCTTCGCCAAGCTCGGCGTTCCCGACTACACCTGCGGCGGCTTCACGGAGCGCTTCTTCGCCGAGGGCGAGGAGCGGCTCGCGCTCTCACTCCCGCGCGGCTACGGCTATCCGAACAAGGCGTCCGACCGGTGGGCCCTGCTGTACATGCTGATGAACCACAAGCCTCAGCGTCTGAACGGGTTCATCCGCTACACGGTGCGCTACGTCACCGGCGAGGCGCTGATGCCCGTGAAACCGGTCTGGCTCGACGTCCGCAATTGCACGGGCGGCATCGACCCCGTCTTCGACGTTCCCGGCGGCGGCAAGCGCTTCTCGACCTTCACGAGGACCGCGGACTTCACGATGCCCGGGAGCGGCAGGCTGATCGCCGGCGGTGGCCACCTGCACGGAGGCGGGATCCGACTCGAGCTCCGCAACGCGACGTGCGGCACGGTCCCGTTCGAGTCTCGCCCGACCTGGGGCGGTCCGAAGCCGAGGCCTCTACTGCACGAGCCCGGCCCGACGAAGATGTCGTCGTTCCACTCGACTGCGGGGATCCCGGTTGCGAAGGGGCAGAAACTGCGACTGGCCGCGGTCTACGACAACCGGGCGCCGCACACCCGGGCGATGGGGATCATGCTCGTGTGGCTCGCTCCGGGAGCCGTCAACGGCTGCGGCGCGACGCCGCGTCTCGAGATCGATCTCGGCAACCCGTCGGCGCCGCCGGCCTTCTCGATGCCGCTGCCCCGCAAGCCGACAGGCCCGGTCTCGACGGCGAAGTCGACCTTCGTCGGCGACTTCAGCTACGGCAACGAGCGCGTCTCGCTGAAGCGCGGCACGACCTTCACGTGGCGGTTCATGGGCCGGTTCCAGCACGACGTCACGGTGGTCGGCGGCCCGGAAGGCTTCTCGGCGCCGTGGACACAGACGGGCGTCTTCAAGCACCGCTTCACGAAGACCGGCACCTATCGCCTGTTCTGCTCGCTCCACCCGGCGAGGATGGTGCAGCAAATAACCGTCCGCTAGAGACTTTGTGTTTCAGAAACACAAGCGAGCTCCCGCTCACGAAACGGAGATCGCCTTGTGTTTCTGAAACACAAGCTCTCAGGCCGCGGTGACCCCCACGTTGGCTGCGAGGGGAACCAGTTCGAAGCGGTCGACGTCGACGAGGCCGTGGTCGGTGATCTTCAGGCTCGGGATCACCGAGAGCGCGAGGAAGGCGAGCGACTGGAACGGTGATTCGACCTCCGATCCGAGCGTGTGGACCGCGGCGACCGTCGCTTCGCTGGCCTCGATCACGTCCGTGAGCGGCCGGTCCGAGACGAGGCCGGCGACCGGGAGCGGCAGCTCGGCGGTGATCTCGCCGCCGTCGACGACGACCAGGCCGCCGCCGAGCTCGACGAGGCGCTCGACGGCGCGTGCCATGTCTCCGTCGTCGACGCCGACGACCACGAGGTTGTGCGCGTCGTGCGAGAAGGTCGAGCCGAAGGCGCCGCGGCGAAGGCCGAAGCCCCGCACGAAGCCACGCCCGATCCGGCCGGTGCCCAGGTGCCGCTCGATCACGGCGATCTTGGCGAGGTCGCGCTGAGGATCGGCGAGCGCAGCGCCGTCCTCGGCCCGCAACTCCTCCACGAGCGATTCGGTGACGATCTGGCCGGGGACGAGGCCGATCACCCGCGCACTACCTCCTTCCCAGGGCACGCGGAAGTCCGCCGCCGCGACCGGACGTACGCGCACGCTCTGTGTGACCCACTCCGGCACCGGTGTCGCCGGGATCTCCTCCACCGCGCGGCCGCGCTTCAGCACGATCTCGGGGATGAAGCGCTCGAGGTCGGGAAGCAGCAGGAGATCGGCCTGGTAGCCGGGAGCGATCGCGCCGAGAGTGCCGAGGCCGTGCCATAGGGCCGGATGGTGCGACGCCATCACGAGCGCATCCTCGGGTGCGAGGCCGTACCCGACCGCATCGCGCACGAGCGCGTTGATGTGGCCGTCGGCGGCGATGTGCTCGGGCTCGCGGTCGTCGGTGCAGAACGCCATCCGCGACGGCCCGAACTCGGCGACGAGCGGCACGAGCGCCCGCAGATTCCGCGCTGCCGACGCTTCCCGGATCAGGAGCCACATGCCCGCGCGTAAGCGCTCCCGCCCCTCGTCGGCCGTGAATGCCTCGTGGTCGGACCCGATCCCAGCCGCGGCGTACGCCTGCAGCGAGTGCCCCAGGACACCGGGCGCGTGACCGTCGACGCGATCGGCGCCCTCGACTGCCAGCTTCGCAAGCTCGCTCGCCGCGCCCGAGATCACGCCCGGGAAGTTCATCATCTCGGCGAGGCCGATCACACGCGTCCGACGGAGCAGGCTCTCGAGGTCGCCGGGCGTGAACGGGCGACGCGGCGACTCGAACCCCGACGCGGGCACGCACGACGACGCCGTGAAGTAGACGTCGAGCGGCAGGTCCTCGCAGACGTCGACCAGCCAGTGCACCCCGTCGGTGCCGAGCACGTTCGCGATCTCGTGCGGGTCGGCGACGACGGCGGTCGTCCCGAGCGGCAACACCAGGCGCGCGAACTCGGAGGGAAGCAGCTTCGAGGTCTCGAGGTGCATGTGCGCGTCGATGAAGCCCGGAACGACGAAGGATCCTTCTGCGTCGAGCGTCTCGGTGCCCCGATACTCGCCGAGCCCCGCGATCACGCCGTCGCAGATCGCGACGTCGACGTCGAGCCACTCGCGCGTGAAGACACTGAGGACGCGGCCCCCGCGGACGACGAGGTCGGCCGGCTCGTCGCCCCGTGCGACGGCGAGACGCCGCACCAGATCACCCGTCCAAGGCATCAGATTTCCCTGCTCGTGTCGATATCGCCAGTATGACCGCGCAGCTCGTGGTTGCGTATGCCGTGCTCTGGGCGACACTGCTCAAGGCATTGTTCGCCCGCGGGCGCGTGATCCCGGCAGAGTGCCCACGCTGCGGGCGGGTGTTCGAGCGGCGCGAGCTCGGCCAGCCGGTCTGCCGCTGCGATCCCGCGTAGTAGGCGCGTCAGGCGCCGGGCGGCTCCGGCTCCTCGTACGCCGGCTCGCGCTCGCGTGCGGGCAGGAGGAGATAGCCGTCGACAACGGCGGCGGCAACGTCGACGAGCTTGCGTCCGGTATTGCGCGACTGGGTGCGGAGCATCTCGAAGGCACGCTGCTCGTCGATGCGATGGCGCTCCATCAGGATGCCCTTCGCGCGCTCCGTAACAGCTCGGCGGCCGAACGCGCCCTCCAGGTTCCGGAACTCCGCGAAGCGCTCGAGGACGATTTCGAGCGCGCTCTCGATCTCTTCGGCCTCGCCGTCGGCGAGATAGGCGAAGACGCCGCGCCTGGCCGCCTCCTTGATGAAGCCTGGGTCCTCGACCTCGAGCACAGCGATCACCGGGCAGGCCGCCTCCTGGACGATCTGCGAAATCAGTCCGAGGGCGCGGTCACTGCTCTCCCCCACCGCGACGAGCGCGACGTCCGGCGTCGAGTGCGCGGTCAGAGCGGCGACCTCCGACACATCGAGCTCGCGCCCGATCACGACATGACCGAGCTTCTCCACGACTTCCGTCATGGATCTCAGGCGGTCCGCTCGCTCGTTGGCGATCAGGACGCGGAGGGGTTCTGGCCGATCAGTATTCATTCCGTGCGCTCGCTGTCTTTGGTCGACTTTAACGCGAAGCGTGTCCTGAGACAATTCCCGTCCCACCAAGCTCGTAATCGGAGTACCCTGATCGGTCCACCACTGCAGACGTGAACGGCGAGGAGCCGGTGCCATGACTGACCCACCGAACAGGGAAGCACGGCGCCAGGGCAGAACGCGCGTCTTCAACGAGTGGATCGAGGGCGCGAACGAGAGCATGGGCCTGCATACCGGCACCGACCCGTTCCGGTGCGAATGCGGCGACGGCGGCTGCGGCTACCCGGTCGATCTCACACGTATGGAGTACGAGTTGGTGCGATCCCACCCGACGCGGTTCATCGTCGCCCGGAACCACGAGAACCCGGAGAGCGACCGGATCGTCGCCGAGCACGAGCGCTACACGGTCGTCGAGAAGATCGTCGGGCTGTCAGCCTGGCGGGCGCACCGCAGCGATCCGCGCAGCAGCGGCTAGAAGACTCGCATCGGCAGCCGCGAGAGCGGCTCGCCGCCGCCGTCCCCGACGAGCCATGTGTCCTGCATGTAGAGGCAGGCCTTCCCGTCCGCCGCGATCGCGTGCGGGTGCATCGACAACACCATGCCTGTGCGAAGCACCGTTTCCAGCCCCTCACCGACGCGTGGGTGCTCGATCATCGTCATCCCGATCGAGTGGCCGGTCACGTGGCCGAGGTGGTAGCCACGGTCGCTGAAGCCCTTCGAGACGGCGCGGTGGACGTCGTGCGCCGTGGCACCGTCGCGCATCGCGGTCAGCGCAGCAGCGTGGTACTCCTGGTACGCCTCGAGCATCGGCTCGACTTCGGGCGGCGTCTTGCCGATCGCCCGCGAGACCTCGACCCAGTGCATCCCGGGCCCGGCCACCTCGAGCGACGGGAGGACGAAGTCGCCGAGCACGGTCTCGCGCTTCGCGATCCCGAACTCCGGCCCGGTCAGGACCATGTTCATCGTCAGCCGTCCGCAGCCGCGCTCGATGAAGAGCTCCTCCGCCGGCGCCATCACCTCGGCGGCGGTCTTTCCGGGCTCGTACGCCGCGTGAAACGCCTCGAAGCCGTCCTCGTTGATGCGGACGCTCTCACGCACCGACTCGAGCTCGGCGTCGCTCTTGACTGCGCGGGCAAGATCGAATTCGGCATCGAAGGGGACGAGGTCGAGGCCGTCGAGGGCGCGGAAGTCGCGGACGGTCATGATGTAGTCGAGGCCGTAGACGCCGATCCGGCCCCAGCCGCGGTCACGGGCGGTCGCGGCGATGTGCTCGCCGGGACGGTCGTGGAAGACCTGCTCGAGCTGCGCCGTCCCGTGCTCGCCCACGTAGCGCGCCTCGGTCGGGAAGACGATCTGCGGCTCGCCGTCCGCCGGCACGACGACGTAGGCGTAGCGGTGCACGATCTGGAAGCCGGAGAGGTACGTGACCGAGCCCTCGAAGCCGCTGTACTCGCTACCGGAGACGATCAGCGCGTCCAGGTCGTGCTCGGCCATCGCGGCGCGGACGTTGGCATGGCGACGGGTCAGCTCTGCGTCCAAGAAGCCTCCATTCCTTTGATCAGGGCCACGATGGCCTCGTTGAGCGGTGTCGGAACTCCGTGCTCGCGACCGAAGCGGACGATGCCTCCGTTCAGCCAGTCGACCTCGGTCGGCCGGCGCGCTTCGACGTCCTGCAGCATCGACGCCTTGTGACCGTACGCGACCTCCGGCTTGGCGGCGTGGTCGATCAGCGCCTCCGGGTCGGCATCGAGCTCGATCCCCTGCGCGCCGGCGACCGCCTTGCCCTCGTCGACGAGGCCGCTGACGAGCAGGCGCAGGTCGGGTCGTTCGCAGACGCGCCCGTGCGTGAGGCCGGTGAGAGCGCCGATCGGATTGGTCGAGGCGTTGAAGATCACCTTCCGCCACTGCGCGCCGCGCGCGTCGGCAACCGCCTGTGCGGGCATGCCGCCGCGGGTGCAGGCGTCGGCGAGACGCTCGATCTCGTCCGGGCTAGCCGGGCTCGGCTCGAAGGGGCCGAACGTCGTGTCGCCCTTGACATCCCACTGCACCACGCCGGGCTCGACGATCTTCCCGGCAGGGAAGGTCGTGCCGCGGATGACCCGGGCGACGTGCGGCGCGATCCCCTCCTCGTTGCCCACACCGTTCTGCACCGAGGCGACGGCGCCGTCCGCGAATGCGTGCGCGGTGGCTCCGATCGCCGCCTCGGTGTGCATCGCCTTCGTCGCGACGATCCCGAAATCGCATGGCGGGAGCTCCCCGGCATCGGCGGTCGCGCGGATTCCGGTCGCATGCACCTCCCCCGCTCCCGTCAGCCGCAGACCGTTCGCATTGATCGCGTCGACGTGCTCGCGGGCGAGGTCGTAGGCCCACACCTCGACGTCCTCGAGCGACGCGAGGTTGGCCGCGAACAGCGACCCGACCGCGCCGCAACCGACGATGCAGACTCTCACGCGCTCCTCCGCAACCGCAGCTCGCGGCCGCCGGTGAGCCCGGACGGGCGCAGGATCAGCATCAGGGCCATGAGGGCGCCGAGTATGACCAGCCGCGACCCCTCGGGCAGGTCGAGCGTGAAGCCGACCGCGATCCCGTCCTCGGCGTTCCCGAGCACCGAGTCGAGCCCGCTCACCGCGAGCGCGCCGACGACGGCGCCCCAGAGGCTCGTGACCCCACCGACGACCAGCATCGCCAGCGTCAGGAACGTCAGCTCCAGGTAGACCTGCTCGGTCGTGATCGAGCCGAGCATGTGCACGAGCAGCCCGCCCGCGAAGCCGCAGAGCCCCCCGGAGAGCGTGAACGCCCAGAGCCGCTGCCGGTGGACGCTGATCCCGACTGCCTGCGCTGCGGCCGGATCCTCCCTCGTCGCCCGCGCCTTCCGGCCGAGCGGGCTTCGCTGATAGGCATACGCAACGACGACGACCACGAGCGCACCAATGGTGGCCTGCAGCGCTCCACTCTCCGGGACGAGCGAGAGCGTCGTCGCACCGGGACCGATCTTCGTCCATTCGCGCAGCAGGTTGTGGGTGATCTCGAGCACCGCGAACGTCGCGATCCCGGCCGCAAGCCCCGACAGGCGCATCAGCGGCAGGCCGACGAGGAACGCGAACACGCCTCCGACCGCGGCAGCGAGCACGAGCGACGCGACGTTGCCGATCGTGTGGTCGCGCAGGAGCGGGAAGAGGTCGGGCAGGATCCCCGTCTTCGACTCCAGCGGCACCGTCATCACGCCGGCCGTGAAGGCGCCGAGCGCGACGAAGCTGATCTGCCCGAACGAGAGCACGCCCGAGTTGCCGACGAAGACGTAGATCGCGACGACGACGGCGACGGCAACGAGCGCGTTCAGGAAGTGGATCTCGTTCGAGCGCGAGACGAACGACGATCCGATCCCGACGACGGCGATCAGCAGCATCGGCCCCGCGAGAGCGACCCAGGTGTCGAGCCCCCGCCTCATACCCGGTCGACCACCGTCGCGCGGCCGCCCGCGAAGACACCGCCGGGCCGCAGCAGCAAGACGAGGATCACGAGCGCGAAGAGCGCCGATGGTAGGAAGACGGTCTTGTCCGTGGGCAGGGCGCCGTTGATCACGCCGCTGGCGAACCCGATCGCGAAGCCGCCCAGGGTCGCCGTCCAGAGCCGGTCGAGCCCGCCGACGACGACGCCGACGAGGACGACGATCGTCTCCTTGAGCGCGAAATCGGGCGCGACGAACGGCAGCTGGACGGTCAGGATCACGGCGACGGTCGCAGCGAGCGCGCCCGAGAGCAGCACCGCGATGCCGATCACGGTGTCGGCGCGGACGCCGAGCAGCCGCGCGGTGCGGAAGTCGGTCGAGGCCGCGCGCATGTGCAGGCCGACCCTCGTCCGTCCCAGCAGGAGCGCCAGCAGCCCAAGTGTCGCCGCCGCGACCACGACGGCCAGGATCGTCACCTTGCGGACGTCGACGCCGGCGATCGAAACCGCCTGGTTGAGCGACGCGAGCGAGACTGCCGGCTCACCGATCGTGCCGTCGCGGATGTCGAGGATCAGCGCGATGCTCTGGAGCAGGAACGCGACCGCGAACGTGGTCACGAGCATCACCGCCGGCGAGGCGGTGCGGAGCGGCCGGAACACGGTTCGCTCCATCAGGAACGACAGCGCGATCACGACCGCGAAGCAGGCGACGATGCTGCCCGCGACCGGCCAGCCCGAGGTGAAGGCGAGCGTGTACGCGCCCGCCATCACGAGCTGCCCGTAGGCGAAGTTGACGAGCCGGAGGACGCCGAAGACGAGCCCGATCCCCACCGCCATCAGCGCATACACGGCGCCGAGGCCGACAGCGTCGACGAGCGTCTGGGCATCCAGCGCCGAGACGATCATGCGAGATAGGCCCGGATCATCTTCTCGGTGTCGTCCGCGTCCGCCGGAGTCAGCGTCATCCGCAGCTCGCCGTTCGCGAGCACGAAGGTGCGATCGGCGAGCGCGACCGTTCGCTGGGCACGCTGCTCGACGAGCAGGATCGTGACGCCGCGGTCGCGGATCGCCGCGAGGGCGGCGAAGACGGCGTCGACGACGGTCGGTGACAGTCCGAGCGAAGGCTCGTCGAGGAGAAGCACGTCCGGGCCTGCGACGAGCGCGCGCCCGATCGCGAGCTGCTGCTGCTGGCCGCCCGAGAGGGCGCCTGCCTGTCGGCCCCGGAACTCGGCGAGCATGGGAAAGAGCTCGAACGCCTCCGTGAGTGTGTCAGCGCTGTCGTTCCGGCGCCGCGCGGCGAGCCCGAGCTGCAGGTTCTCCTCGACGGTGAGCTCGCCAAAGATCCGCCGCCCCTCCGGCACCAGCGAGATCCCGGCGCGAGCGATTGCCTCCGGCGCCCGCCCGCGGATCGACTGGCCCGCGAACCGCACATCACCCTCAGCCGTCGGGACGACGCCCATGATCGCGTGCAGCGTCGTCGACTTTCCGGCGCCGTTCGGGCCGATCAGCCCGACGAGCTCGCCTCGGTCGACCGCGAGGTTGAGCCCACGGACCGCCGGCACCGAGCCGTAGCGGACGCTCAGCTCGTCCAGCTCGAGCATCGGCGCAGTCGGCGCGTTCACTCCTGGGCCTCCGCGACGGCGCTCTCACCGAGGTAGGCCGAGGTCACGTCGAGGTTGCCCCGGATCTCGGCGGGCGAGCCGGCCGCGAGCGTACGCCCCTGGTCGAGGACGTGGATCCGGTCGCAGACCTCCATCACCAGGGCCATGTTGTGATCGATCAAGAGCACGCCCGCGTCGTGGTCGTCCCGTACGGAGCGAACGACCGCGGCGAACTCCGGCACCTCCGTCTCCGGTAGGCCGGCTGCGGGCTCGTCGAGCAGCACGAACGCCGGCTCCGTCGCGAGCGCGCGCGCGACGCCGAGCCGCCGCTCGTCACCGTGGGCGAGTGTTCCCGCGGTGACCTCTGCCGAGTCGCCGAGCCCGAGCAGCTCGAGCAGACCATCGGCACGCGCCCGCGCCGCGCGCGGGCCGGCTCCCACCCCGAGCGCCGCGATCTCGACGTTCTCACGCACGGTCAGGCCGCGGAACGAGCGGCTGTGCTGAAAAGTGCGGGCGATCCCGGCCCGTCCGCGCCGGTGCGGGCTCCAGCCGGTGACGTCCACGTCGCCGAGCTCGACCTGCCCGGACGTCGGGACGTCGAAGCCGGAGAGCACGTTGACGAGCGTCGACTTGCCGGCTCCGTTCGGGCCGATCAGGCCGACGACCTCGTGCCGGTGCAGCTCGAGCGACACGTCGTCGAGCGCGCGCACGCCCGTGAACGAGCGCGACACGGAGGAGGCCCGGAGCGTTCCCCCGGGCCTCCCCTGCGTTGCCGATGCGACTGCCGTGGTCAATCCCTAGATGGTTGATCGTGATGCAGGAAGTGCGTGAATTGCCGGTCAGCCATCAAATCTTCGGGACGACCTTGGCGGTCACGGCGCCGACGTAGCGCGCCTTGTTGTTGTGGATCTTGATCACGCGGTACTGACGCCCGAAGACGCTGTGGAACTGCGGCGAGAAGCTGACGAGCCCGGACAGCGTCGGCACCTTCTTGAACTTCTCCATCGTCGCCGCCAGCGTCGCGCCGTTCGTCGAGCCGCCGGACCGCCGAATCGCGGTCGCGACGCCGTCGATCGCCGCGGAACCGGTGACGAAGCCGCCGGTGAACGCCCTCAGCTTCTTCGCGAGCGCCCGCACGGCCTTGTTCGGATCGTCCCCGAATGCGGACGCGTACGTGACCGCGTAGTAGTCGGTCACCTGCGGGCTCTTCGGCAGCCAGTACGTCCCGTCGCCGGCCCAGGAGTTCAGGATCGGCGTCTTGTTGCCGAGCGAGCGGAGGCCCGAGACGAGCGCCGGCAGCTCAGCGAACGCGGTCGCGGTGACGATCACGTCCGCCTTGCGGCCGTTCAGGCGGCTGACCGCGGTGTTGACGTTGTTCGCGCCGGTCGCGTAGCTCTCTCGACCTGCGATCTTGCCCCCGAGCTGCGTGAAGCGCTTGTCGAACGCCTGGACGACGTTCTTGAAGTAGACGAGCAGCGTGTTCGTGGCCAGGTTCGCGGTCCGCCAGCCCTTGCGGTACGCGTACTCGGCCATCGCCGAGCCCTCGTCCTGGGCCACGTTGCCGAAGCTGAACGCGAGCTTGCCCGCCGTCGAGAAGCGCTTCGGCCCCATCTGGTCGGTGCCGATGCACGGCGCGATCGTCAGCTTGCCCGCCTTCAGCGACTCCTGGACGACCGGTGTCGCGAAGTCGACGTCGCAGGTCGTGAAGATGACGTGCGAGCCCTTCCCGAGCAGCTGCGCGGCGCACGACTTCGCCTTCGCGGGATTGTTGTTGTTCGTGTCGCAGGTCTCGATCTTCAGCGGCCGCCCCAGCACGCCGCCCCTGGCGTTGATCTGGCCGATGCGGACCTTCGCCGCCGCCAGCGCCGGCCCGTCGAACGGAGCCATGTTCCCCTTGCTGTCGAAGGCCCAGCCGATCACGATCGGCGACGCCGCGTTGGTCGTGGAGCCGCCGAGCCCTGTGCCGGCGACCGCGACCGCGAGCGCCGTCACTGCGAGCAGCGCCCCGAAGGCGCCCCACCGCTTCCGTGCAGTCATTCCTGCCTCCCTTTGGATTCCCGGTAACTGTCTTCCTTGGCCTTGATCAGTCGGTACAGCGTCGTGTGCAGCGGCACGGCCACGCCGAGCCGCTCGGCCTCGCGGATCAGCGAGCCCGTGATCAGCTCGATCTCGGTCGGGCGGCGAGCCTCGACGTCCTCGAGCATGGACGGGTAGTGCGCGCTGCCCCGCTTGGTCGCGAGCACGTTCATCTCCCACGGGTCCTCGTGCAGCTCGATCCCGGCCGCCGCAGCGACCGCCTTTCCCTCGTCCACGAGCGCGTGCACGAGATGGCCGAGGTCGGACGGATGCTCCTCGGCCGCGAAATGCGGGTCGTGCGGGAGCCCCGTCAGCGCCGCGACCGCATTCACGGTCGCATTGAAGATCAGCTTCGACCACTGGGCCGGCCGGAGGTCGGCGAAGGCGCGCGCCTTGAGACCGGCGCCTTGCAGCAGGCTCGTGATCTCCTCGACCCGCTCGAACGGGATCCCGTTGTACGGGCCGAGCCACGTCTCGGTGTCGAGGATGTATTCGACGTGCGTGTCGCTGACACGCGTCCCGGACATGAAGGTGACTCCGGAAACGAGCGGCCACTCGCCGTAGCGGCGAACGATCTGCTCGGCGCCGAGGCCGTTCTGCACCGTCACGACGGTCGAGCCCTCGAGGCAGCGATGGAGCGCGGATGCGGCAGCCTCCAGCTGCGTTCCCTTCGTCGCGATGATCGTCAGATCCGGGTCCGGCAGGGCGACCGGGTCGTCCGTCGCGTGCACGCGGGTGGTGAACGCGCCGCGACCGGTCACCCGCAGGCCGTCCCGCTCGAGCGCAGCGGCGTGGCCGGCCCGGCGCGTCAGCACCCAGACCTCCGCGACCCTGCTCAGGTGCGCCGCGAAGAGGCTGCCGATCACGCCCCCGCCGACGACGCAGACCCGCTCGATGCTCACGAGGCCGAGGCCACCGCCTCCCGCGCGCTCGACTTGAAGTGCGGCATCACCGTGTGGGCGAAGAGCTCCTGCGCCTTGATCGCCTGCCAGTGGTCGGCGCCACCCGCGTTGACGGTGATCGAGACCTCCGTCAGGCCGGCGCAGAGCTCCTTGACGGCCTCGATCCGCTCGATCACGTCGGCCGGCGTGCCGACCCAGACGATGTCGCCCTCGATCATTCCGTCGTACGGCGTCTCGGCGAGCTTCTCGAGGATCCCGGCCGTGTAGAAGCCGTAGCCGGCGGCGTTCAGCTCGTCGGCGGGCGGCGGGTCGTATTCGGTCAGCGGGGACGCGTTCCCCTTCAGGAAGCCGACCATCCACTTCTCGGCCTCGCGCTTCGCGACCTCGCGGTCCTCGTCGATGTAGCAGGCGTGGATCCAGACGATGTCGGGCTCGTTGCCGTGCTCGGCGCACTTGGCGCGGTAGAGATCGAGCTGCTCGGCGAGCGCGGCATAGGGCAAGAGCGGCGGCACGACGACGGCCCAGCCTCGCTCGGCCGCGAGCTCGTAGGTGCGGTCGGAGGTGCCGCCGAGGAAGACACGGAACTTCCGGTCCGGGCCCGGCCGCGGCACGATTCCCGAGTCGGCGACCTGGAAGTGCTTCCCGTCGTAGGAGAAGCGCTCGTTCTCGAGCGCCGTGAAGAGAAGCTCGACCGACTCCTCGTAGCGCTCGCGCGACTCGGGAGTCAGCGGCAGGCCGGCCTTCGGCGGCATCCAGCCGTGGCCCCGGCCGACGCCGAACTCGTACCGGCCGTCGAGCAGGATGTCGGCGACGGCGATCTCGGAGGCCAGCACGACCGGGTTGTGGTACGGCATCGAGTGCAGCAGCGTCCGGAAGTTGATCGTCTTCGTGCGCTGCGCAGCGGCTGCGAAGAGCGCCAGCGGGTTGGCCGAGATCGAGAACTTCGGGAAGAAGAAGTGCTCGATCACCGCGTACGCGTCGTAGCCGAGACGGTCGGCGTTCTGGATCTGCTCGAGCACCTCGCCGTAGAGCTGCGGCTCGGGCTTCCCAGGCCAGCTCTGGATCTCCGAGTAGAGGCTGAACTTCACGCGTGCACCCCTTTCGCTGGCAGGTCCGAGACGTCAGCGCGAGTATCCCGCGCCGGTGACATGTCAGTCAATAGGGCCGGCGAGCGCCCGGAACTCGGCGTCGGTGACGAGCCTGCGCTTCCTGGCGCCCAGCTCCTTCACGGCGGCGAGCACCTCCGCGTGACGGTCTTCGGGGAGGTCGAGGCCGAGCTCCTCGGCTTTGAGCCGGATCGAGTCGAGGCCGCTCTTCTTGCCGAGCACGATTCCGCGTTCGGCGCCGACGAGCTCCGACGAGTAGGGCTCGATCGCGGGCGGATCGTGGAACTGGCTCGCGACGGCTCCGCTCTCGCGCGTGAAGAGGTTGTCTCCGGTGATCGGCGTCCAGGGAGCGAGCTGGTAGCCCGACCGGTCGCGCACGAGCGCGGCGAGCTCGCGCGCCTTGGAGAGATCGAGCCGCGTCGGGATCCCGTAGAGCGCCTCGAGCGCGAGCGCCACCTCGAGCAGGTTGGCGTTGCCGGCGCGCTCGCCCATGCCGTTGATCGTGCCCTGCACCCAGGTCGCGCCCGCCTGGACGGCGGAGATCGCAGCGGCGGTGGCGAGCCCGAAGTCGTCGTGGCCGTGCCAGTGCACCGGCACGTCGAGCCAGTCCACCGCCTGTCCGACGAGGTACGCAGCCGCCTCTGGGGTGGCGATCCCGATCGTGTCGACGACGACGGCCTCTTTCGCCCCTGCCTCGACCGCCGCCTCGTAGGCGCGCTGGAAGAAGCCGAGGTCGGCGCGCGAGCCGTCGACGCCGAAGAACGCGACCGTGATCCCCTCGCCCGCCGCGAACGAGACCGCCTTGCGGATCCGGCCGAGCATGTCCTCGCGCGAGACCCCGAGCGCCGCGAGCTTCGCGTCCGAGATCGGGCTCTCGATCACGGCCGCTCCCACGCCGAGACCCGCGAGCTGCTCGACGTCGGCCTGCACGGCGCGGGCGAAGCCCCAGACCTCGGCGCTCAACCCGGCGGCGGCGATCAGCCGGATCGCCTCGGCGTCCTCCTCCGAGACCCGCGCGAAGCCGGCCTCGATCCGGTCGACGCCGGCGTCGTCGAGCGCGCGGGCGATCGCGAGCTTGTCCTCGGGCGAGAGCACGACTCCGACCGTCTGCTCGCCGTCGCGGAGCGTGGTGTCGTAGAGGCCCACCGTGTCGTGCGTCTGCGGCTCGAGCGCGCGTTCGTTCAGCTCGCCGGTCCAGACCTTCTCGCGATCGATCGTCATGCCCTGACGATCCCGTCCGGGAAGCGGCAGAGCCGCTCCGGCTTGCCTTCCGTGATCAGGAAGTTGTCCTCGACGCGCAGCCCGCCGCCTTCCGGCCAGTAGACGCCTGGCTCGATCGCAAGCACCATGCCGGCCTCGACGGTACCCCCGCCGGCCTGGTGCGCGTACGGCGGCTCGTGTGCGCGGGCGCCGACGCCGTGGCAGATCGGGTGGCTCGGCTGGCCGGGGTAGCCCAGCTCCGCGAGCCCCTCCCGGACGGTCCGGTCGAGCTCGGCGAAGCTCGCACCGGGGCGGCAGAACGCGACCGCGGCCGCGTAGACGCCGAGGAGTTGCTGCTCGAGCTCGGCGTAGCGCTCCGTCAGTGCGCCCGGAACGAGGTTCTTGGTGTGGTCGCACCAGTAGCCGTCGGCGCAGACCCAGATCTCGAACAGCGTCGGCTCGTGCTCCTGGACCGGACGGCTGCCCGTGGCCGTGAAGGTGCGGATCCCTGGGCCCGACCAGACGAGAGAGAAGCCCTGCGCCAGCTCGACCCTCCCGTCGTACCCCGTCCCGTGGTCGTGCACCCAGCCGTTCCACATCGCGGCGATCTCGCTCTCGCGCATCCCCGGCCGGATCCGGCCCTTGACGTACTCCATCGCGCCCGCCGCGATGTCGTTCGCAAGCCGCATCCGCTCGATCTCCTGCTCGGTCTTGATCGCCCGGGCGGCTGCGAGCAGCGGCGTCGCATCGGACGCGTCCGGGAAGGCGTCGAACCACGCCTTCGGATACGTGGTCGGCTCGCCGACCATCCGGTCCGCCGCCTGCGTGCCGAGGCTGAGCTCGATCCCGACCCGGTCGAACTCCGACGAGAGCTGGCGCGCGAGGTCGAGCGCCCGCATGCCCGGCGGACGCGGGTCGCTCTCGTCGTAGCCGTGGAAGAGCCGCACCTCGCTCGTCCAGCCCATCCGCTCGGCGTCGGCCTCGGAGGCCTCGAGGCAGATCAGCACCGGGTCGCCCTCCTGCGGGAAGACGACGGCGTCGTACCCCTTCATGCTCCAGAAGTTCGTCAGGTAGAGAACGTTGTCGGGCGCCCTGACGACGAGCGCGTCGAGCTCCTGCTCGGCCATCAGCGCGCGCACCCGTTCGAGCTTGACGTCGTCCCGCGGCCAGTTCATGCCGCGACCAGGAGACTTTGTGTTTCTGAAACACAAGCCGGGTTCGGCGCGGCTCGAACCCGCATGGTTCCGTGGGGTGAGAGGAGCTTGTGTTTCAGAAACACAAAGTCCCTCTCACGCCGCCGCTTCCCACACGACCCGGTCGCCGCGGGTGACGACGCGGCCGATGCCGCCCGCCGGATAGTGGCCGCAGACGACGAGGACGTCCTGGTCGACGAGCTCCGGGAGGAGACCGCGGCGTGTCGCGGCGCAGGCGCCGGGTTCCGCGTCCGAGCTGTAGACCCGGTCCGGGTGGTCGAGCAGCATCGGGTTGACGGCGGCGTCCGCGATCAAGACCGCGCGCTCGCCTTCGGAGTCGATCCGGAGGCCCATGTGGCCGGGAAAGTGGCCCGGCAGCGGGAACGCGGTCACGCCCTCGGCGACGTCTGCGACGCCGTCGATCTGCTCGAACTCGACCGAGAGAATCGTCCGCTCGATGTGCGGACGGCTGCTGTCGCGCGCGAACGCGACGCCGTCACGGTGGGCGACGTACCGAGCGCTCGGGAAGACGACGTGACCCTCACGGTCGGTGTTCCAGCCGACGTGGTCGACATGGAGGTGCGTCAGGAAGACGATGTCGATGTCCTCGGGAGCGACACCGGCCTCGGCGAGCGCGGGCAGCAGCCCCTCCTCGAATTCGGCGTTCCAGCCCCAGAGGCCGGCAGGCCCGGCACCCGTGTCGACGAGCACCGTGCTGTCTGCGGAGCGAACGAGGTACGACGTGCACGGGATGCGCCAGCGCGACTCCACGAAGATGTCCGGATACAGCTCGCGGTACGGGGCCCAGTCGGGGGTGTCTGGAAAGAGCTCCGCCAACTCGCCCAGCTCACCGACCGCGTCGACGAGGGGCAGGAGCTCGACGGAGCCGACTACCACCGGACCCGCTCGGGCGGCGGTTCGCCGTGCGCCTCCTGCCAGCCGATCGACCGGATTCCGCAGCACGCCGATCCGCTCGATCTCGGCCTCGATCAGGTCGCCCGGCTTCAGGTAGAGCGAGGCGGCGTCCTCGGAGAACCCGGCCACGCCGCTCACGGTCCCGGTCGAGAGCACGTCGCCGGCCGAGTAGCCGAGCGCCGAGTAGTGGCTGATGATCTCGGGGATCGTGACGCTCATCCGGCCGGAATGGGACGTCTGCCGCGTCTCCCCGTTCACGCGCAGCTCCATGGCCAGATCGTGCGGATCGGGAATCTCGTCCGGGGTCACGATCCACGGGCCAAGCGGGCAGAAGGTGTCGATCGCCTTGCAGAAGCTGAAGACGCCGGAGCGCATCTCGCGCCGCTGGATGTCGCGCGCGGTGATGTCGTTGAAGATCACGTAGCCGGCGACGTAGTCCATCGCCTCCTCGGGCGGGAACCACTTGCCGGCCTTGCCGATGACGACGGCGAGCTCGAGCTCGTAGTCGAGCTCCTCGGTCAGGTGCTCCGGGTAGACGACCGGCTCGTCCGGGCCGACGATCGCGTCGACGTTCTGGAAGAAGACGATCCAGGGGGCGATCTCGTGCGCCCAGTTGACGTTCTTCGACTCCTCCTCGTGCTCGCGGAAGTTGCCGGCAGTGTGGAAGAACTTCTTCGGCACGATCGGCGCGCGCAGCGTCGCCTCCGCCAGCGGGACGCGCTCGCCGGTCTCGTCCGCGCCGCCGCGCTCGAACCACTCGCGCATCGTCGGCACGTCGAGGACGACGATCTCCTCGCCGTCGATGCGGCCGACGCGACCTTCGTCGAAGGTGACGAGCTTCATCCGCTTCGCAACCTGTTTCCGCACCCGACCTGGTCGTACGCGTCCGCGATCCAGCCGGCGAACTGATCGTCCAGCTGCTCGGACGAGTCCACACGGAAGTGATGAACGAACAGATCCTTCTGGTATGGCGCGCCGCTCCGGATGCGCGGGTCCTCGACGCGATAGGTGACGTCGAAGTAGCCGAGCAGGCGGTCGCCGTGCGGGCGCGCGCCTGCGAAGCCGCGGCGCGGCCCCTTGAAGGTGATCGTCGTCTTCGCGACCGAAGTCGTGTACTCGCCGCATCCCGCGACGATGTCGACGAAACGGTGAAAGAGCGCGCGGCCGTGGTCGCTGCCTGCCTCGAGATGTCGTTCGATCGTCCAGATCCCGCTCATGCGACTCCGCAGATCCTCTGCGCCGCGCGGGCGTAGACCTCGGCGATCTTCACGAGCCCGTCGATCTCCAGATTCTCGCCGTACTCCGGATCGGGAAGGCCGGACGACGTGCCGTAGTTGACCGTCGCGATCCCGTAGCGCGAGAGCACGGACGCGTCCGAGAACCAGCGCGTGACGTCGCGCTCGGGCGGCGCGCCGAACACCTCCTCGTGCGCGCCCTCCAGTGCGCCGACCAGCGGGTGCGACTCCTCGAGCTCGGCGCCTGGCGCGGTCACGTAGACCTCCGCCTCGACGCCCTCCAGCGTGCGGGCGAACTCGAGCGCCGTGCGGCGCGCCTCGGCCATCTCGACGTCGGGAGGGACGCGGAGGTCGAGGAAGAGGTCGGTCCGGTGCGGCGTCCGCGAGACGCGCCAGCCGAAGCCGCCCTGGATCGCACCCACGTTCGCGACGCCGCGAACGTCGCCGTAGCTCATCTCGCCCTCCCACGTCGGCAGCCACTCGAGCACGCGGTCGAGCACAGCGCGCATGCGCACGATCGAGTTCTCCTCGAGCCGTCCGGACGAGAAGGCGGTGTGGATGAACGGGCCTGACGTCGAGAGCCGGAGCCACAGTGTCCCGAAGTGCGCGAGCACGAGCTTCTGCTCGGTCGGCTCGCCGAGGATGCACATGTCCGCGGCGCCGCCGTGCCCGACGAGGTGACGCGATCCCGCCGCGTAGCCGCGGAACTCCGCGCCCTGCGCGTCGCCCTGCTGCGTCTTCTCGATCTCGCCCGCGACGGCGGCGATCATCACGTCACCGCGCAGCGGCGCGTCGCCGAGCGCGCGTACGGCGGCGAGATACGCGACGAGCGCACCCTTCATGTTCGAGATCCCGAGCCCGTAGATGCGGCCGTCGCGCTCGAACCCCTGCGGCTGGAAGCCCGGGATCCCGGCCAGCCACGGCTCGCGGCCGGAGTACGACGTGTCCATGTGCCCGTTGAACATCAGTGTCGGCCCGCCGCCGGTGCCGGCACGCGTCGCGAGCACGTTGGCGCGGCCGTCCTCGACCTGCTGCCACTGCACGGCGAGCCCGAGCTCAGCGCACTGGCCCGCCATCCAGGCGGCCATCGCCTCCTCGGAGCCGGTGAAACTGGGGATCGAGACGGCCGCGATGGCGTCGGCGACGAGGCGGTCTCGATCGATCATCTGAAGTGCGGCAGGACGTTCTCGCCGAAGAGCCGGATCTGGCCGTGCCGGTCGTCGCCCCACAGCTCGAGCATGACATGCGTGCAGCCGGCGTCGCGGTACTCCTCGATCGCCGCGATGCAGTCCTCGGGCGTGCCCGCGATCGGCTTGCACTTGTCGAGGATCGCGTCGGTCACCTGTGCCTTGGCCGCGAGCCGGCCGCCCTGCTCCATCGCCTCGGCGACGGGGCGAATCTCGTCCTGCTCCAGGCCGGCGAGGTCGAGCAGAGTGTCGGCCGAGCCCTGGATGTTCTGCACCTTGTTCGCGAGGTACATGCCCGCGATCTCGCGCGCGCCGTCGCGCCCCCGGTCCCGGTCCTCGTCGATCGAGGCGACGACGGTGCAGCCGACGTCGATCTCGTCCCCGACGATGCCCCGCGTGTGGCGAACGAACGCCGGTGTCGTGATCGACGGGGTCAGGCAGCCCTCGGCCAGCTCGGCCGCCAGCGCCATCATCTTCGGCGCGGTCGCGGCCACGTAGACGGGCGGCACGTCGCGCGGCGCATGCGCCTCCGCTGACAGCGCCGGCACCGAGGCGCTCCACGTCTCACCTTCGTATTCGAACGCCTGGCCGCCGAGCACGCCGCGGACGATCTCGACCGCGTCCCGCATCGGTCCGAGCGTCTTCTTCGTCTGCATCTTCGCGTTGTTGAGGAAGATCTTGGACGTCCCGAAGCCGAGGATGAACCGCCCCGGTCCGGCGGCCTCCTGCACGACCCTCGCGTCCATCGCCACCTGCACCGGGTGGCGCGTGAAGGGCGAGATGATCCCCCAGCCGATCGTCAGCCGCTTCGTCTCACGAGCCATCAGGGCCGAGACGACCGTCGAGGAGCGCGCCTCCATGCCGTGCTTGCGCCACCACGGGTAGGCCTCGGCGAGCCAGATGGTGTCCATCCCGGCCTCGTCCATCACGCGCGCCGACTCGAGCATCTCGTCGAGCGGCTCCATCGTGAGTTGCATCACGCCGATGCGGAACGGCACTGCCACGGCGGCTAGCCCTTGTCTTCGGTGTTGTGCGTCGGCCCGTCAGGGTCGGCGTCGTACGCCTCGGGCGAGCCCGGATGGATGCCCTGCTCGGCGCCGCCGGTGCCTGCGGCCGCGGCCTCTGAGACCTGCTTCTCGAGCGCCGCGAGCACGTTCCCGACCTGCTGGTTGATGATCGGCTGCAGCACCCGCTGGCCCATCGCGCCGACCGGGCCGGCGATCTTGACGTCGGCCTCCCACTGCATCGTCGTCCCGGCGCCCGACTCAGAGAGATTGAACTGCGTCTGCATGTTCATGATCGCGCCGACGCCGTTGCCCTTCGCATTCAGCTGCGCGAACTCGGGCGCGCGCTCCTCGACCTTCTGGAAGTCGATCGTCATCCGCAGCCCGCCGAGGCCGAGCGGGATCTTCACCTTCGCCTGCCAGTTGCGGTCGTCCTTGATCTCGAAGCCCTCGACCCCCGGCATCAACTTCGCCATCTGCGCGGGGTCGTTCAGCACCGTCCAGACGACGTCGCGCGGCGCCGACAGCTCCTTCACTCCTTCGACCTTCACGCCGAGACCACCTCCACGTTCTTCCGCGTCGACTCCGGGTCCTGCAGCATCGACCAGACGCGGTGGTAGGGGTTGCAGCTGTCGTAGACGATCGGCTTCCCGGCGGGCCGCAGGGCGTCCTGGATCGCCGAGCAGATGCAGTGGATCCCGCCGCCGCCTCCCTCGCCCATGCCCTTCGAGCCGAGCGGCGTGAACGGGGACGGCGACTCGATCGCGCCCGTCTTCAGCTCCGGGACGTCGAGCGCGTGCGGCACGTGGTAGTCGTAGAAGTTCGAGGTCAGGAGCTGGCCGTCCTCGTCGTAGACGAAGTCCTCGAAGAGCGCGGCGCCGATCGCGTGCACCGTGGCGCCGTGCACCTGGCCCTCGACGATTTGCGGGTGGATGCGGACGCCGCAGTCGTCCACCGCGGCGTAGTCGACGATCTCCGTGACGCCGGTCTCCCGGTCGATCTCGACCATGCACGCGTGGATCTGCGTCGCGTAGGTCAGGGTCAGCTTGCCCATCTTCTTCTCGGTGTCGACGACGCCGAAGTACGGCCGGTAGACGAAGCGGTGGTTCAGGGTCGGATTGAAGTCGGGTGGCAGGAACGCGTTGTTCGCGTTCACGATCGCGCCGAGCGCCATGAACGGCAGCGCCGCCTCCGCCGGGCCGTCCTTGATCCGCGCGAACCCGTCCGCGAGCTCGATCTGCTCGGCGTCGCACTGGAGCACGGCCGAGGCGAGCTGGATCATCTCGGCCCGCAGGAGGTCCGCTGCCCCCTTGACGGCGCCGAGACCGGTGACCGCGAACTGGCTCGCATAGGTGCCGGAGAAGCCCGCATGCGAGTTGAAGAACGAGTCGTGGCCCGGCCGCACGTGCACCTGGTCGGGCGAGCACCCGAGCGTGTCGGCGACGACCTGGGAGGCGGTCGTCTCGTGGCCCTGGCCCTGCGGAACGGTGCCGAGCGTCACGACGACCTCGCCGAAGATGTCGAGCTTGACGGTCGCGGCCTCGTTGTTGCCCGAGAACTGGAGCTCCGGGTTCAGGAGCTGCGACTGGCCGAAGTTGTTCGTGCCGGAGTCGAGCGTCGACCCGATTCCGAAGCCGAGCAGCTTCCCTCGCGAAGCCGCTTCGGCACGGCGCTCCTCGAGCGAGTCGTAGCCGATCAGGTCGAGCGCGATGTCGAGGCAGCGCGCGTAGTCGCCGGAGTCGTAGACGCAGCCGTTCGGGGTCTCGTACGGCATCTGCTCGGTCTTGACGTAGTTGCGCTTGCGCATCTCGACCGGGTCGATCTCGAGCTCGGCGCCGACGATGTCGATGATCCGCTCGGTCAGCCAGAGGTGCTGCATGCGCGAGTAGCCGCGGTTCGGCGACACCGGCGACTTGTTCGTCGTCACCTGCGTGAAGTCGACGCGGATGTTCCGCCAGGCGTAGCAGCCCGGTGTCACCTGCGCCCAGATGATGCAGCCGAGCGGCTCGTAGCGCGGGAAGGCGCCGCAATCGTCGAGCGCCTTGACGTTGAAGCCGAGCATCGTCCCGTCCGACTTGACCGCGACCTCGACGTCGTGGAACCAGCGCTCGTTGCCGTGCGCGTTCGCCGTGTGCTGGTCGGTGCGCCACTCGGTCCACTGCACCGGCCGCTTCAGCTTCCGCGAGAGAAGGCAGAGCGTCACGTAGTACGGATGCAGGCAGATCTTGTTGCCGAAGGCGCCGCCGATGTCCTTCGTGATGAAGCGGAGCTTGTCGATGCCGGTGCGGAGCGCCGGCGCCATCCAGATCGCGCCGACCCCGGGCATCTGGTGGTTGCAGTGCAGCGTCCACTGGCCGGTGCCCTGCTCGTACTCGACGAGGGCGCCCGCGCACTCGAGCGGCGTCGAGCTGAAGCGGTGGAAGTGCAGCTCGTCGATCTTGACGATGTGATCCGCTTCCGCCTTCGCCGCGTCCCAGTCGCCCCAGTCGAAGACGCCGCTCCAGACGACGTTCGTGCCGGAGTCGTCGTGCATGATCGTCTCGTCCTTGACCGCCTCACGGGCGTCGACGAGCACGCCGAGCGGCTCGTACTCGACCGCGACGAGCTCCGCGGCGTCACGCGCCAGCTCGCGCGTGCGCGCGCAGACCGCGGCGACGGGCTCGCCCATGAAGCGGGTCTTGCCGACCGCGAGCGCGTAGTCCTTGATCTCGTTCCCGGGCGGGGTGGACATCTCGAAGAACGGATCGGTCTGGATCGCGACCTCGTCGCCGGTCAGCGTCCCGTAGACGCCGTCGAGCGAGAGCGCCGCGGTGACGTCGATCGAGACGATCTTCGCGTGCGCGTGCGGCGAGCGGACGAAGTGGACGTAGCCCGTCCCGTGCCGGCGCACGTCGTCGAAGAAGACTCCCTGGCCCTGGACGAGCCGCCGGTCCTCCTTCCGCGGGATCGACTGGCCGATGTGTCCCTTCTGCAGCTCGATCGGGGCGATGTCGGTGTCGGTCGTGCTCATGCGCCTGCCCCCGTCGACACGATCGCCTCGACGATGTTCACGTAGCCGGTGCAGCGGCAGATGTTGCCCTGAATCGCCGTCCGCGCCTCCTCCTCGCTCGGCCGCGGGTTCTGGGCGAGCAGCGCGGACGCGCTCATCAGCATCCCGGGCGTGCAGTAGCCGCACTGGAGCGCGTGGTGCGCGGAGAAGGACTGCTGCAGGGCGCTGAGCTCTTCACCCTCGGCGAGCCCCTCGACGGTGGCGATCGTCGCACCGTCCGCCTGGACCGCGAGCAGCATGCAGCTCTTCACCGCCTGGCCGTCGAGATGGATCGTGCAGGCGCCACAGTTGCCGGTGTCGCAGCCGATGTGCGTGCCGGTCAGGTCGATGTCGTCGCGGATGAAGTGGACGAGCAGCCGGCGCGCGTCGACGTCGCGCTCGTAGACGACGCCGTTCACCTCGACCGAGATCGTGCGGCTCTTGGAAGGCTCTGCCACGGTCACCGTCCTCTCTCTGCTGCCTTTTGGACGGCGCGCACCGCGCAGACGCCGGCGAGATGGCGGCGATACACGGCGGAGGCGTGCACGTCCGACGGAGGCTCGAGCCCGGCATTCGCGACGGCCTCCTGGACGCTCGCCTCGTCCGCAGCGGCCGGTGTGACCAGGATCGGCACGGCGTCGACGCAGCCGAGCGCAACCCTCGTCTCGCCGCCGGAGAGGCTCGCGGCGGCGTTCGCGATGCACGTGCCGTCGCGGCCGATCGTGATCGAGGCGAAGCCGTCGGCGGCTTTCGCGGCCGCGGGGACCGAGACCGAGAGGAGCAGCTCGCCCTCGCCGACGACGGTCAGGTAGACGCCGAGGAAGAACTCCTCCGCCGACACGGTTCGCTCGCCCTCCGCGCCGCGGATCGTCATCGAGGCGCCGAGCGCGACGAGCAGGGGCGGCAGATGGTTGGTCGGATCGTTCGAGCAGACGTTCCCGCCGATCGTGCCGCGGTTGCGAACCTGGACGTCCGCGATCTGTGCGGCGACCTCGGCGAGGATCGGCCGCGCGACCTCGACCTCGGACGAGGCCATGATCTGCGTGTAGGTCGCCATCGCTCCCAGCTGGAGCGTGTCGCCCGAGACCGTGATCGCCCGCAGCTCCTCGAGCTTGCCGAGGTCGACGAGGACGTCCGGTGAGGCGGCGCGCGCCTTCATGACGCTGACGAGCGTCTGGCCGCCTGCGAGTGCGCGAGCGCCGTCGTGCGCCGCCAGAAGCCGGACGGCCTCGTCCACGGACGAGGGCCGCACATATTCGACCTCGCGCAGGAGCATCCGGAGGAATCTAACGCAGATCCCATCGTGACATGTCAATCAGGAGCTAGAGTCGCCCCGATGGCGGGATTCGACGCGGTCTTCGTCGGCAGTGGCATCAACTCGCTCGCGGGCGCCGCGCTGCTCGCCAAGGACGGCTGGAAGGTCTGCGTGCTGGAGCGAAACGACTGGCTCGGCGGCGCGATCAAGACCGTCGAGGGGCTGACCGCGCCGGGCTTCACACACGAGGTCTTCTCCTCCTGGCATCCGCTGTGGGTCGGCTCGCCCGCCTACGCCGAGCTGAAGCCGGACCTCGACCGGCTCGGGCTCGAGTACCTGAACACCGATCTCCCCACGGCGACCGCGTTTCCGGACGGCTCGAGCGCACACCTCTCGACCGACGGCGCGGCCAACGTCGCCGAGCTCGGCGAGGCGTGGCAGCGTCAGTTCGACCAGTTCATGGCGGGCGCCGACGTCGCGTTCGGCGTGCTCGGCACCGAGCTCTGGTCCGGCCAGGGCCTCTCGCTCGGCCGCAAGGCCTACAAGCACTACGGGCGGCGCGGGCTCGTCGAGTTCGCCGGGCACTCGCTGCTCTCGGCGCGCGACTGGCTCACGGACACGTTCGAACGGGAGCAAGCGCGCGGGCTGCTCGCGCCGTGGGTCCTCCACACCGGCCTCGGCCCCGACCAGGCGATGTCGGGCTTCATGACCCAGGTGATCGCCTGCGCGCTCCAGCTCGGCGGGATGCCGGTGCCGAAGGGCGGCGGCGTCAAGCTCGTCGAGGGTCTGGCCGCGATCGTCCGGGAGGCAGGCGGCGAGCTGCGGACGGATGTCGACGTCGAGCGGATCCTCGTCTCGGAGGGACGCGCGAGCGGAGTGCGGCTGGCCGGCGGCGAGACGATCCCCGCGACGCGGGCGGTGCTCGCCTGCGTCACCCCGACGCAGCTGTACGGTCGCCTGCTCGGCGAGGGCGACGCGCCGCCGCACGTCCGCGACGCCGCCGCCCGCTTCCGCTACGGGCGCGGCGAGATGCAGATCCACATCGCGATGAACGAGCTGCCGCGGTGGCGCGGCGACGCGCGCCTTGCCCGCACTCCGCTGCTCCACCTCACCCCCGGTCTCGACGGCGTCTCGAGAGCCGTCAACGAGGCCGACCGCAGCCTGCTCCCGGCCGAGGCGACGATCGCGCTCGGCCAGCCGATGGCCGTCGATCCCTCGCGCGCTCCCGAGGGCTCGTGGGTGATCTGGGTGCAGCTCCAGGAGCTGCCGCCGACTCCGAAGGGCGACGCCGCAGGCGAGTTGGACACGTCCGGCGGCTGGACCGAGGAGCTGCGCGAAGCGTACGCCGACCGGATCGTCGAGCGGATCGGCCGCCACATCGAGAACCTCGACGCGGCCACGATCGCCCGCGTTGTCATGTCGCCCGCGGACATGGAGGCGGCGAACCCGAACTGGGTCGGCGGCGACATCTACGCCGGCTCGTGCTCCCTCGACCAGAACCTGCTCTTCCGGCCCACTCCCGCCTCGCCCGGCCACGGAACGCCGGTGGAGCGGCTCTGGCACATCGGCGCGAGCACGCACCCCGGGCCCGGGCTCGGCGCGGGCTCCGGCTACCTCGCGGCGAAGCAGCTGACGAAGCCGCCGCTCGCCCGCCGGCTGCTGGCAAAGGTGCCCGGCCTGCCGTGACGCTGTCGCTGAGCGAGATCTCGACGGTCGGCGCGACCTTCAGGGATGACCTCCGCGCCTACGCGGCCGCCGGCTTCGACGGAATCGGGATCTGGGAGTCGAAGCTCGGCGACGAGGCCGCCGACCTGGAGGCGTTCCGCGCGAGCGGCCTGCGCGCGACGAACTGCGTCCCGCTCGTGCCGTCGATCCTCCCCAACACCGTGATCGACGGCCCAGAGGACGTCGAGGAGCGTGTCGAGCGCCTCTGTCTCTCGATGCACCGGTTTGCGCAGTTCACGCCGGACTGCGTCCTCTGCCTCACCGGCGCCGCGGGCGGCCGGGACGAGGAGGAGGCGCGCCGGCTCGTGATCGACGGGCTGCGCCGGATCGCGGCCGCTGCCGAGGACGCTGGGATCCGCCTCGGGGTCGAGCCGATCCACGCCTCGCTGCGGGACGACCTGACGCTGATCACGACGATCCCGGAGTCACTCGACCTCCTCGACGAGGCCGATCTCCCGCAGGTGGGGCTGATGGTCGACCTCTGGCACCTCGCCGACACCCCCGAGGTCGAACGTCACCTCACCGAGAACGTCGACCGGATCACCGGCGTGCACGTCGCCGAGTGGTTCGCGGAGCCGCGCGACGATCGCGCGCTCCCCGGCGAACGCTGCGCGGAGCTGATGCGCGTCCTCCGGGACGCCGGCTGGCAAGGTGCCTGGGACGTGGAGATCTTTGGCGACCCGGGGCGCGCCGACTCGCTGTGGGCGCTCGATGTCGACGAGGCCGCGACGCGCGCCTACGCTGCGGTCAGCGCCTCCATCGCCTGAACCCGGCGCTCGATCTCCGAGAACGCCTCCGACCAGATGCCCGGATCGGCGAGGTCGATCCCGAGCTCGGCGAGCTGCTCAGCAGGTGACGCGGAGCCGCCAAAGGAGAGGAACCGGACGTAGCGGTCGCTGAAGTCCGGCAGCTCGCGCATCCGCGCGTGGGCGGCGAACGCGACGAGGAACGCGAACACGTAGGCATAGGTGTAGAAGCGCGTGTCGATGAAGTGAGGAATCCGAGCCCACGTCCAGAGCGGATCCTCGAACTCGTCGACGACTGCGTCACCGTGCAGCTTCCCGAACTCCTCGCTCATGATCTCGCCGAGGCGCTCGGGCGTGAGCACGACACCCTCCCCGCGCAACGCGTAGGCGCGCTGCTCGTACCGGACGAACACCGTCTGCCGGTAGACAGCCCCGATCACCTCGTCGAGCACGGCCGCGTTCAGAGCAAAGCTGACGTCGTCGGAGTCGCGCGCAGCGCTCATGTGGTCGACGAGCAGGAGCTCGGCGAACGTCGACGGCACCTCCACCAGCGCGAGACCCGTCTCCCACGAGTTCTGAGACTGGACCTGCGAAAGCGTGTAGTGAGCGCCGTGACCCAGCTCGTGTGCGAGCGTCAACACGTCGGTGAGCTGGTCGGCGTGGTTGACGAACAGGTAGGCGGGTGTCCGGACGCTCACGCCGGCGCAGTAGGCTCCGCCGTACTTCCCCCGGCGCGGCTCGGCGTCGACCCGGTGCTCGTCGAAGAACTTTCTCGCGACCTCGCGGAGCTCGGGCGAGACCCGTCCGAAGGCGCCGCTCGCGAGCTCGACCGCTTCGGGCCACAGAATCGGCTCCGGGTCGCCCATCGGCGCTCTGATGTCGGAGAACGAGAGCACCGGGAGCTCCAGGCGCTGCGCCTTCACGCGCAACCACCGCTGCGCGAGGGGATACGCCGCTTCGACCGCGTCGAGCATCGCCAGGACCTCGCCGGTCTCGAGCTCGTTCTCGAGGTTCGTGCGCAGCATCGGCTCCGGATAGCCCTGGAGCCGGTCCAGCAGGAGCCGGTCCGCGACGATCGTGTCGTAGCACTGCGCCAGGACGGGCTGCTCCGGCACGACGACCTCGCGCAACGCCGCGTTGGCTCGTCCGCGGAGCTCCCGGTCCGGGTAGCCGAGGAACGAAGCGAGCTGGGATACCGTGTGCGGCTCCGACCCGCTGCCGGAGTCGAAGTCGGTGGTGAGCGTCGAGAGATGACGGTTGAAGAGCGTCTGCCACGCCTTGACCGCGGTCACATCGCGCTCGTTGAGCAGCCGCTCCTCGGGCTCCGACAGCGTGTAGGGCACGGAACGGCGGAGCTTGCTCAGAGCATGCGCCTCGGCGGCGACCTCCGGCGAGCCGAGCAGGCGGTCGGCCGTGTCGGCCGGAAGCCCGATCCACGCGAGCTCGAAGGCGCGAATGACGTTGGCGACCTCCGTCAGGCGCGGCTCGAGCCAGGCGCCGAGATCCCGGATCTCCGCGTTCTCCGAGTCGGTGCTCTCGGCGAGGTAGTGGTAGTACTCGGCCTCCTGGCGCGCGGCACGCAGGTCGCCGAGCTCGGCCAGCGCCTCGGCGAGGGATGCACCGTCGAGGTCGGCCAGACGGCCGCCCCAGCGCTCCGCGAAAGACTTCGCGTCCGCTACAGCGCGCTCGGCGTGTGCGCGCGCATCGTCGGGCGAGCCGAAGAGCCCATCAAGGGACCAACGCACACCGGCGCCGCCGCCGGTCCCGCCCGCAGACATACCGTGACAATAGTTCGAGAAATCGGCCGCGCCTAGAGCGGGCGGCCGGCGAGGGCGAGCACGTTCGCGACGAAGATCTTCGTCTCGTCGTACAGGCCGCGCTCCCGCACCGCCTTCTCACCCTGGTACCAGGCAGCAAGGGCGAGCCGCTGGTCGCCGTTGAAGCGCTTCAGCAGATGGCTCAAGAGCGCCATCCCGACCTCGACACCGCCTTCACCCGTCTTCGCGACGGAGTGGCCGAGCAGCACGGTCTCGACGAACGCCCACGTGTCGGGGATGACCTGCAGCGGGCCCCACGCTCCGACCGACGAGGTGACGTTCGTCTGGAAGCCGGACTCCTGCCACGCGAGCGCGCGCGCGAGGTTGACGGGGATGCCATAGTGAGCGGCCCAGCGGTCGATGTGGGCGCGAACCGTCGAGCGGCTCAGCTCGACGGCCGGCCCGCTGACTCTGACACCTGGAAGAACCAGCTTCGCGCCTTCGACGACGAGGTTCACCGATGCGAGGTCGTTCGCCTTCGCCAACGCGGGCACGGTCGTCTTGTGCTTCTCGGCGATCGCGGTCAGCGTGTCCCCCGGGCGCACCACGTACGAGACCGTGGATGCCGGGGCCGTGGCTTGCGTGAGGACGGGCGCGCGTCGCCCGTGGCCGAAAGCCGTCAGCGTCGCCGGTCCGGCGAGCCCGTCGACGCCGATACCGCGGGTGCGCTGGAAGCGGACGAGCGACGCCTTCGTCGAGGCGCCGAAGTGGCCGTCGACGTCGAGCAGGCGCAGATGGCCGGCGCGCGCGAGCAGGAACTGCAGCGACGAGACGTCCCAGCCATACGTCCCCTGACCGAGCACTCGCCGCGCCACGAGCGGCCGGCCGAGGGCACCGAGTTGCGCGCGAGTCCTCGGCCCGAGCTCACCCGTCACCGGCAGCCGGGCAGCACGCTGGAACGAGCGCAATCCCTTGGCCGTCATCGGGCCGGAGAGCCCGTCGATCTTGCCGAAGTACATGCCCTTCGAGCGCAGCGCCACCTGGAGTGCCGCGATCTCGGGATCGGGGCCGCCCGCGGCGAGCGCCGAGGGTGCGACGAGCAGGACGGCCACGGCGGCCGTGATCAGGAGACGCAAGCGCACGGGACGGACCATTTGGGGACCGGGCCGCAAGCTCCTGCATTTCTTTACAAATCGACAACAGAGACGCGCGAACGGCACGACCTAACGCGTTGGCAGGAATTCGAATGACTCGGTGTCTCGGTACGTGAGCAGGCGGCCGTCCTCGTCCTCGAGTTCCACTCGAACGAAATACCGCCCTGCGGGCGGTGGCTCACCGGCATCGCTGACGATGCACGTCCGTCCGACGTACTGGTCGCTGTCCGAGCGGGGCGCAAAGTCGAGGCCCTGAGCCGCCCGAAAGCGTCTGAAACCTGGCGAGACGCTGCCGCCGGTTTCTTGACGGTAGGCGAATCCGGTGAGCGGTAGGCCGCGCGCAGCGTCGTAGAGATTCATCGTCAGACGCTTGCGCACGCTCTCGAACCCCGTGATTCGGACCTGGGCGTAGACGGAGATGCAGGGCGTGCGAAAGAGGTCGGCGGCGGCATCCTTCTGGTTTCCGAACTGCCGCCTGGTGAAGTTCAGTTGGCGTATCTGCGCGAGGTACGAGCCGAGCGTCGCGCCAGGTTCTACCGTGACCTGCGCGATCGCGGCTGACCGTTCGATTGGCTCCGGCTCAGGCTTCAAGCCCGGCACAAAGGTAAAAAGCAATCCCACGACTGCCGTTGTGAGCGTTACGAGTGCGAGCAGTGCCCCAGCCCCCCGCCCGAGCCATCGTAGGAGCGCTCGGTTACCGTTGGCCTCCTGGTCAGCCACCGCACGCGCACTCTAAGCCGCCCCGTGTCACGTTGGAAGCCGGCAACGCACAACTGAGCTCCCGCGGTTGGACTCGAACCAACAACCCTCCGGTTAACAGCCGGATGCTCTGCCAATTGAGCTACGCGGGAAGGCTTGCGGATTGTAGCGGCGTGCAGGGCGGATCAGGCCAGTTCGAGGATCGCGTCCTTGACCCGCGCGAGCTGGGTCTGCAGCTCCTTCATCTGGTCGAACTCCGCATGCGCGAGCTCCCTGCGCAGCCGGCGCTCGCGTAGGTTCAGGAGCAGCTCCTTGCCGGTTCGCTCGTCCAGTCCTTCCCGTGCGGCGCGGGCATCCAGCTCGGCCCGGAGCGTGAGCAGGTCGCTCTCGAGCTCCCCGCCCTGGACGAGATGCACCCGGAAGCGGCGGTTGAGCTCGGCGTCGAAGTGCTCCGGGGTGAGCTCCGCGAGCAGCTTGACGAGCCCGGGGTAGGCGACGCAGGCGGCGAGCGCGTTTCGCTCCAGCCGGTCGCCCTTCTCGAGCATCCGTGGGGAGAGCTCCTCGGTGAGCGTGCGAACGCCGCCCTTCGGCGTCAGGCCCGAGAGCGTCTCCTTCGGCAGGCTGAGCCGCCCCGCCAGCAGCCGCAGCGCGTCCTGCCACTCCGGCGAGTCCTCGTTCCGCTGCAGAATCTCGCGGGCGCGCACGAACGCCTCCTGGCGGTCGGGAGTCCGGTCGAGCTCGAGTCGGACGCGGTAGACGATGTAGCTCTCCGCCCCACCGAGCCGCGCCTCGAAGCCGGCGGGCGCGTCGGCAGGGTCCTGTCCCTTGGGCAGCGTCACGACCCGCACGTCGAACCCGAGCGAGGTGGCGAGCTCCATCCCACGCAAGGTCGCCTCCTCCCCGGCCGCGTCGGAGTCGAAGCAGAGGTAGAGGCGCCGGGTGAGGCGCTGCAGCTCCTTCAGCTGGCGCTCGGTCAGCGCCGTCCCCATGGAGGCGACGACCGGCTCGAAGCCCGCTTGCCGCAGTGCGATCACGTCGGTGTTGCCTTCAACGACAACACCACGCTCCTGCTTCGCGATCGCCGTCCGGGCCAGGTGGAGCCCGTAGAGGATCGCGGACTTGTGGAAGAGCTCACCCTCCGGCGAGTTCACGTACTTGCCCTTCAGCGGGTCGTCGTCGTGCAGCTTGCGCGCCTGGAAGCCGACGATCCGCCCGCGAGCGTCGGCGAGCGGGAACATCAGGCGCACCGGGAAGTAGTCGTTCCCCCGCGCGTTGGTGAGGCCGGCGCCGCGCAGCTCGTCGCGGGTGAACCCCTTCTCCTGCGCCTTGGCAGCGAGGCCGCTTCCCGGTGAGAGCCCGAGCCGGAACTCCCGGCAGACCGGCTCACCGAGCCCGCGGCTCTCGAGGTAGGCCCGCACAGGCGCGCCGGCCGCCGACTCCCACAGGTACCGCTCGTAGAACGAGGCCGCCTGGTCGAGCACTGCATGGAGCCGGTCGCGCCGCTTGCGCGACTCCTCGAGCTGTGGCGAGGTCTCCTCGTACTCGAGCGTGACCCGGAAACGCTCCGCCAGCCACTCGACGGCGCCGGCGAAGTCGAGGCTCTCGGTCTCACGGACGAACGTGATCACGTCGCCGCCCTTGCCGCAGCCGAAGCAGTGGTAGAGCTTGTCGGCCGGGTTGACCGAGAAGCTCGGCGTCCGCTCCTCGTGGAAGGGGCAGCGGCCGGAGTACCGCGCGCCCGCCTTCCGCAAGGAGGTCCGGCCGGAGACGACCTCGACCATGTCGGCCGCGGCCACGACCTCGCGCACAGAGCTCTCCTTGATCAGCGCCACTAGAGGCGCTCAGCGTACGACAGCGCGAAGCGGTCGGTCATCCCGGAGACAAAGGCGCGGATGTCGTCTTCGGAGTCGCCGCGCTCCACCAGGTGGTCGAAGATCTTCGTGATCGCCGCATAGGCCCGGTCGTGCTCACCGCGGGCGTGCTCGCCGAGGTAGACGCGCTCGAACATGAACGAGCGGAGCGCGAGCATCGCCGTGCCGACGTCCTCGCTCTGGGCGATGTCGCCGGCGCGTTCGGAGGTCTCGATCAGGTCGCGCACGAGCGTGTCGATCCGGCTCGAGCCGGTCTCGCCGAGCAGCTCGAGCTCGGCGCGCGGGAGGTCGCCGGCCGTCAGCAGCCCCCAGCGGATCGCGTCGTCGATGTCGTGGTTGATGTAGGCGACGCGGTCGACGAGCCGCACGATCTTCGCCTCGTGCGTCCGCGGCTCCTGCGGCCCTGTGTGCGTCAGGATCCCGTCGCACACCTCGGCGGTCAGGTTCAGCTGCTGCGCGATTCGGAGCGACTGCTCGTTGTGGCGGAAGCCGCTGCCGAAGCGCTCGGCCAGGCAGCGGTCGAGCTGCTCCTCGCCGGCATGGCCAAACGGCGGATGCCCCATGTCGTGCCCGAGCCCGATCGCCTCGGTCAGATCTTCGTTCAGTCGCAGCGCCCGCGCGACGACCCGCGCGATCCCGGTCGTCTCCAGCGTGTGCGTGATCCGGGTCCGGTAGTGGTCGCCCGCGGGGTCGATGAAGACCTGCGTCTTCCCCTTCAGGCGGCGGAACGGCTTCGAGTGGACGATCCGGTCACGGTCGCGCTGAAACGGCGTCCGGATCGCGCTCTCAGGCTCGTCGCGGAGCCGTCCGCGGGTGTCGTACGAGCGCACCGCGAGCGGCGAGAGCGCCTGCTCCTCGAGCGCGCGCATGCGGGCCTCGAAGGCGTCGGCGACTCTTCCGGCCAGCTCCGGCATCAGTCTCAGGGTATCCCGCCGGGCGGATCTCGCAGTCGGCCGGTTCGAGGCTGTGGAGAGCTTGTCACTGAAGCTTTACTCGCGGACACGTCCTCCCGAGACGTGTCCGGGGACAGTCCCCAGACATGTCCCTCGCGGACGTCGGCGCGTCCGGACGTCAGATGATGATCGGAACGGTGCCGCCGTCCGCGCTCCAGGCCGCACCGGTCACGTAGGACGCCTGGTCGGAGGCGAGGAAGGCGATCACGGCGGCGATCTCCTCCGGCTCGGCGAGTCGGCCGAGCGGCCTGCCGGCGCCCACCTTCGCGAGCACCTCGTCACGCTGCTTCCCGTGCTGGCCGCCCTGCTGATCGGCGAGGCCGCCCTCGCCAAGCCAGGCCTCCGTCGCAGTGGGGCCTGGAGTGACCGCGTTGCAGCGGACCCCGTCGCCGGCGTAGGTGTCGGCGACGAGGCGTGAGAGGGAGAGCACAGCGGCCTTGGTGACCGAGTAGTGCGGCATCCCGACAGATGGCCGCTTCCCGGCGGTCGACGAGACGTTGACGATCACCCCGCGCGAGGCACGCAGATGCGGCAACGCGGCGCGCGTCGCTCGCACGAAGCTCATCACGTTCAGCTGCCACATCGAATCCCAGTCCTCGTCGGGGACGTCCTCGAAGCGCGCCTGCACGGCGAAGCCGACGTTGTTGACGAGCACGTCGAGCCCGTCGAGCGCCTGGGCCGCCGCCTCGACGACCGTCGCCGGCGCGTCTGCTTCGGAAAGGTCGGCGCGAACGTGGAGCAGCTCGCCGATCCCCGGTGGATCGCCGCGGCCGTTGGTGACGACCCGCGCGCCCTCGCCGACGAGCAGCCGGGCCGTCTCGAGCCCGATGCCGCCGGTCGAGCCCGTGACGAGACACGCCTTCCCGCTCAGTCCGAGATCCATCGGCGGCTAGCTTAGATGGATGACCACGCTGCTCCTGGCCCGACACGGCGAGACCGACTGGAACCGTGAGCTGCGGATCCAGGGCTCGTCGGACATCGAGCTGAACGATCTCGGCCGAGCGCAGGCGCGCGGCCTCGCGCAGGAGCTCGAGCACCTCGACATCGACGCGATCTACGCGAGCGACCTCAACCGGGCGCGCGCGACCGCCGAAGCCGTCGCAGCGAGCCACGGACTCGACGTGCGGCTCGACCCGCGCCTGCGCGAGCGGTCGTTCGGCAGCTGGGAAGGGCTCACGCGCGAGGACATCGCCGAACTGCCCGAGGGCGCCCGCCACGACGGCGAGAGCGACGACGAGGTGCGGGAGCGCGTCGTCGAGGCAGTGCAGGCGATCGCCGACGACGCACCCCGGTGAGCTGGTGCTGGTGGTCTCCCACGGCGGCGCCCTGAACACGCTCTGGCACCACGCGCTCGGCGAGCGAGTCGAGCGCTGGGCGAACTGCGCGGTCTACAAGCTCGCCGTGCGGGACGGCGGATACGTGGCAGTAGACTGAGCGACCCGTGGACGACTACACGAACAAGTACAAGGGCGAGCAGATCGAGGTCGCGCTCTTCGGCGGCGAGTACCAGGAAGGCGTGCTGACCGCGTACTGCTCGATCGAGGACGTCCCGCACATCGAGCTGAACGGCCACATCCTCGTGCCGCTCCAGAACGTCGCGTCGCTCCACTGCTCCAGCCGCTGCGACGCACCGGAGCCGGACTGGCCGCCGCGCGGGCTCGGCGAGGACGACCGCGACGGCCTCGGCGACGGCGACGACGACGCCTAGCTGATGCACTGATGCGGCTCGCGGCCGCCCGGAATCTCGCTCAAGGCGTGGCTGCTCACGCTCGCGATCGCTGCCTTGCTCGGCGCGATCGGCTGGGCGCTCGGCGGCTACCAGGCAGCTTCGCTCTTCGCGTTCTGCGCGCTGCTCGCCGCGCTCGCGGTCTACGCGTACGCCGACCGTGCGCTGCTCGGCATGCTGGGCGCCCGCGAGTACGCGCTGGCCGAGGATCCGATCCTGCGCTCCACGGTCGACGCGCTCTCGGCCAAGCTCGGCATCGTGCCGCCGAAGCTCTATCTGATCCCCGACGGCTTTCCGCGCGCGCTCGCCGCCGGCCGCGGCCCGAGTGGGTCCGCGCTGGCCGTCTCCACCGGCCTCCTCGGGGCACTGAGCCCGGCACAGCTCGAGGGAGTGCTCGCACACGAGTTGGCGCACGTGCGCAGCCGCGACGTCCTGGTCCAGACCTCGGCCGTGCTGCTCGCAGTCCTGCTCGTCGACGTCTCGCGGCTCGGCGGCTGGTTCGAGCGCGCGCTCCTCGCCGTCCTCGGCCCGGTCGCGGCGGCTTTCGTCCACCTCTTGCTCTCGCCCAAGCGCGAGCTCGCCGCGGACCGTGCCGCGGCCGGCCTGTGCGGCTCGGCGGACGGGCTCCTGGAGGCACTGGTGCGCCTCGATCGCGCCAGCGACCTGGTCTCGTTCCGGGCGAGCCCGGCCACCGAGCCGCTCTACACGGTCAACCCGTTCGCCGAGGAGGGTCTCGCGGCGCTGTTCGTCACGCACCCGCCGCTCGAACGGCGGCTCGCCGCGCTACGCGGGGTCGTCCGGTAGCAGCGACCACATCGTCACGTCTCTGCGCTCGCCGCGTTGCTCCATCCACGCGCGCAGCACGCCCTCTCGCGTGAAGCCGCATTTCTCGGCGACACGCTCGGAGCCGACGTTGCCCGGGAACGTCCCGAGCTGCATGCGCGGCACTCCGAGCTCGTCGAACGCCCACGCGCAGAGCAACTTGACCGCCCTCGGGACGTAGCCGCGGCCGCGATGTTCTGGAGCCGCCCAGTAGCCGAGCTCGCCGGTCCTGCCGTGCAGCCAGAGCGTGATCGCGGCGGCGAGCTCGCCGCTCGAGCGCTCCACGACTGCGAGCGGCGCCACGCCATCCGACCAGGCGGTCGCGCAGCGCCGGAGCCATGCGCGCGCGTCTTCTTCGGTGTACGGCGAGGGCACGGTCGTCCAGCGGGCCGTCTCCGGGTCGTTGCAGGCGGCGACGATCTCAGGCACGTCGTGGCCACGCCACGGCCGCAGCACGATGAGCTCGTCCCCGAGCGGGGGATCCGGCGGGCGTAGCTCCATTCCCGCCGGATTCTAGGCGGGAAACACAAGGAGGGCCGCTCGCGCGGCCCTCCTGAGAATAATTCGGCGGCGTCCTACTCTCCCGGGGGCTTGCGCCCCGAGTACCATCGGCGCTGTCGGGCTTAACTGCTCTGTTCGGAATGGGAAGAGGTGTACCCCCGACGCTATGACCGCCGAAATTGTCGAAGTCCGCCTGTTACGCGGCACCTTCAAAACTCCATAGCGAAACACGAGTGTTCTAAATCAAGACCTCGGGCAATTAGTACCGGTCAGCTGAACGCATTGCTGCGCTTGCACCGCCGGCCTATCAACGTGGTGGTCTTCCACGGCCCTTACTCCCTCGAAGGGGATGGGAAGTCTCATCTCGAGGTGGGCTTCCCGCTTAGATGCTTTCAGCGGTTATCCCATCCAGACGTAGCTAATCAGCAGTGCCCTTGGCAGGACAACTGATACACCAGCGGTCTGTTCGTCTCGGTCCTCTCGTACTAGAGACGACTCCTCTCAAACTTCCAGCGCCCGTAGTGGATAGGGACCGAACTGTCTCACGACGTTCTGAACCCAGCTCGCGTACCGCTTTAATGGGCGAACAGCCCAACCCTTGGGACCTGCTTCAGCCCCAGGATGCGACGAGCCGACATCGAGGTGCCAAACTCTCCCGTCGATGTGGACTCTTGGGGAGAATAAGCCTGTTATCCCCGGCGTACCTTTTATCCGTTGAGCGACGGCAATTCCACTCTTAACCGCCGGATCACTAAGGCCGACTTTCGTCCCTGCTCGACTTGTCAGTCTCGCAGTCAAGCTCCCTTATGCCTTTGCGCTCTACGCACGATTTCCAACCGTGCTGAGGGAACCATTGCGCGCCTCCGTTACATTTTAGGAGGCGACCGCCCCAGTCAAACTGCCCACCTCACGCTGTTCCCGACCCGGATCACGGCATCGGGTTAGAAGCCCAGAATCCGAAGGGTGGTATCCCAAGATTGCCTCCACGGAGACTGGCGTCCCCGCTTCAAAGGCTCCCACCTATCCTGGACAACGAACACCAGACTTCAACGTAAAGCTGCAGTAAAGGTGCACGGGGTCTTTCCGTCCAACTACGGGTACTCGGCATCTTCACCGAGACTACAATTTCACCGGATCTCTCGTTGAGACAGCGCCCAAGTCGTTACGCCATTCGTGCAGGTCGGAACTTACCCGACAAGGAATTTCGCTACCTTAGGACGGTTATAGTTACCGCCGCCGTTTACCGGGGCTTAGATTCAAAGCTTCGCCCGAAGGCTAACCTCTCCTCGTGACCTTCCGGCACCGGGCAGGCGTCAGCCCCTATACGTCGTCTTACGACTTCGCAGAGACCTGTGTTTTTGGTAAACAGTCGCTTGGGCCGTTTCACTGCGGCCCCCTCGGGCTTAGCGGAGTAAATCCGCGTCACCCTACCGGGGCGTCCCTTCTCCCGAAGTTACGGGACCATTTTGCCGAGTTCCTTAACGAGAGTTCTTCCGATCACCTTGGTATTCTCTACCTGCCTACCTGTGTCGGTTTTGGTACGGGCACGTCCCACCTCCCTAGACGCTTTTCTAGGAGGCATGGCTTCAGGAACTTCGCCCATCGCTGGGCTCGGCATCCCGTCTCAGGCTTAATGGGTGACGGATTTCCCTATCACCCGCCCTACGCGGTTACCCCAGGACGACCATCGCCTGGGATTCCGTAGCCTACCCCGTCCCGCCATTGGTGATAGCGGTGGGGACGTGGTACAGGAATATCAACCTGTTGTCCATCGCCTACGCCTTTCGGCCTCGGCTTAGGTCCCGACTAACCCTGAGCAGATTAGCTTTACTCAGGAACCCTTAGGCATTCGGTGGAGGAGTTTCTCACTCCTCTTTCGTTACTCATGCCAGCATTCTCACTTCCCACGCCTCCACGGCTGGCTTACGCCGCCGCTTCGCTGGCGTGGGAACGCTCCCCTACCACTCCACGGTTTGACCCGTGAAGTCCGTGGCTTCGGCTCCATGCTTGAGCCCCGTTACATTGTCCGCGCCCGATCACTTGACCAGTGAGCTGTTACGCACTCTTTGAATGGTGGCTGCTTCTAAGCCAACATCCTGGTTGTCTGTGCAATCGGACATCGTTTCCCACTTAGCATGGAATTAGGGGCCTTAGCCGACGGTCCGGGCTGTTTCCCTTTCGACCACGAAGCTTATCCCCCGCAGTCTGACTGCCACGCTCTGGAATACCGGCATTCGGAGTTTGCCTGATTTCGGTAAGCTGGTAGGCCCCCTAGACCAAACAGTGCTCTACAACCGGTATTGAACACGTGACGCTATACCTAAATATATTTCGGGGAGAACCAGATATCTCTGAGTTTGATTAGCCTTTCACTCCGACCCACAGGTCATCCGCCCCGTTTTCAACCGAGGTCGGTTCGGTCCTTCACGGGGTCTTACCCCCGCTTCAACCTGCCCATGGGTAGATCACTCAGTTTCGGGTCTACCTCACACGACTAAAGCGCCCTATTCAGACTCGCTTTCGCTACGGCTCCGTTTCCTTAACCTTGCCGTGTAAGAGTAACTCGCTGGCTCGTTATGCAAAAAGCACGCCGTGACAGGACAAAGCCTGCTCCGACCGCTTGTAAGCACACGGTTTCAGGTACTATTTCACTCCCCTTCCGGGGTGCTTTTCACCTTTCCCTCACGGTACTAGTTCACTATCGGTCGCCAAGGAGTACTTAGCCTTGCGGGGTGGTCCCCGCGGGTTCCGACCGGGTTTCCCGTGCCCGGCCGTACTCAGGTACCTGTCAAGCGA
This sequence comes from uncultured Gaiellaceae bacterium, assembly GCA_963765705.1. Lineage (GTDB taxonomy): Bacteria > Actinomycetota > Thermoleophilia > Gaiellales > Gaiellaceae > Gaiellasilicea. Next base: position 156,060 of record CAVXXJ010000001.1, read on the forward strand.
GGCTATGCGCTTTCGTCTACGGGACCATTACCCTCTGCGGTGTGAATTTCCATTCACTTCGACTAACGCATAACTTTGTAACTCGCCGACCCGCCGGCAGACGGATCAAGACAGGCCCTACAACCCCCCAATGACAACGACTGCCGTCTATCACGTCATCGAGGTTTGGGCTCTTCCCTTTTCGCTCGCCACTACTCAGGGAATCGAGGTTTCTTTCCTTTCCTCTGGGTACTAAGATGTTTCAGTTCCCCAGCTTGCCATTACCCGCCCTATGTATTCAGGCGGGAACACGCGCGCATTACCACGCGTAGGTTTCCCCATTCGGAAATCCCGGGATCAGCGATTGGTCAGCATCTCCCCCGGGCTTATCGCAGCCGCCCACGTCCTTCATCGGCTCTTGGCGCCAAGGCATCCACCGTGTGCTCTTGTTCTCTTGATCAGTAAGAACACGTTGTGTTGTCGCTATGGAGTTTTCAAGGTGCACGCAGGCCGGCGGCCCGCCGTACGAGAAATACCGCACCACTGCCGGTAGCCGGCACAGCACGGTCTCTCAAAACTCAACAGCGTACGGTGCGCAATCGCTGACAAGCGATTGCTTGCCAGAGACATTGCCTTACATCGAGGTCGACGTGATTTCTAGGCGAACCGAGTCATCGGACGGAGACTCCCGAAGGATCCACATCAACGAGCTCGGCGCCTACCGGGATAATTGCCCCGGTATCCCTAGAAAGGAGGTGATCCAGCCGCAGCTTCCGCTACGGCTACCTTGTTACGACTTCACCCCAATCATCAACCCTACCTTCGACGGCTGCCTCCCTTGCGGGTTAGCCCACCGGCTTCGGGTATTGCCAACTTTCGTGGTGTGACGGGCGGTGTGTACAAGGCCCGGGAACGTATTCACCGCGACGTTGCTGATTCGCGATTACTAGCAACTCCGCCTTCATGGAGGCGAGTTTCAGCCTCCAATCCGAACCGGGACCGGCTTTTTGGGATTCGCTCCGCCTCGCGGCATCGCAGCCCTTTGTACCGGCCAATGTAGCACGTGTGTAGCCCAAGACATAAGGGGCATGATGACTTGACGTCATCCCCACCTTCCTCCGATTTGTCACCGGCAGTCTCCTATGAGTCCCCGACATAACTCGCTGGCAACATAGGACAGGGGTTGCGCTCGTTGCGGGACTTAACCCAACATCTCACGACACGAGCTGACGACAGCCATGCACCACCTGTGATCGAGTCCCGAAGGAGGACCGTATTTCTACGGCTTTCTCGACCATGTCAAGCCTTGGTAAGGTTCTTCGCGTTGCGTCGAATTAAACCACATGCTCCGCTGCTTGTGCGGGCCCCCGTCAATTCCTTTGAGTTTTAGCCTTGCGGCCGTACTCCCCAGGCGGGGTGCTTAATGCGTTAGCTTCGGCACGGGGGGAGTCGACACCCCCCACACCTAGCACCCATCGTTTACGGCGTGGACTACCAGGGTATCTAATCCTGTTCGCTCCCCACGCTTTCGCGTCTCAGCGTCAGTACCGTACTAGAGAACCGCCTTAGCCACGGGTGTTCTTCCTGATATCTGCGCATTTCACCGCTACACCAGGAATTCCATTCTCCTCTTCCGGACTCTAGCCGCACGGTTTCCATCGACGTCTGAAGGTTAAGCCTCCAGTTTTCACAACGGACCTGTGCGGCCGCCTACACGCTCTTTACGCCCAATAAATCCGGACAACGCTTGCCCCCTACGTATTACCGCGGCTGCTGGCACGTAGTTAGCCGGGGCTTCTTCTGCAGGTACCGTCACCCTCTGGGCTATTAACCCGAGTGGCTTCGTCCCTGCTGAAAGAGGTTTACAACCCGAAGGCCTTCTTCCCCCACGCGGCGTCGCTGCGTCAGGCTTTCGCCCATTGCGCAAGATTCCCCACTGCTGCCTCCCGTAGGAGTCTGGGCCGTGTCTCAGTCCCAGTGTGGCTGATCGTCCTCTCAGACCAGCTACGGATCGTCGCCTTGGTAGGCCATTACCCCACCAACAAGCTAATCCGCCGCGGGCTCATCCTCGATCGGAGGCCGAAGCTACCTTTTCTCAAGAGCTCGAAAGCTCGAGAGGCTATCCGGTATTAATCCGGGTTTCCCCGGGCTATCCCAGAATCGAGGGCAGATTACCCACGTGTTACTCACCCGTTCGCCGCTGTCCCCAGTCCCGAAGGACTGGTTCTCGCTCGACTTGCATGTGTTAAGCGCGCCGCCAGCGTTCGTCCTGAGCCAGGATCAAACTCTCCGTGAAGGATTGTTTGCCCATAGATGCAGCCAAGAAACGACTGCGGGCAATCTTTCGCTTCGAGCTTGAGCTCAAAGTGTCTTCCGCACCGCTACCGAAGTAGCGGAGGGTCGACGGGTTTTAGTTGAAGCCTCACCCCATCTCACAGACCAGGCCGTTGAAGGCTGAAGCCGGCGAGAGGATGAGGTCTCGACGTAAACGCACGCTGTTGAGTTTTCAAAGACCAGTGCCACTGCGGTAGCGGCGTAAAAAAAGCCTCCGACTCGCGCCAGAGGCCTCCAAAGCTTGTGGTGCTGATCGTATCCGATCGAGGCTTGGAGACGCTCCGGTTCGTCGCGGGACAGGGACTTTGCTGCACCACCCCTTGCAGAGCGGCCGAGGAACAGTAGCAAACCCAGACCGCACTGTCAAGCGGTTTACCGCAGTCTGGCGAAGCGGCGCTTGCCCGCCTGCAGCGTCTTGTCGACGAGCTCGGCGCGCGGAACGTCGAGCTCGGTCACCGCGGCGCCGTCCACCTTCACCCCACCCTGCCCGATCAGCCGCCGGGCCTCGCTCGTCGAGAGCCCGAACGCGGACGCGAGCAGAGCCGGCAAATGCACCGGATCGCCCGCGGGAAGCGGGATCTCGGGCACGTCCTCGTCGTCTGGCGCCTGGCCCTCGCGCACGACGCGGGTGAAGTGCGCCTCGGCCTTCGCAGCCCCCTCCTCCCCGTGCGAGCGGGCGACGATCGCGCGCGCCAGCGCCAGCTTCGCCTCCATCGGCTCGCCGGCCGGCACCTCGCGCTCGAGCACGAGCCGGTACCACTCAGTCAGCTGCGCGTCAGGAATCCGCATCGCGCGGCCGAACTGCTCCTCCGGCGGCGCGGTCAGCGGGATGTTGTTGCCGAGCGACGAGCTCATCTTCTCGCCGTCCCACGAGAGCAGGAGCGGCGTCGTCAGCACGACCTGTGGCTCGAGGCCGTACGCCTGCATCACCGTCCGGCCCGCGAGCAGGTTGTAGAGCTGGTCGGTGCCGCCGAGCTCGACATCGGCCTCGACCGCAACCGAGTCGTAGGCCTGCATCAGCGGGTACAGGAGCTCCGAGACGGAGATCGGCTCCTGGGCGGCCATCCGCTTGCTGAAGTCGTCTCGCTCGAGGATCTGCGCCATCGTCGTCGTCCGGGTCAGCCGGATCACGTCGGCGAAGTCGAGCTTCGCGAGCCATTCGCTGTTGAAACGGACCTCGGTCTTGTCCCGGTCGACGATCTGGAACGCCTGCTCGACGTACGTCTTCGCGTTCGCGTCGATCTCCTCGTCGGAGAGAATCGGGCGCTCGGCCGAGCGCCCGGACGGGTCGCCGATCCTCGTCGTGTAGTCGCCGACGATGAAGACGCCGACATGGCCGGCGTCCTGGAACGCGCGCATCCGCTGCAGCGGGATGCCGCGGCCGACGTGGATGTCCGGCGAGGTGACGTCGATGCCGAGCTTGACGCGGAGCGGCCGGCCGAGCTTCAGCTTCTCCTCGAGCCCGCCCGCCGGGAGGACGTCGACGGCGTTGCGGGTGAGGGTCTCGATCGCCGTCTCGGTCATTGGCCGCCGATCGTACCGAGGTGGCTCGCGGAGACGTCCGCGGGCGACGGCAGCCGCAGAGCGCCAGCGCCAGCTCGATCTCGTCGCGCAGCAGCTGGAGCACGCGCGTCGCGCCCGCCTCGCCGTCGCAGGAGAGCCCCCAGAGCGGCGCGCGGCCGGCGAGGACGGCGCGGGCGCCGAGAGCGAGCGCCTTGACGACGTCGGAGCCCCTCCGGATCCCGCCGTCCACGTACACCTCCATCCGGCCGGCGACGGCGGCCACGATCTCAGGAAGCAGGTCCGCGGTCGGCGCGACGGCGTCGAGCTGGCGGCCACCGTGGTTCGAGACGACGATCGCGTCGAGCCCGTGCTCGCAGGCGAGCGCCGCGTCCTCGGCGGTCTGGACGCCCTTCAGGACGAGCGGCAGCGGCGCGAGCGAGCGCAGCTCGTCGAGGTCGTCCCACGTCAGAGAGGCGTCGATCGCGGCGAGCATCTCGACCGGCGTCGCGCCCTCCCAGCCCTCGACCGTCGCCAGGCTCGGCACCCTGATCTCCTCCGGCACCCGGAAGCCCGTCCGCAGGTCGCGCTCGCGCCGGCCGAGCCGCGGCGCGTCGACGGTGAGCACGATCGCGCCGTAGCCGTGCTCGGCGGCCTGCTCGACGAGGGCGCGCGTGACGCTGCGGTCGCGGAAGACGTAGAGCTGGAACCAGCGCGGCGCCCCCGGTGCAGCAGCCGCCACCTCCTCCGGAGTCGCCGTGGCCATGGTCGAAAGGCACATCAGCGTTCCCGCAGCCGCTGCCGCCCGCGCCATGCCCGGCTCGCCGTCGGGGTGCGCGAAACGCTGGAGCGCGGTCGGCGCGACGAGCAGCGGCATCGAGACGGGCGTGCCGAGGACGGTCGTCCCGGTCGTCACCGCAGTGACGTCGACGAGCACGCGCGGCCGGAGGCTCAGCCGATCCCACGCCGCGACGTTGCCCGCGAGCACGCGCTCGTCACCGGCGCCCCCGGCGTAGTAGCCGAAGGCGCCGGGCTCGAGCCGCGACTCCGCGAGACGTTCGAAGTCGGCGACGCAGACGGGCTCCACGCCGCCGACCATATCTCGCCTAGCTCTGTAGCCTCCGTGGGGAGGGCGGCGCATCCAGGTACGCCGGATCGAGTGCCTCGACTCGGGCCGCATACCGGCCCGCCGCAGAGGTGTTTCCGAGACAACGCTCGATCAGACTGTGATGGTAGAGGCCGTCGACGTCCAGCGTCCCCAACCGGAATGACCGGAGCGAGACGACGCGCGCCTCGGCGCACTTGCCGTTCTTGTAAAGCGCCCAGGCGAGCACGTGATCGCCCTCGACGCTCGGCCGCTCGGCCTGCCCGCGCCGCGCACGGTCGAGCGCCGACCGGAAGTTGCGGTCGTGGTTCAAGTCGAACTCGGCCGTCTCGAGCAGGTTACGGCCGCCGTTCGCTGCGAAGAGCCGCTCCAGCTCGTCTGCGCGCTTCCAGGCGCGTTTCGCCCCGGCCTCACGACCAAGCTGGGCAAGGGCGTCGCCGAGGCTCGCGGCGAACTCGGGCACCGGAGCCGCAGCCGCGGCGCGTGCGTAGAGAACGCTGGCGCCTGCGAGGTCGCCGTTCGCGGCCCGGATCTCGGCGAGCCCGCTGAGCGCGCCCGCGTAGCCCGGCACGAATGCCAGCGCCTCCCGGAAGTGCACCTTCGCCTCATCCGGCCGCCTCAGGGAGAGAAGCAGGTTCCCCGTGAGCGTCCGCGTCCACGCCGCCGGCTCCCCCACGCCTGCAGAGTCGATCGCGAGCTCCATCGCCTCGAAGGCCCCGGAAAGATCGCCGGTCAGCTCTCGGGCGTAGGAGATCCGGGCGTAGACGTTCGCCGAGGGCCTCAGCGCCGCCATCCGGTCGAAAGCGGCGAAGGCCTCGGGGTAGCGACCGAGCTCGAGGTTCGCGTCGCCGATCAGGCCGTAGACCACTGCGACGCCAGGCTCCAGAGCCTGGGCGCGGCGCGCGAGGACGAGGGACTCCTGAAAGCGATGTCGTGAAGCGGCGAGAGCCGAGAGCCCTCGAATCGCGGACGCGTTGCGGGGGTCGAGGCGGAGCGCGCGCTCGAGCGCCCGCTCGGCTTGCGGATAGAGCGCAGGATTCCCACTCACGCGCGCCTGCTGCTGGAGCATGAGTCCGCTGTTCGCGGCGCGCTGAGCCTCCGTCGACGGCGCGGCGGTGGCGGTTCCCTCGCGGAACGCGCCGCCGAGCAGCGCGCCGACGGCGAGGGTGACGACGATCGTGATGGCGGCGAGAAGTCTCATCTGTCTCCTGTTTGTTGGCGCGGAGGAAGGGCCCACCGCAGCAGGCCCTCCCTTCGCGGGTGGCGTTAGGGCTTCTGGTCGCCCTTGCTGTTGGCGAAGCCGGACGCAGGGTCGGCCTCGTACGGGAAGGAGTCGAGCGCCGGCACGTCGCCGGAGTTGACGCCGTCGCCGAGCGGGACCTTGTTCCCCTTCAGGAAACCGGCCATGACCTGCTCGGCGATGTCGATCACGTCGTCGCCGAGCCGGCGGCCGTTCGGGAAGCCGCCGTTGTCGCCCCCGATGACGCCCATGCGGCTGACCTTGCCCGCGGGGGTGACCGGGATCGAGTAGTTCAGCCGCAGCATGTCCGCGACCGTGTTGCCGGTGAAGTTGAGACCCTTGACACCCGTGCCGAACACGGCGACGAGGTCGTCCCGGTTGTCCTCGGGCGCGTTCAGCTTGTAGAGGTCGTTCATCAGCTTCGCGAGCACCGGCTTGACGACCGGGCCAGCGAACTGCTTGTCGTTCACGGGAGCCGAGCGGTTCCACACGTCCTTGAAGGGCGTCGGGACGACGACCTCGTTGACGAGCGGGTTGCCGAGCCGGGACACCTGCGTCCAGCCGCGGTTCAGCTTGCCGTTCACGGTCACGTTCGGGCGCTCTGTCGAGGCCCAGACGCCGATCGTGCTGCTCTTCGCGTTGAGCTCCGAGATCGGGATCTGCAGGGCGATGGCATGGACGGCGTAGCCGGCGAAGAAGTCCTTGCCGCCGCCCTTGTCGCCAGTGCCCTTGCGGAAGCCGACGAGGTCGAAGATCGACCCGATGTCGCCGTAGAACGCGTCGTCGCGCTGGCCGGCGAAGATCGAGGTGCCGTTCTTGCTCACGACCGCCTTGGCGGCCAGGCTCCGGTAGTTCGGAGTCGAGCGCGGCCCGATGTTGTTCGGCGGCGTCTTCCCACGAACGACCAGCTTCTTGTTCCGCCACATCGACCAGGTCTGGACCGTGTTGCCCAGGAACGCGGGTCCGGCCGAACGGCCGAAGCGGAACTCGTAGACGATGTCCGGCCGGGCGTCGCCCGTCCGGTCGATGTTGATCTTGTACTTCGCGGACGGCGAGAACGTGTAGTAGTTCGGGCCGGCCGCCGGATCCTCAGCGGGGATCCAGTTGGAGACGATCGTCACGGTGCTCGGCTTGTCCGGGCTCCGGAACGCGTACAGGTCGGTGTTGTCCGCGCTCGGATCCTCCGAGATCAGCGGCGCTTCACGGTGACTCGAGGCGGTGCCGGCGCTTGGCCCGGTGCCCACGACCGCGGCTGCAAGCGCCGAGATCGTGACTGCTCCGAGGGCGGCGGCTGCCAGTGCTGCCTTCTTCATTTCCCACACTCCTGGTGGTCGATTGACGGCCCTTGTTCGGGGCGGGCCCGGGATCGGTTCGATCGGCTCTCGATGCAAACCGAACGCCCGGCCAGCGCGAACCAGAGGCGTGCTCGCTTACGCTCAACCGGTCACCGTGCGCAGCCGCGACCTCGCTCACCTCTCCGACGAGGCGCTCGTCGCCCTCGTCTCGCGCTCCGACGAATCGGCGCTCGCCGAGCTCTACGACCGCGTCGGCGGGACTGCGTACGGGCTGGCCTACCGGATCCTGCGCGACGAGTCGCTCGCGGAGGATGCGGTGCAGGAAGCGTTCCTCGGGCTCTGGCGCAGCGCCGGCTCGTTCATTCCCGAGCGCGCGAAGGCGTCGACCTGGATTCTCACCCTCGTTCACCGCCGCGCGGTCGACCTCGTCCGGCGCGAGCAGCGGCGACGCACCGAGCCGCTCGAAGGCGCTCCGGAGCCGTCGGAGGGCTCGGCGGAGGAGGCGGCGTGGCTTCGGCTGGAGCGAGCGCGCGTGCAGACTGCGCTCGCCGAGCTCCCCGACCAGCAGCGCGAGGCGATCGAGCTGGCGTACTACGGCGGCTACACCCAGTCGGAGCTCGCCGAGCGGCTTGGCGAGCCGCTGGGAACGATCAAGAGCAGAATGTTCTCGGGACTAGCGCGGTTGCGGCAGCTGCTGGAAAGTGACATTGACCCCGGTGGTGCGGAGAGGAACTCATGGACGTTCACGAGCTGACCGCCGGCTACGCGCTCGACGCGCTCGATCCGGCCGAGCGCGAGACCTTCGAGGAGCACCTCTCCTCCTGCGAGCGCTGCCGTGAGGACCTCCAGGGCTTCTGGCAGGTGTCCGGCTCGCTCGCGCACGCCGCCGGGGGGCCGATGCCGCCGGCGTCGCTGCGCGGCCGGATCCTCGAGCAGGCGCGCAGCGAGCGGACGAACGTCGTGCCGCTGCGCCGCCGGCGCGTGCTCGTTCCCGCGCTGTCCTCCGTCGCGGCCGTCGCGGCCGTCGCCGCGATCGGCCTCGGCCTCTGGGCGACGTCGCTCTCGCGCGACCTCGATCAAGCCGAGCGCGAGACCGCTGTGCTCACCAACCCGCGCTCACGCACCGTCGAGAGCGAGGGTGGCGCCGCCGCTCTCGTTGTCGCGCCCGGCGGGGATGCAGCACTCGTCGTCCGCAAGCTCGCCGCCGCGCCCGAGGGGAAGGACTACGAGATCTGGGTCTTCGAGGACGGTGTGCCGCAGCCGGCAGGGCTCTTCGAGCGGCCCGGCGTGGCGTTGCTGACGCGCGAGGTCGAGCCCGGGCAGACGGTCGCGGTCACGCTCGAGGAAGACGGCGGCGTCGACGCACCGACGGGCGCGCCCGTGCTCACGGCCACGTCCGCGTAGCCGGCGCTAGGCGGGCTCGATGTTCTGGTTGATCCGGAAGAAGTTGTCCGGGTCGTACTTGCGCTTCAGCGCCCGCAGCCGGTCGTACTTCGCCGCCCCGTACGACTCGCGGATGCGCCCGGCGCCCTCGTCGCCGAGGAAGTTCACGTAGACGCCCTGGTGCCACGGCTCGAGCGCCGACCAGAAGCTCTGCACCCACTCACGCTCAGCATCGAACCCCTCGCTCGTCTCCGTGCACACGCCGATGTTGTAGGTGAAGCCGGCGGCGCGGCCGTTGAACGCGGAGTCGTCCTCGGCGACCCGGCCGACGGCGCCGCCCATCTGCCAGATCGGGAACGAGGTCAGCGGCGACTCGATCTGGAGCGACCGCTCGACGGTGATGTCGATGATCTCGTCGGTCAGCTCCGCGACGTCGCAGCTCTTGAAGTAGTACCAACGACCGGGCGGGAAGCTCGGGTCGAGCATCGCCTGGTGCGCGAGAAACGGCTTCGGCACGCAGACGTCGGCGACCGGCGAGCCGAACTGCCTCAGCGGGCGGATGAAGTCCTCACCCTCCTCGAGGTCGCCGATCCAGCACGGGATCACCATCACGACCGGCTTCCCGTGCACCTCCGCCGGGATGATCGGCAGCGGCGGCGCCTTGCGGTGAAGGAGGATCGTCATCAGCTCGTCCGGCGCCTCGGCGACCCATTCGCGGTAGAAGCGCATCACCTCGCCCGACTGCTCCATCGGCCAGATCACCGGTCCGGCCAGGATCTGAGGCCCGAGCGGCACGCAGCGGAACTCGAACTCGGTGACGATGCCGAAGTTGCCGCCGCCGCCGCGCAAGCCCCAGAAGAGGTCGGCGTTCTCCTCGGCGCTCGCCCGGACGAGCTCGCCTTCCGCAGTGACGAGGTCGACAGACACGAGCTGGTCGATCGAGAGCCCGTGCTTGCGCATGATCCAGCCGATCCCGCCACCCAGCGTGAGCCCGGCTACGCCCGTGTGCGTGACGATCCCGGACGGGACCGCCAGGCCGAACGCCTGCGTCGCTTGATCGAGCTCGCCGAGCAGCACGCCCGCCTGCACCCGTGCGATCCGGCGATCCGGGTCGACCTGTACGCCCTTCATCGGCGAGAGGTCGATCATCAGGGCGTCGTCCGCGACCGACAGGCCCGGGAACGAGTGCCCGCCGCTGCGGACCGCAACGGGGATCCCGCTCGCGCGCCCGGACTTCACGGCCGCGATCACGTCCGAGGCCTCCGCGCAGCGCATGATCGCGGCCGGGTACCGGTCGAACGAGCCGTTCCAGATCTTGCGGTGGACGTCGTACTCGGCGTCGCCGGGCCCGAGCACCTGGCCGCGGAACGCCGCGTCGTCGATCTGGAGAGCACCGAGTACGTCTGTCACCCGCTCAGTCTCTCATTCTCGGCTACCAACTCAAACACTGATTCGGCACGAGCCCGTGACGGTTGCGTTCCGATTGCCTCCGTACACTCGTCCCGTGAGCGAGCTCAAGCCCGCACTTACACGGCTGTTCGGATTCGACGACTTTCGCCCCGGCCAGGAGCAGGTCGTCCGCGCCGCCGTGGACGGCCGCGACACGCTCGCGCTGATGCCGACCGGCTCCGGCAAGTCGCTCACCTACCAGCTCGCCGCGATGCTGCGGCCGACGCCGACACTCGTCCTCTCGCCGCTGATCGCGCTGATGAAGGACCAGGTCGACAAGCTGCCGCCGGAGGTCGCGGAGCAGTCGACGCTGATCAACTCCTCGCTCGGCGCCGACGAGGCGGCTGCGCGGCTGCGCGGCGTCTCGGAAGGACGCTACCGGATGCTCTACGTGGCTCCGGAGCGGCTGCGGCAGCGCAGCTTCCTCGACGCGATCGCCGGCATCGACATCGGGCTCGTCGTCATCGACGAGGTCCACTGCGTGAGCATGTGGGGCCACGACTTCCGGCCCGACTACCTCTTCATCCGGCGCGCGCTCGACGCGCTCGGGAAGCCGGCGATCCTCGGGATGACCGCGACCGCCACGCCCGACACCGAACGGGAGATCGCGACCGCGCTCGGCCGGGAGCCGGAGATCGTGCGGACGAGCGTCGTGCGCCCCAACCTGCGCTACGACGTCGAGCTCGTCGACGGCGAGGAGGCGCGCCTGCGGACGCTCGTCCGGCGCCTGCACGAGCTGCGCGGCGCCTCGGCGATCGTCTACGCACGCTCCCGCCGCAGTTGCGAGACCCTGGCCCGCACGCTGCGCGTGCACGACCTCGCAGCCGTCCACTACCACGCCGGCCTGGAGCCGGAGGAGCGCTCGGCGGCGCAGGAGGCGTTCATCGAGGGCCGCATCCAGACCGTCGTCGCCACGACGGCCTTCGGGATGGGGATCGACAAGCCCGACATCCGGCTCGTCGCCCTCTACAACTATCCGGAGTCGCTCGAGAGCTACGTGCAGATGGTCGGCCGCGCGGGTCGCGACGGACGCACGTCCGACACGCTGCTGCTCGCGAGCCGCGCCGACTCGCAGCAGCTGCGCCGCTTCGCGCGCTCCGACATCCCGACCGTCGCCGACCTCCGCTCCGTCTACGCGCAGCTCCGCGGCCGCCGTGAGGTCTCGCCCGACGAGCTGGCCCCCAACCCAACGGCCGGCGAGCCCGACCCACGCGTCCTGGTGGGGATGCTCGAGCAGGTGGGGCTCGTCCAGCGCGGCTTCGACTCCGGCCGAGCGATGCAGATCGAGGTGCCCGAGCCCCCCGCCGACGCCGCCCAGCGCATCGACCTGCTGCTCGCGCGCTACGAGCAGGAGGCGCTCGCGCGAGCAGACCGGCTCGTGCGGTTCGCAGAGACGAGGCTCTGCCGGCACCGGCAGGTAGCGGAGCACTTCGGCGAGACGCTGCCCGAGGACTGCGGCATGTGCGATGTCTGCTCACCGCTCGCCATGGCCGCCGTGGAGGAGACCGCGACCACCCCGCTGCCGGACGACGTCGCGGGTGCGATCCACAGTGCGGTGCTCGACCTGCGCTGGCCCCTCGGGCGGACCGGCCTGGCCGCGATGCTGCGCGGGTCGATGAGTGCGCCCCGCTCCGCCCAGCGGTCGCCCCACTTCGGGCTGCTCGCCTCCGCGACCCAGGCCGAGGTCAAGCGCTGGATCCAGCTGCTCGAGGTTGCAGGAGGGCTCGAGGCATTCGAGAGCGACGACGGCTTCCGGCTGCTGCGGGCCGTTCCCGGAGCGGCGCTGCCGAGGATCGGCTCGCCGGCGACAGCAGGCCCGGCCGACGAGGGCCTCTTCGAGCGCCTGCGCGCCTGGCGGCTCGAGCGCGCACGGGTCGACGAGGTGCCCGCCTACGTCGTCCTCCACGACGCGACGCTCCGCGAGCTCGCGACCGCGAAGCCGACCTCCGAGCTCGATCTGGCGGCCGTAAAGGGCTTCGGCCCGACCAAGCTCGAACGCTACGGCGAGGACGTTCTCGCCGTCATCGCAGCCGCTTAGCACCAGAATCGGAGCTAGAATCCGCTTCTTGCGGACGTTCAGCAAGAACCGACCGGCGCGTCGGGGTCGCCGGATCCGCAGGCTCCGCCTCCTCGCGCTGCTCACCGTCCTCGCGCTCGTCGGGTCGGTGTCCTTCAGCTTCGGGTTGATCACCGCGACGGCGAGCGAGATCGGGTCGGGCAAGTTCGACCCGCAGAAGCAGCTCGACAAGCAGGTCAACGGCTACATCTACGACTCGAGCGGCAAGAAGATCCTCGCGGTCCTTCGCGGATCCGAGGCGCGAACGCTGGTCACCTACGACCAGATCGCCGACCCGATGCGGCACGCAATCGTCGCGATCGAGGACCGCCGCTACTGGGAGCACGACGGAATCGACCTGCGCGGTATCGGCCGCGCGCTGATCGCGGACATCCGCCAGCAGAAGGTGGTCGAGGGCGGCTCCACGATCACGCAGCAGTTCGTCAAGAACGCGCTCGACCGCGACCAGAAGACGATTGCACGCAAGGTGCGCGAGGCGGCGTTCGCGTGGCAGCTCGAGCGCGACGACGACCACTGGGGCAAGAAGCGGATCCTGCAGGAGTACTTGAACACGATCTACTTCGGGAACGGCGCCTACGGCGTGCAGCAAGCCGCGCTCGTCTACTTCGGCCACGGCGCGAAGGACCTGACGATCGCGGAGGCGGCGCTCCTGGCCGGGATCCCTGCCGACCCGAGCCGCTACGACCCGGTCGCGAGCCCGGATCGCGCCAAGGCACGGCGGCGGGTGGTGCTCCGGGCCATGCTCGAGGAGTCGAAGATCACGCCGAGCCAGTTCGCCGAGGCGAACTCCATCCCCCTACCCGATCCGGACAAGGTGCGACTGGGAGGCACCGAGGGCCAGCACGGCGCCCTTCACTTCGTCAACTACGTCAAGCAGCAGCTGGTCGACGAGTATGGGTCGGCGGAGGTCTTCGGCGGCGGCCTCAAGGTGCGAACCACTATCGACCTCGACTACCAGGATGCCGCACGCGACGCGATCTCCAAGTGGCTGACGAACCCCGACGGCCCGTCCGCGGCGCTCGTGGCGATCGATCCGACGGACGGCGCCGTCAAGGCGATGGTCGGAGGCAACAACTACCGCAAGAGCCAGTTCAACCTCGCCGTCCAGGGCGTCCGCCAGCCCGGCTCGGCCTTCAAGCCGTTCGTGCTCGCGACCGCTCTCCGCCAGGGGATCTCGCCGGCGACGCATTTCGCGTCGAAGCCGCAGGCGATCAACCTGGGCGACAAGTACTGGGTCGTCGGCAACTACGACGACCAGTACCTGGGCTCGATCGACCTGGAGACGGCGACGATCGAGTCGGACAACGCCGTCTACGCACAGCTGACCCAGCTCGTCGGCTCGAAGAACGTCGCCAAGACCGCCCAGCGCCTCGGGATCCGGAGCAAGCTCGACGGCTATTACGCGATCGGCCTCGGGGCCGAGGCGGTGACGCCGCTCGAGCTCGCGCGGGCGTACGCGACGCTGGCGCACGGAGGTCGCCGCGTCGACGGGACGATCTTCAAGAACAGACCCCGGGTGATCACGGAGATCGTGAAGAGGGGCGAGGAGCGACTCAACGCGCCGAAGGCATTCGACGCGCTCAACTCCACCCAGGCGGGCATGATCAACTCGATCCTGCAGCAGGCCGTCCAGTTCGGCACGGGCAAGCGCGCGTACCTGCCGAACCGCCCCGTGGCCGGCAAGACGGGCACGACGGAGAACTACGGCGACGCCTGGTTCGTCGGCTACACGCCGCAGCTGGCCGTCGCTGTGTGGGTGGGCTACCCGACGACGCTGAAGCCGATGCTGACGGAGTTCCAGGGCGAAGCCGTGACGGGCGGCAGCTTCCCGGCCCTGATCTGGAAGTCGTTCGCCGAGAAGGCGCTGAAAAACGAGGAAGCGGCGGGCTTCCCGTATCCGAACGTCCCCTACGCCGCAGCGAAGCTCGTCACCCGGCGGGGCGACAGGCTGCTGCTCGACAACGGCCGCTGCAAGTCCCGCCAGGAGATCGTCTACTTCGCGGGGATGGGCCCGACGAAGGCAGCGAACTGCCTCGTGAACGAGGTCGAGGTGCCCGACGTCCGGCGGCTGACCGCCGCCGAGGCGCAGATCCGGGTCGAGGCCCAGCCACTGACGCCCAGGCTCATCTACAAGCCCGCGGCGCCGCGGCAGCGAGTCGGGATCGTCGTCGACCAGGAGCCCCGGACCGGCTACCGCTCCTCGTACGACCGGATCCTCCTCGTGATCTCGAAGGCCACGCAGGGCGTGATCCCGAAGCTCGTCGGCAAGAGCCTCGACGATGCCCGCCCGCGATTGAAGAAGCTGAAGCTCGAGCCCCGGATCAGCTGGAGCCCGCAGAAGACGGCCAAGCCGGGAACGGTGCTCGAGCAGCGGCCGAAGGCCGGTCTCGCCGCCGCGCCGGGGATGCAGATCGAGCTCGTGGTCGCCCGGGCGGCTACGGCGCGCGAAGCGGCCGGCTGAGGTAGCGGGAGCCGGCCGCGGCGTATCGCCACGGGAGCTCGGCGGCGACGCTGATCCCGATCCGCGTCCCTGTCACGATCTCGACCGGAGACGCCGCGTGTTGGAGCTCGAACGGAGGCGCGTCGAGTGGGAGCCCGTCGTGCTCGCGCGTGACGGCGAGCGCCTGGCAGAGCCGGCCCGGCCCGGAGCAGAGCAGCCTGGGCTCGACCAGGCCGCGTCGCTCCTGCATCTGCTCGATCCCGGTCGACGGCTCGAGCGCCCGGACGAGCACCGCAGCCGGGCTCCCCTCGTCCTCGCAGACGAGATTGAGGCACCAGTGGATCCCGTAGGAGCGGTAGACGTAGGCGTGACCGGGCGGACCGAACATCGACGCGTTGCGCGGCGTCCGGCCGCGGAACCCGTGCGCCGCCGGATCTTCGGCGTCGTACGCCTCGACCTCGACGATCGTGCCGCCGACGCCGTCGACGAGCAGCGTCGCGCCGATCAGCGCGGGCGCGACCTCGTGGACGCTTCGCGCGAAGAACTCCCGTGCGAGGCTCAGAAGAGCTGCGACGCCTCTCCGGGCCTGCTCGACGACTCGAGCAGCTTGCGGGCGCGGCGGCCGAGATCGGTGAGGTCGACGCGGCCGCTGGCGGCGTCCTCGGCGAGCCGCTCGGCCAGAGAGAGCGCCTCGTCGAGCAGCGGCGAGCCGGCGGGCTCCTGCCCCATGTCGTGCAGGATCGTCCGCTCCGTGCGTGAGGCGATCATCGGATCGGCGACTCCCTCGACCCAGACGAGCGTCCGCTGACCTCCGCCCCGGTCGTCGCCGGTGATCGGCTGCAGCGCGTAGATCTTGTCCGCGCGCGCGTACTTGCCGAAGCCGAGGAAGACCATCCGCCCATCCATGCTTTCGATTATCGCGCACGTGCTGGCCGGAACCACAACACGTAGATCGCGGCCGCAGCGACGAGGATCGCCAGCCAGCCGATCGAGAGCCCGGGCCGGAGGACGCTCTCGAGGTGTTGGTCGACGGAGCCGCGCTTCCAGAGCTGCTCGTTCCAGGCGTCCTGGCAGGCGTTGCCCAGGCCGTACGCGAGCATGAGCGAGAGATAGGCCGCGAGGGCTCGCCCCTGTGGCGCGCGCGAGAGTGCGAGCGCGGCGAGCGCCAGGAGAACGCCGGCGGTGCCGTGGTGAAAGCCGAGATGCACGGCGGCGAGCCCTTCGTCGCGCACCGGTGGGATCTCCTCACCCAGAAAGACGTCACCCGGAAAGTAGAACCCGGTCTCGGCGGCGAGCCACGGCAGCGCGATCACCAGCAGGAGGGCGCCGAGAGCGAGACGGAGGCGGTCTCCGCGTGCGCGCTCCGCGAACGCGACACCGCCCCTCGACGCCGCGGCGACGGTCAGTCCGAGTGCCAGCGCGACGCCGAGCGCGGGCACGACGTTGATCCACCGCGCATCCAGGTCGTCCTGGTCGACGACGCCCGGAAGCGCGGTCACGGCGCACAGCCCGATCGCCGCCCAGACGAGCAGCCTCGGCCCGCCGGCGATCGCCGCAAGGGCGACCGCGCCGAGCGCGAGCGGGAAGTTGAGGAGGACGAGCGTGCGTCCGAGCCCACCCGCGAGGTCGCCGCTCCGGTCGACGTTGTAGAGCACCTCGGGCGGCAGCCGAGCGTAGGTGACGAGCGTCGCCGCCACCTGGAGCCCGAAGAGGGCCCAGACCGCGAGCGCCTCGGCCGGGAGCGCTACGCCAGCACGGCCGCGAGGGCCTCGGCCACTCGTTCCTGGTCCTCCGCTTCGATCGCGGTGAAGAACGGGAGCGCGAGCGTGCGCTTGGAGAGATCCTCCGAGACCGGGCAGAGACCCTCGTCGAAGCCGTACCGCTCGCGCATGTAGGCCTGGAGGTGGATCGACGGGAGGTAGCGCGAGGTCGCGATCCCCTGCCGATCGAGCTCGGCGATCACACGCTCGCGATCGGTGCCGCGCGCGAGCGTGACGACGTAGACGAACCAGGAGCGAACGTGGTCGGCGTCATCGGCGACGGGCAACTCGAGCCCATCGACACCGCCGAGCAGATCGGCATATCGCTTCGCGGCCGAGCCTCGAAGCGACAGGATCGTCTCGAGCTTCTCGAGCTGGCCGATTCCCAGCGCGGCACGGATGTCGTCGATGCGGTAGTTGTAGCCGAGCCGCGCGTGCTCGAGCCAGCCGCCGCCGTCGGCGCGGCCCTGGTTGCGCAGGCTGACGAGGGTGCGCCAGGTCTCCTCGTCGTGCGTCGTCACCATCCCGCCTTCGCCGGTCGTGATCTGCTTGTTCGGGTAGAAGGCGAAGACGGCATCGACGCCGTGTGAGCCGACGCGCCCGCCTTTGTACTCGCTGCCGAGCGCCTCGCAGGCGTCCTGGATCAGCACCAGGTCGTGGCGGTCGCACAGCTCGCGCAGCGGGTCGAGCTCGCAGGGATAGCCGAAGATGTCGACCGCTACGATCGCCTTCGTCCGCTCGGTGATCGCGGCCTCGACGGCGGCGGGGTCGAGGTTCATCGTCCGCTCGTCGACGTCGGCGAAGACCGGCGTCGCCCCCTCGTAGATGAAGCAGTTGGCGGAGGCCACGAACGAGTACGGCGTCGTGATCACCTCGTCGCCCGACTGGAAGCCGGCGATCGCGCAGAGCAGGTGGAGGCCCGCGGTGCCCGACGACACAGCAGCCGCATACGGCGTGCCTACCTTCTCCGCGAAGAGCTCCTCGAAGCGGTCGATCGTCGGCCCGAGCGAGAGCCGGCCCGAGCGGAGCACCTCGAGCACGAGCTCCTCGTCGCGCTCGTCGACGTACGGCGACGAGAGCGGAACCTTCCGGATGTCGGTTCTCACGCCTCGGCGGGAGCCTTGTCGGCGACCGTGACGCGGTCGAGCCAGTGACTCCAGCGGTCTGACTTGCCGCGCACGGTGTCGAGATACGCCTTCTGGAGCTCGAGCGTGACAGGCCCCGCGCCGATCTCGTGGTCGTCGACCGAGCGCACCGGCGTCACCTCGGCGGCGGTTCCCGTCATGAAGATCTCGTCGGCGAGGTAGAGGTCGGTGCGAATGATGTTCGCCTCCTCGACCACGTAGCCGAGGTCCTGGGCGATCAGGATGATGCTCTCGCGCGTGATCCCGGGCAGGATCGACATCGAGAGCGGCGGCGTGACGATCTTCCCTTCCTTGACGACGAAGATGTTCTCGCCCGGGCCGTCGGCGACGTACCCCTCGTCGTTGAGCATGATCGCCTCGTCGTAGCCGGCGCGCTGAGCCTCGTGAACGGCGAGCATCGAGTTGAGGTAGATCCCGGTCGCCTTCGCCGCATGCGGGATCGTGTTCGGGCCGATGCGCTTCCAGGACGAGATCTTGGTGCGGATGCCGATGGTGGCGTTCTCGTCCCCGAGATAGTTCCCCCACGGCCAGCTCATGATCACGACCTCGACCGGGTTGCCCTTCGTGTGCACGCCCAACTCGCCGTAGCCGTAGAACGCGAACGGGCGGACGTAGCACTCCGGCAGGCCGTTGCGGCCGATCAGCTCGTGTGTGGCGCTGCGAATCTCGTCGACCGTGAACGGCAGCTCCATGTAGAGGAGCTGGGCCGAGTTGTGGAGCCGCTGGAGATGCTCCCTGAGCCGGAAGACGGCGGGGCCGTCCGGGGTCTCGTAGCAGCGGATGCCCTCGAAGACACCCGTGCCGTAGTGGAGACCGTGCACGCCGACGTGCACCTTCGCATCGGCCCAGTCGATGAACTCACCGTTCATCCAGATCGTCTCTGTCTCACGCATCAAGCTTCTCCTCTCGACGAACCTCAATCGTAGATGAGTCTTCGACGGCGTCCAGCGGCACCGCGCGTGCGAGCCGAACGAGGACGCTCGGGTGCATGGCGGCCATGTGGGTGTCGGAGCCCGCACCGACCCAGACCATGTCGTGGGCGAGCAGGCTCTGGTCGATCAGCACGCGGTCGACGTTGGGCAGCGGGAATGGTGCGACGGCGCCGGGCGCGAAGCCCGTCGCCTCCTCGACCTGCGGACCCCGCGCGATGCGAGCCTCGATCGCGCCTGCGCCCAACGCGATCTTCGCGAGGTCCACGCGCCGGTCGCCGGGGATCAGCGCCACGACCGGACGGCCGTCGCAGAGGACGACGATCGACTTGACGATCTGGCCGATCGGGCAGCCGGCGGCGCGGGCGGCATCCTCGGCGGTGGCGGTGCCCGATGCGAGCTCTTCGAGCCTTGCCTCGGCACCTGCCGACCGCAGATATGCGGCGACCCGTTCGACGGGCTCAGGCCAGGGCGCGCGCACGAGAGAGAGCGTACCGGCTGGCGCGAAACCCAACTCGGCCGTTCCTCGTTGTCTCTCTGGACAGCGATTGGCACGACGGGAGGCGTTTTGAACAACAGCGAAGGTGAGCGAATCGCGCGGACGGAGTCGCTCTTCCGCGAGGTGAACGAGCGGATCGCCGAATCCGCAGAGCGGTTCGACGTCGCCGAGACGAAGTTCGTCTGCGAGTGCGCCGACCCGAACTGCACCGAGCGGGTCGAGGCGACGCTCGACGAGTACGAGCGGATCCGGCACGACGGCGCCACCTTCCTCCTCGTCAACGGGCACGAGGACGAGCGGATCGAAGCGATCGTCCGCGCCGACGGTGACCGGGCCGTGGTCGCCAAGCGGCACCCGCTCGTGGCGCCGATCGCCCGCAGGCTCAACCCACGAGCTGCGACCTAGATCCCTCGGCGGACGCGGCGCCTGTAAGCGGCGTACGCGGGGAACCGTTCTTCGAGGTGGCGCTCCTCGACTCCGGCCTTGAAGTGCCAGAGGAGGGCGAGCACCGGCACCGCGGCGGTCGCCGGAACACTCGCGAGCAAGCCGTAGCCGAGAAAGATGAGGAGACCGGCGGCGTAGAGCGGGTGACGGACGACGCCGTACGGCCCGTGCTCCACGAGCGCTGCCTGCTCATTCGGGCGCGGGTAGGGCGTCAGAGCGGTTCCGAGCGTGCGGCCGGCCCAGATCGCGACTCCGAGGCCGACGAGGATCAGCGCCAGCCCGGTGAGCCCCATCCACCTCGGCCAGGTCGGCGGAAACGCCCCGAGGACGATGATCGCCGCCATGAGGAGAAACTGGGCGGCGACCCAGCCGCCGCCCCTACGAGGGCTAACCGAGCGCGATGAAGTGGAAACCGTCGAATCCTTCCGCCCGGATGCGCTCGACGAGGTCCGCCGGCGGCTCGGAGTCGATCGCGAGCGCCATCAGCGCCTTGCCACCCTCCTTCGTCCGGGAGACCGCCATGTTGGCGATGTTCACGCCCGCCTCCCCGAACATCGTCCCGACGCGCCCGATCACGCCCGGCACGTCGTCGTAGCGGAAGAAGACCATCAGCGGCGACAGCTGGAGATCGATCGCGAACCCGAGCGCGCCGGCGAGGAAGAGGCGCGGCTCCGGCCCGATCGTCGTGCCGGAGACCTCGACGTCGTCGACGGCGACGGTGACGAGGTTCGTGTAGTCGCGCGCCGCTCCGGAGCGTTGCTCGGTCACCTCGATCCCCCGCTCGGCTGCGATCACCGGCGCGTTGACGTAATTGACGGCCTGGTCGACGCGGCCCTGGAAGGCCCCGTTCAGCGCCGCCACCGTCAACAGCCGGGTGTCGTGCCCGGCGATTCCACCGTTGAAGGTGAGGCCGATCCGGCGCGGGTGACCGCCGGCGAGCTCGACCGCGAGCCGGCCGAGCTTGGCCGCCAGCGGGATGTACGGGCCGAGCACCTCGAGGTCCTCGGCGCCGACGACGGGAATGTTGACGGCGTTCGTGACGAGCCCGCCTTCGAGTGCCGCAACGACCTGCTCGGCCACGATCAGGCCCGCGCGGTCCTGCGCCTCGTCGGTCGACGCCGCGAGGTGCGGGGTCGTGACGACGTTCTCGAGCCCGAGCAGCTCCCCTTCGTACGGCTCGGCCGAGAAGACGTCGAGCGCGGCGCCCGCGACCTTGCCGGAGCGGATCGCCTCGGCGAGCGCCGGCTCGTCGACGAGCTCGCCGCGCGCGGCGTTGACGATCCGGACGCCGTCGCGCATCTTCGCGATCACTTCGGCTCCGACGAACCCGCGTGTGTCGTCGGTCAGCGGCAGGTGCAGCGTCAGGAAGTCGGCCGCGTCGAAGACCTCCTCCACGGTCTCGGCGTGATCGGCGCCGAGCTCGCGGAACCGCTCCGGCGCGACGAACGGGTCGTAGCCGACGACGCGCATGCCGAGACCGAGCGCCCGCCTGGCGACCTGGCGGCCGATCCGGCCGAAGCCGAGCACGCCGAGCGTCTTGTCGGCGAGCTCGACGCCGCCCCAGCGGGAGCGCTCCCAGCGGCCCTCCTGGAGCGCCGCGTGGGCCTGCGGGATGTTGCGGGCGAGCGCCACGAGCAGCCCGATCGTGTGCTCGGCCGCCGAGACGACGGTCGAGTCGGGTGCGTTGGCGACGACGATTCCCCGCCGTGTGGCCGCGTCCAGGTCGACGTTGTCGATCCCCACCCCGGCCCGCCCGATCACTTTCAGCCGCGCGGCGCGCTCGATCACCGCGGCGGTCAGCTTCGTCGCGGAGCGGATGACGATCGCGTCGTAGCCGCCGATGATCTCCTCCAGCGGCGCCTCGGTGTCCTCGTCGACCTCGAAGCGCGAGCGCAGCAGCTCGATGCCGGCGGGAGCGATCGGCTCCCGGACGAGAACTCTCAGACCGTCGCCCCTTCCGCGTAGACCTCGAGCGCGCGGGTCGCGGCGAGGCCGCGCTCGATCGGAGCCTCGAGCTCCCCGAGCACCAACTCGACCGCGGAGAGCGCCGTCGCGATGTCGAACTCGTCGTACCAGCCGATGTGGCCGATCCGGAAGATCGCGCCCTTCAGCTCGCCCTGGCCGCCGGCGATCGTGACGCCGTGCCGATCGCGGAGCCCGCGCGTCAGGTCGGCCGAATCCATCCCGTCCGGCATCCGCGCTGCGGTGACGACCGCGGAACGGTCTTCGTCCGGCGAGAAGAGCTCGAGGCCCATCGCCTTGATCCCGGCGCGGCAAGCGCGGCCGAGGCGGACGTGCCGGTCGAAGGCCGAGTCGAGACCGGTGTCGAGCAGCAGCCCGAGCGCGACGTCCAGCGCGACGATCAGCGAGACCGCCGGCGTGAACGCGCTGTCGAGCTTGTGCTGCGCGTCGCGCGTCCGCTCCCAGTCGAAATAGAAGCTCGGCAGCGTCGACCTCGCGACCTGCTCCCAGCCCGCTGCGGACACGGCGGCTGTCGCGAGCCCGGGCGGCGCCATCAGTGCCTTCTGCGAGCCGGAGATGACGACATCGAGGCCCCAGTCGTCCATCTCCAACGGCACGGCGCCGAGACTCGAGACGGCGTCGACGACCGCCAGCGCGCCCGCGTCCTTGACGACGGCCGCCAGCGCCTGAATGTCGGAGACGACACCGGTCGAGGTCTCCGAGTGGACGAGGAAGACCAGCGAGACCGGCTCGATCTCCCCGAGCTTGCGAGCGAGATCGTCCGGTGACGGCGTCTCCCCCCACGCATACCGCAGCTCCTCGACCTCGCAACCGAAGGTGTGCGCCATCGACGCCCATCGTTCGCCGAAGGAGCCCGCCGAGACGGCGAGCACGCGCTCACCTGGCGAGCAGAGGCTCACGATCGCGGACTCGAACGCACCCGTGCCGGAGCAGGTGAAGAGGAGGACGTCGTTGTCGGTCCGGTGCACCTCCTTGAGCCGCGCCAGCACGCGCTCGTACACCTCCCGGAAGTCCGGGGCGCGGTGGTGCAGGACCGGCTCCGCGAGCGCCGCGAGCACCTGCGGAGGCACCGGGGTCGGCCCGGGCGTGAACAGGTACCGCTTCTGCGCCATCGACCGGAGACTAGCGCGCGCCGGGACGGCGCCTGTGAGTCCTCGTCCCGAACTACGCTCCCTCTCGATGGAAGCTCTCCTCGCGTTCGGCGCCGCCCTGGTCTCGCTGCGGCTCGCCGGCCTCCTCGCCGGTCGCTGGCGGCGTCGGCGCCAGCCGCAGCTCGCGCTCTGGAGCGCGGGCCTGGCGGCCTATGCACTGGGCGCCGCCGCGATCGCCTGGGGCGCCGCGGGAGGGTGGAACGAGGGCGTCTTCCGCGCCTACTACCTCTTCGGCGGCTTGCTGACGGCAGCGTTGCTCGGCGCCGGCTCGCTGGCCGGCGCCGGCGTGCGGGCGGCAATCCCCGCTGCGCTCGTCTACACGGGGCTCGCGGCAGGCGTGGCGCTCGCGGTTCCGCTGGAGGCGCCGCTGAGCGGCACGTCGATCCCGGAAGCGCAGGAGCATCTCGCGCTCTTCCCGGCTCGGATCCTGGCGATCGCCGGCAACGTCGCCGGGTCGCTGGCGCTCGTCGGCATCGCCGTGACCGGCTTCCGCCGGAGGCCACTCGGCAACGCGCTGCTCCTGGCGGGGTTCGCGCTTGCAGCCGCCGGCAGCGCGGTTGCGGGGCTCGGGGCGGCCCGGACCGCAGCCTTCGTCGCCGTTGCAGCCTGCCTTTTGTACGCTGGCTCCGTTGCGCGATCGTGACAGTTTTTACTCTTTGCAAACAACGCGTTTGCTAGCCTGACGCCGCAAGTTCGCGCCGACCCGATGCCCTGCGGCTTTCCGGGTCGAGCCTGCGTCGTGTTCCCCAGCAAGGAGGCTGTGTGAAGCATCTGTTCGTGCGCGTGCTCATCGTCGCCGGCGCCGTCTGCGTCGGCCTGGCGGCCGCTGCGGGTCCCACCGCGGCAACCGCCTCGTCGACTCGCATGGCGCAAATCGAGGCGATCGACGAGCTCCGAATCGAGACCTGGCGCTGGCAGTCGCTGATGCGCAAGCGGCGCACTCCGACGCTCTTCAGCGAGCGGCGGACGAGCGACGCCGCCTATCTCCGCTGGCTCCGCAGCCTCTGGCAGCGCCGCGCCGCACGCGCGGAGCGCCAGGCCGCCCACCCGCCCCGCAAGTCGGCGTGGCTCTGCATCCACCGCTACGAGCGCGACCCGGCCCAGGGATGGCGCACGCGGACGGGCAACGGCTACTACGGAGGCCTGCAGATGGACATCACCTTCCAGCGCACGTACGGCCCCGAACTGCTGCGCAGGAAGGGCACGGCGAACAGATGGACGCCGGTCGAGCAGATGTGGGTGGCGGAGCGGGCCTACCGCAGCGGCCGCGGCTTCTACCCCTGGCCGAACACCGCTCGCTACTGCGGCTTGATCTGATCTTCGTCGCCGTCTTCGTCACCGGAACGGCCGGCTCGGCGCTCGCGCAGCCAGACGGCGACGAAGATCGCGGCGATGGTGACGACGAGCAGCACCTCGACGATCGCGCCGCCGACACCGCCGTGCGCGATCAGTCCAGGGAGAGCAGCCACATGCCGGCCAGGGTGTAGACGACCATCAGCGCCAGCATGGCGTACTGCGACCGCAGCGCGTCGCGCTCGGAAACGACGCTGACCGCGCGATCATGGGCGACCGCCAGGCCTGCGACGTGGCCGGCGACGAGAATTCCGACCTGGATGTACCAGACGTTGTTCGGTGAGAAGAAGGTGATTCTCGGCGTGTAGTCCGCCGTGCCGAGCACGTCCCAGCCGTAGCCGAATGGATCGGACGCGAGCACCACCGCGTACTGACCCTGGCCGAGGAAGTAGGTGAAGTAGTGCGCGACCGCGTAGACGAGTGCGACCGGCACGAGGCTGAGGATGAACTCTGGCGCGAGCGTCCGCCTCTCCGCGATCATTCGCCGGGCAATCCACATCGCTCCCAGGTAGGCCAGGGCCACGCCGACCACCCAGGCGAGTAGACCCGCGAGCGCGAGGCCGGTCGAGAGGAGCTCCGCTTTGCCGGGCGAGTCGATCAGGTACGGCCCCTCGACGTCCGCCCGCAGGTCCTGCCACACGGAAGAGCGGCTGAAGCCGTCGAAGCCCACCGACCCGAGCATCACGGCGACGAAGGCGAGCATGCCGGGGGTCGTGTCCGGGCCGGCGAGTCCCGAGAGAGGCGTGCGCACCACGAGCCGCCCGTTCCGCTCGCCGAACGGAGCAATCCGCGCGAGCAACCCGAAGTAGACGGTGAAGCCGTTCGCGTGGTCGTCCCAGGCCCTGCGGCCGTATGCAGCCATCCCGAACCACATCGCGTAGCTGTACAGCGCGATCGCGAGCGCGATCGCTCGCGGATTGGCCGGCTCCGCATACGCGAGCTCGAGCGCGGCGAAGCAGAAGAGAGCGAACGCCCCTGGCCAGACACCGAGTCGCGCCGGATAGCTGAGTGGCGGCGTCCACGTCTGCCCGAGCTTGCTCCACACCCACGCGACCGCGTCGGCGATCGCCAGCCACGGATTGAGAACCCGCCAGACGTTACCGAGGAGAACCTGAAGCGGTACGAACCCGAGCCAGAAGACGATCAGCACGAAGACCGGAGCAAGGTTCTGCGAGGAGGACGGCTCGCCGAGGAGCGCTGCGAGGAAGACGAGCACGAGGAGGCCGGCGGAAATCGCGCCGGCGAGGACGCGCAGCGCCGACGATCGCAGCACCCGCTCGAGCAGAGGGGGCAGCGGGCGGCCTGCGGCGCGCGGCTCGAGCTGCGGCCGCTTCCAGAGCACGCCCAGCGCCAGGAACGAGAGGACGAGGACGACGCCCCCGCCCCAGAGAAAGAGCCAGCCCGGAACCGGCAGGTCACGGACGCCGCCGAGGCCGTGCGCGAGCAGGTTCAGGGGCGAACCTCGAGCTCGGCGAACGCCAGACCGCGGTCCTCCAACTCGAGCTCGAACCGGCCCGATGCGGTCGCCGTGAGCCGGATCGTCGCCGGCTTCCCCGGGCCGACGTCGGCCATCAAGTCGTAGCCGTGGAGATGCACGTGATCGACGAGCTCGGTCCGGACCACGATCACGACCTTGCGGCCTTGCTTGACCGAGTACTTGCGGATCTTCGGAGCCGTGTCGCTCGGAATCGCGATTCGGATCGTGATCACATCCGGAGGCTTGGGCGCGGTCGTGGTCGCCGGCGGCTCGGTCGTCGTCGCCGGCGGCTCCGTCTCGGTCGTCGCGGACGCGGTGGTCGTGGGGGCCGTCGTCGTCGGCGCAGCGTCCTCGTCCCCATCGGGCCGGAGCACGAGGAAGAGGCTCAGCAGCAGCCCGAGCGAGGCGGCGATGAGCGCCACCTTGCGGAAGTCTCGGTTCACGGCATCAAGGCTACTGGAGCTTCTCGCGTACGAGTTCGCTGACCGCGCGGGCGTTTGCCTTGCCGCCGGTCTCCTTCATCACCTGGCCGACGAAGAAGCCGAGGAGACCTTCCTTGCCGCCGCGGTAGGCGGCGACCTGGTCGGGGTTGGCGTCGAGGATCCGCGCGACGACCGGCTCGAGCTCGGCGGTATCCGAGACTGCCTCCTGCGCGAGATACGGCGCGGCCGCGAAGCCGGGCTCCGCGACCTTGCCGAGCGCCTCGTCGAGCGCGCTGCGCGGGATCCGGTCGCGCGCCTCGACGAGCTTCGCCAGCTCGGCGGGATCGACGGTCGCACCGTCGACGCCGGCGAGGCGGTTGGCGATCACGTTTGCGGAAGCGACCGGCTCGGCCCCCGCCGCGACCGTCGCCTGCCACAGCGCGTCGAGCCCGCCGGTGACGAGGACGACGGCGCGATCGAGGTCGAGCTCGGCCTCGATCCGGCGGATCCGTGCCGCCGGGCTCTCCGGCAGCTCGCCCCGCAACCGCTCGATGAGCTCGGCCGACGGCTCGACCGGCACGAGATCGGGCTCCGGGAAGTAGCGGTAGTCGTCCGCCTCCTCCTTCGAGCGCCTCGGCGTCAGCGTGCCGCTGGCGGCGTCGAAGTCGTACGTCTCCTGTACCACCTCCGCTCCCGACTCGTAGAGCTCGATCTGCCGGGCGACCTCGGCGTCGATCCCCTGGGCGACGAAGCGGAACGAGTTCATGTTCTTCAGCTCGCAGCGCGTGCGCAGCTCGGACGAGCCGGCCGGGCGGACGGAGACGTTCGCGTCCACGCGCAGCTGGCCCTTTTCCATCTCCGCGTCCGAGATCCCGAGCTCGACGACCGTCTGCCGCAGCAGCTGCAGGAAGCGCCGCGCATCCTCGGATGAGTGGATGTCCGGTCCGGTGACGATCTCGACGAGCGGCGTGCCGCCGCGGTTGAAGTCCACGAGCGTCGTGGAGGCGCCGCCGATCCGGCCCGTCCCGCCACCGACGTGCGTGTTCTTGGCCGCGTCTTCCTCGAGGTGCGCACGGACGATCTCGACCTCGTGGTCGCCGTCGGCCGTCGGTACTAGCACCTTGCCGTTTATGCAAGAAGGTAGATCGTATTGGGAGATCTGATAACCCTTCGGCAGGTCGGGATACGGATAGTGCTTCCGCGCGAACACGGCCCGCCCAGGGATCTCGCAGCCGAGCGCGAGCCCGAGCTTGACCGTCCACTCGAGCGCGGTCTTGTTCGCCACCGGCAGTGCCCCGGGAAAGCCGAGGCAGACCGGGCAGGTCTGCGTGTTCTCGCCGCCGCCGAAGCCGTTGGGGCAACGGCAGAACATCTTCGTCCGCGTCTTCAGCTGGACGTGGACCTCGAGCCCGACGACCGGTTCCCAGCTCATCGACTCCACAGGACCCTCACGGCTGCGAGCCGCCCAGGACGCCGTCCAGAAAGTCCCTTAGCTCCAGGAACCACCACTCGAGCACCCGGTCGGACTGATCCAGCTCACTGTCGGCTGTCCGCTCGAAGATCCACGTTGCCGTGTCGTCCCCGCCCTCTAGCGCCGCGCCGAGCACGTGCCCGCCAATCGAGCACTCCACAGTGAGCCTTTCGCCGTCTCTTGCGTACTCCGCCGTGAACGCGTCCTCGCTCCTGGAGATCCGGGGGCCCTGGAACCCGTGCTTGACGACGAAGCCGACATCCCGGCCGAGTAGGTACCCAAACGATGAGTCTGTGAGCGTCGTCACCGCAGCCGCTCCGGAACGGGATCGAAGCCGAGCGCCGTCTCGAGCGCGTGGCCGGTGCGGAAGAGCGTGTTCTCGGAGAGCTGCGGCCCGATCAGCTGCAGGCCGACCGGCAGGCCGTCGGAGAGCCCGCAAGGGATGTTCAGGCCCGGCAGGCCGGCCATGCAGGACGGGATCGTGAGCAGGTCGGAGAGGTACATCGCGAGCGGGTCGGCTGTCTTCGCGCCCAGCTCGAACGCCACCGTCGGCGAGGTCGGCGAGACGAGCACGTCGAAGCGCTCGAACGCGGCGGCGTGCTCCCGGACGATCACGGTCCGCACCTTCTGCGCCTGGCCGTAATACGCCTCGTAGTAGCCGGCGGAGAGGGCGTAGGCGCCGAGCATGATCCGGCGCTTCGGCTCGTCGCCGAAGCCTGCGTCGCGCGTGCGCTCGACCATCGCGTCGTAACTGTCGGCCTCGACGCGGAGCGCGTAGCGGACGCCGTCATACCGGGCGAGGTTCGACGACGCCTCGGCGGGCGCGATCAGGTAGTAGCAGGCGAGCCCGTACTCGACCGAGCGCGGCAGCTCGCACTCCCCCACCTCCGCGCCGAGCTCCCGCGCCAGCTCGATCGCCTTCTGCACGGCAGCGGTGACGCCGGGCTCGATCCCCTCCGCGTCGTTCATCTCCGTGGGGACGCCGATTCGCAGCCCCTTCAGGCTCTCACCCTCGGGGAGCTCGACCTCCGGCACGTCGACGGTCGTCGAGTCGGCTGGATCGCGGCCGGAGATGATCGAGTAGAGGCGCGCGCAGTCACGGACGTTCTTCGCGACCGGGCCGACCTGGTCGAGGCTCGACGCGAAGGCGACGACGCCGAAGCGGCTGACCGTCCCGTAGGTCGGTCGCAGGCCGACGTTGCCGCAGAGCGCCGAAGGCTGCTTGATCGAGCCGCCCGTGTCGGAGCCGAGCCCCCAGGGCGCGAGGCCCGCCGAGACCGCTGCGGCCGTGCCGCCGCCGGAGCCTCCGGGAACACGCGTGGGATCCCAGGGGTTGTGCGAGGGGCCGAAGGCCGAGTTCTCGGTCGACGAGCCCATCGCGAACTCGTCGGTGTTCGTCTTCCCGAGCAGCGGTAGCCCCGCGGCCTTGCAGCGCGCCGCCACGGTCGCGTCGAAGACCGGCACGTAGCCCTCGAGGATCTTCGACCCCGCCGTCGTCTCGACGCCTTCCGTGGAGATCACGTCCTTGAGCGCGATCGGGACGCCGTCGCCGGCGGGCTCGTCCAGGGTCCTGAGATAGCAGTGCAGCTCCGGGTCGCGCTCGGCGACGGCGTCGAGGTAAGCGCGGTGCAGCTCGGCGGCGGAGAACTCCTTCCGCTCGAGCATTCCGAGCGCCTCCTCGGCGGTCAGGCGCAGCGTGTCGATGCCCGTGCTCATACCGTCGGCGGCACCTTGAAGAGGTCGCCCTCGCGGGCCGGCGCGTTCGCGAAGACCTGGTCGAGCGGCAGTGACTCATGCGGCAAGTCCTCGCCCCAGCCGTTGACGAGCTCGAGCGGGTGCGAGGTCGGGGGCACGTCGGCAAGGTCGAGCTCGCTGACCTTCGAGACGGCCTCGAGGATCGCGCTCAGCTGGCCGGTGA
The DNA here is from genome assembly GCA_963765705.1 of uncultured Gaiellaceae bacterium. Taxonomy (GTDB): domain Bacteria; phylum Actinomycetota; class Thermoleophilia; order Gaiellales; family Gaiellaceae; genus Gaiellasilicea. The sequence continues at coordinate 185,414 of CAVXXJ010000001.1, forward strand.
GGCGCTCGACCTCGTCGTCGGTCAGCTCGAGCCGCGCGAGCTTCGCGACGTGCAGCACCTCTTCGCGTGTGATTGCCATCGATCCATCCTTCCAAATAAGAAGGGCCCCCTTTCGGGAGCCCTTCGCAAGCTCGATTCCGAAAGAGTGTTAGCCGGCCGTGACGTTCGCGGCCTGGGCGCCCTTGGGGCCCTGCACGACCTCGAACTCGACCTTCTGACCTTCGGTCAGAGACTTGTACCCGTCCATCGTGATCGCGGAGAAGTGCACGAAGACGTCCTCGCCACCCTCACGCTCGATGAACCCGTAACCCTTTTCGTTCGAGAACCACTTAACGGTGCCCTGAGCCAACTGTGTTTCCTCCTTGCGGTGAAGCGACGGCCCAGGCACCGAGCCGCCGACCTTGATAAAGCGCGCGAACCATAGCCTTACATCGCCGGATGTGCAAGCTCCTTTGTGCGGTATCGCGCAGCCCGAACGGTACTCCGCAGCAGCATGGCGATCGTCATCGGCCCGACGCCTCCGGGGACGGGCGTCAGCAGCCCGGCACGCTCGGCTGCGGCGGGGTCGACGTCGCCGACGAGCCCGTCCTCGGTGCGGTTGATTCCGACGTCGATCACGGCTGCGCCCTCCTTCACCATGCCGGGCTGGACGATCCCCGGCACGCCGACGGCGGCAACGAGAACGTCGGCTCGCGAGACCTCGGCGGCGAGGTCGCGCGTGCGGGAATGGCAGACCGTGACCGTGGCGTGGCGGTGGAGCAGGAGCAGGGCGGCGGGCTTGCCGACGATGTCGCTGCGCCCGATCACGACCGCGTTCGCGCCCCGCAGCTCGACTTCGTACTCGTCCAGCAGCGCCAGCACGCCGAGCGGCGTGCCCGGCACATGCGCGGGGGTGCCTGCGAGTAGAAGGCCCGCGTTGATGGGGTGGAAGCCGTCGACGTCCTTGACCGGGTCGACGGCGCGGATCACACGGCCCTCGTCGATCCCGCCGGGCAGCGGCAGCTGCACGAGGATCCCGTCGATCGCGTCGTCGGCGTTCAGCTCGGCGACGAGCTCGAGCAACTCCTGCTCGCTCGTCGTCGCCGGCAGCCGCAGGTCGCGCGCCTGGATGCCGACCTCGATCGTCGCCTTGTGCTTCATCCGGATGTAGACGTCCGAGGCGGGATCGTCCCCGACGAGCACCGTGGCGAGCCCGATCGGCCGCCCGAACGCCTCGACCTCGGCCGCGACTTCGGCGCGGATGCGCGCGGCAAGGGCCTTCCCGTCCATGAGGGTCGCTGCCATCTCGGGTCCGAGGATAACGGCGACCGCGGTGGTAGCTTCTCGCAATCGAGCGCACCGGCCCACTGCTCCAGCGCATCGCGATCCGCGGGCTGCGCTCGTTCGGGATCGGGGTCTGGCGCCTGGGCGAACGCCTCGGCACCAACGTCATCGGCGCAACCGAAGTCCCGCGCGCCCCGCGCGACGAGACGCGGATCGCGACGTTCGAGCAACTGATCGCAACGGCGCGCGCCGGGGACGGAATCGTCGATACGGCGGCGTGCCCCTACCCGGTGCACGAGCTCCTGACCCATCTCGTCGACCAGCACGGGTTAGTCCTGCACGGCTCGAATCACACGACGCTGGAGGTGCTCGAGCCACAGCCGGCAAGGGACCTGGACACCACGCTGCACGCCGTCGTCGCCTGCGACGACGGCATCTGGCCGATGTTCTACGCCGTCGTCGCCCGGGATCGCGTCGCAGGCGTCATTACGGCCTGCACGCACATCGGGCGAGGACCACGACGGCGCCGCTTCTACCTCTTCGCAGTCGTCGACGCTCCCGCGAAGGGGCGAGTCGGGAAGTCGGCGGAACGGACCTGGCGGCGAAAGCCGGACACGTGGAAGCGCGTGAGGTGTCCACCCCCTTCGTTGTCCCCCGACTTCGTCTCGACACCGTCGTCCGGCTCGCCTCGCCGCTGGGCTTTCGCAAGGTGATTCGCCAGCTGCGCGCCGCCAAGCGCCGGCCCGCCGCGACCCCGTAGGCTTGCCGCCATGAAGCTGCGGAAGTGGCCGCGACGGAACGACGCGGAGTCGATCGGTGCGCGCCGCGAGGCGATCCGCGCCGTCGTCGGCGCCGAGCCGCTCTCGCACGACGACGAGGCCTGGAGCCGCGCCCAGGAGTCGCACACCGGCGCCGCCGTGATTCCCGTCGCCGTCGTGGGGCCGCTCGTCGTCGAGCTCGGCTCCTATGAGCTCGAGGAGCCGCAGGGGACACTGCGAGAGACGGGCCGCGCTCAGGAGGAGATCCTCGTGCCGCTCGCCCATACCGAGGGCGGCCTCTCGGCTTCGATGTCGCGGGGGATGAAGGCGGCGGCGACCTCGGGCGGCTTCAGAACATATGTCTTGCACGACAGAATGACGCGTGCATCTTGCTTCATCTGCAAAAACACCGAGGATGCCGTCGTTCTTGCAAGATGGCTCGAGGGCTCGGTCGACGACCTCCGCGCGTTCCTCGCAGCGCTCGACGACCCGACGCTCTCGAAGCGGGCGAAGCTGCGCGAGGTGAAGACGCACGTGGTCGGGTCGATGTGCCACGTCCTCTGGGCGTGGACGACGGGAGACGCATGCGGGCCGAACATGATGACCCGGAACAGCTACGCCCTGAACATGGGCTACGTGCTGCAGCAGGCTCCCGTGAAGCCCGAGCGGGCGATCCTGGAAGCGAACATGGGCGGCGACAAGAAGCCGTCCTACGAGTTCTTCCAGTCGGGCCACGGCAAGACGGTGCTCGCGGAGGCGACGCTCGATGCGGAGACGGTGCGCCGCGTCCTGCGGACGACGGTCGACGACCTGCTCGAGCTCTCCTGGGCCGGCACGCACGGCGCGGTCGCCTCCGGGATGCAATCGGTCGCGTTCACCCCCGCTTCCGCGATCGCGGCGATCTTCGCCTGCACCGGCCAGGATCTCGGGATGGTCGGCACGAGCTCGATGGCCCACGGAACAGCGCGCCGCACCGAGGACGGCGGCCTGCACGCCGCGATCCGCTTCCCCGGGCTCGAGGTCGGCACCGTCGGGGGCGGCACGACCCTCCCCTACGCCCGCTCCTGGCTCGCGCTGCTCGACTGCGCCGGCACCGGCAAGGTGCACCGCTTCGCCCAGATCGTCGCGGCTGCGGCGCTCGCGCTCGAGATCTCCGCCTCGTCGGCGATGGCGACGGCGGGGTCGGAGAACTTCTTCAAAGCCCACCACGAACGCGGAGGCATGCGCTGAACGGCGATAAGCTCCCGCGGATGACCGTAGAGCCGGCCGAGGAGCCGATCAACGCCGACGCGACGTACGAGCCGCTGATCGAGGCGGAGCGCCAGGCGGCCGACGACGCGGCGCACGACAACAAGGGTCGCGGCGTCCTGCGCTTCTACGAGCTCGCGAAGAAGCAGGAGTGGCAGGTCCGGGACATGGCCTGGGGAGAGATCCCGCCGATCCCGGAGACACGTGCCGGCGCGTCGCCGGAGCGAAAGGAGCGGCGGCGGGCGGTCTGGCGCTCGGTGATCACGCAGCAGCTCCAGGCCGACGAGCTCGCCGTCTCGATGGCGGGGCAGCTGCTGAACCTGGCCCCCCACCACGAGGCGAAGCTCTATTACTCGACCATGGTGCAGGACGAGGCGCGGCACGTCGAGGCATGGCTGAAGCTCGCGGAGCAGGCCGGTGGCGTCGCCGAGCGTGACCCGCACCTCGACGACCTGGCGAAGATGACGCTCGATGCCGAGACGCTGGAGGAGAAGGTGTTCCAGATGCAGGTTTTCTTCGAGCGGTTGATCATCCCGCGCTTCCGGCTGATCGCCCGCTCCTCGCGCGGCACGCTCCTGGAAGACCTGTGCAACCGGCTGACGATCGACGACGGCATCCACCACAGCGCGGGCGTCGCGTATGAGCGCGTGCTGCTCGAGGGGGCGTCGAAGAAGACCAAGGACCGGCTGATCAAGGCTGCCAACGGGCTGCTGCCGATCTTCGTCGAGCACGCTCTCTGGCGGCCGAAGGAACGCGCCTGGATCGGCAACGTCATGCGCGAGACGGACATCCGGCGGCTTCAGGAAGACGTCCGGGACGGAATCCGCATGGCCGCGAGCATGGGGCTCGACGTCAGCGACATCGAGCTTCCCTTCGCCGCCTGAATACGCCTCGCGTCCCGCCCCGCTCGATTCCCCCACACCATGATCCAGCGTGCTTCGGCTGCGGTGACAACGAGCTCGGGCTGCGGATGGCGCTGCCCGAGGCCGAGGGCGCCGATTCCTACGCGTCCGACGTGACGTTCGCCGCGCACCACCAGGGTGGGCCGGGAATCGCGCACGGCGGGATCGTCGGCGCCGCGCTCGACGAGGCCTGCGGGCTGCTCGCGACCTGGCACCGGTTCCCCGCCGTCACCGCCCGGATCGCGATCCGCTACCGCCGCCCGGTCCCGATCAACAGGACGCTTCGGATCTCGTCCCGCGTGACCGCGCACCGCGGCCGGCGGATCGAGATCGCGGCCGAGCTCCGCGACGGCGACGAGCTGCTCGCGGAGGCCGATGGGGCGTTCCTACACGTTCCGCTCGAGCACTTTCTCGCGACGCCGGAGGGTCGCGTAGCCGCCGAGGCGTGGCGGCAACGGCTACAGAAAGCCCCATACGAGTGATCCAGGCATGCGGCACGCGTGCCGATATTCCGGGAACCCCCCGGTCTGCGGCAGACTGGAGCCCCCCGTGTTCCGCTATGGAGTCGCCGCTCTTCTGATCGCATCGGTCGCCGCTGTCGCCAACAGCCAAGGCATGCTCGAGAAGTCCGTCCTGCTCGGCTCGTGCAACCCGCTCGTCGCCGAGGCACCCCACGACGGTCAGTGGTGGGAGTGCAGGCCCGGCCGGCTGAGCGGGTATCCCGACCTCTCGAAGGACGCCTGCACGCGAGGCGACATGCGCGGACAGATCCGCTTCTGGCTCTGCCCCGCAGAGCTCGTCGTCAGCCGCTCTGCCAAGCAAGCAACGCACTAGGCTCCCTTCACGAGCAGGTGCGCGTAGCCGCTTCGGCTCGGGCTCGCCGTCCGGGTCCCGAGGAAACGTGCGCGCACCCGCCAACGGCCCTCGGCCGGAGGCATCCAGGCGAGCGAACCGCCGACTGGGACCCGGGCGAGCCGGTGGAAGTACCAGCCCGTGAACGGATCGAAACGGTCGATCTGAAGCTCGACCATTCCGCCGGCCGCGCCCAGCACGTCGGGACGCAGCTGCACGGCCCCACCGGGCCGCACTGCTTCCCCGGGCAAGCGAAGCGTCGTCCGGGTGATCTCGCGGATCAACAGCGTCAGCGAGTACGGGCCGTCGCCGCCGAGCACCGACACGACGTAGCGGCCCGGCGCCAGCTGCCGCCGCAGGGGCTCGCCGGAAGAGGCGACTCGCCTGCCGTCGTCGCGGACGACCGACGCCACGGAGCTCGACGAGCTGAGGTCGAGCCGTACATCGCTCGTTCGCTCGACGTCGAAGTGCCAGTGATCGACGGTGTCGAGCGTCGCGACCGACAGTGAGCCGCGCATGCGGACACCGTTCGGCAGCGCACGTCCGACCCCGAGATCGTCCTCGCCCGCAACGCCGACACGGAGCCGGTACGCCTGGGCGGATCCGAAACCGGGCGCGACCACCTCGACCACGTAGCGCCCGCCGCCGTCAGGGCCTGGCGTGAATGTTCGCACACCGCAGCCGAGCTTGTGCAGCACGCGGCGGCCGCGGCGCAGCTCCGCGTACGGGCAGAGCTCGCCTGCCTGCAGGCCGATGTTGTAGACGACGCCGGGACGTAGCTCGAACTGCCACAGATCGTTCACATCGGTGAGCGGATGGACGGTCGAACGCGCGCCGTTCCTCGGCAGGGTGCGCGCAACTCGCTCCGCAGGCTGCGCTACGACACCACTGAGCGTGAACGCACCCGGGTCGGAGCGTCCCAGGTGCCCGACGAGGACGAAGTACGTCCCGCCTTGCCGCGGCACGTACGTCAGCCGGCCGCGACCGTTGTCGCCGGTCCGGCCGCACGCCTGGGTCCGCAGCTGCGACCGTCGCTGCTCGACCACCGCAAACGACGCGTCCAAGGTGCCGGCGGCCGCGACGGTGAGCACGACGCGGCGGCCTGCCGCCGACCGGACCCGGTACCAGACGGTGCCGAGGTCGAGCCCACAGCCGCGAGGAGCGTCGTCGCCGGTGGCGCCGAACGTCGTTCCGCGGATCGAGCCCGGCAGCGCGACGGCCTGCGCGCCGGTGCGGTTGTCGTTCGACGGCGGAAGGAAGAGCTCGGCGTGCAGGTCGAACGAGCCGTCTGCGCTCCCGGGCCTGCGGCCGACGAGAACGAAGTAGTTCGAGCCGCGTACCGGGTCGAGCGATGCCGACGCCGTGCCGCCGGGCCCGGCCGACGCGCAGTCGAGCTCCTGGATCGCGGAGCCGCCGCGACGGTAGATCCGCAGGATGGGCGCGACTCCGGCCGCACCCTTGACCGTCACCCCGATCAGGCCGTCGGGCGCCGTGTCGATCCGGTACCAGACCGTCGACGCGATGCTGCCGCAACGGGAGACCTGAGGGTCGAGGCGCTCCACCGTCGCCTCGGCCGTCGTGGCGCTGAGGGTGTGCGGAAAGGCGGGAATCGCCTCCGCCTCGGCGCGGTTGTCGTTCGCCGGCGGGGCGGCGAGCGCCGTGCCGGGCACGGCGAGAAGCACGAATGTGAGCAGCATGAGTGTGCGCATCGGAGGTTCCTCCATCGGTTTGTGGTGGCGACAGAGTTCCCAGAGCCGCTCATGACCCACTAACGGGGCGCTAACGTCCGTTCGGATGCCGCAGATCACCGTCTCGACAACGCAGCTGAGCGCCCTCGCCGGCTTTCTGCGCGGCTTCGTCCGGCTGATCAGGCGACTTGCCTTTGGGGGCCTCATCGGCGTGGCGCTGGTGGCGGCGGTGCTGCTGCGCGGCGGCTTCTCTGCGGCAGACGCGATCGTCACGGCGCTCCTGCTGGCACCGCCCGCGATCGTCCTCGTCTTCGCGCAGGGCGTGGCCGAGCTGATCGCGCTGCCCGGACGCCTGCAGCGAATGCCGGGCGAGGGCGCACAACGGCTCGAGGAGCTGACGCGCCTCGCCGGCCAGGCGCGCACGACGCGGCTCCGCGGCGTCCCGTCGATGCTCTGGCGTCTCCGCGGGACGCTCGGCTCCTTGCGCGACGTCGCCGGAGTGGCGCTGCCGCTGCGCGTGTTCGCACCGCCGTTTCTCGGCCTGACGGCGATCTCGGCGCTCCTCTGCGTCGTCCTGATGGGCGCCGGCCTGATCGCCCTGGTCCTGCTGGCGTTCGCTTGAGCCAACGTCCGAGAGCTGGCCGGCTTTCCTCACAGACTTCTTAGGTCCAGCTCATATCGTCTTCAGGAAGCTCTTAGGCGAACCGGCGAGGCTGCGGTGACGAAGCACCAACCGCGACGAGAGGAGAGACGATGACCGATCCCACGTATTCCCGCAGGCACCTGATCGAGCTCGGCCTGGCCCTGCCTGCAGGCGTCGTCCTGGCCGGCCACGCCGACATCTTCGGCACGCCCGCATTGGCTGCGACGCCCCAGATCCTGGACGCGGACGACGACCCGACCCCGGCTCTCACCGAGGGCCCGTACTTCACGCCCAGCTCGCCGAAGCGCCGGTCGATCGTCCCCGCCGGCGCCGTCGGCACGCGCCTGACGCTGACCGGCCGCGTCCTGACCACGTCGGGCAAGCCGGTGAAGAACGCCCTGATCGACGTCTGGCAGGCGAGCGCGCGCGGCGTCTACGACAACAGCGGCTACCGCTTTCGGGGGCACCAGCTGACCGACGCGCAGGGGCGCTACACGCTGCTCTCGGTCGTGCCGGGCTTGTACCCGGGGCGGACGAAGCACATCCACGTCAAGGTGCAGGCGCCGGGCAAACCGGTGTTGACGACGCAGCTCTTCTTCCCAGGTGTGGCCGGCAACCGCAGCGACGGAATCTTCACATCGGAGTGCCTGATCAGGAGCTGGAAGCTCGTCGAGGGCCGCCGGCACGGCCGCTTCGACTTCGTCCTCGATGTCTGACCGCTAGACCTCGCGGAGCGAGCGGGCGGAGCGGACGAAGAGGCGACCGTAGGTCTTCGTCACGTCCGGGGTCGCCGTGTAGGTGAGCACGTACGCCGTCTTCTTGGTGTGCAGGAAGTACTGCGTCGAGATCACCTCGATGTCGGTGCCGCTGAGCTTCGTCCGCGTTGTGATGCGCACGCCCGAACCGGCAGGCGTCTTTGCCTTCGTCACCTTCGGCTTCGTTCCGGGTAGCGCGAAGCCCCGAGCAGCCTTGAGGCCACCGGCCTCGAACGCGCGCGCGTTCCGCGCGTCGCCGAGCGGGACCGAGAACACGTAGATCGTCGAGCAGATGCACGCCTCTGGGTCGTACTCGGCCGCGACCAGCTTGAAATTCGACTTGCCCTTGGCGAAGACGTCGCGGAACTTGCCGAGCTTCGGAGCGTCCTCGACGATCGCGTTGACGCTCTTGCTGTAGGCATCCTCCACGGTGATCGCGGTCCACCCGGTCGGGACGCCGATGCTGAAGCCCGCCTTGGAGAGCGAGTAGACCGACAGCCCGGCGTAGTTCGGCTGATCCAGGCTCGCAACCGGCGCCTGCTGGGCAACGACCCCGCTGCCACATCCCGCCAACACCAGCGTCGCGCCGGCGAGAGCGAGACCGAGCGCGCCTAGAGGCTTCGATGACTTCATGCTGCTGACCTCGGCAGGCGCTCGGCGGGGTGCTATCCCTCGATCGAGTTACTCCTCCGACTGCGGCATGCTGGCCTTGGCGTCCTCGTAGGTCGCGTCGGCCGGTGCATCGGCCGGCCCGTAGACGAGGTTCAGGACGCCGGTCTCGAAGGCCTCGGACGAGATCAGCCTCAGCGGGATCGGGGTCATTCCCTCGTCGAACAGCCGCATGCCCCGGCGAACGGCGATCGGATGCACCAGTAGGTGCAGCTCGTCCAGAAGACCGGCGGCCAGCAGTTGGCGGACGACCGAGACCGACCCGCTCAGCCCGATGTCGCCGCCTGGCTCGCTCTTCAGGGCGGCCACGGCCTCGACGAGGTCGCCCTCGAGCTGTTCGGAGTTCCGCCAGGTGAACTCGAGCTTCTGGTTCGAGGCGACGATCTTGCGGGCGTCGCCGAGCTTCTTCGCCAGACCGGCGTCCTCCTCACCGGCCTCCTCGCGGTCCGGCCATGCCCCGGCGAAGCTGTCGTAGGTCTTGCGGCCGAAGAGAACGATGTCGGCGGCGCCGAGCGTCGCATCGACGGCGGCGCCCATCTCCTCGTTGAAGTACGGGAAGTGCCACTGATCGGGTGCCTCGACGACGCCGTCGAGCGCGATGAACAGGCCCGCGATGATCTTCCTCATGGTCGCTCCTTCCGGATGTTCAGTGGGGTGACGGGACTTCACCTCGTTAGACCCGGGCCGGCGGCATTTCTCAGCGGTGCGCGCTAGCTACTCGGCGACCCGGGCTGCGAGATACGCGGAAGGCGAGACCGTTACTCTCGAGTCCTTCGTCGCGCCCACCGCAGCTGGCTGCTCGGCCAGCAACGAGGAGGAGCACGGCGAACGCCCTTAGCGGAGCCGTCTACCGGACAGGGCGCCAGGCCGGCTCGGTGTCGCGACCGCGTGAGAACGTCATGCGGCGGATATTGCGTCCGTCGATCTGCGCCGTGTAGATCTCGGTGTCGCCGTGCATGTCGCTGGCAAACGCCAGTTCGCCGCCGGTCGGTGACCAGCTCGGTCCCCAGCCGCGACTGGTCACCCGCCGGACGAGCTTGCCGCTTCTGGCATCGGCGATCCAGATCTGGTTGCGCTCGTCAGCTCGACAGTCGCAGGTCCACGTGAACGCAAGCCAGCGGCCATCGGGCGAGTAGTCGGGATCATGTGGTGCGCCCACGCCGGACTGCCGGGGGTAGTCGACCTGCCGCAGCGGCCGGCTCAGGCGCAGGTCGGGCCCAGAACCGCGAAGGCGGTAGAGGAAGATCGGAGCGTCGGTCGAGGGGATGAGCGCGATCGTCCCATCGACAGCCCACGCTGGATCCTGGGGGGTCGTGTCGCCGAGCCCGTCGTCGTTCGAGCCGAGCAATGTGACGTGCCCGGTAATCAGGTTGACGTGATGGAACGCATCGGCATCACCAGAGCCTTCACAGATGACGGACCGAGCGTTGGGCGCGAGCGCGATGTTCCCGCGGCACCCGGCGACAGAGCGACGCCGCTCGCCGAGCGTCACGATCTGCACGCCTCTTTCGTCGGTGAACGCGAGACGCTTGCCATCCCGGAACCAGACGGGCGGGCCGGTGGTGTTCCGAGCAATGGTCTTTATCGACCCGGCGCCCGCGACCAGCACGGACGACCCGCCGGAGCGCTCGGAGAGAAACGCGAGCTCGAGCGTTCCCTTCGTTTCAGCCTCAGCGGCACCGCCGCCGATGGCGAGGACGCAAAGGGCAACTGCGAGGAACACACGCACTCCTCCACCCTTCTCCGGGCATCGCCGCAAGTCAAGCGAGGGCGAGACTTCGACCCGCTTGAACCCGAGGTAGGAGATTGGGAGCTAGAGGCGCCGAGCGGACTCGAACCGCTGTACGAGGCTTTGCAGGCCTCTGCCTAACCACTCGGCCACGGCGCCGCGGGGCCATCCTAGCGGGGCGTAACCGCATCTCCGCCTGGGCCGTTGTACCTGCAACAACCGAACACAGGAGGCCCGAATGTATATCGGTGGCGGTCTCATCACGCTCATCGTCGTCGTCCTGCTGCTCGTGTGGCTCCTCTAAGACGACGGTTTCTGGGCGCCCCTCTTGGGGGGGCGCCCGTTTCCGTTTCCGGGCCGTCCGAAGCCATTCCTACGCTGTAGGAGTGAGCAAGGAAGCGATCGCCGCGCCGGCCGTCGAGCGCTGCCTGCGTTGCAGCGCCGCAATGGAGTGGCGGCATGGGACCTGGCAGTGCCCTCGCTGCCGTTTCAAGCTCGGGTGCTGCGAGGGGGCGTCGCCGGAGGAGTGCGCGAGCTAGTCGCGCGCGGTCTCGTCGTTCCGCTCGGGCAGCAGGTACGTCAGGAGCCCGGGAACCATCAGGATGAGCAGCACCGCCAGCAACATTTCCATGTCACTGCAACGGCGCTACCCGGCCTGAGGTTACGGAAGCGCGACGAACGTGCCGAGGAAGCTGCGGGCGCTCGCTGAATCGAGGCGATAGCCCTCGGCCTTGCCGGTGCAATCCTTCGACCCGCCGGAGGTGACGGAGAGGACGGTGTTCCCCGAAAGCTGGGGCCCACCGGAGTCGCCGAAGCAGGGTCCGGAGGACTTCGTCGAGATCGTGATCGTCAACCGGTCGACCGTCTTCACCGGCGAGCTCGTCACGTGGCGGTAGCCGTCGTAGACGAAGCTGCCGTCAGCTGCCCAGCCGGAGTACCCGTAGCCGACGCTCGTGACGAGCGCCTTCCTGACGAGCGAGTCGGCGGATCCTGCGGCAGGCAGGGCCGCGGGGACGACCGCTGTCGGAACATCGAGCACGACGACGGCCAGATCGGCGCGCCTGGTCGGATCGACCCGGAAGGTTCCGCTCGCAAGGCTCCAGCCGGTTCCCAGCTTCGAGTCGAAGCTGACGGAGACGCGACTGCCATCGGCTGCACAGTGGCCTGCAGTCGCGAAGACGGTCGGCGAGATCAACACGCCGGAGCACTCGACGAACCCGTCGACGACGAGCGCGCCGACATACGGGTGAGCGTCGCCGTCGATGCCGCCGCCGGTGATGGCCGCGGCGGTCGAGACGGTGACGAGAGCGACGGCGAGCGCCGAGATGATGCTGGGAACCGGTTTGAGCACGAGCGTGGAACCTCCTGGGGGTGAGGTGAGTCCGGGTTTAGTTGCCGACGTGGAAGCCGTACTTGGCCTTCGCGAGGAAGGCAGCGGCTGCGACGAGGGTCATCAGGACCGCCATCGGAGTGATCTTGTGCATGCGTGAACCTCCTCTCTAGAAGTTGTGGTCTTGCAGGGAATCTGCAGCGCGCCGGAAGAGGCCGGCAGCGGTGTCGGAGTCCGATCGGGCCAGCGCGAGGTCGCCCTGGGCGATCCAGGCGGCCGCGAGCAGGCTGGGCGCCTCGAAGCGCTCGATGGTCTGCTCGGCTTCGCGCAGCCACACGTCCGCTTCGTCGAGGCGTCCCTGGTCGAGCAGCGAGCGCCCGAGCACGATCTGGACGCTGCCGATCTCGTCGAGCACGTCCTTGCGGCCCGAGAGGATCTCCAGCGCATGGCGCGCCTGCGGCTCCGCGAGCTCCGGGTTGCCGGTGCGCAGGTGCACCTGGGCGAGCGACGAGATCGCGTAGGCCGCGTCGACATCGTGCGCGCCGTCGAGCCCGATCGTGATCGCCTGCTTGAGGTTGGCGACCGACTGATCCGGCTTTCCGAGCAGGAAGTTGATCCCGCCCAGGTTGTTCAGGACCTTGCCGACGTTGGCGCTGTCACCGCACTGCTCGTACAGGTCCCTGGCCTCCTCGGCGTAGAAGCGCGCGAGCAGCAACTCCCCTTTTCGCTCGTTGACGACGGAGAGCCGGAAGTTGACATGGGCGGTGAGGCGGGTGTCGCCAAGCCCCTCGACGAGCTCGAGTGCGTGCTCGACGTCCGTGACGGCGGCGTCGAAGTCCCGCTGGTGCTGATAGGAGCGCGAGCGCCACTGGAGGATCTCGGCGCGCAGCCCGTCACAGGGGCGGGTGGAGCGCTCACAGAGCTCGAGGGCGAGCGAGAGGTCGTTGACGGCTCGGGAGTTGGCTCCCCGCTTGACCCGGACGCAGCCGATCCGGAAGAGGATCTCCGCGCGGTCGAGGTCGCTGAAGCCAGGCTTGTGCGCGATCTGCTTGGCGGTCTTGAGCAGCGTCAGCGCCTCGTCGAGCTGGCCGCGGTACATCTGGGCCCAGGAGTGCGCAGCCAGGCTGCGCAGCGCGAGGTCGGGAAACTGGCTGGGGACGATGACGAGACCGTCCAGGAGCGCGACGGCGTCGTCCCAGCGCGACTCGTCCACCGCGAGCTCCGCGGCGACGATCTGCGCGTCGAGCGCGCTGAACTCCTCGTCACGGAAGACGTCCGTGACGGGCGGGAGCAGGGATGGGTCGGACATGGCCGACAAGGTGAGCGCCGCTGGCTCGATCATCTGGTCGGATAGTCGTCCGGCGACCCCCTCGCGTCGATACCCGTGTCGGCCAGGGCGCCATCCCCGATTCGGCGTACCCGTCGTAACGGCCGAGTACTGCTCGTAAGCGACAAATGGCTCGAATGAGGGATCCCTCGCCTTGCCCACCCCGTCGAAGGTCCTACCGGCGGCACGGTCTTCACACGATTCCCTGGAGGTTCCTGTGCACGCTCGCCCATTCGCTATCGCCGCCCTCATCGGGCTCAGCCTCGTCGCCACGGCCGGGGCGTCGATCGACGTCACCTCGAGCCTCCGCTTCGGGTTCGTCCCGCAGAAGGCATTCCCAGGCCAGCCCGCCTCGCTGTCGGTCGTCGTCCGACCGAGCGGAGTGCGCTGCAGCGCTTCGATCCGGTACGCCGATGCGTCGCTGCACAGGCTCCCGAGCGTGGTCGCGCGTGCCGGGAAGGCCTCGTGGCGGTGGACGATCCCGGCCAAGGCCAAGATCGGCTCAGCATCCGCCAATGTCGCGTGCGGGAAGGCCGGCCGCGGGTCGCGCACCTTCGCCGTCACCGGGCCGCCGTCGGCGCCCGCGAAGGTGATCGTCACGAAGAGCGGCTTCTCGCAGCGCGTGCGCTTCACCTCACGTGACGTCAGCTTCGGGATCGTGCTCTCCAATCCCTCGCCCGAGAACGACGCGCTCGACGTCGCCGTTCTGATCAACTTCATCGACTCGACCGATCGCGTCGTCGCCACGGCGACGCCTCGGGTCGGAGGGGTCGGCGCCGGCTCCAACTACTACCTCGGCGGCTCGGCCCCGATTCCAGATGCAACCCCCGTCTCGAAGCTCGAGATCGTCACACGCATCGGTAGTCAGGCTCCGAAGCGCATGCTCGGCCCGCCCACCTCGGACGTGCTCGTCCAGGCCAGCCGCTTCGAGCCGGGCTGGGTCGGTGGAGTCGTCGGCCAGGTGCTGAACGACCATCCGACGATGCTGCTCTCGAGCACCCAGATCTCCGCGGTCGTCTACAACTCGGCCGGCGAGGTGATCGGCGGCGGCATCGGCTACAGCGCCGGCGGCCTCCTCCCCGGCGTCCGCGCGTACTTCGCCGCCTCTTCAGGGGTCGACGCGATTCCCTCGGACCAGGCCTTCTCGGCCGGCGTGTCGGTCCTCGGGCAGTACGAACAGCAGGGGTAGGTAGCTCGATCTGTGCCGGCCGGAGCCCGAGCGCTCCGGCCGGTTTCGAGCTCCGAGAACCCACGCGGATCGACGTCGCGGTCGTCAGCGTACGCGCGGGACTTGACTTCCGTTCCCGAATCTAGTTCAATGGCTTAGTCGATTGACTAAGACAAGTGCTGAAGAAGCACCGGTGCTGGAGACGACCCTTGCTCGGGGCCGGCAACGAGACGACGAGGAGGTCAAGAATGAGAACTCGAACCGCTATCTGGCTGGCGGCGCTTTCCTGCGCCCTGGTACTGGCTGCCGCGTTCGCAGCTGCAACCGGCGTACGATCGGCGGCCGCAGGTGAGCCGACACCCGCGCGCAGCGAACACGCCGCATCCGGCCACGACACGAAGAACGGCGCGAAGCGGCAGGAGCGATTCCTGTACGTCAGCACCATCGCGCAGAGCGCGAGCGATCCGGATTTCATCGCCGTGATCGGCGCGGATCCGCGTCGTCGTGACTTCGGCAAGATCGTCAACCGGATCGACATGCCGAACGTCGGTGACGAGCTCCACCACTACGGCTACTCGGCCGACCAGAAGCGACTGATCGTGCCCGGCCTGTTCTCGAGCCGGATCCACGTCTTCGACATCAAAGGCGGCGGCAAGCGGATGACCCTCAAGGCGGTGAACGACCAACTCGTCGCGAAGAGCGGCTACGTCGTCCCGCACGGCGTCATGAGCATGTCCGGCGGCGAGGCCATGGTGACCATGATCGGCGCGGCCAGCGATACGACACGGCCCGGCGGCATCATCGAAATCGACGACAAGACCGGCGCGTTCCTGAGGCACTTCGGCCCGGGCCCGGCCCGCGAATCCAGCCAGCTCGCTCCGAAGTACATGTACGACTTCGAGTCGCTGCACGGCGCCAACCGCGGCATCAGCACGACGTTCGGCCCACCGGCGCTGTGCGGAGGAGGCATCGAGCCGAGCTGCCTCGGCGGCGAGGTCGCCGTCTGGGACGTCAAGCAGCGGAAGGTGATCCAGACCGCTGATCTCGGCGCGCACAGCGGGGCGCTGATGGTGCACTTCGTCCACCAGCACGGCGTCCGGCGGGCGTTCATCAACGCGCCGGGGACGAGCGCGATCTGGTTGGCCGACGACGACGACGGCGACGGCGTCTACGACTTCCAGCAGGTGCTCGGCGCGGCCGACGGGGTCGACCTGCCGGTCGACATGCTCCTGTCCCACGACGGCAAGTACATGTACGTGAGCAACTGGTTCGGGAACACGGTGCAGCGGTTCGACGTCGCCGACGCGTTCCACCCGGTGCTCAAGGCCACCGTCTCCGTGCCGCACCCGAACATGCTGCGACTGAGTCGCGACAACGAACGCCTCTACGTCACGAACTCGCTGCTCACGCCGTGGGACAACGACCCCGACTTCGGACCGGCGCGGAACAACGACTACGGCATCTGGCGGTTCGACGTGAACAAGCACTCCGGCGGTCTCACGCCGCTCAAGGCCGACGGCAGCGCCTGGGTCAGCTTCACCAATGTCCGCAAGAAGACCACCACCGGGCCGGCCGGCCCGCACTTCATGCTCTTCGACCCGAGCATCCCGCTCGTGCCCGGAGAGCACTGAGATCCGTCGCCGACGCGCCCGCGTGACCAGGGGCGCCGAGCCCGAGAAGAGAAAAGCCCGCGTTTGCGGGCTTTTCCTTGAAGCGGATGATGGGACTCGAACCCACGACCTTCTGCATGGCAAGCAGACGCTCTAGCCAACTGAGCTACATCCGCGTGGGCCGCCAGTATAGCCGCGCCTTCCAAGTAACAGACTGTTACTTGGCGGCGTCGAGCGCCTCGTTCACGAGTTGGTCGGCGAGCTTGTTGTGCTCGCGCCGGACGGCCGTGTAGGTGACCGAGCCGAGCTCGCGGGCCAGGCGGGAGGCGCGGAGCGAGAGCTCCCGCAGGGCCTCGTTCTTGACCTTGTACTCCCCTCGCATCTGCTTGACCATCAGCTCGGAGTCGGAGATCACCTCGAGCTCGTCGACGCCGACCTCGACCGCTTTCTCGAGCCCGGCGATCAGCGCGCTGTACTCCGCGACGTTGTTCGTCGCGACGCCGATCGCCTCGCCGTGGGCGGCGAGAACGGTGCCGTCCTCGGCCTCGAGCACGTAGGCATACGCCGCCGGCCCGGGATTCCCGCGCGCACCACCGTCGGTTGAGAGCCGCGCCCTCAGAGCTCGATCTCGGGCGCGGCGGTCGCAGGATCGCCCGTGTTGGGCGTCCCCGCCGGCTCCACCAGCAGGATCGAAGCTCCCTCCTCTGACCGGGGCCGATGCTCGACGCCGCGCGGGACGACGAACAGCTCCCCCGGCCCGAGCTCTATCGACCGGTCGCGGAGGTCGATCGTCAGCTTCCCCTCGAGCACGAGAAAGAGGTCGTCCGTCTCGGGGTGGGCGTGCCAGACGAACTCGCCCTTGGCCTTCCCAAGGACGACCTTCTCACCGTTGTAGCGGGCGACGATCCGCGGCGACCACGGCTCGTCGATGCCCGCGAGCACAGCGGCGAGGTCGACTTTCTCCATCTACGGCTGCTCGACGTTGTCGATCTGGGCGCGTTGGAGCTTTCCGGAATAGTCGACGTAGATCGACTTCCACTCCGTGAAGACGTCGAGCGCGGCCTGGCCGGCCTCGCGGTGGCCGTTGCCGGTGTCCTTCGTGCCGCCGAAGGGGAGGTGCACCTCGGCGCCGGTCGTGCCCGCGTTGATGTACGTGATCCCGGACTGGAGGTCGCGCATGGCGCGGAACGCCTTGTTGACGTCGGCCGTGAAGATCGCGGTGGAGAGCCCGTAGCGGATCCCGTTCGTGACCTGCACCGCCTCGTCGAAGGACTTGACGGGGATCAGCGCAGTCGTCGGCCCGAAGATCTCCTCCTGCGCGATTCGCATCTGCGGGTCGACGTCGGCGAAGATCGTCGGCCGATAGAAGAAGCCCTTACCGAGGTCTCCTTCGGAGGCGACCTCGCCGCCGGTGAGGAGCTTCGCGCCCTCGTCCGACCCGATCCCGGTGTAGGAGTGGATCTTGTCGAGCGACTCCTGGTTGATCACGGGACCGAGGTCCGTCTCGGGGTCCCAGCCGGGTCCGAGTTTCATCTTCTCGGCGCGCGCCACGAGCCGCTTCTGCAGCTCGCCGTAGACGGCCTCGTGCACGATCACGCGGCTGGCGGCCGTGCAGCGCTGGCCCGAGGTGCCGAACGCCGACCAGACGATTCCCTCCACCGCGAGGTCGAGGTCGGCGTCGTCCATGACGATGATCCCGTTCTTGCCGCCGAGCTCGAGATGGACGTGCTTGAGGAAGTCGGCGGCGTTCTTCGTCACCAGCACCCCGGTCTCGCGCGAGCCGGTGAAGGTGATGATCGGGACGTCGGGATGACGCACGAGCCTGTCGCCCGCCTCCTCGCCGTAGCCGTGGACGAGGTTGACCACCCCGTCCGGCAGGCCCGACTCGCCGAGCAGCTCGATGAAGCGCTTGGCGAGCAGCGGCGTGTCCTCGGCCGGCTTGAGGACGACCGTGTTGCCGCAGACGAGCGCGGGCGCGAGCTTCCAGGCCGGGATCGCGATCGGGAAGTTCCACGGCGTGATCGCGCCGACGACGCCGACCGGCATCCGCACCGACATCTGGAACTTGTCGCGCAGCTCGGAGGGCGTCGTCTGGCCGAAGAGCCGCCGTCCCTCGCCGGCCATGTAGACCGACATGTCGATCGCCTCCTGGACGTCGCCGCCGGCTTCCGCGAGCACCTTGCCCATCTCGCGGCTCATCAGCTCGGTCAGCTCGTCCTTCTGCTCCTCGAGCAGGCGCGCGAAGCGGAAGAGGACGTTGCCGCGCTCAGGCGCGGGAACGAGGCGCCATTCCTCGAACGCCGCCTTCGCCGCCTCGACGGCGCGGTCGACGTCCGCGGCGGCCGAGCGCGGGAAGCTGCCGAGCGCCTCGCCGGTGGCCGGCACCAGCGACTCGAAGGTGTCGCCCGAGGCGGCGTCGGTCCACTTGCCGCCGACGTAGTTCTGGAACTGCTTCTCCGCGACCGCCACGGGCCGCAGTGTAGTCAGGAGGCTTCGGTGTCCGTCTCGGTGTCCGGGAACGTGCCCGGGATACGGGCGCGCCTGCGGTCACGAACCTCGCGCTTGCCGCCGTACTCGCGGCCGTTGCGACGGTCCTCTCCCTCGCGCCGGTCGAGGATCACTTCGACGTTCGGGTTGTCCTTGTAGTACTCGACCAGCTTCTCGTAGAGATCGTCCTCGAGCTCGCGTGGGATGACGCAGTAGATCACCCCCTCAGTGTACGAACCTTGGCGGCTGGCGCCACTACCCGATCTAGGAGGTCTAGTGGCGCTTCGCGACCGCGGTGAGCGCGCCGAGCCCGACGAAGACCGAGCCGGAGACGTAGCGCTGGACGGCGAGGAAGCGCCGGTTCCCCCGGAGCCGTTCGGACGCGGTTCCGGCCGCGAGCGCCCAGACGCTGTCGCTGGCCACCGCGAGCGCGACGAAGACGAGGCCGAGGACGCCGATCTGAAGCGCTGCGGAGCCCTTCTCGGGATCGACGAACTGCGGCAGGAAGGCGAAGAAGAAGAGCGCCGTCTTCGGATTGAGGACGTTGACGACCACGCCCTGCCAGTAGCGGCGGCTCAGCTTCCGCTCCTTCGGGACCTCGACCGACGTCTCCTCTCGCCGCCGCAGGAGCGTCCAGAGCCCGAGGCCGACCAGGTACGCCGCGCCTGCGTACTTGACCACGTTGAACGCCGTCGCCGACGAGACGAGGAGCGAGGAGAGCCCCACGGCGGCGGCCGTGACGTGCACGAGACCCCCCGTCGCGACGCCGAGCGCGGAGACGATACCGGCGAGCCTGCCGCGGTCGATGCTCTGCGCGACGATGTAGAGCACGGCAGGCCCGGGCACGACGATCAACGCCATCGCGGCCGCCCCGAACAGGAACAGGGTCGAGGAGTCGGGCACGGGGCTAGACGCGCGCGATGTCCGGCATCAGTCGGCCGTCGTCTGCGAGCTGTGCGTTCCAGCTCTGGAAGCTCTGCTCCAGCTCGTCGAGGTCGTGCCCGCGCTCGGCGAGCCGCAGCGGCTGCGGCGCGTCCGGCGAGACGCGGTACTGGTACCACGAGATCTCCCACGCGACGGTCACGACCATCTCGCCGCTGACGCCCGAGAGCGGCACGATCGACGCCTTCGGCGAGCCGAGGCTCTTCGCCACGCCGGCCACGGTGCGCCGGTGCGCGCTCGCGTTGAAGAGGTCGGCCGCCTCGACGACGGCGAGCTCGGGCTCGGAGAGGCGCCGCAGGATCGGCTCGTCCGCGACCGGCGCCTCCTCGGCGCGGCCGGAGCTGAACAGGCCGCCCCAGCGGCTCTTCCGGCGACGGCGTGCGTCGAGCGGCACCGTCGGCGTCGACGGGCTGCCCTCGCGGATCCAGCCGTGCTCGAGCGCGATCTCCGCGCAGAGCGGGCAGACGTCGACGTACTCGCCGCCACCGGGCGAGAAGCGGATCGCGTGCTCGCCCATCAGCAGGGAGCGCTCGCAGATCGCGCAGGTTCGCGTAACGGCGGAACGCGTGACTCGCATCCGGCGAAGGTAGCAGAGCCTCTGGAGTTATCCACAGACGCGCCTTCTGCTATATGTAACTCACATATGT
This sequence comes from uncultured Gaiellaceae bacterium, assembly GCA_963765705.1. GTDB lineage: Bacteria > Actinomycetota > Thermoleophilia > Gaiellales > Gaiellaceae > Gaiellasilicea. Next base: position 205,432 of record CAVXXJ010000001.1, read on the forward strand.
ATCGACGACGAGGCTGGCACGGGCGAGGAGGGCGAATCGAGCGCTTCCAGGTTCCCGCCCTGCTCCTGCTGCTGCGCGAGAGCAGGACACACGGCTACGACCTCCTGGAACGCCTACCGGAGCTGACCGGCGACGAGCGCATCGACGTCGGCAATCTCTATCGCGTCCTGCGCGCCCTGGAGGAACAGGGGCTCGTCAGCAGCGAGTGGGACGACACCCTCCCCGGCCCGGCCAAGCGCACGTACGAGCTGACGGAAGCAGGCGGCGAGGCTCTCGACCGCTGGGCCGCCTCGCTCGCCGAGACGCGCGGTCGCATCGACCGCTTTCTCGAACGATACGAGGAGAGGAGGTGACCACATGCACCATCACCGCAGATTTCACCGCAGGCGCCCGCCGCTCGGCGCGCGCTTCTACGCGAGCGAGAACGTGCTCGAGCGGCTGGACGAATACCAGCGCGACCTCGAGCAAGAGCTCGCGGACGTCGCAGAGCTGATCAAGCGGCTGCGCGCCGACGACGCGCCACAGCCTGACAGCCAACCGCAGACGACCTAGGGCAGCCGGAGCCGCGAAGCGGCTCCCTTCAGGGGTCTTGCCGGAGGGGCGGGCTCTGCCCGTCCCTCCTTGGCTGAATCAATGAGCCGTGGCGGCTTCTCGCTCGCGCTTCGTGTCCTCAATCACCTTCTGGGCGACGTGCGAGGGCACCTCCTCGTAGCGCAGGAAGTGCATCGAGTAGTCGCCCCGGCCGCCGGTGATCGAGGTCAGCGTCTGCAAGTAGGTCAGCATCTCGGCCATCGGCACCTCGGCCTTGATCGTCGTCATCCCCGAGGCCGGCTCCATCCCGTGCAGGCGGCCACGGCGGGAGTTGAGGTCGCCGTTGACCGCGCCCACCGCCTCGTCGGGGACGGTCACCTCGAGCTCCATGATCGGCTCGAGCAGGACGGGCTCCGCCTTCGAGTACGCGTCCTTGAACGCCATCGAGCCGGCGATCTTGAACGCCATCTCGGAGGAGTCGACGGTGTGGTAGGAGCCGTCGACGAGCAGCACGCGCACGCCTTGCACCGGCGCGCCGGCGAGCTCGCCGTGGTGCATCGCCTCCTGGATTCCCTTGTCGACGGCCGGCCGGAAGCTCTGCGGGATGACGCCGCCGACGATCTTGTCGATGAACTCGTAGCCGACGTTGCCGTCGATCGGCTCGAGCACGATCGTGCAGTCGCCGAACTGGCCGCGGCCCCCGGTCTGCTTCTTGTAGCGGGCGTGTGAGCGCGACTCCTTGCGGATCGTCTCCAGGTACGGCACGCGCGGCGGGTGGAGGTCGACGTCGATGCCGAAGCGGCGCTTGGCGCGATCGAGCGCGACCTCGACGTGCATCTGGCTCATGCCCGAGAGGATCTCCTCCCCGGTCTGCTGGTCGCGGTGCATGCGGAGCGTCGGGTCTTCCTCGGCGAGCCTGCGGATCGCCTGCGCGACCTTCTCCTCCTCCCCCTTGATCTTCGGCGTGATCGCGAAGCTCATCACCGGCTCGGGGAAGCCGATCTCGGGTACGTCCGTCGAGGCCACCTCCTTGTCGAGCAGGAGGTCGCCGGTCTGCACCTCCTTCAGCTTCGCGACGGCGCCGATGTCGCCGGGACCGAACTCCTGCGCCGCGATGTGCTCCTTGCCCTGCTGGAAGAGGAGCGAGCCCATCCGCTCCTTCGCGTGCGTGCGGGCGTCGACGAGCGTCTGGTCGGGCCGGACCGCGCCCTGGAGGACGCGGAAGAGGTTGATCCGGCCCGCGAACGGGTCGGCGATCGTCTTGAAGACGAACGCGGCCGTCTCGGCGCCGTCGATGTGCGTGATCGAGCCGGCCTTCGCCGGCGACGGCACGCCCTCGACGATCAGGTCGAGCAGCGCGTGCGTGCCGAGATTCTTCGACGCCACCCCGCAGGCGACCGGGAAGACCTCGCCGCGCGTGATCGCTTCCTTGAGCGCGTGCGCGACCTCCTCGACATCGAGCTCGTTGCCCTCGAGGTAGCGCTCCATCAGCGCCTCGTCGGTCTGGACGACCTCGTCGAGCAGCTTCTCGCGGTACTCCTGGACGAGGTCCGCCATGTCGTCCGGGATCGGGCCCGGCTCGGGCTCCTTGTCGCCCTCGGGGCTCGTGTAGGCGCACAGATGGAGGACGTCGACGATTCCCGTCAGCTCGTGCTCGGAGCCGATCGGGAGGTGGACGGCGACGCAGCGCGGCGACAGCTGCTCCTGGAGCTGCGCCAGCGCACGAAAGAAGTCGGCGCGCTCGCGGTCGAGCATGTTGACGAAGAGGACGCGTGCGATGTCGAGCTCCTCGGCGCGCTTCCAGACACGGCTGGTGCCGACCTCGACGCCCATGACGCCGCTGAGCACGAAGAGCGCTCCCTCGACGACGCGCAGCGAGCAGCGCGCCTCGCCCTGAAAGCTCGGGTCGCCCGGCACGTCGATCAGGTTGATCTTCCGGCCCTGCCACTCCGCGTGCGTCAGCGAGAGCGAGATCGACATCCGCCGTTGCTGCTCGTCGTCGTCCCAGTCCGCGACCGTCGAGCCCGCTTCGATCGTCCCGAGCCGGTTCGTCTCACCGGCCTGGAAGAGCAGCGCCTCGACGAGCGAGGTCTTACCCGTGCCACGGTGACCGACGACGGCGACGTTGCGGATCTTTCCAGGCTCGAAAGCGGGCATGCGGGGCTTCCTCCTCGACGGGTCGTATGCAGGTAACGGATCGTAACGTGCATGGGCAGCGCCGACCTCGGACGACGTTCATTGCTTCGTGAGCCGCGATAGCGGCCCCTTTTAGGGGTCTTCGCGCGCCTACGAAATTGGAGCGCGTGCGACGGCGCCGCCGAGGCGGGCCTTCAGACGGAGGATCGCCTTCGTGTGCAGCTGCGACACGCGCGACTCCGTCACTCCGAGCACCTCGCCGATCTCGCGCAGGGTCAGCTCCTCGTAGTAGTAGAGCGTGACGACGAGCTTCTCGCGCTCGGGCAGGCGGGCGATCGCCTCGCCGAGCGCCTCCCGCATCTCCGTCTGCGCGAGCGCTCCCTGCGGCTCCGGCCCCTGCGTGTCCTCGATCGTGTCGATCAGAGCGACCTGGTCGCCGCCCGCCGACACGGTCCAGAGCTCGTCGAGCGCTGCGATCGACGACCGCGAGATCTCGGTCAGGCTGGCGCCGAGCTCGTCCTCGGTCATGCCGAGCTTTGTCGCGATCTCCTCGTCGGTCGGTGCGCGGTGCAGCTTCTTCTCCAGCTCGGCGATCGCGCGCTCGATGTCGCGCGCACGGGCGCGGACGGAGCGCGGCACCCAGTCGAGCGCGCGCAGCTCGTCGATGATCGCGCCCTTGATGCGGGCGATCGCGTAGGTCTCGAACTTGATCTCGCGATCGGGGTCGAACCGCTCGATCGCCCCGATCAGCCCCAGCAGGCCGTACGAGACGAGGTCGCCCTCGTCGACGTGCGCCGGCAGGCCGCTGCCGAGGCGGCCGGCGACGAACTTGACGAGCGGCGCGTACGTGAGGATCAGCCGATCGCGGACCGCCCGGTCACCCGTCTTGACGAACTGCTGCCAGAGCTCGGCTGTGTCATCGGTCGCCACGGAAAGAGAATACGCCGCGCCAGCCCAGTTTCTTGCTCAGTGCCGCCGCAGCAGCCGAAACGACATCGTGATCATCCAGCCGCCGAGCGCCGCCGACGCCGCTGCGATCACCCATTGACCCGCCCGCGCGGCCGCGAACGCGATGAACGCGAACCCCAGCGCGAGCGCCAGGAAGAGCAATCCGAGCGCGTGTCGCTGGGAGAACATCCTGACCAAGGCTACAATTCGCCCCACGCGTAGGGGCGTAGCTCAGTTGGTAGAGCGGCGGTCTCCAAAACCGTAGGTCGCAGGTTCGAGCCCTGTCGCCCCTGTTTTTTCTCTGGTGGCGCAACCAGGATCGGAATCTGCCGAGCAGATTCCGATCCGCGCCAAGACCCCTGAAGCTGCGTGGGACGGATTCGGGGCTCGCGCCCGAGCCCGAACCGGATTCAGATGAGCATGGGGTGAGTCGCGCGTGAGCGGTCTCCCCGAGGCTGGTCGTCGTCACGAACCTCAACGATCGGAGCTCAAGATGCGCCTCTTCAAGTTTCTTGTCCTCGTTGGAACGGTGGCCGTGGTCGCCGGCCCGGTTCAAGCAGGATCGGTTCAGCAAGCGAGCGCGCTCAAGAGAATTTCGATCACAAGCTTGCAGGAGGGCGCTTTTACGGCCACGGGCCGCGGTCTCTGCCGTGCGGGACAAGCTTCGACTCCGTTCGCTGCTGTCTCACGCACCTACCCAGACGGAAGCCTCGACCTCGTGGTCGTCAAGATGTTCGTCTGCGACGACGGAAGCGGCACCTTCGAGATGACGCTCCACGTCAAGCTCAAGGCTCTCTCCTCCGGGTCGTTCGAGAACAACTTCCGCTGGCTGATCTCCGACGGCACCGGCAGCTATGAAGACCTCGAGGGGTTCGGCACTGGCGTCGGCATCGGCCGAGACGGCGAGCTCATCGACATCTACACCGGGCGAGTCGGAACGAGCAAGGGCGACTGACCCTCCACCATTCTGCAAGTTGATGGCGGGAGGCCGCCAGATCGACAGGCCTCCCGCCGCTTCGTTTGCGACTAGCGTCCGTCGCGCTGGTTGTCGTCTCCGCGTCCCCAGTTCATCTCGAACTGCTCACGCGGGTCGTCCGCGTGCGAGCGGGTGCCTGACTTCGCGATCCCCCGGCTGACCATGTAGCCGACCGTCACGGCGGTGATCAGGATCCATGCCCGCCAGGCACCGAACGCGTCCGAGGACGCTGCGGTGATGGCGATGCCGGCGATCGCCAATACGGCGCCGACGAACTCGCTCGTGAGGAAGAACGGCTTCGTCTCGATCGGATAGACGCGGCGGGGCCGCATCTGCCACTGCTGCTGGTAGCCGTAAGGCGGTACGTGCTGGTAACCGGGCACCGGCTGAGGTGCCGCGTAAGGAGCACCGCCGTAGGTTGCGGTGTCACTTCCGCCGTCCCGATTGAGCGGCGCGTCCTGGACGCGACCCTCGTCGTAATTAGACATTTGACCCCCTCCTCGTAGCTGATCCAGGATCGGATCCGCGATGCAAGATCCCACCGAGAGGGCCGAGCTAAACCAGGTCGAAAACTGCCGGCGTCGGGCGTTAGAGTCGCCGGATCCGCGGGTATAGACGAGGGGTCGCGGGCAGGCATGCACGCGACCAAACATCAGGGGTGGAGTTCGAAGTTAGCCGTTCGCGACTGAGTTCGAACTCCCAGTCGAGTCACTTGGCTAAGGGGGGTGGCATGTCAACTCTTTTCAAGAGCGCGCACAGCGGTGTCGACCCAGGCGCGGCTTCTCGGGGGCGGCACGACGGGATCGCTGGCACTGCGGAACCCGAGACTGTGGAGATCGTGTGTGAGTGTGGTCACGGGTGCGGCGGACGCATCGTCCTGCCCGTCACCGAGTACGTGAAGGTGCGCCGCCATCCCGCACGCTTCTTCGTCAAAGCGGGACACGAGGTGTCGCAGACACACCGCGTGGTGGGTGACGCAGCGGACTACGTCGTGATTGAGACGCGCACCGGCTTCGACCCGGCTGCGATCAACTTGAAACCGTTCGTAGCCTGGAGGGAGGGGAGTTTCCAGTGAGCGGAATCTCCAGCGACGGTTACGCAATAGCGCTACCGACCATCGCACCGGCGCTCGCCACCGTCGGCCAGACTTTCACCGAACGACAGGAAGCCAGGATCCTCGAACAAGCAGAGCAGTCTGTGAGCGCCCGCTTGAGCACCACACCTGACGTGGCTCGGGAAATGCTGGTCGGGATTGCGCGCAGCCAGGGCCGCGAGCTCGAGGAGTACGCCGCGGCGGTAATCGCCAACCGCGGCCGATTGGACGTCTAACGAACCTCGATTCGCGCCAAGATCCCTGAAGCTGCGTGAGACGGATTCGAGCTCACACCGAGCGTAGAACGGCCTCTCGTCAGCTAGGCCCAGGGAAGCCGGTCCCAGTACGACGGACGTTCCCGGCGTGACGGCTCGAACCGCGGGTACACCTGCCCGAAGTCCGACGTCTCCTCCTCCACGCTTGCCTCGTAACGCGCAGCGAGCTCCGACACCGGGTAGTGCAGCTCTTCGCGCTCCAACCGTGCACCGACCATCAGGATCGCGCACGGTCCGTCGCCGGCGCCCACGAAGATGTGCTTGGTCCCGGGAGGGCAGTGGAAGAAGTCCCACGGCCGAAGGAGCCGCTCCTCGCCCTCGACGAGCAGCCTGCACTCCCCTGAAAGCACGAGGAACGCTTCCTGCTGATTCTCGGAGTGGTAGAGCCCGTTCGGCTGGCCCGGCTCCAGGACGCGAACCTTGATGCCCAGCTGCGAGAAGGAGAACTCCCGGCTCTCGAAACGACAGTCCGCCCCGGGCGGCTTCTGCTCGCTGTTCTCGGCCGTCGACCACTGCGCGTCACGCACGTTCACGACGAACCAGCCGTCACCCACGGGTGCAAGGCCTGAGCCGGCGTCCTCGAGTGCTGCCTCGGGCATGCCGCGAGCCTAACGGCTCTCCGTTCCACAACGTAAGTGAGGGTCAGAGGCGACTGCGGCGGCGCCTCTGACCCTCGAAGACGGCTCGACGTGGAAAGCTGCGGCTCGATCCACGGAACTCGTTCTGGTCCTAGCTATCGGCCGCTAGGTCCTATGACTTGAGCCGGTCAGGGCCTATCGCATCACTCGACCCAGTGATTTCGAGCGGCTAGACCGCGACGGCAACGGGCGCAGCGGGCTTGCCGCTGGCGACCACACGCTCGAGGGCATCGACGCAACGAGCATCGAAAGCCGTGCCTGCCTCATCCTGAAGCAAGCCGAGAGCGCGCTCGTGCGTCCAGGCCTCGCGGTACACGCGCTCGGAGCGAAGAGCGTCGTACACGTCGCAGACGGCCAGGACGCGTGTCTCGAGCGAGAGCGTCGTGGCGCCGTCGGGATAGCCGCTGCCGTCGAGCCGCTCGTGGTGGCCGCGGACGAGGTGTCGGACACCGGCGGAGAAGCCGAGCCGGCCGAGGAGCGAGTCGCCCCAGGCGGCGTGTTTCTGGACGAGTGCGTACTCTGCGTCGTCGAGGGCGGACGGCTTCTTGAGCACATCGTCGGGGACGGAGAGCTTGCCGATGTCGTGGAGCAACCCGCCGGTGGCGAGCTCGCGCAGGCGCGCGGGCGGCAGGCCGAGGTGCTCCCCGACCGCGACCGCGAGGAGCGCAACGCGACGCGTGTGGCCTTCCGTGTACTCGTCCTTCTCGGCGAGCAGACGCACGAGCCCACCGACCTGGGAGCCGAGGAACGTCTCCTCGGCCGAGACGAGCTCCGCGCCGCGGAGGTCGCCGGCAAGGGGACGGGACGGCGACGAGCGAAAGAGATCCGCTGCGACCGGGGCGCCGACGAGCAGCACACCCGCGACCTCCAGCCCGTGGCCGAGCCACCAGGCGAGATCCATGTAGGTCTGCGTCAAAGCCGGGACGAGCGCGCCCGCGAGCCAGACGAGGCCGACGAAGACGCCGAGATCGGCGCGCCGCCGCGTCAGCAGCACGGTGTGCAGGGCGCGGAGCGCGAGCAGGCCGTAGAAGGCGAGCCCGACGACGAGGACGGCGATCGCGGGCAGGCTGGCGGGCTCCGGCACCGAAGGGACGAGACTCGGCAGCCAGAGGGCGACGAGGCCGAGCGCAATGACGCCGACCATCAGAGCCGCCTGGAGCCAGAGCAGCGGCAGAACAGCGCGAGGGCTCCGTGCCGGGGGCAGAGCGGAGAGCGCGAGGATGACGCCGCCGACCGGCAGGGTCGCCGCGCCCGTCAGCGAGACGACGCCGTTCATCTCGACGACGAAGCCGGGGCTCGCAAAGCCGTGGACGAGCAGGAGCGACGCCATGACGGTGAAGGCCGTGCCGACGAGCACGGCGCGCGCGTCGCCGCGGCGCCAGCCTCCGTAGGACAGCGCAACACCGGCGGCGGTCGCGACTAGTGACGAGGCGCCGACGCTCCAGAAGTGCGTCGCGCTCGAGAACATCACCTGCTGAGGGCTGACGAAGTGAATCAGCGCAGGCGGAACGATTGCGGCGGCCCCAGCCGCCACGAGCAAAGAAGAGAAGCGATCCCACCGCACGTCCGCCTTATCGGCACCGACCCCCCGGTTCGTTAGGCTCAGTTCGTGGCACTGCTCACGTCCCAGGTCGAGCGCGACGAGACCTTCGCCCGGCGGGCGGAGCGCATGGAGACGCTCGCAGCGGAACTGCGTGAGCGAACCGCGCTCGTCGCGCGCGGCGGCGGTGAGAAGGCCGTCGAGCGGCACCGCTCACGCGGCAAGCTGACGGCCCGCGAGCGCATCGACCGGCTGATCGATCCGGGGACCGCGTTCCTGGAGCTCAATGCGCTCGCCGCCTGGGAGCTGTACGACGGTGCGGCGCCGGCCGCCGGGATCGTGACCGGAATCGGCGTCGTCGAAGGTCAGGAGTGCGTCGTCGTCGCCAACGACGCGACGGTGAAGGGGGGCTCCTACTTCCCGCTCACCGTCAAGAAGCACCTGCGCGCGCAGGAGGTCGCCGAGCAGAACCACCTCCCGTGCCTCTACCTCGTCGACTCGGGCGGCGCGTTCCTGCCGCTGCAGGCCGAGGTCTTCCCCGACCGCGAGCACTTCGGCCGGATCTTCTACAACCAGGCGCGGATGTCCGCGAAGGGGATCCCGCAGATCGCCGTCGTCATGGGCTCCTGCACCGCCGGCGGCGCCTACGTGCCCGCGATGAGCGACGAGACCGTGATCGTCCAGGGCACGGGAACGATCTTCATCGGCGGCCCGCCGCTCGTGAAGGCGGCCACCGGCCAGGACGTCACCGCAGAGGAGCTCGGGGGCGCGGACGTCCACACCCGCCGGTCCGGGGTCGCCGACCACTACGCGACCTCCGACGAGCACGCGCTCGCGCTCGCGCGCCAGATCGTCCGCAACCTGCACCGCCGCAAGGAACTGCCCTGGGACGTCGCACCGCCCGAACCGCCCGCGCTCGACCCGAACGACCTCTACGGGCTCGTCCCCGAGGACTTCAAGCACGAGATGGACGCGCACGAGCTGATCGCGCGAATCGTCGACGGCTCGCGGTTCGCCGAGTTCAAGGCGCTCTACGGCGAGACGCTCGTCTGCGGCTTTGCTCGGATCGAGGGATATCCGGTCGCGATCCTCGCGAACAAGGGAGTGCTCTTCGCCGAGTCGGCCCAGAAAGGCGCGCATTTCATCGAGCTCGCCTGCAAGCGGAAGATCCCGCTCGTCTTCCTGCAGAACATCACCGGCTTCATGGTCGGCAAGGAGTACGAGGAAGGCGGGATCGCGCGCGACGGCGCGAAGCTCGTGACGGCGGTCGCGTGCGCGGACGTGCCCAAGTTCACGGTCGTCACCGGCGGCTCGTTCGGCGCCGGCAACTACGCGATGTGCGGTCGCGCCTACGGTCCACGTCAGCTCTGGATGTGGCCGAACGCGCGTATCTCGGTGATGGGCGGCGAGCAGGCGGCGACCGTGCTCTCGATGGTCGGCGACGCCGACCCCGACGAGATCCGCGCGACCTACGAGACCGAGGGCAACCCCTACTTCTCGACGGCGCGGCTCTGGGACGACGGGATCATCGACCCGCGCGACACGCGGCGGGTGCTGGCGCTCGGGATCTCCGCGGCGCTGAACGCGCCCGTGCCCGAGTCGACGTTCGGCATCTTCCGGATGTAAGGAGGAAGCATGCTGGTGACCGAGGACCGGTTGCGAACACTGCTCCGCGTCGCGGAGAGCGCCCACGAGGCATACGAGAAGGAGCGTGGCGAGCCCGACGACGACTGGCCGACCTGGTACGCCGCGTTCATCATCGCCCGCCTGCAGGAAGAGCCCGAAGGGGCAGCGCACCGCCTGGATCTGGATGGCGAGGAGCAGAAGCTGCTCGCAGCCGCGGTCCACGCGTATCTCGACGACTTCGGGCACGACGAAGCCGATGTCCTCCGCCGGGTGAAGGACCTCTACGCGAAGGTTCAGGCCGCCTAATGGTCGTCCGGATCGTCCTCTGGAGCCTCGCCGACTCGAAGACGAACGATCGAGGAGCTGCGCCGCTACCTCCGCGACGAGTCGGTGGACGAGTTCGCCGAGGTCGAGGGGCTCCGCTTCAAGGCCTGGATCTCGGACCCGCTCGGCGAGCGCTGGGGCGCCTTCTACCTGTTCGAGTCGCGTGAGGAGGCCGACCAGCCGCTGCCCACCGGCGCGCGCGACCTGATCGGGAAGCAGCCGGACCTGATCGAGGAGTTCGACCTCGAAGCGACCGTCGAGGGGCACTTCGTCGAGGCGGAGCTCTCGCGTCTCGGGCTCGCGTTCGAGTAGCTAGCGACCCTCCTAGAGCACGAGCGTCTCGGGGAAGATCGCGCCGCCCTCGAAGCGGTCGAGCCGGTACGGGCGAGAGATCGAACGGCGGCGTCTCGCCCAGCAGCTCCGCCGCCACCGCGTCGCCCACGGCCGGCGACTGCATGAAGCCGTGCCCGGAGAAGCCGCACGCGGCGTAGAGGCCGTCCGCGACCAGCCCGATGATCGGGTGCGCGTCCGGAGTCATGTCGTAGAAGCCGGCCCAGGCTCGGCGCAGGGGCGCGCCCGCCGCACGCGGGATAGCGGACGGCCAGGCGCTCGCGCCAGTCCTCGACGAGGTCGTCGCGCACCGTCTCGGGGCCGTCCCAGCGCAGCTCGGGCTCCCCCATCGCGAGCCGAAGCGCATCGGCTCCGACGCGACGGAAGTGGAAGCCGTTCTCCTCGATCGTCATCGGCAGCTCGGCAGGAATGTTGTCTACCGGGCCAACGTCGGCGAGCTGCCGGACGAGCGGGCGGATCGGAAGCTCGACGCCCCGCGCTCCGGCGACCTCGGGCGAGCGGGCGCCGCAGGCGACGACGAGCACGTCCGCGTCGAGGTCGAGTGCATCGGTGTGCTCGCGTACCTCGACACCGAGCGCGGCCGCGCGGCGCACGAGCTCCCGCGTCACGCCGGCCGGGTCGGCGATCCCGTCCTCGCGGCAGATCGTCGCGCCGAGCACGTCGTCGACGCGCAGGCCGTCCACGTACGACGCGTCGACGCTCTCGACCGGCACGCCGAACGACGCCTGGATCGCCCGCCGCTCGCTCGAGCTCGGCGAGCCCGTTCCGGCGTCGTCGCGAGAAAGAGGTAGCCGACCTGCTCGAACAGCGGCGGCGCCGAGCTCCCGGAAGAGCCTGACGCTCGCCTGCGCCAGCCGCACCTCTGCCTCGGTCGTGAACTGCTGGCGCACGCCCCCCATCGCCTTGCCGGTGGCGCCGCCCGCGATCTCCCCCACCTCCGCGAGCACGACGTCGTCCGCGCCGCGCTGCGCGAGGTGGTAGGCGATCGAGGCGCCGATCGCGCCCGCGCCGGCTACGACGACTCGGGCCATCCGCGCAACTCGTCGCGCTCGCCGTCGGTCAGCTGCCGCAGCGGCCGCCGGACGTCCTCACGCATCGGGCACGCCGCGCAAGCCCGAGCAGGAACTTCAGCGCCGCATGGCGCGGGAACCGCTCGACGGCGGCGCGAAGCTCTCCGAGCGCGACCGCTCCGGCTTCGGTCGGCTCGCGCACGACGGCCGCGACCCGGTCCGGGAACGCCGCCGCGAGCCCGGAGACCGCGCCGGCCGCACCGCCGCGGATCCCGTCGAAGATCAGCGCCTCGGGGCCGACGAAGACGTCCAGCCCTTCGAGCAGGTACGGCGAGAAGCGGTCGAACGGCGCGTCGGAGACCTTCAGGCCGGCGAGGTTGGGGGCGCGCTCGCGCAGCTCGGCGACGACCGCGAGCGGGACGGCGTAGCCGCTCGCGCGCTCGAACTCGTAGACGTAGAACGGCAGCGGCGCGCACGCGGCGGCGGCCTCGACGAAGTGCTCGAGCAGGGCGCGCTCGTCGAGCTGGAAGTACGGCGGCCCGATCACGGCGACCGCATCGGCTCCCGTCTCCGCGGCGTGCGCCGCGAGCGCGACGGTGTCGGCGGTCGTCTGGGCGCCGCAGTGGGCCGCTACCTGCAGCCGTCCCGCCGCCGCCGCGACGAATGCCTCGAGCACACGCCGCCGCTCGTCGGCGCCGAAGAGGATCCCCTCGCCCGTCGTCCCCAGCGCGAGCAGGCCGTCCAGCCCGGCGTCGGCGAGGAACGCGACGTACGGCGGAACGGCTTCCTCGTCGAGACGGTCGGCCGCGAGCGGCGTGACGGCGGCGGCCAGAGCACCTCGGAGCATGCCCGCGACTCTACGCGGGTGAGGCGGGGCTCCGCAGAGCGAAGCCCCGCCCCGCTTACTACGACTTCGCCTTCGTCTTGGGCTTGGGCTTCGGCCGCACCTCGACGCTCGTGGCCCGGTCGCGCTTGTCCCAGGTCGCGCTGTCGCGCCCGGCGTCGCCGGCGAGCACGTCCGCACCTTCGCCGCCGATCAGGATGTCGTTGCCCGGGCCGCCGACGAGCCGGTCGTTCCCCTCCAGCCCGCGGAGGCGGTCGTTGCCGCCGAGCCCGCAGATCACGTCCCGGCCGCGCGTTCCGACGAGGTCGTCGGCGTTGATCGTGCCGGTGATCGTGCAGCCGAGCTTGCCGCGCGACACGCCCCAGTCGGGCGACATGTCCCAGGAACGCGGGTCGGCGAACAGGCGACGCTGCGATCCGCCGGCCGCGCGTCATCTGGAAGAACTCGCGATTGTTCTTCGCCGTCCGGTCGCTGACGAAGACGATCAGCTTGCCGTCGGGCGAGAAGGACGGGAGCGCGTCGAGCGCGGGACTGTCCGTCAGCCGCAGCTGCGCCGAGCCGTCCGCGTTCATCGCCCAGATGTCGAGGTTGCCGGCGTCGTCGCGATCCGAGTCGAAGACGATCGTGCGCCCGTTCGGCGACCAGCTCGGGTTCTCGCCGCCGATGTTCGGCGCCGTTCGTCAGCTGGGTCTGGCCGGTTCCGTCGGCGTTCATCACCCACACCTGCCGCCTCCCGGACCGCTCGCTCATGAAGGCGATCTTCGTCCCGTCCGGAGACCAGGCCGGATCCGCGTCGTGGCTCGGGGCCGTCGTCAGCCGCACCTGCGCCGGTGCCGTCGGAGTTGATCGCGTAGATGTCGAAGGGGCCGTTGCGGGTCGTCTCGAACGCGATCCGGCTGCCGTCGTCGTTCCAGGCTGGATCGCCGTCGAAGCCCTGGGAGAACGTGAGCTCCTTCAGCGACGAGCCGTCCGGCCTGACGACGTAGACGTCCGTGTCGCCGCGCCGCGTCGACTCGAACGCGATCAGCTGGCCGTTCGGAGACCAGGACGGCTGCGCGTCGTGCTGGTACCCGCGCGTGAGGCGAACGAGCCCGGTGCCGTTCTGGTTGATCAGGTAGAGGCTCGACGAGCCCGCCGTCGTACGGCGCGCCGCGCTGGAAGACGATGCGCCCGTTCCCGCCCGGAAATGCACTCTCGGCCGGCGCGGCCGCACCGGCGAGGGCGGTCGCCAGGAGCGACGATCACACCCGCTGCTGCCTTGAAGAACATCTGTGGACCCCCTGCTCGAAGTGACCAGCGGACGGTAAGACGCCGGTGTTAGGCCCACTGCCGAAAGCCGTAAGGGAATCCGGGGGTTCTGTAAGGATCTCCGGCAGATGGGAGCGCTCCGGATCGATCGCGACGGCGACCTGCTCAGGGTCACCCTGGCGCGCCCCGAGATCCGTAACGCCTTCGACGCGGCGCTGATCGCCGAGCTCTCGGAGGCGTTCGTCGACGTCGGCAAGGCTCGCGCCGTGCTGCTCGCCGGCGATGGGCCGAGCTTCTGCGCCGGCGCCGACGTCGAATGGATGCGCGCCTCCGTCGACCTCGACTTCGACGCGAACGTGGCCGACGCGAACGCTCTTCGCGGCATGCTGGAGGCGATCGACCGCTGCCCGGCGCCGGTCATCGCGCGGGTCCAGGGCCACGCCCTCGGCGGCGGCGCCGGGCTTGTTGCCTGCGCAGACATCGCGATCGCCGGCGACGAGCGCGGTGTTCGCGTTCTCGGAGGTGAAGCTCGGGATCATCCCGGCCGTGATCTCGCCGTTCGCGCTCGCGAAGATCGGCGCGAGCGCGGCGCGGCGCTACTTCGTCACCGGTGAGCGCTTCGACGCCGCGACCGCGCTGCGGATCGGGCTCGTGCACGAGGTCGCCGCCGATCTCGACACGGCGGTCGAGCGGGTGCTCGCGGAGCTCTGGAGCGCCGGCCCGCGGGCGGCACGCCACGCCAAGAAGCTGGTGCTCGAGCGGCCGGACGGCCCCGAGACCGCGCGGCGGATCGCCGAGCGGCGCACGAGCGACGAAGGCCAGGAGGGCCTCAAGGCCTTCCTCGAGCGCTGCAGCCCCGGACTGGGCTAACGACACCTGGAGCACCGGGCTGACGATGCCGCTCGGCGTGTGCACGATCCCAGCAGCCGAGCCCTTGGCGGCGCGCACGTAGCGGTAGAGAAAGCCGCGCTCCGTCGTCTTGTACGCGCCGTCGACGGTTCGCCAGCGCGCCGTCCCGGAACTGCTGGAGCACGTAGCAGCTGCCGGCCGCTCGCCGGACCGGACCTGGCCCCAGACAGCCGTGGTCGGACGCCGCTGCGGTGACACCTGCGCGAGCGGCGAGCATGAACGCCCGCCGTACAGGCTTGGCTGCACCCGCCGGCGGCCACGAGACCGCTCTGCCAGCGGGCGAGCTCCGGCTCGTCGCGGTAGAGGTAGTGGATCAGCATGTCGACGTTGCGGGCCTTGAAGGTCCGCTACGCCGCCTCGCCGACGTAGCGCGCCTGCGTTGCGGTCGAGACGCCGAGGAGCCGGTCGGGCGGGTTCGTCTGGTAGCCGTACTCCGTCAGCCAGATCCGCTTCCGCGCTGCCGCAGGCAGCGCGTGACCTCGCGCTGCAGTCGCTCGAGCGACGCCATCGTGATCGTCTCGCAGTAGCCGCAGCGCGCCGGTCGAAGGCGTCTCGAGGCGGTCGAGCGGATAGGGGTTGTGCGCGTATGCGTCGAGCCGTGGCTCCGGCGGCCCGCATGCCGCGGATCCACGCGACGGGCGAGACACCCCCGGTCGATCCGCGCGGTGCGGTTACGCCGCCCCGACCCGCGCGCCGGGGCTCGCGCGGTGGATCGCCGCGTAGGCCGGGTTGAGCAGCTTCTGCACGTAGGTGCTGCGGAGTCGTCGGCCGCAGCCAGCGCCGCTGGTTCGGCTCGTTCCAGATCGAGCCAGTCAGCTTGACCCAGGGATACCGATTCGCGGCGGCGGCGGCGAAGGCCGCGAACGTCGACGCGGAGGTCGGCGCCCAGTTCGCGCTCGGCCGCCGTTCGCCCAGCGCGGCGTGCCGTACAGCGTCACGACGGTGCGATGCCGCGGGTCGCGGAGGGCGCCGAGCACCGCGTCGACTGAACTCCAGTCGCGGTCTCCACGCGCGTGCTTCTCGACCTTGCTCCAGTCGATCGTGAAGCGCACGAGGTCGACGCCGATCCGGTCGAGCGTGTCGACCCGCTCTCGAGCGTCCCGGCGCCGTAGACGAGCCACGCGTCGTCCTGGAGGCCGTACCGGACGCTCGGCGAGGCGTCTGCGTGCGGCACGAGCGCGAGGCAGGCGGCGGCGACGGCACGCGACGAGGACCCGCTTCATCCGGACAACGGTAGCCGGGCGCCTGTGAGGGCCGTGTAAGGCCGTGTAAGGGAGAACGTCAGCGAGTCTTGACGGTGATCGCCGCGCCCGAGGCGCCGGGCGTCGCCAGGCGGTAGCTCGTCGTCCGCCGCAGGCTGACCGAAACGGAGAATCGGCCGTCCGGGCGGACGCGGACCCGCTTGACGGTCTTCCAGGTCGCCGCCGTTCACCTGCCGCTCGAGCCGGACCTTGCCGAGCCCGCGGACGAAGCCGCGCAGCACCGTCGGGCGACCGGCCCGGGCCAGCCCGCGCCCGGATGCCGCCTCGAGCTGGAGCACGCGCACCGAGAACCAGGTCGAGCGCAGGTCGAGCGCGCGGCGGAAGTCCTGCGAGAGCATCGTCCGTGTGCCACCGGCGAGCTTCAGCTTCACCTCGGTGACGCGGCCGGACGGCCCGCGCACGGCGATCAGGTCGCGCACGGGCCCGAGCCCGAGCTTCTTCCCGACCTGTGCCGGCGTCAGCCGGACGGGCCCCCAGCGGTGGTGCTTCGAGAGGTTGTCGTGCGGGATCGGGGACCGAGACGAGGTACGGGCACCGCGCGTCGCGCGCGGCCAGGCCTCTCCGATCGAGACGGTCCTGCCGCCCGAGGTCGAGTGGTAGAAGGTCGTCGCGACGCGGCCGTTCCAGAAGAGCACGCGCCCGGCGGTCGCGCCGATCGCGAGGTTCGTCGAGGCCGCCTCGGCCTGCGACGCCGCCGTAGACCTGGCTCCGGGTGTCGGCGTAGAGGTCGAAGAGCGTCCCCGGCTTCAGCGTCGCGAGCGCGTACGAGCGAGCGACGACCGCCTGCGCGCGCAGCGCCTCCGGATGCCAGTCGTCGGGCATCTCCCACGGCACCACACCGCGGAGATAGCGGTCGAGCGGCAGCCTGTTGACGACGATCAGCTTGCCGGCGCGGCGGTGCACGATCAGCGCGCCGCGGTAGGCGTTCCCGTTCAGAACGAGCGGCGAGGCTCCCGGCTCGTAGCGAAGAGGCAGGCGGGCGGCGGCGATCTTCGCTGCGACCAGGTTCAGCTGCCGCGGCTTGAGCCTGCGCACCTTGCCGCGCGCGTCGACGACCTTGAAGGGCTTCGTCGAGCCGATCCTGACCGCTGTCTTGCCCTCGAGCGAGCAGGACGCGCACCGGCCGTGCGGGCACGATCGTCAGCTCGGTCGTCGGATAGAAGTGCGCGAGGATCCGCTCGTAGCCCCAGCCGGCCTCGGCATAGCCCCGCGCGCCGTACTGGCTCATGCCGATCCCGTGGCCCCAGCCGCGCCCGTCGACGACGTACGTCGTCGCTGCGCTTGCCTGCGCCGGCAGGCAGAGCACGACCCCGAGGATGACAAGCAAGCGCCGCATGAAGCGGGCCAGAGTATCGCCGCTCTCTACGATCCGCAACGTGCCGATCCAAAAGCTCCTGGTTGCGAACCGCGGCGAGATCGCCGTGCGGATCTTCCGCACCTGCCGCGAGCTCGGGATCGCGACCGTTGCGGTGGCCGCGCCGGACGACGTCGGCTCGCTGCACGCTCGGTCCGCGGGAGAGACGGTCGAGATCGAGAGCTACCTCGACCCCGAGGAGCACATCCGGGCGGCCAAGCAAGCCGGCGCCGATGCGATCCACCCCGGCTACGGGTTCCTCGCCGAGAACGCCGACTTCGCTGCGGCGGTCGAAGCGGCCGGCGTCACCTGGGTCGGCCCGCCGGCCGAGGCTCTGCGGCTCGGCGGGGACAAGCTCGCCGCGAAGCGGATCGCGGCCGAGGCCGGCGTCCCCGTCGTGCCCACCGGGGAGCCGGACGAGCTCGGCTTCCCGCTGCTCGTCAAGGCGGCTGCGGGCGGGGGCGGCCGAGGCATGCGCGTCGTCCGCGAGCCGGCCGAGCTCGCCGGAGGCGCTTGCGGCGGCGGCGCGCGAGGCCGAGGCGGCGTTCGGCGACGGAACCGTCTTCTGCGAGCGCTACGTCGAGCGGCCACGGCATGTCGAGATCCAGCTCCTCGCCGACGCGCACGGGACCGTCCTTGCGCTCGGCGAGCGCGACTGCTCGGTGCAGCGGCGCCACCAGAAGGTGCTCGAGGAGTCCCCGTCTCCCGCGCTCGATCCGGAGCTGCGCGCGGCGATGAGCGCCGCGGCGGTCGCGTTCGCGCGGGCGATCGGCTACACGAGCGCCGGCACGGCCGAGTTCATGCTCGCCGGCGGCGAGTTCTTCTTCCTCGAGCTGAACGGCCGGATCCAGGTCGAGCACCCGGTCACGGAGCTCGTGACCGGCATCGACCTCGTCGCCGAGCAGCTCCGCGTCGCCGCCGGCGAGCGACTTAGTGTTGATGCAACACTAAGTCACGGCCACGCGGTCGAGGTGCGGCTCTACGCCGAGGATCCGCGCACCTTCCTCCCCCAGGCCGGAACGGTCGAGCGACTGCGGCTGCCCACGGGTGTCCGGGTCGATGCGGGCGTCGAGGAAGGCGACGAGGTCGGCCTCGGCTACGACCCGATGATCGCCAAGCTGATCGCGCACGGGCCGACGCGCGCCGAGGCGTTCGCGCGGCTCGGCGACGCGCTCGCCGAGACCGAGGTCGGCGGCGTGACGACGAACCTTCCCTTCCTCCGCTGGCTCGTCGCACATCCCGTCGTGCTGGCCGGCGAGGCGACGACGGCCTTCCTGACCGAGTACCCGCCGCTCTCCGAGCCGCCGCTTCGGCTCCCGGACGCACCGTGGCGTGGCGGCTGGCGGCTGAACCTGCCGCCGGCGGCGCCTGCCCCGGCTCCGGACGTCGACAGCGCCGCGCACACGCGTGCCGGGGCCGGCGGCGAGAGCAAGGTCACCGCGCCGATGCCGGGCACGGTGATCAGGGTCGACGTCGCCGTCGGGCGACCGTGTCGAGGCGCGCCGTCCGCTGCTCGTGCTCGAGGCGATGAAGATGGAGACGCCGCTGACGGCGCCCTGCGACGCGACGGTCAAGGCCGTGCACGTCGAGGAGGGCGACCGCGTCGCCGGCGGCGCCCTCCTCGTCGAGCTGGAAGCGGACTAGCCGGTCGGCCGCGGGCCGGGGGCCGAGCGCAGGTTCCACGCGCCGAACGCCACCGCCGCGGCTGCGATGAGCCCGAAGATGATCAACGTTCCGGCGTCCTCCGACGTCGGCTTGATCGCCATCGCCGCGATGACGAGCACGAGGATCACGACGTCGACCTTGTTGACGACGCCGATCCGGTTCACGTGATGCCTGGCCTCGCTCGAGTCGGGTCCGTGCGCGGCGATCGCGCGTCCGATCCGCTCGCCCTCCGGCTTCAGGAACAGGATCCCGATCAGGAAGGAGACCGCGAAGCCGACGAAGCCGAGATCGATCCAGAGGATGTCGAACGTCCAGGGCCCCTCGATCGTGAGCAGGATCCCGAACACGAGCGTCGCGAGCGACGACGGAATGAAGAGACGCTTTGCGAGCCACTCGGAGCTCGCGCCGAGCCCCTGCATGAAGGCGGCGTTGCGCGTCTGCTCGCCCCACGCGCTCAGGAAGAGCAGCGCGATCCCACCGCCGACCCAGACGATCACGGCGAAGATGTGCAGGAAGAGGAGAACCTCGTAATACGACATGCCTAGAAGAGCTTCTGCAGCTTCATCGCAGCGCCCATGTCGCCCTTGATCTTCAGCTTCCCGGTCATGTAGGCCGTCGTCGGGTTCTGCTCGCCGCGGACGATCGCCATGAAGCTGTCCTCGGTGGTCGTGATCGTCGTGTCGGCCTCGCCGCCGCCCTCGGTGACGCTGACCGCCGCCGTCCTGGACCGTCACGAGCCACTGGCCGGCTCCCTCGATGTCGAACAGGTACGAGTTGTTCATCCCGGCGGTCTTCTCGGCATCCGCCCGGCTCGCCAGGCCGTCGAAGAACTCCTGCACGCTCTCAGCCATCTCGTTTCGCTCCTTGGTCGGTGGAAACGCCGAATCTACCCGGTAGCATCCGGCCGCGCATGGACCTCGACCTGACCCAGGAGCAGCAGCTCGTGCGCGACACCGTGCGCGAGTTCGCGCGCGAGCAGGTCGCGCCGGTGGCGGAGGAGCTCGACCGGGAGTCGCGCTTCCCGTACGAGCTCGTCGCGGAGCTCGGCGAGCTCGGCCTGATGGGCCTGCCGCTGCCGGAGGAGTACGGCGGCGCCGGCGGCGACACGGTCTCCTACGCGCTCGCGATCGAGGAGCTGACGCGAATCGACTCGTCGGTCGCGATCACCGTCGCCGCTCACACCTCGCTCGGGACGATGCCGATCTACCTCTTCGGGAGCGAGGAGCAGAAGCGCGAGTGGCTGCCCGACCTCGCCTCGGGCCGCAAGCTCGCGGCCTTCGGGCTGACCGAGCCCGGCGCCGGCTCCGACGCGGGCAACACGCTGACGACCGGCGAGCTGCGCGACGGGAGCTGGGTCGTCAACGGCTCGAAGATGTTCATCACGAACGCCGGCACCGACATCACCTGGGGCGTGACGCTGACCGCCCGCACCGGCGAGGACGAGATCTCGAACATCGTCGTCCCGAACGGAACGCCCGGCTACGAGATCTCGGCGCCGATGAAGAAGCTCGGCTGGAAGGCGTCCGACACGCGCGAGCTCTCCTTCCGCGACTGCGCCGTCCCGGAGGGGAACCTGCTCGGCCCGCGCGGCCAGGGATTCCAGCAGTTCCTCGAGATCCTCGACGGCGGCCGGATCTCGGTCGCCGCGATGGGCGTCGGGCTGGCGCAGGGCGCCTACGACCTCGCGTTCGCGTACGCGCAGGAGCGGGAGCAGTTCGGCAAGCCGATCTCACGCTTCCAGGCGATCCAGTTCCAGCTCGCGGACATGGCGACGGAGATCGAGGCCGGCCGCGCGCTCGTGATCAAGGCGGCGTGGCTGAAGGACCAGGGCCGCCCGTTCGCCCGCGAGGCGGCGATGGCGAAGCTCTACACGGGTGAGCTCTCGAACCGTGCCGCGAACTGCGCGCTCCAGATCCACGGCGGCTACGGCTTCATGGACGAGTACGCGATCTCACGCCTCTACCGCGACCAGAAGATCCTCGAGATCGGCGAGGGCACCAACGAGGTGCAGCGGATGGTGATCGCCAAGCACCTCGGCTTGTAGCGCGCAGTTTCCGTTACACGCCTTCGGCCAGCGCGTGCCGGAGCTTCCGGCGGGCGGCCTTCCGCTCCTTCATCGCGCGGGGATCCGGAATCGGAACCGCCGAGAGCAGCGCCTTCGTGTAGTCGTGCTGCGGGTTCGTGTAGACCTCCTCGGCCGGGCCGATCTCGACCAGCTCGCCCTTGTTCATGACGGCGATCCGGTCGCTCATCGAGCGTACGACGGCGAGGTCGTGGGCGATGAAGAGATACGTGAGCCCGAAGTCGCGCTGCAGGTCCTTGAGCAGGTTGAGGATCTGCGCCTGGATCGAGACGTCGAGCGCCGAGACCGGCTCGTCGCAGACGATCAGCTTCGGGGAGAGCGCGAGCGCCCGGGCGATCCCGATTCGCTGGCGCTGGCCGCCCGAGAACTCGTGCGGATAGCGGTTCGTGAAGCTCGGGTTGAAGCCGACCACGTCGAGCAGCTCGCGGATCCGGATCCCCCGGTCCTTGCGCGTGCCGATCCCGTGCACGATCAGCGGCTCGCCGACGATGTCGCCGACGGTCATGCGCGGGTCGAGCGACGAGTACGGGTCCTGGAAGACGATCTGCATCTCGCGCCGCATCTTGCGGAGATCTTCGCGCCCGAGCTCGGTCAGCTCGGTGCCCTCGAAGAGCACCGAGCCCGAGGTCGGCTTCAGCAGCTGGAGGACGCAGTAGCCGGTCGTCGACTTGCCGGAGCCCGACTCGCCGACGAGGCCGAGCGTCTCGCCCGGCGCGATCTCGAAGCTGACCTCGTCGACGGCCGCGATCTCGCCCACGGTGCGCTCGATCAGCAGCCCGGCGCGGATCGGGAAGCGCTTGACCAGGTTCTTGACCTCGAGGAGCGCCGTCACGCGAGCACCTCCGTGCGGGTGCGCTCGCTCGCCGGATGCGCGGATCGCACCCAGTGGCCCTTGCGAACCTCGCGCAGCTC
This sequence comes from uncultured Gaiellaceae bacterium, assembly GCA_963765705.1. Classification (GTDB taxonomy): domain Bacteria; phylum Actinomycetota; class Thermoleophilia; order Gaiellales; family Gaiellaceae; genus Gaiellasilicea. The sequence continues at coordinate 227,157 of CAVXXJ010000001.1, forward strand.
GGGCATGTGCTCGGTGCAGGAGTCGCCACCCGCATAGGGGCAGCGCGGTCCGAACCGGCACGCCTTCGGCGGGTCGATCAGGTCCGGCGGGCGTCCGGGAATCGCGGTCAGGCGTCCCTGGCGGATCCCTTCGCCCTCGAGCTGCGGCAGCGCCCCGAGCAGCGCCTCGGTGTACGGGTGCTCCGGATTGTCGAAGAGGTCGAGCGTGTTGGCCTGCTCGACCACCTGGCCGGCGTACATGACGAGGATGTCGTCTGCGGCCTCGGCGACCACGCCCATGTCGTGGGTGATGATGATCATCGCCATGTCGTGCTCGTGCCGGAGGTCGTCGAGCAGGTCGAGCACGGATGCCTGCACGGTCACGTCGAGCGCGGTCGTCGGCTCGTCGGCGATCAGCAGCTTCGGGTCGCACGAGAGCGCGATCGCGATCATCACGCGCTGGCGCATGCCGCCGGAGAAACGGTGCGGGTAGTCCTTGAGCCGTTCCGAGGCTCGCGGGATCCGCACCTCCTCCATCAGCTCGATCGCCTTCTTGTTCGCCTGCTCCTGCGGCACGTCGTAGTGCCGCCGGATCGTCTCGGTGATCTGCGTCCCGATCGTCAGCGTCGGGTTGAGCGACGTCATCGGGTCCTGGAAGATCATCGCGATCTCGCGGCCGCGAATGTCCTCCAGCTTGTGCTCGGAGAGCTTCGTCAGGTCCTGGCCCTCGAACAGCACCTCGCCGGAGACGATCTCGGCCGGTGGCTTCGGGATCAGGCCCATGATCGAGAGCGCCGTCACCGACTTCCCGCAGCCCGACTCGCCCACGATCCCGAGCGTCTTGCCCTTCTCGACGGCGAAGCTGATCCCGTCGACGGCCCGGACCACGCCGTCGCGCGTGAAGAAGTGCGTCCGCAGGTCGTTGACCTCGAGGAGCGCCATCTAGCTCTCCCGCGTCCTCGGGTCGAGTGCGTCGCGAAGCCCGTCGGCGACGAAGTTCGCGCACATGACGAGGGTCGCGATCGCGACCGACGGCACGATGATCGCGATCGGATGCGTCCGGTACACGTCGCGGCCCTCCTGCGCCATCGCGCCCCAGGAGGCATCGGGCGGGCTGATGCCGAGGCCGATGAAGGAGAGGAACGCCTCGCCGAGGATGACGGCGGGCAGCTCGAGGAAGATCGCGATGATCAGGATGCCGAGCGTGTTCGGCAGCAGGTGGCGTAGCGAGGATCCGGTACCAGCGCGCGCCCACCGCCTTCGCCGCGCGCACGTAGTCGTTCTCCTTCAGCGTCAGCACCTGGCCGCGGACGATGCGCGCGGTGGTGAACCAGCTGGCGATCGCGAGCGCGATCATCATCGTCCAGAGATTCGTGTAGCCGATGATCGCGAGCGTGATGATCGCGAAGGGCAGGTAGGGCAGGCCGTAGAGCGCGTCGAGGAAACGCATCAGGCCGTTGTCGAGCCGGCCGCCGACGAAGCCCGAGATCGCTCCGTAGACGACGCCGATCGCCAGGATCGCGAACGTGGCGCCGAACGCGATCAGGATCGAGACGCGGCCGCCGAGCGCGGTGCGGGTGAGCAGGTCGCGGCCGAACTTGTCGGTGCCGAAGGGATGGTCGAGGCTCGGGTTGAGGTTCGCGTCCGGGAAGACGACCGCGTCCGGGTTGTACGGGGAGATGATCGGCGCGAGGATGCAGTAGAGGAGCACCAGCAGGAAGACCGATCCGGCGATGACCGCGGCCTTGTTGCGAACGTAGCGGCGCCACGCGTCGCGCCAGAGGTTGGTCTGGGCGATCGGCGCGCCTGCACTGCCCGACTCGGCGACGATCGGCTCGGGGCGGAGCTCCTCGGTCGGTGCGACCATCAGGTGCGCGCGTCCCGCGTGCGGGGATCGAGGATCCCGTAGAGGATGTCCACGACCAGGTTTGCGACGATCGATCAGGCCGGAGAGCAGGACGGTCAGCCCCATCACGACCGAGTAGTCGCGCGCCGTCACCGCGGTGACGAAGTACTGGCCGATCCCGGGAATGTTGAAGATCAACTCGATCACGAACGAGCCGGTGATGATGTAGCCCGAGCGAGCGGCCCCGCCGCGGTGACCACCGGGATGAGCGAGTTGCGGAGCACGTGCAGCCCGACGACGCGGCGATAGCGCAGGCCCTTCGCTCTCGCCGTCCGCACGTAGTCCTGCTGCAGCGTCTCGAGCATCGTCCCGCGCACGAGCCGGGCGAACAGCGCCATCGGCCCGAAGCCGAGCGCGATCGAGGGCAGGATCTTGTGCTCCCAGGTCGTCCAGCCGCTCGTCGGGCAGAGCGCCTCCCTTGAGCGCGATGAAGTAGATCAACAGCGTCGCGATCAGGAAGCTCGGCACCGCGTGGAACACGTTCGAGAACAACATCGCCCCGTAGTCGGCCCAGGTGTTGTGCCGTAGCGCGGCGATCATCCCGAGCGGGACACCCAGGACGATCGCGAAGAGGAACGCGTACACGCCGAGCTCGATCGACTTCGGGAAGTGCGTCTTGACGATGTCGTTGACGTCGCGGCCGCGGATCACGAGCGAAGGGCCGAGGTCGAACGTCGCGACGCCCTTCACGTAGTACAGGTACTGCATGTACCAGGGCTTGTCGAGGTTGAACTTCCGGTCGAGGTTGCGCTGGACGGCCTCCGGTACCGCGCGCTCCGTCTGGCGGAACGGGTTGCCCGGGATCTGCCGCATCATCACGAACGTCAGGAAGATCACGACCAGGATGACCGGGATCGTCCAGAAGATCCGCCTGACGATGAACTTGAGCATGGCCGCCTCTATCTACCCACGACGCATTGTCAACGAACGCGGACGGGGCTCTCGCCCCGTCCGCGTGCTCTGCCGAGTGTTGCCTTATTCGGTGACGACGACCTTCGTCAGGTCGGTCTGGTTCAGCAGGTTGACGCTGAAGGACTCCTTGATGTTCTCACGCTCGAGGTTCGTGTACGTGTAGAAGTAGATCGGCGAGACGGGCAGGTCGCCGTCCTCGCCCCAGAGGAGATCCTCCGCCTGCGCGTACAGCTCGTAGCGGGCGTCGTTGTCCTCGGTCCCGCGCGCCTCCTCGATCAGCGCGTCGTAGTCCTTGTTGCAGTAGTTCGTGGAGTTGTTGCCGGAGTCGCACTTCCACAGCTCGAGGAAGTTGATCGCGTCGACGAAGTCGCCGATCCAGCCGAGCCGGTACACGTCGACGTCCTTGTTCGGCGGCGGCCCGAGGAACTCCAGGTACTGCTGGAACTCCTGCTGCTTGATCGTGCTGTCGATTCCGATCTCCTTCAACCCGGCCTGCACCGCGACGGCGATGTCGGGGTTGGCGCCGGAGTCGTTGGTGTAGAGCGTGACCTTCGTCTTCGGGCTCGCGACCTCGCTCATCAGCTGCTTCGCCTGCTCGACGTCCGGCTCAGCCGGGAGCCAGGGCGACTCGGGGTTGATCACGTCGAAGCCGGGCATGCCCTCGGGCGTGAAGCCGGTTGCGGGCAGCTGACCACCCTGCGCGACGTTGTCGATGATCGACTGGCGCGGGATCGCGAGCGACATCGCCTGGCGCTGCTTGACGTCCGGGATGTTCTCGACGTTGAAGGCGTAGTAGAAGGTGCCGAGACCCGGATACTGCTCGTACTCCGGCGTCTCCTTCAGCCGCGAGATCTCCGACGGCGGCAGAGCCTGGTAGAGAACGTCGACCTCGCCGGCCTCGAACGCCTGCACTGCCGTGATCGGGTCGTTGATCATCCGGCCGTTGACGCGCGTGAGCTTGACGTCATCCGCGCCACGCCACGTGTCGTCCTTGACCAGGTCGATCGACTGGTTGTGCTCCCAGGCCTCGAGCTTGAAGGGGCCGTTGGTGACGATGTTCGCCGCCTCGGTCCACTTGTCGCCGAACTCGTCGACGGCCTTCTTGTTGACGGCCAGGAACGAGTGATGTGCGGCCTGCTGGACGAACCACGGCTGTGGCGTCGTCAGCTTGACCTCGAGGGTCTTGTCGTCGACCGCGTTGACGCCGACCTTGTCGCGCAGCGCGGCGCAGTCGTCCTTCTTCGCGTCGCACGCGTTGTACTCTTGCGCACCGACGATGCCGGAGAACTGGTACGCGTAGTCGGCGGCGAGCTCGGGCGAGATCGTCCGCTTCCAGGCGTACTCGAAGTCACCCGCGGCGACCGGGTCGCCGTTCGTCCACTTGAGACCATCGCGGAGCACGAACGTGACTGTCTTGCCGTCCTCGCTCGTCTCGAAGCTCTCCGCCGCAGACGGGACGGGGTTGAGGTCGTCGTCGAGCCGCACGAGTGGATCCATGATGTTGAGCAGGATGTTGGCGGACGTCGTGTCGCTCGCCAGGCCGGGATCCAGGGACGGCGGCTCGGAGCCCCAGTTCACGGTGATTACCTGCTCGGCGGCTTCCGCGCCGCCCTCGGCGGTCGTCGCGCCGGTATTCGACGCGCCTTCGTTGTCGTCACCGCCGCAGCCGCCTGCAATCAGCGCGAAGCTCGAGACGAGCAGCGCGGACCACAGCCCAAGGCTCTTGATCCTCATGTGAGATGTCCTTCCGTTGTGTGCATCAGGTTGAGCGGCGCGTTCAGGACGCCCCAGTAGTCCTTTGCCGGGTATACCAGTCCCAAACCTGTGAAACGGACTCCTTTACACCGCACTTACGCCTGCGCAACCGTAGCGACACTTCTGGCCCTCCTGTCGCCACAACCGGCGCTCGCGCATGTCGACGTGCAGCCACGGCTCGTCGAGCAGGGAAGAGTGGCGGCGCTGACGGTCGAGATTCCGCAGCTTCGCGCCGGCGACCCGCCCGTCCGGCTCGGGGTCGAGGGAGAAGGAGTCACCTTCCTGACCAGCAGCCTGCAGGGGGCCGCCGGGGCCGAGACGCGCTGGAACGTGCGCGTCCGCGTCGGCGAGACGGTGCCGCCGGGGGAGCTGCTGCTGGTCCTGCGCGCCTTTTTCGCCGACGGGAAGTCGGTCGAGGTCGACGGCGCCGTCACCGTCGTGCCCCCGGCCGAGGAGCCGGCGGAGACGGGCGCGTTTCCGTGGCTCGGCGTCGTTGTGGGCGTGACGCTCGCGCTCGGTGTGGCCGTGGGTGTGCTCGTCGTCTCGCGGCGCCGGAACGCCTGATACCGTCATGTCCCGTGCTCTTCCAGCAGTTTCTGGACGACGATCTCGGGTGCGCGTCATACCTGGTCGGTGACGAGGAAGCCGGCGTCGCCGCGATCGTCGATCCTCCGTACGCGGTCGAGCGGGTGCTCGCGGAGGCGGCGAAGCGGGGTGTCGAGATCGTCCGCATCGTCGAGACCCACACGCACGCCGACCACCTCTCCGGGCACGGCCGGCTCGCGCTCGAGCACGGCATCCCGATCTCGATTCACCCGGCCGCAGAGGCCGAGTACGCCCACGACGCGCTGAGCGACGGCGCTCGAGCTCGAGCTCGGCGAGGTCGATCCTGCGGGCGATCCACACGCCGGGCCATCGTCCCGAGCACACGTGCCTGGCCGTGATCGACCGCTCGCGCGCCGACGAGCCCTGGCTCGTTCTCACGGGCGACTCGCTCTTCGTCGGCGACGCGGCTCGGCCGGATCTCGCCGTCGGCGCGAGGGAGGGCGCGCAGGACCTCTTCCACTCGCTGCGCCGCCTGCTGGAGCTCCCGGACGGCGTCGAGGTCTTCCCCGGTCACGTCGCCGGCTCGCTCTGCGGCAAGGCGATGAGCTCGAAGGCGTCCTCGACGATCGGCTTCGAGCGCCGCTTCAACCAGGCGCTCCAGCTCGACGACGAGGTTTCCTTCGTCGCCGAGGCCGCGACGGTCTCGGCGCCGAAACCGCCGAACATGGCTCGGCTCGTCGAGCTCAACCGCGGCCCGCTCGTCGGCGCTCCCCGCGACGTGGAGGAGCTTCCGGTCGCTCCGCCAGGCGCGACCGTGCTCGACGTCCGCCCGGCGTCCGACTACGTCGCCGGTCATCGCGCAGCGGCGCGCTCAACGTGCCCGTCTCGGGCACGGCGTTCGCGACGAAGGCAGGCTTCGTGCTCGACCCCGGCGACGAGATCGTGGTGCAGGCAGCGACCGCCCACGAGGCGCAGCGCGCGATCCGGGGGCTCCGGGCCGCCGGGTTCCTCGACCTCCACGGCTACGTTCTCGGCGCCGGCCCCGAGCGGATCGAGCCGGTCGAGCCTCGGCCGATCTCGACACGCTGCTCCAGGAGGGCGCCGAGCTGATCGACGTGCGCGAGCGCGACGAGCGCGACGACGGCTACATCGCCGGCAGCCGCAACATCCCGTACCGCCTCCTCTCCCTCAGCGGAGCCGAGATACCGACCGACCGGCCCGTCGTGACGATCTGCGAGAGCGGCGCCCGCGCCGGAATCGCGGCGTCGATCCTCGCCGCCCGCGGCGTCGACGCCCGTCCCGTGCTCGAGGGCGGCCTCACGGGCTGGGCTGCCCGGGGCGGCGCCATGGTCGAGTTCCGCCGCTGCGGCGGCTCGTGAGCGAGCCGAGGCTCGTCGAGCTGGCGCTCTTCACCGCCGACGTCGACCGCCTCACGTCCTTCTACGAACGCGTGCTCGGCCTCGATCCCGCTGAGCGCTCTCCCGGTCAAGCCGTCTTCGTGCTCGGCGAGCTCGTGCTTCGGATCCACGCGACAGTCGAGCCGGCGCCCGGCGACCCGCCGGCCGACGACCACGTCGCCTTCTCATTCGAGGGCCTGGACGCCCACGCCGCTTCGCTCGCCGCCGCCGGGATCGACCTCGACGGTCCGCGCGACCTCGCGTGGGGCCGCTCTGCCTACGCGCGCGACCCGGACGGCCGCCTCGTCGAGCTCACGTAGGCGAAACGGAAAGGACGCCTTGTGTTTCTGAAACACAAGCCCTCTTTCGTTCGTTCGCCGCCGCGTTTTCGTTGACCTCTCGTGACAGGGCTCCGGGCACGCTTGAGACATGCGCTTCGCGAGCTCCCGATCTACCCGACCGGGTCTCCGGGAGCTCGTCGCCGCGTTCGACGACGAGGACGAACCGGCCGCCGCGACCTGGCGCCTCGTCGCGGAAACCGCTGCAAATGTGGGACTTCCGCGTCCGAGCTACCCGCACATCCGGCGCCTGGTGATCGCCGAGCGACGCCGCCGGCGTGCCCGAGCGGAGCTTCGCGACGTCCTCAAAGAAGCAGCGAACACGATCGCCGCCGGCCGCGCGCCCAGCTTCGACTACACGCTCGGCCGGCTTCTCGACGCCCACGCCGCGCTGGTCGCCGAGGAGGATTGTGTTTCAGAAACACAAGGCGAGCTCGCGGCGCGCGATCGGTCGCCTCCCGCCTAGCTGAGGCGCTCCGACGGGTAGCCGCGCTCGGCGAGGGCGGCGCGGAGCTCGTCGCAGTGAGCCTCGTCGCGCATCTCGAGCGTCAGCTCGACCTCGGTCTGGCCGATCGGCTGATCCATCCCCTCGCGGTGATGCTCGACGGAGATGACGTTCGCACGCTCCTCCGCGACGAGCTGCAGCAGCTTGACGAGCTCCCCGGGCCGGTCGTCGAAGCGCGTGCGGACGACGAGGAAGCGCCCGGCCTGCGTCAGGCCGTGCCGCATCACCTGGATCAGGAGCGTCGGGTCGATGTTGCCACCGGAGAGGATCGCGCAGACCTCGTCCTCGCCCGGAATCTTGCCGGCAAGCAGCGCTGCGACCGATGCGGCGCCCGCACCCTCGACCAGGAGCTTCGTCCGCTCGAGCAGCAGCACGATCGCGTGGCTGATCTGCTCGTCGGTGACGGTGACGACGTCGTCGAGCAGCTCCGCGAGGATCGCGGAGGTGAGCGTGCCCGGGCTGCTTGACCGCGATTCCCTCGGCGATCGTGTACCCGTGCTCGGTGCCGCCCGCGAACGGGCAGATGTTCGCCGCCTGAACGCCGATGAGCTGCACGTCCGGCTTGAGCGCACGCAGGGCGATCGCGATCCCGGCCGCGAGCCCGCCGCCGCCGATCGGGACGACCAGCGTTCCGAGGTCGGGCAGCTGCTCGGCGAGCTCGAGCCCGATCGTGCCCTGCCCTGCGATCACGCGCTCGTCCTCGAAGGCGTGGACGAACGTCGCGCCGGTCGAGTCGACGAGCTCCTGCGCTGCCGCCATCGAGTCGTCGAAGCTCGCGCCGACGAGCTCGACCTGCGCGCCGTAGTTCCGGGTCGCGTCGACCTTGGCCATCGGCGAGTCCTGCGGCATGAAGATCGTGGCCGCGATGCCGGCCTCGCGCGCTGCCCAGGCAACGGCCTGGCCGTGATTGCCGGCGCTGGCCGCGACGACGCCCGCGGCGCGCTCCTCCTCGGTGAGCGCCGCGATCGTGTTGACGGCGCCGCGGATCTTGAACGAGCCCGTGCGCTGGAGGTTCTCGGCCTTCAGCTGCACGCACCGGCCGGCGCGCCGCGAGAGCGTCTCGGGACGAGAAGACCGGGGTGACGCGCGCGAACCCGGCGATCCGGGCCCGCGCGGCCTCGAGGTCAGCGAGAGTCGGGGCTTGTGCGGTCGTCAATTCCGTACACCTCCTCCAGGATCTCACGCACGGCCGAGAGCGGGTCGAGCCGGCGTGCCTGCACCTCGTCGAGCAGGCGCCGCAGCTCCGGCTTCTCGGCGACCGTGCGCTTGGAGATGTGCCTTCGCACGGCTCGTCGCGGCGGCGAACACCTCGCCGGCCAGGTTCTTGCGCCGCCGCTCCTCCAGCAGCCCTTCCGACTCGAGGATGCGCGCGGTGCTCCTCCACCTTCGCCCCAGAGCTCCGGCACGTTCTCGCCGCGCACCGCCTCGGTGAGGACGATCGGCGGCCGCCAGGCTCGGTCGCGGTCGAGCGCGAGGATCGAGCGAACCTCGTTCAGCATCGTCTTGGCGGCCGGATGATCCATCTTGTTGATCGCGATCACGTCCGGGATCTCCATGATCCCCGCTTTCAACGCCTGCACCGAGTCGCCGGAGCCGGGCATCAGGACGAGCAGGACCGTGTCGGCGATCCCGATCACCTCGACCTCGCTCTGCCCGGCGCCGACCGTCTCGAGCAGCACGAGCTCCTTGCCGGCGGCATCGAGCAGGAGCGCGGCCTGGAGCGTCGCCTCGGCGAGGCCGCCGAGATGCCCGCGCGTCCCCATCGAGCGGATGAAGACACCCGGGATCGAGGAAGTGGTCGGAGAGCCGGATCCGGTCGCCGAGGAGCGCACCCTGCGTGAACGGGCTCGACGGATCGACCGAGATCACGCCGACCGTCTGTTCCGCGGCGCGGACGTGGCGAACGATGCGCGCTGATCAGCGACGACTTGCCGACTCCCGGCGGGCCGGTGACGCCGACGACGTACGCGGAGCCGGTCTGCGGGTAGAGCTCGCGGACGAGCTCGTACGAGAGCGGATCGCCGTTCTCGACGAGGCTGATCGCGCGTGCGAGCGCGCGCCGGTCGCCGCTTCTGACCCCGGCAGCCAGTTCGTCGAGGGTCCATGCCTGCCGCGTGCTCACGAGAGCGCCTCCTGGCTGACGAGCTCCTCGCGCTGCCGCGGCGCGAGCGCGAACGCGAGCAGCCCCGCCACGAAATACGCGCCCGCGGCGCCGCCCCACACCCAGCGAGCGCCGAACGCATCCGTGAGCGCTCCCGCGGCCACCATCCCGACTCCGAGCAGCGCGTAGTTCGAGGACATGATCACCGTGAACGCCCGCCCGCGAAGCTCGTCCGGCGCTCCGCGCTGAACGAACAGCGCATTGCAGACGACCGCAGCGCCGTTGCCGAACGACGCCAGGACGACCGCGGGCACGGCGACATAGATGTTCGGCGCAACCGCTGCGACCGCGTAGCCGGCCGCCATCAGCACGATCCCGAGCGCATACAGCCGCCCGAGTCCGATCCGGGCGACTGCGGCACCCGAAGCGAAGCTGCCGATCGTCAGGCCGAGCCCGCCCGCGCCGACCAGGACGCCGAAGCCGACGTCGCCGCTCTCCAGCGCGACCTTCGCCAGCACGACCTCGGCCACGTTGATCGCAGCGTTCCCGAGCATGACGACGTTCCAGACGACGAGCACGGCAAGCAGCGGCCTCGATTGGAGCACGACCTGGATCCCGTCGCCGATGTCGCGCCAGTGGCCGCGGCTCTCGACCTTCCCCGCCTGGAGCCGCGCCGCCGGGATTCGTAGCGAGCAGCGCGGCCGAGACCAGGAACGTGGCGGCGTTGATCCAGTAGGCGAGACCCGGGCCCTGGGCCGCGATCAGGACGCCGCCGACGACCGGGCCGACCATCCACGTCAGGTTCTCGACCGTGTGGAGGAGAGACGTCGCCTCCGGCAGCTTGGCGTCGTCGACGAGGTTTGGCATGCCCGCGTACACCGCCGGGCGGAAGAAGCCGGTGGCGATCCCGACCACACCGGCGAGCACGACGATCGTGGTCGCGCTCGTCCGCGAACGGCAGCGCGCAGAAGACGGCGACACGCACGAGATCGGAGACGATCAGCAGCCGCCGTCTCGAGAACCTGTCGACGAGCGGCGCGAGCAGCAGCCCGATCAGGATCACGGGCAGGAAGTCGGCGATCAGGAGCGCGCTGACCCAGGCGCCCGAGCCGGTGCGGTCGAAGACGTCGACCGTGAGCGCGACCGCGGCGAGATACGTGCCGACACCGGACCCGAACGTGGCGAGAAAGAGGCGCCGGAAGTCGGGCGCGGAGCGGAGGAGATCGAGGCTAAGGATGTGCCGGACGCTAACAGCCTGCCCGGAGCAGGGTTAGAGCTTGGCTGCGGCCAGGCGCTTCGCCAGCAGCTTGCCCGAACGCCCGCAGCTCCGCGGCGGCGACCCCGGTTCCCGGGCTGATGGCGACATCGCGGTGTCGCCGCGCCCCTGGCCGAGCGCGAAGAACTGAAGCGTGAACGGCAGCGTCTGCGTCTGGCCGTTCGCGGTGAAGCTCACGCGCGCGACGACCTTGTACGCCGTCGTCCGGGGCGCCAGCTTCGGGAACGCCATCCGTCCCGCACTGACGATCTTGACCTTCGTGCCCGGCTCGTTCAGGCCCTTCCGGAAGAACTGCCCGAGGCAACGCGCGATCGCGGGCTTGTCGCTTCGCGTCCACGACTTCACCGCGTCGGACTTCGACACGTAGACCTCCGAGAACGACGCGACGGTCGCGACGCCCTGCGGGTACGTCGAACTCCACCCGGCCTCGCCGGTCAGCGTCAGATCGGACTCGTCGGGGTTGAAGCCCGGGCAGACGAGCTCCGATCGGCGTTCGGCTGGACCTTGACGGCTTCCAGCCGGCGGCGAAGTCGGATGCGCTTGAGGACCATCGAGCGGGCCTTCGCCTGGTCGGCCGGCGTGATCCGCTTCTTCGGGTCCGTGTCCGCGGCCAGCGCGATCGCCGGGATCGCGAGGCACAGAGATGAGGAGAGCTGCGAGAGGGCAGCGCATCCGGCCGAGTCGGGACGTCATGCCTCGGAATCGTAGGCGAGGTTCGGCCGGAGCCAGCGCTCGACTTCCGCTGCGCGCGACGCCCTTGCGCTCCGCGTAGTCCACCACCTGGTCGCGCGCGATCCGTCCCGACGGCGAAGTACTTCGACTGCGGATGCCCGAAGAGGAGCCCGCTGACCGCCGCGGCCGGGGTCATCGCGAAGCTCTCCGTCAGCGCGAGCCCGGCCGACTCGGCGCCGAGCAGCTCGAACAGGCGCCCCTTCTCGGAGTGGTCGGGACAGGCCGGGTAGCCGAACGCGGGCCGGATGCCGCGGTAGCTCTCGGCGACGAGCTCCTCGCGCGTCGGCGCTGCATCCGGCTCGTACCAGCCCCGGCGCGCCTCGAGGTGGACGTACTCGGCGAACGCCTCCGCGAGCCGGTCGGCGAGCGCCTTGACCATGATCGACCGGTAGTCGTCGTGCTCCGCCTCGTAGCCGGCCGCCAGCTCGTCGGCGCCGTGGATCGCAACCGCGAAGGCGCCGACGTGATCCCCCGCCGGCGCCACGTAGTCAGCCAGGCAACGGTTCGGGCGCGAGTCGCCCCACGCGGCCTGCTGACGCAGCATCGGGAAGCGGACACCGTTCGCGAGGACGACGTCGTCCCCCTCCGCGTGCGCGGGCCAGAATCCATAGACCCCGCGCGCCTGCAGGAGGCCGTCGCGCACGATCTCGTCGAGCTGCTCGGTCGCGTCGTCGTAGAGCTCCCGCGCCGCCGGCTGTTCGAGGATGCCGGGGAACTTGCCCTTCAGCTCCCAGGCGTGGAAGAAGAACTGCCAGTCGATCAGGTCGCGAAGCTCTGCGAGCGAGGGCGTCACGGCACGCGTGCCGGTGAACGCGGGCTCGGCGAGGTCGTCGTAGGCGAGCGGCTCGCGGTTCGCCCGCGCCGCGGCGAGCGGCAGCAACGGACGCCGCTCCTTCTCGGCGTGCAGCCCGCGCAGCCGCTCCTGGTCGACGCGGTTCTCGACGTCGAGCTCGCCGCGCCGGACTGGATCGAGCAGATTCGGACATGACGCCGACGACGCGTGAGGCGTCGATCACGTGCACGGTCTCGCTGCCGTACGCGGGTGCGATCCGCACCGCCGTGTGCTGGCGTGACGTCGTCGCGCCCCCGATCAGCAGCGGCAGGTCGAGCCCGCGCCGCTCCATCTCCTTCGCGACGTGCACCATCTCGTCGAGCGACGGCGTGATCAGGCCGGAGAGGCCGACCGCCTGCGCGCCCTCGGCGACGGCCGTGTCGAGGATCGTGTCGCCCGGGACCATGACGCCGAGGTCGATCACCTCGTAGTTGTTGCAGCCGAGCACGACGCCGACGATGTTCTTGCCGATGTCGTGCACGTCGCCCTTGACGGTCGCGAGCACGATCTTGCCCTGGGCGCGGCCGTTGCTGCCGGTGCGCTCCTTCTCGGCCGCCATGTACGGCTCCAGGTAGGCGACGGCGCGCTTCATCGCGCGGGCGCTCTTCACCACCTGCGGCAGGAACATCTTCCCGGAGCCGAAGAGGTCGCCGACGACCTTCATCCCGTCCATCAGCGGGCCTTCGATCACGTCGAGCGGACGCGCCGCGGCGGCGCGCGCCTCCTCGGTGTCCTCCTCGATGAAGTCGACGACGCCGTGCACGAGCGCGTGCGAGAGCCGCTGCTCGACGGGCGCGTCGCGCCAGGAGAGGTCGAGCTCGCGCTTGGTCGCCTCGCCCTCGACCGTGCCGGCGAAGGTGACGAGCCGGTCGGTCGCGTCCGGCCGCCGGTCGTAGAGCACGTCCTCGACCCGCTCGAGCAGGTCGGCCGGGATGTCCTCGTAGACGACGAGCTGGCCGGCGTTGACGATCCCCATGTCGAGCCCGGCCCGGATCGCGTCGTAGAGGAACGCGGAGTGCATCGCCTCGCGGACGACGTCGTTGCCGCGGAAGGAGAAGGAGAGGTTCGAGATGCCGCCGCTCGTGCGCGAGCCCGGGCAGCGCTCCTTCAGCAGCGGCAGCGCCTCGATGAACGCCTTCGCGAAGCCGTTGTGCTCCTCGATCCCGGTCGCCACGGCGAGCACGTTCGGATCGAAGACGATGTCCTCCGGCGGCCCAGCCGTCGGCGGTCAGCAGGTCGTAGGCGCGGCCGCAGATCTCCACCTTGCGCTCGACCGTGTCGGCCTGACCGATCTCGTCGAAGGCCATCACGACGACGCCGGCGCCGTAGCGGCGGATCGTCCGCGCCTGCTCGAGGAACTTCTCCTCGCCCTCCTTGAGGCTGATCGAGTTGACGATCCCCTTGCCCTGGACGCACTTGAGCCCGGCCTCGAGCACCGAGAAGCGCGAGCTGTCGATCATGATCGGGATCCGAGCCACCTCGGGCTCGGTCGCGAGCAGGTTCAGGAAGGTCGTCATCGCCTGCTCGCCGTCGAGCAGGTCGGCGTCCATGTTCACGTCGAGGAAGTTCGCGCCGCCGCGCACCTGCTCGAGCGCGACGTCGACGGCGCCCTGGTAGTCGTTCGCCTCGATCAGCCTGCGGAAGCGGGCCGAGCCGGTCACGTTCGTGCGCTCCCCGATCATCACGAAGCCGGTGTCCGGCCCGAGCTCGAACGGCTCCAGGCCGCTGAACCGCGGGCGGACCGGTGCGTCGTGGGGACCTGTCTGGGGACTGTCCCCGAAACCGCGGCTGCGATCTCGCGCGACGTGATCGGGCGTCGTGCCGCAGCAGCCGCCGACGATGTTGACGAAGCCTTCCTCGGCGAAGGACTGCAGCAGCTCGGCGGTGTGGTGCGGCTCCTCGTCGTAGCCGCCGAAGGCGTTCGGCAGGCCCGCGTTCGGATGGCAGCTCGTGTACGTGTCGACGATCCGCGCCAGCTCGGCGACGTGAGGGCGCATCTCCTTCGCGCCGAGCGAGCAGTTGACGCCGACGATGAAAGGATCCGCATGCTGGATCGAGTTCCAGAACGCCTCGACCGTCTGGCCGGAGAGCGTCCGCCCGGAGAGGTCGACGATCGTGACCGAGATCCAGAGCGGCAGCTCCGGCGCGACGTCGCGCGCCGCAGCGATCGCCGCCTTCGCGTTCAGGGTGTCGAAGATCGTCTCGATCAGCAGCAGATCGACGCCGCCCTCGCGCAGAGCCGAGATCTGCTCCGCGTACGCGGCCACGACGTCGTCGAAGGACACGGCCCGGTAGGCGGGATCGTCGACCTTCGGGGAGAGCGAGAGCGTCACGTTCAGCGGTCCGAGCGAGCCGGCGACGAAGCGGTCGCCGGCCTCGTCCGCCGCCTGGCGCGCCAGCCGCGCACCTTCGACGTTCATGTCTCGAACCGCCGCCTCGAGCCCGTAGTCGGCCTGCCCGATCGACGTCGCCGTGAACGTGTTCGTCGTCGTCAGGTCGGCGCCGGCGGCGAAGTACTGCCGGTGGATGTCGAGCACGAGGTCGGGCCGGGTCAGGTTGAGCAGGTCGGGATCGCCGGCGACGTCGCGCGGATGGTCGGCGAAGCGCTCGCCGCGATAGTCCTCCGGGTCGAGCCGGGCGTTCTGGATCATCGTCCCCCACGCGCCGTCCAGCACGAGGATCCGCTCCTCCAGCAAGTCCCGCAAACGCTGCTCTGCGCTCACTACCGTCCTCTCGCCTACGTGCCCAAAGAGGACGGAGCGGAAGCTCCCAGCTCTTTAGGCGTTTTTTAGCCTGGTCGCCAAGCTGCCTTCAAAGCTGTCCAGGTACGGAAAAGGCTAGCACTCAGCGTCGCTGGGCCGCTTCTGCGGCTCAGTAGCCGCTGAACTTGCCGGCCAGCACCTGATCGTCCGGGACGCCCGCGGCGGCGAGCGCTTCGGATACTGCCTCGGTCATCGCGGGCGGACCTGCGACCAGGAACTGCTTGCCGTCGAGGTCGCCGACGAGCTCCCGTAGGACGTCCGCGTCGAGACGGCGTGTCTCGCCCTCCCAGCCGTCGTCGTCCGTCATCGTCAGGACGACGCGCAGACCGTCGATCGTGCCTTCCAGCTCGTCGAGCTCGTCCAGGAACGCGGCCGACTCGCGGTCGCGGTTCGAGTAGACGAGCGTGACGCGGTACGGCAGCTGCTCGTCGGCGACGAAGCGGAGCATCGAGCGGAAGACGGTGATCCCGATCCCGCCGGCGACGAACACGTATTCGGCGCTGGTGTCCTCCGGGAGGAGGAACGAGCCCTTGGGCTCCTCGACCTCGACCTCGTCGCCGACCTCCAAGCCGGCGAGCGTACGCTTGAAGGCGGTGTCGCGCAGCCGCGTGGCCAGGCCGACGACCCCCGTCTCCGTCGGCGAGGTGACGAGCGAGATGTGCCGGCGCAGCCCCTTCTCGTCGTCGTCGCCGCGGTTCGGCAGCTCGACCCAGAAGTACGCGCCGGGCCGATACTCAGGGTAAGCGTCGACCGCGAAGAGGACGAGCAGGGTTCCCTTCGCAACTTCGCGCTTCTCCGCAACAGTCGCCTTCATCCGGAGAACACTACGCGCTCGGCGTGCTCGATCACCTCGGCCTGCGGCGGCGGCGTGCGCATCAGCTCTTCGATCTGCTCGAACCTGGGCACGCCCGCCGCGCGCATTTGCTCGATCGCCGACTCGAGGTCGTACGGCGTCCGGCGCAGCTCGACGTCCGGCCCGAGCAGCGCCCAGTAGGCGTATCCCGGCTCGAGCTCGTACGGCAGGCCGACGCTGCCCGGGTTGAGCAGCCGCGTCTCCCCCACCCGCCGGTCGTACTGCATGTGCGTGTGCGCCGTGACGACGCAAGCCTCCTCCACGCCGGCAGTGAACTCTGCGACGCGCTCGTCCGGTGTCTCGGCGGTGACGCACTCCTCGTCGCTACGCGGGGAGCCGTGGCAGAAGCGCGTCGGGCCGAGCGCGCCGACGTCCACGACGACGTGCTGGAGCGTGCTGCTCACGTAGTCGCTCAACTCCGAGTCGTCGTGTTGCCTGTACTGCCAACGCGCGACCTCCGAGTCGCGCAGCTTCCGCTCCACGAGCTCGCGCTCCGAGTTGCCGCGTACGAAGCGCGCCCGGTCGCGCCACGGCTCGAGCAGTGCGAGAGTCTCGCGCGGCAGGGCGCCCCAGGTCAGGTCGCCGCAGGAGACGATCAGGTCCGGTTGCTCCCGTTCGAGCTCGGCGAGCACGGCCTCGAGCGCCAAGGCATTGCCATGGACGTCCGCGAGCGCCGCGACCCGAGCGGCGCTAGATCCGGCCGGCAACGGTGAGCTGGTTCTCGGCGTGCTGGATCCGCTGCTCGAGCTGCCAGCGGTCCGCCTTCGACTCGCCGCTCTCGACCTTCTCCAGCTCGGCCTTCGCCGTCTCGAGCTGCGCCTGCGCCCGGGCGTCGTCGATCTCACGGACGTCGATGGCGTCGTCGACCAGGGCGATCGCACGGTCGAGCTCGACCTTGAAGAAGCCGGAGCCCGTTGCGAGCTCGAGCACCTCACCGCCGCCGAGATGCACGCGCGTCGAGCCTGCCTTGAGAGTCGCGACGAGCGGCGCGTGCCGCGCGAGCACGCCGATCTCACCGGCCGCGCCGGGGACGATCAGCATCTCCGCCTCGCCGCGGAACGCGTCACCCTCGGGGGTGACGACCGCGACGTCGAACTTCGGGTGCGCGTCGGCCATTACGCCGCTGCGGCCGCAGACTTCTCGGCCTTGGCGACGGCGCCCTCGATCGTGCCGACCATGTAGAAGGCCGCCTCGGGCAGGTCGTCGTGCTTGCCCTCGATCACCTCGCGGAAGCCCTTGATCGTGTCCTCGAGCTTGACGTACTCGCCCGGCGTGCCGGTGAACTGCTCGGCGACGAAGTTCGGCTGCGAGAGGAAGCGCTCGACCTTGCGGGCGCGCGAGACGACGAGCTTGTCCTCGTCGGTCAGCTCGTCCATGCCGAGGATCGCGATGATGTCCTGCAGGTCCTTGTAGCGCTGCAGCACCTGCTGCACCTGGGTCGCGACGTGGTAGTGCTCCTCGGAGACGATCCCCGGCTGGAGCGCGCGGGAGGTCGAGTCGAGCGGGTCGACGGCCGGGTAGATCCCCTTCTCGACGATCGCCCGCGAGAGGACGGTGGTCGCGTCGAGGTGCGCGAACGTGTTCGCCGGCGCCGGGTCGGTGAGGTCGTCGGCGGGGACGTAGATCGCCTGCACCGACGTGACGGAGCCCGTCTTCGTGGACGTGATCCGCTCCTGCAGCTGCCCCATCTCGGTGGCGAGCGTCGGCTGGTAGCCGACGGCGCTCGGCATGCGGCCGAGGAGCGCCGAGACCTCCGAGCCCGCCTGGACGAAGCGGAAGATGTTGTCGATGAAGAGCAGCGTGTCCTGGCCCTGATCGCGGAAGTACTCGGCCATCGTCAGGCCGGAGAGGCCGACGCGGAGGCGCGCGCCCGGCGGCTCGTTCATCTGCCCGTAGACGAGCGCGACCTTGTCGATCACCTCGGACTCGGTCATCTCCAGGAAGAGGTCGTTCCCCTCGCGGGTGCGCTCGCCGACGCCGGCGAAGACGGAGACGCCGCCGTGCTGCTGCGCGACGTTGTGGATCAGCTCCTGGATCAGGACGGTCTTGCCGGTGCCCGCGCCGCCGAAGAGGCCGATCTTGCCGCCCTTCACGTACGGGGCGATCAGGTCGACGACCTTGATCCCGGTCTCGAAGATCTCGACCGTCGGGGAGAGGTCGCGGAACGCCGGCGGATCGCGGTGGATCGGCCAGCGCTCGACGTCCTTGCCCGCAGCCTCCTTGCTGTCGATCGGCTCGCCGATCACGTTCCAGATCCGGCCGAGCGTCGCGTCGCCGACCGGCACCGAGATCGGAGCGCCCGTGTCGACCACGTCGACGCCGCGCGCGAGGCCGTCGGTCGTGTCCATCGCCACGGCGCGCACGCGATCGTCGCCGAGGTGCTGCTGCACCTCTGCGATCAGCGTCCGGGTGCTGCCGTCCGCGGTCGGCACCTCGATCGCTGAGGGCGTTGTAGATCCCGGGAAGGACATCCGGGAAGACGGCGTCGATGACGACGCCCTTGATCTCGACGATCTTGCCGGCGGTTCCCTGCGCGTGCTCAGACATGTGGCTCCTGGAAGATGATCTCGGTGGGTAGGAAGCGCGGCGCGACGGCGCCGCAAACGCGCCCGCAGTCTACCCGAGCGTCTCGGCACACCCGTCGGTTCGGAGAGCTTGAGAAGCGCCTCTACACGAGAGGCGTGGTCGAGCGCTCAGACGTGGGCGCTGACCAGGTTCGGCAGCATGAGCTGAGCTTACGCCGGCTGGTTGCCGAAGTGGCGCGCGGGCCGGTTGCGAGCCTCGAGCGCGGCGACGATCACTTCGCGACGGAGATCGCGCAGCGCCTGCTGCTCTGCCTGGTCGCCGCCGCGAGAAGTCGAGCACCGGCCGGGCGGAGCGACTCCCGCTCGCCGGCGGAGAGCGGCGCCCTCGAGGCGATGCCGAGCGCCATCACGGCGACCGCAGCGGCAGCTCCGACCGTGCGGACGCGGGCGGTGAGGCCCCCCGGCGCCAGGTCGGGATCGCGACGGGCTGCGGAAGCGGCTGGAGCGCCGCCGCCCGCAGCTCGGCCGCGACGGCCGCGACCTGCAGCGGCGAAGCGGTTGCACGCGCCGCAGCGTGCAAGGTGCGAGTCGAGCAGCTTCTGCTCGAGCTCGGACAGCTCGCCGTCGGGCGCCAGCGATGCCCACGAGCACGCGCGTTCGCACGCTGCCGCTCTTGCAAATCTCGTCATGCCCATTCCGACGAGTGGTGCGGAGGGGAAGTTAGGCCGGATTGGGTGCTGGCTTGGATCAAATGAGCTCTGCATTGGAATCGACGGCGGCGCCGAGCGCGATCAGCACGACGCCGATCAGGACGAGCAGCCCGGACATGTTGAACGTCTCCGCCTGCTCGTCGCCCGAGACCACGCGCACGCCGCGTGGCCGGCGCAGGCCGACCAGTCCCTCCTCGTTCGCGACGCGGAACGGGCCCCGGTTGCCGGTGAAGAAGCCGCCCAGCAGGAGCGCGCAGCCGACGAGATAGAACCCGACCGCCACCGAGCGGTCCGACACGCGCACCGAGCCCGAGTCCGAGCAGGAGCGAGGCTGCCGCGGTCACGAGGGCGATCCCCCCGAGCAAGGTGAAGAAGCGCCGGGCTGCCGCGACGAGCACCGCTCACCCCGTGTCGGTGACGCTGCCGACCAGTGCGAGCACCGGTGCGCGCTCGATCTCGTCGCCCGTCATCGGCCAGCGCTCGAGCGGGTAGTGGCAGGCGGCGCCGTGCCCGGGCCCGAAGTCGTAGAGCGGCGGCTCGTCGACGTCGCAATGCCCTTCGTGGAAGCGCGGGCAGCGCGGGTGGAAGCGGCAGGCGCTCGGCGGGTTGATCGGGTTCGGCACGTCGCCCTCGAGCACGATCCCGCGGCGCAGGCGCCCGCGCTCCGGATTCGGGATCGGCACGGCCGAGAGGAGCGCGCCCGTGTACGGATGCTTGGGCGTCGCGTAGAGCTGCTCCTTGTTCGCGATCTCGGCGATCTTGCCGAGGTACATCACGAGGACGCGGTCGGAGATGTGGCGGACGACGTTCAGGTCGTGCGCGATGAAGACGTAGGTGAGCCCGAAGTCGCGCTGCAGGTCCTTGAGCAGGTTCAGGATCTGCGCCTGCACCGAGACGTCGAGCGCGGAGACGGGCTCGTCGCAGACGATCAGCTTCGGGTTGACCGCGAGCGCGCGCGCGACGCCGATCCGCTGCCGCTGCCCGCCGGAGAACTCGTGCGGGAAGCGGTTGTAGTGCTCCGGGTTCAGGCCGACGACCTCGAGCAGCTCCTGGACGCGGCGCTTGATCTCCGCGTCGCGTGCCGATCTTGTGCACCTGGAGCGCCTCGGCGACGATGAAGCCGACCCGCTTGCGCTGGTTCAGGCTCGCGTACGGGTCCTGGAAGATCATCATCAGCTCGCGCCGGATCGGGCGCATGTCCGTTCGGTTCAGGTGGGTGATGTCGCGGCCGCCGAAGGTGATCCTGCCGCTCGTCGGATCGAGCAGCCGCATCAGGCAGCGCGCCATCGTCGACTTGCCGCAGCCCGACTCGCCGACGACGCCGAGCGTCTCGCCCTGCTTGACCGTGAAGCTGATCCCGTCGACGGCCTTGACGCTCGCGACCTGCTTCTGGAAGACGATCCCGCGCGTGACGGGGAAGTGCTTGACGAGGTCCTCGACGACGAGCAGGTCCTCCGCCATCACACCAGACCTCCGCCAGCGTGCCCTCGAGCAGCTTCGCGACCTCGCGGTCCTTCGTCAGCTCGTCGAGGTGGCACGCCTGCAGGTGCGCCGGCTCGCTCGACACCGGCAGCAATGGCAGGCACCGTGGACTTGCAGACGTCCATCACGTACGGGCAGCGCGGATGGAAGCGGCAGCCCCTGGGCGGGTTCAGCAGCGACGGCGGCTGGCCCGGGATCTGGACGAGGCGCTCGACGTCGACGTCGATGCGCGGCAGCGAGCCGAGCAGCCCCCACGTGTACGGGTGGTGCGGCCGCGTGAAGATCTCGTCGACGGTGCCCTCCTCGGCGACCTTGCCGGCGTACATGACGACGACGTCGTCGGCGATCTCGGCGACGACGCCGAGGTCGTGCGTGATCATCACGATCGCCGTGTCGAACTCCTCCTGGAGCGTCGTCATCAGCTTCAGGATCTGGGCCTGGGTCGTCACGTCGAGCGCCGTCGTCGGCTCGTCCGCGATCAGCAGGTCGGGCTCGTTGATCAGCGCCATCGCGATCATCACGCGCTGGCGCATGCCGCCCGAGAACTGGTGCGGGTAGTCGTCGATCCGCCGCTCCGCGCGTGGGATCCCGACCGCCTTCAAGCAGCTCGAGCGCGCGCAGCCTCGCGCTCTTCTTCGTCACGTCGCGGTGCAGCATCACCGCCTCGACGAGCTGCTTCCCGATCGAGTGGACCGGGTTCAGCGAGGTCATCGGGTCCTGGAAGATCATCGCGACGTCGTTGCCGCGCAGGTCGCGCAGCCGCCGCGGGCTCATCTCGAGCAGGTTCTCGCCGTTGAAGAGCGCCTCGCCGCTCGAGGTGGAGTTGCGGCGGTTGTTCAGGCCCATGATCGTCAGGCAGGTGACGCTCTTCCCGCAGCCCGACTCGCCGACGATCCCGAGCGTCTTGCCCCGCTCGACCGAGAACGTGACCCCGTCGACCGCCTGGACGATGCCGTCATCGGTGCGGAAGCTCGTCCGCAGGTCATTGACCTCGAGGAGCGCCATTAGTGGTTCTCCCGGTGCCGACTTCGCGTCTCTGGCGTGCGAGCTGCAAGCCAGGCTAGGACGCAGGGAGCGGGCATGCAAGGCTGCATGTCCGCGACCGAGGACAACGCATGGCGCCGCAGATCGCGCGCCAGAGGCGCTCTAGTTGGTGCCGGGAGGACCACTAAGTCAGCCTAATCCGGGGATCGATGACCGCATAGAGCAGGTCGACGATCAGGTTGAAGACGATGATGCAGAGCGTCGAGAAGACGACGATGCCCTGGATCACCGGCAGGTCGAAGTTCTCGTAGCTCTGCAGCACCTGCCGGCCGAGGCCGGGGAGCGAGTAGACCGACTCGGTGAAGATCGCGCCTCCGAGCGCGAGGCCGATGTCCATGCCGAGGATCGTCACCACCGGCAGCAGGCTGTTCCGGAGGACGTGCGAGCGGATCACCTGGCGCTCGGGTGCGCCCTTGGCGCGCGCGGTGCGGACGTAGTCCTCGTTCATCGTCTCCATCACGTTCGCCCGGATCAGGCGCACGTAGAGCGCGGCGAAGAGGATCGCGAACGTCAGCCAGGGCAGGATCATGTGGTAGGCCCACTGCACGGGACCGCCGTGCTCCTGCGAGGGGTTGAAGAA
This sequence comes from uncultured Gaiellaceae bacterium, assembly GCA_963765705.1. GTDB lineage: Bacteria > Actinomycetota > Thermoleophilia > Gaiellales > Gaiellaceae > Gaiellasilicea. Next base: position 249,392 of record CAVXXJ010000001.1, read on the forward strand.
GTCCGCATAGCCCGTGATCGGCGTGTGCGGCAGGTCCCACTCCTGGAACTTGAAGCCGAACAGGTACGCGAAGATCAGCCCGATCCAGACCGGGTGCGCCGAGAGCCCGATCAGGACGAAGACCATCCCCGCCCGGTCGATCAGCGAGCGCGGCCTCAGCGCCGAGATGATCCCGACGGGGATCGAGAGCGCCAGCCAGAGGACGGCGCCGCCGAAGACGAGCGCGGCCGTCACGGGCGCAGCGCGCAGGACGACGTCGTTCACGTCCTGCCGGTTGACGAACGACGTGCCCGAGAGACTGCTCGCCGACGAGCTGCCAGACGAAGCGCCCGTACTGCTGCCAGACCGGCTCGTCGAGATGGAGCCGCTCCGCGACACGCTGCACGTCCTCCGGCGTCGCGCCCTGCCCTGCCGCGAGCCGGGCCGGGTCGGACGGCGTGACGTAGAAGATCACGTACGTCACGACCGTGACCGCGACGAACAGCACCATCGCCCAGAGCAGTCGTCGGATCAGGTACTGGAGCAGAGTCGGCCTTTCGCGGATCTCCGGTGGTTACAGGGGTCGATGCCGAAACCGGTGGTGCGGCGGGCGGGACGCCGCAGCGCCCCGCCCGCATGCTGCGACGGTCCTTACTTCACGGCGAGCGCGTTGACGACCGCGCCGGCGTAGACCGGGTGATGGATGTAGTTGGTCAGACGTGCCGAGATGAACTCCCGCGAGTTCGGGTTCGCGAACGGCGCCCAGGGAGCTCCGTTGCGCATGATCTCGATGTCGAGCTTGCCGTACCCGCCGTAGCGGGCGTCGCCGGAAAGCTTGGCGAGGTCGTTCATCTGCTTGTTGTACTTCGCGTTGTTGTAGTACGCGTAGTTGGAGTTGTTCGACGCCTGGATGTTGCCGCCGTCCAGGAGCACGTTGATGAAGTCGAACGGATCCGGGTAGTCGGCAACCCAGCCGCCGACGTACGCGTCGAAGTCCGCGCCTCTCGTGCTGATCGTCGAGAGCGCAACCGCGAACGGAAGCGGCTTCGTCTGCACCTTCAGCCCCATCTGCTCGAGGTTGTACTTGACCACCTGCGCCTGAGCCGTCCTGAGCGCGCTGGTCGTGTGGATCAGCGTGATCGTGTTGCTCGCCGAGCCGGCCAGCTGCTTCGCCCGTGCCGGGTCGGCACCCTTGATCGGGTAGATCGTCGCCTCACGGAAGCCGGCGAGGCCGGGCGGGAGGATCTGATCGGTCCGCTTGCCGTAGAACTTGCCGGAGACGCGCACCAGTGCGGGGCGGTCGATGGCGAAGTTCGCGCCCTTGCGGACGTTGACCTGGCTGAACGGGGCCCGCGACGTGTTCAGGGCCACGTAGCTCGTGCCGAGGTACGAGTTGACGTAGTACCGGCCGGGGCCACCCTTCTTGACGCCGAACTGCGTCGCGAGGTCGGCGTGGGCGGTCGGCGGCACGCCCGAGGCGTCGTAGTCCGCCTGGCCCGCCCGGACCTGCAGCAGGCTCTGGTTCTGGTCCGTGTTGACCGTGTAGACGATCCGGTCGGCGTTCGCCGGTCGGCTGCCCTTGTAGAACGGGTTCCGCTCGAGCGTCAGCGACCGGGTGATGTCGCGGCTGACGATCCGGTACGGACCGGCCGACGGGAACACGCTGACGCCCTTCGGGTCGATGGCCATGTTCGGCTTGACAGCGCCGAAGAACGGCATCGACAGCTCCGCGAGGAACGTCGGGTTGGAGCGGACGAGCTTGATCGTCAGCGTCAGGCCCTTGGCCGTGACGCCGGCGACCGAGCTGGCCTTGCCTTCGTTGCGCGCGTCGGCGCCGACGACGTCATGCATGAATGCGATCGCAGGCGAGGCCTGCTTCGGGTCGGCGGCCCGCTCGAGCGCCCGCTTGAAAGCACGTGCATCGAGCACGGAGCCGTCGCTGAACTTGAGCCCCTTGCGGATCGTGAATGTGTAGGTCTTGCCGTCCTTCGAGATGCGCGGGAAGCCCGCGGCCACCTCCGGCACGAGCCGCGACCCCTCGGGGGCCGGCTTGTCCGGGTAGTTGAGCAGCGTCGAGTTGACCGCATAGAGCATCTGCCAACCGAGCGTGTCGTACGCCATCGCCGGGTCGGTGAACTCGAAGTCGGTGTTCGAGGCGTTGATGCGGATCGTGCCTCCGCGCTTGACCTCGCTCGAACCTGACTTCGTAGGTGCACTTGCGCTCGCCGCACCAGCGAAACCGGACGCGACGAGCAAGCCAGCCCCGACCACCGCCATTGCGATCGAGAGCGTCAGCTTTTTGTGCATCGGACTCCTTCCGTCGTTGAAGTCAGCAACTCTGCCGCCGACCCCGTGAGAATGCAAACCACCTGAACCTGGGACGGATGCCCCTCCGAATAGTTAGTGCAGCGTAAAGTGAGTTTAGGACCTTCTAGCGCGCGTGGCGTGGATCGAACGCGTCCCGGAGACCGTCGCCGAGCAGGTTGAACGCGAGCGTCGTCATCAGGATCGCGAGCCCGGGCCAGACCATCAGCCACGGCTGCGTGAGGTAGTAGTCGGGCCCCACCGCGAGCAGGTTCCCCCAGCTCGCGGTCGGCGCCGGGATGCCGAGGCCGAGGAACGAGAGCCCTGCTTCCGCGATGACGTTGTTCGCGACGATCAGCGTCGAGTAGACGATCAGCGGCGCGACGAGGTGCGGGAGCAAGTGGGACTTCATGATTCGCATGTCGCTCGCACCGGTCATCCGCGCGGCCTCGACGAACTCCTTCTCGCGCAGCGAGAGAATCTGCGAGCGGATGATCCGTGCGGGATAGAACCAGCCGAAGATGCCGAAGATCAGCACCAGCGTGAACACCCCGGGATGCAGCAAACCCCCGAGCGTGATCCCGTTCAGGCGCTCCCCGACCGTGGCGGCGACCGCGATCACGAAGAGCAGGTACGGGAACGCCATCACGATCTCCGTCAGCCGCGATACGACGGTGTCGACCCAGCCGCGGTAGTACCCGGCTATCAGCCCCATCAACAGGCCGATCGAGACAGAGAGGAGCGTGGCGAGGATCGCGACCTCGAGCGACGTCTGGGCGCCGTAGAGCAGCCGGAGGAACATGTCGCGTCCGAGCTGCGAGTCGGAGCCGAGGATGTAGAGCGTGTCCTTGAAGTTGCCGGGCGCACCGGGGTAGGGCTCGGTGCTGACCGTCGTCCACGGGCCGACCGGGAGCTGCGAGTTCGGGTCGAGGCCGCCGAGCGAGTTGATGTCGTTGGGGCCGTGTCCGAGCTGGCGCTCGGCGAGCGGGGCGCCGACGAAGGCGATCAACAGCAGGGCGGCGATGAAGAGACCGCCCGCGATCGCGACGCGGTCCCGCTTCAGCCGGAGCCAGACCTGCTCCCAGTAGCCCCGAGCCTTGACCGCCTCGATGTCCTCGCCGAGCTCACCGTGAGCCTCGACCGCGATCGAGGAGGCGAGGCCGGCGCCGGAGGAGAGGAGATCGCGGTTGTCCGGAGCGGCCACTGCGGCAGCTTAGACGACCGAACCCGAAAAGTAGTTAGAAACCGAGATGTAGTCGGATCGAACTAGATCGGCCGGGTGATGACGCCTTCGACGGTCGAGCGCAGGCGTCGAGCGTTGTCGTTCTCGGCGCGCCGGACGATCAGAGCCACCTCGCGCTCCGCGTTGCTCGCGAAGTTCGTCACGCGCGGGAGCTGGTTGCCGTCACCCGGCGAGAGCGGCGCACGCGCGGAGACACCGAGCGCCATGAGGGCGACGGCGGCTGCGGCGCCGACGGCGCTCACGCGGGAGTAGACCGGGCGGCGGCGCCACACGCGCACCGAGACGGGCCTCGGCAGCGGTTGCAACGACGCTGCGCGAAGCTCAGCGGCGACAGCGGCGACGCGCAGCGCGAAGACCGCACACGTGTCGCAGCGGTCGAGGTGCGAGCCGAGCAGCTTCCGCTCGAGCTCGGACAACTCGCCGTCGGGCTCGAGCGCCGCCCAGGCGCGCGCGCGGTCGCAAAGAACCCCTGTCGGGTAGCGCATCATGGTCATTCTGACGAGAAGTATCGGCTGAAAGTTAGGGAGTCTGGAGTCGTAAATCTCTCGCTAGGCTTTCCCCAATGCTGCGGCCGCTCGCCATCGCCTCCGTGCTCGTCGTCGCGGTCCTCGCCGGCTGCGGCGGCAGCGCGACCAAGGAGGAGTTCCGCCAGGACGTGCTCGCGGCGCGCAACCAGACCGACGCGGGGCTCGCGCAGATCGTCGAGGCCACATCCGTGGACGACCTGCTCGACCGGATGCGAATCGCCGCCAGCGAGGTGCGCGGTGCGTCGACCGACGTCGGCGACGCGGACGCGCCGGATGACCTCAGGGATGAGCGAGACGCGCTCGCCGCCCGCCTCCTCGCGCTCTCGGACGAGATCGTCGGGACCGTCCAGACGCTGGAACAGTTCCCCGATCAGGCTGCGCTGACGAGCGCGCTGAACTTCGAGCAGTGGAATGCCGTCCAGGCAGTGCTCAGGAGGCTCGGCACGCTCGGCGTGAAGGTGCGGCCGCTCGGGCGACACAAGCCCGAGCCGCAGAAGCAGTAAGCCCTAGACCGTTGCCGTCGGCGCCGCCGGCGGCGCCTCGTCGGCGGACAGCGCGAGCGGCCGCATCACCTCGGCGAAGTGGCAGGCGGAGAGCAGGTTCGGCTGCGCCGGGTCGTGAGGGACGAGCGGCGGCTCCTGCTCGGAGCAGATCTCCTGCGCCTTCCAGCAGCGCGTGCGGAAGCGGCAGCCCGACGGTGGGTCGGCCGGGCTCGGCACGTCGCCCTCGAGCACGATCCTGCTTCGCTTGCCGCGCTGGTTCGGCGACTCGATCGGCACGGCGGAGAGGAGCGCCTGCGTGTACGGGTGCATCGGCGTGCTGTAGATCTCGTCCCGCGTCCCGACCTCGACGATCTTGCCGAGGTACATGACCGCGATCCGGTCGGACACGTGGCGGACCACGGACAGGTCGTGCGCGATGAACATGTACGTGAGCCCGAAGTCGTTCTGGAGGCTCGCGAGCAGGTTGACGACCTGCGCCTGGATCGACACGTCGAGCGCGGAGACCGGCTCGTCGAGCACGATCATCGACGGGTTGAGCGCGAGCGCGCGGGCGACGCCGATCCGCTGACGCTGACCGCCCGAGAACTCGTGCGGGAAGCGGTTGCCGTGCTCGGGGCTGAGGCCCACCGTCCGCAGCAGCTCCGCGATCCGCTTCTTCCCGTCGGACCGGTAGATGCCGTGGATCCGCAGCGGCTCGGCCACGATCTCGCTCACCGTCATGCGCGGGTTCAGCGACGCGTACGGGTCCTGGAAGACGATCTGGATCTCGCGGCGCACCGGCCGCATCTCGCGGCGACCGAGATTGGTGATGTCGCGGCCGTCGAAGACGATCGAGCCGGCGGTCGGCTCGATCAGCTTGATGATCGTCCGGCCGAGCGTCGTCTTGCCACAGCCCGACTCACCGACGACGCCGAGCGTCTCCCCCTTCTTGACGCTCAGGTCGACGCCGTCGACCGCGCGTACCGCCCCGACCGTGTGCTTGAAGATGCCGGCCTTGATCGGGAAGTGCTTGACCAGGCCCGCGACGCGCAGAAAGGCGTCGTCGTCCCCCGGCAGGTCGGGAGTGGGGCTCTGGAGCCACTCGCCGGTTCCCTCCGTCATCTGCCGTCCTCGGCGGCGGCTCCGGCGACGACGTGCGCCTCCGCCAGCTCCTCGGCGAAGTGGCAGCGTGAATGGTGAAGCGCCCCCGCGCCGATCTGCCGCAGCTCCGGGATGTCCGTGCGACAGACGAGCCGGCCGTGCGAAAACGTGCAGCGCGGGTGGAAGGCGCAGCCGGGCGGCGGCGCGATCATGCTCGGCGGCTGGCCCGGGATCGGCTGCAGCCATTCCTGGTCGGCGTCGAGGCGGGCGAGGCTGTTCATCAGCCCAACCGTGTAGGGGTGGCGCGGCTCGTTGAAGATCGTGAAGACGTCGGCGAGCTCGACGACACGCCCGGCGTACATCACGACGACCCGGTCGGCGAGCTCGGCGATCAGGCCGAGGTCGTGGGTGATCAGCACGATCGCTGCGTGCGTCTCTTCACGCGCCGCCTTCAGGACCTCGACGATCTGGGCCTGGATCGTGACGTCGAGCGCGGTCGTCGGCTCGTCGGCGACGAGCACGCTCGGGTCGTTCGCGATCGCCATCGCGATCATCGCGCGCTGGCGCATGCCTCCCGAGAACTCGTGCGGGTACTGGTCGACGCGGCGTTCGGCGTACGGGACGCCGACGATCTTCAGCAGCTCGACGGTGCGCTTGCTGGTCGCGTCGCCACTCATGTCCGGGTTGTGCACGCGCAGCGCCTCGGAGATCTGGTCGCCGACCGTCAGCACCGGGTTCAGCGACGTCATCGGGTCCTGGAAGATCATCGCCATGTCGCCGCCCCGGATCTCCCGGAGCTGGCGCTGCGAGAGCTTCAGCAGGTCCTGACCCTTGAAGATCGCCTCGCCCTTCGGGATCCGCGCCTGCGGGCTGAGGCCGAGGACGGAGAGCATCGAGACGCTCTTGCCCGAGCCCGACTCGCCGACGATGCCGAGCACCTCGCCCGGCTGCAGGTCGTAGGTGACGTCCGTGACTGCGTGGACGACTCCGTCCTCGGTCTCGAACTCGACTGTCAGGTCACGAATCGAAAGGATCGGCTCAGGCACGAACTCTCCGCTGGGTGGGGTCGAGCGCGTCGCGCAGCCCGTCGCCGACGAAGTTGATCGCAAGCGCGATCGTCACGATGACGAGACCCGGGAAGGTGACGAGCCACCAGAGCTCGGACCCCTCCCCCTGTCCCTCGTCGATCAGCGAGCCGAGCGACGGGTTCGGAGGCTGGATGCCGAAGCCGAGGAACGAGAGCGCAGCCTCGACGAGGATCGCGGCGGCGATGATCAGCGTCGTGTTGACGATGATCGGCCCGAGCGAGTTCGGGAGCATGTGGCGCAGGATGATCCGAGCGTCGCTCGCCCCGCTCGCCTTCGCCGCCTCGACGTACTCCTTCTCGCGGAGCGAGAGGAAGACGCCGCGCACGATCCGGGCGATTCCCGTCCAGAAGAGGAGAGCGAGGATGACCGCCACCTTGAACGGTGACGACGTGCCGAAGAAGGCAGCCGCCGTCAGCAGCACGGCCAGGCCCGGCAGCGTCAGGATCAGGTCGGTGAAGCGCATCAGCAGGTTGTCGACGATGCCGCCGTAGTAGCCCGCGAGCGACCCGACCGTGGTGCCGATCGTGGTCGACAGGAAGGCGACGAAGAGCGCGACCCAGAGCGAGGTGCGCAAGCCGAAGATGACGCGGCTCAGATAGTCGCGGCCGAGCAGGTCGGTGCCGAACAGGTGCTTGTCCTGGAAGGTCGGGCCTGACGTGGTGTTGAAGAGGTCGAGCTCGTCGAAGCCGTACGGTGCGACCCGTTCCGCGAAGATCGCGACGAGGCCGACGAGGATCAGGACGAAGAGGCTGATCACCGCCATCTTGTGCCGGAAGAAGCGGATGCGGGCGTACGCCCACTGGCTACGCGCCTTCGGCTCGACACCCGCCTCGTACGACAGCGCGAGGTCCTCGGGCGACGACATCACGCGCTCGGGCGCCCCCGCGGGGCCTTCCGGCTCCCCCTGCAGCGCCATCGAGCCCACCTGCCCGTGCGCGCTCGCGGGCAGGCCGACGCTGTCGGATTCGAGCGCGACCTCTTCTCTGTCCTGCGGGCGCATGTCGTCTCCCGGAGGACGCTCAGTCATACCGCACGCGCGGGTCGAGAAGCCCGTAGGCGATGTCGGCAATCAGGTTGAAGACGATGATCATCACCGCCGTGACCATCAGCCAGGCCATCACCGGGTACGGGTCGTTGGCGAGCAGGGCGTTGATGAAATAGAGGCCCATGCCGTCGAGCGAGAACACGGTCTCGGTGACGACGGCGCCGCCGATGATCGTCCCGAAGTCGAGCGCGACCAGCGTCACGAGTGGGATCAGGGCATTCCGGAGCGCGTGCTTCATCGTCACCCGCCGCTCCGACAGGCCCTTCGCACGCGCCGTGCGCACATAGTCGGAGTTGACGACCTCGAGCATCGCGGCGCGCATGTAGCGCGAGTAGCCGGCGATGCCGGCGACCATCAGCACGAGTACCGGCAGCACCAGGTGGTGGGCGCGGTCGAGCCAGAAGTGGATCCCGGAGCCGGGATCGACGTCGCTCAGATTCGCGATCGGGAAGAGTCGGTGCCCCGTACGCTCGTAGATCTGGACGACCACGATCTGGGCCATCAGAGCCAGCCAGAAGACAGGCGTCGCCAGGCCTAAGAAGCTGAAGCCGGTCATCGTGTAGTCGAACGGGGAGTACTGCCTGATTGCGGAGAACACCCCGATCAGGACCGCAAGGATGACGACGAGTAACTGCGCGGCGAACACGAGCTGCATCGTGTTCTTCATCACGCGCCAGAGCTCGGGCATGATCGGCCGGTTGTCGAGCAGCGTCGAGCCGAACTGATTCGTGAATGCGTCCTGCACCCAGTACAGGTATCGCTTCGGGATCGGGTCGTCGAGGTGCTTGCGGTCGATCACATTCTGGACCGTGAGCTCCGAGACGTTCGGCGAGATCCGCAGGCCCGCCAGCGGGTCACCCGAGTACGTCACGAACGTGAAGACCAGGAAGCTCGCCAGCACCAAGACGACGGCGCTGTAGAGCAGTCTGCGGATGATGTAGGTCAGCACGAGCGGTTCGGTTCGGCATCCTATTGAACAACGTCCCGCCCCCGCCGGCTAGGCGGAGGCGGGACGTGTTGTCGCTTCCGTCAGCCGACGGAAACGGGTGCTACGAGGTCGTCCACTGGGAGATGTTCCAGGGCGAGCCTTCCTGCGTCGGGTTGACCGCCACACCCTTCACCTTGGCGGCGTTGATCGTGTAGAGCGGCCGCGCGAACATGGGGATGGACGGAATGTCCTTCGCCATGTACTTGACCTCGGCGGCGTTCAGCAGAGCTGCCCGCTGCCTGGCGTCGAGAGTCGTCGAGACCTGCTCGAGCACCTTCGTGAGCGCGCGGTTGCAGTAGGCGCCGTCGTTCTGGCTACCACCGCAGGCGTAGATGTCCTTCGCCGTGATCGACGAGGACGGCGAGCCGACCCATGCGAAGAGCATGAGGTCCCAGTTGCGGGACGGAAGCGTCGTGCCGAACATGACGCCGGCCGTCTGGAACCGCGGCTGGAGCTCGATGCCGACCGACTTCAGCTGCTGCTGGATGATCTCGAACGTCAGGGCGCGGAGCTGGTTGCCCGTCGTCGTGTGGAACCGGAACGAGAGCTTGCCGACGTTCGGGCACGAGAAGATCTTGTCGTTGCCCTTGCTCGGCCGGTCCGGGCCACCGGTGCAGCCATGCCCCTTGAGCAGGCTGATCACCTTGGACTGGCTGAAACCGCGCGAGGCGAAGTTCTTCTTGTAGAACGACGTCTCGAACGGCTTGAAGAAGAGGCTCTGCAGAGCCGGCAGGCCCTTGGAGATCTCTCCGTACAGCGACGCGGCCACCTGCGGCCGGTTCATCCCGTGAATCAGGGCCTGGCGGACGTACGGCTGCTTCAGAGCCGGATGTCCATCCTTGCCGAACTGGATGTCGATGTGCTCGTACGTGTAGCCGACCTTGGTGTCGACCTTGAACTTGCTGTCCTTCATGAACTCGGCGATCTGGAGCTGCGGCTGCGGCTCCATGGCCTGGCCTTCGCCGGCCTTGAGCGCCTGGAAGCGCGAGTTCGTGTCCAGGATGTAGCGGAACACGAGGCGATCGAGCTTCATCGGTGTGCCCGCCTTGAAGCGCGGGTTCTTCTTGACCGTGATCTGAACGCCCTTCTGGAAGCTGTCGAACAGCCACGGACCGCTCGACACCGGCACCGAGTTCAGGAACATGTCGTTCATGTCCTTGCCCTTGATGACGTGCGCGGCGTACGGGCCGCTGGAGACAGTGGCCTCCCAGTCGGCGTAGCGCGTCTTGAAGACAACGGTGACCTTCTTGCTGTTACCGCGGGTGACACTCCTCATGTCCTCCCAGCCGGTGCGGCTGATCACGTTGTTCTTCGGGTTGATGAAGACCTGCCACGTCGCCCAGAAGTCCTCGGCGACGACGGGCTTGCCGTCACTCCACACCGCGTCCTTCTTGTACTCGAACTGGACGGTGAGCGGGTTGTTCTTGATGAGCTTCGGCTTCGCAACGCAGAGCCGCGGCACGAGGTTCGCCGCTGCGTCGCGGATCTGGCAGCCGTACCAGATGTTGTTCAGGACCAGGCTGGTCGCGTACAGGTTGTTGCCGACCCAGGGGCCCTGCAGGTTCGGGGGCTCCTGGTCGTGAATGAACACGACCGTGCCGGCCGTCGCCTTCTGCGGCGATGCCGTCGCACCCGGCCCGATAATGAGGCTCGCGACGAGCACGAAGCCCGCCAGAAGCCAGACAGAACGATTACGCATGTATCCCCTCCGTTGAAGTTTCGTCCTGCATGCAGAGCCACGACCCGGTGCGGAGTGCTACTCCGCCGCCGCAGTCGAGTGCAGGATCATGTCTTGTGACGCATTTCGGACCAAATGGTTAGGAGGCTCTGATGAAAATCCCACGCAGGGGCGATCAACCGCCCAGAAAAGCCCCGGACGACTTCGTCGCCGCCGAGGACGCAGGCCGGCTCGCCGACCGCGCAACGGCTGCTCTCGAACGGGCGAACGGCGTCGACTGGTACGAGGAGCACGGGAGCGCGATCGACGAGGCGACATTTGTTCTCTGCAGGCTTCGGCGCGCGCAGGCCGGCCTGCTCGGGGGGCCGCAGAAGGGAGATGCGGCTGTCCGCCGCGTGCTCGAGGACGCCAGCCCGGAGGTCGTCGTCTGGCTCGCCAGCCGGACGCTCTCCTACCTGGACGAGACCGGCTTCCCGGAGGCGGTCGAGCCCTGGTTCCCGGACCCGCGCGACGCCTAGGCGGGTTTGCCGGCTACCGGTCCCGTCTCCAAAGGAGGAGGGCGAGCGGGCAGAAGACGGCGCCGGCGAGATAGGGCGAGAGCGCGAGGCGGTTGCGGCGCTCGCCCTGGGTGACCGTGACGCCGGCGCCGAGCAGCTCGCGCGCCTTCGCGATCGCGCCGCCGAGCTCGCTCTCGTCGTAGACGTGGCCGCCGAGGGTCACCGCCGCGGCGTCGAGGATCGCGCGCGAGCGAGGATCGGGGCTGTACTGCGGCTCGGGATCGGCTCCGTCGTAGACGCGTTCGTTCCCGTCCCAGACGTGGAGGAAGATCGTCTCGACGCCGGGTGGGCGCCGGAACACGGCACCGATCTTCGCGCCGGAGATGGGCACGCTCTCTCCGTCCGTGATCACGAGCAGCAGCCGCTCGCGCGCAGTCGGCGTGAAGAAGCGGCGGCTGACGATGTTCTCGAGCGCGCCGAGCCGCGTCGCGGTCGAGGAGAACGTGCCCTGCGGCGGTGGCCGGTCGATCCCGATCGAGCGGCGCAGCGTGGCCGCGAAGACGTCGTCGTCGACGCTCGGGAACAGGTGCGGCAGCACGCGGTCGGTGAAGGACACGAGCCCGATCGGAACGTCGTCGAACGCGCTGCGGAAGCGAAGCGCAGCATCGCTCGCACGCGCGTATCGGATCGGCGACCCGGGGTCGGAGCGGGCGAGCATCGAGCGAGACGTGTCGATCACGACGAACGCCTCCGCGTCCGACCGCACCTTGCGCGCAGACGTCCATTCCAGCCGGGGCTGCGCGGCCGCAAGGCCGAGCAAAACGGCCACGAGAATGAGCGCGGCGAGCGGGAGATGGCGGGTGAGAGCGCCCGGCTCGGGCAGCCCGACCGCCCGGCGCACCACGGCACCGCGGCGGCGTACGAGCACCAGGGCCGCCAGCGGCAGCGCGACGGCGAGGGCGAGCAGCGCGCCGAGCGGCGTCAGCAGCGTGAAGCTCGTGCCGAGCATCGGCTAGTAGCCGCTGCCGGGGCCGCCGGCGCCCGCGCCGCGCGAGCCGCGGCCACCGGGCGTCGGGCTCTTGCCGGCCGATGCCTCCGTCGGGAGCAAGCCGGAGCCGCGCTGGAGCAGCAGCTGGAGGTTGTACTTCGCGTCGTCGTTGTCGGGGTCGAGGAGGATCGCCTGCTCGAAGCTCGCGATCGCGCTGAACAGCAGCTCGGAGCGATCCGGCCCGCTGGTGCCCTGCTGCGGCGTCGAGTTCCAGGCGGCGACGCTGAGCACGCCGAGCAGGGTCGACGCGCGCGAGCGCAACGCGACGTCCGGGTCGCGCACGACGATCGACTCGAGCTGCTCGGTCGTGGCCGTGCGGCGCAGCGCCAGAGCGGGATCGGAGACGGTCACATCGCGGAGGTTGCTGGCGCGGAGGTCCTGGAGCATGTGCCGGAAGGCGAGATCGTCCTCGATCGCCAGCACGCGCTTGCCGGCCCCGAAGGGGGCGATCGTCTGCGGCCGCCAGAGCTTCGAGCCACCCGTGCCGACACGGAAGTGGACGTCGTCCGCCGGGACGGCGTCGCGCCAGCGCGCGACGTCGACGGCGGCGAGACCGAGGAAGACGGCGAGAATCGCGCAGGCGGCCGCCGCGACGAGGAGCAGCTCGCGCGGGAGCTGGATGCGCCTCACGCCGTCACGCTCCCGGTCGGGAGCGCCAGGCGCCCTGCGTAGCGCTCATGGGCTGCGAGCGCGACGAGGAAGAGCAGCCCGAGCAGGAGCAGGGTCTTCGGCAACGGCCGGCGGCGCGCGTCCGGCGGTTCGGCCGCCCGGGCGGGTCCGTCGACGATCGGCGTGAACGCACCCGGGCCGAGGATGCCGCCGAAGAGCGCTCGAGCATCGCTCGACGGACCGAGCGCGAGCAGGCGTACCGGCGTCCCGGAGCGCTGGATCGCGCGGAGGACCTTCGCCGTGTCCGGAACGTCGTCCGGAGCGGTCTCGAGGTCGCTGACGAGCAGGATCGAGCCGTCGTTGACGCGGTCGCCCACGAGCATGTCGTGCGCGAGGTCGAGCGCCGTCGAGATGCGTGTGCCGGCGCGAAATGCATCCGACCACGGATTGACCACCTTTCCGTCGGCGTCCGGCGTCAGCATGCGGATGAGCGGCCGTAGCTCCTTGGCTGGCGTCCCGGGCGGCAGCAGCTCGTAGGGAATGTCCGAGAAGACGACCAGGCCGACCGGCGCATCGGCCTCGACGAGCGTCTGGAGCGTTCGCCGCACGATGCCCGACTGGTCGTCGACGATCGAGAGCGAGAGGTCGAGCACGACGACTCCCGTTGTCCCAGCAGGCAACAAGCCCCGGTCGTTGGGATCGAGATTGCGTGCATTCATGACGGCGGCCGCGAGCAGAAGCGCCGCACCGCCGCCGAGCAGCAGGCGCAGCGCGAGCGTGCGCCGTGACGCCTTGCGGAACGACGGGACGTCGTGGGTCCCGACGGCGGCCGGCGGCTTAGTCCACGCGGCGCATGAGCCTCCTCGGCGGCGCGGCGCCGCTCCTCCTCTGCTGCGCGACGCCGCTCCTCCTCGGCCAGCCGTTCCTCTTCCAGCAGACGGAGCTCCTCCTCGAGTGCCGCGCGCACTCTGGCCGCGAGCTTCCTCGTCGCATCGGGCGGCGGCGCCGTCGGCGACCAGGCGAGCTCACGGGCCGTCTCGGCGAGGCCGTCCTCCTCGTCACGCTCGCCGAGCACCTCGGAGACGAGCTCGAGCGAGCGGCGCTGGTCGGCGGCGCCGTTCGCGCCGGCCGCCTCCTCGAGCAGCTCGAGCGCTCGCTCGAGCGGCGTCAGCAGCAGCTCGGGCTCCGGCTCGGGCTCCGGCTCGGGCTCGACGTGCCGCCGCGGCCAGCCGACATAGGCGAGTGCGCCGCCGGCGCCGAGGAGGAGCACGCTGCCGGCGACGAGTAGCGCGAGCAGGAGCCCGGGCGACGCGCGGTAGGACGGCTCGGGCACATTCGCGTCGTCGAGCCGCCACGGCGCGGCCGTCGCGAGGTCCCCGGGCTGGAACCTCGAGTGGACGACAAGGCGCGGCCACGCAAGCTTCAATGCCCCTCGCCCGCCCCGGCGGTTGACGAAGTCGACGCGCGCCGGGTCGAACTCGAAGGGAAGCGTGTCGCGCTCCGGCACGCACGGCTGTCTCAGGCACCGCAGCACGTAGGAGACCCTGAGCAGCGAGCTGGAGCCGGCATCCGCGCGGGTCAGCCGCGGCGGAACGACGTGCCGCCACGCGTCGAATGTCGAACGCACCTTGATCGCCGCCGGGTCGATCTGACGGCGGTCGAAGGTGATCTCGACCTGCGCGCGGACGGTGTCACCGAAGAGGACGATCCGGTCGGAGAACACGGCGCGTGCCCGCAGCGGCCGCAGGCGCGAGTCGTCGCCGCCGGAGTCGCGCACGATCGCGAAGGCGCCGGCCGCGACAGCCACGACGAGCAATACGCCGACGACGACGGCCCAGCGCCGCGTCACGACATCACCCCACGGCGCGCGCGGCGGAACTCGGTCCAGTCGAGGAAGGACGCGAGCACCTCCGACGGGTCGCTCGAGGAGATCACCACTGGATCGAGATCGAGCAGCGCCAGCTCGTCGAGCAGCGCCACCAGGCGCTCCTCGTGTGTGCGCTTCCGCTCGGCGACCTCCTTCCTCGTCAGCCGGACGTGCGTCACCCGGCCGGTTCGTGCATCACGCAGGGGCACGGCGATCCCGCTCACGTCGGGGAAGCTCTGCTCCCACGTCGGGTCCTGGATCACGACGGGGACGACGTCCCAGAGGTGCTCGACGGCCGTCAGCCACGTCTCCCGGCTCGGCGCATCGAGGAAGTCCGAGAGGACGAAGACGAAGCTGCCGGCGGTGACCTGGCGGCGGTGCTCGAAGAGATGCTCGAGCGAGCGCTCGACGCCGTCTACGGGCGCGCCCCAGCCCGCGGTGTCGAGGCGCTCCTCACGGACGTGCGCGAGCCGGCGCTCGCCGCGCGGCGGCAGCCAGTACGGCTCGCCGTCCGCGTCGTCGATGTAGCCGACGAAGCCTCCCGCCCGCGCCGCGCTCGCGAGCACGATCTCGAGCGTCGTCCGCATCGCAGCTCCCTTGTCCAGCCACGGCAGCGGGGGCCTGTGGAAGGAGAGCTCAGGCCGGCGGTCTGCGACGACGACGACGCGCGGCCCCTCGTCGGCGTAGCGCTCGCGGACGAGGAACTCGTCCTGGCCGCGTGCGGAGGAGAGGCGCGCCGAGGCGGCCCAGTCGATCGAACGGATGTCGTCGCCGGGGTGGTACGGCCGCGAGCCGGCGACCTCGGAACCGCGGCCGCGGCGAACGCTTCGCATCGTGCCGTGGGCCAGCCCCATCAGGCGGCGGCGAGCGACGAGTTGGAAGGTCTGGCTGCCGCCGCTCATTGGCGGTTACGGCCGCTCGTGGAACAGCGGGTCCTCGTCGGAGCCGGGGCGAGGAGCGAGCTCGAGGCACGCGAGGCGGAACTCCTCGATCGCCGCGGGCCAGCCGGCGCCTCGTGCACGGGCCACGAGCGCGGGCGTGAAGACGACGCGGTGCACGAGCACCGGCACGAAGAGCCGCTCGACGTCCTCGGGGACGACGTAGCCGCGGCCGTTCAGCAGCGCCCACGCGCGCGCCACGCGCTCGACCGCGAGGCTGCCGCGGACGGAGCTGCCGATCGAGACGACGTCGAGCTCGCGGGTCGAGCGGACGAGGTCGACGATCCAGTTGTGCAGCACCTCGTCGACGTAGACGTGCTGCGCCGCCTCGCGCAGCTCCTGCACGTCCTCGAGGTCGACGACGGGCTGCAGGTGCGCGAGCGGATGGCCGTAGCGCTGCTCCTCGAGGATCCGCCGCTCCTCGATCACGCCGGGATAGCCGAGCGCGGTGCGCAGGAGGAAGCGGTCGAGCTGCGCCTCCGGCAGCGGGAAGGTGCCTTCGTACTCGATCGGGTTGTCGGTGGCGAGGAGGAAGAACGGGCTCGGGAGCTGCATGGTCACGCCGTCCACGGTCACCTGGCCCTCGGCCATCGCCTCGAGCAGCGCCGACTGCGTCTTCGGCGTGGCGCGGTTGATCTCGTCGACGAGCAGGACGTTCGTGAAGATCGGCCCGGGACGGAACTCGAAGTCACGGCGTCTTCTGGTCGAAGACGGACATGCCCGTCACGTCGGTCGGCTGGAGATCGGGCGTGCACTGGATCCGCGAGATCGTGACCCCGTCGATGCTGCCGCCGATCGCGCGCGCGAGCACCGTCTTCGCCGTGCCCGGCACGTCCTCGAGCAGCACGTGGCCGCCGCACATCAGCGCGGCGAGGACGAGCTTGACCTCCTCCCGCTTGCCGTAGACGACCGTCTCGATGTTGTCGAGCAGGCGCGTCGCGACCTCGATCGCAGGGCCGAAGCGATCGGGTTCCTGCACGCGCTCGACCCCGGATTCCATCGCCGGGCATCCTAGTCGGACCGCGCCGGAGGCCTGTTAAGCGGCCGTTATGCCAGGGCCTCGGCGCCGCCGACGACTTCCAGGATCTCCTGCGTGATCTCCGCCTGCCGGGCGCGGTTCATCTGCAGCGTCAGCGTGTCGATCAGCTCGCCGGCGTTCTTGGACGCGTTCCGCATCGCCGTCATCCGGGCTCCCTGCTCGGAGGCGGCCGACTCGAGCAGTGCGCGAAAGACCTGGGTCTCGAGGTAGACCGGGAGCAGCCGGGCGAGGATCTCCTCCGGCTCGGGCTCGAAGATGAAGTCGCCGCGCATCGCGTCGTCGCGCCGCTCCTCCTCGTCGGTCTCGAGGATGTCCGCCGAGATCGGCAACAGCTCCTGCTCGGTCACCGTCTGCACGAGCGGCGAGACGAAGGCGTTGTAGACGAGGACCGCGCTGTCGATCTCGTTCTCGATGTACAGCTCGGCGACCCGGTGCGCGATCGCCTGCGCGTCGGCGTAGGCGGGCCGGTCGGTGAAGCCCGTGTACTCGCCCGCCGTCTCGTAGCGGCGGAACGCGAACGTCGAGCGGCCCTTCTTGCCGATCGCGATGAACTTGACCTGCTTGCCCTCCCCGCGCAGCTGCCGCTCGAGCGAGAACGCCCGGCGGATGATCTGCGCGTTGAACGGGCCGGCGAGGCCGCGGTCGCCCGTGAGCGCGACGACGGCGACCGTCTTCACCTCGTCCCGCTGCTGCAGCAGCGGCAGGCCGCGGACGGAGGCGCTCGCACGCCCGACGCCCGCGATCAGCTCGCGCATCGTCTCGGCGTACGGGCGCATCGCCTCGATCCGGGTCTGCGCGCGGCGCAGCCGGGCCGAGGCGACGAGCTCCATCGCCTTCGTGATCTTGCGCGTGTTCTTGACGGAGCGGACGCGCCGCTTCAGATCCTGGACCGAGGCCATCAGTGGCTCGCCCGGCGACGATTTCGCGTCTCTGGCGCGTGAGCTGCAAGCGAGGCTAGGACGCAGGGAGCGACGATACCGGTTGGTATCGACGCGACTGAGGACGACGCATCGCGCCGCAGATCGCGCGTCAGAGGCGCACTAATTGCTGCCGGGCGAGCCACTAGGCCACGAGACCCGTGTCTTCCTCGATGTTGAAGCTCTTCTTGAACTTCTCCAGCTCGGCCTCGAGCTTCTTGACGAGGTCGTCACCGAGGTCCTTGGTCTCCTCGATCTCCTTGTAGATCGTCCCCTCTGAGCGCAGGGACTCGCGCAGCTCGTCCTGGAACCGCGGCACCTGAGGGACGGGGATCTCGTCGAGGAAGCCGTTGATCCCGGCATAGAGAGCGACGACCTGCTCGGCGTGCGGCCAGGGCTTGTACTGCGGCTGGTTCAGCGTCGCCACCATCCGCTCGCCGCGGGCGAGGGTGTTCTGCGTCGCCTGGTCGAGCTCGGAGCCGAACTGCGAGAACGCCTCCAGCTCGCGGTACTGGGCGAGCTCGAGCCGCAGCCGCCCTGCCACCTTCCGCATCGCCTTCGTCTGCGCGGAGCCGCCGACCCGCGACACCGAGGTGCCGACGTTGATCGCCGGCCGGATCCCGGAGTAGAAGAGATCGGACTCGAGGAAGATCTGCCCGTCAGTGATCGAGATCACGTTCGTCGGGATGTAGCCCGAGATGTCGCCGGCCTGCGTCTCGACGATCGGCAGTGCGGTGAGCGAGCCACCGCCGAGGTCGTCGTTCAGCTTGCAGCTGCGCTCGAGCAGGCGCGAGTGGAGGTAGAAGACGTCGCCGGGATAGGCCTCGCGACCCGGCGGCCGGCGGAGCAGCAGCGACAGCTGCCGGTACGCGTCGGCGTGCTTGGAGAGGTCGTCGTAGATGACGAGCGCGTGCTTGCCGTTGTAGAGGAAGTGCTCGGCCATGGCGGCGCCGGCGAACGGGGCCATCCACTTGATCGGCGCGGCCTCGTGCGCGGCGGCGGTGACGATGATCGTGTAGTCCATCGCGCCCTCGTCCTTCAGGCGCTCGTACACCTGCGCGACGGTCGAGCCCTTCTGCCCGATCGCCACGTAGATGCAGAAGACGTCCGTGTCCTTCTGGTTGATGATCGCGTCGATCGCGACCGCCGTCTTGCCGGTGCCGCGGTCGCCGATGATCAGCTCGCGCTGGCCCCGGCCGACGTTCGTCATCGAGTCGATCGCCTTGACGCCGGTCTGGAGCGGTTCCTTCACCGGCTGGCGCTCGATCACGCCGGGCGCCTTGAACTCGAGCGGCCGGCGATCGCTCGACTCGACCGGGCCGGCGCCGTCGACCGGGTTGCCGAGCGGGTCGACGACGCGGCCGAGCAGGTTGTCGCCGACGGGCACGTCGACGACCGAGCCCGTGCGCTTGACCGGCTCGCCCTCCTTGACCTCCTGCCACTCGCCGAAGAGCGCGACGCCGACGTTGTCCTCCTCCAGGTTGAACGCGATCCCGACGACGCCGTGCTCGAACTCGAGCCGCTCGAGCGAGACGCAGTTCTCGAGCCCGTGCACGCGGGCGATCCCGTCGCCGACCTGGAGCACCGAGCCCACCTCGGAGAGGTCGGTCTGGACGTCGTAGTGCTCGATCCGGGACTTGAGGATCGAGGTGATCTCTTCGGGGCGTAGCTTCACGTGTTCTCCTTCAGTTGCTCGGGATCGGAATGCGGCTCAGCGGAGCCGAAGCGTGGTGCAGGTGCGAGTGCTTTCGTTGCCGGCCGCGTCGACGGCGCTGGCGCAGAGCGTGAGCTCGCCGCGCAGCGCCTTCGGCGCGCGCCAGCGGGCGGTGACGATACCGCCGTCGGCCCGCGCGGGCACCGAGAGCGTCTTCAGCGTGCGGCCGTTTCGCGAGATCGTCAGCCGGAGCTTCGCCGCAGCGCCGCTGTTGTCCCGGGCACTCGCCCGCAGCGCGACCAGCGAGCCCGCGCGGCCGGAGGCCGAGAGCGCACGGACGGACGGAGCCGCGATGTCGACGGTCGCCGGAGTGAGCGGCCCCTTGGTGCCGAGGACGCCGCACCAGTCGGTGGTGATCCCCTCGTCCTCGACGTAGGTGCCGAAGAAGATGCGCGGCGCCTCGGAGATGATCCGGACCTCGAAGCTGCCGGACTTGAAGGTCTCGTTGCCGTTGAAGCGGCCGATCAGCGTGCGGCCGTCGGCGCCGGTCGTGCAGGCGACGAGGTCGCCGCCGCTGACGTAGTGGCCGCGGAAGAACCTGTTCGGCGCGGACTCGGAGCACTCGAACGGGCGGCCGCCGAAGTTGAGGCCGACCATCGCGCGGCCCTCGCTCTCCCGGATCTCGCGCCAGGTGAGCAGCCCGAGCGGCTCCTTGCTCGGCATCAGCTGGGCGGGCCAGCTGCCGGTCCAGACGTCGAGCGGCACGTCAGCGGCAGACGAGCTCGCCGACGCGGGCAGAATGGCGGCCGTGAGCAGGAGCGCAAGAGCGACGACGATCCTCTTCGCGGCGCTCGCCCTCGCGGGCTGCGGCGGCGAGAAGAGTTCGGACGCACCGACGGACGAGATCTTCCAGGGCGTCGTCGCGAGCGGTACGGCGCAAGACGTCAAGTGCGATCCGGCCGGCGTCGAGGTGCGCGGCGAGCCGGTGGTGGCCTGCTCGTTCGAGGAAGAGAGGAATGAGTCTGGTGTCATGCGGGCGCTCGATCGGTGCTTCGTGATCAGGGAAGGCGTTCTCATAGACGTGACGCGAGAGGTTCCGGTTGGGACCTCGTGCGCGGTCAGCTCCCCTTGACCAGTTCGTGGCGGAGGCTCTCGATGCGGCCCTTGACGCTCGCGTCGACGCGGAGCGAGCCCGCCTGGAGCACGATTCCGCCGATCAGCGCCGGGTCGACCTTGCGGGTCGCCTCGACGGTGCGGCCCGATGATTGCTCGATCTTCTTCAGGATCGACGCGGCCTCTTCGTCGGACAGCTCGTAGGCGGTGGTCAGCTCAACCGTCAGCCGCTTCTGCTCGGCGGCGACGAGCGCCTCCAGCTCGCGATAGATCTCCTCGATCTCACCGGCCCGGCCCTTCTCCGAGACGAGCAGGACGAAGTTGCGGAGCAGCTCGTCCGCGTCGCCCATGATCTCGCCGAGCACGCCTGCCTTCTGCTGCGGGTCGAGCTCGGGGTTCTCGAGCACGCGGCGGAGCTCCGGCACCTCGCCGATCGCGGCGGCGAAATCGCCCAGTTGCTCGTGGACGACCTCGAGCTTGCCGGCGTCCCGGGCGGCTTGGAAGAGCGATCGCGCGTACATGCGGTGCGAGACCGCCACTAGACCTGCTCCTTCTCCAGTGCCGAGAAGTCGAGCTCGCCGATCGCGTCCTCGATCAGCTTGCGATGGTCGTCGCGGTCGAGCACCTTGCCGGTCACCTTCGCGGTCGCGATCAGCGTCAGCTCGCCGACCTCGGAGCGGATCTGCTCGAGCGCGCGGACCGTCTCGGCCTCGATCTGCTTGCGCGTGTCCTCGAGCCGGCGCTGGCGGTCGGCCTCGACCTCCTCCTTCGCCCGCTCGCGCTGCGAGTCGGCGATCTTGCGCGCCTCGGCGAGAATCGCCCCCGCCTCGCTCTTCGCCTGGCCGATCAGCGCCTTGTGCTCCGCGAGCAGCTTTCGCGCTTCGGAGCGCGCGTTCTCGGCCTCCTGCACCGCCGACCGGATGCGGTCGCGGCGCTCGTCGATCATCTTCTGGATCGGGCCGAACGCGAACTTCCGCAGGGCGAAGAACGTGATCGCGAAGCAGATGAGCGTCCAGATCATCAGACCTGGCGTCGCCTGGATCAGCCCGGAATCAGCGAGGAGCGGCATCGACTAGACGAGGACGAAGGCCAGCAGGCCGCCGATGAGGCCGTAGAAGACGACGGCCTCGGTGAGCGCGAAGCCGAGCCACTGGATACCCGTCAGCTCTCCACGAAGCTCCGGCTGGCGAGCGACCGCCTGGATCATGGAGCCGAAGATGTTGCCGATGCCGATGCCGGCTCCGAGCGAGCCGAGACCGATGCCGAGAGCCAGCGCGATCGCCTTGCCGGCGTCCACGTTGCTCGCAGCTTCTTGGGCAAGCAGATTGAACAAGCTGTCCTCCTTTTAATGTTCCGGCTCGATCGCCGAGCCAATGTAGATGGCAGAGAGTGCGGCAAAGATGAAGGCCTGGATCGAGACCACGATCACGACCTCGAAGATGTAGAAGATCGTGCCGAAGAAGACGGAGACCGGGAAGATCCAAGGCGAGGTCAGGAAGATCAGCCCGATGAAGGTCAGGATCAGCATGTGGCCGGCGAGCATGTTCGCGTACAGACGAACGCTGAGGCTGATCAGGCGCATGAACTGGCCGAGAATCTCGAGCGGGACGATCAGGGGGTAGAGGCCCTTGGGCACATCGGGGATCCAGCTCTTGAAGTACTTGACCGGCCCGTTGTGGCGAACGCCCTCGATGTGCGTGAAGACGAAGGTCAGCAACGCGAGCGCGATCGTGACGGAGAGCGTCGACGTCGCCGCGAACACCGCGAGCGTCGGTAGCTCGACGCCGAACAGCGTGAACTTCTCGTCGGAGAGCGGCAGCGGGATAAAGCCGATCATGTTGACCGTCCAGATGAAGAGGAAGAGCGAGGCCACGTACGGGAACCACCGTGAGATCGCCTTGTGTGGCAGCCCCTGCTCGGCGATCTGCGTCTGCGCGATGTCGTAGACGATCTCCCCGACCGCCTGGCGCCGCCCGACCTCGTTCTCCGCGCCGACGCGGGCGCGCATCAGGAAGATGCCGAGGGCGATCGTGCAGATCGTCCCGAGGATCAGGTAGGCGACGGCCTTGTTGATCGAGAGGTCGAGCGGGCCGATATGGATCGGGATCCACGCTTGCAGCTCCCACTCGTGGGAGGGGTCGAACTCCTCGTCGACGCCTGTTTCGGACGCAGCGAGCGCGACCTGCGGCAGCGCCACGAACAGCGCCAGAGTAAGAGCGCTAAGCCGCTTCACGGGCGCCTTCCTTCGGCTGGCCGGAGAAATAGAGCGCGAGCGCGACGGCGAGCTCGAGTGTGTACGCGAGGCCGTACAGCAGGACGACGGCGAGCGCGAGCCGCGCGTCCGTTGCTGCGAGCGCGACGACGACAACCATCACCGCAAGCGCTCGAAAGGTCATTCCGAAGCCCACCACGCCTGAGCCGGCGAGGTTACCCATGCCCGAGCGCAAGTGCGTCAGTAGCGCGGCGAGGGCGCGCGATGCCGCCCAGAGGGTCGCGCCGATCACCCAGCCGCGGAGCTCCCAGCCCGCGGCGAGGAAGATCGGTAGAGCCAGGACCATCACGGCGGCGCCGGCCACGAACGGCAGCTTCTGGTCCGGCATCGGCCTCGGAGTCGAGAAGACGCCGGCCATCACAGGGCGTGCCCGTAGCGCTTGTACGTCATGAAGACGCCGATCGGAATCCCGAGGATCGCGCCGACGAGGAAGCCCCACGCGGTCGAGCCCGCCAGCCAGCCGATCAGGATGCAGATCACGATCACCGCGGCCGTCGTTCCGATCAGGACGGAGCCGGCGCCGGCGAGGTTGAGCTTCGGGGTCGGCTGACGCTCCATCTGCGCGGCGAGCATAGCAGAGTTTGTGACAGCGGAAAACCGCCTCCTTTCAAGGAAAAGCGGCGACTTTGTACGGCCGCCCGACTAGGCTGAGCGGCGCTCGTCGGCCGGCTCTTCGCGGCGGCGGAAGCGGCGCGGATTGGTCAGCTTGACGATCTCGAGCACGTAGACGACGTAGAGCGAGAAGAGAAGCGCGACGAGTGCGATTGCGGCGACGGCCAGCGTCTCGGGCAGATGCCAGTGGCCACCTTCGCGGAAGGGAATGAACCGGGTCGCGAGCGCCGCGCCGGCGAGGGTGGCGCACCACGCCCACATGGTCATCGCGGCACGCCGCTGCGAGAACCCGCGCCGGAGAAAACGGAAGTGGAGATGAGCCTGGTCCGGCGCCGAGAGCGGCTGCCGGTGCTTGAGCCGCCGCGCGACGACGAAGGACGTGTCGAGGATCGGCACCGCGAGCACGAGCAGCGGCAGGAAGAGGACAACCGTCGAGGCGGTCTTCAACAGGCCTTGCACGGAGACGGCGGCGAGCAGAAACCCGAGCACGAGCGCACCGGAGTCGCCCATGAAGATCCGGGCCGGGAAGAAGTTGTGGCGCAGGAAGCCGATGCAGGCGCCGGCGACGATCGCCGAGAGGATCGCCGGGTCGATCTTCTCGAGCGAGAGCGCGAGGATCGCGTAGGTGATGCCGGCGATCGCGCACACCCCGGCGGCGAGACCGTCCATCCCGTCGAGGAAGTTGACCATGTTCATCACGGCCACGATCCAGAGCACGGTCAGCGGCATGCCGACCCCGGACGGGAGGTCGACCGCGCCGAAGAACGGGAACGTGAAGTGGTCGATCCAGACGCCGAAGAAGGGCGGGATCGCGGCTGCGACGACCTGGCCCGCCAGCTTGCGGCCGGGCTTGAGCACGCGGAAGTCGTCGATCGCACCGACAACGGTCGCGACGGCGGCGCCGAGCAGGACGCCGCGCGTCTCGCGTCCGAGCTCGAGGAAGGCGAGCGCCGGCACGAAGATCCCGAAGAAGATCGCGAGGCCGCCGAGCCGCGGGATCGGGTTGACGTTCAGCCGCCGGCTCTCCGGGCGGTCGACGACGCCGAGCAGCCTGGCCATCCCTCCGACCGCCGGCGTCAGCAGGATCACGATCACGAACGCGGCGATCGCGCCGTAGATGACCTCTGGATGGTCGCGGAGCGCGTCCATCAGTACTGCCTCATTTCGTTCCGTAGAGCCGGTCGCCTGCGTCGCCCAGGCCCGGCACGATGTACCCCTTCTCGTTCAGTCCGCGGTCGATCGCCGCGCACACCACGTGGACATCCGGGTGCTCGTCGTGCACCCGCTCGATTCCCTCAGGCGCCGCGACGAGACAGACGAGCGTCACCGACCTCGCACCGGCCGCTTTCACCGCCGCGATCGCGGCTGCGCTCGAGTTCCCGGTCGCGAGCATCGGATCGAGCACGAGCGCGTCGCGCTCGTCGAGGTCGTCGGGCAGCTTCACGTAGTACTCGACCGGCTGGAGCGTCTCCTCGTCGCGGTAGAGCCCGATGAAGCCGACCCTGGCGCTCGAGATCAGCGAGAGCACGCCCTCGAGCATGCCGAGGCCGGCGCGCAGCACGGGGTTCACCGCCACCTTCTTCCCCGAGATCCGCTGCGCCTGCATCGTCTCGAGCGGCGTCTCGATCTCGACCGGCTCGGTCGGAAAGTCCTTCGTCGCCTCGTAGGTGAGCAGCAGCGTCACCTCGTTGACGAGCTTGCGGAAGTGGACGGTCGGCGTCTCCTTGTCGCGCAGGTACGAGAGCTTGTGCTGGACCAGCGGATGCGTGACCTCGGTGACGCGGCGGCTCATGCGTAGGTCGTGTACCCGCGGAAGCCCGGGTACAGCTGCCGCTTGGCGCACAGCGCCTCGGATCGGTCGGCGAGCGCACCGAGATCCTGGTCACCGAGCGCCCCGGCGATGATCTGAGCCACCTCGCGGAAGTCGTCCTCGTCGAACCCGCGCATCGTCGCGGCGGGCGTGCCGATCCGGACGCCGGACGCAATCGTCGGCGGCCGCTCGTCGAACGGGACCGTGTTGCGATTCACGGTCAGCTTCACCTCGTGCAGCCGTTCCTCCGCGGCCTTGCCGGTCCAGTCGGTCCCGCGCAGGTCGAGCTGGAGGAGGTGCGTGTCGGTGCCGCCCGTGAGGACGTCGATCCCGGAGCTCATCAGCTCCTCGGAGAGCACGTCGGCGTTCGCGCGCACCTGCTCCTGATAGGAGCGGAACGCCTCGGATGCGGCGATCCGGAAGCAGGCCGCCTTGGCGGCGATCACATGCACGAGCGGGCCGCCCTGCATCCCCGGGAAGACCGCCTTGTCAACTGCCTGCGCGTGCTCCTCGCGGCAGAGGACGAAGCCCGCCCGCGGGCCGGCGAGGGTCTTGTGCGTCGTCGAGGTGACGATGTCGCAGTGCTCGACCGGGTTCGGGTGCACGCCGGCGGCAACCAGTCCGGAGAAGTGCGCCATGTCGCACATCAGGAGCGCGCCGACCTCGTCCGCGATCTTGCGGAACTCGGCGGTGTCGACGGTGCGCGGGTAGGCCGAGCCGCCGCAGACGATCAGCTTCGGCCGGTGCTGCTTCGCGATCTCCAGCACCTCGTCGTAGTCGACGACGTTCGTCTCGCGCGAGACGCCGTACGAGGCGATCGTGTAGAGCCGGCCCGAGAAGTTGACCTTGAGCCCGTGCGTGAGGTGACCGCCGTGGTCGAGCCGCAGCCCGAGGATCGTGTCACCCGGCTGCAGCAGCGCGAAATACGCGGCCATGTTCGCCTGCGCGCCGGCGTGAGGCTGGACGTTCGCGTGCTCGGCGGAGAACAGGTCTTTCGCCCGGTCGATCGCGAGCTGCTCGATCTCGTCGACGACCTCGCAGCCGCCGTAGTAGCGGCGGCCGGGATATCCCTCGGCGTACTTGTTCGTCGGCACGGAGCCGACGGCTTCGAGCACGCTCGGCCAGGTGAAGTTCTCCGATGCGATCAGCTCGATCTGATTGCGCTGGCGCTCGAGCTCGCGTCCGAGCAGGTCGGAGATCTCGGGGTCGACGTCGGCGAGGCCGGCGACGCGAAGCTGGTCGAGCGTTTCTTGGGCGACGGCCATGCCGTTCCTCCTCGAGCCTGGGGACGCTTTGATGCTAGAGCACCGAGCCGACGGCCCGGAGTGCGTCGACAGCCGAAGCCGCCCCCTCCCGCAGCACGACCGGCTCAGGACCGGTGAAGTCGATCACGGTCGACGGCGTGCCCGCGAGCTCGCCACCGTCGACGAGCGCCGCGGCAGCGGTCCGGATCTGCTCCGGCACCTCGTCGAGCGTCCGCGGGTCGGGCTCGCCGGGGAGGTTGGCGCTCGTCGCGGCGATCACCCCCACTCCCGCCAGCACCTCGCCACCCGGCCCGCCGAGCTCCGGCACGCGGACGCCGATCGTGTCGGTGCGCGACCCGGTCAGCCAGCGGAAGCGGCGTGCGGGGTTCGGCAGCACGAGCGTGAAGGCGCCGGGCAGCAGCGCGCGCGCGATCGTGCCCGCGCGTCCGCGAAGCTCGGGGACGCATTCGAAAAGTAGCTCGAGGTCGGCCGCGACGAGCGCCGTCGGCTGCAGCTCGTCCCGGCCCTTCGCGCGGTACAGCTTTCGGACCGGAGCCTCGGAGTACGGGCTCGTGACGAGGCCGTAGACGGTGTCGGTCGGGATGACGGCGAGCCGTCCGGCCTCGGATCGCCTCGACGGCCGCGTCAACCGCGGACACTTCGTCCCTCGACGACACGGTCGCGGCCGGTCAGATCGGGCGTCGTCACGACCTCGGCGTAGCCGAGCTCGGCGAGGAGCGCGGCAGTCGCGGCTGCCTGGCCGTCGCCCACCTCGAGCACGAGCCATGCGCCGGGCGCGAGCACCTCGTTCGCCTCGCGCGCGACCGCCTCAGTGGCACCCGCGCCGACGAGCGCGACGTGCGGCTCGAAGTCGCGCACGTCGGACATCAGGCCGTCGAGCTCCTCCGGCTCGACGTAGGGCGGGTTGGAGACGACGAGATCCCAGGGCCCGGCCGGAAGGCCATCGCGCAGGTCGTGCTCGAGCAGCTCGACGTCGAGACCGGTTCGGGCGACGTTCTCCCGAGCGAGTGCGAGCGCGTCGGCCGAGATGTCGATCGCGGTCACCCGCGCTGCGTCGAGCTCGTCGGCGAGCGCCAGAGCGATCGCGCCCGTGCCCGTGCCGACGTCCAGCACGCGCGGCGCCTCGACGTCGCGCAGCCGGGCCAGGCAGCGCTCGACGACGATCTCGGTCTCCGGCCGCGGGATCAGCGCGCGCTTGTCGACGGCCAGCGTCAGCCGCCGGAAGCCCCACTCGCCGAGGATGTACGCGACCGGCTCGTGGCGCGAGCGGCGCGCGACGAGGGCGCGATAGCCGTCGAGCTCGGCGTCGGTCAGCGGCCGGTCGAAGTCGGTGTAGAGCTCGATCCGCTCCCGGCCGAGCGAGTGGGCGAGCAGGAGCTCCGCGTCGAGCCGCGCCGTCTCCGACGTCTTCCCGAGGTGCTCGGTCGCGCGCCGGAGGACGTCTCCGAGCGTCAGCGCCGCGGTCACGCCTCGAGCGCCCGGCGGCGATCCTCGGCTTGCAGCGCCTCGGTGAAGTCGTCCAGCCCGCCCTGGAGCACCTTCTCCAGGTTCACGGTCACCTTCACGCGGTGGTCGGTGGCGCGGCTGTCGGGGTAGTTGTAGGTGCGGATCTTCTCGGCGCGCTCGCCGGAGCCGATCTGCGACTTGCGGGCGGCGGAGAGCTCGGCCTGCTGGCGCTCCCGCTCGGCCTCGTAGATCCGGGCGCGCAGGACGCGCATCGCCTTCGCCTTGTTCTGGAGCTGCGACTTCTCGTCCTGCATCGCGACGACGATCCCGGTCGGCAGGTGGGTGATCCGGACCGCCGAGTCGGTCGTGTTGACGCTCTGGCCGCCTGGGCCGGTGGAGCGGTAGACGTCGATCTTGAGGTCGTTCTCGTCGAGCGCGACGTCGACCTCTTCAACCTCGGGCATCACTGCTGCGGTGGCGGTGGACGTGTGAATCCGCCCCTGCGACTCGGTCTCCGGCACCCGCTGGACGCGGTGCGTGCCGCCCTCGTACTTGAAGATCGAGTAGGCCCCGTCGCCCTTGACGGCGAAGACCACCTCCTTGAAGCCACCGCCCTCGCTCTCGTTCGCGGAGAGCAGCTCCGTCTTGAAGCCGCGGCTATCCGCGTAGCGGGTCAGCATCCGGAGAACGTCGCCCGCCCAGATCGCCGCCTCGTCGCCGCCGACGCCCTGGCGGATCTCGACGATCACGTCCTTCAGGTCGGCCGGGTCCTTCTCGACGAGCGCGACCTTCAGCTCCTCCTCGAGCTCGGCGAGTCGCGTCTCGGACTCCGCGATCAGCTCCCTCAGCTCTGGATCGGCCTGCGAGGCCACGACGTCCTCGCGCATCGCGCGCCATTCCTGGGCGAGCTTGTAGGGCGTCTCGAGCTCCTTCAGACGGCGTCCGACGTCCGCCGCCTCGCGGTGGTCGTTGTAGACGGACGGGTCGGACAGGCGTTCGCGCACCTCGGTGTAGGAGCGCTCCAGCTCGTCGATCAGGCTCTCGATCTCGTTGGCCACGCGCGTAGGGTAGTGGAGGGATGACGCTGTGAGCGCCTCGATCCGGCGGGCCGTAGCGGCGGACTCGCCGGCCGCGGCAGCAGTCGTTCGAGCCGTCTACGACGAACAGGGTTTCACCTGGGACGAGGCCGGCTACCACGCTGATCTGGCCGATGTGGACGGCTCGTACGCGGCGTTCTTCGTCGCGGAGCAGGCCGGCGAGATCGTCGGGACGGCGGGTCTCACCGAGCACGGCTCGCTCGAGCGGCTGTACGTCCTCCCCGGCGCGCGCGGCGGCGGGCTCGGGTCAGCGCTCCTGACCGCGGTCGTCGATGAAGCGAGGCGGCGGGGTCATGCCCGGCTCGAGATCTGGTCGGACAAGCTGCTCGTCGACGCGCACCGGCTCTACGAGCGCCACGGCGCCAGAATCGTCGCCGAGCGAGTCAATGACGACCCCGACGAGAGCCACGAGTGGGGCCTCGTCCTCGACCTCTGAACCCGACCAACCAGGTCCCCTACAGCCGTGACCGTCGCGTACATGTCCGGGGACTGTCCCCGGACGTGTCCC
Organism: uncultured Gaiellaceae bacterium; assembly: GCA_963765705.1. Classification (GTDB taxonomy): domain Bacteria; phylum Actinomycetota; class Thermoleophilia; order Gaiellales; family Gaiellaceae; genus Gaiellasilicea. The sequence continues at coordinate 278,519 of CAVXXJ010000001.1, forward strand.
TCGGAGCGGGTGGGCTTCGCAACGATTCTGTGCCGATTTGTCCACATGAGGGTTGATTCCGAGGGTAGGGCTCTACCGTGGTTTGGAGTGGCTCGGCTGCCCCGATCTGTCTTCCCCGAGTACGGCGTCTGGCATGTGACGACGCGGGGCGTCGAGCGGAGGAAGGTCTACCTCGACCGCGACGACGGACGGGAGTTCCTGGCCCAGCTCTGGCGTGCCGTCGACCGCTTCCGGCTGGACGTCTACGCCCTCTGCCTGATGCCGAACCACTACCACTTCGTCGTCGAGTGCTCCCGCGAGCTGCTCTCGCGCGCGCTGCACCGTGTCAACGGCATCTACGCCCAGGGCTTCAACGCGAAGTACACGCGAACCGGGCACCTGTGGGGAGACCGCTTCGCGCTCTGGCAGGTGCGCGACGACGAGCACCTCGAGGCGACCTGCGCCTACGTGCTGGCGAATCCCGTCCGCGCCGGGCTCTGCTCGCGCACCGAGGACTGGCCGTGGAGCTGGAGCCGCTACTCGAGCTCGGCGTCGAGCGTGATCTCGGGGACGCCGGCGAGCGCCTGCGAGACCGGGCAGTTCTTCTTCGCGTCCTCGGCCGCCGCGCTGAAGCCGTCCGCGTCCAACCCGGGCACGCTGGCTCGTACCGTGAGCGCGCTCTTGGTGATCCCCGTCCCCGGCACGAAGGTGACGACGGCGGAGGTCTGCAACCGGTCCGGCGGATTGCCCGCCTTCGCGAGCACGTTCGCGAGCGCCATCGAGAAGCAGGACGCATGCGCCGCGGCGATCAGCTCCTCCGGACTGGTCTTTCCGCCCGAGGACTCCTCCGACCGCGCGGCCCAACTGACGTCGAGCGGCCCGAAGACACCCGAGCCGACCTCGTCGATCGTGCCCGACCCGCTCATCAGGTCGCCACTCCAGGTCACCGATGCCCGGCGCTCAGCAGCCATGTCCGCTCCTCCTTTAGTTGGACTCGAGTTCGGCGCGCACGCTAACGGAAGCGCTCGCCCGAATCAGCGAAGAGAAGGTGCAGCCCGCGTCGGCGGCCTGGACGGCGCGCTCGAGCCCCGCTGCATCGACACCGTCCGCGCGCGCTCGCACGTCCAACTCGGAGGACACGATCAGATGCCCCTTGTCGCCGACCTCGTCGAGCGTCACCGTGCACCTGATGTCCAGCGACTCCACCGTCCCGCCGCCTCTGGCGATCTCACCGGCGAGCGACGTCGCGTAGCAGCCCGCGTGCGCTGCCGCGAGCAGCTCCTCCGGACTCGTCTTCCCGGGCTTGTCCGCAATTCGGGACGGCAGGTCGATCGGCAGCTCGAACGCTCCGCTTCCCGCCGCCGCCACACCGGAGCCTCGCGACAGCGATCCCCGCCACGCCACCGTGGCGTCGCGAACGATCCGTGGCATCAGGCCATGACCTCGACCTTGCGCTCCTCCGAGCTGAGCCCGCCCTCGCGGCGGAGCACGACCTGGAGCGCGCGGATCGAGACCTCGATCTGATCGAGCGACGGCTGACGCGTCGTCAGCCGCTGCAGCCACATGCCGGGGGCGAGCAGCGTCATCAGGATGACGTTGCCCTGGTGCTTGCCGGCAAAGCGGATCAGCTCGTACGCGATCCCGGCGATCACCGGCAGGAGCGCAACCCGGCTCAGGATCAGCCAGTACCAGTCCGGCTGGCCGACGAAAGCGAAGACGAAGATCCCGATCACCATCACCCAGAGCAAAAAGGCTGTTCCGCAACGCGGGTGGATCAAACTGAATGTTTGCACGCGCTCGGGCGTGAGCTCCTCGCCCGCCTCATAGGCGTTGATCGCCTTGTGCTCGGCCGCGTGGTACTGGAAGACGCGGCGCAGGTCCGGCAGCAGCGAGATCAGGAGCAGGTAGAGCAGGAAGATGCAGACCCGGATGACGCCTTCGATCACGACGAAGGTGCCGGTGGTGTCGATCGGGAGCCAGCTCGTGATCAGCGCCGGTGTGACCTTGAACAGCATCAGCGCGAAGCCGATCGCGATCGCGAACGAGAAGATGATCTGGCCGCGTGAGATCTCGGTCTGGACCTCGCCCGGCTCGGCCTCCGGATCCTGCGCCGCGTAGTTGGCGGAGATTGCGAGCGCCCGGAAGCCGATCGCAAGCGACTCACCCAGGGCGACCACGCCACGGATCACGGGCAGCCGCCAGATCCGGTTGCGCGCCATCGGGGAGTTGATCTCCCTGACGACCTCGGCGATCTCGCCGTCCGGCTTGCGGACGGCCACAGCCCACTTCGAGGGGCTGCGCATCATCACGCCCTCGAGGACCGCCTGCCCTCCGATCGAGTTGGCCAAAGCGAGTGGCTAGGCGCGGCGAGCGCCGCCGGCCTTCTCGAGCCTGCGCTGGAAGCGCTCGACCCGGCCGCCGGCGTCCATCAGCTTCTGCTTGCCCGTATAGAACGGATGACAGGCCGAGCAGACATCGACGTGAATCTCGGCCTGAGTCGACCGTGTATCGAACTCGGCGCCGCAGGAGCAGCGGACGTGCGTGAAAACGTACTCGGGATGGATTCCGGTTTTCATCGCGGCAGCCAGGATAGCAGAGGCGGTTTCGGCCGCTACGTTGCCTCCAGAGACAACAACGCCGACCGGCCCACCCCCCACACGGCCGGCCAGAACCGCCGCGACGGCGACCGCTCCCGCCGGCTCGCAGGCCAGCTTCGCCCGGGCGTAGAGGAACCGGAACGCGTCCTCGATCTCCTCCTCGGTGACGAGCACGCTCTCGACGTCGTGCGCTTGCAGCACGGCGAGGGCGGTCTCGCCCGCGAAGGGCCCGGAGAGCCCGTCCGCAATCGAGTCCGGAGTCACGGGCACCGACCGGCCGGCCGCGAGCGCATCGTGCACCGCCGTCGAGCGTTCCGGCTCCACCGCGACGACGCGCCGGTCGGGTGCCGCGGCGGCGATCCCGGCGACGAGGCCACCACCGCCTGTCGGCACGAGGATCGTCTCGAGCTCGGGGGCGTCCTCGAGCAACTCGAGCGCCAGCGTGCCCTGGCCCGCGATCACGAGCGGGTCGTCGAAGGGATGAACGAGCGTGCGGCCCGTCTCGCGGATGTGCGCGGCGAGCCGCTCGAACGCCTCGACCGCGTCCGCGGCCTCGAGGTCAACGGCGGCTCCGTACTCGCGCGCAGCCGCCACCTTGGCGGCGCTCGCGCTCGCGTACATGACGACGAGGCAGTCGATGCCTTCCGCGGCCGCCCCCCAGGCGAGCGCCTGCGCATGGTTGCCGGCCGAGATCCCGATCACTCCCCGCGCCTTCTCTTCCTCACTGAGCGAGGCGAGCTTGTTGAGGACGCCCCGCGCCTTGAAGGAGCCGGTCTTCTGCAAGAGCTCGGCCTTCAGCCAGACCTGCGCGCCTGCGATGTCCGACAGCGTGCGCGAAGAGAACGTCGGTGTGCGATGGACGCGGCCGCGGATCCGTTCCGCCGCAGCGAGCACGTCTGGGCGCCTCACCGGCATCGCGCCATCGTAGACTCCGCCCGTGAGCGACCACCCCGTACAGATCACGGTCGAGGACGACCTCCACCGCTCGCGGCTGACCGTCTTCTTCCGGCTGCTGTTCGCGATCCCACACCTGGTCTGGTTCGCGCTCTGGACGGTGCCGGCGCTCGTCGCCGCAATTCTGAACTGGTTCGCGGTCCTGTTCACGACGCGGACGCCGCGGCCCTTCCACCGCTTCCTCACCGCCTACATCCGGTACGTCACGCAGGTGGGCGCGTTCCTGTGGCTCGCGGCGAACCCGTTCCCGGGGTTCGTCGGCGACCCCGCCTATCCCGTCACCGTCGAGATCGCCGAGCCGCAGCCGCAGCGGCGCCTCGTGACGCTGTTCAAGCTCGTGCTGGTCCTGCCGGCGCTGGTGATCTCCGCCTTCCTCTCGGGAGGCTTGTCGTTCGGAGGAGGCGGGATCGATCTCGCCGCCGTGGCCGCGCTACTGGGGTGGTTCGCGGCGCTGATCCTGGCCCGGATGCCGAGCGGCCTGCGCGACCTCGTGATCTGGTCGCTCGGCTACGGGGCACAGCTCTCGGCGTATTTGTTCTCCCTCACCGACCGCTACCCGACGAGCGATCCGAACGCGCACGTCGACAGCGACGTTCCCGAGCACGCCGTCCGCCTCGAGCTCGACGACGACAGTCGCCGCTCGCGGCTGACGGTCTTCTTCAGGCTCCTGCTCGCGATCCCGCATCTGGCGTGGCTGTACCTCTGGGGGATCGGGATCCAGTTCGCCATGATCGCGGCCTGGTTCGTGGCGCTCTTCACCGGCCGGCTCCCCGAGTCGCTCCACAACTTCATGGCGTCCTACGTCACCTACGCGGCCCACGTCTACGCCTACCTCGCTCTCGTCACCAACCCGTTTCCCGGCTTCATGGGCGAGCGGGGCTACCCGTTCGAGATCGTGATCGCGGCGCCTGTCCGCCAGAACCGGCTCGTGACGTTCTTCCGGCTCGTGCTCGCTCTGCCGGCGTTCGTGATCGCGGCCCTGCTCAGCTACCTGCTCGTCGTGATGGCGATCCTGGGCTGGTTCGCCGCGCTCGCCACCGGCCGGATGCCGCTCGGCTTCCGCAACTCGGGCGCGGCCACGATCCGGTACGTGACCCAGGTGCACGCGTACGTCTTGCTGCTGACGCCGCAGTACGCGCACTCGAGCCCGGTGCTGCCGCGCCCGAAGCCTGAGCCCGAGGCTCACGACGAGCCTCTCCTGCCACCGCTCCCACCTGCGCCCGAGCCCGAGGCGGCGGCCTGACCAACCGCGCGTGGCTGCGCGCGCTCGCCGTCGTCGCGCTCGTGGGCGCCTGGTTGGCCGTGGCGTACGCCCTCTGGCAGAGCCGCGTGCCGGGCGGTCTCGACCTGCCGCAGGTCGACCTCGCAGACGGGATCGACCCGGACGTGATCGCCCGCTCCAAGCGGTACGAACGCTTCTTCCGGATCGAGTTCGTCGCCTCCGAGCTCGTGCTGATCGGGGTGCTGCTGGCCTACGCGCGCTGGGGGATCCGCTTCGCGCGCGAGTCGGCGGCCGGCCGGATCGGGACGGGAATGCTGCTCGGGATGATCGGGCTCGCGCTCGTCTGGATCTCGCAGGTGCCGTTCCGGCTGGCGGAGGTGTGGTGGGACCGGCGCTACGACCAGACCGACAGCGGCTACGTCGAGACGCTGTTCGCGAACTGGTTCCAGCTCGGCGCCGAGTTCCTCTTCATCTGCTTCGCGCTCGTGATCGTGATGGCGATCGCCGGGCGCTTCCCGCGCCGCTGGTGGCTCGGCGCGGCGCCGGTCTTCGTCGGCCTCGCGGCCCTGTTCGCGTTCATCTACCCGTACCTCTCCACCACCGAGCCACTCCGCCGGCCGGACCTCCAAGCAGCGGCTCGGCAGTACGCGAAGCAGCAGGGGATCGAGCCGGTGCGCGTCAGAGTCGAGGACGTCACCGACTTCACGAACGCGCCGAATGCCTACGCCGTCGGCTTCGGGCCGACGAAGCAGATCGTCTTCTGGAACACGATGCTGGACGGCCGCTTCAGCGACGGTGAGGTGAAGGTCGTGCTCGCACACGAGCTCGCCCACCACTCGCGCGACCACATCCCGGAGAGCCTCGGCTGGTATGCGCTCTTCGCGCTTCCGGGCGCCTGGCTGATCGCGGTCGTCACGCGGCGGCGCGGCGGCATGGCGAACGCGGCTGCGGTGCCGCTCTCGCTGCTCGTGATCGTCGTGCTCGACCTGGTCTCGCTGCCGCTCTACAACGCGATCTCGCGCCACATGGAGGCGGAGGCGGACTGGGTGGCGCTCGAGACCACGCGCGATCCCGACTCGGCCGCGGGCCTCTTCCGCAACTTCACGATCGAGTCGCTGAACGATCCGAGCCCGCCGACCTGGTCGTACCTGCTCTTCGACAGCCACCCCTCGGTCGAGAAGCGGATCGCGATGGCCGAGGCGTGGCGCCAGCACCGTCGGTGATTGGCCGGGCGCGATGCGCCCCTTCAGGGGTCTTGGCGCGACGCGTGATCCGCTTCCGCGGATCGCGCGTCTTGCGCAAAATCAGGTGAGCGTGTACTCGGGCCCGGAGCCGCCCTCGGGCGGCGTCAGGCGGCCGCCCTTGGCGCTGATCGCGCCGCACTGGACGCAGTTCGACGGGTTCACCTCGACGTGCACCATGCCGTCGCCGTCGGCCGCGCCGGCCTCGTAGACCTGCGCCGGGCACATGTTCACCCACAGATCGGCGAGGTCGCGCGGCACCTGCCGCTCGATCCGGATGTGGTTCGGCTGGTCGTCGCGCGTCCGGTTCCCGGAGAGGAACACCGACGAGAGCTTGTCGAACGTGAGCTTCCCGTCCGGCGCCGGGTAGCTCGACGCGCGGTCGGTCCGGATCAGCGTGCGCTCGGCGTTCGGCTCGATCTCGAACTCCTTCGGCGGCAGGTTGCCCTTCGTCACGGTCATCGCGCTCGCGAGCGCGCCGCCCATGAAGAAGCCCTTGTCGAAGACCTGGCGCATGTTCCGGACCTCGTGCAGATCCTTCACGACGTAGCTGCCGCGTAGCTCCTCGTCGTACGACGCGAGCGCTCCGACGCGGCTCGGCGACTCGCCGCGCTGGAGCGACCGGAACGCCGCCTCCGCCGCCATGATCCCCGACTCGATCGCGTAGTGGATCCCCTTCAGCGTCGGCACGTTGACGAGGCCCGCGCTCTCGCCCGCGAGCAGCAGCCCCGGCGCGTGGAACTGCTTCGGCAGCGCGTGGAAGCCGCCCTCGGTGATCGTCTTCGCGCCCCACGCGATCCGCTCGCCGCCGCTCAGGATCTTGCGCACGAGCCGGTGGGTCTTGAACTCCTGCAGCACGTCGTGGACCGAGAACTCGACGTCGCGGTACTCGAGCCCGGCGACGAAGCCGAGCGAGACCATGTCCGGCCCCATCGGATAGATGAAGGAGCCGCCGAACTCGCCGTACTTCGCGCTCTTGCGGAGCGGCCAGCCCATCGTGTGGACGATGTGCCCGAGCGGCTTCGGCACCTTCCAGACCTCCTTGACGCCGAGCGCCCAGATCTGCGGCTGCGCGCCCTCGAGCCCGAAGCGGTCGAGCGCGGCGCCGGTCAGGTGACCCTGCGTGCCCTCCGCCAGGACGGTCAGCCTCGCGACGATGTCGGAGCCGGGCTCGAACGTGCCGAGCGTCCTGGCCGTCGCGGCCGAGGCCCTTGTCGCCGGTGCGGATCCCGTGCACGCGGCCGTCCGCGACGAGCAGCTTCTGAGCGTCCGTCTCGGGCAGGACCGCCGCGCCGGCCGACTCCGCCTGCTCGGCGAGGAAGCGGGCGAGCTGCGAGACCGAGACGACCCAGTTGCCGTGGTTGCGCATCGTCGGCGGCGGCGGGATCCGCAGCGCCGCACCCTTCGTCAGCAGGTAGACGGCCTCGCCGTGCACCTGCCCGTAGCTCGGCACGTCGTCCATCGTCAGCCGGCCCTGGAAGAGCCGGCGGAGCGCGCGCGGGTTGACGACCGCGCCGGAGAGCAGGTGCGAGCCCGGGCCCTTGCCCTTCTCGACGACCGCGACCGGGACGTCGCCGAGCCGCTCCGCCGTCTCCGGCGACTCCTCGAGCAGCTGGCCGAGGCGGATCGCGCAGGCGAGCCCGGCCGGGCCGCCGCCGACGATCAGGACGCCGACCTCGATCCGCTCGTCGACCGGATCGGTCGGGGCCGCGATCGCGTCCGACGGCGCGAACGGAGGCGGGTAATCGGCCGGGCGGACGCGTCACGACTTGCGGGCCTGCAACGCCTCGGTCAGCTTCGGCAGGATCTGGTGCAGGTCGCCGACGACGCCGAAGTCGGCGAACTCGAAGATGGGCGCGTTCGGATCCTTGTTGATCGCGACGATCGTCTTCGAGCTCTGCATGCCGACCTTGTGCTGGATCGCGCCCGAGATCCCGCAGGCGACGTAGAGCGTCGGCGAGACCGACTTGCCGGTCTGGCCGACCTGCGCCGAGTACGGGTACCAGCCCGCGTCGACGACCGCGCGGGTCGCGGCGACCGCGCCGCCGAGCACCTTCGCGAGCTCCTCGACCAGCGCGAACTTCTCCGGCTCGCCGAGGCCGCGGCCGCCGGCGACGATCACGTTCGCGTCCTCGATCGACGGCCCGCTCTCCTCGGCGTGCGCCTGCTCGACCATCTCCGCCGCGAGCGAGTGCTCCTGCAGCTGCACGTCGAAGGGCTCGACCGTCCCCGCCGCGGACTGCTCCGACGGGTCGAAGGCGCCCGCCCGGAAGAGGCCGATGCGGGGCGTCGACGTCCAGCCGACGTCGACGACGACCGAGTCGCCGAGGGCGGACTGCTTGCCGACGAGGCCGCCGTCGCCGTCCGACGATGTCGGTCAGCTGCCAGTTGAGCCCGGCGTCGAGCCGTGCCGCGAGACCGGAGGCGATGTCGGAGGCGAGGATCGACTGGGCGAAGAGCACCGTCTCGATCCCCTTCTCCGCCGACGAGCTGCGCGATCGCGTCGACGCGCGGCTGCGGCAGCGGCGCCTCGAGCTTCGGGTCGTCGGCGACGTAGACCGTTGCGGCGCCGTGCGCGGCCGCCTGCTCGGCGAAGCCGTCGACGCCGGAGCCGACGATCACGCCGGCGACGTCGCCGCCCAGCGAGGCCGCCTTCGAGAGGACGGCGAGCGACCCCTTCTGGAGCTCGCCGCCGTGATGCTCGAGGAAGACGAGCGTGCTCATCTAGATCAGCCGCTTCTCGGCGAGGAACGCGACGATCTGCTCCGCGCCGCTGCCGTCGTCCTCGATCTTGCGGGTGTCGCCGCGAGGCGGCGGATCGGAGAGAGCGAGCACCTCGGTGCGTGAGCCCTCCTGGCCGGCGCTGCTCGCATCGACGCCGAGGTCGGCGAGCGAGAGCGTCTCCTGCGGCTTGGACTTCGCGCCCATGATCCCCTTCAGCGACGGGTAGCGGGGCTCGTTGATCGAGTCGGCGACCGCGACGACGGCCGGCAGCGGCGCGCGGATGATGTCGTAGCCGAACTCGGTCTGGCGCTTCCCGGTCAGCGAGGAGCCTTCGAGCGTCAGCTCGGCGACCTGGGAGATGACCGGGCGCTTGAGCCGCTCGGCGACGGCGGCCCAGAGGACGGCGCCGTCGGAGTCGGACGACTGCTGGCCGAAGAGGACGAGATCGGCCTGCTCGCGCTCGAGCGCCTTCGCGAGCACCGTGCTCGTGGCGACGAGGTCGGACCCGGCCGCGGCGTCGTCGGCGACGAGGACGGCGCGGTCGGCGCCCATCGCGAGCGCCTTGCGGAGCGAGTTGAGCACCCGCTCGGGCCCCATCGAGACGACCACCACCTCGCCCTCGCCGGTCGCGGCCTTGAGCCGCAGCGCCTCCTCGACCGCGTTCGCGTCGAACGCGTTCAGCGCACCCTCGCCGGAGCGGTCGAGACGCTTGGTGCCGGCGTCGATCCGCTTGTGCGCGGTCGCGTCCGGAACTTCCTTCACGCAGACGGCGATCTTCATGGGGCAGGACTCTAACGATGCACTGCCACCCCGCTTCGGAGGAAGCGGCCGCAGCAGCCTTACCCCTTTTGGAGGGCATTTCTCCGATCCCGGTGCTAGGCTCCCGCCCTTCGAGCTCGAACCGGTACCTATGACCCCTGCCCGGACCACAGCCCGAGGACTCCTCCTCACGCTTCTCGCACTCCTGCTCACCGCAGGTGCGGCGGCTGCGTCGAGCTCTGCGAAGGTGCCGACGCTGGTCTTCCCGGTGCTCGGCGAGGCGAGCTACATCGACGACTTCGGCGACGCCCGCGGCCAGGGCGCGCACGAGGGCAACGACATCATGGCGCCGCGCCGCGCGCTCGCGCTGGCCGCCGAGGCCGGCACGGTCAAGTTCCACATCACCTCCTCGCGCGCGGGCTGCATGCTCTACCTCAACGGCGAGAGCGGCACCGAGTACCTCTACATCCACCTGAACAACGACCTCACGTCGGCGAACGACAACCAGGGCTCGTGCGTTCCCGGCGTCGCGTACGTGAAGGGGCTCAAGAGCGGCGCGAGGGTGCTCGCGGGCGAGCCGATCGGTTACGTCGGCGACTCGGGCGACGCGGACGGGATCCACCCGCATCTCCACTTCGAGGTGCACCCGAAGGGTGGCGGCGCCGTCAGCCCGTTCCCGCACCTCCGCAAGGCGAAGCGGCTGCTGTTCGCTGCCCGGCCCGGGACGACGTTCACGCTCGCGCTGACGGGCACGGTCATGACCGCGGGCGGCGAGGACCTGCAGCTCAGCCTCGACCAGGTGCGCTCGTGGCCCGGTGGGCGCAAGGTCAAGCAGGCCGGCCAGAAGATCGGCCTCACCGTCCCGGAGACCGCCTCGTTCGAGGGGCTCGGCACGCCCCCCGCGGGTGTCTCGTTCTCGGCGCTCGAGCTGCTGACGAAGGGGTTGGCGGTGACGGTCTGGACCGCGCCCGCCAAGGTGACGTTCGCGGCGCAGGCAGGCGCGAAGGGCGCGCTCGCCGCGTCTCGCGTCGTCGTCAAGCCCTAAAGGGACACGTCCGGGGACAGTCCCCGGACAGGTCCGGAATGGGCTAGACGGGGATCTTCGCCCGCAGGAAGTCGACGATCTCGCTCGTCGGCGCGCCGGGCGTGAACACCTCGGCGACGCCCTTGCCCTTCAGCTCGTCGGCGTCGTCCCCTGGGATCGTGCCGCCGACGACGACGAGCACGTCCTCGACCCCGTTCTCCTTCAGCCCGTCGAGGATGCGCGGGACGAGCGTCATGTGCGCGCCGGAGAGGATCGAGATCCCGACGGCGTCCGCGTCCTCCTGGATCGCCGTCTCGACGATCTGCTCGGGCGTCTGGTGGAGACCGGTGTAGATCACCTCCATGCCGGCGTCGCGGAGGGCCCGCGCGATGATCTTCGCACCCCGGTCGTGACCGTCGAGGCCGGGCTTCGCGATCACTACTCTGATCTTCCGGGCCACTGCGTCGGCAAGTATATGGACGTGCACCTCACAGTCATCGGCTCGTCCCCCGCCTGGCCGAACCCCGGCGGGGCCTGTTCGGGCTACCTCGTCGACCGCCGCCTGCTGCTCGACTGCGGTCCCGGCGTGCTGGCCAGGCTTCGCGAGCGCGAGCCGTGGCCGACCGTCGAGGCGATCGCGATCACGCATCTTCACCTCGACCACTGGGGCGACCTCGTCCCCTGGGTGTGGGGCAGCCTGTTCGGGCCGGGCGAGTCGACGCCGAAGCCGGCGCTGTGGCTGCCGCCGGGCGGCCGTGAGGTGCTGCGGCCGATCCTCGGGGTGCTCGGCAGCGAGGACATGTTCGACCGCGCGTTCGAGGTCTCGGAGTACGAGTCGCGCGTGCCGTTCGTCGCCGGCGGCCTCGAGGTGACGGCGGTGCCGGTCGACCACTACGACATCGACGCCTTCGGCTTCCGCGTCAAGGGCGACGGGATCCTCGCCTACTCCGGCGACAGCGGCCCCTCGGAGGCGTTGGCAGAGCTCGCGCGCGACGCCAACCTGCTGCTGACCGAGGCGACGCTCGAGAACGACGGCTACGACGGCCCCGACCGCGGTCACCTCTCGCCCGCGGAGGCCAACAGGGCGGCGACGGACGCGCGAGCGCTGCGCGTCCTGCTCACGCACCGCCCGGTGGAGCGCGCCGCGCCGCCGGGCGTTCAGCTCGCCTACGACGGGCTCGAGCTCGAGTTCTAGCGGGAAGCGTCGTACGCGCGCTGGGCTCGACGCGAGCGCCTTCGCTCGACGAGCAGGAGCGTCGCGGGAACGAAGAGCGCGAGAGCGACCAGGCCGGCCGGGACGAGCAGCCAGGCGGCGCTGAGCCTCGTCGAGGCGGAGACCGGTGGCTGCAGGTCGATCCGGAACGGCGAGCCGTCGCTGCGGTTCGGGCGCGGCCCGTTACCACCACCGCCGCCGCCGCGCGGCGACCACGAGTCGACCAGCCAGTGCCGCTTCGCTCCTGCACCGACGGCACGGAGCGACATGTTGAAGACCATCGGCCGCACCGCCTGACCGGCCTCGGGGAACACGGCCACCTGGAGCCCGATCTCGTCCGTGTAGGAGTAGTCGAACTTCCAGCGGGCGTCGTCGACCGGATACGGGACGACCGGAATGTCGCCGTTGCGCCAGTGCGCGAGCGTCGTCCCGTTGCGCAGGTTGGGGCCGGCGAGCTCGTAGGCCTCCTCGGCGTGCTCGCGCTTGACCGCCGTCTCGACGAACCGGGCGGCGGTGGCGATCACCTGGCGCCGCTCGGCGGCGGCCATCTTCACCGGGATCGGCGGCACGTACAGGTCGGCACGTCCGTGCAGCGGCGTCTCGACGACCGTCGCCGTGTTCCAGAAGAAGATGCTGACGAGCGCGCCTCCCGCGACGACGGCCAGTAGCAGCCCGCCCTTGAGCGCGCGCCGCCTGAACCGAGGCGATGCGAGCCGGCCGGCCACTGTCGGCTAGCCCCGGTCGGTCGGGATCTGCGGCGCCGCTCGCGGAACCCAGTAGTTGACCTGCCAGCGCGCGGCCGCTCCCTTTCCCGCTTTCTTCAGGCCGATGAAGAACACCTGCGGCTTCACCTTCGACGCCTCCTTGGGCAGCAATGCCACCTCCAGGATCGCCTCGTCCGGATAGGACTCGTCGACCTTGAACCTCGCCGTCTCGATCGCCTTGGCCGGGTAGTACACGACCGGGATGTTGCCGGTCAACCACTCCTGCTTCGTCATGCCCTGGCGGAGCTCCGGATGCACGAGCGCGTACGACTCGGCCAGGTTCTCCCTGGCCACCGCGGTGAGGATGAACCTGCCGGCGACCTTGCGCGCCTCGACGTCGAGCGGTACCTGCTTGCGCGGCGTGAAGACCTGCGCGGGTTGATTGGAGAGCGGCGTCTCCTGAGAGGTCCCGGTGTCGCCAATCCAGGCAACGGAGAACGCGACGACGCCGGCCACGAGGATCAGGCCGGAGAGCAGCGTCAGGGAACGGCGAGTCGTAGGGCTCACGATCACTCAAGGTAGACGAGCGACCGGGAGCTTGGGTTAGGCCGGAGTTAAGTGCTGCTAAAAGACGGGCGTCTCGCGCCAGGTGCCCCAGACCTCGCGCCAGGCGTCGCACATCTCGCCCATCGTCACGTAGTCGCGGGCGGCGTCGAGGATCGCCGGCATCAGGTTCACACCGTCGCGGGCCGACGCCTCCTTCAGCGCTGCGAGCCGCTGCTCCACCTTGGCGGAGTCGCGGCGGCCCTTCAGCTCCTTCACACGCTCGATCTGCTTGCCCTCGAGCGCGTCGTCGATCTTGAGGATCTCGAGCGGAGTCTCGTCCTCGAGCACGTAGCGGTTGACGCCGACGACGACCCGCTCGCCGCGCTCCACTTCCTCCTGATAGCGAAACGCCGCGTCTGCTATCTCTCTTTGCGGAAAGTTCTGTTTGATCGCCTCGACCATTCCACCCAGCTGCCTGATCCGATCGAAGTACTCGTACGCCTGCGCCTCGATCTTGTTCGTCAGGTCCTCGACGTAATAGGAGCCGCCGAGTGGGTCGATCGTGTTCACCACTCCGGTCTCGTGCGCGATCACCTGCTGCGTGCGCAGCGCGATCCGGACCGCGTCCTCGGTCGGCAGTGCGAGCGCCTCGTCGTAGGAGTTCGTGTGCAGGCTCTGCGTCCCGCCGAGCACTGCCGCCAGCGCCTCGATCGCCGTCCGGACGATGTTCACCTCGGGCTGCTGCGCGGTCAGGGACACCCCGGCCGTCTGCGCGTGGAAGCGCATCAGCCACGAGCGCGGGTTGCGTGCGCCGAAGCGGTCGCGCAGCTCGCGCGCCCAGATCCGTCGCGCAGCCCGGTACTTCGCGATCTCCTCGAAGAAGTCGAGATGGGCGTTGAAGAAGAAGGAGAGCCGCGGCGCGAACTCGTCGACGTCCATGCCACGCTCCACCGCCCACTCGACGTAGGTGAAGCCGTCCGCCAGCGTGAACGCGAGCTCCTGCGCCGCCGTCGAGCCGGCCTCGCGGATGTGGTAGCCGGAGATCGAGATCGGGTGCCACTGCGGCATCTCCGTCGCGCACCACTGCACCATGTCCGTGACGAGCCGCATCGAGGGCTCGGGCGGGAAGATGTACTCCTTCTGCGCGATGTACTCCTTGAGGATGTCCGTCTGGATCGTCCCGCGGAGCGCCTTCGCCGGCACGCCCTGCTCCTCGCCGACGGCGACGTAGAACGCGAGCAGGATCGCCGCGGGCGAGTTGATCGTCATCGACGTCGAGACGTCGCCGAGCGGGATCCCGCGGAAGAGCGTCTGCATGTCCTCGAGCGAGTCGATCGCCACCCCCTCCCGGCCGACCTCGCCGAGCGACCGCTCGTGGTCGGAGTCGTAGCCCATCAGCGTCGGCATGTCGAAGGCGGTCGAGAGGCCAGTCTGGCCGTGGTCGAGCAGGTAGCGGAAGCGCTCGTTCGTCTCCTCCGCGGTGCCGAAGCCCGCGAACTGGCGCATCGTCCAGAGCTTGCCGCGATACATCGACGGATAGACGCCGCGGGTGAACGGATGCACACCGGGATAGCCGAGGTCGCGGTCATAGTCGAGGTCGACCGTGTCCGGCGTCGCCAGAGGCTCGTTCTCGAGCCCAGAGATCGTGGAGAAGAGCTCGCCCTGCCGCTCGGGCGTGCGCCCGTACAGCTCCTCGCGCCACGCCTGCGTCGCGTTCAGCGAGCCGCGGTCCTCGGTCGTGGCCATCGCCGGGCATTCTAGGCGAGGTCAGCCTCCTTCAGTCCGGGGGCGCTCAAACCGATGAAGGACCTCATGCGCCTTGCCACAAGCACAGCGATCGTTCTCCTGCTCGCCTTCCTCGGCGGTACGGCCGTCGCGGCCGGGCCGGGTGAGGACGCTGCACTGTTCCGGCTCGTCGCGACCCTCGCCGGCGCCAAGACGTCCAACCCGATTCCCGTCGTCGCGGAGAGCTCGGCCCGGTACCAGGCGCGGCGTGCGACTCTGGCCGTGCGCGGCTACGGCCCGATCGCCCGGGCGCACGATGCCGAGGTGCTCGACGCGCTTGGCATCGCCGCGACGCCGAAGACGCTCGAGGCGGCCGTCGTCCGCTCGCAGCGACAGGTCGCCATGTACGACACGCAGACGCGCCGCGTCCATTTGCTCCGGGGAGCGCCCAATCGCCGGGCTGCAGTTGCGCGGGCGTTCGTGAGCGGGCTCCAGAGCCGGCAGTACGGCCTCGGTAGGATCGTGCTCACGGAGCGAGACTCTCGCCTGGCTGCGGCCGCGGCCGGCCAGGGGCATGCGGCGCTCGTCGCGGCCCGGCTCGGGCGCGTCGCAGCGGTGCCTGCCAGCGGCACTCGCCTCGACCGGTTCGTCGGGCTCGAGACCTCCTTCACCGCCTCCGTCGGCCTTCGCTTCTCCGCGACGCTGCAGAATCTCGGAGGCCGGCGCGCCGTCGCGACGTCGCTCTCCCGGCCGCCGGAATCGACGGAGCAGATCTTCCACATCGACAAGTTCCTCGAGCGGGAGCGCCCGACCAAGATCGTGCTTCCGGCCGAAGCCGCCGGCCTGAGGCGCATGACCGTCGGCAGCTTCGGCGAGCTCGACGTGCGCACGCTACTCGCGGTCGTCGGTGCACCGCGGGTGGATGCGACGGGCTCCGGGTGGGCCGGAGGCCGGACCGCGATCTACGCCGGCGCCGGCTCCGAGGCGGCGCTCGTCGTCCTCGCCTGGGACACCCTCGAGGACACGGACGAATGGGAGCGGGCGGTCCCCACCTACCTCGGCCTCGCCCTCGGCGCGCCGAACGCCAAGCCGTCGCCTTGCGAGGCAACAATGTGCTGGCAAATCGGGACCCGCGGCATCGCGTTCCTTCGCTCCGGCAAGAACACCGCGTTGGTGGTTTCCGCCGACACGGTCATGGCAGCCGCGGTCGCTCGTGCGGCGCTCCAAATCGGCTGATCTCTACCTCTACTTGAGGTTTAGACAAGCTTAGACCCGCTTCAGGCGGCTCCCCCCTTTCTACGATGCCCCGACCAGAACGCGGGGACCGGGCTAACCCTTCTGGGTGATCTTGGGCGGCATTTTGGGCCCGAGAGCACCCGATTTCCTCAAGTTGGCGCCCTGCGAGGCCGATTCCCGAACGAGCGCACCGTTGGTCTGGTGCCTATCTGCGGGCTCGATGGAAAGCGGGATCTGACGACGTGGCAAGGAACGTTCTAGCGCGATCTTGGGGTCGCCTGGCATCTGCTGGGCGGCAACGCCTGCCGCTGGTGGCCGCGCTCGTCGTCACGCTGACCGCCACGGTCGGCCTTCTCGCAGGGGCCGCACTCGTTGGACGCTCCGACGACCAGCCCGCGTTCCTCACCGACGCGCTCGGCTCCGCCGACGCCTCGGCCCCACTCGTCCGTCACCCCGCCAAGAACGTCCGCGTCGAGCTCGAGCCGACCGGTGTCGCCGTCGCCCGCGGCTCCCGCACGGTTCGCCTCGTGCCGGACACCAAGTCCACCGAAAGCTGGCAGCGCTTCGACGGAGGCGTGAGCCGGAGCACCCCACTCGGCCGGGAAACGATCACGGTCGACGGAAAGCACACCGAGCACTTCCTCACCGTCGACCGGCACTTCGGGGCCCGCGAGTGGAGCTGGCGTCTCGACACCCGCCTGCGCGCCCGCATCGGCGACGACGGAGCGATTGCATTCCTCGACGGCCCGGCCGTGACGTCGCTCCACATTCCGCCGCCCGCGATCTTCGACGCCGACGGCGACGACGTGACGCCGAAGGGCTCACGCTGGGACCTGGAGCGCCGCGGCACCGAGACGTACCTGACCCTCGCGCTCGACGACTCGGAGCTTTCGCTGCCGTACGTGATCGATCCCGCGATCACCTACGACACCACCACGGAGGGAGCCTCGACAGCGACCAACTCCGCCACGGTCACCGTCGCCCGACCCGCGGGCGTCCGTCAGAACGACGTCGTCGTCGTGACCCTCTCCCACCGCCACGGCACCAACGGCTCGGTCACGACCGTGCCCGCCGCGTGGACGCTGCTGACCTTCGACGACAACAACACCACCAACGAGCTCGACACCTACTGGCACAGAGTCGGTCCGATCGCCAGCGAGCCCGCGAGCTACAGCTGGGTGCTCAGCGGCACCACGCAGTGGGTCGTCGGCTCGGCCGCCTTCTCCGGGCTCGACTCGCTCGCACCGGTCGACGTGCAAGCCGGGGTGTACAACAACACGACGTCGAACGCCGTTCCCTCGGCATCGATCGCCAACGTCGACGCCGGCTCCGTCGTCATCGGCCAGTACTCCGTCGCCGGCGGCGTCGCCGGCACCGTCAACTGGACGAGCGGCGGCGGCTGGAACGAGGTCTTCGACCACCAGTCCGCCAGCGCGACCACCGCCAACCGCGCGACCGCCTCGATGTACTACCGGATCCAGCCGGCGGCGGGCGCAAGCCCGGCGCACACCGCCACCTGCACAGGATGTACTGCCGGCCGCAACGTCGGCGTCCAGTCCGCGCTCAAGTTCGACCCGTCCGCTCCCACCGGCGTCTCGCTGAACGGCGTCCCGACGACCGCGCGCGGCACGCTTTCGCTGACGGGCGTCGCCACCGAGTCCGAGTCGTCGCTCGACATCACCTTCCAGCACTCGCCCGCGGGGCTCGGGACCTGGACGACGATCGGCGCCACCGTCACGGCCGCCCCGTACGTGACCACGTTCGACACCACGACGCTCGCGGACGGGAACTACGACTTTCGCATCCTGGCGCTGAACGGCGCCGGCGACACGACGATCTCGCCGATCGTGACGACCCGCATCGTCAACGGGCTCAGCGCCGCCAACACGCTTCTGGTCGGCGAGCTCACCGGCGGCGCCTTCCAGCACTACGTGTCGGGCACCACGACGCACTACTACAACCCGCTCGGCGGCGCCGGCACGTTCAGCCTCGAGAGCATCCCGCAGAACATGCCGAAGGGCATCACGTACGTCGGCGCCGCGAGCAACTCCAACCGCGACGGCGCGCCGCTGTACCTCAACAACCCAGGCGTCTTCACCGGCGACGTCATGCTGGCCACGATCGGCGTCGAGGGTGGCTTCGCCAACGTCACGCCTCCCGCCGGCTGGACTGCGGTGACGAGCATCAACAACGGCGCCACCTACGGCCAGATCGTCTACCGCCGGACCGCCACGGCAGCCGAGCCCGCCTACTACACGTTCACCCATACCTCAGCGGTCGCAAATCTCTCCGGAGGAATCGTCGCCTATCGCGGTGTCTCGACCGTCACGCCGGTCGACACATTCGCGAACCAGGCGAACGCGTCCGGCACGAACGTCGTCGCGCCGACGGTAACGACCACCACCGGCTGCGCACGCCTCGTCAGCCTGTTCAGCTCGTTCTCGGCGAGCTCGATGACGCCTCCCGGGACGATGACCGAGCGGTTCGACGTCGTCACGAGCGAGCCGGCCTGGGACATCAACGTCACGGCGGCGGACGAGGTCCGGAACCTGCCCGGCGCGACCGGGACTCGGACCGCGACGGCGACCGTCGCGGGCGTCAACATCGGCGCCAGCGTCGCCCTGCGCGCGCTCGAGTGTTCACCGGGCGTCCTCTTCCCGACCTCCGGTCAGACCGGCTTCACGGGTGGCGGCAACGTCGACACGACCGATCCCTGGTTCGCGACGCCCTACGCCTTCGACGGAACGAACGCGACGCAGCCGGGGGCCAGGCAGGTCAGCACGGTCGACCACCTGAACGCGCCCCTCCTCTCGACGACGATCAACTTCGTCCGCGACGTCACGGCGCCGGCCGGCGGCGCGCTGACCGTCAACGGCACCGCCGCATCCGGAGGCGGCACGTCGAGCGACGCCGGCGGGACATTCACGATCGGCACCCGCACCGACTACACCGAGGCGCAAGGTGCGGCGGCCTCGGGGCTCGCCTCGAGCACGCTCACCCGCGACTCGGCCACGTACTCCAACGGCGTCTGCGGCGCGTACAGCGGCTTCCCCACGACGATCGTCGGCAACCCGAACCAGACGCTCGCGACCGGGTGCTACCGCTACGTCCTGACCGGCCTCGACAACGTCGGGAACACGGTCAGCCTCACCACCGACGTCAGGCTGCACGGCGCCCCGACGCAGATCGCGCTCACCGGCTCGACCGCCAACCTGACCTCGGGCGCCACCCGCGTGCTCACGGCAACGATCAGGGACGCGGCCGGGAACATCGCGGTCACCGATTCGTCCACCGTGATCAACTTCGCGAAGCAGTCCGGAGCCGGCACGGTCGGCGGCACCGGCACCGCCACCGTGGCGAACGGCGTCGCGACGAAGACGATCACCGGCGCCCTGGTCGGCGCCGTGGTCATGGAGGCGACCGCGGGCGGCCTGACCACCGGCACGCTCGGTTCCTTCACCGTCGTCCACGGCGCCGCGACCCAGATCGCGCTGACCGGCTCGACCGCCAACCTCACCTCCGGCGCAACCCGGGTGCTGACCGCGACGATCCAGGACGCGGCCGGCAACACCGTCACCTCCGATAACAGCACCGTCGTCAACTTCGCGAAGCAGTCCGGCGCCGGCACCGTCAGCGGCACCGGCACCGCCACCGCCGCCAGCGGCGTCGCCACCAAGACGATCACCGGCGTCCTTGCCGGCGCCGTAGTCATGGAGGCGACCGCCGGCGGTCTGACGACGGGGACGCTCGGTTCCTTCACCGTCGTCCACGGCGCCGCCACTCAGATCGCTCTGACGGGCTCGACCGCCAACCTCACCTCAGGCGCAACCCGGGTGCTGACCGCGACGATCCAGGATGCCGCCGGCAACACTGTTACCTCCGACAACACGACCGTGGTCGCCTTCGCGAAGCAGTCCGGCGCCGGCACCGTCAGCGGCACCGGCACCGCCACCGCCACCAGCGGCGTCGCCACGAAGACCATCACCGGTGTTCTTGCCGGCTCGGTGACGATGGAGGCGACCTCGGGCGGCCTCACCCTCGGCACGCTCGGCGCCTTCACCGTCGTCCACGGCGCCGCCACTCAGATCGCTCTGACGGGCTCGACCGCGAACCTCACCTCCGGCGCCACGCGGGTCTTGACCGCGACGATCCAGGACGCGGCCGGCAACACCGTCACCTCCGACAACACCACCGTCGTCAACTTCGCCAAGCAGTCCGGCGCCGGCACCGTCAGCGGCACCGGCACCGCCACTGCCACCAGCGGCGTCGCCACCAAGACGGTCACCGGCCAGCTCGTCGGCGCCGTGGTCATGGAGGCGACCTCCGGTGGCCTCACCCTCGGCACCCTCGGCTCCTTCACCGTCGTCCACGGCGCCGCCACTCAGATCGCCTTGACGGGCTCGACCGCCAACCTCACCTCCGGCGCCACCCGGGTGCTTGACCGCGACGATCCAGGACGCCGCCGGCAACACCGTCACCTCCGACAACTCCACCGTCGTCACGTTCGCCAAGCAGTCCGGCGCCGGCACCGTCACCGGCACCGGCACCGCCACCGCCGCGAGCGGCGTCGCCACCAAGACGATCACCGGCGCCCTCGTCGGCGCCGTGGTCATGGAGGCACGGCGGGCGGACTGACGACCGGCACGCTCGGCGCCTTCACCGTCGTCCACGGCGCGGCGACGCAGATCGCGCTGACGGGCTCGACCGCCAACCTCACCTCCGGCGCGACGCGGGTCCTGACCGCGACGATCCAGGACGCGGCCGGCAACACCGTCACCTCCGACAACACCACCGTCGTCAACTTCGCGAAGCAGTCCGGCGCCGGCACCGTCAGCGGCACCGGCACCGCCACCGCCGCCAGCGGCGTCGCCACGAAGACGATCACCGGCGTCAGCTCGTCGGCGCCGTGGTCATGGAAGCCACCTCGGGCGGGCTCACCACTCGGCACCCTCGGCTCCTTCACCGTCGTCCACGGCGCCGCGACCCAGATCGCGCTCACCGGCTCGACCGCCAACCTCACCTCCGGCGCGACCCGGGTCCTGACGGCGACGATCCAGGACGCGGCCGGCAACACGGTCACCTCCGACAACACGACCGTCGTCGACTTCGCGCAAGCCGTCGGGCGCCGGCACCGTCACCGGCACGGGCAACGACACCGCCGTCGCCGGCGTCGCCACGAAGACAGTCACCGGCGTTCTTGTCGGCTCGGTGACGATGGAAGCGACCTCAGGCGGCCTCACCACCGGCACGCTCGGCGCCTTCACCGTCGTCCACGGCGCCGCCGCCGAGATCTCCTCACGGGCTCGACCACCAACCTCACCTCCGGCGCCACCCGCGTCTTGACCGCGACGATCCAGGACGCCGCCGGCAACACCGTCACCTCCGACAACACCACCGTCGTCGCCTTCGCCAAGGCATCCGGCGCCGGCACCGTCACCGGCACTGGCAACGCAACTGCCGCGAGCGGCGTCGCGACCAAGACGGTCACCGGCGCAGCTCGTCGGCGCCGTCAACATGGAGGCGACCTCCGCCGGGCTCACCACCGGCAACCTCGGTTCTTCACCGTCGTCCACGGCGCCGCCGCCGACATCGTCCTCACCGGCTCCACCGCCGACCTCACCTCCGGCGCGAACCGCGTGTCTCACCGCGACGATCCAGGACGCGGCCGGCAACACGGTCACCTCCGACAACACGACCGTCGTCGCCTTCGCGCAAGCCGTCGGGCGCCGGCACGGTCACCGGCACGGGCAACGGGACCGTCGTCGCCGGCGTCGCGACGAAGGCGGTCACCGGCGCCCTCGTCGGCTCGGTCACGATGGAAGCGACCTCGGGCGGCCTCACCACCGGCACGCTCGGCGCCTTCACCGTCGTCCACGGCGCCGCGGCGGACATCGTCCTCACCGGCTCGACCACCGACCTCACCTCCGGCGCCACCCGCGTCCTGACCGCCACGATCCAGGACGCGGCCGGCAACACCGTCACCTCCGACAACACCACCGTCGTCGACTTCGCCAAGGCATGCGGCGCTCGGCACCGTCACGGGCACCGGCACCGCCACCGCCGCAAGCCGGCGTCGCCACCAAGACGATTACCGGCGCACTCGTCGGCTCCGTCACCATGGAGGCGACCTCGGCCGGGCTCACCACCGGCAACCTCGGTGCTTCACCGTCGTCCACGGCGCCGCCGCCGACATCGTCCTCACCGGCTCCACGCCGACCTCACCTCCGGCGCGACCCGAGTCTTGACCGCGACGATCCAGGATGCGGCCGGGAACACCGTCACCTCCGACAACACGACCGTCGTCGCGTTCGCCAAGGCCTCCGGCGCGGGCACCGTCACCGGCACCGGGAATGATGCGGCCATCGACGGCGTCGCGACCAAGACCGTGACGGGCGGGCTCGTCGGCTCCGTGACATGGAGGCCACCTCGGCCGGTCTGACCACCGGCACGCTCGGCGCCTTCACCGTCGTCCACGGCGCCGCCGACCAGATCGTGCTCACCGGCGCCACCACCAACCTCGCCTCCGGCGCCACGCGCGTCCTGACCGCCACGATCAGGGACGCCGCCGGCAACACCGTCACCTCCGACAACTCGACCGTCGTCGACTTCGCCAAGGCCGGCGGCGCTGGGCACCGTCACCGGCACCGGCACCGCCACCGCCACCGCCGGCGTCGCCACCAAGACGATCACCGGCGCTCTCGTCGGCACCGTCAACGATGGAAGCGACCTCCGCCGGCCTGACCGACGGCACGCTCGGCGCTTCACCGTCGTCCACGGCGCCGCCGCCGACATCGTCCTCACCGGCGCCACCACGAATCTCACCTCCGGTGCGACGCGCGTGCTGACCGCGACGCTCAAGGACGCCGCCGGCAACACCGTCACCTCCGACAACACGACCGTCGTCGCCTTCACCAAGGCATCCGGCACGGGCACCGTCACCGGCACCGGCAACGCACGGCCGTGCGCCGGCGTCGCCACCAAGACGATCACCGGCGGCTCTGGTCGGCTCCGTCACGATGGAGGCCACCTCGGCCGGCCTGACCACCGGCACCCTCGGCGCCTTCACCGTCGTCCCCGGCGCCGCCGACGCAGATCGTGCTCACCGGCGCGACCACCAACCTCACCTCCGGCGCCACCCGCGTCCTCACCGCCACGGTCAAGGACGCCGCTGGGAACACCGTCACCTCCGACAACTCGACCGTCGTCGCCTTCGCGCAAGGCTTCGGGCGCCGGCACCGTCACCGGCACCGGCACGGACACCGCCGTCGCCGGCGTCTCCACCAAGACCGTCACCGGCGCCCTCGCGGGCTCCGTCACGATGGAGGCCACCTCCGCCGGGCTCACCACCGGCACGCTCGGCGCCTTCACCGTCGTCCACGGTGCCGCCGCGACCATCGACCTCACGGGTGCGACGACCAACCTCAGCTCCGGGACCGGCCGCGTGCTCACCGCCACGATCAAGGACGCCGCCGGGAACACGGTCACCTCCGACAACTCGACTGTCGTCTCCTTCGCCAAGGCCTCCGGCACGGGCACCGTCACCGGCACCGGTAACGACACCGCCGTCGCCGGCGTCGCCAGCAAGACCGTCACCGGCGCCCTCGTCGGCTCGGTCACGATGGAAGCGACCGCGGCCGGCCTCACCACCGGCACCCTTGGCGCCTTCACCGTCGTCCACGGCGCCGCCGCCCAGATCGAGCTCACCGGCGCCACCACCAACCTCGCCTCCGGCGCCACCCGCGTGCTCACCGCGACGCTCAAGGACGCGGCCGGGAACATTCTTACGTCCGACAACAGCACTGTCGTCTCCTTCACGAAGGCCTCCGGCGTCGGCACCGTCAGCGGCACTGGTAACGACACGGCCGTTGCGGGCGTCGCCACCAAGACGATCACCGGTGCCCTCGTCGGCTCGGTCACGATGGAAGCCACCTCCGCCGGCCTGACCACCGGCACGCTCGGCGCCTTCACCGTCGTCCACGGCGCCGCCGACCAAATCGAGCTCACCGGCTCGACCACCAACCTCACCTCCGGTGCCACCCGCGTCCTCACCGCCACGATCAAGGACGCGGCCGGCAACACGGTCACCTCCGACAACACCACCGTCGTCTCCTTCGGCAAGGCATCGGGCACGGGCACCGTCACCGGCACTGGTAACGACACCGCCGTCGCCGGCGTCGCCACCAAGACCGTCACCGGCGCCCTGGTCGGCTCGGTCACGATGGAAGCAACGTCCGCCGGCCTCACCACCGGCACCCTCGGCGCCTTCACCGTCGTCCACGGCGCCGCGGTCGACATCGTCCTCACCGGCGCCACCACGAATCTGACCTCGGGTGCGACGCGCGGTCCTCACCGCGACCCTGACGGACGCCGCCGGCAACACCGTCACCTCCGACAACGCCACTGTGATCGCCTTCGGCAAGGCATCCGGTGCAGGCAGCGTCAGCGGCACCGGGACGGCCACCGTCACCGCCGGTGTCGCCACCAAGACGATTACCGGCGCTCTCGTCGGCTCGGTCACGATGGAAGCCACCTCGGCCGGGCTCACCACCGGCACCCTCGGCGCCTTCACCGTTGTCCACGGCGCCGCCGACCAGATCGAGCTCACCGGCGCGACCACTGACCTCGCCTCCGGCGCCACCCGCGTCCTCACCGCCACGCTCAAGGACGCCGCCGGCAACACCGTCACCTCCGACAACACCACCGTCGTCGACTTCGACCAAGGCCTGGCGGTCGCGGCACGGTCACGGGCACCGGCACCGCCACCGTGACGGGCGGCGTCGCCACCAAGACGGTCACCGGCGCCCTCGACGGCACCGTCAACATGGAGGCGACCTCGGCCGGCCTGACCGACGGCACGCTCGGGCTTCATCGTCGTCCACGGTGCCGCCGCCAACCATCGACCTCACCGGCTCCACCGCCGACCTCAGCTCGGGCGCCAACCGCGTCCTGACCGCGACGATCAAGGACGCGGCCGGCAACACCGTCACCTCCGACAACTCGACCGTCGTCGCCTTCGCCAAGGCATCCGGTGCCGGCACCGTCAGCGGCACGGGCACGGACACCGCCGTCGCCGGCGTCGCGACGAAGGCAGTCACCGGCCAGCTCGTCGGCTCGGTCACGATGGAGGCCACCTCGGCCGGTCTGACCGCCGGCAGCCTCGGCGCCTTCACCGTCGTCCACGGCGCCGCCGCGACCATCGACCTCACGGGTGCGACGACCAACCTCAGCTCCGGCGCGACCCGCGTCCTCACCGCCACGCTCGAGGACGCCGCCGGCAACACCGTCACCACCGACAACACCACTGTGATCGCCTTCGGCAAGGCATCCGGTGCAGGCAGCGTCAGCGGCACCGGGACGGCCACCGTCGCCGCCGGCGTCGCGACCAAGACGATCACCGGCGCTCTCGTCGGCTCGGTCACGATGGAAGCCACCTCGGCCGGTCTCACCACCGGCACCCTCGGCGCCTTCACCGTCGTCCACGGCGCGGCTGCTCAGATTGCGCTCACGGGCGCCACGACCAATCTCACCTCCGGTGCGACACGGGTGCTGACCGCGACGATCAAGGACGCCGCAGGCAACACCGTCACCTCCGACAACACCACCGTCGTCACGTTCGCGAAGACCTCCGGCGCCGGCACCGTCACCGGCCTCGGCACCGACACGGCAGTCGCCGGCGTCGCCACCAAGACGATCACCGGCGCACTCGCGGCTCCGTCACGATGGAGGCCACCGCCGCCGGCCTCACCACCGGCACCCTCGGCGCCTTCACCGTCGTCCACGGCGCCGCCGCAACCATCGACCTCGCCGGTGCCACCACCGACCTCGCCTCCGGCGCCAACCGCGTCCTCACCGCCACGATCAAGGACGCCGCCGGCAACACGGTCACCTCCGACAACTCGACTGTCGTCGCCTTCGCCAAGGCCTCCGGCGCCGGCACCGTCAGCGGAACCGGCAACGCGACCGCCTCCGGGGGCGTCGCCACCAAGACGATCACCGGCGCCCTCGTCGGCTCGGTCACGATGGAAGCCACCTCCGCCGGCCTGACCACCGGCAGCCTCGGCGCCTTCACCGTCGTCCACGGCGCCGCCGCAACCATCGACCTCTCGGGTGCGACGACCGACCTCAGCTCCGGCGCGACCCGCGTCCTCACCGCCACGATCAAGGACGCCGCCGGCAACACGGTCACCTCCGACAACACGACCGTGATCGCCTTCGGCAAGGCATCCGGTACGGGCACCGTCACCGGCACTGGTAACGACACGGCCGTTGCGGGCGTCGCCACCAAGACGATCACCGGCGCCCTCGTCGGCTCGGTCACGATGGAGGCCACCTCCGCCGGCCTGACCACCGGCACCCTCGGCGCCTTCACCGTCGTCCACGGCGCCGCCGCCGACCATCGACCTCACCGGCGCCACCACCGACCTCACCTCCGGAGCCACCCGCGTCCTCACCGCCACGGTCAAGGACGCCGCTGGGAACACGGTCACCTCCGACAACTCGCACCGTCGTCGCCTTCGGCAAGGCTTCGGGCGCCGGCACCGTCAGCGGAACCGGCAACGCGACCGCCACGAGCGGCGTCGCCTCCAAGACCGTCACCGGCGCCCTCGCGGGCCCCGTCACCATGGAGGCGACCGCGGCCGGCCTCACTACCGGCACGCTCGGCGCCTTCACCGTCGTCCACGGCGCCGCCGCGACCATCGACCTCACCGGCTCAACCGCCAACCTCACCTCCGGCGCCAACCGCGTCCTCACCGCCACGCTCAAGGACGCCGCCGGCAACACCGTCACCACCGACAACACCACCGTCGTCAACTTCGCCAAGGCCTCCGGCGCAGGCACCGTCACCGGCACCGGCAACGCGACCGCGGCCGGCGGCGTCGCCACCAAGACGATCACCGGCGGCCTGATCGGCTCGGTCACGATGGAAGCAACCTCCGCCGGTCTCACCACCGGCACCCTCGGTGCCTTCACCATCGTCCACGGCGCCGCCGCCAGACATCGTCCTGACGGGCTCGACCACCAACCTCACCTCAGGCGCGACGCGCGTCCTGACCGCGACGATCAAGGACGCCGCGGGCAACGCCGTCACCTCCGACAACAGCACCGTCGTCGCCTTCATCAAGGCCTCGGGCGCAGGCACCGTCACCGGCACCGGCAACGCGACCGCCTCCAGCGGCGTCGCCACCAAGACGATCACCGGTGACCTCGCCGGCTCGGTGACGATGGAAGCAACCTCGGCCGGCCTGACGACCGGCACCCTCGGCGCGTTCAACGTCGTCCCCGGCACAGGCGCCGACATCGTCCTCACCGAGAGCGGCTCGGTCACCGCCGGTATCGCTCACACGCTGACCGCGACCCTCAAGGACGCGAGCGGCAACACGCTGACGAGCGACAACTCGACCGTCGTCACCTTCGCGAAGACGGGTGGCGCAGGCACCGTCACCGGACTCGGCAACGCGACCGCCTCCAGCGGCGTCGCGACGAAGTCGGTCACGAACCAGCTCGCCGGACAGATCAACCTCGACGCGCAGGTCGCAGGGCTGACGACCGGCACCGCCAGCTACACGATCGTCGTCGGTCCCGTCAGCGCTTCCACGTCGACGGTCAACGCAGCCCCGTCCAGCGTCACCAACAACGGCACCGACTCGACGACGATCACCGTCACGGTGCGCGACGCCGGCGGCAACCCGCTGTCCGGCATGACGGTGACGCTCGACGACGCCGGCGCGGACTCGGTGATCTCGCCCGCGAGCACCACGAGCAACGCATCGGGCATCGCAACCTTCGGCGCGACAAGCACCACGGTCGAGAGCGCGGTCTACACCGGTACCGCGGACGCTGTTGCGATCACGGACACCGCGACCGTCAACTTCGTCTTCAACGACGTCACGCCGCCGACGAACGCGATCACGCTTGCGAGCGCGACCGGCGCCCATCTCGCGGGCACCACGCTCTACTACCGCCCGGCTGCAGCAGGGTCGTTCACGCTCTCGAGCGCCGTCGCCGACGGTGGATCGGGCCCGGACTCCGCGACCTATCCGGCGATCGGCCAGGCCGGCTGGACACACGCGCTGGAGACGGCCACCACCCCCGCAGGCGGTCCGTACGACTCGAGCGCGTTCAGTTGGACGAACGCAGCGACCGGGAACTTCAGCTTCGACGTCGAGGCGGCCGACGCCTGGACGCCGCCGAACACCAGCGACACGACGCTGAACGTGACCGAGGACTCCTCGGCTCCGACCGGGCACTCGGTCACGGTCACCGGCGGACCCGTGTTCAACGCGCTTTCGATCCCCTTCGTCCTCGGCGACGGCAGCGATGTCGGCGCCGGTCTCAACACCGCATCCCGGCTGGTCACACGCCAGGTCGCGTCGCTCACGAGCGGAGTTTGCGGCTCGTTCAGCGACGACGCGTTCGGTGTGTCCAGCCCCGACACCGGTGTCATGTCCGGCAATTGCTACCGCTACGTCTTCACGATCGCCGACCGCGTCGGCAATGTGTCCGGGACGGCGACCTCGGCTGGCGTCCAGGTCGATTCGGACGCTCCGAGCGCCCCGACGCAGGCGATCACCGAGTCCGCCGCCGATGCGCATGCCGTCGGCTCGACGCTGTACTACCTGCCCTCCGGCTCGGGCACCTTCACGGTGACGGCGGCGGCGACCGACGCGCAGTCCGGCGTCGACAAGGTGACCTTCCCGGCGGTCGGCTCCGGCTTCGTCCGCACCGGCTCGGCCGACGACACGACCACGCCGTACGAGCGCGACTACACGTGGAGCCCCGGCGCCACGGCATCAGGCGCGCAGACCGTCACATCGCACGACGTGGCCGCGAACACCGCGAACGGCGGCTTCACGCTGACGGCCGACTCCACGCCCCGGCAACCGCCTTCACCGCCCCCGGCGCCGGCGCAATGCTTGACGCGAACGTCCACCCGATCACCGCGACCGCGACGGACATCGGCGGCGCCGGTATCGCCTCGGTGCTCTTCGAGGTCTCCGACGGCGGGCCGTTCACGCCGATCGGCTCCGCCGACACGACCGCGCCGTACGGCGTCGGCTGGGATACGAGCTCCGTCACCGACGGGCCGAAGACGCTGCGCGCCACCGGCACCGACAACGTCGGCAACACGACCGTCGTCACGCGAAACGTTGCGGTGGACAAGGTCGCCGGCCCGCCCGACACGTCGATCACGGTGAAGCCGGCCGATCCGGACAACGACACGACCCCGCAGTTCGCCTTCACGTCCACCGAGTCGCCCGCCAGCTTCGAGTGCAACGTCGACGGCGGCGGCTGGGCGTCCTGCGTGACGCCGTTCACGGTCTCCCCCGCCCTGACCGAAGGCTCGCGCACGTTCCAGGTCCGGGCCACCGACGCCGCCGGCAACACAGACGCGACGCCGGCCAGCTACACCTGGGTCGTCGACGCGACGGCTCCGACCGGCTCGCTGACCGCGCCCGGCGCGGGCGCCGCGGTCGCCGGCAGCGCCGTCACCGTCAGCTCGAGCTCGACGGACGCTCTCTCGGGCGTCGAGGACGCGCTCTTCGAGGTCTCACCCGCCGCGGCCGGCACGTGGTCGACGATCGAGCTCGCCGACACCTCGGCCCCGTACTCGGTCACCTGGGACACGACCGCCGTCGGCGACGGTGATTACGACCTCCGCGTGACCACCCGCGACGAGGCCGGCAATACCTTCGTCTCGGCACTCCGGACGGTCGTCGTCGACAACACCGCACCGAGCCTCACGGTCAACGCCGACACCACGATCAACATCGCCTCACCCGATCCGGAGACGATCGGGGCGACCGCGACCGACACGGGCTCGGGCATCGACTACGTCAAGTTCGAGCAGTGCAACAGCGCCGGCCCGACCTGCGGCGTCTCCGACTGGACGACGCTGACGATCGACACCTCCCTCCCCTACTCCGTCGCCTGGCCGATCCCGACGGACGGCGTCCGGCTGCTCGCCGTCACCGCCGTCGACAACGCCGGCCGCCAGGCCTACGAGACCGTTCCGGTGACGATCGACCGCACCGCGCCGACCACAGCGCTGACGGCACCCGTCGCGGCGGCGAACCTCCGCGGCACCGCCCCTGTCGCGGGCTCCGCGAGCGATCCCGCCCCGGGCGGCGTCCAGCTCGTCGAGTTCCAGCTGACCACGAACGGGGGCGCGTTCACCGATCCGTCCTTCGACTCCGACGCGAGCACGCCGTACACCGGCAGCCTCGACACGACCGCTCACGCCGACGGCCTCTACGACATCCGCACGTTCACGAGCGACGTCTCCGGCAACTCGACGGCCTCGGGCCCGGTCACGATCCGCATCGACAACACGCTGCCGACCGGCACGGTGACCGCTCCGGCAGCGGGCGCGAACCTCCGCGGCAGCACGGTGGCGCTGACGAGCAACTCCGCGGACTCCGGCTCCGGCGTCGCGACCGTCCAGTTCCAGCGCTCCCCGGCCGGTGCCGGCACCTGGACGAACCAGGGCGCGACCTTCGACACGACCGCGGTCTCCGACGGCCTCTACGACCTGCGCGTCGTCACGACAGACAACGCGGGCAACGCCTTCCCGTCCGGCGTCACCACCGTGCGCGTCGACAACACGCTGCCGACCGGCTCGGTCACGAGCCCCGCGCCCGCTGCGGATGTTCGCGGCTCGATCACGCTCGCGAGCGACTCGGCCGACACAGTTGTTAGCGGCTCAGCCTCCGGTGTCGCGACCGTCCAGTTCCAGCGCTCCCCGATCGGCCTCGGCACCTGGACGAACCAGGCGGCGAGCTGGAACACCACCTTGCAGGCCGACGGCCAGTACGACGTCCGCGTCGTGACCACCGACAACGCCGGCAACGCGTCCACCTCGGCCACGATCACGATCCGCGTCGACAACACGGCCCCGACCGGCTCGATCACGGCGCCCGCCACGGGCACCGAGATCGGCGTGCCGCCGGTGACCCTCACGAGTGACTCGGCCGACGTGGGTGGCTCCGGTGTCGACACGGTCGTCTTCGAGCGCAGCCCCGCCGCTGCGGGCACGTGGACGGCGACGGCGGCGAGCTGGGACACGGCAACCGGACCGGACTCCGTGGCCGACGGCTCCTACGACCTGCGCGTCAAGACGACCGACGAGGCCGGCAACTCCTTCACGTCCGCGATCGTGACCGTCCTCGTCGACCACACCGCTCCGGTCACCTCGGCCTCGCTTGCTCCGGGCAGCCCGAGCAACGCGCCGGTCACGGTCAGCTTCTCGGCCGGCGACGGCACCGGCTCCGGTGTCAGCACCACGTCCTACCGCGTCGACGGTGGCAGCGTGCTGCAGGGCACCTCGGTGATCGTCAGCGCACCGGGCGACCACTCGAACGACGGCAGCCACGTCGTCGAGTTCTTCTCGACCGACGAGGTCGGCAACGTCGAGGTGACGAAGAGCACCACCGTCGTCATCGACACGACCGCGCCGAGCGGCACCCCGGGCAACCCCGGCGACTTCCTGCGCGGCATCGCCAACCTCACCTACGCGACCTCGGCGACCGACGTCAGCTCGGTTCAGTTCCAGTTCTCACCCGCTTCCGCCGGTGCGTGGTCGAACATCGGCGCGGCCGACATCTCGCCGCCGTACGAGGCCTCCTGGACGACGAACCTCGTCGCCGACGGCCCCTACGACCTCCGCGCCGTCGTCACGGACTCGGTCGGCAACGTCGCCAACCAGCTGCTCCCGGACCTGCCGAAGACGGTCGACAACACGGCTCCCTCCGGCTCCGTCACGTCGCCGGCGCCTTCGAGCTCCGTTTCCGGCAGCATCGACGTGACCGCAACCGGAACCGACGGCGCCGCGCCGCCGGCCTCGGGCGTGTCCGCGGTGCGCTTCGAGATCAAGCCCTTCGGCGCCGGCTCGTTCACCGTCTTCGGCACCCAGACCGTCCCGACCGTGGGCTCGACATACACGCAGTCCGTGACCACGGGCTCGTTCGCCGACGGCCCCGCCGACCTGCAGGTGGTCGTCACCGACGTCGCCGGCAACGAGGCAACGTCGGCAACCCGGACGATCAACCTCGACAACGACGCCCCGGTCGTCACGCTCGACGACCCCGGCGCCGCCGTCGGCTCGAGCGTCGTCCTGAACGCCACGTCGTCCGGCGACACGACCGACGTCACGTTCCGCTACCGGCCCGTCGGCAGCGGCGGCGCCGGCACCGCAATCGGCTCGGATGCCGCTGCGCCCTTCACGACGACCTGGACGACAACGCCCGCGGCCGAGCAGCAGTGGGAGCTGATCGCGGTCGCGACCGACGGCGGCGGCAACAGCTCCACCAGCGCCCCGCGCATCGTCCTCGTCGACCGCACGCAGCCCACCGGCAGCGTCACGGCGCCGACGACCGGAGCAGCCGTCGGCGGCTCCGCAGTCGCGCTCGCGGCGACTGCTGCCGACGTCGGCGGCTCCGGTGTCGCTCTGGTCGAGTGGCAGGTCAAGCTCTTCGGCTCCGCCACCTTCAACGTCGTCGCGAACGACGCGACGGCACCGTACGACGGCACCTGGGACGCGACGGCCGCCCCGGACGGCGCCACCGAGATCCGGGCCCTGATCACCGACGCTGCCGGCAACGTCCGCACGACCGCCGTGATCCCGGTCACGGTCGACTCGACCGGGCCGAGCGTCACGCTCACCGACCCCGGCGCGGTGGTCTCGGGCACCATCTCTTTGGCCGCCAGCACCGGCGGAGGCGCCGTCCGCGTCGCATTCGGCATCTCGCCGGCGGGCGGCGGCACCTGGACGGAGATCGCATCGGACACGAGTGCGCCGTTCGGCACCCCGCTGGACACGAGCACCGTCCCCGACGGGATGTACGACCTGCGCGCGATCGGCTACGACTCGGTCGGCAATCCCTCGACCGCCTCCGTCCGCGCGAACGTCCGGTTCGACAACACTGCTCCCACCCTCGCCTCCTCGGCTCCGGCCGACGGATCCGTCTCCGCGTCCGCCAACCAGATCGTCCTGACGGCGAGCGAGCCGGTCGTCGCGCCCGGCGCGCTGCTCGACGGCGCCGCAGCACCCGCCCCGGTCATCGTCGGCAACGAGCTCACCTTCCCGACCGGCGCGCTTGCCGACGGCCTGCATGTGCTCTCCGGCGAGCTCGAGGACGCGAGCGGCACCCGAACGCCGTTCCGCGTCGCCGTCACGATCGAGGGCACGCCGCTGGCGAATCGGCCTCCGGTCGAGAAGTCGGCGTCCCCGACAGGGATGACGACGCTCGAGGCAGCAGGTCAGCTCGCCACCGTCCGGATGCCGGCCTCGGCGTGGCCGTCACCGCTGCCCGCAGCACAGGACTTCCTCGTTCTCCGCGTCGACCCCGACGTGCCTTCGGCCGCGCTGGCGCCCAGGCTCGCAGTGGGTAGCCAGGTGATCGAGGTCTCGGCCAGCTGGGCGCTCGCCGGCACGGTCGTGCATGACTTCAACGACGTGCTCGAGGTGCTGCTGCCCGCCTCCGCCGGCGCGTACGGCGTCCCCGGCACCTCGCTGGACGGAACGACCTGGCGGACACTTCAGCGGCTGAGCGGCACGACGCTGCCCGCGGGAAGCGCTGACGGCTTCTACCGCGACGGCGCCGGCGTCCACGTCCTGACGCGTCACCTCTCCTTCTTCGCCTTCTTCGGCGACACCCAGCCCCCGACGCCGCCGGTGCACGTTGCGGGCGTGGTCGCCGCCGACGGGCTGACCCTGCGCTGGGTGCCCGGCACCGACGACAGCGGCGAGCTCGGCAACGTCGTATTGCTCGTGAACGGCGAGCCCTATGCCTCGTTCGAGTCGACGCAGTTCGAGGTGAAGCTCGGCGCCTTCGCGCCTGGCGACACCCGGGTCTTCACGTTCCTGCAGTACGACGCGGCCGGCAACGTCAGCGGCGCCTCCGAGGCGTTGCGGGCGGTCCCCTCGGTGATCGGCCTGGGCACCAAGGCGGCAGCTGCCAAGCTCGCAGCCGCGGGCTTCAAGCTGGGCAAGGTCGGCGAAGTCGTCGCCACCGGAGTCGCGCCCGGAACGATCATCGGCCCGACAGAGCTGAGGGTCGCCGCGGCCGGGTCGTCGGTCGACGTGCTCGCCTCGCTCACCGCACCCCAGGCACAGTTCCAGCTCCGGATCGCGAACGACAAGACCGTCAAGGTCCGCGTCGGGAGCGTCTCCTCGATTCCGGCGCGCGTCTTCGTGACGCGTCCCGCCGGCGTGGTCGCCACGCTCGCGACGTCGAGTGGCCGGCGCCTGTACACCTGGCGCTTCCGCGTCCAGGCGGGTGTGACGATCAAGAAGCTGGGCCTGCCGTCGCAGGTGCGCCGGCCGGGCCTCTACCGCCTGACCTGGCGTGCCACGTCGGGCTCGACCACCGCCAAGACGGCAAGCCTGATCAGGTTCGTCGGCCCGGGCATCGAGCAATTCCGGACGCGCC
This sequence comes from uncultured Gaiellaceae bacterium, assembly GCA_963765705.1. Classification (GTDB taxonomy): domain Bacteria; phylum Actinomycetota; class Thermoleophilia; order Gaiellales; family Gaiellaceae; genus Gaiellasilicea. The sequence continues at coordinate 312,871 of CAVXXJ010000001.1, forward strand.
CGCATCGTGTCGAGGTGGTGCTGGCCGTGGACACCTCGAAGGGTGCCCGCCGGATCAGCAGCTCGGCCGACCGGGTCGTGTCACATGCGACGCCGGAGCGCACGTTCGCGCTGCTGAGCGCACGGGACCGCACGGTCGACGTCGTCGTCGTCGACGTCGACCGCTTCGGCCTCCAGTTCCTGCGCGACCTGCGCACCGTCTTCCCGACGGTGCGGGTGATCGCGCTCTCCGACCGTGCGGCGCTCCGGCCCGGGATCAAGCGTGCCGGCGCCTTTTCGATCCTCGCCCGCTCCGCGTCGCAACCGCAGCTGATCCGCGCGATCCGCTCCGCGTCGGCCACCCTTCCGCGGCGCTAGAGCGCGGCTTGCGCGGCGAACGCCGCGCCGACCACGACGAGGACGACGCCGAGCGCGATCCGCAGCACGTTTTCGTCGAGCCTGCCCGTCGCCCTGGCCCCGAGCCAGCCTCCCGGCATCGCACCGGCGAGCCCGGCGAGGAGCAACGGCCACTCGATGCCGAGCGCGCCGGTGTGCGCCGCGAAGCCGGCGACGCCGAGCAGGAAGCCGACGACGAGGTTCGTGCCGGCCGCGCGCCTGACATCCATCCCGACGCCGCGCACGAGAGTCGGCATCCGCAGCGTCCCGAGGATGACGCCGACGGCGCCGCCGAGGGCGCCGATTCCGAGCCCCCCGGCCACCGCGGGTGCCAGCCGGAGGCGCTCCCGCACTCGCGGCTGCACCGGGCGCAACGCGAGATCGACCCCGCTCCAGACGAGCACGGCCGCAATCGCCGCCTGAAGCGCCCGCTCGGAGACCTCGTCGGCGAACAGGGCGCCGACCACCGCACCGGCGATCGAGGGCGGCGCCATCCAGGCGACGACACGCCAGTCGACACGGCCCTCACGGGCATGGCGGATGGCGCCGGTGCCGGCCGCCGCCGCGGAGATGGCGATGTTCGTCCCCGCGGCGGCGAGCGGGCTTCCCGAGATGGCGACGATCAGCGGTAGGCGCAGCGTCCCGAGCACGAGCCCCAGCATCGAGCCCACGTACCCGGCGACGAACGACCCGATGAAAGCTAGCGCGAGCTCCCAGGCTTCCACAGGGGCTCGTCTGCGGCGGCGGCGGCGTTGGCTGAGCGGGCGAGGATGAAGAGCAGGTCGGAGAGCCGGTTCAGGTAGACGAGGACGAGGGGGTTGAGCTCGACCCCCTCCGACCCGAGCAGCACCTCGCGCTCGGCGCGCCGGCAGATGGTACGCGCGACGTGCAGGCGCGCGGCAGCCTCGGTGCCGCCGGGAAGCACGAAGCTCCGCAGCTCGGGCAGCTCGGCGTTGAGCTCGTCACACCACTGCTCCAGCCGGTCGATCATCGGCTGCTCGACGCGCAGCCGGTCGGTGACGCCCCAGGGCACCGAAAGGTCGGCGCCGACGTCGAAGAGCTCGTTCTGAATCCGCGTCAGCGGCTCGCGCAGACGCTCCGGCACGTCTCCCGCGAGCACGACGCCGAGCGCGGAATTGAGCTCGTCGACGGTGCCGAACGCGCCGATCCGGCAGTCCAGCTTGGAAACGCGGGAGCCGTCGCCGAGCGAGGTCTCACCGCCGTCGCCGCCGCGCGTGTAGATCCGCGTCAGGCGGACCGGCTCGTCGCGGCTTCTCACGCCGTCGCCGCGGGCTCGCGCTGCAGCCCCAGGATCTGGCGGGCGATCACGATCCGCTGGATCTCGCTCGTCCCCTCGTAGATCTCGGTGATCTTCGCGTCGCGGTAGTAGCGCTCGACCGGGAACTCCTTCGTGTAGCCGTAGCCGCCGAGGATCTGGATCGCGGCCGAGGTCTGGCGCGTCGCCATCTCGGACGCGAACAGCTTCGCCTTGGCGCCCGCCTCCGTGTGCGGCTCGCCCTGATCCTTCAGCCAGGCGGCGCGGTAGACGAGCAGCCGCGCGGCGTCGATCTCGGTCGACATGTCGGCGAGCTTGAACTGGATCGCCTGGTGCTCTCCGATCGGCTTGCCGAACGACCGCCGCTCCTTGGCGTACTCCCGCGCGACGTCGTACGCGGCCTGGGCGATCCCGACCGCCTGTGCGGCGATCCCGATCCGGCCGCCGTCGAGGGTCGCCATCGCCACGGTGAATCCCTTGCGCTCCTCGTGCAGCAGCCGGTCTCCGTCGACCCGCGTCTCGATCCGCAGCTCCGCGGTCGACGACGAGTTCAGCCCGAGCTTCTCCTCCTCGCGCGTCACCTCGATGTGCTCGCGATCGAGGATGAACGCCGAGACGCCGCGGGCTCCTTCGATCTCCTGGTCGGTGCGCGCGAACAGGAGCAAGGTGCCGGCCTGCTCGCCGGAGGTGATGAACTGCTTCGTCCCCGAGATGCGCCAGCCGTCTCCGTCCGGAACCGCGGTCGTCCGCAGCGCCCCGGCGTCGGAGCCCGAGCCCGCCTCGGTGAGCGCGAAGGCGCCGATCTTCTCGCCGTGCGCCAGGGGCGGTACAAACCGCTCGCGCTGCTCCTCGGTGCCGAACGCGAGAATCGGCAGCGTGCAGGCGCTCGTGTGCACCGCCACCGTGACGCCGACCCCGGCGTCTGCACGCGAGAGCTCCTCGAGGACGAGGATGTAGGAGAGGAAGTCGGCGCCCGCACCGCCGAGCTCCGCGGGCACGCAGACCCCCAGTAGGCCCAGCTCGGAGAGCTTCGGATACAGCTCCGTCGGGAAGCGGTGCTCGCGGTCCCAGACGGCGGCGTTCGGCTCGATCTCGGCCTGCGCGAACTCTCGCGTCAGCGCCTGGATCTCCCGCTGGTCGTCCGTCAGGGAGAAGTCCATCGGGCCGAGTCTATCGCCGCGGCGCCGCCGAACAGACTTTGTGTTGAATCAACACAAGCGGTCGGCCAGCCCGCACCGCTCCGTGGGCGGAACGAGCTTGTGTTGATTCAACACAAGCTCTACGCGGCGGCCAGGAACTCCCGGCGGATCTCGTGCAGGACGTGCTCGCGGTCGCAGAAGGCGTCGACGACGTCCGGATCGAACTGCTTGCCCCGCTCGGCGACGATCTCCTGCCGGCAGGCACGCCAGCTCCGCGCCTCGCGGTATGGCCGGTGGTTCGTGATCGCGTCGACCGCGTCCGCGACGGCGAAGATGCGGGCGCCGATCGGGATCTCGTCACCGACGAGCCCGTCCGGGTAGCCGCTGCCGTCCCAGCGCTCGTGATGCGACCTGACGACCTCGATGCCGGCTTCGTGGAGGAAGTTGACACCGCCGATCATCTGGGCGCCGAGCAGGGTGTGCGCCTTCATCAGGCGCCACTCGGCCTCGTTCAGCTTGCCGGGCTTGAGCAGGATCTGGTCCGGAACGCCGATCTTGCCGATGTCGTGCAAGAGGAAGCCGTACTCGAGCGCGGGATCGGCGGCCAGCGCGGGATCGATCACGGCCGCGAGCTGGAGCGCGTAGCGCTGCACCCGCTGGGAGTGCTGGCGCGTCCCCGTGTCCTTGGTGCCGAGCGCCGTCGCGAGCGCCGAGACCGTCTCGCGGTACGCGCTCTCGAGCAGCCCCCGCTGCGCGCGCTCGATCTCGACCAGGTGACGCAGGTCGCGCGCATAGAGAACGAGCTGCTCCTCGCCGGACTGGTCCGGCGAGCGTCGCATCGGCGCCCCCACGCTCGCGCCGGCGAGTCGCTCGACGACGCCGAGCAGCTCGAGCGGCCGGAACGGCTTCAGCAGCAGCGCGTCGGCGCCGGCGGCTCCGGCGACCTCCTCGACGTCCTCCATCCCCGTCAGGAGCACGATCCGGATCGAGTGCGTGTCGGGGGCGGACTTGAGCTCCCGGCAGAAGGCGAGCCCGTCCATCCCGGGCATCCCGACGTCGAGCACGATCACGTCCGGCCGCGCGGTGGCAATCCGCTCCTCGGCCTCGGCGGCGCTCCCAGCTTCGTCGACGTCCACGTGGACGTCCTCGAAGGTCGTTCGGAGCAGCGCGCGGAACCCTGAGTCGTCGTCTACCAGCAACAGGCGCATCGGTCCCCCCGGATCGGAATGCCTAGGACTCCTGGTATCGACAGGGTAGGACTAAGACTTGAATGGGACCTACCCCGTTTGGGGGATTCCTCAGTAGGTGTAGAAGCCTTGCCCCGACTTGCGACCGAGGCGGCCGGCGGCCACATACTGGCGCAACAGCGGGCAGGGAGCGTATTTCGGGTTGCCGAGCCCCTCGTGCAGCACGTCCATGATCGCGACGCACGTGTCGAGCCCGATCAGGTCTGCGAGCGCGAGCGGGCCGAGCGGATGCGCGAAACCGAGCTTCGCGATCGTGTCGATCGCCTCCGCCTCCGCCACACCCTCCATCAACGCGTAGACGGCCTCGTTGATGAACGGCATCAGGATCCGGTTGGAGACGAAGCCGGGGAAGTCGTTGGCCTGCGCCGGCACCTTGCCGAGCTCCTCGGCGAGCGCGGTGATCGCCGCCGTGGTCTCGTCGGAGGTCTGCACGGCAGCGGATCACCTCGACCAGCTTCAGGACGGGCACGGGGTTGAAGAAGTGCATGCCGATGACGCGGTCGGGCCGGCTCGTCGCCGCAGCGAGCGAGGTGATCGGGATCGACGACGTGTTCGAGGCGAGGATCGCGGCGTCCGGGAGCACCTCGTCGGCGCGGCGGAAGATCTGCTCCTTCACCGCGGCGTCCTCGATCACCGCCTCGATCAGCAGGTCGGCGGGAACGATCTCGTCGACCGGCGCGACCCGTCCCAGTACCTCCTCGGGGTCGCCCCCACCCTTCTCCGCCAGCTTCTCGAGGCTCTTGCGCATCGCCGCGAGGCCGCGCTCGGTCGCACCCGGTGCGGCGTCGTGGAGCGAGACGCGGCGTCCGGAGGCCGCGACGACCTGTGCGATGCCGGCGCCCATCTGGCCCGCGCCGACGACAAGAACGTGCTCGAACGGCATAATCGAGTGAGCCTATCCGGGACCCTCGGACTGGGCTCCGGTGTACATCTCACATGAGGCGCCTGCTCACCGGCCTGCTCCTCGCCGCCGCGCTCGCCGGCACGGCAGCGGCGGCGCAGCCCGCCCGCGTCCTGGCCGTCGAGTGGGAGGCCGGCGGGGGCAAGCTGCGCTGGGTCTCGCCGACCACGCTGCGTCCGGTCGGGCCTGCCGTCCTGAACGTCGGCGGCGCACCCGCCAATGTCGTCGCAGTCTCAACCGATCGGACGGTCGCGGCGATCGGCGGCGGCGAGAGGGGACGCCTTCGCTTCGTCCGGCTGAACGGCCTGCGTCCGGCCGGGCTGATGTGGCTCGGCGGCGGCTCGATCTACCAGGGAACCTGGGCAGCTCCCGATCGCCTCGTCGTCCTGCTGGGCGGCGTCCAGCCGGAGGTCGTCGTCGTCGACCCCAGGTCACGGAAGGTCCTGCGGCGCGAGCCGCTCTCGGGATTCGCGACGGGGGTCGTTCGCGCCGGTTCACGTCTCCTGACACTGCTCGTCCCCCGCGCACGGGTCGGGCCGGCGGCGCTCGCCGTGATCGACGCCGACGGGACGGTGCGCACGGCGCCGCTCAGCGGCATCCAGGCCGGGTTCACACCGCCGACAACACCCGGAGGCGCCGGCCGACAGGCCTCCCCCGCGGTCGTCGCCGACGGCTCGCGCGCCGTCGTCCTCGCAGACGATCGGCTGGCCGAGGTCGATCTCGAGACGCTCGCGGTCCGCAGCCAGGCGCTCGTCACTCGCTCGACGCAGCGGACGTCGAAGGTCATCAACGGCTGGGGGCGCAGCGCGGTGTGGCTGCGGGACGACACGATCGCGTACTCCGGCTGGGCGACCGACGAGTTCGGGAAGCTGACGACCACGGGTGTCCGTTACGTCGACGTCGAGACGGGTGCGACCCGCGTGCTCGACGCCACGGCACGGTCGATGACGCGGGCCGGATCGACGCTCCTCGTCCACGGCGGCGGGCCGCTCAAGGGCTTCGCGCTCGACGGAACGCTGCGCTACGAGCTGCTCGCCGGCGCCGACACGGGCTACGTCCAGGTCGCCGGACGCTATGCCTACGTCGGCTCGGGCAACAGCACCCGCTTCGCAATCGTCGACGTCCCTAGCGGGAGAGTCGTCGGCCTGGCTCGCACGGACAAGCCGACCACTCTGCTCCAGCCCTAGCTCCTAGACGTGCCGGGTCTGCCTGTAACGCCGCAGCCGGCGCGCGAGGAGGAACGCGGCCGCGAGCAGGATCAGCGCCCCGACCACGATGCCGCCCCAGTTCAGCTCTGGGAACGCGTTGTCCTCGACGTCGGTGAGCGCGAGGAACTCCGTCGGATCGACCTGGGAGCAGACGCTCGACCGCCAGACCTCTCCGTCGCGCTGGAGGAGTAACCCGACCCGCTCGTCGACGCGCGCCTGGATCCCACAGGCAGGACCGCCGCGTGCGGTCTCGACCTCGACGCGGTTGGAGATGTCGCCCTTGTAGACCTGCTCGACCCGGAAGAGCAGCGTCGAGGTCGCTTCGCGGTCCTCTCGCTCGAGCACCGTCCCGACGAACGCGCCGTCGGCGAGCGGCAGGTCGCGGACGAGATCGACCGGACGACAGGTGCATGCGAGCGCCTCGGCCGCGAACGCGAGCGCGACGACGCCGGTCAGAACGAGCCGGATCAGACCTCGATCAGCAGTGCGTCGCCCTGGCCGCCGCCGGAGCAGATCGCAGCGAGGCCGAGGCCGCCGCCGTTCCGGCGCAGCTCGTGCACCATCGTGCCGACGATCCTCCCGCCGGAGGCGCCGATCGGATGCCCGAGAGCGACCGCGCCGCCGTTCACGTTCACGATCTCCTCGTCGGCGCCGAGCAGCCGCGTCGAGTTGAGCGCGACCGAGGCAAACGCCTCGTTGATTTCGACCCGCTTGACATCCTCGATCGTCTTCCCCGCCTTCTCGAATGCCTTCGCCGCGGCGTTCGCCGGCGTCCGGACCAGGTAGGCGAAGTCGTCGGCGACGTAGCCCTGCGCGACGATCGTCCCGAGGATCTCGAGCCCACGCCGCTGCGCGAACTCCTCGGAGGTGACGACGACGCAGGAAGCACCGTCGTTCACGCCCGGCGCGTTCCCGGCGGTCGTCGTGCCGTCAGGGTCGAACACCGGCTTCAGCTTCGCCAGCGACTCGAGCGTCGTGTCCGGCCGGATCGCCTGGTCCGCGGTCACCTCGCCGACCGGGACGATCTCGTCGTCGAAGCGGCCCTCTGCCTGCGCGGCGCCGGCCCGCTGCTGCGACCGCAACGCCCACGCGTCCTGCTCCTCGCGGCTGATCCCGAGCTCGCGGGACACCATCGAGTTGTGCTGGACCATGTGCAACTGGTCGTAGGCGTCGGTGAGCCCGTCGAAGATCATCGAGTCGATCAGCTCGCCGTTGCCGAGCCGGTACCCGAAGCGAGCCTGCTTGAGCAGGTACGGCGCGTTCGACATCGACTCCATCCCGCCGGTGACGATCACGTCGTGCTCACCGGCACGGATCATCGCGTCGGCGATCTGGACGGCCCGGATCGAGGAGGCGCAGACCTTGTTGATCGTGTCCGCAGGCGTCTGCTTCGGAAGCCCGGCTCCGATCGCCGCCTGGCGCGCGGGTGCCTGGCCGGCACCCGCCTGGAGCACCTGGCCCATGATCACGTACTCCGGCTCGTCCGGCTCGAGCCCGATCCGCTCCAGCGCGGCCTTGATCACGATCGAGCCGAGCTCCGTCGCCGGGTAGCCGGCCAGGCCGCCGCCGAGCTTCCCGAACGGCGTGCGGACGGCTGAGACGATGACGGAACGGGCCACGCGCTGAGGTTACCGGGCGTAGCTCGCGCCGGGCTCCAGCTTCGCGGCGAAGGCGACGAGCAGCCGGATGCACGCCTCGAGGTCGTCGAGCTGGACGATCTCGTTCGGCGAGTGCATGTTGCGGAGCGGGATCGAGACGAGGCCGGTCGGGATCCCGTCCCCGGAGTAGAAGGTGACGTCGGCGTCGGAGTAGCTCTTCGCGCCCGCCTCCACCGTGTGCTCGATCCCCTCCGCGCGCGCCGCGTCGAGCAGCAGCTCGAGCACGCGCGGGTTCATCGCGGGGCCGCGGAAGATCGCCGGGCCGCCGCCGAGGACGTGATGGCCGCCGGTACTCGGGCTGTCGGCGCCGACGTCGGTGGCGTAGGTGACGTCGAGCACGATCGCGACGTCGGGCCGGAGCCGGTGGAGCGCCGCCGTCGCGCCGTCACCGCCGAGCTCCTCCTGCGCCGCCGCGACCACGGCGACGTTCGCGCTTTCGAGCCGCCGCAGCGTCTCGAGGGCGACGTAGACGCCGGCGCGGTTGTCGAGGCTGCGCGACGCGACCCTGCCACCCGCAAGCTCGACCGGGGTGCCGACGAGCACCATCGGATCGCCGGGCTCGACGAGCGAACGAGCCTCCTCCCCGTCGCGGGCGCCGATGTCGACGTACAGCTGGTCCCACTCGACCTTCTCGTCGTCCTTCGACCTCCGCGCGATCACGCCCGGGACGGTGCCGTTGCGAGTCCGGATCTCGACGCGCTGGCCGTAGGCGACGTTGGCCCGCGAGCTTCCGAGCCGGTGAACGGCGATCAGCGCGTCGTCGGGGATGTGCGCGACCGCCAGGCCGATCACGTCCAGGTGCGCGACAAGCGCGAGCAGCGGCCCGTCACCGGTGCGGCGAGCGACGAGGTTCCCGACCGAGTCGGTCTCGACCTCGGCGACGTCGCCGACCGCCTCGCGCACGACGTCGAAGGCCAGGTGCTCGTGGCCGGTCGGTCCGTGCGCGCGAACGAGTGCGTCGAGGAGTGCGGGGATCGGCATGGCCGCAGCAGTGTAGGGATGCGCCGTCGCCTTGACGTTCGGGGACGCGGCGCTTAGCCTCTCGGCAGATGCACTCGATCTCCCGCACCGCCTGGCTCTGGCGCCTCGAGCGATGCGGGAGCCTGCGCTCGGTCTAGCCGGACGCCACAGCCCGCTTCGCTCACCACGACCCTCCGGGGTCGTTTTTCGTTCCGTGACAGCTAACGCCCACATCCCCACCGACCTGCTGACTCCCCTCGGGGCGTACCTGCGGCTGCGCGAGGGCGCCGCGGCGAGCTTCCTGCTCGAGTCGGTCGAGCAGGGACGGCTCGGCCGCCACTCCTTCATCGGCTCCGGCACACGGCTCGTCGGCTTCGAGGAGGCGGAGGAGCTGGACGCGCCCGTCGTCGGCTATCTCGCCTACGACCACATCGCGAAGCTGGAGCCGACGGTGCCGCTGCCGGAGGACGGCCCCGACCTCCCCGAGAGCCGCTTCGTCGTCGCCGAGACGCTCGTCCGCTTCGACCACGGCAGCGGCACGGCCGAGGTGCTGGCGGGCGATCCGGCCGCGATCGCGGGCCGGCTCGAGAGCGAGCTTGTGTTTCAGAAACACAAAGTCTCCCCGAGCAGCGACGTCGAGCGGTTCCCCGAGCAGGCCGCGTACGAGGACGGCGTGCGGCGGATCAAGGAGCTGATCCGGGCCGGGCGACGCGTTCCAGGTCGTGCTCTCGCAGCGCGCCGAGCGCAAGACCTCGGCCTCGGCGCTCCAGCTCTACCGGGCGCTGCGGCGCGTCAACCCCTCGCCGTACCTCTTCCTGCTCGAGCTGGACGGGCTCGCGCTGATCGGCTCGTCGCCTGAGACGCTCGTCAAGTGCGAGGACGGTCCGGCGAGCCTGAACCCGATCGCCGGCACGACCGAGCCCGGCGAGGGCGACGCCGAGCGGCTGCTCGACTCCGAGAAGGACCGGGCCGAGCACGTGATGCTGGTCGACCTCGGCCGCAACGACCTCTCGCGCGCGTGCACGCCCGGCAGCGTCCGCGTCGCCCGCTTCCTCGAGCCCGAGCGCTTCTCGCACGTCACGCACCTGGTCTCGGAGGTGACCGGCGAGCTGCAGGAAGGCGTGACGCCGTTCCAGCTGCTGCGGGCCTGCTTCCCGGCCGGAACCGTCTCGGGCGCGCCCAAGGTGCGCGCGATGCAGATCGTCTCCGAGCTCGAGGGCTACCGCCGCGGCCCGTACGCCGGCGCCGTCGGCTACGTCCTCCCGGGCGGAACCATGGACACGTGCATCGCGATCCGGACGATCGTCCTGCACGACGGGGTGGCTCGGCTGCAGGCGGGCGCGGGGATCGTGGCAGACTCGGATCCAGCCGCCGAGCACCGCGAGTGCCTGAACAAGCTCGCCGCGCTCGAGGCCGCGATCGACCTCGCCGAGAAGGACGCCTGATGCTGCTGATGATCGACAACTACGACTCGTTCACCTACAACCTCGTCCACCTGTTCGAGGAGCTCGGCGCCGAGGTGCGGGTGTTCCGGAACGACGCGATCACCGTCGAGGAGGCCGAGGCGCTGGAGCCGACGCACCTCGTCATCTCCCCCGGCCCCGGACGGCCGGCGGACGCGGGCATCTCGGTCGAGCTGATCCGCCGGCTCGGGCCGCGCGTCCCGACGCTCGGCGTCTGCCTCGGCCACCAGGCGATCGTCGAGGCCTTCGGCGGCCAGGTCGGCCAGGCGAAGCGCGCTGCTGCACGGGAAGTCGTCGCTCGTCGACCACGACGGCAAGGGCGTCTTCGCCGGCCTGGCGCAGCACCTCGAAGCCGGCCGCTACCACTCGCTCGCCGCGATCGAGATCCCCGACGAGCTCGAGGTGACAGCCCGCACGCCGGACGGCGAGGTGATGGGCGTGCGCCACCGCGAGCTCCCGATCGAGGGCGTGCAGTTCCACCCCGAGAGCGTCCTGACCCCGCTCGGCCCCGACCTCGGCCGGAACTTCCTCGGATGATCCAGCAGGCCCTCGCCGAGCTGCTCGAAGGCCGCATCTCTGGCGCGGTCGCAGGCCCACGAGGTGATGGACGAGATCATGCGCGGCGAGGCGACGCAGGCGCAGATCGGCGGCTTCCTCGTGGCGCTCCGGCTCAAGGGCGAGACCGCGGACGAGATCGCCGGCTGCGCGGAGGCGATGCGCGGCCACGTGCTCGCCGTCCGGCCGCAGCGGGACGACCTCGTCGACACGGCCGGCACGGGCGGCGACGGCGCCAGCACGATCAACATCTCGACGGCTGCGGCGATCGTCGCAGCGGCCGCGGGCGCCGGCTGTTGCGAAGCATGGCAACCGCGCCGTCTCGTCGGCCTCCGGCTCCGCCGACGTGCTCGAGGCGCTGGGCTTCTCGCTCGAGCAGCCCGTCGGAGCGAATCGAGCAGTCGATCGACGAGCTCGGCTTCGGCTTCATGTTCGCGCCCTCGCACCATCCCGCGATGCGGCACGCGGCGCCGGTCCGGCGGGAGCTCGCCGCGCGTACCGTGTTCAACGTGCTCGGCCCGCTCACGAACCCCGCCGGCGCGCGGGCGCAGGTGATCGGCGTCTACATGCCGTCGCTCGTCCGCACGATCGCGGAAGTGCTCGCGCAGCTCGGCGCCAAGCGAGCGTTCGTCGTCCACGGCGCCCACGGGATCGACGAGCTCTCGCCCGCCGGCCCGAACGACGTCTGCGAGGTCGTCGACGGCGAGGTGCGCGAGCGCGTGATCGACCCGCTCGAGCTCGGGATCCAGCGCTGCGACCCGGCCGAGCTGAGCGGCGGCTCGCCGGCCGAGAACGCCCAGGCGATCCGCGAGGTGCTCGCCGGGGCCGAGCGGAGGCAGGCGCGACGCGATCCTCCTGAACGCGGCCGGGCGCGATCGCTGCGGCCGGCCGCGCGGAGGACCTGCGCGAAGGGCTCGAGCTGGCCCGCGAGGCGATCGACTCCGGCGCCGCGGCTGCGCGGCTCGACGAGCTCGAGTCGAGGTTCAGTCGAATGCGGTTTAGGGACGCGCTCGCCGGAGCCGGGACTCGGCGCGATCGCCGAGTTCAAGCGGCGCTCGCCCTCGCTCGGCGACATCCGCCCGGATGCCGACCCGGCCCAGCTCGCCGCGGACTACGCACGCGCGGGCGCAGCCGCCGTCTCCGTGCTCGTCGACGAGCGCTTCGGCGGCGACTGGGACGACCTGCGCGCCGCCCGGGCCGCGACCGGACTGCCGCTGCTCGCCAAGGGCTTCTTCTCGACCGACGAGCACCTGCGGACGGCGAAGGAGGCGGGCGCCGACGCAGTGCTGCTGCTCCTGCGCGACCTCGACGACGCGGCAGACGGCGAACGCTGATGGCGCTCGCGGGCGAGCTCGGGCTCGACACGCTCGTCGAGGCGCACGACGCCGACGAGCTCGAGCGGGCGGTCGCGCTCGGGCGCCCGTGATCGGCGTCAACGCCCGCGACCTCGTCGACCTTCGCAGATCGACCGCAGCGACGCAGCTCGACCTCGTCGCGCGGATCCCCGCCGACCGGATCGCGATCGCCGAGAGCGGGATCCGGACCCGCGCGCAGGGCGCCGCCGCCGAGCTCGCGGGCGCCGACGCCGTCCTCGTCGGCTCGTCGCTGATGCAGGCGCCCGATCCGGGCGAGAAGCTGCGCGAGCTGCTCGCGCGGCCGCTGGTCAAGGTCTGCGGCCTGACCCGCGAGGAGGACGTGGCCGTCGCGGCCGAGGCGGGCGCCGATCTGGCCGGCTTCATCCTCGCGCCGGAGAGCCCGCGCGCGGCGAACGAGGTGCTGCCGGTCCCGGACGAGCTGCTCGCCGTCGCCGTCTGGGTCGGCGAGGCCGGCGCGAGCGACGCGTCGCTCGACCAGGTCCACGAGCGCAGCGAGCGGGCGCCGTTCGCGGCCGCGACGCCGTGCTCCTGCGCGACGGGAGAGCAGGTCGCGCAGGCTGCTCGACCTCCCCTGGCAGCAGGACGATCCCGAGCCACTGGGACCGCGCCGCCTCGACGCCCGGGCCGGGTCGTGCTCGCGGGCAAGCTCGGCCGCCGACAACGTCGGCGAGGCGATCAGGCAGGTCCGGCCCGTGGGCTGTCGACGCCAGCTCGCGGCTGGAGGCCGAGCCGGGGATCAAGGATCCGGAGAAGGTGCGCGCCTACGTGGAGGCGGCTCATGGCTAGCACCTATGGGGCCTACGGCGGCCGCTACGTGCCCGAGACGCTGATCCCGGCGCTCGACGAGCTGACGGCTGCCTGGGAGGAAGCGCTCGCCGACGAGAGCTACGCGGCGGGAGCTCGACGAGCTCGCGCGCACCTACGCCGGCCGCCCGACCCCGCTCACCCGCGCCGAGCGCTTCGCCCCGGAGAAGCGGCTCTACCTCAAGCGCGAAGACCTCCTGCACACCGGCGCGCACAAGCTGAACAACGCGCTCGGCCAGGCCGTGCTCGCACGCCGGCTCGGCAAGCAGCGGATCGTCGCCGAGACGGGCGCGGGCCAGCACGGCGTCGCCACGGCGACCGTTTGCGCGCGCTTCGGGCTCGAGTGCGTCGTCTACATGGGCTCCGAGGACATGCGCCGCCAGAAGCCGAACGTCGAGCGGATGGGCCTGCTCGGGGCCGAGGTGCGGCCGGTCGAGTTCGGGACGAAGACACTGAAGGAAGCGACGAGCGAGGCGATCCGCGACTGGATCACGAACGTCGAGACGACGCATTACCTGATCGGCTCGTGCGTCGGCCCGGCGCCGTATCCCGCGATCGTCCGGGAGCTGCAGGCCGTGATCGGCCGCGAGGCGCGGGCGCAGGTGCTCGAGGCGGAGGGCCGGCTGCCGGAAGCCGTGATCGCCTGCGTCGGCGGCGGCTCGAACGCGATCGGGATGTTCGCGGGCTTCCTCGACGACGCCGACGTCGAGCTCGTCGGGGTCGAAGCGGCCGGCGCCGCGAGCCTCGGCACGGGCCGCGACGGGCGTGCTCCACGGCTCCCGCTCCTCGGTGCTCGCGGACGAGGACGGCCAGATCGCGGACGCGCACTCGATCTCGGCCGGGCTCGACTACCCGGGCGTCGGCCCCGAGCACGCCTTCCTGCGCGACTCCGGCCGGGCACGCTACGTCGGCACGACCGACGAGGAGGCGCTCGACGCGTTCCGCCGGCTCACGCGGACCGAGGGCATCATCCCGGCGCTCGAGCCGTCACATGCGCTTGCGCGGGTCGACGACCTGGACTCGGAGCTGATCGTGGTCTGCCTGTCCGGACGCGGCGACAAGGATCTGGCAGAGGTTCTGACCCGTCCGTGAGCCGTCTAGCCCAGGTCTTCCCGAGCCCGCCCCTTCAACCAGTCGCCGAAGCTCGACAGGTAGACGCCGAGCAGCGCGAGCGCCGTGAACAGCTCGATCATCGTCGCGCTTCGCACGCCGCGCGAGCCGGCGACGATCCCCTCGGGCGGCGACGTGAACGCCGTCGACACGGCGTAGTAGAAGAAATCCGCGAGCCGCGGTCGCTCGCCGACGCCGCCGAACGCCTCGTCCGGGTTCGCGGCCCAGAGGCCGGTGTAGAGGAGCGTCCAGAACCCGAAGAAGGCGAGCCCGAGCAGCGGCAGTCCGACATTGCGGACCCGGCTCAGGACGGCGTCGGTCAGCCGCACCGAGCTGCTGCCGACGACCGGCAGACCCGCCGCCCGCCGCCTGAAGACGAACAGCGTTCCGAGCACCACCGGAGCGACCGCGCCGACACCGAAGATCCACCAGGCGCGCTCGACGGTCAGCCGAACCGGGATCATCTCGACGGCGACGATCGCGACGATCAGGACGAGCATGTGCTTCGTCCCTTCGGTCAGCCAGCTCGGCCGGCCCGTCGCCGCATTCAGCCCGGAAGACATCGTCGATGAGTTCTGCTGCCTCGCGCAAAACCCTCGCCATCTACCTCATGTCCGGGCCGGACACGCCCGAGCTCGCGGACGCGGCCGTCGACTGCAGGCGCGGACATCGTCGAGCTCGGCTTTCCCGTTCTCCGATCCGCTCGCCGACGGTCCAGTGGTCCGGCGAGCGGCCGAGACAGGCGCTCGCGCAGGGAATGCGTACGCAGGCGTGCCTCGAGTGCCTCGCGGCGGTGCGCGCCCGCGTCGACGTGCCGCTCGTCCCGATGACGTACTCGTCGCTCCTGGAGGCGTACGGCTGGGAGCGATTCGCGGAGTCGGCGCGGGCCGCGGGCGCGACCAGCCTGATCGTCGCCGACCTCCCGGCGGGCGAGCGGCAGGAGCTGAAGCGAGTCCAGCTCGTCGCCCCAACCTCGACCGACGAGCGGTTGCGGCTCGCGGCGGAGCTGACCGACGGGTGGCTCTATCTCGTCACGCTCACCGGCACGACCGGCGCCCGCTCCGGCGTCTCCGCGGCGCTCGGGCGGACTGGCCGAGCGCGCGCGCGCCGTCGCAGGGCGGCGTTCCGCTCTATGCCGGCTTCGGCATCTCGTCACCCGGCGGACGCGCGTGCGGCGGCCGAGCTCACCGACGGCGTCGTCGTCGGCTCCCGCGCGCTCGAGGAGGCCGAGAACGGCCCCGCAGCGCTCGGCTCGTACGTCCGCTCCTTGCGCGACGCGCTCGACCAGGTCTGACGTCCCTCAAACGGGGGATGCGTTCACGCCCGATTCGGGGATGCCCGGCACGCCGAACGGGCGATATCAGGTTTTGTCAACTTTCGTCAACTATGGGACCTATCGCGTGGGCAGGGGTGCTCACGCAAACCAAAGCGAAGGGGATCGACATCATGGGAACCACCGAACTGCAGGGAACGCCGAAGCGCGATCCGCATCGTGCTGTGCATGCTCCTCGTGCTCGGCATCACCGCTGCGCTACCGGCTTCAGGCCTCGCCGCCGACTGGTCGTCAAGGGCCGGAGTGGACGCCGACTGGTCCTCGAAGGCCGGAGTGGACGCCGATTGGTCCTCGAAGGCCGGGTTGGACGCCGACTGGTCGAGCTAGGCGTCGGGCGATCGCCCACCCACTCCCCGGGAGGGCGATAGCTCGTGCGTGTCGAACGCCGGTACCCGGGCGGGGTGCCGGCGTTTCGTCGTGCTGCCGATTGTCACGTAGTTCCCGCACAGCGGGGATTTGCAGAGTAACTTTGAGGGGAAGTGCGACAGGCCGACGCTCCAGCAGTCAGCAAGCGTTTTGGACGGGAGTCGAAACGTGCCGGAGGGTTGCCCGGGCACGCGGCCGCCTACGCCGCTCTCGTCGCCGCTGCCGCCCTCGCGCGCCGCGATCGTTGCGGCGATCGGCACCTCGCCGACCGGAACCGACTGGACGTCGTTCGCGCTGCTCTTGCCCCTCGCCGCCCTGGCACCGCGCTTTCGCGTCTCCGTCGGCAGAAACCACAGCTTCCATACCGGGCCTGCGTTCATCGTCGCGGGCGCCCTCGTACTGCCGCCCGTGCTCGTCGTCGGGCTCGTTCTGGCGCTCCACGTGCCACTGGTGTCGCGTGACCCCTGGTACATCCGCGGCTTCAATCTCTCGAACTACACGCTCAGCGCGCTCGGCGCCTGGGCGATCGCAGATGCCGTCGGCACCGGCGGCGACGACGCCTCGTTCGCACTCGCCGGACTGCTTGCCGTGGTCGTCTTCGTCGCCGTCAACCACCTGCTGCTCGCGACGATGCTGCGGCTCGGCCGCGGGCATACGTTCCGGGACAGCGGTCTCTTCTCCACGACCGGGCTCGGGATCGAGGTCGTGCTCGCAGCGCTCGGCGTGGCCGTCGGCGCCTTCGCCGAGTTCAACCCCTGGCTGCTGCCGGCGCTGATCGCGCCGCTCGCGCTCGGCCACCGCTCGCTCTCGACCGTCGCGCTGCTGCAAGAGAGCGAGGAGCGGTTCCGGACGATGTTCGAGTCCGCGCCGACCGCGATGATGCTGGTCGGCACCGACGGCTCGGTCATGGCGGTGAACCGCTCGCTCGAGGCGCTCCTGGGCTACAGCGAGGAGGAGTTCCGCCGGCTTCCGCCCGGCGGCCACGTGCACCCCGACGACGGCGAGGAGGGCGCGAAGATGTACGCCGAGCTGGTCCGCGGCGACCGGGACTCCTACCGCCGGGAGGCGCTCTTCGTCACGAAGGACGGGCGTACGGTGATCACGCACCTCGCGGCCGCCCTCGTCCGCGACGCGGACGGGAAGCCGGGGTACGTGATCGGGATGGCCGAGGACGTGACCGGCCAGAAGCAGCTCGAGGACCAGCTGCGGCAGAGCCAGAAGCTGGAGGCGATCGGCCGCCTCGCCGGCGGCGTCGCGCACGACTTCAACAACATGCTGACCGCGATCGGCGGCTACACGGCGTTTGCGCTCGAGCACGCGCCGGGCGGCTCGCCGCTCCGCTCGGACCTCGACGAGATCCGCAAGGCAACCGACCGCGCCGCCCTGCTCACCCGGCAACTGCTCGCGTTCAGCCGCAAGCAGGTGCTGAAGCCCGAGATCCTGGATCTGAACGAGATCGTCGTCGAGCTCGAGATGATGCTGCGGCCGATGATCGGCGAGGACATCGTCATGACCACACGCCTCGACCCGGCGCTCGGTCCGATCGAGGCCGACCCGGGCCAGCTCCACCAGGTGGTGATGAACCTCGTCGTCAACGCACGCGATGCGATGCCGGAGGGCGGCCCGCTCTCGATCGAGACCGCGAACGCCGACGTCGGCGACGGCAGCGAAGACGCGATCGCCCCCGGCCGCTACGTGACGCTGACGGTCCGCGACGCCGGCGAGGGAATGGACGAGTCGACGCTGTCCCAGATCTTCGAGCCGTTCTTCACGACGAAGGAGTCGGACAAGGGAACGGGGCTCGGTCTCGCCACCGTGTACGGGATCGTCAAGCAGAGCGGCGGCTACGTCGTCGTCGAGAGCGAGTTGGGCGTCGGCTCGGAGTTCACGCTCTACCTCGTCCGTGTCGACGAGGTGCTGGCGCCGCTCCCGCCCGCCGCGAACGTGCCTGTGCCCGCCGCCGTGGTGCCCGAGCCGGCTCCGCGGGAGGCTGCGAGCACGACGGTGCTCGTCGTCGAGGACGAGGACGTCGTCCGCCGGCTCGTGTGGACGGTGCTCTCGGGCGCCGGCTTCGAGGTGCTCGTCGCACGAGACGGCGAGGAGGCATTCGCGCTCGCGGCCGAGCACCGCGTCGACGTGCTCCTGACCGACCTGATGATGCCCAAGCTCGGCGGCCTGGAGGTGGCCGAGCGGCTCCGAGCCACGTACCCGGATCTGAAGGTCGTCTTCATGTCCGGGTACTCCGAGACGGGAATGCTCGACGACGGTCACATGCCACCCGGAACGGCGTTTCTCGAGAAGCCGTTCACCTTCTCGGCGTTGACCGAGAGCGTGCAAGGGCTCTTGGACGATTGAGGTCTGTTTACTCTAACTAAACTTCAGTTCATGCGTCATACGCCCTGAAGGAACAGGGGACGCCGGCCGGCGGCCCGGAACCGAAAGGGAGTCCGATGCAGAAGAAGCTCTTGCCCTCGCTCGCCGCTGCGGTGATCGGGGCGGGCCTGCTCGTCGGCGCCAGCTTTGCCGGCACGGCCGGCAACGCGGGCCCGGCCAAGGCCGGTGGCGCGGAGGTGAAGCGCGGCGGGACGCTGCGCATCAACCTCTCCACGACCGACTTCGAGTTCCTCGACCCCGCGCTCTCGTACGAGGCGCCGGGTTGGCAGGTGCTCTACATGACGAACCTGATGCTGCTCAACTACCCGGACAAGCCGGCCCCCGAGGGCTCCCGTCTCGTTCCGGACGCCGCGACAGGCTTCCCGCGGATCTCGCGCGACGGGCGGACGTACACGTTCACGATCAAGCCAGGCCTTCGCTTCAGCGACGGCTCGGCGGTGACGGCGGCGGCCTTCAAGCGCGCCTTCGAGCGCGCGGCGAACCCGCAGCAGGCCTCACCGGCGATCGCGTTCCTGCACGACGTCGTCGGCGCCGACGCGCGCAACGAGGGCAAGGCGGGCTCGGTCACCGGCGTCACCGCGAAGGGCCAGACGCTGACGATTCGTCTCACGCGCGCGAACCCGACCTTCCTCGCCGAGGTGGCGATGCCGTTCTTCGCCGCCGTGAAGCCGAGCACGCCGATCGACGCCAAGGGACTGAACGCCATGCCGTCCGCCGGCCCGTACCGGATCGCCAGCCGGCAGGTCGGCAGCCAGGTCGTGCTCGAGCGGAACACGTTCTACAAGGGCAACCGGCCCGCGAACCCGGACCGGATCGTGATCACGACCAACACGGACGTGAACCAGAGCCTGCTCCAGGTTCGGGCCAACCAGATCGACTACGACCAGTTCGGGCTCCCGCCGACCGCGCACGACGACCTCTCGCGCCAGTTCGGGGTCAAGAAGGGCGGAAACGGCCGGTACTTCGTCAACACCGGCATCAACACCACCTATTTCGCCCTGAACACCAGCAGGCCGGCGCTGGCCAAGCTGAACCTCCGGCAGGCGGTCAACTTCGCGATCGACCGGCCGTCGATGCTCCGCGTGGCGGGCAAGTACGCCGGTAAGCGGACCGATCAGATCCTGCCTCCGAACATGCAGGGCTTCCGGGACGCGAACATCTACCCGATCAAGGGCGCGAACCCGGCCAAGGGGCTCCAGCTCGCACGCGGTGCGAAGGACAACATCACGCTCCTCTACACCACGAGCCCGATCTCGGTCTCGAGGGCGCAGATCCTCAAGTACAACCTCGAGCAGATCGGCCTCGGCGTGACGTTGAAGCCACAGCCGTTCGCGGTCGCGATCAAGACGGCCGGCACACGCGGCTCCGACTTCGACATGTTCCTGATCGCGTGGTTCGCGGACTATCCGGATCCGTTCGACTTCATCAACGTGCTGCTCGACGGACAGAACATCCAGGACGCGAACAACTCGAACTACTCCTACCTGAACAGCCCGAAGTACAACAAGATGATGACGGACGCCTCGAAGCTCTCGGGTGCCGCTCGCTACGACGCGTACGGGAAGCTCGACGTCGACATGATGAGCAACGGCGCCCCGTGGGCGCCGCTCTCGAACGGAAACGTGCGCGAGTTCATCTCGGGCCGCGTCTCGAACTACCTGTTCCACCCGGTCTACGGCGGCGCGATCATGAACGCGCTCGCGATCAAGTAAGCAGCTGTTACCACCAGCAGGACGCCAAGGAGGGGGCGCCGTTCGCGGCGCTCCCTCTCCTGCCTCGTGCATCCACTACGGTGCAGGGATGAGCGAGACGCTGCGGGGGCAGCTGCTGGTCGCCGCCCCGATCCTGCACGATCCGAACTTCCACCGGACGGTCGTGCTGGTCGCGGAGCACGGTGACGAGGGCGCGATGGGCCTCGTCCTCAACCGGCCGACGGACACATCCGTGGGCGACGCGCTCCCGGAGCTCGCCCCGCTCACCGGTGCAGGCGATCCGGTCTACGTCGGCGGGCCGGTCTCGCTCGAGTCGGTGCTCGCCGTCGCCGAGCTCGACGACCCCGACGACTCGTCGGACCTCCTCTTCGGGGCGGTCGGATTCGTGCAGGAGCCGGATGTGCCGGTGCTGCGCGGCCGTGTCTTCGTCGGCTACGCCGGCTGGAGCGCGGGACAGCTCGAGGCGGAGCTCGAGGAGGAGTCGTGGCTCGTCATCCCCGCCGAGCCGGACGACCTGTTCAGCGACGACCCGGACGGGCTCTGGAGCACGGTCCTCCGTCGCCAGGGTGGTCCGTACGCGCTGCTCTCGCTGATGCCACCGGATCCATCCTGAATTGAGAGCTCCTAACGCAATGAAGCTGGTCGCCGTGGCACGCTGGCCGGCGCGATGCGGCGTCCTCGGTCGCGCCGATATGCCTGCATATCGACGCTCCCTGCGTCCATCCACGCAGTCGACGCCTCTCACAGATCTAAGCTGGCCGTGGGCACCCGAACGGAAGGAGGCCCATGGAAGAGGGACGCAAGACACGTCGGGCTCCGCTCCTCGTCGCACTCGCAGGAGTGTTCCTGCTCGCCGCGATGTGGGCGACAATGGCGCTCGCCGGCGGCTCCACACCGGCTGCGAAGCCGGTCAAGGCCAAGGTGACGCCTGCCCAGACCTCGAAGGTGCACAGCAACTTCGCCGGCAAGTCCGGCGGGGAGCGGTGCCCGTTCGAGGAGCAGCGCACGTCGAACGACCTCTGACAGCGCGGAGCCCGGCCCCTGGCCGGGCTCCGCGTAACTCTCGGCGTTCTGGATAGATTCGCGGCATGTTCGACCACGTGACCATCCGCGCCAAGGACCGCGACGCTTCCGAGCGCTTCTATCTGACGGTACTGCCGACGCTCGAGATCGACCTGACACACTCTGGTGAGCTGGGCCCCGAGTGGAACGACTTCTCGCTCGCCCAGGCCGACGCCGAGAGCCCGCCCACGCAGAGGCTGCATATCGGCTTCGCGGCGCCCTCGCGCGCGCACGTCGACGAGTTCTGGCGGGTCGGGACGGAAGCTGGGTACCGGGATGACGGCGCGCCCGGCTTGCGACCGCAGTACAGCGACGACTACTACGGCGCGTTTCTCCTCGACCCGGACGGCAACAGCGTCGAGGCCGTCCATCACGGATCCGACCGCGAGGGCGGCAACATCGACCACCTGTGGATCCGCGTCTCCGACGTCGACGCCTCGACGCGGTTCTACGAGACGGTGCGCCCGGCGGCGGGTTTCCGGGCCGGGCGCGAGACCGGCGACCGGACGCAGTTCGCCTGCGTCAGCGGCTCGTTCTCGGTCGTCGCCGGCTCGGAGCCCACCGAGCACGTCCACATCGCGTTCACCGCGACCGACAACGAGACGGTCGACCGGTTCCACCGTGACGCGATCGCGGCCGGGTACCGCGACAACGGCGCTCCCGGGGAGCGGACGATCTACCACCCGGGCTACTACGGCGCGTTCGTGCTCGATCCGGACGGGAACAACATCGAGGTGGTGAACCACAACCGGTGAGACCGCGGCTGACCGAGCAGGGCGCGAAGCGGCGCGGCGAGCGCGAGCGCGCGGTCGGGCTGGACGCCGAGGACGAGGCGGCACGCTGGCTCGAGGAGCGCGATCCCGCGCCCCCACCGGAGCCGTCCAAGTCGCGCTTCAAGTCGAAGGAGCTACACCGCTGGCGCCAGAAGCGCGGCGCCAAACCCTCCTAGACGTCGAGGCCGCGGCCGGGCTTGGCGGCGTCCCGCTTGGCCGCCCGCTTTTCCTTCAGCGACTTGAGCGGCGCCTTCTTGCCCAGCTTCTTCGGTTTCTGCTGACCTTTCATGAGGCCAGTATCGCAGACGGTCCCGACGGCGGTAAGAACCGGCTCCCGGCCGACACCAATCCTCCGACACCGAACGAAGGAGGAAGTAGATGCCCTGGGGTGATTGGATCAACGAGCTGCCGACCGCGTTCTTCATGGTCGTGCACATTGCAGCGTTCGCGCTCGGCGCCGGCTTCGCGTGGCTGGCCTTCAAGCGCGAGCTGACGCTGCTCGGGACCGCGTTCTCGCTCTTCGCGGTGGCCGAGCTGACCTACATGACCTACCACCTCGACTGGACGGTCTTCCTCTTCGCCCACACGCTCGCCGAGGTGTTCGATCTCGTCGCGTTCGTGCTCGTCTTCACCGCCGCGGTCTGGCAGGTCGCGGCGGCGCGGCGACCCGCGTACGAGCCCACCTCGTGACGCTCCTCCCCACCCCCGTCCTCGTCGCCTGCGCCGTGCTCGGCGCGGCGGCGGGGTGCGGCGGCTCGGACGAGTCGGCGGCGCCGGTTGCGACCACTGCGGTCGAGATGGCGAAGAGCTACCGGTTCGACCCGAAGGCGATCTCGATCGCAGCCGGCGACACGGTCACCTGGACGAACGAGGACAACTTCACCCACACGGTCCAGGTCGACGGCCAGGACGACCACAAGGTGGAGCGGGGCGAGAGCGTCTCGATCACGTTCGACACCGCCGGCACCTACCACTACGTCTGCACGCTGCACAGCAGGGACATGGACGGCGAGGTGATCGTCGGGTGATCCGCGGCGCCGTGCTCGAGCGGGATCTGCTGATCGTCGCGTGCGCGATCAGCGCGGGCGTCCACGCCGCACTCGCACCGGCGCACCTGGGAGAAGGGGCCGCCGCGGCGGCGGCTTTCGCCGTCTCGGCCGTGCTGCTCGCCGGCCTCTGCATCGCCCTGACTCGGCGGGTCAGCGCGGCCGCGCTCACCGGCGCCGCGCTGCTCCTCGCCTCCTTGCTCGCCGGCTACGCCCTGGCCGTCACCATCGGGCTGCCGATCGTGCATCCCGGCCCGGAAGGTGTCGACACCCTCGGCGTCGTGACGAAAGCCGTCGAGCTCGTCGGCCTGCTCGCAGCGGTTGGTCTCCTGCGTCGTCGCGTCGCCGGCACGGCGCGCACCGTCCGGCCAATCCCCGTTCCGCTGACCGTGCTGATCGCGTCGTTCAGCGCCCTCACCGCTCTCGCCCTGTCGACCGGCCACGACGTCCATGTCGACCGGAATCAGCCGCGTGCAGCATCCTCGCCGTGAGCCGGAAGGCTGGTGACGTACCGTATGGTCGTGGTCATGGAGCCGATCGCCCAGGCCGTGGAACCACTGCTCGACGAGGAGTCACGGCGCTGGCTCGACGAGCTCCGCGCCGACGAGCCGACGAGGCAGGCGGCGATCGCTCGCCTCCACTCTCTGCTCCTCGGCGCGGCGCGGTTCGAGGTCGCACGGCGGCGGCCGGCTCTGCCCCATCTCCGGGGCGGCGAGCTCGACGACATCGCGCTGGAGGCCGCGGACGACGCGCTGATGAGCGTCCTCAGGCGTCTCGACGACTTCCGCGGAGCCAGCCGCTTCACGACCTGGGTCTACAAGTTCGCGCTGCTCGAGGCCGCGGTGAGGCTGCGCAAGCGCGCCTGGCAGGGCCGCGAGATCCCGCTGGAGCCCGAGAGCTGGAGCGCGTTCGCGAGCGCCGGCCTGGAGCCGGACGCGGAGGCTGAGCAGAGCGAGCTGCTGGCGACGCTTCAGCGGGCGATCGACGAGATCCTGACGCCGCACCAGCGCCGCGTGCTCGTCGCGCTCGCCCTGAACGGGGTGCCGATCGACGTGCTCGCCGACCGTCTCGGCACGACGCGCGGTGCGCTCTACAAGTCGCTGCACGACGCGCGCCGGAAGCTGCGCAGGCACCTGGACGAGTGCGGGCTCTCGGTCGGCTCGCTCCTGGAGGAGGCGACGTGAGCGAACGCCCCGACCTCAACCACGCACTCGGCCGTCTGCTCGGACCCGCCGAGCCGGAGGTCGGCTGCGATGCCTGCTTCGACCAGCTCGACCGCTACGTCGAGCTCGAGCTGGCCGGCGCCGACGTCGATGCCGCCATCCCCGGGCTCCGCGCGCACCTGGCAGGGTGCCCCGCGTGCCGCGAGGAGTACGAGAGCCTGCGCGCCCTCGTCGGCGGCGACGAGCCGTCGCGCTAGTCGACCAGCTTGCGCGTCATCGCGCGAATCGCGACCCGCCACGTCAGCAGGCCGAACAGCAGCAGCGCACCGAGGCGCGCGAGGTCGCTCCAGCCGACGAAGCCGAACGCCGCGTGGCGCACGAGCTCGACGCAGTGGTGCAGCGGGTTGACCTCACCGAGGGTCTGCGCCCAGCGCGGCAGCTGGTCGAGCGGGAAGAACGTGCCCGCGACGAGGAAGAGCGGCGTCAGCACGCCGCTCACGATGTAGCTGAAGTTGTCGATCGACTTCGCGAAGCCCGCGATGGTGATCCCGAAGCACGCCCAACCGAACCCGGCCACCCACGCGATCAGCGGCACGGTGAGCATCCCCCACGCCGGGTCGAGCCCGAACACCATCGCCACCAGCATCGGCACGCAGCCGTAGACGCCGGCACGCGTGGCGATCCAGAGCGCCTCGGCGGTGACGAGCTCCTCGGTGTCCACGGGCGCCGCGAGGATCGCGTCGTACGTGCGCTGGAACTGGTACTTGACGAACACCCCGAACATCGCCGGGAAGGCGCTGGAGAAGAGCACCGCGGTCGCGACCGTGCCGGTGCCGACGAACTCCACGTAGTCGTAGCCGCCGACACGGCTGACGAGCGAGCCGAACCCGAACCCGAACGCGAGCAGGTAGATCGTCGGGTCGACGGTCGAGGAGAACGTTGCCGACTTCCAGTAGGAGGAGTAGTTGACGACCTCCCGCACGAGCACGCCGGTGATGGCCGGGCGCTCGAGGCGACCCAGGCGGCGGCGCTCCGGCGCGACGGCCATCAGGCGATCTCCTCGCCGGTAAGGAGCACGAAGACGTCCTCGAGGTTCGCGGGCCGGCGCTCGCCCACCTGGGCGAAGCGGTTGCCGTTCTCGACGCCGAGGATCGACACGCTCGTACCGGTGCGGCGCGTGCGCAGGCCGTCGGACACGGCCTCCGCCTCCACCTCGGCCAGCCGTGCCGGCGGCCCGTAGACCTCGAGCACCTCGCTGCCCGCGTGCTCGCGCACGAGCTCGGCGGGCGGCCCGGCCGCAACGGCCTTGCCGTGGGACATGATCAGCACCGTGTCGGCGAGCCGCTGCGCCTCCTCGATGTAGTGCGTCGACATGAGGATCGTCGTCCCCTCGCTGCGCAGCGCGTCGATCAGCGCCCAGAGCTCCTGCCGGACCTGCGGGTCGAGACCGACGGTCGGCTCGTCGAGCAGCACGAGCCGCGGCCGGTGGACGAGCGAGCGCGCGATCAACAGTCGCCGGCGCATGCCGCCGGAGAGCTTGTCGACGCGCGAGTCGCGCCGGTCCTCGAGCTTCGCCATCTTCAGCGCCCGCTCGATCGCCGCCGGCCGCTCGGAGCGGCCGATCCGGTAGAGGTGGGCGAAGACGAGCAGGTTCTGCGCCACGGTCAGTGTCACGTCGAGGTTGTCGAGCTGGGGCGTCACGCCGCACTGGGCGCGCGCCGCCTTCGACTCCTCCGGGAGCTTGAAGCCGAGCACCTCGATCTCGCCTTCGTCCGCGATCGATTGCGCGGTGAGCAGCCGCATCGTCGTCGACTTGCCGGCGCCGTTCGGGCCCAGCAGGCCGACGCACGTGCCCTCCGGCACGTCGAGGTCGAGCCCGTCGACCGCGGTGATCGGGCCGTAGCGCTTCACGGCCCCGCGGATGCGGATGGCGAGATCGGTCACGCGGAGAACCTACTCGGCGATGACCGAGAGGATGTTGCCCGCGGGATCCTTGAACCAGGCGATCGTCGGCCCCTCGTCGACGCGGGCGATCCCCTTCTCGTCCTGGTCGAAGCCCTCGTAGTGCTCGAAGGCGACGCCGGCCGCCGTCAGCTGGTCGACGGCGGCGTCGACGTCCTCGACCGGGAAGTTGAGGACGGTGAATGTGGCGGGGACGTGGTTCTCCTTGGGATAGATGAAGACCTCGCCCCCACCGGCGAGGTGCAGCCCGAGCCCGCCCATCTCCTCGGAGACGTCGAGGCCGAGCGTCTCGCCGTAGAACGTCGTCGATGCGGGGATGTCGTTCGACGAGAAGCCGGAGAACGCCTTTGAGTCCTTGAACATCACGTGTCCTTTCAGTCGTTTGCGGCCACGGGCGAGGCCGTGGCTCGGTCGATTTCAGGTCCCGGCGCGTGAGTAGCCTCCCGGAGCAGCGTGCCGCCGATCACGGCCGCAGCGGCGGCGAACAAGGCGCCGGCGAGGAACGCAGCGTGGTAGCCGGTGGTCAATGCGGCGAGCGAGTCGCCGTGCGTACGGGCGGCCGCGAGGCTGGCGAGCACGGCAAGCCCGAGCGCGCCACCCATCATGAACGCGGTGTTGACGACGCCCGAGGCCAATCCGGCCTCGCTGGGCTCGACGTCGCTCATGGCGGCGAGCAGCACCGGGTTGAACGCGATCCCGGCGCCGAGGCCGAGCAGGATCATGCTCGGGAGGACGTCGACGACGAAGATGCCGTCGACCGGTGCCCGCGCGAAGAGCACGAGGCCGAGGGCCGCCAGCAGCAGCCCGGTGGCCAGCGGCCTCCTATAGCCGTAGCGCATGACCAGCTTCGCGGACACGCCGACCGAGAGGATGCCCATGATCAGGTTGCCCGGCAGGAAGGCAAGACCGACCTGCAGCGGGCTGTAGCCGAGCACGAGCTGGAGGTAGAGCGCCGAGAGGAAGAACCAGGCGAACATCGCGGCGGACCAGAGAATGCCCACCACGTTCGCGACCGCGAGGTTGTGCAGCCGGAGGTAGCCGAGCGGCACGAGCGGCGCGCGGACGTTCGCCTCGATCGCGAGGAAGATCGCGAACAGCGCGGCGCCGGCGCCCAGGAAGCCGAGCGTCTGCGCGGAGGCCCATCCCTCCTGATTGCCGTTGACGATCGCGTAGACGGCGAGCATGATCGCCACGGTGACGGTCACTGCGCCGGCGACATCGAGGCGGCGCGCCTCGCCGACACCCTCGGAGCTCGGCACGAGCTTCAGCGTCAGCAGGACGACGAGCACGCCGACCGGGACGTTGACGAGGAAGATCCAGTGCCAGCTGAGCACGTCGGTCAGGATCCCGCCGAGCAGCACGCCGATGCTGCCGCCGCCGGAGGCGACGAAGCCGAAGATGCCCATCGCCTTGGCCCGGTCGGCCGCTTCGGTGAAGAGGGTCAGCATCAGCGAGAGGGCAACTGCCGAGACGACCGCGGCGCCGAGCCCCTGCACGGCGCGGGCGGCGATCAAGAGCTCCTGCGAGTTCGAGAGCCCGCAGACAAGAGACGCGATCGTGAACAACGTCGTGCCGATCGCGAACAGACGCCGGTGTCCGAAGAGGTCACCGAGCCGCCCGCCCAGCAGCAGGAACCCACCGAAGGTGAGCAGGTAGGCGTTGATGATCCAGGCGAGCGACGTCTCGGAGAAGCCGAGGTCGGTCCGGATCGACGGCAGCGCCACGCCGACGATCGTCACGTCGAGCACGATCATCAGGTCGCCCAGGCAGAGGACGTACAGCGCGAGCCAGCGGGTGCGACTATCCAAATTGCTCATTTCATCCCCTTCCGGGCGATTTTGGTCGGTGTCGAAGAAGTAGACCGACGAGAGCGGCGGAACTCATCGGCCGATGAGTTTTCCCTTCGTTGCCGGTCTGTTCAGGTGGATGTCATCGCCACCGCAGAGCTCCATTTCCTTCGCGATCGAAGGGCCGATCGCCCGCGACGACCTGCCGGGGCTGTGCGATCGTGTCTGCGCGCTGCTGCAGGGAACCGATGCCGGCGTGGCGCTCTGCGACGTCAGTGGGGTCGATGTCGACGCCGTGACGGTCGACGCGCTCGCGCGGCTCCAGCTCGCCGCACGGCGGCACGACTGCCGGGTGCGGCTGTGCCACGCCTCGACCGAGCTGCTCGAGCTCGTCGCGTTCATGGGCTTGAGCGACGTCCTGCCGGACTAGCCGGCCGACGACGCGCCACCCCACTCCTCGGGAGCGACGTCCGCGATCGACTGCGAGAACGTCCAGCGATGGCCGGCCAGGTCCTCGGCCGTGTACTGCCTCTCGCCGTATGGATAGTTCGACGGCGGCTGCACGATCTGCGCGCCGACCCGATGGGCGCGCTCGTGGTGGCCGTCGACGTCGTCGATGCGCACCATCACCTCGACCCGACGGTGCTGGCCGCGCAGCTCGGTCAGGGCGACGGCTCCGTCCCCGACGGCGAGTTGGGCCGATGGTTCCCGGCTCGCCAGCGTTCGCTGAAGCCGAACGCGCCGCAGAGCCAGTCGATCGCCTCACCGACGTCGGGATACCCGAGCACCGGGATCACCGTGCTCGCCGGCATCGAGCGGTTGGCGCTAAGACTCAAGCCGGGCGGGCAGGCCGAACAGCGGGAACAGCGTGTCGGTGTCGAGGAAGAACGTGAGCTCGCCGATCTTGCCGTCGGAGAGCTCGATCACCTGCAGCGCCCACGGCTCGTACCCGTCTCCGGTCTCGCTCGGCTTGTACTGCCCGAACGCCGGCGCACCGTTCGCGGCGACGGTCGGAATCACGCGCGAGCCCTGGCAGCCGATCCCCGGCCCGAACCACCACTCGAAGATGTCGTCGCGGCCGCTCAGCCAGAGGTCGAACGGCGGCATCGACTGCGTCGCGTCCTCGTGGATCAGCGAGGTGAGCGCGTCGATGTCGTAGCGCTCGAAGGCTTCGACGTAGCGCGCGAGCAGCTCTGCGTCCGCCTCGTCCACTGCGGCCGACGTGTCCGCGCTGACGTCGCTCTCCTCCAGCGTCGCTCGAGCGCGCTGGAGCGCGCTGTTGACGGACGCAACGCTCGTCTCGAGCAGCTCCGCGACCTCGCTCGCCTTCCAGCGCAGCACCTCGCACAAGATCAGGACTGCGCGCTGCCGAGGCGGAAGGTGCTGGAGCGCCGCGACGAACGCCAGCCGGATCGTCTCGCGGGCGACAGCCTCGTCTGCGGGATCCGGAATCGGCTGGATCCACGTGACCTCGGGCAGCGTCTGCAGGTTCTCCACGATCGGCTCGCGGGCAGGGCCGAGGTCCATCGGCGTGGCGCGGCGCTCGCGCCCGCTCAGCATGTCGAGGCAGACGTTCGTGGCGATCCGGTAGAGCCACGAGCGGAGCGCGGCGCGACCCTCGAAGCCGTCGTACGAACGCCACGCTCGCAGGAACGTCTCCTGAACGGCGTCCTCCGCCTCGAAGGGCGAGGCGAGCATGCGGTAGCAGTACGCGATCAGCTCGCGCCGGTGCTGCTCGAGCTGGAGCTCGAGCTCGGCGGCGGCGGGCTTCGCCGTGAGCGACGATTCCTGCACGTGCGTCATCGTACGCATTGCAGCCGGTCAGCCAGCGGGTTGTCCATCCTGATGCTTGGACGCCGCGCGGACGCGGAACTCATCGGTCTGCGCCAGGATTTGGCGCTAGGGCGAAACGAGCCGCAGGTTGCTCCGCTCGTCGCGGAAACGGTCGCGGATGTCGAGCGCCTCGGGGATCGCCGTCAGGAGAACCTCGAGCACGTCCGGGTCGAACTGGCGACCACGCTCTTCCCGCATCGTCGCGATCACCTCTTCGATCGGGAGCGCGAGGCGATAGACGCGATCGCTGACGAGCGCGTCGAAGACGTCGGCGACGGCGACGATCCTCCCGGCGAGCGGAATTGCCTCACCCGCAAGGCGCCGCGGATAGCCGTAGCCGTCGAAGCGCTCGTGATGGGTCCAGGCGATCTCGGCGCCGAGCTGGAGCAGCGGCTCGCGCGTGCCGGCAAGGATGCTGTACCCCAGCTCCGTGTGGGTCTCGACGACGAGGCGCTCCTCGGCGCTGAGCGGAGCCGGCTTGCGCAAGATGTGATCGGGGATCGCGATCTTGCCGATGTCGTGGAGCGGGCTCGCGATCCTGATCAGATCGCAGCGGTCGTGCGGCAGCCCGAGCCGCCGCGCGATCAACTCGGAGCAGCGGCTGACGCGCTGGATGTGCTGCCCGGTCTCGTTGTCGCGCAGCTCCGCGGCCGCTGCCAGACGGTGGATCGTCTCCTCACGCGACCGGTCAAGCTCGGCCGTCCGCTCGGCAACGAGCTGCTCGAGCCGCACGTGATGGGCTCTGTTCTCGATCTCGAGGCGGCGCCGTCGCAAGGCATTGGCGATCCCGATGTTGACCTCGCTGTCCCGGAACGGCTTGACGATGTAGCCGTACGCCCCGAGCGCGAGCGCCGTCTCGGCGAGCTGCGGATCGTCGGCGCCGCTGACCATCACGACGGCCACATCCGTGCGGCCGCCGACGACGTCGTGGACGAGCTCCAACCCGGATTCGCCCGGAAGGTTCACGTCGCAGAGGATGACCTCGAACGAGCCTGCGCCAAGTTCGGCGCGGGCCTCCCTCGTGTTCCCCGCGACGGTCGCCAGGTGGCCTTCGCCGGCCACCAGCCGCCGGAGCGCCTCGCACACGGCGGGGTCGTCGTCAATGATGAGGACTCGCGCCAACTGCCCTCCCAACGGGTTCGAACTCACGGTCGAGGAGCTCGCGCACGGCTGCGGCGAGGTTGTCGTGGGAGAACGGCTTCTGGAGGAAGGCCGTGTCCGGGCCGGCCAGCGCGAGCGGCAGGATCTTCTCGTCGGCGTGCCCGGACATGTAGAGCACCTTGAGCTCGGGTCGCTGCACCAGCAGCTCGGCCGCGACCTCGGGCCCGGTCTTCCTCGGCATCACGACGTCAGTCAGCAGCAGCTCGATCGTGCCCTTGTGGTCCGCGGCAAGCGCGAGCGCCTCGGCGCCGTCGAATGCCTCGAGGACGGTGTATCCCTGCGCGGCGAGGATGCGCCGCGCGGCGGCGCGAACGCCGTCCTCGTCCTCGACGAGCAGGACGGTCTCGCCGCCCGTCGCACGAGCCGGCAATGCGACGGGGCCGCCGAGCTCCGCGTGCTCGCTGACGACGCGCGGCAGATAGACAGCCATCGTCGTGCCCTGATCCGGCGCGCTCGTGACGTCGATGAACCCGCCGCTCTGCGCGACGATCCCGTAGACGCTCGCGAGCCCCAGCCCGGTTCCGGCGCCCTTCGTCGTGAAGAACGGCTCGAAGATTCGGGCCCGCGTCGCGGCGTCCATCCCGCAACCGGAGTCGGCGACGGAGAGAACGACGAAGGGTCCTGAGGCCCCGTCCGTCGGCACCTGGTGGGCGTCGACGTTGGCCGTCCTGATCGTGAGCGTGCCGCCCTCTGCCATCGCGTCCCGGGCGTTGAGGGCGAGATTGACGAGCACCTGCTCGACCTGGCCGGGGTCCGCCTGCACGTCCCAGAGGTCGGAGCCGAGCGCGGTCACCACCTCGATGCGCTCGCCGATCAGGCGATGCAGCATCTTGTTGGTGTCGATCACGATCGAGTTGAGGTCGACGATGCGCGGCTGGAGCACCTGCTTGCGGCCGAAGGCGAGCAGCTGCTGCGTCAGCGCCGCAGCGCGCTGTGCCGCCTGCTCGATCGCCTCCACGTCCGCCCGCTGGCCGGTCTCAGCCGGGTCGAGGCTGCCGCGTAGGAAGCCGCTGTGCACGGAGATGACGGTCAAGAGGTTGTTGAAGTCGTGCGCGACGCCGCCTGCGAGGCGGCCGATCGCATCCAGCTTCTGCGCCTGGTGGAGGCGCTCCTCGAGCTGTTTGCGGTCGCTGACGTCGTGCACCATCCCGACGGCGAACTCCGGGTTCCCGTCCGAGTCGCGCACGACCGATGCCGTCAGGTGGCCCCAGACGACCTCGCCGTCGGCGCGGCGGTAGCGCTGTTCGAGCGCGTAGCTCTCGCGCTGTCCCTGGACGAGCTCTTCGAACAGCCCGTCCGCGGCCGGCGACTCGTCGGCCGCCGTGAGCTCCGACAGCTCCCTGCCGACCAGATCCTCACCCGGAGCTCCCAGCATGTCGCCGAAGGCGCGGTTGTGGTCGACGAGACGCCCGCCGGTGTCGGTGAGGCCGATCCCGACCGCCGCCGACTCGTAGATGGCGCGGAAGCGCCGCTCGCTCCGATGAAGTAGCTCGAGCAGCGAGAACGAGCGGCTGATCAGCACGAACGGCGCGACCGTGAGCGGCACCAGATACGGATTCCACTCCCAGAAGCCGGCCACGGTGACGCCGAGCGAGGCGAGCATGAGATCGGTCGAGAGGCTCTTCCACGAGAAGAGGCCCGTCTCGCGCACCGATTGAGCGCGTCCCAGATGGAGCGCACACGCCAGCAACAGGTGATTCGAGCCGACGAGAACGAGGCACGCCGCGGCGGCGCCGAGCGCGTGCCCGACCTGCTCGTCCCCAGGGATGTTCTGCACGACGAGGTGCCAGGCGCCCCAGGCGGCGAGCGCGTTGAGCGTGTAGTTCGCGAGGTTGAAGAGCTGGCTGTACCAGGGGAACCGACGGCGCACGAGCTCTGGCCAGTACTGCGCCAACCCCATCAGAGCGACCAGCGCCGGCGGCAGGAGCACGACGGCGGCGGCGATGAACACGAGCGCCGTGTTGAAGCCATGGTTGCGCTCGGTCGAGACGATCAGGAGCGATCCGAACGCAGCCCCGAGGCACAGGAGCGCGAACACGAGCAGATCACTCGGCTCGAGCTGCAGCTGCGACAGAACCGGCAGGGAGACCGCAACCGCCGCCGCGGCGACGAGCGCTACGTACGCCCGCGCCACGCCAGGCAGAGACCCGGCTCCGTGTTTCGCCGGTGCCGTGTCCTCGCTGCTCGTGACCTTGTGCTTCATCCGCTCCCCGTGAGGTAGTCGGGCGCCGCTATTCGGGCCAGCTGGCGGTCGTCCAGCTCGCGGTCGTCCAGCTCGCCGTCGTCCAGCTCGCCGTCGTCCAACTGGCGGTCGTCCAGCTCGCGGTCGTCCAACTCGCCGTCGTCCAACTGGCGGTCGTCCAGCTCGCCGTCGTCCAACTCGCCGTCGTCCAGCTCGCCGTCGTCGAGACGACATTCACCCAGGCGGCGCTGTCGAACACCGGCTGACCCGTCAACGGATCGACGGCGACGAAGGCGTACAGGTTTTCGTTCGGGTTGGGCGGAGCGACGTGCGCCGCCGCTGCAGCAGCGTCGATCTGGCCGACACCGGCGGCGAACTCACGGCTGGGCGGGCTCGAGCAGGCAGGCTTGGTGATCACGTTGCTGTCCAGCGTGACGGCGGCGGTACGAGCGAGCAGCCGGCCGTCCACCGTCGCGCCGGTGTTCACCGTGATCGAGGCGAGGGCGAGGATCGTGCCCTTGAAGCGGGTGGTCGTGCCGAGCGTCGCCGAGCTGCCGACCTTCCAGAAGACGTTGCACGGGGAGGCGCCGTTGACCAGCTCCACCCGGCTCGCCGACGCGGTCACGAGCGTCGACGCCGCCTGGAAGACGAAGACGGCTTCCGGGTCGCCCTGCGCGTCGAGCGTGAGCGTGCCGGTCAGATCAAGGGCTCCGCCGCTGTAGGCACCGGGGGTCAGCGTCAGGCCGCCGAGCGTGCTCGCGACCACGGGCGTCGCGGGCGCCTGAGCGGCGGCCTCGTCGTACGCTGCGGTCAGATCCGACTTTGCCTGCAACGCTGCGGGATCGGCCACGTGCTGGACGCCGCCGTTCATGAGGCCGGGCGGAAAACCGGTGACCGAGGTTCCCGGGCTCAGCCCGAGATCTCCGCTCACAATCGTGGGGCCGGTGCTCGTGACCGTCGACCCGGCGAGAACCGCGTAGCCGGCTGCCGTTCCGAGGTCGACGGGGGCCCGAGGCTGGGTCAGCGCGCGTGCCGTCTGCATCAGCGCACCCTTCACCTGGTCGGGTGTCCAGCTCGGGTGGCGGGCCAGCAGCTGGGCGGCCGCACCGGAGACGACCGGCGCCGCGAAGGAGGTGCCGGACATCCACATGTAGCCGGGAGCGACGACGCGGTCTGGCAGCGCCGTGGCAATCGTCGACGACGCGGGTACCGGCATCACGAGGTAGCGGCCCGGGGCCGACAGCTCCGGCTTCGCGAACCCGTCCACCGTATGGCCGTATGACGACCACGGCGGGACGGAGTCGTCGCCGGTCGCCGAGGTCTGCGCCTGGTCGATCGCGCCGACCGTGATCACGAACGGATCGTTGCCGGGCGCGGCGGACATGTCGACCTCGCCCGTCCCGGTGCCGTTGTTCCCGGCAGCGGCAACGACCACGATCCCGCTGAACCACAGTCTCTCGACCGCCTTGTTGAGCGGGTCGGACAGGAAGCTCGTCTGCGTGTCTCCGACCATGGAGAGGTTGACGACGCGGATCCCGTACTGCGCTCTGTGAGCCAGGATCCAGTCGATGCCTGCGATCACGTCGCTGGCCAGCGACTCGCCGTTCCCGTCGGCCGTGCGGACGTCGACGAGCTGCGCGTTCGGCGCCCCGCCCGGGTAGAGCGCGGACGCGCCGGCCGCAATTCCCGCGACCATCGTCCCGTGGCCCTGCTGGTCGCCCGTCGCGCCGGGGGCACGTGAGGAGACGTTGACGCTCGCGACGACCCGCGCGCCGAAGTCGGCGCTCCTGGTCGCGTCGATGCCGCTATCGATGATCGCGATCGCCGGCGCCTGCGGGAGAGAGCCCGTCCCGGGCGGCACGGACAGTTGCTGCAGGTTCGATGTCTGCCGCCACATCTCGGCGTTCTCGTAGCCGGTCGAGCGCATCGTCGTGTCAGGCGTGATCGCGCTGATCCCGCGCCACTTGGCCAAGCGCAGGATCTGCCGGCCGGTCAGCGTCGCTGCCACGCCGTCGATCGCGCTGAACTTCCGGCGCAGCTTCGCGGCATTCGCCGGGAGAGCAGTCTTGACCGCCGTCACGGCATCGCCGACCGCCGCCGACCGTGTGCCTCGCCCGCCCTGCACCACGACGCGGAACATCGTGTCGGGGCGCGCGGCAGCGGCGTCGAGCAGGCTCTGCGGGACGACCGGGCCGCTCTTGCTGCCCGCTCCGGCGCCAGCAGCCGCCGCTGCCGGAGGTGCGGACAGCATGGGAGTCGTCAGCGCCAGTGCAAGGATGCCCGCGAGCGCCAGAGCCCACGGCAGCGGCCGGACCACGGCCTGCCCGGACGCTGAGCGCGACACGGGATTCCTCGGCACGTCACATCTCCATCCTGCGCCGCAGGCGCAATTCGTCCAGGACCAGTCGAAAGAGTCGCAGCGGCTCACTGAGAGCGCCGCACAACTCGTACCGTACGGGCTCCTCGGCCGCGGAGCATCCCCCTTTTGGGGCGACAGCGCGGGCTGCGACGACGCAGCTGCGGCCTGTTACTGCAACCGGCGGGACAACTCGGTCCGCGAGCGCACGCCCAGCTTGGAGTAGACGCGGGTCAGATGACTCGCAACCGTACGCTCCGCCAGAAAGAGCGTCGCGGCGACCTCTGCGTTCGTGCGCCCCTTCGCCACGAGGGCGGCGACGCGCCGCTCCGCAGGTGTCAGCCCGTCGATCCGCGTCCGTCCGCCGATCCGCCCGAGCTCCTCACGCGCCCGCTCCGCCCAGCGGGCGGCTCCCAGCTCCTCGAAGCCGGCCAGCGCCCCCTCGATCGCATCGCGTGCCGGCCGCTTCTGCCGCGCGCGCCGTCGAACCGCACCGAGCGCAAGCAGTGAGCGCGCCCTGCCAAACGGATCGCCGACCGCCTCGTGCAGCGAGACCGCTTCTGCAAGCAGAAGCAGGGCTCCCTCGACGTCGGCCTGCGAGGCGGCGACGAGGCCCCGGCACCGGGTTGCCTGCGCGACCACCCAGTCGCGGCCGAGCCGGCGCGCGTCAGCCTCCCACGCGTCGAGCCGGTCGACCGCATCGGCGACGAGACCGAGCTCGAGCAGCGCTTCGATCTGCTCCGGACGCCACCAGCCCATCCCCGGCTCCGCCACGTCGGCGGCGCCGGCTGCCGCCATCCGCTCAGCGGCCGCGAAGGCCGCGACAGCTGCTCGAGTGTCCCCGCTCCAGAGCTCGACGAGGCCGAGCACTGCCGAGGGCGCGGTGAGCAGGGAGCCGTGCAACTCGGCCAGGCTGCAAATCCGGACTGCGAGCTCGCGGGCGAGCTCGAGGTCGCCGCGGTGCGCCGCCACGAGTGCCATGGGGAACGGGCTTGTGGGCGATTCAGCGTCGTCCCGGACGTACTGGATGCTGAGGTTTCTCGCCTTCTCCGCGTACTCCCCCGCCAGCGCGAGGTTGCCCGCGCGAAGCTCGAGCAGCGCGAGATACCAGAGCGCGTATGCGGCCATCCGCTCGTCGGCCTCGCTCCAGTCACGGTAGATGGCCTCGAGCACAGCCCGTGCCGGTTCGAGGCGGTACGACCACACCAGAATGTGCGCGAGCGCGAACCCGGCGTCGGCCGCGGCCTGAGAGGAGCCGTCCGGCACGAGCCCGTACGCCTCCTCGGCCAGCTTCAGGGCACCCGGCTTGCCCGCGTTGAAGCGGATGAGCGCGAGCCCGGCCAGAGCTGCGGCACGGAGCGCCGTGTCGTCGAGCCGTTCCGCCGCCTCGACCGATGCGCGCGCATGCCGTTCGGCGGCCGCAAGTCCTTCGCTGAAGCGGACCAGCAGGGTCAGCTTGTGGTGGATCGAGGCCGCGAGCGCAGGGAGCTCTTCCGCATCGAGCAGCGCCTCTTTCAGGAGCGAGATCGCACGTCGAAGATCCTCCCCCTCCACCTCGGCCAGGAGGACGAGAGCCTCGGCACGTTCCGAGCCTGCAGACGC
The DNA here is from genome assembly GCA_963765705.1 of uncultured Gaiellaceae bacterium. Taxonomy (GTDB): domain Bacteria; phylum Actinomycetota; class Thermoleophilia; order Gaiellales; family Gaiellaceae; genus Gaiellasilicea. The sequence continues at coordinate 349,674 of CAVXXJ010000001.1, forward strand.
CCGGCCGACAAGATCGCTTGCCAGCACACGTGCTCGCTCGACCTCGCCGGCCGCAAGCTGCCTACGCGCCGTGGCCGCCGCACGCCGGTCGGCGTCGGCAGGCGTCCCCGCCGGGGTCAGACGAAGCGCGTGCTCGCCGAGCTCGGCTGCGGCGATCGGAGCTCCCTGCGCCGCGGCAGCCATCGCGGCCTGCTCGAGCTCCGTCGCGAGGTCCGCGTCCGGCCGGTCGGTCGAGAGTGCGAGGTGACGAGCGCGGGCGGATGCGTCCTCGGCGAGCTCCGCGAGGCGGCGGTGCGCACGCTGTCGCTCGTCGGGCGAGAGTCCCTGGTAGAGAACCGAAGCGAGCAGCGGGTGCGTGAACCGGACCGTGTCCCGCTCGAGCTCGATCACGTTTTCCGCGAGCGCGGAATCGAGTGCGCTCCGCTCGATGCCCAAACGGAGGAGCTCGGAGATCGTCAGCCGCGCATGCGCGGACGCGAGCACGAGCGCGTCGCGCGTCATGCCCGTAAAGCTGCCGAGGCGGGCAGAGACGAGCTCCTCCAGTCGCGCGGGGACCGGCAGCGGCAGCGTGGGATCTCGAACCGCCCCCTCCGTGTCGAGTGCGCGAGCGATCTCGAGCGCGTAGAGCGGGTTGCCGCCCGAGGCCTCGTGCAGCCTGAGCAGCGTCGGCCGAGGCACTGTGCGGGAGAGCCGGCCGTGCAGGAGCTGGTGGATCGCCCCGAGGCTGAGCGGCCCGACCCGAACGCGGTCGATCCGGTCCGGCTCGAGCGCGTCTTCCACGGCGGATGCCTGCTCTTCCTCCCCGAGCCGGCGTGTCCAGAGCAGCAGGATGTCTGCGTCGGGCAGCCTGCGCAACGCAAATCCGAGCGCGCTCGCCGACGAGGGATCGAGCCACTGGAGGTCGTCGATCGCGACTACCAGCCCGTCCTCGGCGAGCAGCTCGAGAGCGCTCCGAACCGCCACCCCGAGGGCGCGCGCATCGACCGGACGACCCGTCGCGTCCTCGATGAGGAGCGCCACCTCGAGCGCCCGCCGCCGGGGCGGCGGCAGGGCCGGCAGGATGTCGTCGAGAGCTCCCTCGAAGAGATCCCCCAGGCCGGCGTGGGCGAGCGTGCGCTCCGACTCGGCCGGCCGCGACGAGAGTACGCGCAGCTTCCGCGCACGCGCAGCGTCGGCAGCCGCGCGCCAGAGCGTCGACTTCCCGATCCCGGCTTCTCCCTCCAACGCGATCGCGGCAGGACCTTGGCCGGTCCCGCGCAGGTCGAGACGCGCGTACAGAGAGCTGAGGTCGTCGTCCCTGCCGATGACTTCGACTGCCATTCGCTGCGGACATCGTGTCACGGAGCACGCCTAGAGTCAGCCGCCCGGCAGCCCCTCAGGGAGCGTGTCGAAGACCCGGACTACGTCGGCTCGTGGTCTGGCTTGCGATGTGGCATCAGGCTACGGTTGGTTGCGGTGCGGCTCACACGCGATCAGATGGAGCAGCTTCGTGAGGCAGCCATCGAGGTCTGGGATCCAATCGGTGTCTTTCGTCCCGGCGCTGGTGGCGACGACTTCGAGTGGCCCAGGGATGAGTACGACAACTATCTGCCCACGATTGCAGCGCACCTACACCGGCAGGACCTCGATGGCCTCACTGCGTACCTTGCGCGCATTCGCACCGAGCACATGGGGCTGTCTTCGCGGTTGGAGCAGGATCGGAGCGCCGCCGAGGCGTTGACCGGCTGGTACGAACAGCTGCTGCCGCGATGACTTTGTCGACTCGGCGCAGTCTCATTGGTCCGGAGTCCACACCGAGAGGAGCGTAGGTGACCGCGAAGATGATGCAGAGAGTCAATATCGCCGCGCCCGAGTTCAAGAATTTCCCCGACTCTCCGGATGGGTTCCGTTCGGGCAGCGTGCGGCTGGGCGCGCTCCTGGGTGCGACCGGTACCGGCATGAGCGTGTACGAGCTGCCGCCGGGTCAAGCGATTGCGCCGTACCACTACGAGAACCCGGAGGAGGAGTGGCTGCTGGTGCTTACCGGCCGGCCGACGCTACGCCATCCGGACGGCGAGGACGTGCTCGAGCCCTGGGACGTCGTCTTCTTCCCACCGGGACCCGGTGGCGCGCACGCAGTGCGGAATGACACTGAGTCGGCAGCCCGAGTGCTGATGTTCTCGAACACGAGCACCGTTGCCGCGACCGTCTATCCGGACAGCAACAAGATCGCGATCTGGACGGGCAATGACCACGACGACCTGATCGTCGAGCGGGCCAGCGGCGTAGATTACTGGGACGGCGAGGGTAACGCTGCCGACGAATGAAGACTTTCAACCTCAACAGGGACGAGTGGGACGGGACCCGGGACCGCGAGGGCTGGCGCGCCAGGGGCGCGCTTGTCGGCCAACGCATCGGCGGGGAGCTGATCGGCGCAACCATGTCCGAGGTCGAGCCGGGCGACAAGCTCTGGCCCTACCACACGCACTACCTGAACGAGGAATGGGTGATCGTGCTCCGCGGCGAGCCCACGCTGCGCACGCCCGAAGGTGAGCATCTGTTGAAGGAAGGTGACGTCGTCTGCTTTCGGCGGGGTAAGGACGGTGCGCATCAGATCATCAACCGAACGGACTCGACTATTCGCGTACTCATGCTCTCCTCGATGATCCGCGGCGAGATCATCGAGTACCTCGACACCGGAAAGGTTCTCGCCAAGGACGTCGAGGACGAAGACGTCATGTTCGCGAAGCCTGGGCACGCGGCCGAGTACTGGGAGGGCGAGGACTAGCTCACGGAGGGCCGCACCGCCGCAGAAAGGGTACGTTCGCACGATCAGCTCACGTCCCCGAGCACTCCTCGTCACCTGCTGTCTCTGCGCGGCGCTTTTCCCCGGACTCGCGTGCATGGGCGAGGACGAGGCGCAACTCACAGACGGCGAAGCCAAGACGTTCGCGGACCTGGAAGCCCGGCTGGGCGACGCCTCCACGGACCAGTTCACCGGCGCGGTGCTGGTGGCGAAGGACGGCGACGTGCTCTTCCGAAAGGCCTACGGCCTCGCGGACCGCGAGCAAAAAATCGCGAACACCGTCCAGACGCGCTTCCGCATCGGCTCGATGAACAAGATGTTCACCGCGGTCGCGATTCTTCAGCTGGTCGAGGCCGGCAAGGTCGGTCTCATGGCCCCGCTCGGGACGTACATCCCCGACTATCCCAACCGGGACGTCGCAACCAAGGTGACCGTCCATCACCTGCTGACCCACACAGGCGGCACCGGAGACATCTTCGGCCCCGACTTCGACGCCCATCGCAACGAGCTCCGCACGCTCGCCGACTACGTGAAGCTCTACGGCGAGCGGAGGCCCGAGTTCGAGCCGGGCAGCAACTGGGTCTACAGCAACTACGGGATGGTGTTGCTCGGAGTCGTGATCGAGAAGGTGACGGCTCAGAGCTACTACGAATACGTGCAAGAGCGCGTCTACGAGCCCGCGGGAATGACCGCGACCGGATCGCTTCCCGAAGCTGAAGAAGTTCCGGGCCGGTCGATCGGATACACGCGTCCACCGGGATCGGCCGCATGGGCTCCCAACACCGACTCACTCCCGTATCGCGGGACCTCCGCCGGCGGCGGTTACTCGACGGTCGAGGACCTCGGTCGGTTCGCGGACGCACTCCTCGGCCATGAGTTGCTCAGCCCCGAGTCCACGGAACTGCTGCTCACCGGGAAGGTCGATTCTTTCGGTGGGAAGTACGCGTACGGATTCGAAGACAGGGGAAGCGGGGAGACTCGCTCGGTCGGCCACGGGGGCGGCGCTCCAGGAATGAACGGGGACCTCCGGATCTACCCGGATTCCGGATACGTGGTTGCAGTACTCGCGAACATCGACCCGCCGGCAGCGCACGACGTTTCGGAGTTTCTCGCCTCCGAGCTTCTATCGACGCAATGAGCGATCAGAGCGAAAGGCCGATTTGGTCATTCAGGTGGACGCACGAACGCGCGCGCTCCGTCAACGAGCCAATGCCGCCGACCCGCACCGCCGTCCAACACCGCCAACTGTCCATCTCGACGCGATAGCTCACGGAGCCGCTCGCCGCAGCGTCGAAGACATCGCACTCACGGACGCCGGGTCTGACCCCTCGACACGCGCCTCCGAACCCATCAACCTCAGCGCTCAGCGAGTGCGCAACCGACTCGGCGGAAACCGATGTCACGGGTGGGAGGACGGTCGTGAGGCAAGCCGCTCCGACGATCACGATCACGACGATCGCCAGCGCGAGAGCGATGCCGACGATCACCGTGACTCCGACTCGGAGCGATCGCACCACCACGAGATGATCGCAACCTGGCGTAGCAATCGTCGGCTGCGCGAGTGTCCGCACGCGGTGCGGCCACTAGAATCGCCTCCATGCCCGCTTCTTACGCCTCCCTGACCGACATGCCGGCCGGCGACGTCGCCTACGCCGATGCGAAGTGGACGCCGGTCCACAATCACTTCGGGATCACCGCGTTCGGCGTCAACGCCTACACCGCTCGGAATGCCGGCGATCGCCTCATCGGCGAGCACGACCACGCGGATCCCGACGACGAGCAGCACCAGGAGCTGTACTTCGTCCACACCGGACACGCGCGTTTTCAGGTGGACGGTCGGGACGTTGACGCACCGGCAGGCACGTTTGTGAGCGCCCTCGACGTGAAGACGATCCGGTCTGCCGTCGCGCTGTCGGACAACACCGTCGTGCTCGTGATCGGCGCCGAGCCGGGCGCTCCGTTCGAGGTCACACCCGCCGAGCGTGCCGATCTGGCTGCGGCAGGCTTGCCTGCGACTCCGGCCTGAGCTCAGCCGAAGTATCGGGCAGTAGCGCCGGCGCCGGGGTGGTGGCGCAACGATCTTCCTGTGCTTGACGCGGTGACGGGAATGCCCGCCCGACGTGACATCCGTCAGGCGGGGATTCGTTGCGCTAAGCGGTCGGCGGAACCACTACACCGTCAACCGGCACGGAACCCTGCGACACCCGGTGTTCCGGGAGCTCGAGATCGGCCCACTACTCGACATCCTCGATCAGGATGGCTCCGCGCCTCCGGCCGAGAGCGACAGGCGCTAAGCGCAGAGTCCCTCGTCGGAATCACAGGGCTCGGCAAACCAGCCTGCGTCACCGGAAGGGTCCACATACAAGCCGAAACGGCAACGCCGCTTGCGGGAAACTACGGATAGACCGAGGCGTCCGGCTGTCGAGGTACACGGCATGACACCGCGCGCAGCACACGCAATCGATCTCGGCCCGAGATCCACGCTTCTCGATCGCGATTTCGTCTATCGAATCGAGATCCTCGAGGACCCGGCGCTCGTCGCCGTCACGGCTTCCGGTGATGCGATTGTCTCCGGGTGGGCACGCCTCCACGATGCGCTTCGCGCCGATCCCCGCGTCAGAGGGCTGCCGCTCCTGGTGGACTACTCCGCGCTCGACGGGACGTTCCTGACGATGAGGGACATTCGGGTGATCGGCCAGTCGGTGGCTGCTCTGGACGAGGACCTCCATCCGCCTCGGCGGGCGGTTGTCGTCACCAGTGGCTTTGAGTTCGGACTCGCCCGAATGTGTCACGAGCAGTTGGACGCTGAGCTCGGGGCGAGGGTTCGAGCGTTCAGGTCACGCGAGGACGCCCTCGCCTGGCTCGGCGCCTTCCTCCCCTAACAGATTGGATCCCATGAAGAAGTCAATGACCGTTATCGCCGTCGTGTGCCTCGTCCTCGGCGTGAGCAGCGGCGCGTTCGCAGCAAGAGGGCTGCTGACCGGCGCGGATGTCAAGGACGGCTCGCTGACCGCTGCCGACATCAAGCAGCACTCGCTCGGCGCAGCTCAGTTCACGAGCTCGGCCAAGAACTCCCTTCGTGGGGTCGCGGGGTCGAGAGGTGCAAGAGGTGCAACAGGCGCCGAGGGCGCCACCGGATCGGCCGGGCCGGCCGGTAGCAATGGCGGCGTCGGCGCGAATGGCGCCCCCGGCCCAGCCGGAGCCAGCGGCACGAACGGTACGAACGGCGCTGACGGAGTCGCCGGCACCAACGGCACCAACGGCATCGCAGGCACCGCCGGCACCGCCGGCACTCCCGGCACCGCCGGGACAAACGGCACCAACGGCACCCCGGGCACCAACGGCACTCCCGGCGTCGCCGGCTCCAACGGCACCAACGGCGCCCCCGGTGCGAACGGCACCATCGCGCCGCTCTGGGCCAACCAGGGCGCCACCGCCCTTCCGACTACTTCCCCGCCGCTCACAGTGGTCGAGTTGGCCGTTCCGGCGGGCAACTACGTCGTCCTGGCGAAGACTCAGCTCTCCCACACCGGCGCGGGCGACTCGATCGAGTGCTCGTTGAAGGCGGGCGCCACCACGCTCGACCAGATCGAGATGAAGACGCTGCCCGCCCTTGCCGCCGTACCGGCGTCACTGCAGGCCGTCACCACGACGACCGGGCCGTCGACTCTGCTGAGCGTCCAGTGCCGGGTTCTGGTTGCAAACGGCGCTGCCAACTTCAGCAGCCTGATCGCCATGCCGACCGCCTAGAATCGCCTGTTCGCGAATCAGCGGACAAGTCTTAGGATCGTCCGGACGAAGGTCTGACGCGTTAGCGCCCGGTGAGGCGCGGGTGAGTGAGGAGGGCTACGGTCGCGCCTCAAATGACTGGTCACAAGATCATCGCCCTCGTGGTCGCCGCGCTCGGTGGGACATTCGCGATCCTGCCGGGCGCTGCGGCTCCCGCTGCTCCCGCTCCCGCCGGTCTGATCGCGTTCGAGACGCCTGCCGGCATTCATCTGATCAACGCTGACGGCACTGGTCTCAGGCGCCTGCCGGGAACGAAGCCCCTCGATCAGAATCCGCGCTGGTCGCCGGACGGCGCACGAATCGTCTTCTGGACCAACGCCGAATCGAGCGGAGAGATCTACGTCGTCGACGCTGACGGGTCGAACCGCCGTCGGCTCACAAAGGACAATCCCGGCTACGCCCCCTCCGATCAGTATCCGACCTGGTCGCCCGATGGCCGTCTGATCGCGTTCGAGAGCCGCCGAAGCGGCGAGTGGCACATCTACGTGATGGCGCCAGACGGCACCGCCGCGAAGCGGCTTACTCCCGACGACCGCGGCGGCTACAACGCGCAATGGTCGCCGGACGGGAAGCGGATCGCGTACACGGCTGAGGACTATTGGACTGCGATCGGCATCGTTGACCTCGCCGGCCGGACTCGCGCCTTGAAGACTCTGACCATCGGCGAGGACTGGGCTCCGTCCTGGTCGCCCGACGGCTCGAAGATCGCGTTCACGAGTACAGCCCAGCACAAGAAGCCCGAGATCTACGTCGTCGACACAGAGGGTGGGACTCCAGCCCGCCTGACCCGAAACCGGGTCGGCGACTTCGACCCGCTCTGGTCGCCCGACGGTGAGCACATCGTCTTCTCCTCCGGACGCGCAGGCTTCGACGAGGTCTATGTCATGCGGGCCGACGGAACCGACCAGCGGCGCGTCACGCGGATTCCAACCGAGTACGCCTGCTGTGCCGACTGGATGCCGGAGCCCTAGGCGGCTTCACGACGCGCTACCCCTCCAGGTGACGATTCGCTTCCACGGCGCCCCTTGAGCCAAGGTTCTACGATCGGTCTCGTGGAGGAGTTCGTCCCGCGCGACTTCGACGTCCCTCGGCGACTCCAGACGCCGCAGTTCGTGCTCGAGCCGCTCGACCCCGAGCACAACGACCAGGACTACGACGCGTGGAGCTCGTCGCGGGAGCACATCCACGCGACGCCCGGATGGGAGGACAGCAGCTGGCCGCGGGAGATGACGCCGGACGAGAACCGGGCAGACCTGCAGCGCCATGCCGACGACTTTCGCAACCGGACGGGGTTCACGTACACGGTGCTCGATCCCACGACCCGTGACGTGATCGGGTGCGTCTACCTCTACCCGCTGCCCGACGGCGACTACGACGCCCGTGCGCTCTCCTGGGTACGGGCGAGCCACGCGCAGCTGGACACGCCGCTCTGGCGAGTCGTGAGTGAGTGGCTCACGTCCGACTGGCCGTTCGGCAGCGTCGAGTACGCGCCGCGCACCTAGGGCTACTGAGCGGGCGAGCGAGGGTCATGAACCGGCACCGGGTGGCCCAGCCAGAACCGTCGGGACGTACTCGAGGAGCTCGAGCCGACCGTCGAAGGTGCGATTGCTCACCAGGTCGAGGGAGACGTCGGGGTACCCGTCGTAGATCCGATCCTTGCCGGTGCTTCCCGTGATCACTGGGAACACGACCACCCGGAACCGATCGACGAGACCGGCACGCAGGAGGGAGCGGCACAGCATGAGGCTGGCGATCGTGCGCATCGACTCGGTGGCTGTGTCCTTCATCGAGCGTACGGCTTCGATGGGATCCTGGGAGATCAGTTGCGTGTTGGGCCACGCCAGGGGCTCCGTCAGGGTGCTCGAAAAGACGATCTTCGACAGGTCCGCCAGGGCATCTGTACCCGGTTCGCCCTCGGTGGCCAGCCCGGACATGAGCCGATATGTGTTTGCACCCATCAGGAGCGTGTAGTCCTTCTCGGGTTGGTCTCCCAACCAGGCGAGGTACTCGGGCCCTTCGAGGCCCCACCAGCCAGGCCAACCCTCGGCTGCCCCATATCCATCCAGCGACGTGATGAAGTCGATCATCAGTTCTGGCATTTGGCGATTCCTTTCAGTTGTTTCCCTCACGGAACGTCCCCAGGTCCGACCGACGGCGATAGCGTCACCAGGCACCGGATGTCACGGGGAAGCCGTTCGAGCGCGGCCGGCTCGTTCCGCGCTTTGGCGCCACGAACAGCCCACCGCCAAACGAGAAAGCCCCGCTATGCGGGGCTTTTCGATAGCGGGGGCAGGATTTGAACCTGCGACCTCCGGGTTATGAGCCCGGCGAGCTACCTGGCTGCTCCACCCCGCGACGCGGCATCGATTGTAGCGCAGGCCTACGGCGTTCGCGAGCGCTCGGGCGCTACGCGGCGCAGGCCCGCTGCGGTGCGCTTCGTCGCCGGCGCAGGGCTCGAACGAGCAGGAAGCCGACCGCGAGCACCAGCATTCCCGCGACCGCGTCGAGCAGGAAGTGATTGCCGGTGACGACGATCGTGAGCACCACGAGCGGCGGGTAGAGCACACCGGCGAACCGCGCGACGTGTGAGCGAGCGAAGCGGATCATCCCGATCCCGACCCCGAGCGCGTACGCAGCGTGCAGCGAGGGCACCGCGGCGACCGGGTTCGAGAGCGCCGATGTGTGCGGCGAGCCGATGTCGATCCCCGACAGCATCAGCAAGGTGTCCTCGAGGCCCACACCGGCGAGACGCGGCGGCGCAGTGGGAAAGAGCCAGTGGATCACGACGGCGATTGCCGTCGCCGCGAGAAAGCCGTCGCGGAAGGCGGTGAAGCCGTCCCGCGAGCGCCGGTACAGCCAGACGAAGAAGATCCCGGTGAAGAGGAAGTGCCCCACGAAGTAGAAGATGTTCAGCGCCGCGACGACGTCCGGGATCGCGAGAAACGCCCGCTGCAGCGACTGCTCCCACGCGAACCCGAGCACCTCTTCGAGCGAGACGATGCGGCGGGCATTCGCGAACGCCTGCGCCCAGTTCGGCTCCATCGCAAGCCTCGCCACCTCGTAGGCACCGAGTGCCCCGAGCACGACGGCGAGTTGCGCGACCGCGTCACGTCTCGCCAGGAGGAACTCCCTGACGCGCGACATCGGTTTCATTCAACCACCGTTGGTAGCCTTGCCGCAAATGGCGATCGTCTGGCTCGCTCTCATCATTGGCCTCTTCCTGACGATTGCGTCTGCGATCTATCTAACGCTGCGGGGCCTCGAAGCCTTCCGGGCCTTCAAGCGCTTCAGCCGCACCTCCGGCGGCGAGCTCGAGCGCATCGCTGCCGTGAGCGGCCAGATCGAGCGCCACCTCGCGCTCGCCGCAGAAAGCGGGACGCGTCTCGAAGCGTCGCTGGCACGCCTCCGCTCCTCGCGGGCGCGGCTCAACGTCCTGACGTCCGCGATCGCGGACGTGCGCGCGGCGGTCGGCCGTGTCACGGGCGTCGTGCCGCGCAAGTGAGAGTCGCTTCGGTCGATCTGGGGACGAACTCGACGCGCCTGCTCGTCGCCGACGCGAACGGAACGCTCGACGAGGTGGTTCGGCGGCTGGCGATCACGCGGCTCGGCGAGGGTGTCGACGAGCGCCGCCGGCTGCTGCCGCTCCCGATCGCGCGCGTGCGCAACGTCCTTTCCGAGTACCGCCGCGAGCTCGAGCAGCTCGGAGCCGAGCGGACGCTGTGCATCGCGACGAGCGCCGTTCGCGACGCCGAGAACGGCGAGGCGTTCCTCGGCGAGATCGAGTGGAGCTACGGCTTCACGACGCGCCTGCTCACCGGCGCGGAGGAAGCCGACATGACACTGCGCGGGATCGGCGCGGTCGAGCCGGGGACGCTCGTCGTCGACATCGGCGGCGGCTCGACCGAGCTCCAGGTCGTCGGCACGGATGTTCGCGTCAGCCTCGATGTCGGCTGCGTGCGCCTGACCGAGCGCTTCGGAGAGGACGTCGACGCGGTGCGGGCATACGTGCGCGGGCTGCTGCCGGACGCGGAGGCGAAGCGAGCGGTCGGGGTCGCCGGCACGGTGACGACGATCGCGGCGCTCGATCTCGGGCTCGAGGAGTACGACCCCGAGCGCATCCACGGGCACTCGATCTCGAAGGAGGCGGCCGCGGAGCAGACGGCGCGGCTGGCATCGCTGACCGTTGAGGAGCGGGCCGAGATCGTCGAGCCCGGACGCGCGCCGGTGATCGTGGCGGGCGCCGCGATCCTGGCCGAGATCCTCGACTTCTACGAGCTCGACGCGATCGAAGCCAGCGAGCGCGACATCCTCCACGGCGCCGCGCTTGCCGCCGCCGAGCTGCCCGAGCCCGAAGAGGGCGCCGCGCCCCCAGGCGCCTACACCTGCTGCTGACCCATCAGGACACTTGCTGCGACAAAACGCGTCAGGCACCCTGTGGATGTGGGCGAACCAGCGTGGGATCGAGAGCTCGTCTTCAGCGGACTCGGCCTCGTCGCGGACATCCTCGCCAACACTGAGCGGATCATCGAGCTCCTCGAGGAGGATGATGGCCAAGAAGCGGAAGAAGACTGATTTCACCGAGCAGCGCGCCCGAATCAAGGAAGCGCGCGAGTTGATCGAGCGCGAGCGTGCTCGCATCCGGGAGCAGCGCGAACGCGAAGCGGGCGAGAAAGCCGGCTAGAGCTCCTCGTCGGGCGGCGGCTCGTCCTCGGCCAACCGGCGCTGCAGCACCGCCCGCGAGAGGACGCCGACGAGCCGCCCGTCCTCGAGCACCGGGACGCGGTCGAGATCCTGCTCCTCGAGGAAGCGGAACGCCTCGTCGAGCGGCAGGTCTGAGCCGATCGTGTTCAGCGGCACCTCCGCGATCTCCCGCAGTTTCGTGGCGCGCGGGTCGCGGCCTGCGGCGACGACCTCGCGCACGAGCGTCTTCCTCGTGACGACGCCGAGCAGCCGGCCGTTGTCGCTGACGAAGACGGCGCGCACTTCCGGCCGGCTCAGCGCCTCCCCCGCCTCCTGCGCGCTCACGTCTCCCTCGAGCATCGGCGGGTCGGAGACCATCGCGTCCTTGGCAACGTCCATCGTCGGATTATGGATAGAGGCCGCGTGCATCGAGGGCGCCTGCGACCTCGCGGATCCCGGCCACGAGCGCGGCGGTTCGCAGCGTGATCCCCCGCTCGACCGAGATCTCCCACACGCGGTCGAAGGCGTCGTTCAGCTTCTCGGCGAGCTTGTCCCGGATCTCGTCGCGGCCCCAGAAGAGACGGCCGAGGTCCTGCACCCACTCGAAGTACGAGACCGTGACGCCGCCGGCGTTCGTGAGGATGTCCGGCAGGATCGGGATCCCCCGCTCGGCGAGGATCGCGTCGGCCTCGAGCGAGGTAGGCCCGTTCGCACCCTCCGAGATCATGCGCGCCTGGATCCGGTGTGCGTTGTCTTCGGTCACCTGGTCTTCGCGCGCCGCGAGCACGAGGATGTCGCACGGAAGCTCGAGCAGCTCCTCGTTCGAGATCCGCGTCCCCGTCTCCCAGTCCTCGAGCGAGCCGTGCTCCTGCACGAAGTCGGTCATCGCATGAACGTCGAGCCCGTTGCCGTCGTAGACGCCTCCCGAGACGTCGGAGACCGCGATCACGGTCGCGCCGCGGTCGGCCAGCTCGTGCGCGGCGATTCCGCCGACGTTGCCGAAGCCCTGGACGACGCAGCGCTGCTCGGCGAGGTTCCACCCCATCCGCTCGCAGGCGCGGGCGGTCACCATCACGACGCCGGCGCCGGTCGCCTCGTGGCGGAAGACGGAGCCGCCGATCGAGATCGGCTTCCCGGTGACGATCTCCGGCACCGCGTGGCCGACCTGCATCGAGTAGGTGTCCATCATCCAGGCCATCGTCTGCTCGTTCGTCGCCATGTCCGGGGCGGCGATGTCCTCCTGCGGGCCGATGATCGGCAGCAGCTCCGAGGTGAAGCGGCGGGTGAGCCCCTCCAGCTCCCGAGGCGACATCTGGCGGGGGTTGCAGCGCACGCCACCCTTGGCGCCGCCGTACGGAAGGCGCAGCAGCGCGCACTTCCAGGTCATCCAGACCGCCAGCGCCGCGCACTCGCCGAGCGTGACCTCCGGGTCGTAGCGGATGCCTCCCTTCGTCGGCCCGAGCACCGAGGAGTGCTGGACGCGGTAGCCCGCGAAGACGACGCGCCGCTCGTCGTCCATCTTGACCGGGATGGAGAACATGACCGCCCGCTCGGGGTAGCGCAGCCGCTCGGCGACAGAGGCGGAGACGTCGGCGTACGGAAGGGCCAGCTCGTACTGCGCGATCGCCGTCTCGAAGAGCGGCGTGTCCCACTCGAGGTGCGTGTGTGCAGCGGTTTCTTCGATCCGAGCCACCGCGGCAGTGTAGTGACGACTGAAAGCGTCGCGACAACCTCACAAGACGGCTCAAACGAATCCGTGCGAGGCCGGGAGCCCGAAGCGACGCCTTCAGGGGTCTTGGCGATGACCGGGCTTCGCCCGGTCATCTGCCGGAAAGAGACAGTACCGGGGGCGGGAGTCGAACCCGCAAGGCCGCGAAGCCGGCCGATTTTAAGTCGGCTGCGTCTACCAGTTCCGCCACCCCGGCCGGGGCCGGCGGCTCGAGGAGCCGCCTACTGTGTGCCGGGGGCTAAGTTCTCGCGCGGGACCCGCTCGGGGCCCAGGTAGCGATGTGCCTCGACGAAGGCGGAGAACGCGCCCTCGTCGAACGTCTTGCAGGTGCCGAGCCAGCCGCGGCCGCGATCGCGGGTCCCGGTGGATGCGTCGGGTGCGGTCCAGGCGGAGAGCGTGATCTTGTCCTGGTTCGTGGCCAGAGGCGCGATGATCAGGCCGTTCGGGTCGCTGAGGTCGTTGAACCAGGCCTGCAGCTTGTCGAACTCGGCTTCGGGCACGTCGGGGCCGTAGTGGATCACGACGCCGCCGTGCTCGAGGTTGTGCGTGGACTTGACGAGCGGGACCGGCTCGTCCGGCCCGTACAGGCCCCAGACAGCCCATTCCTGGTAGTGCGGCCCGCTCGTCGGCGGCGAGGAGTTCCACTTCGGCTTCGTCGTCTCCGTGGGAACATCCGAGTGGTCGGACTTGTTCGGCAGGGCCGGGAAGCTCTGCAGCGTGCAGCCGGCGCTCTCGAGCGCGTCCTGCTCTCCACTCTCGCCACCAGCGGTGAGAAAGATGATCGCCAGCACGATCACGAGCGCCACGACTCCAGAGCCGGCGATCATCGCGAGGAGACGGCGCTGCCGTGCAGTTGCCGCCGGATCGGCCGGCGTCGAGCGCCGCTGCGGTGCCTGCGGGCGCTTGGGAGGGTTGGGGGCGCGGTCTTTCCTGGCCATCGGCGAAGGATCGTAGCCATTCGTAGCCACGTGAGGTGTCGTCCGACGCGATCTCTAACGTTCGTCGGCCCGATGGTCATCATCTCCCTCATCCTCGGTCTCGCAATCGGAAGCGCCTGCGCGTGGCTGGTCTCGCGCAGCCGCGCGACGCAGCTCGAAACCGAGCTCGCGCTCGTGCGCCAGGCAGGCGACGAGCGGGCGACCGTCGTCGCGGAAGCCCGCGATGCTTTCCGGGCGCTGTCCTCGGAGGCGCTCCAGCAGACCACGTCGTCCTTCCTCGAGGTTGCGAAGACGCAGATCAGCGGCCACGTGGCGCCGCTGAAGGACTCGCTGGAGCGGATGGACCGCCAGATGAGCGGGATGGAGAAGGTCCGGCAGGAAGCGTATGGCGCCGTCACGCAGCACCTCACGACGCTCGCAACGACGCACGAACGCCTGCGACTCGAGACCGGAAACCTGGTCAAGGCCCTCCGCACACCACACGTCCGCGGGCGCTGGGGAGAGGTACAGCTGCGAAACGTCGTCGAGGCGGCAGGGATGCTGCCGCACTGCGATTTTCAGGAGCAGGCCTCCACGCGGGACACCGAAGGCTCGTTGCTCCGCCCCGACCTCGTGGTCAGGATTCCTGGGGGGAAGCAAGTCGTGGTCGACGCGAAGGCGCCACTCGCCGCGTACCTCGACGCCTGCGAGTGCGAGGACGACGACCAGCGGGTCGTGCATCTCGAGAACCATGCGCGCCAGGTGCGCGATCACCTCGGCAAGCTGGCCGCCAAGTCCTACTGGCGGCAGTTCGAGCCGTCGCCGGACTTCGTGATCATGTTCGTGCCCGACGAGACCTTCATCCGGGTCGCCCAGGAGCATGACGCGATGCTGAGCGAGGACGGCTGGAAGCTCGGTGTGATCCTCGCCTCACCGTCGACGCTCTTCACGTTGCTGCGAACCGTTGCGGCGACGTGGCAACAGGAGACCGTCGCGCAGAGCGCGCGCGAGGTGCACGAACTCGGGCGTGAGCTGTACGGCCGGATCGCGAAGATGGCGAAGCATCTGGGAGACGCCGGCAAGGCACTCGACAACGCCGTCGCGCACTACAACTCCGCTGTCGGCTCGCTCGAAACCCGGGTGCTGGTCCAGGCGCGGCGCTTCGAGCAGCACGGCATCGAGGGCGACCTTCCCTCGCCACAGCCCATCGAGCGGCAGGCACGTCCGCTCCAGGCTCCCGAGCTCGTCGAGCCCGGCGAGCAGCTCCGCGCGATCGACGCCGCCTAGAAACGCAGGCTGGCGCCGATCCCGTCGACGGGATCCAGGTCCCTGCGGTGCTCGACCGCGAGCACGTCGCCGCCGTGGGTGAGCGTGAGCCGGACGGCGAGATCGAGCCCGTCGTCGCGAGACTCCATCGACGTCCCGTCCAGCGGACAGGTGATCGCATCGAGCGCCGCCCGTCCGCACGCGGGGCAGCGGAACGCGTCCTTCTGCACGCCCTCGGCGTAGAGCAGTAGCTCGACCCGGCCGTCCGAGGCCGCCTCGAGCGTCGCGGCCCAACCCGAAGCTCCGCGCGCTCCCTTGCCCGTCTCCTCGCGCCACCGCTCGATCGCGTCGCTCTCGCGGCCGGCACGCCACTGCTCCAGCCAGGGAACGACCACGTCGTACAGATCGCTGTCGGAGGCGTGTGCCTCGGCGGTCGTCCAGCCGATCACCGCATCGGCGACGTCCGACGGGAGCGTCTCCGCGAACTCGGCGCGGGTCTCGTCGCCACACACGACCACGATGCGCGGCCGGCCGAGCCGGCGGAACCGCGCTTCCAGCTCCTCGGCCACGGCCCGGTAGTGCTCCTGCGCGAGATTCTCGATGTGGCGCTGGAACCGGGACTGCGACCAGCCGCCCTGATCGTGCTTGCCCGGCGCCTCCTCCGTCCGGTCAGCAATTGGCTCCAGGCGTCCGTTCCGAAGCGCGAGCACGCGTCCTCGCTCGCGGCCGACGACAGCAACGAGCGCGCCGTGTCCACGCCCGAGCAACGGCACGAGCGGAGCGAGCAGGAAATCGTTGGCGACGCGCGCCGTGTCGGGCACCGGCCCCGGCAGCGCGAGCACGCTCCAGACGTTGTCCGGGCCGTCTGCGAACACGGCGAGACCGTGCGCGCCGTCCCGGTCGAACTCGCCGTCGAAGAACTGCCCGAGGCGCTCGAAGTCGGCTTTCAACCCGCTGCGCACCTCGTGGGGCAGGTCGGTCCGTGTCGCGCCGTGCGACTTCGCCGCCCGGTCGAGCAGCGAGTGCACGCGCGTCGCCGTGTCGCCGGCGGTCGGCACGCGGCTTGGATCAAGGTCGAGGTACAGGCTGATCGCGCAGCCGTTCTCGGCCCGGAACGCCGCAAGCTCACGCAATCCGTCGAGGCTGACCATCGTCGTCGTCATCTCCGCCTTTTCTGCTTGACCGAGCCGGATTCTAAGCCTCCCCCAAACGCGCACGCGGAACACCTCGGTGCTCCGATTCGTTCTCTATTGTGAGGGCGCAGACGCCCACCGACAGGAAGAGGAAAGACAGTGAGCGACGTTCGTGACGTGATCATCATCGGCGGCGGCCCGGCCGGGTACACGGCCGCGCTCTACGCCGCGCGCGCCAACATGAGCCCGCTCGTGATCGAGGGGTTCAACTGGGGCGGCCAGCTGATGATCACCAGCGACGTCGAGAACTACCCCGGCTACGTCGACGGGATCATGGGGCCGGAGATGATGACCGAGTTCCGCGCTCAGGCGGCCCGGTTCGGCGCCGAGTTCCTGACCGACGACGTCACCCGCGTCGATCTCTCCGAGCGCCCGTTCAAGGTCTACGTCGGCGACGACGAGTACACCGCACGCACGGTGATCGTCGCCACGGGGGCAACCGCCCGTCAGCTCGGGCTCCAGTCGGAGCGCGACCTCCACGGACGGGGCGTCACCTACTGCGCCACGTGCGACGCCGCGTTCTACCGCGACCGCGAGGTCGTCGTCGTCGGCGGCGGCGACTCCGCGATGGAGGAGGCGCTCTTCCTGACCAAGTTCGCCTCCAAGGTGACGATCGTGCACCGGCGCGACGAGTTCCGCGCCTCGCAGATCATGATCGACCGCGCCCGCAGCCACGAGAAGATCGAGATCCTCACGCCATACGTCGTCGAGGAAGTTCTGGGCGTCGAGGGCGGGAAGCTCACGGGCGTTCGGCTCCGCCACCTCGAGACCGATGAGACGCACGACTACCCGACCGACGGCCTCTTCGTCGCGATCGGCCACGACCCGACGACCAAGCTCTTCCTGGACACGCTCGACCACGACGAGAACGGCTACCTGGTCACGAAGGGCAAGACGACCGAGACGAACGTCCCGGGCGTGTTCGCCGCCGGCGACGTTCAGGATCACATCTACCGCCAGGCCGTCACCGCCGCCGGCTCCGGCTGCGCGGCGGCACTCGATGCCGAGCGGTTTCTCGCCGAGGCTGCAGGCCATCCCGAGGCCGCGCTGACCGCTCCGCGCGAGCACACCGCGCCCGCGTAACACCGGCCGACGCGGCCGCTACCCTCGGGCCGGTGAGCCCTGCTGCGCGCTGGATCGACCTGCTCGACCCGTCACGTGAAGAGCTGCTCGCGGAGGCACCGGTCCACCTTCACTCCCGGGCGCTCGAGCGGCTCGTCGCGCAGCCGCGCTCGGACCAGGAGCCACGGCCGACGATGGAGCCGCACGGCGACTACGTGTTCGGCGTTCTTCTGGCCCCGGTCGCCGTGCCCGAGGACGACCGCGTCTTCTACCAGGAGATCGACCTCGTCCTCACGCCCGAGGTGACGATCACCGTCCGGAAGACACCGCCGGGCGAGCAGCCTTTCGACGTCTCCGAGCTCGAGCAGGCGTGCGACGCGCACGGCAGCCCCACCTCGGGCGTGATCGCGTACTACCTCGTCGACGAGATCGCGGAGCGCTATCTCGGCGTCATCGACTTGCTCGACACCGAGATCGACGAGCTCGAGAATGGCATCGAGGACTGGCCCAGCGAGCAGATTCGCAGACGCCTGTCCGACCTCAGGCGCGCCGTGCTCCAGATCCGCCGAACGCTCACGCCGACCCGCGACGCCGTCCGCCGCATTGTCGACGGCCGGGTGGACGTCGGCGAGGACGGGGTGTTCGACCGCGCGCTCGAGCTCGACTTCGCAGAGGCTTCCGACCGCTTCCTGCGCGCGACGGAGACGCTCGACGTCTCCCGCGACCTGATCGCCTCCGCCCGCGACTATCACCAGTCCAAGATCGGCCAGGAGCAGAACGAGGTCGTGAAGCGTCTCGCCGTGATCGCATCGCTGCTGCTCTTCCCGACGTTCCTCGTCGGCGTCTACGGCCAGAACTTCGATCACCTGCCCGAGCTCCACTGGCAGCACGGCTACGCGTTCTCCTGGGCCGTGATCGTGCTGACGACATTGGCTCAGCTCGCGTTCTTCCGCTGGAAGAAGTGGATCTGAGGCGATGACGCTCGAGCTCTACATGGTCGGCGTGATCGTCGAGGACATGGCCCGTGCGGCGCAGTTCTACCGGCGGCTCGGCGTCGACGTCCCGGACGGCGCGGAGCGCGACGAGCACGTCGAGGTCGCCATGAGCGGGCTGACGTTCTTCCTCAGCACCAAGGGGGCCAATGCCAGGTGGGACCCGGCCAGAACAGACGGGTCCGGCGGCTACCGGATCGTGCTCGAGTTCTACCTGGAGAGCCCCGCCGCCCTCGATGCCAAGTACGAGGAGCTGACCGGCTTCGGCTACGCCGGGCATTGCGCGCCGTACGACGTCACCCCGACGCTTCGCTTCGCGATGGTCGACGATCCGGACGGCAACACCATCCTGCTCTCGGCCTCGGTCGGCCACGACCAGTGAGCCCAGCTCAGCTGACTCGCTGACCCTCGTCGCTACGCTGGATCGATGCCGTTCTTCATCTGCCCGAACTGCAAGAATCGCTCGCTCGATCACGATGGCCGCCAGGGTCTCCTGCGACAGGCCGTCTCGTGCGAGCGGTGCGGCTTCGGCTTCCTCTTCGAGCTCCTCGACGACTACTACCCGTCGCCGAACACCGGCCTCGTGGCCTGCGACCACGGCGGGCGCATCCTCGCTGTCGGCCGTGGCGTCTTCGAGCTGACGGGCTATCGCGAGGGGGACGTGATGGGCAAGGACATCGTCGAGGCCTTCGGGCTCGCCGGCTTCGAGGAGGGCAGGAGCCCGGTCGCGCTGGCACTCGAGTGGGGCGTGCGGCGACTGGGCGAGAAGGTCGACCTCCGGTCGCGCGCGGGCCAGATCAAGCCCGTCACCGCGGACGTGTTCCCGGCCTATGACGACGACGGCGGCGTGCTCGTCGCGCTATCCCCCCGCGCAAGATGAGCACCCGCAGAGGCGGGCGCTCATCGCGCAAAGATCCCTAGGGGCCGCCTTCGGCGTCCCAGAGTCAGCTCACTGGACGAACGCCGCTGCCTGGCCCCACGTCACGGCGGCGAGCTTCGCCTGCCCGTTGACGGATGGGTGGAAGTAGTCGCGCGTCGTCACGTCGCTACGGACGAACGGCGTGTTGAAGACGGCATTCGAGTCGAAGCGGCACTGCGTGTACGCCGCACAGACCTGAGCCAGCTGCGTGTTGTAGTCGATGTTCCGCTGGCGCACGCGCGCGCGTCTCGCGACGTCGGCCGGCAGGTTCGAGAACGGCCAGGCGAGCATCGACTGGCAGAGGCCGGCGATCGCCCAGACCGCGTTGGCGCCCAGGTCGTACCGGTAGAGCGCGAACAGCTGGTAGATGTCGGGGATGCTCGAGACGAAGACCCTCGAGGTGGGCAAGCTCGTGTTGAGCGACGCCAGCGCCTGCTCGAACTGGGCGCGGAACGTCGCCACGGGCGTCATGGCCGCCTCGCTCGACGCGCAGACGTCGTTTGCTCCCATCAGGATCGTCACGTACTCGGCGCGGCGTCCGATCACGCCCTGCACCTGGCCGTAGAGGTCGGCCATGTCCGCGCCGGTGACGGCGTGGTTGTACGTGCGGGAGCCGATGCCGGGGTTCGCTGCCTGGATGCGGCGGTAGTGCGAGTAGCTCGAGGTTCCGGTCGACCAGGAAGCGGACGGGCAGTCGACGTACGGGAACCAGCAGTCGTTGAACGCGCGGGTGATCGAGTCACCGGTGGACGCGATCGAGTTCGGATACGCGCCGTGGGCGGACGCCGTCAGCGTCAGGCCCATTACGGCAGCGAGCAGAGCTAGCCGGAGCTTCATACGTCCCTCCTAGGTTGACGGCGTGCCGATCCTCCCATCCTCCGCCGGCTCTGTCCAGACCCGCGCCGAGGGGCAGAGGTCGTTCAACACACACTCCTCGCAGAGCGGCCGCCGCGCGTCGCAGATCCGCCGTCCGTGCCAGATCAGCAGGTGCGGGAAGCGACCCCAGTCCGCGCGCGGGACGAGCTTCGCGAGGTCGCGCTCGATCTTGACCGGGTCCTCCTGTCTCGTCAGCCCCAACCGCTGCGAGAGCCGGCGAACGTGCGTGTCGACGACGACGCCCTGGGGGTTGCCGAGCTCGGCGGCGACCACGTTGGCCGTCTTGCGCGCCACGCCCGGGAGCATCAGCAGCTCGGGGATCGTGCGCGGCACTCGGCCGTCGAACTCCTCCAGGAGCACTCGCATCGTCCCGCGCACGGACTTCGCCTTCTGGCGAAAGAAGCCGGTCGCGTAGATGTCGCGCTCGAGCTCCTCCTGCTCGACGGCGAGGTAGTCCTCGGGTCGCCGGTACTTCTCGAACAGGTGCTCCGTGACCCGGTTCACGTTCACGTCTGTTGTCTGTGCCGACAACATCACGGAGACGAGCAACTCGAGCTCGTTGCGGAAGGTCAGGGCGATCCGCGCGTCCGCGTGCTCGACTGCGAGCCGCTCGATGATCGGCCGGATCCGGTCGCGCCTCCGCCCGACCGCGCGACGTGCCTCTTGGACGAAGCTACGAGGCAACGCTCTCGAAGTACGCCGACACTTCGTCCGGGTCCTCCGGCTCGAGCAACCAGCCGGCAATCTCGTCGGCGCCGGGGTACCCGCTCGTCCGGATCGCGGCGGCAGCTGCGTCGACGGCGTACGGCGTGTGCCGGAGATCGACCTCGTCGCCGTCCAGCAACGCCCAGAACGCGCCCCGCTTCCCTTCGTACGGAATCCCGACACTGCCGGCGTTGACGAAGCGAATCCCGTCGATCACGCGCTCGAACTGGACGTGCGTGTGACCGCCGACGACGAGACGCTCGTCGACTCCCTCGAGCGCGGCTCGAAACCGCTCGTCGGAGGAGACGCGCGTCAGGATCTCGTCGTCGTCGCGCGGGGAGCCGTGGCAGTAGAGGACGCCGCCGAGCGAGACCGTCTGCGGTAGGCCGGCCAGGAACTCGAGCGCATCCGCGTCGAGGTTCGACGAAATCCATTCCCACGTGCCGGCCGGCGCGCGCGGCGATTCGCGGTCGGCGTTTCCACGCACGAACGCCGCCCCGAGCTCCCGCAGCCGTGCCAGGCACTCACGCGGGAACGGCCCGGCGACAACGTCCCCGCCGCACACGATCCGATCGACGTCGAGCGACGCAACCTCGGCGAGCACAGCCTCGAGCGCGGGCAGGTTGCCGTGCACGTCGCAGAGCGCGGCGACGCGCATCAGCTCGCCGCCGCGAGCGCGGGCGGGCGGCTGGGTCCGCCGCCGCGCAGGCGCGGCCCGGCGCAGACGACGTCGAGGGCCGGACAGCCGGCGCAGTTGAACTCACTCGGGGTCGGCACGAACTCGCCGAGGCGGATCCGGCCGATCGCCTCCGACAGCTCTGCTTCCAGCTCGGGCATGTCGGCCCGCACGAACGTGCGCGAGACCACCGCATCCGGCACGCTCGAGGAAGTGGTAGACGACCTCGACCTCCTCTGCCCCGGCCCCGAAGCACGCGAGCGCGTACACGAGCCGCTGCAGCCGGTAGTCGGCCTCGACGATCTCCTCGGGCGTCCCTTCCGCGAGCGAGTTCGTCTTGTAGTCGAGCACGAGCGCGCGCGTGCCGGCCTGGTGCAGGACGTCCAGGCGTCCATGCAGGAGGACGCCGTCGTGCTCGAACGCGAACGGCCGCTCGGGCCGGGCCCCAGCGGGCGACTGGCCGAGCCCGGCGATTCGCTGCGCCAAGTCGGACCCACAGTACGACGCGACGAAGCCGGCGATGCGTGCCAGCTCCTCCTCGGTGACGGCGGGATACCAGGCGCGAACCTGCTCGACGTCCGGCGCGGCAGGCGCCTGCAGGTCGACGAGCTCGAGCAGGCGATGGACCGCGTCCCCGACCTCCGTCGCCGCCAGCCCGCGCTGCCCGGCAACCGTTCCGTGCGCGTCCGCGGGCCGCATGCCGGCCACGCGCTCGGCGTAGTAGCGGTACGAGCAGCGCTCGAAGAGGGCGAGGGCGCTGTAGGAGAGCCGGCGCACGTCGTGCAGCGGTGGCTCCGGCAGCGCCTGGATCGGTGCGAGCACCGGCGCCAAGGGAGGCAGCGGCGGCGCATCGCCGGGCGCGAAGAGCGCGAGCTGGCCCGCCTCCGCCTCGACCGGCTCAGGCTCGGGCGGGCACGGCGGCAGGCGCCTGCGCGGGCGGCGGCGTGCGATCGAGCCGGACGAGGACACGGGCGCCCTGGCGCTCGAGCTCGATCGGCGCGTCGCCGGCGTGGTCGAGCTCCGCGGCGCAGTCGAGCCGGTCGAGCACCCAGCCGATCGGCGTCTTCTCGTCGGCCTTGCGCGCCTGGTCCATCGAGCCGGAGACGATCAGGCGGTCGATCGCCCGGGTCATCGCGACGTAGTAGAGGCGCAGCCGCTCGGCCTCGTCCTCGGCCGCGCGCGCCTGCTTGACGTCCTCGTAGTCGTGCACGCCGTGCCGCTTCCCCGTGACCGGGTCGGCGACGCGGAACCCGAAGCGGCCGTCCGAGAGGCACAGGATCTCGTCCGCGGACGGCGCGTTGCGGTCGCGTCCCGCGTCGGCGACCACGACGACCTTGAACTCGAGCCCCTTGGCTGCGTGGATGGTCAGGAGCCGCACCGCGTCCGCCCCCTCCTCCTCCGCGACGGCGTCGCGCTCGGCGGCGCCGACCGCCTCCTGCTCCTCGACGAAGCGGACGAACCCCTCGACATCCGGGCCGCGAAGCTCCTCGTACGAGCGGGCGAGCCGGGCGAGCTTGCGCAGGTTGGCGTAGCGACGCCGCCCGTCCCACTGCGCGAGCACGGCCAGGTCGTAGTCGTGGTCGGCGACGATCCGCTCGCAGAGGCGCTCGAGCGAGAGGCGACCCGCCGCGTCGGCGAGCCGGTCGTAGCGCTGCCGGAAGGCCTTCAGCAGGCGCGTGTCCGCCGAGTCGAGATCCGGAGGCAGCGAGCGCTCCAGGCCGGTGAAGATCGGGCCGCGCGCCGCGCGCCGGACGAGCATCAACGCGTCGTTGGAGACGCCGACGAACGGCGACGCCAGGACGCTGACCAGGGCCTCGTCGTCGTAGCGGTTCTGGAGCAGTCGCAGATACGAGAGCAGGTCGACGACCTGCTGCTGGCCGAAGTAGCCACGCCCCGTGGCGCGATAGGTCGCGAGCCCGGCCTCGCGAAGCTCCTCCTCGTACCACTCCGCGTCGGTCCCGGCGGCGAAGAGAAGGACGATCTCGCCCGCGCTCGCGGCGCCGGTGTCGACGAGCTCCTTGACCCGCCGCGCCACATGCCGCGCCTCCGCACGGCGCCAGTGCAGTCCGGATCCGGAGTACGCAGCCTTGTCGGTGACGAGCAGCTCGACCGGCGTGCCGAAGACCGGGTCCGGGAAGTCGCCGGAGGCGGCGAGAGGCTGGAACTCCTCCCCGAACTCTGCGCCGAAGAGATGGTTGACGACGGAGAGCAGCTCGGGTCGCGAGCGGTAGTTGCGCGTCAGCGGCAGCAGCGTGTCGGCGTCCTCGCGGCGCTCGCGGAACACCTGCACGTCCGCATGCCGGAACCCGTAGATCGACTGGAACTCGTCGCCGACGAAGAACCGCTCGGTGTCGGGGCCGGTGAGCAGGTCGACCAGCTCGCACTGGAGCCGGTTCGTGTCCTGGAACTCGTCGACCATGATCGACCGGAAACGCAGTTGCTCGCGCTCACGCAGCGTCTCGTCGTCGCGGAGCAAATCGCGAGCGCGGAGCTGCAGATCCTCGAAGTCGAGCGCCGACTCGCGGTCCTTGGCCGCGGCGTACGCGTCGGCGAAGCCGAGCAGCAGCTCCTGCAGCAGCCCGCGGTCGTGCAGCGCGAGCGTGTCGAGGGCGGCCTGCTCGACGGCCTTGCGAGCCTCCTCGAAGCTCGCGCCGCGCTCGGTGCGGACGCGCAGGCCGCTCAGGTCGAGCAGGCGATCAGGCGCCGGCGGCTCGGCTGTCAGCGCGAGCGCCTGCACGGCCGCTGCCTGCGCGGCGTCGGTCGCCTCGGCGTCCTCGGCCAGGCAGCGAGCGGCTTCGGCGAGCTCCGCCAGGCGCTCCTCGAGACCGGGGCGCTCGCCGAGCTCCAGCAGCAGCTCGCGTCCCGCCGAGCGCAGCGTCTCGTAGACGGTCGTCAGCATCCGGCGCAGGCCGGAGGCGCCGTAGGTCGCGAGCAGCCGGAGCCGCTCGGGATCGTCACCGGCGCAGAAGTCGTTCAGCGCCGCCTCGAAGGCCTCGCCGCGGATGACGCGGCCCTGACTGTCGTCGAGGACGCGGAAGCGTGGGTCGAGCCCCGCGGCGAAGGGGTGCGCCTTCAGGAGCCGGAGGCAGAAGCCGTGGATCGTCGAGATCCAGGCTCCGTCGAGCGACCGTGCGAGGTCGTGACGGCCGACCTCGCGGAGGCGCGCGCGGACCCGTCCGCGCAGCTCGCCGGCTGCCCGCTCGGTGTAGGTGATCACGAGCATCGAGTCGACGTCGAGCCCCCGCTCGCACACGGCCTCCGCGAACCGCTCGACGAGCACCGTCGTCTTGCCGGTGCCGGCGCCCGCCGAGACGAACACCTGACCGCGCGCCGCGATCGCCGCCGCCTGCTGATCGTTCGGCGTCCTCATGCGCGCCTGATCCGGCACATGCGCCAGAGGTCGCACCAGGCAGGACAGCCGTCCGTCCCCTTCGGATCGTGCAGCACGTCTCCCTCGCGGATCCGCTGCGCGAGGCCGCGCGCGAGGCCGCGAGCGCCCTCGACCTGCGCCCAGAACGCGTCCTCCTCGAGGTAGTCGTTCTTGACGAACCCGGGCAGGACGTCGTCCTTTGCCTCGGCGCGCAGCAGACCGCGGGCACGCCGCTCCCCCGCGAGCGGGCGGTAGAGGCCGCCGAGCGGCTCGATCCCGACGAGATCGCGGAGGACGAGCATGTAGAGCGGGATCTGGAGGCGGAGCTCCTTCTCGATCTCGGCCGCCGAGTGCCCATACCGTCCCGACTTGTAGTCCTGGACGATCCCGCGGGCGCTGCCCGGATCGACATCGATGCGGTCGATCTTCCCGGAGAGCATGACGCCGTCACCGAGGTCGAGCCCGCGCTGCAGCTCCGGCGCCGACCGCTCCGAGCCGAAGCCGACCTCGAACTTCCGGGGCACGAGCGGCGACGGCGACTGCGCTTCGTCGCGGACGAGCTGCTCGAGGTCGCGGCGAAGGCTCTGCTCCAGCTCGCGCCGCTCGAGCTCGGTCATCTCCATCTTGACGCCGCCGAGCGCGCCTTCGAGGCATTCACCCAGGAAGGTGAGCGCGTCGTCGAGCCTGCTCTCGTCGACCGTGTCGCTGCCGAGCGCCCGTGGCAGGCCCGCGTAGAAGCGGTGCAGGGTCGTATGCGCGACCGAACCGCGCAGCATCGCGTCCACCTTGCGATCGATCTGCCGCGGCGAGATCAGCCGCTCGAAGAACCAGGCCGACGAGCAGTCGGCAAAGCGCTCGAGCTCGGTGACGTTGAACGGTGTCTTCGCCGACAGCTCGGCGAGCACGCGCGGGTGCTTCAGCTTCGTCTGCCGTGTGAACGCCCGGCGGGCACGGGTGAGCTGCCGCTCCCAGCCGTTCGCTATCGCCAGCGCCTCGGCGTCCAGAGGCTCGGCGACCGCGAGCAGCGCGAGCGCACGCAGCCGCTCGCGCTCGGTCGGCGCGGCCTCGAGCTCCCAGGTGAGCTGCGAGAGCGGCCGCCGGCGCGTCCAGCGGCGCACGTCCTCGGGCTCGAAGAGCGCGACGACCTCGTCCCAGAACGGGCTCGGCTCGCGCGGGCTGCCCTCGTCGGTCGCTGCCTCCCGCACGAGCGTCAGCCGGCGGGTCGCCCGCGTGCAGGCGGTGTAGAAGAGATACCGCTCGCGCTCGACCGGGTCCGGCCGCACGAGCCGTGACGGCGACCGCCGGTCGAGCTCGCCACGCGCCTCGTCGTCGAGGAACGGTGAGGCATTGCCGCGGCGCGGCAGCGTGCCCTCCTCGAGGCCGAGCAGGAAGACGGCGTCGAACCGGCGCGTCCGCGCACGGGCGAGCTCGAGGACGGCAACCCGGCCGGGCTCGGCAGCCGAGCCGATGCGAACCTCGGCGTGCTCGAGCGCCGCGAGCACCTCGTCCGCGGAGAGCTCGCCGCCGAGTGCCCGCCAGCCGTCGAGCTCGTCGAGCAGCCGCACGATCGCGTCGTAGGCGCGCAGGTCGCCGCGGCTCGCGTCGCCCACCGGCGGCGCCTCGAGACCGTGGGCTCCGCGCGCCATCGCGGCAGCTGTCGCCCGAACGGCTGCAACCGGCCCGGTTGCCGTGCGGAGCGCTTCGAGCGGCGGCAAGGGCTGCCCGTCGCGCAGCTTGATCGTCTCCTCCTCGACGGTGTCGCGCGTCGAGATGCCGCGGCCGCGGAGCCTGCCCTCGAGGAAGTCGACGTTCGAGCGCGTGAAGCCGGAGAACGGCGAGCGGAGGTAGGCGTAGAGATCGCGGCGGCCGCCGTGCTGCCACTCGAAGCGGAGCAGGGCCAGCAAGGCCTGGCCGAACGGGACCTGGCCGAGCCGGACACGTCCTTCGATCGTGAACGGGATCCCGAGCGTGCCGAGCACCGTCTCGAGCGAGGCCCGCCACCGCTCGACGGACGGGACGACGAGGGCGATCTCCTCCGGCGGCGTGCCTGCTGCGACGAGCTCCCGAATCTCCTCAGCGGTCAGCTCGAGCGACCCGCGGGCGCCTGCACCCTCGAAGAAGCGGATCGCACCGTCGAGCGCCGGGCCGGCCGGCGGCGTGTCGGCGAAGAGGTGGCGCTCGAGGTGGGCGAGCGCGGCGTGGCCGTACTCCGCGGAGCGGGCCGGGAGCTCCTCGATCCGGCCTCCTGCCAGCGAGGCCAGGTCCTCCTGCGTGCGGCGGAGCGACGCGAACGCCGCGCGCCCGGGCTCGTAGGGCAACGAGACCGTTACCTCGGCACGGGCCGAGAGCGCCTCGAGCAACCCCCACTCCGCGCCGGTGAGGTCCTCGAAGCCGTAGGCGAAGACCGGCCGGCCGTCCCAGGCGTCCAGGTCGGACCGCAGGCGCTCGACGGCACGGCGACGCAGCAGGTCGCGATCCCAGAGTCCCAGGCGATCGAGCTCCTCGCGGTACGAGGCATAGAGCAGCGCCAGGTCGCCGTCGAGCTGCTCCGGATCGAGCAGGCCGGACTCGAGCTCGGCCAGAGCCGACAGGAGCGCGTCCGCAAAGCCGGCGAAGCGAGCCGAGCGGCCGAGCCCGTTGAGCGGTGTTCTCGCCAGCACGCGCCGCGCCACGAGCGAGCGCTGGGCGTCGCTCGTGACCGGTCGCGCGTCCGGCGCGCCGAGGGCGAGCTCGCGGAAGACGTCGTCGAACGTGCCGATCGACCCGCCGAGCAGTGCTCCGGTCCGCTGCAGCAGGTCACGCTCGATCCGGTCGACGTCCGCCCGGTTCGGGACGATCAGGACCGGGTCGCGATCGATCTGCCCGAGGTATCCCTCGAGCAGGCGCGCGATCTTTCCGGCCTTAGCCGGCCCGACGACGAGGGCGAGAGACATTCGCCCATGGTAGTCCCGGCCCCCGCCGACACTCCTTACGCGGAGACCGGGAAATCAGGAAAGAGCGCGAACTACTGTGCTGACTTCGGCCTGCGGCCGCGGCGCGCGACCTGCCGGCCGCCCAGCTTCTCGGCCTCGGCGTCGGTGACGTCCAGCTCACGCACACCCTTACGGGCGTCGTGGAAGGTGATCCGAACCGTCGCGCCTTTTCCTTCTGCAATCTCGGCGCCGGACATATCCGACACGAGCACGGTCTTGCGAGCCACTGGTAATCCTCCTTGGAGATCCGGAATGAGCCGCGCAACCCTACCGGAAACTCACAATGCAATCACGCCGCTGCACGCGCACGCCGGATGCGCCATGAACGGAGCAGACTGAGGAGCGCGTTTTCCTCCGGTTCGAGACCGATATCGCGCGCCTTCACGACACGCAAATGCCGCGGACGAAAGTCATCGATCGTTCGCCCGTCGAGATACTGCTCGACCACGGCCGGGCTCACGTACGAGTTGCGCGCCACCGTCGGCGTGTTTCCGAGCCGTGCCCCGACCGAGCGCATCACGTTCGCGATCGTCTTCTTCGCCTCGGCATCCGTCTCGGCGACACCGTGCTCGGCGAGCGAGATTGCGGCAGTGAGCGTGCCGCCCCACGTGCGAAAGTCCTTCGCCGTGAACTCCTCACCCATGTGCTCGCGGATGTAGTCGTTGAGCACGGCACCGGTGAGCATGCACGACTCTCCGTTGCGCCCGTACCGAAAGAGGCGCGCACCGCCGGGCTGATCGAGCAGGTCCCTGATCGCCTCGGCCAGCTCCGTGTCGACGACCGTCGTCCTCACCTGAACGCGGTGCTTGGCACGGAAGCGGAACGTGACGCGCGTGCCGCGAACGGTGACGTGGCGGCGCGAGAGAGTCGTCACGCCGTGCGTGCGCGAGGTCTTGGCATACCGGTTCGAGCCGACGCGGAACCAGGCGAGGTTGATCAGCCGGACGGCGACGGCGCACACGCGCTCACGGTCGTAGGGGTCGTGCGTCATGTGCTCGCCCATCGCCTGCCGCAGGTCCGGCAAGCTCTCTGCGAACCGCACGAGCTTGTCGAACTTCGCCTGCTCCTGCTGGGCGCGGAACTCCGGGTGGTAGAGGTACTGGCGGCGTCCGGCCTTGTCGACGCCGGTCGCCTGGAGCTTCGCTCCTGCCCGGGGCGAGATCCAGACGTCCTTCCAGGCAGGCGGGATCACGAGCTGCTCGATGCGCTCGATCTTCGCAGGGTCGTCGATCAGCCGACCGCGACCGTCCTGGTAGCGGAAGCGTCCCTTCGACCCCGCGCGCCTCCATCCACCTCTGCGCGCCACGCGGGCGGTGTACCCGATCGTGCGTGAGTATCATCCGCCGCCGTGGACCAGCGGACGATCGTCGTGCTCGAGGGAGACGAAACCGGACAGGAGCTCCTCGAGGAGGGCCTGCGCACGCTGGCGCCGGAGGTGATCGGAATCGAGCTCGCCTTCCCGCGCTTCGACCTGTCGCTGGCGAATCGGCGCGAGACGAAGAATGCGGTCGTCAGCGAGGCCGCGCGGGCGATCCGGGACCACGGGCTCGGCCTCAAGGCCGCCACCATCACGCCCGAGACACGCGACGACGTCGGCTCGCCGAACCGCATCCTGCGCGAGGAGATCGGCGGCCGCGTGATCGTCAGGACGGGACGGCGCATCCCCGGAGTGATCCCGCTCGGCGGCGTTCATGCCCCGATCTCGGTCGTCCGGATGGCGGTCGGAGATGCCTACGGCGCGAAGGAGTGGCGCGAGGGCGAAGGCGAGGACGAGGTCGCGTTCCGCACCGAGCGGATCGAGCGCCGCATCTGCCGGGGCGTCTCTGAGTTCGCGTTCCGGCAGGCGGAGCGAATGGGCGCGAAGGTGTTCGGCGGCCCGAAGTACACCGTCAGCCCGACGTACGAGGGCATGCTCAAGGAGGAGATGGACGCGGCAGCCGAACGCCATCCGGACGTCAAGTACGAGCCGCAGCTGATCGACGCGACCTTCGCGCTGCTGCTGGCACAGACGGGCGCGCCACTTGTGATCCCGGCCCTCAACCGCGACGGGGACATCCTCTCCGACCTCGTGCTGCCGCTCTTCGGCTCGATCGCCGGCTCGGAGTCGCTGCTCGTCGCGTTCGGCGAGGACTACGCGCCGACCGCGTTGATGGCGGAGGCCGCGCACGGAACCGCGCCGGCTCTCTTCGGCAAGGACGTGGCGAATCCGATGGCAATGATCCTCGCCGGCGCCGCGCTCCTCTCGCACACCGACGAGGCGGGTCAGGAGGCGGGACGCGCGATCCGTGAGGCGTGCCTCGAGACCGTCGCCGACGGCTGCCGCACGGCCGACCTGGGCGGCCACGCCGGCTCGCACGAGTTCACGGACGAAGTGATCCGGCGGATCACCTCCAAGCTCGAGGTCTGGTCGACTCTCTAAACCCTCCTAAATCGCGATGTCGACTGGCGCGTCGGGGTCGGCGATGTCGCCGGTGCGCCAAGCCTCGATGAACTTCTCGGCGAGCGCGGGATCGAACTGCGTGCCCGAGCAACGCTGGAGCTCGGCCAGAGCCTGCTCGACCGAGAGAGCGGCCCGGTACGACCGGTCGGACGTCATCGCGTCGAACGCGTCCGCGACCCCGAGCAGACGAGCTTCGATCGGGATCTCCTCGCCGGCCAGCCGGTCCGGGTAGCCCTCACCGTCCCAGCGCTCGTGGTGGTGGCGCACGTACGGCAGGGCCGGGCGGAAGTCCTCGAAGCCCTCGATCAGGCGCGCGCCGGCGGTTGGATGCGTCCTGATCTGCGCGAGCTCGTCATCAGTCAGCGCGCCGGGCTTGCGCAGCACACCGGCATCGACGGCGATCTTGCCGACGTCGTGCAGCGAAGCGCCGAGCCTGAGCGCGTCGAGGCGCTCGCCCCGCCACCCGAGTCTTCGGGCCAGGCTCTCGGCGATCGCGGTCACTCGGGTCGAGTGGCCGCGCAGATATGGATCCCTCGCCTCCAGAGCGGCCGAAAGGGTGGCGAGCAGTGACCCCACAGTGCCCGACTTTCCAGCGCGGGTGCCGGTTCCCTTCCTCACCGTCGTGCCTGCGTCGTAGAGTGCGATCTTCGTGAGGGTCGCAGTCCCGAAAGAGACCGGCGCCGGCGAGCGCCGCGTCGCGCTCGTGCCAGACGCGGTCGGCAAGCTTGCGCCCTCGGGCTTCACCTTCGCGGTCGAGGCCGGTGCGGGTCTCGCCGCGGGCTTCACGGACGACGAGTTCGCAGCAGCCGGTGCCGACGTGGTCCCGCGCGCCGAGGTGCTCCCAGGTGCGGCCGCAGTCGTCCGAGTGGGCCGTCCTTCGGCCGACGAGGTCGCGGAGCTCGAGCCCGGCACCGTGCTGATCGGCTTCCTGGCGCCGTTGAGCGACCCGGAAGGGCTCGAACGTCTCGCTGCCCGCGGAGTTGTCGCCTTCGCGATGGAGTCGATCCCGCGCACGACGCGCGCACAGTCCATGGACGCTCTCTCGTCGCAGAGCACGGTCGCGGGCTACAAGGCCACGATCCTCGCCGCCGACCGGCTGCCGCGCCTGTTCCCGCTGCTGATGACCGCGGCGGGCACCGTCGCGCCGGCGAGAGTGCTCGTCCTCGGCGCCGGCGTCGCGGGGCTCCAGGCGATCGCGACCGCACGACGCCTGGGCGCGGTTGTGTCGGGCTTCGACGTCCGCCCAGCGGTGCGCGAGCAGGTCGAGAGCCTCGGGGCCGCCTTCCTCGACCTCGGCGTCACGGGCACGGAGACCGAGGGCGGCTACGCGGCGGAGCTTTCCCCCGAGCAGCAGGCGCAGCAGCAGGCGGCGCTCGAAGAGCGGATCCCGGACATGGACGTCGTGATCACGACCGCGCTGATCCCCGGCCGTCCGGCGCCGCGACTGATCCCCGCCGCCGCCGTCGAGCGCATGCGCCCCGGGTCCGTCATCGTCGACCTCGCCGCCGAGGCCGGTGGTAATTGCGAGCTGACCGAGCCGGGCGAGGAGGTCGAGCGCGGTGGCGTCACGATCGTCGGCTACACCGACCTCGCTTCGCGAATGCCCTACCACGCCAGCCAGCTCTACGCCCGCAACGTGTCGGCGCTACTCCTCCACCTGGCCCCCGGCGGCGAGCTCGCGCTCGACTTCGAGGACGAGATCACCGCGGGCGCGTGCGTCGCCGGCCGCGAGGTGACGGTGTGAGCTCGTTCCTGCTCGAGCTGACGATCCTCGTGCTTGCGATCTTCCTCGGCTTCGAGGTGATCTCGAAGGTGCCGACGCTGCTGCACACACCGCTGATGTCCGGCACGAACGCGATCCACGGCATCGTCATCGTCGGCGCGATCCTCGTCGCGGGCCGGCCCGACGCCGATGGGCTGACCCAGATCGTCGGCTTCTTCGCCGTCGTCCTCGGCACCGCAAACGCCGTCGGCGGGTTCGTCGTCACCGACCGGATGCTCGAGATGTTCAAGAGGAAGCCCGGTGAACGAGAACCTCACTAGCTTCCTGTACCTGGTCACGATCGTGACCTTCATCCTGGCGCTCCGCTTCCTCTCGAGTCCCAAGCGTGCGCGGCTCGGGAACCAGGTCGGAGCCGCGGGGATGGCGCTCGCGATCGCCGTCACGCTGGCCCAGGATCTCGAGAACTACAAGTGGATCGTGCTCGCGATGGCGATCGGCACGGTCGTCGGTGTCGTCGGCGCGCGGCGCGTGAAGATGACCGCGATGCCGCAGATGGTGGCGCTCTTCAACGGCGTCGGCGGCGGCGCAGTGGCGCTGATCGCCCTCGCCGAGTTCCACAACCTGGCGCCGGCGAGAGGACGGCTCGACCTCAACCTCTCGCTGGCGATGATCATCTCGGCGATCATCGGCTCGATCTCCTTCGCAGGCTCGCTGATCGCGTTCGCCAAGCTGCAGGAGCTGATCGGCGGCCGGCCGATCGTCTATCCGGGGCAGAAGCCCGTCAATGCGCTCGTGATCGCGGGCGCGCTTGCCCTCGCGGTCGCGATCCTCGCCGGGCCGGAGTCGCAGTGGCTGCTCGTCGGCGTCATCACCACGGCGCTGACCTTCGGCGTCCTCTTCGTGCTGCCGATCGGCGGCGCCGACATGCCGGTCGTGATCTCCCTGCTGAACGCCTGCACCGGGCTCGCGGCGTCCGCAGCCGGCTTCGCCCTGCACGAGAACATCCTGATCGTCAGTGGCGCCCTCGTCGGCGCATCCGGCACCCTGCTGACGCTGCTGATGGGGCGGGCGATGAACCGGTCGATCACCAACGTCCTCTTCGGGGCGTTCGGGCAGATCCAGACCGGCACGGGAGCTGCGCTCGAGGACGGCCGCTCCGCGCGCACGACGACGCCGGACGACGTCGCGATCATGCTCTCCTACGCGCGCCGGGTGATCTTCGTCCCGGGCTACGGCCTTGCGGTCGCTCAGGCGCAGCACGACGTCCGCGCGCTCGCGGAGCTGCTCGAGGAGAAGGGCGTCGACGTCCGCTACGCGATCCATCCGGTCGCCGGCCGCATGCCCGGCCACATGAACGTCCTGCTCGCCGAGGCGAACGTTCCGTACGACAAGCTCTTCGAGATGGACGAGATCAATCCGGAGATGGGGCAGACCGACGTCGTGGTCGTCGTCGGCGCGAACGACGTCGTCAACCCCGCGGCGCGGAACGACACGACGAGCCCGATCTACGGGATGCCGATCATCGACGTCGACAAGGCAGCCCAGGTCGTCGTGGTGAAGCGGAGCCTCGCGCCCGGGTTCGCCGGGATCGACAACTCGCTCTTCTACAACGAGAACACGTCGATGCTGTTCGCCGATGCAAAAGTCGCGTTCGAGCAGCTGCTCGCGTCCGTGAAGAACCTCTAGCAATCGTGGTCCCGTTCTTCTCGGCGCGGCATGTCGAGGCCGCCGTTCCGCCCGAGCGAGCCTACGACGCCGTTCGCACCGCCTTCGTCGCCCACGCGCGCGGCGAGTGGACGATGCAGCCGAAGCTCTACGTCACGAACTATCCAGCCGGAGACTTCCGGGCGATGCCGGCGCTCGGCGGCGGGCATGCGCTGCTGAAGTGGGTGACCTCGTTCCCCGGGAATCCCGCGCACGGCCTCCCGACCGTGAGTGGGGTCGTGATCCTCTCGAACGCGGAGACGGGCGTCGTCGAGGCCCTCCTGGACGCGGGCTCGGTGACCGCGCTGCGAACGGGTGCGGCAGCGGCGCTCGCCGCGGAGACACTCGGGTTGCCCGACGCGTCAGCGGCCGTCGTCGGCGCAGGTGTGAACGGACGGGCCGCCGCGCGCAGCCTGAAGGCGCTCGGCCGCGACGTCCTGCTCTGGGACGTCGACGCCGAACGCGCGCACTCCGTCGCCGCCGGCCTCGGCGTCGGCGTCGCCTCGACTCGGGAGGAGGCCCTCGACGCCGACGTGGTGGTCACCGTGACACCGGGCAAGCAGATCCTGCTGCCCGAAGGCTCGTTGCGTCCGGGCCAGCATGTCAGCCTGATGGGCGCCGACGGCCCGGGCAAGGCGGAGATCTCGGTCGAGGAGATCCGGCGGACGTCGATCTACTGCGACGAGTGGGAGCAGGCGAGCCACGGCGGCGAGCTGGCCGCGGCGGTCGAGGCGGGCGCGATCACGCGCGACGACGTGACCGAGCTCGGTGCGGTCCTGATCGGGGAAGCCGCCGGACGCGTGCACGCGAGCGAGATCACGATCTTCGACTCGACCGGGCTCGCGATCCAGGACCTCGCGATCGCGATCGCGGCGTTCGAGCGCGCCGGCGAGCTCGACCTGCCTCGGCTCGAGCTAGGGGCTGATTAGTGAGCGACCGTCGAGGTCTTGCGCTTCGGGTTGAAGAACGGCAGCTCCACCACCGTCCCCGGCGTCCTGCTGCGCCGCGCTTCCACCGTCCACTCGACGTCGACTCTCGTGCCGAGCTCGCTCTGGTCGGCAGCGACTGACGCCAGCGCAACCACCTTCTTCAGTGTCGGGCTCCACGTCGTGCTGGTCGCCTTGCCGATCTGGCTGCGGCCCGCGAACACGGGAACGGGCACGCGCGAGGCGGCCGGCTCGAGCGCCGCCGTCAGCCCCTGCGCGCGGTACAGCTCCTCGAGCGGCTCCCAGTCGAGCTCGAGGCCGACGAGTCTCCGCGGAGGCCCGCCGCGCTGCTGCTCTCGCTCGAGCGCGCGACGGCCGACGAACTCCACAGGCTTGGAGAAGTCGACGAAGCGGCCCAGGACGCCCAGCTCGAAGGGCGAGTACGCCTGCTCGGGAATCAGCGCGCGCCGGACAGAGTCGAAATCCGCCTCGATGAGGATCAGCCCAGCCTCGATCCGGGCGATGTCGAGGGCGAGCATCCCGGCTGGGCGGATGCCGTAGGCGCTCCCCGCACGCACGAGGGCGTCCCAGAGCTCGACC
Source organism: uncultured Gaiellaceae bacterium (assembly GCA_963765705.1). Taxonomy (GTDB): domain Bacteria; phylum Actinomycetota; class Thermoleophilia; order Gaiellales; family Gaiellaceae; genus Gaiellasilicea. Next base: position 384,998 of record CAVXXJ010000001.1, read on the forward strand.
GCCTGCGCGCTCTCGACCCACACCTCGTAGCCGAGGTCGCCCGTATAGCCGGTCCGGGAGACGTCGACGGGGATGCTGCCGACCTGCGCTGCCTGCCGGCCGAAGTACTTGAGGTCGCCCAAGGACATCTCGGTGGCCGCCTCGAGCACGTCGCGGCTCAGCGGCCCCTGCACGGCCAGCGCGGAGATGCGTTCGCTCACGTCCTCCAGCTCGACGTCCAGCCCGCGAGCGTTCATCCGGAGCCAGCGCAACGACGAGTCTGCGGCGGTCCAGCGGTAGGTCTGCTCCTCTAGCCGGGCGACTGTCCCGTCGTCGACCACGCGGCCGTCCTCGTTGCACCAGGACGTGTAGTACACGCGGCCGACAGCGAGCTTGCTCGCGTCCCGCGTGATCACGCGGTCGACGAGCCGCATGGCGTCAGGCCCGGAGACCAGGTACTTGTACAGGGGAGAGACGTCGATGAGCGCCGCCGCCTCCCGGATGGCGTTGTACTCGATCTCGTGGGAGTCGGAGTACGCGCTCGCCGCGAGATAGCCCGACCATTCCCGCCACTGCAGCTTGGTGTTGAGTGGCGCGGTCCGGGGATAGAACGGGGTTCCGACCGACAACGGCGGACCTAGGACTTCGGGATCTGCTTCTCGGGGTCGAAGAAGGGCAGCGGCGCGATCGTCGCGTCCCTCATCCCCTCGGGTGTCTCCACCGCGACGTGCGTCCCGAGCTCGGTGTGCTCGACCGGGAGCCACGCGTACCCGATGTTCTTCTCGAGGCGGGGCGAATAGACGGCGGAGGTCACGCGTCCGCTCGCGCCGTTGGCCGAAACCGGCCAGCCCGTCGCGTTCATCTCCAGCCGGTCGCCGTCGATCTCGACGCCGACGATCTTCTGCTTCACGCCCTCGTCGCGAATCCTCGTGAGCGCCTCGCGGGCGACGAAATCCGCCTCGGTGTCCAGGTCGACGAGCCGGCTGAGGCCCAATTCGAAGGGGTTGTTCTCGTAGGTCATGTCGGCACCCCAGTTGAAGATGCCTCCCTCGACCCGGCGGATGTCCACCGGCCCCGTCGGGCGGATCTCGTACGGCTCGCCCGCTTCAATGATCCGGTCCCATAGGTCCGTTCCGCGCGAGGCGTCGAGGAGATAGATCTCGTATCCCACCTCCGACGTCCAGCCGGTGCGGGTGAGGATGAGCGGGATGTCGTCCAGCTCGAGGCGGCGGAAATGGTAGTAGCCGAGGTCGAGGATGTCGTCGCCGAACAGGCCCCGGACGACGTCCTTCGACTTTGGACCCTGGATTTGCAGCGGGTACGCCTCGACCTCCGAGAGCTGGACGTCCATCCCCGCGTGCGCCGCCAGCCCCTTCGCGTACAGCAGCACGTCGCTGTCCGCGAGCGCGAACCAGAACGTGTTCTCGTCGAGCCGCAGCATGACCGGGTCGTTGAGGATCCCGCCGTCCGGCGCCGTGATCAGGACGTACTTGCCCTGGCCGACCGCGCACGCGCTGAGATCGCGGCAGGTAAGCAGCTGCGCGAAGCGGAAGCCGTCCGGGCCCGTCACCTCCACGTTGCGCTCGACGGCGACGTCCCAGAGCGTCACGTGGTTCAGCAGGTGCCAGTACTCGGCCTCGAAGTCGTCGAAGTTGATCGGGAAGAGCGTGTGGTTGTAGACGGTGAAGCCCTTCGGGCCGTGCCGCTGCGTCGCCTCGTAGAAGGGGCTGCGCCGCAAGCGCGCTCCACGCTGAACCTTCTCCATGTCGAACGGGCCGAGCATGTCGCCAAGCATAATCGGTGGCCCTTTGGGGAGCGCGCCGGGCCGTTCCGCGGTTAGTGTCGCCGCTGATGGCGAGCTCAGATCACCGCACGTACGACGCCGTGATCGTCGGCGGCGGGCACAACGGGCTCGTCGCGGCGGCGTACCTAGCGCGGGCCGGACTCAAGGTCGTCGTGCTGGAGCGGCGACACGTTCTCGGCGGGGCGGCGGTAACCGAGGAGGTGTTCCCCGGCTTCCGGTTCAGCGTCGCGTCGTACGTCGTCTCGCTGCTCCGCCCCGAGATCGTCAGGGAGCTCTCGCTGCCGAAGCACGGCCTCGAGATCCTGCCTCTCGACGGAACGTTCACGCCGCTCGACGACGACTACCTGTGGCGTGTCAACGACCACAGCCGCACCGTGCGTGAGCTCCGGCGCTGGTCGGCGAGCGACGCGGAGGCGTACGAGGAGTACAGCCGCCTGATGTTCGAGATGGCGAGGTTCATCAAGCCGATCCTGTCGATCGCGCCCCCGGACCCGACGCGGCTCAATCCGCGCGAATGGCTCCCCGTCGCACGTCTCGCCCGCTCCTTCAACGGCCTCTCCCTGGAGCAGCGCACGGCGTTCGTCCAGCTCATGACGATGAGCGCCGCCGACTTCCTCGACCAGTGGTTCGAGACGGATCCGCTCAAGGCGACGATGAGCGCCTCCGGGATCATCGGCACGTTCCAGGGGATCCGCTCTCCCGGGACCGCCTACGTCCTGCTGCACCACTACATGGGCGAGATCGACGGCGTCCTGCGAGCCTGGGGGATTCCGCGAGGAGGGACGGGCGCAATCAGCGAGGCGATCGCGAGCGCCGCCCGGTCGTTCGGTGCCGAGATCCGGACCGAGACTGCCGTCGAGCACTTCCTGACCCGAGGCGACGAGGTGACCGGCGCCGTCACGTCGGCGGGCGACGAGGTGACCGGGCGGGTGACGCTGTCGAGCCTGGACCCGCAGCAGACGTTCGTCCGCCTCCTGCCGTCCGGCCTCCTCGACGGGTCGTTTCTCGCGGAGGTGGCGCGCTACCGGTACCGGGGCTCCAGCGGGAAGGTGAACCTGGCCCTCGACGGGCTTCCCGAGTTCACGTGCCTGCCCGGCGAGGGCGACCACTTGCGCGGCGCGATCAGCTTCAGCCCGAGCATCGACTACATGGAGCGGGCCTACGACGACGCGAAGTCCGGTCGCTTCAGCCGGCGTCCGTACATCGACATGGTCATTCCGACCCTGGTCGACCCGTCGATGGCGCCTCCGGGCAAGCACGTCATGAGCTGCTTCGTCCAGTACGCGCCCTATCACCTGGCCGAGGGCGACGAGTGGGACGACGGCCGGCGGGATGCGTTCGGGGAGACCGTCATCGACACGATTGCGGAGCGGGCGCCGAACATCCGCGAGCTGATCCTGCACGCGCAGGTGCTCAGCCCCAAGGACATCGAGGACCGCTTCGGGCTCTCCGAGGGAAACATCTTCCAGGGCGAGCTCTCGCTCGAGCAGCTCTTCTTCAACCGGCCCGTGCCGGGATGGGCGCGCTACCGGACGCCGCTGCGGAACCTCTGGATGTGCGGCGCGGCCACGCACCCCGGAGGTGGAATCATGGGCGCGTCGGGACGCCTCGCGGCGCTGCAGGTCCTACGCGCGCTCCGCGCCAAAAAGGCCGCCTAAGAGTGGCCAGGGAGCGGTACGACGCGGTCGTGGTCGGGGCAGGGCACAACGGCCTGGTCGCGGCTTCGTACCTGGCGAAAGGGGGGCTCCGGACGCTGGTTCTCGAGCGGCGAAGCCGGGCGGGCGGCCTCCTCACGACCGAGGAGATCGCGCCCGGTGTGCGCGCGCCGGTTGCGGCCGACAACGTCGGAGGTCTCCGTGACGACGTCGTCCGTGACCTTCGGCTCGGCTCGCACGGCTTCCGCGCCATCGAGCCGGAGGTAGCGGCCTTCGCCCCGTCCGCCGACGGGCCCGGCCTCACGTTGTGGCGCGACCCGGTCCAGACGGCGATCGAGCTCCGGAAGGGGACCCAGCCGCGCGATGCCGAGGCGTTCGTCGCCCTCGACCGCCGGGTCCGCTCGCTGGGCGCCTTCCTCGCCCGCGTCCAGGCGACCGAGCCGCCGGACCTCGCGTCTCCGTCCCTCGCGGACGCCACCGGCGGCCTCCCGCTGTTGAACGGCCTGCGGCACCTCGGGAGGCAACAGCTGCGCGAGGCGCTGCGGGTGCTGCCGATGTCCGTCGCGGACTTCGTCGACGAAGCCGTCGAGAACGAGGCGCTACGCGGCGTCCTCGGTGCGCGAGGCGTCCGCTATGCGGCCATGGGACCCCGGTCGGCGGGGACCGCGCTCAACCTCCTGTGGGACTCGGCCTCAGGAGGGGGAGCGGCAGGCCGCGCAGTCTTCGCGCGCGGCGGGCCCGACTCCCTGGCGGAGGCGCTCGTCGCCGCTGCGCGGAGCAACGCCGCGACGATTCGCTGCGACGCCGACGTCGCGGCCATCCGAACCAGGCGCGGCTCTGTCGAAGGCGTCGCTCTCGCGAGCGGCGAGGAGATCGACGCGCGGATCGTCGTGTCGAATGCCGACCCCAAGCAGACCCTTCTGCGCCTCGTCGACCCGGCAGAGCTCGGCCCGACTCTGGGCTGGCGGGTCGAGCACATCCGTACGCCCGGCGTGGTGGCGAAGGTGACCCTCGTCCTGGATGGCCTGCCGACGATCGGCGGCGTCGCCGGCGAGCGCCTGCACGGGCGGATCGTCGTCGCACCGAGCCTTGACGACCTCGAGCGGGCATTCGACGACTCGAAGTACGGCCGGATCTCCGAGCACCCGTATCTCGAGGCGACGATCCCCACCCTCTCCGACCCCTCGTTGGCCCCTGCTGGGACACACATCGTCACCGCGCTGTTCCAGTACGCACCACGGCGCCTCCGGGACGCGGACTGGGACGAGGCAGCGCGCGATCGTGTAGCGGACGCGGCCGTGCGGACGCTCGAGGTCTATGCACCGGGTATCGCGGACAGGGTCGTCGCTCGCCACGTCGTCACGCCTGCCGACCTCGAGCGCGAGTACGGGCTCAGCGGCGGGCACCCGATGCACGGCGAGCACGCCCTCGACCAGGTCTTCGCCTGGCGGCCCCTCCTCGGCCATGCTCGCTACCGGCTTACCGGGATCGGCGGCCTCTACATGTGTGGGGCGGGCACACACCCCGGAGGCGGAATCACCGGCGGCCCCGGCAGGAATGCAGCCCGGGCCATCCTGGCCGACGCCCGGCGGGCGCGACGCCGTAGAACGAGACATCGCGCACGCGGCGCGGAGATGCCAGCTGACTAGCGGCACGCTCGATACACACCCGCCTCCTGGCTGACCATCCCCGCGAGCTCGAGCTCGGTCAGGATCGCCGCGAGCTCGCCCGCTTCGAGACCGGTCGCGCGCGCCAGCTCGTCGGCGCCGACCGCCGCCTCGCGGACGCGCTTGAGCACTGCTGCCGCCGCCGGGCCGAGCTCCGGAGCCGCGGGCTCCAGGGCCGCAAGGCCGAAGCTCTCCAGGACATCCTGCGCGCAGGTGAGCGGCGTCGCACCCAGCCGGAGCAGGGCGTTCGAGCCGGCGGAGAGCGCGCTCGTGATCTCCCCGGGGACGGCGAAGACCTCACGTCCCTCCTCGAGCGCGAAGTCTGCGGTGATCAACGCGCCGCTCCGCTCGCGCGCCTCGACGACGACGGTCGCGGCACACAAGCCGGCGACGATCCGATTGCGCGCCGGAAAGCGCCACGGGGCGGGCTCGACGCCCGGGGCGTACTCGGAGACGACGAGCCCAGTCGCAGCCACCTGACGCGCGAGCTCGCGGTTCGCGGCCGGGTAGTCGCGGTCGATCCCACAGCCGAGCACCGCAACCGTCGTTCCGGAGGCCTCGAGCGCCCCGCGGTGAGCCTCGGAGTCGACACCGCGCGCAAGCCCGCTGACGACGACGAGACCGGCGGCGGCGAGCTCTCGCCCGAGGCTCCGAGCGATCTGCCGCCCGTAGGCGGAGCAGGCGCGAGCACCGACGATCGCCACCGCCGGCCGCTCGAGCAGCGCGGTCTCCTGCTCTCCGCGTACGAAGAGACCCGGCGGCGGGTCGTGGATCGCCCGCAGCAGCGCCGGGAAGCCCGGGTCGGAGCGGGCGAGGAACCGGAAGCCGAGCCGCGCGAGCCGCTCGAGCTCGGCGCGCGGGTCGAAGGCCGCCTTGAACGAGGCGAAGCGCGCGCTGCGCGGCTCGCCGACGAGGTGGGCGTCGTTCGCTGCCGCAAAGGACGCGAGCGCCAGCTCGTTCATGCGGCGAGCTCCTTCGGCGACCGGTACGCGAGCGCTTCCGCCACGTGCTCCGGCAGCACCTGGTCAGAGCCTGCGAGCGCGGCCGCCGTCCGCGCCACGCGTGCGACGCGCGCCCGGCCCCGTCCAGACAGCGGCAACCGCTCGACGGCTCTGCTCAGCAGCTCGTCCGCTTCCTTCGTCCGGCCGAGCACGCCGCCCGTGAGCCGGCGGCGACCGGCCGCGACCCGTTCTCGGACTGGTGCGGACGCTTCGGACGGGCCGGCCGCGAGCTCCTCGGCCCGCGAGCGAGGCACCGTGACGACGAGATCGAAGCGATCGAGCAGTGCCCGAGAGAGCTTGTCGCGGAACGCGGCCAATCGCTGTGGCGAGCACGAGCACTCGGCAGCCGGGTCGCCGCGACCGGCGCAGGGACAGAGGTTCATCGTCGCCACCAGCTGGAAGCGGGCCGGGAAGAGCGCCTGCCCGGCCGCGCGGGCCACCGAGACGATCCCGTCCTCGAGCGGCTGCCGCAGCGCCTCGAGCGCCGGGCGCTGGAACTCGGGCAGCTCGTCGAGGAGCAGCACGCCCCTGTGAGCGAGGCTCGCCTCGCCCGGCCGCGGCCCGGGCCCGCCGCCGACGATCGCCGCCATCGAGGCGCTGTGGTGTGGCGCGCGGAACGGCCGGCGCGTGATCAACGGCCGCTCGGGCGGGAGCACGCCCGCAACGGAGTGGATCCGCATCACCTCCAGCGCTTCGCGAGGCTCGAGCGGTGGCAGGATCGAGGGCAGCCGTCGACCGAGCATCGTCTTCCCCGTGCCCGGCGGGCCCGCGAGCAACAGATTGTGGCCACCCGCTGCGGCCAGCTCGAGCGCGCGGCGCGCCCGCTCCTGCCCACGCACGTCGGCAAGATCCGGCGGATCGGGCTCGGCGACCTCGTCGGGCGGTTCTGCCGGAGGCGGTCGCAGCTCGCCACGCAGGTACGCGACCGCCTCGCTCAGGTGCCGGACGGGAATCGCCTCCACCCCACCGAGCTCCGCCTCGCAGGCCGACTCGGGCGCGCAGAGGATCCGCTCCAGACCCGCGCGGCGTGCTCCCTCGGCCACCGCGAAGGCGCCGCGGACGGGCCGCACGCGTCCGTCGAGCGCAAGCTCGCCGACGGCCGCATGCTCGGCGAGCCGCTCGGAAGGCACCTGCCGCGAGGCCGCCAGCACCGCAAGCGCGATCGAGAGGTCGAAGCCGGAGCCCTCCTTGCGCAGACCGGCGGGCGCGAGGTTGACCGTGATCCGCTTCAGCGGCCACTCGAGCTGCGCCGAGCCGATGCCGCTGCGGACCCGGTGCTTCGCCTCGGCGCAGGCCCGGTCGGCGAGCCCGACGATCGCGAAGCCGGGTAGGCCGCCGTCGATGTGCGCCTCGACCTCGACACGCCGCGGCTCGAGGCCGACGAGGGCGTGGGTGACGGAGCGCGCGAGCACTCCTTCGACGGTACGGGGTCACCCGTCACGGGTGTGTGACGGATCTCTAAGTACTTGCTGACGACTGATCGAACACCGTCGACAGGCCGCGCAGGACCTCGAAGAGCAACTGCTGCACGGCCTCTGCGGGGAGCACGCCCTCGATCACCAGCGAGAGAAACGAGCCGATCAACAGGTTCCGCCAGTCGTTTCGGCCCACGCGTTGCGAGGCCTCCTCGAGATACTCGAGGCGCGACGCGATCACCTCGTCCTGTCCCGGCTCCAGCTCGAAGTGCGCGCGCACGTACTCCCTCGTCTCGACCAGGCGAGCGGCGAGCTCCACGTGCTCCTCCGCACTGAAGGGGGTGTTCTCGACGTGCTCGCCGATGATCAGGTCGTGCTGCCGCCGCAGCTCGCCCCACAGATCGGGCGCTTCGTGCTCCTGCTTCACGAACGCGATCCACTGCTCCACGTAGACGAAGACGTAGTCCCAGGAGCCCGCGTGCTCGCGCCGTTTTGCTCCATCCTGGCCCGGAAGGTAGATCGCCCAGGGGGACCCGCTGGCGTCGTCCACGTCGAAGCAGAACCAGTAGCCGGTTGGCTGGTGGACGAGAGCCTCGACCGTGAACGGCTCATGGCCCAGACCGACGTGCGTGATCTCGCTCGGCTCCTCCGACCAGACGAAGTCGTGAGGATCCAATCCCGCCTCCTGGATGTGATGCAGGATGGCGTTCTTCCGCGTCTGGCTGACGTCGTAGCTCGCCATCCCGTCAAGGTAGCCGGGAAGGGCTTCAGCGGCAGATCAGGATCGACTCGAAGTACTCGCCCGCGCGCCGCCCGGTGCGCCTGTTGACGTGACGCTCGAGCCGCTCGTCGAGCCGCAGGCCGGCCCGCTCGAGGATCTCCGGGTAGAGCTCCCGGCGGTCGTTGACGACGATGCAGACCGCGGCGCCACGCCGCAGCGCTGCTCTCGACCGCGTGAGGACGGCAGCGATCCCACCGACGTATTCCTCGATCGCCGCCTTGCTCGTCCCGCGCGCGGCTGCCCCGAGCTCTCGTTCGCGCCGGTCGTCGAGCCCGAGCAGCTCGTAGGCGTAGCGGTGCTGCTCGTGGTAGTCGATCAACCCCGGGTAGGGCGGCGAGGTGACGATGCCGTCGTACGGTCCGCCCAGCTCCAGCTCGCGCGCGTCGCCGTGCAGCACGACGGCCGCGCGCTGCGGATCGCGCACGTCCGCGAAGCGTTCGATGCGCGCGGCGGTGTCCACCAGGTAGCGGGAGAGGAACTTGTTCGCGGTCTCGACGGGCCGGCACGTCCGGCGGTGCTTGTGGCACCAGTACTCCCCCACCTGCGGCGCGCGCGGGAAGTCGAGGTCGAAGTGCGTCGTCAGGCGGGCCGAGCGGGCGGCGCGTGCGAGGACGACGCGCAGGACGTCCTGGCTCGCATGCTCCGGGATCAGCGACCGGAAGTGGAGCAGCTCCGCGGCGGCCTGCGGCGCGAACCACCTGCTCACAAAGCCCTGCGGGCGCTCGGAGGACGCACCCAGACGCTCCCGGACCGCGCGCACGTCCGCCTCCAGCGCCTCCAGGTCGTGCTCGCGCGTCTTGACCGAGATCAGGAGCGCGTTGAACGCGGCGATGTCGACGCCGACGGCGTCGTGTCCGGACTCGAGCGCCTGTACGAGCGTCGTGCCCGAGCCGGCGAAGGGGTCGAGCACCCGCCCGCCCGGACGCACATAGCGGGAGAGCAGCGCCTCGACGAGCTGGGGCACGAACTTGCCGAGATAGGGGTGCAACCGGTGCACGTGCTTCGTCCGCTCGCGCTCGGGAAGGTCGCGCTCCGACCACGACAGCGTGTCGTCGATCCGGCTGTACAGCTGCGTCTGCGTCAGGGCCATGCATAGGCATTCGCCGCCCTGTTAACGTCGCCTCCCATGGTCGACTGGGATTGGGATCGCGTCGTCTTCGATCACGTCAAGGTGACGGTGGCCGACGCGGCCGCGAGCATTGGCTTCTACAAGACGGTGCTCGAGCCGCTCCAGATCCCGCCGCTCTGGGAGAGCGAGCGTGGCGCCCAGTTCGCGAACCTCGTCGTCTTCGACGGCGACCAGCAGAGCGGCCCGATCCACGTCGCGTTCGTCGCCCAGACGAGAGCGCAGGTCGATGCGTTCCATCAGGCCGGGATCGATGCCGGCTATCGAGACAACGGCCCGCCCGGCGTGCGGGAGCAGTACAGCTCCGACGAAGCCGGGCTGTACTACGCCGCCTTCGTGCTCGACCCCGACGGCAACAACGTCGAGGCCGTCGTGCGCGAGTTCTAGAGCTCGCTAGAGCGCCTCGCGCCCGCGGGCGTCCACGTCGTCCGGCTCCTCCGGAAGCTCGAGCGCGACGGCGTCGCTGCCGAGCGGACGCCTCGGCCCGATCGGCACGAGCGCCGGCTCCTCGTCGGGTGGCGCGGGAGGCGGCTCCGGCGGCGCGAGCCCGAGAGCCCGCTTGATTCGCCGCCAGAAGCCGCGTCCGCGCATTCCTCTAGTAGTGGATCCCGTGCGCCGCGTCGAGCGCGTGCAGCCGGCGAATCCGCTCCGCCATCGGCGGGTGCGTCGAGAAGAGCGCCGCCATGCCGCCCCGCTTGAGCGGATTGGCGATGTAGAGCGCCTCGGTGGCCGGGTTCACGTTCATCGGCACCGCCTCCACGCCGCGCTCGAGCGTCCCGAGCGCGTCGGCGAGCGGCTTGGCCTCGCCGAGGTACTGCGCCGCGGTCGCGTCCGCGAGGTACTCGCGCTGCCGCGAGACCGCGAGCTGGAGGATGGTCGCAGCCAGCGGAGCGACGATGATCGCGACGAGCACGCCGACGATCCCCAGCGGATTGTCCTCGTCGTCGCCGCCGCCGAAGATCATCGAGAACTGCATGATGTTCGCGATCGCGGCGATCGCGGCTCCGATCATGGCGGCGATCGTCATCACGAGGATGTCGCGGTTGGCGATGTGGGCGATCTCGTGGGCGAGCACGCCCTTCACCTGGTCGCGGGGGAGGTAGCGCAGCAGCCCTTCGGTGACCGCGACGACGGCGTTCTTGGGGTTCCGGCCGGTCGCGAACGCGTTCGGCTGCTCGGAGGGGATCAAGTAGACCTGCGGCATCGGGACGCCGGCGCGGCCGGCGATCTCCTCGATGTCGCGGTAGAGCTCGGGTGCCTCGCTGCGGTCGACCGGGCGCGCCTTGCTGGCCTTCAGCGCGAACTTCGCCGAGAACCAGAACATGACGAGGTTGAAGAGGACGGCGATCCCGGCGAACAGGATGATCCCGTTCGAGCCGCCGAAGAAGCCGCCCAGCCCGATGAACAGCGCCCCGAGGCCGGCGATGATCACCCACGTGCGGGCCTGGGTCGAGAAGCGTGTGCGTGAGATCGACATGGTTTTCGGTTGGTTCCTTTCCGGCTGAATGGTGTGCTGGATTCAGCCGGAAGTTTCTCCCGCCGGATCTACCGGCCTGTGCGCCCGGGGCTGGCTTCCACCAGCGCCGTTCTGACGAGCGCACCCGTTCGGGGATAGTGCCTCCCGGCAGCGCCAATTCTAGCCCGTCCGGTGGTCGACGCGTGTTGCTGCAGCGTTAAATCGCGACGCGTTCCAGCTGCCCTGGACGGACGGCGACGACCTCGAAACGGCAGTCGAGATCGGCGGCGGCCGGATTGCGGGCGAGCCAGGCTTCGGCGGCCCGGTACAGGCGTCGCAGCTTCTCCTCGTCCACCATCTCGAGCGGATCGCCGTAGCCGTCGCCGGACTTCCCCTTCACCTCGCAGAAGACGAGCCGTCTGCCCCGGCGGGCGATCAGGTCGAGCTCGAAGCCTCCGGCCCAGACGTTCTGGCCGAGGATGCGGTAGCCGCGCAGGCGGTAGTGGCGGGCGGCGCGGCGCTCCTCAGGGTTGCGCGGCATACGCGTACGCCAGAGCGTTGAACGACAGTCGGTGCTGGTCGCTCGGGCCGTGCTCGCGGACGGCCGCGGAATGCCCGGGCGTGATGTAGCCGACATGGCGCGCGAACCCGTAACGCGGATAGAGCGCGTCGAGCCGCCGCATGACCCGGTCGCGCGTCACCTTCGCGACGATCGACGCGGCCGCGATCGCGGCGCTCTTCGTGTCGCCGTCGACCACCGCTCGGTGCTCGGGCGCGGCTGGGCCGAGCCGAAACCCGTCGACGAGGCACGCCTCCGCGGGTGGCGAGAGATCCGCGAGCACCGAGCGCAGCCCCCAGAGGTTCGAGCGGTGCAGACCGTTGCGGTCGATGTCGGTGCACGGGATCACGCGCACACTGATCCGCGCCGCACAGCCGACGACGGCGCGGAAGAGCTCCTCCCGGTCGGCCGGGGAGACCTGCTTCGAGTCGTTCAGGAACGCGAGCGGACGCACGCGATGGTTGCGGAGGCAGTCGTAGTCGAGCAGCACGCCGGCGACCACGAGCGGTCCGGCCAGCGAGCCTCTGCCTGCCTCGTCGGCCCCTGCGACGAAGCGCGCGCCCAGGTTTCGATCGTAGGTGAGGAGCTTCTGACCCGAGGATCGCGGCACGCTCCGACTGTAGCCGGTGTCGCGGTCGGAGACCGCAACGACTCCGTCGCGAATCAGAAGCGGATCAGAAACCGATCACGCAGCCGGCGTCGCGCTCGTCGAGCGCTACCGTCGCGCGTTGCTCCTCCCGATCGACACGCACGACGAACCAGTCGCAACCGCCCTCGATTCGATGCACGGCGCACGTGAACTCGTCGGTTTCCTCTTCCCGGAACCAGACGCCCTGAGCGTCGGTGCAGTGAACGCCCTCTTCGTCGTAGCCCGAGTCCACACCGAGCGCCCGCACGTGCGCCTGCACCTCCTCGCGCGCGGCCTCCTGCTGTGCATCCTCCACGGCACAGCCGACGGCGACGAGCGCGAACGCCGTCAGAAAGGCGGCGCTACGACTTCTCGTCAGCGGGCGCGTCGTCCGCGGCGGGCTCGTCGGCGACGGCCTCGGGCTCAGCGTCTGCCTGGGCCTCGGCAACGGGCTCCGGCTCGGCGACCGGTTCCTCAGCGGCTGCTTCCTCGACAGGCTCCTCGACGACCTCGGGCTCGGCTTCCGCCAGCAGCGGCGGCCTCTGCTGCCGCGGTCGCCGCTTCCTCCGCGGCGACCTGGGCGGCGAGCTCCGCTGCCGCCTCCGCCTGGATCGCGTCCGCCTCCGCCTTCGCAGCCGCCACCTGGGCGGGCGTCTGGCGCAGCTCGCGGACGCGCGCCTTCTTGCCGACCTTCTCGCGCAGGTAGTAGAGCTTGGCGCGGTTGACGTCACCGATCGCGGCGACCTCGATCTTCTCGATCTTCGGCGAGTGCACCGGGAACGTCCGCTCGACGCCGACGCCGAACGACTGCTTGCGCACCGTGAACGTCTCGCGCACGCCGGATCCCTGGCGCTTGATCACGATCCCCTCGAAGACCTGGACGCGGCGGCGCTGGCCCTCGATCACCTGGAAGTGCACGCGCAGCGTGTCGCCCGCCTTGAAGCGTGGGACGTCCTTGCGCAGCTGTCGCCGCTCGATGCTCTCGATGATCGTGCTCATGGCAAAGGGAGGCCCGTAGGCCGCGCGCAATGGTAGCGAAAACTCATCGAACCGAGATCCTGTTCGGCGGCCAGTAGGTGGCGAAGACCTTCCCGATCAGATTCGTGCGGGGGACCGTGCCCCACTCGCGCGAGTCGCATGACTGCGAGCGGTTGTCGCCCATCATGAAGTACTGGTCCTGGGGGATCTGGAAGGTCTCGGGGCCGCGCGTATCGCGTCGGTTGTGGCCGATGTACGGCTCGTCGAGCTTCTTGCCGTTGATGTAGACGTAGCTGAGCCCGGCCTCGGTGCGCAGCTCGAGCCGCTCGCCCGGGAGGCCGATCAGCCGTTTCACGAACGTCCCGCCGGCGCCGCACCGAGCCCGTGCGGCCGGCGGCGTCTCGAAGACGACGATGTCGCCTCGCTCGGGATCGGTGAACCGGTAGATGAACCGGTTCGCGAGCACGCGGTCGGAGAAGCGCGCCTCGCACCCGTTGGCGTCCTTCGCGCAATGGAGCGTGGGCTCCATCGAGGACGACGGGATCCGATACGGGTTCACGACCCAGGCCTTGATCGCGAGCACGATCGCGATTGCGCCGGCGATCGTCACGATCCAGTCGATCGTGATCCGCATCCCGTGCGGGAGACCCTGCGTCAACCGGTCGACGGGATTGCGGGACCGGCGCTGCGGCTCGACCGGGCCTGACAGCGGCGGTGGCTCGCCGGGAGCCGTCGCCGGCTCGGCGTCGTCGGCCTGGAGCCCGATCCACGCCGCCGCGGCCGCGAGCCCGATCCAGATCAGGTCGAAGAGCCCGAAGACGTCGTGCAGAGCGTCGCGGAAGAGCCTGAACATCTCGCCCGAGAGCAGACCGACACCCGGGAAGACGTCCTGCGCGAGGATGGCGAAGCTGAGGTACTTGCCGATCAGGATGCCGACGAGCGCCGTTCCGACGGCGACCAGCTGGAGCTCCGGCCCGCGGCGGCCGCCCGTCGACTGATAGACGGCGAAGGCTGCCAGCAGCCCGACGCCGAGGGCGAGGATCCCGGCCTCGTAGCCGGTCCACTTGACGACCAGCCCCCACGCGATCCCACCCAGGACGGCGGCGACGCTGCCCGCGAGCAGCGCAGCTCCGACCTTCTGGTCGACGGGCTGCGGCTCCGGTGGCAACGGCGAGACGGTCGGCGGCGGGAACCACTCGCCCGGATGGGGGTACCAGCCCTCCTGGTCGCGCCCGCCGTCGTCCTCGCGGTCGCTCACGACGTGCTCCGCTCGCGGCTCTGCGCGCGGCGCCATTCGTCGACCCGGCCGTGGTCGCCGGAGAGGAGGACGTCGGGGACCTGCCAGCCGCGAAACTCTGCAGGGCGCGTGTAGTGCGGGTACTCGAGCCCGCCTTCGAGCTCGACGGAGAAGCTCTCGTGCTCGCCCGAGCCTTCGGCGAGGGCGCCCGGGAAGCCGCCTCGCGATCGCGTCGAGCAGGACCATCGCAGGCAGCTCGCCGCCGGAGAGGACGTACGGCCCGATCGAGATCGCGTCCGAGCAGAGCTGCGTCACGATCCGCTCGTCGAACCCCTCGAACCGGGACGAGAGGAGCGTCAGCGCGGGCTCGGAGGCGAGCTCCTCGACCACCGCCTGCGTCAACGGTCGCCCCTGCGGCGTCAGAGCGATCACGCGCTGCTCCGGCGCGCCGCCGTAGACGGCCTCGAGCGCTGCCGCGACGACGTCGACTCGCAGCACCATGCCCGCGCCCCCGCCGTAGGGCTCGTCGTCCACCTGGCCGGAGCGCAGCGGCGTCGTGTCGCGGTAGTTGAAGAGGCGCAGCTCGAGCTCGGTGCCGAGCACCGCGGCCAGGGGCCGCTGCTCGGTCATCCACGCAAATGCGTGCGGAACCTGGGTGAAGACGTCGAGGCGCACAGCCGAGCAGGTTACTCGGCGTCGGCGAAGCCGCGGGCGACGAGGACACGGCGCGCCTCGAGATCGATGTCGAGCACGCACGACTCCACCATCGGCAGGAGCAGACCCGAATCGAGCACCAGCGCGTCGTTCGCGGGGCCGGGTGAGACGTCGGCCACGGCGCCGAGCGGCCGGCCGCCTTCCTCCTCGACGGTCAGGCCGACCAGCTGGAAGACGTAAAAGGCGTCCGGCTCTGGGTCGGGCAGCTCGTCGCGTCTCACCGCCAGGGTCGCTCCGCGCGGAACCGGCCGGTCGAGCTTGATCACGAACCGGCCGCCCGACCCGCGCTTGGAGCCGGTGATCTCGGCCGGGCTGCCATCGACGAGGAGTGTGGCGCCGAGCGCGAACCGCTCCGCCGAGTCGCTGCCACCCTCGACGAAGAACGAGCCGTCGATCCCGTGCGGCCGCCCGACGCGGCCGACTGTCACCAGCTCATTCGACAATGTCGAGCACGATGCGACGGCGCGACCGCGCCGCGCTCGCGCGCACGATCGTGCGCAGCGACCGGGCGAGCCTGCCCTGGCGGCCGATCACCTTGCCGCGATCCTCGGGCGCGACGTACAGCTCGAGCACGGTGACGTCGTCACGCTCGACCTGCTCGACGCGCACGGCATCAGGATCGTCCACGAGCTGCTTCGCCAGCCAGGCAAGCAGCTCAGCCATTACTACCCGCGCAGGATGAACATCCGCGGAAGCGGATGTTCATCGCGCAAAACCCCTAAAGGGGCCGCCTGTGGCGGCCCAAGAGCGCGGCTGCATCAAGCGTTGATGCCGGCGGCCTTGATCAGCTTCGAGACCGCCTCGGAAGGCTGCGCGCCCTTGCCGATCCATTCCTTGACCTTCTCCTCATCGAGCTCGATCGTCGACGGGTCGGTCTGCGGGTTGTACCGGCCGATGATCTCGATGAACCGGCCGTCGCGCGGCGAGCGCGCGTCCGCGATCACGACGCGGTAGATCGGATTCTTCTTCGAGCCGACTCGCGTCAGCCGCATGCGTACTGCCATAGAGCTTCTATCTCCGTCCTGAATCATGGGGGAACCCATGGTTCCCCCATGAGCCCCCTCCTTCTTGTCTGCGCACCGTCGAAGCGTAGCGGGGCTGCGCCGGGCAAAGCCCGGCTCCGCCCGTGAAGCGTCCGCTTGGCATCAACGTCTGCCAGTCTTGGTTAGTTGCCCGGGAAGTGTAGGCATCTTTCCCTTCCCCATCTGCTTCATCATCTTCTCCATCTGCTTGCGGGCCGACAGCAGCTTGTTGACGTCCTGGATCGTCTGCCCGCTGCCCTCCGCGATTCGCTTGCGCCGGGAGCCGTCGATCAGGTGCGGCTTGCCCGCGTTCCTGCGGCGTCATCGAGAGCACGATCGCCTCGACGCGGGCGAGCTGGCGCTCGTCGATGTCGACGTCCTTGAGCTGGTTGCCGAGGCCGGGGATCATCTTCAGGACGCCCTGGAGCGGGCCCATCTTCTTCAGCATCTTCTGCGCCGCCAGGAAGTCGTCGAACGTGAAGATGCCGGCGCGCATCCGAGCCTCCATCGCCGCCTGATCGTCCTCCTCGACCGCCGCCTCCGCCTTCTCGATCAGCGTCAGGACGTCGCCCATGCCGAGGATCCGGGAGGCCATCCGGTCGGGATGGAACTCCTCCAGCTGGTCGAGCTTCTCGCCGACGGAGACGTACTTGATCGGCTTGCCGGTGACCTGGCGCACCGAGAGGGCGGCGCCGCCGCGAGCGTCGCCGTCGAGCTTCGTCAGGATGACGCCGTCGAAGGCGACGTGCTCCTGGAAGGACTGGGCGACGTTGACGGCCTCCTGGCCGGTCATCGCGTCGAGCACGAGCAGCACGTTGGTCGGCTTGGAGGCGTCGCGCACGCGCGCGAGCTCGTCCATCAGCGCCTCGTCGACGTGCAGGCGGCCGGCGGTGTCGAGGATGACGACGTCGTGGCCGGCCGTCTGCGCCGCCTGGATCCCGTACTTCACGACCTCGACCGGGTCCTTCGTGTCCTTGCGGTAGACCGGGATCTGAATCTGGCGGCCGAGCTGCTCGAGCTGGTCGATCGCCGCGGGGCGCTGCAGGTCGGCAGCGACGAGCGCGGGCTTCTTGCCTTCCTTGCGCAGCAGCAGCGCCAGCTTCGCGGACGTCGTCGTCTTGCCGGAGCCCTGGAGGCCCGCGAGCAGGATCACGGTCGGCGGGCGGCCGAACGCGAGCCGCGAGTCGCCCGACCCCATCAGCGAGGTCAGCTCCTCGTGGACGATCTTCACGACCTGCTGGCCGGCGCTGAGGCTCTTCAGCACCTCCTGCCCGGTCGCGCGCTCCCGGACCTGGGCGACGAAGTCCTTGACGACCTGGAAGTTGACGTCCGCCTCGAGCAGCGCGAGCCGGATCTCGCGCATCGCCTTCGAGATCGCTTCCTCGTCGAGGCGGCCCTTGCCGCGAAGGTCGCCGAGGGCGTGCTGGAGCTTGTCGGAAAGTGTGTCGAACACCGGTCGAACAGTGTAGATGCGGGTCGAGCGCTAGAAGACTGGGCGCGGCCGCAGGCGAAGGCCTGCCTGCCAGAGACCGGCTGCGACGAGGATCAGCGCGCCCATCATGATCGCGAGCCCCTGCGCCGCGACTGCGAAGGCGATCGCCTGCGTCGCGCCGACACCGCTCGCCACGAGCATCGCGGCGCCTGCGCCCGCCTGCGTGGCGGCGCCCGCAGGTGCGATCGGAAGCGCCGCGGCGGCAGCGGACGCGCAGAGGAAGGCGAGAGCGAGCGGAATCGATGCGTCGAGGGCGAGTGCGTCCAGCAGCACGAACAAAGCGGCGCCACGGACGATCCACGACAGGCTGACGAAGACCCACGCCTTCGACGCCTCGCGCGGAGACGTGGAGTGGTCGCGGAGCCAGCGAGCGAGCCGGAAACGGGACACTCTGTTGGCCCGCGCCATCGTCGGCAGCAAGAGCACGACCGCGGCCGCGGCGACCCCGGCCACGGCAACGACGATCAAGCCCGCGCGAAACAGCCCCGTCGTCGCGAGGATGGCGGCCGAGATGCCCGCGAGCGGGGCGAGTGCGGCGCTGTCGATCAGCCCGAGGAGCAGGAGCGAGAGGCAGACACCGCCGAGACCGGCACACGAGCCCGGATAGCGCCGTACAACAGCGATCCGAACGAGCTCGTCGAACCGTCCGGGAAGCGCGATGCCGGTTACGGACGCGGCGCCTCCCGCGGCGGCGAGCGCCATCGGACCCGGGCGTTCACCTGCGACGAACAAGCGGCTCCAACCGAGCGCCTTCAGCGCGTAGCCGACCAGGAAGAGCGCTGAAGCGGCGATGACGCCGTTCACCTTCGCGCCGGCGAGCGGCCAACCCTCGGTCCGGAAGTGCTGGACGAGGAGCAAGCAGACCAGGGTTGCGATCGCCGCGGAGAGCGCATGGAACGCGACTCTCGTCAAACGCGACCTCCCGATCGCCAGCAACGTCTGCATCAGGTGCTTCATCGGCTCTCCGGGGTGCAACCTGAAGGACTCGAACGAGTCTTCAGCCCGAGACGAGGGCGCGGGCGAAGTCGTGCGGATCGAACGGGCGCAGGTCGTCGAGGCCCTCGCCGACGCCGATCAGCTTCACGGGCAGGCCGAGCTCGTACGCGATCGCAACCGCGATTCCGCCCTTCGCGGAGCCGTCGAGCTTGGTCAACGCAACACCCGTGACCCCGGCCGACTCTCCGAAGAGACGCGCCTGCTGGAGGCCGTTCTGGCCGGTCGTCGCGTCGACGACGAGGAGAGTCTCGTGCGGCGCGCCTTCGATGCGGCCCTCGATCACGCGGCGCACTTTCGCGAGCTCCTCCATCAGGTTCGACTGCGTGTGCAGGCGGCCGGCGGTATCGACGATGGCGACGTCCTTGCCGCGCGCGCGGGCGGCCTCGACGGCGTCGTAGGCGACCGAGGCGGGATCGGCACCCTGCGCGGCGCCGACGAAGTCGGCCTCGGCGCGCTGCGCCCAGATCTCGAGCTGCTCCTCGGCCGCGGCTCGCCACGTGTCGGCGGCACCGAGCAGAACGGTCCGGCCGTGCTCACGCAGCTTGTGCGCGAGCTTGCCGATCGTGGTCGTCTTGCCGGTGCCGTTGACGCCGACGACGAGGATCACGCTCGGCGTGGCCGGCAGGTTGAGCGAGGCCGGCTCGCCGAGCATCTCGGCGATCTCCTCCGCGAGCGCGGAGCCGAGGTCACCGAGCTCGTTCCGCGCCTCGAGCCGGCGGACCAGCTCGGCCGTGGCGCGGACGCCCACGTCGCCCTGGATCAACGCCTCCTCGAGCCGCTCCCAATCCTCGGCGTTGCCCGAGTCGAACGCCGCTGCCGCCAGCTCGCCCGTCAGCGCACGGCGGCTCTTCCCGAGCGAGTCGCGCAGGCGGCCGAAGAAGCCCTGCTGCTCCTCCTCGGTCTCCTGCGGCCCCTCGGCGTCGCCCAGCAGCTCTGACCAGCTTCTCGTCATCGGCGCGGAACGTTAGCCTCAGCTCCATGGTCACGTGGGAGCGGGTGGCGGAGCTGGCACGAGAGCTGCCGGAGATCGAGGAGGGGACCTCCTGGGGCAAGCCGTCGTTCGCGGTGCGCGGGAAGAAGTTCGCGGGCCTCTCGACGCGGCACGAGGGTGCGATGTGGACGCGCTGCGACCGCGAGGAACGGCCGCTGCTCGTCGCTTCGAACCCGGACGCCTACCGCCTGACGCCCCACTTCGAGGCCTCGCCTGCGTTCCTGCTGATCTGGCTCGAGCACATCGACGAGGAAGAGGTGCGCGAGCGCCTGATCGACGCCTGGCTGATCCAGGCGCCGAAGCGCCTGGCGGCACAGCACCAGTTCGACTAATTCGCAGCCGCGATGGCCTCTTCGCGCGGCAGGCGGCGGGAGACGACCTCCGAGACGCCGTCGCCGCCCATCGTGACCCCGTAGAGCACGTCGGCGGCCTCCATCGTCCGCTTCTGGTGGGTGATCACGACGAACTGGGCGCGGTCGGCGTACCGCCGCAGCAGCTCGACGAAGCGGCCGATGTTGGCGTCGTCGAGCGCGGCCTCGACCTCGTCGAGGAGGTAGAACGGGCACGGCTTCGCGAGGAAGAGGGCGAACAGGAACGAGATCGCTCCGAGCGCCTTCTCGCCGCCGGAGAGCATCCCGAGCCGGGTGATCTTCTTCCCCGCCGGGCGGAGCTCGACCTCCACCCCGGTCTCGCCGCCTTCCTCCTCGGGCTCGACGAGCCGAAGCCTGCCCTCACCGCCCGGGAAGAGCGTCGCCGCGACGTCCTCGAAGTGCTCGGCGACCGCGTGGAAGGTGTCGGCGAACCGCCGCTCGACGGTCTCCGCCAGATCGTCGCGGAGCTCGGCGAGCTCCTGCAGGCTCTGCTCGAGATCCTGCCGCTGCACCTCGAGCTCGGCCAGCCTCTCCTTCTCGGCCTCGTACTCCTCCTTCGCGAGCGGGTTGACCTGGCCGAGCTGGATCCGCCGCTGCTCGAGCCGCTCGGCGCGCGTCGCGAGCTCCTCGCGCTCGTCTCCCTCGGCCGGGTCGGTGCCTGCTTCCTCGAGCCGGCGGCGGGCGTCGGCCGCCTCGGCCTCGATCCGGGTCAGCTCGATCTCGATCTCCGTCGCCCGCTGCGTGGACTCCTCGGCTCCCTGCCGAAGCTCGACCTCGGCTGCGCCGAGCTCACGCAACGCCGCTCCCAGCTCGCCCGTCCGGCTGGCACCTGCATCGACACGGGCGCGGAGCGGCGATTCGAAGCGCTGGGCTGCCGCGACGGCCGCAGCGAGCGCCTCGTCGAGCCGCTCGGCGCCGGCGAGCACGCGCCGGAGCAGGTCTGCGTCGAGATCCCTCGCCCGTCCGCCCGTGTCGGATGCGGCGAGTGCCGCCGTCCGTGCGGATTCCGCGGCCTCGGCCGCTGCGAGTGCGAGCCGCTCGGCCGCCTCGGTCAGCTCGCGTGCTTCCCGCTCGACCTGGTCGCGCTCGGCTGCGTCGACCTGCAGCAACCTGATCTGCCCCTCGCCGCCCAGCCGCGCGCGCTCCAGCTCCGCCGTGGCGGCTCGCTCGTTGGCGCGAGCGGACTCGCGTCGCGCCTCGTGCTCGAGCCCGCCGACGCGCGCGAGCTCGCCCGCGAGCTTCGCCGCCCGCTCCGTGCGGAGATGCGCGACCTCGGCGTACGCGGCCTCGGCCGCGGCGGCGCGCTCGG
The DNA here is from genome assembly GCA_963765705.1 of uncultured Gaiellaceae bacterium. Taxonomy (GTDB): domain Bacteria; phylum Actinomycetota; class Thermoleophilia; order Gaiellales; family Gaiellaceae; genus Gaiellasilicea. Next base: position 406,179 of record CAVXXJ010000001.1, read on the forward strand.
CTGCCGCGGCCGCTTCGGACTCCGCCTGCTGTGCCTTGGCCCGCAGCTCGGCGACCTCGCCCTCGAGCTGACGCCGACGGGTCTCGAGCTCGAGCAGGACGGCTTCTGCGGCCTCGCCCGCGAACCAGAGCTCACCGCGCTGCGGGTCGTAGCCGAACCCCTCGTCGGTCACCGACGGAACGCGCGCCGAGAGCAGCGCGTCGAGGGCGACGACGGGCAACTCGGCGACGCGGTCGGACGGAGACGACCCGACGAGCACTGCGAGGCTGCCGAGCCCTGCGTCACGTGCCCGCTGCAGCAGGGCCAGCCCGGCGGCGGGATCGTCCGCGACGACTGCGGAGGCACGCCACGCGAGCGCCGCGGCGACCGCTCGCTCCTGCCCGGGCTCGACGTCGAGGAGCGAGAGCGCGAGCGTCGCTCCCTCGTCCGCGAAAGCCCGGGCGGCGGGCGGGATTCCTTCACGCTCGGCGAGCGAGCGCTCGAGGGCTTCGAGGCGGTCCCGGGCGAGAGCCGCCCGCTCGGCGACGTCGTCGCGCGCGTGGGCGGCGGTGCGCGCGGCCGCGGTCGCGTCGTTGGCGTTAGTCTCGAGCTCGTCGGCGCCGGCGCCTGCACGGCCGCCGGCGACGTCGGCCAGCTCGGACTCGATCGCTTGACGCTCGGCGCGCAGCGCCTCCAGCCGCTCCTCGGCCGCGGCAGCGGCGCCTCGCTCGAGCGAGGCCAGACGCTCCTGCGCGGCGCGGGCGCGCTCGGCCCCTGCCCCGCTCGCGGCGGCGGCCGCGCGTGCCGCGGCGGTCGCCTCGGCGGCTGCCTGCTCGAGCGCGAGCGTCGTTGCGTCGATCGGCGCGGCGGGAGCCTCGGCGTCGCTCAGATCCGCTCGGAGCCGGTCGAGCAGCTCCTGAGCGCCCTCCTGCCGCAGCGCGATCCGCTCGGTCGAGCTCTGCAGCCGGTAGAGCGCCTTGATCGCGGCCTCGCGCTTGCCGGCCGCGTCGGCCAGCTCGTCCTCGGCAGCCTGCCGCTCGGTCAGCAGCGCCTGCAGCTTCTGCTGCGCGCTGCGGCGGCCGATCCCCGCCGCCGTCTTCCGTTCTTCGGCGGCTTCGCGGCGGGCGTCGGCGGCGTCGAGATCGAGCTGCGCGATCCGCGCCCGCAGGCCGGCGATCTCGTCGACGAGCTTCTCGGCGCGCTCGGCGGCGGTCGCCTGCAGCGCGAGCGGGCGCAGCCGCTTGCGAACCTCGGCCTCGACGTCCTTGGCCCGCTCGACCTGGATCCCGACGCGGGCGAGCTTCAGCTCCGCACGGTGGCGCCGGCGCTTGAACTTCCCGAGCCCTGCCGCCTCCTCGACCAGCGCGCGCCGTTCCTCCGGCTTCGAGGCGAGCACGGCCTCGACCTTGCCCTGGCTGACGATCGAGTGCATCGAGCCGCCGAGCCCGACGTCGGCGAGCAGCTCGACGAGGTCGGTGCGGCGCACCTGCGCCTTGTTGACGAGGTACTGGCCCTCGCCGCCGCGGTGCAGCCGGCGGGCGATCGACACCTCGGAGAACTCGAGGTCGCCGAACTCACCGCTCTCGTTGTCGAAGACGAGCTCGACCTCGCAGCTCTCGGCGGGGGTACGGCCCTCTGCGCCGTTGAAGAGGACGTCGTCCGGCTTCTCGGCGCGCAGCTCGGACGGCGTCAGCGAGCCGGCAGCCCAGACGATCGCGTCGGCGACGTTCGACTTGCCCGAGCCGTTCGGCCCCACGACGACCGCGACGCCCGGCTCGAACTTCAGCTCGAGCGTGTCCGGAAACGACTTGAAGCCGCGCAGGCGGAGAGAGCGCAAGTGCACGAGTGGGAACCTAGCGGGCGCCGCGGACGGGGTCCGGCGGCGCCCGCTCGCCTTGCGTCAGTCGTCGGCGCCGGTCACGAAGTCGAACGTGAGGTCCTCCGTCTGCGGCGACGCGAGGATGCCGAGGTGCGCAGCGCCGAACGCGTCGTACGCGCCCTGGCCGGTCAGCGCCACGTTCGTCGCCCGCTTCCCCGCGAGCGCCGGGCTCGCCGCGAAGTCGTGCGCATTGCCGTTCCGGTCCTGGGCCGGCACGGCCGGGAAGAACGGCCCGTCCGGAGCGGAGATGTAGACGAAGTCGGCGTCTGCGTTCCGAAGCGCCAGATACTTCGCCGGCCCCTTCGCCTCGTTGCGGTTCAGCCGCTCGAGGAAGGGCGTGTCGGCCGCGCCGAGCTCGACGCAGACCGCACTGTCCGGAGTGAACCCTCCGAGCGCGGGCAGCGCGAAGTAGTTCAACGGCGACGGCGAGCAGTTGATGATCCCGTGGTGCGGGGAGGCGATCGTGACCAGATGCCGGACCTGGTGATGGGCGTGATCGCGGCGCATCCACTCGCGGGCGAGTGTCCCGCCGAGGCTGTGGCCGACGATGTCGACCCGCTTCGCTCCCGTGAACGTGCGCACCGCCTGCACGAAGCGCGCGAGGTCGTCGACGTTCGCCGCGGTCGTATGCGCGGTCGCGGACCGGTTCGTCGGCGACGCCGCGAGGTCGCACTGGTCGCCCTGGTAGCCGAGCCCCCAGACCTCGCTCGGCGAGTAGCCGCGGTCGACGAACGCCTGGGCGAGATCGTGGATCTTGCCCGCCGAGTTGCAGAGCGTCGGGTACGGCGTGTCGTTGTTGCCGTGCAGGAAGATCACGGGCGTCCGCTTCACGCGCCCCGCCGCGCCGAAGCCGAGCACCGGTGTCCCGAGCGACGCGTCGACGATCGTCGGGAAGCCGGCCGGGAACGACGTGCCCACGGGCCCCGGCGTCGGCTCGGGCGGCTTGCCGTTCGCCCCCGCCGTGCTCGCGACAACTGCAGCCAGCACCGTCGCCATGCCGAGCGGAATCCACCGAGCCATGCCCATTGAGACCTCCTCGTGATGTGAGAACCTGAGACCCGATTCAGGTATCGGAGCGCGACCATCTCACGGCGGCGCCGCCGCTGTCAACGCAGGGTCTTCAGGGTCTCCTTCATCCGGTCGATCTCGATCAGCTGGTCGGCGTCGACATGGCGAGCGAACGCGTCGATCTCCGGCTCGGCGCCGCCGTCGGAGGCATAGAGCTCGGCGACCATCCTCGTCGCTCCCACGTGGTGGCGGATCATGAAGGTGAGGAACAGGCGGTCGAACGCGGTGCCACTCGCGGCTGCGAGCCGCTTCAGCTCCGGCTCCGTGAGCATCCCGGGCAACAACGCCTGGCCACCCCCGTGCGCGTGTCCGTGCGGCTGCGCCGGCGCCTCGCCGCGTTCCTTCAGCCAGTGCCGCATCTGCTCGATCTCGGCCTCCTGCGAGATCTCGATCCGCTCCGCGAGCAACTCGATCCGGTTCCGGGAGCTGCGTGGCGGGACAAGCGCCGTCATGCGGAGCGCCTGGGCATGGTGATGGATCATCCCCTGCATGAACGCGACGTCCGCTGCGGTGTGCTTCGTCGGCTCGATCGCGGCGAGCTCCTGCGGCGTCAGCGTCCGCGACGGCTGTCCGGGGGCGCCGGGCTGAACGATGTTCGGCGCCGTCTCGTCGGCTGCGCCAGTCTCGTCATCGCCTCCGGAGCAGCCGGCGAGCGTGAGTGCCAGCACCGCGCAGCACAGGAGGCGGTTGACCATGCCCACACCTGCATATTAGTGTCGCTATACCCGTAGACCAACTTGTATTCGAGAGGGGCGGATGAGAATGAAGCAGCTGCTCGCGGCGCCGAGGCGGTCCCGTACCCGGCGCTCACTCCTCACCTTCGCGGCGGCGCTGGCCGTCTCGGCCACCCTGGTTTCCACCGTGGCCGCAGACACCCCGTCGACGACCGATCCCCGCGCAACGCTCACGCCCGGCGATCCAGCCACGGGCGTCGAAGCAGGCGTGGCGGCGCTCGGCGTCGAGCTGCTCGCCAACCGCAACAAGCCGGCCGGATGGTTCAACCCCGCGAACCCGGGCGACTTCGGCTTCGTCAACTCCGACCTGGCGTTCGAGGGCGACCACGCGTTCGTCGGGAACTTCAACGGCTTCCTGATCTACAACATCGCCGACCCGGCCAACCCGACACTCCGCACCGCCGTGGTGTGCCCAGGCGGCCAGGGCGAGGTCTCGGTCTACGGCAACCTCCTCTTCATGTCGGCCGAGGAGACGCGTGCCCGCACCGACTGCGGCGCGCCGAGCGCGCCGACGGGGAGCCCGCTCCGGTTCCGCGGTCTCCGGGTCTTCGACATCAGCAACCTGGACGCCCCGGTGCAGGTGGCGGCCGTCCAGAGCTGCCGGGGCTCGCACACGCACACCGTGCTGAAGAGCCCGAGCGACGCAAACAACGTCTACGTCTACATCAACGGGACCGGCGGCGTCCGGCCCGCCAGCGAGATGGCGAGCTGCAAGGCGCTGCCCCAGGGGACGCCGCAGACGACGCCGCAGTTCGACGAAGGACTGTCACAGTGGCGGGTCGAGGTGGTCAGGGTCCCGCTGAACGCCCCGCAGAACGCAGCGATCGTGAACGGCCCTCGGCTGATGCGCGACGCGACGACCGGCCAGCTCAACGGCCTCCAGAACGCACCGCCGACGCCGCTGCATCCGTCCGGCACGGGCTGGTCGCCGTCGCCGACGAGCGACTCGTGTCACGACATCACGACCTACCCGGAGATCGGGCTCGCTGCCGGCGCCTGCGAAGGGAACGGGCTCCTGATCGACATCAGCGACCCGGCCAACCCGGTCCGGATCGACGCGGTCACCGACAACAACTACGCGTACTGGCACGGGGCGACGTTCTCCAACGACGGCAAGACGGTCGTCTTCACGGATGAGTGGGGCGGCGGCACCGCGGCGCGCTGCCGTGCGACCGACGACCTCAGCTGGGGTGCGGACGCGATCTACGACATCGTCAACGGCAAGCTGGTCTTCCGCAGCTACTACAAGCTGCCGGTCGCCCAGACGGTGAACGAGAACTGCGTCTCGCACCTGCCGTCGCTGATCCCGGTGCCGGGCCGCAACCTCATGACGCAGGCCTGGTACCAGGGCGGCCTCTCGGTGATCGACTTCACCGACTCGGCGCACCCGAGGGAGATCGCCTACTACGACAGAGGCCCGATCGGCATTCCCCCGCCCCCCGATCGTGCTCGGCGGCCTCTGGTCGACCTACTACTACAACGGCTCCATCTACGGCTCCGAGATCGCTCGCGGCTTCGACGCGTGGAAGCTGACGCCGACCGCGGAGCTGTCGGTGAACGAGATCAAGGCAGCAAGCGAGGTGAAGATGACCCGGCTGACGCCGCAGCACCAGCCGCGGTTCACCTGGGACCCGAGCTTCGCGGTCGTGCGCTCGCATCTCGACCAGCTCGTGCGGGCGGACACGATCGATGCGCAGACGCTCCACCAGGCGGAGAAGTTCATCAGCAACGCCGAGGACTTCGCCGCGCGCGACAAGCCGGTCCCCGCGGCTGCGAACCTGCGGGCGCTGTCGAAGCGCCTCAAGGGCGACCAGTACGACGCGCTCCGGCAGGCTGTCCTCGACCTCGAGGCGACCTTCGACTCGTAGGTGCCGAGAGCGACTGAAAGCCAGAAAGGGGCGCCGGAAGGCGCCCCTTTCTCGTCCCCCGGCAGGTCGAACCAATCCCTGGCCCTGGCTTTGCCAAGAGCTAACCCTCGCTCGGCTACAACGAGCGGACGTCTACCGAGGAGGCTCAGGCATGAAGCGCAGCGAGGGAAGAACGAAGGCAGCGACAGCGGTCGTTGCCGCGGTGGTGCTGGCAGTAGCCGTTGCCGCGGCGCGGGCAGGTGACGCCGCAACCGCGGCGGCGACCGCCCAGCTCGCAGCCCCGTCGGCCGTCGACCCGCGCGCGGGCGGCTTCGAGGTCGCGCTCGGCGAGTGGAGCGTGACGCTCGAGGCGAAGGCGATCCGGCCGGGACCGGTCACGTTCGTGATCTCGAACCGCGGCAAGGTGGCGCACGGCTTCGAGCTCAAGGCGGACGACCACGCCGGCGGCCATCACGGCGACGACGACGACGAGGTCGAGACGCGCACGCTACGGCCGGGAGAAACGGTGCGCCTGACGGTGAACCTGGCGGCCGGCTCGTACGAGTTCGAGTGCTTCGTCGGCCATCACGACGACATGGGCATGGAGGGAGCGTTCAGCGTCCGTGCGGATGCGCCGTTGATCACGCCTCCTGCCGCGAGCAAGAGCGCGGTGGCGATCAAGGGCTTCGCGTTCCGTCCAGCAGTGCTGCGAGTCAAGCCGGGAACGACGGTGCGCTGGCGCAACAGCGATCCCGCACCGCACACGGTGACGGCCAACAGCCGCGCGTTCGACTCGAAGACGATGGCGCAGGGAGCGCCCTATGCGCGCCGCTTCGCCCGCCCCGGCACGTACACGTACCTGTGCGCGCTGCATCCGCAGATGACCGGGAAGGTGATCGTCCGCTAGGGAGTCGCGCCGAGCGCGGCCAGCGCCTGCTGGGCCGCCGCCTGCTCGGCTTCCTTCTTCGTCCGGCCGGTCCCCGTGCCGAGCTCCTCGCCGTCGATCTGGGCCGCGCAGGAGAAGTGGCGCTCGTGGGCGGGGCCCTCGACGTCGAGAACGAGGTAGGTGACGCTTCGCCCCGATTTCGCGAGCGCTTCCTGCAGCTCGGTCTTGTGGTCGACGTGGGTCGTGCGCGCATACTCGATCCGGTCGGAGAAGGCGGCGACGATCGCGGATTCGATCGGCTGGTAGCCGTGCTGGAGGAAGAGCGCGGCGATCGCGGCCTCGAGCAGCGCCGCCGTGACGTTGCCGCTCTTGACGATCCGGGTCAGCTCGTCGCCGGCGAGCGCCTCGCCGGCGGCTTCGCCGAGCCGCTCGCCGAGGCGCAGCTCCCGCGCGACCGCGGCGCAGCTCTGGCGCGAGACGACGTGCGAGCGGATCTTCGCGAGCCGGCCCTCGGACGCATCCGGGTAGCGGTCGTAGAGCTCCTTGGCGATCGCGAGCTCGAGCACGCTGTCGCCGAGGAACTCCATCCGCTCGTACGAGGAGGCGCGGTCCGGTGCCCACGACGTATGCGTGAAGACGTGCTCGATCAGCTCGCGCGGGAGCGCGTCGATCAGGCGCCCGAGCTGGGTCGGGTCGCCGGTCGGCGCCGCGTTACTGGTGCGTCGAGACGTAGTCGACGGCCTGCCCGACGGTCGTGATCTTCTGCGCGTCCTCGTCCGAGATCTTGATCCCGAACTGATCCTCGAGCTCCATGATCAGCTCGACGAGGTCGAGCGAGTCGGCGTCCAGATCTTCCTGGAACGACGCTTCCTCGGTGATCTCCGCGTCGTCGACGCCGAGTTGCTCTGTCAGGACTTCCTTGACCCGCTCGAAGACTTCTTCACGCGACGCTGCCAAATCGACCTCGCTTCTCGTTGGTTGGGCGAAAGCGCGCCGATCATACAGTCGCCGGAGTACCGCGTTCCGGTAACCGTGAGGCGAGATGGCCCGTGACGTCGTGCTCGACGCCGCGGGCGGCCAGGCGGATCGCGTTCGCGATCGCGCGGCGCGACGAGTTGCCGTGCGCGATCACCGAGAGGCCGCGGAGACCGAGCAGGTACGCGCCACCGTAGGTGTCGGGATCGAGGCGGGTGCGCAGGCGGCGTGCGGCAGGCCGGATCAGGAGGCCGCCGAGCTTCCCCCGCGACGTCGCGGTGATCTCGGCCCGCAGGCTGTCGAGGACGGTCTTGATCGTCCCTTCGAGCAGCTTGAGCGCGATGTTGCCGGTGAAGCCGTCGCAGACGATCACGTCGGCTGCGCCCGCGAGCAGGTCGCGGCTCTCGGCGTTGCCTGCGAATTCGAGCTCGCTCGCCACGAGCAGCGCGTGCGCCTCGAGCGTCAGCTGGTTGCCCTTCTCGGGCTCCTCGCCGATCGAGAGCAGGCGCACCTCCGGCCGTGCGAGCTCGAGGATCGTCTCCGCGAAGATCGCGCCCATGTGCGCGAACTGGAGCAGGTGCTCCGGCCGCGCATCGGCGTTCGCGCCGCAGTCGAGGAGGACGGACGGGCCCTTCTGCGTCGGGATCGGAACCGCGATCGCCGGCCGCATCACGCCGGGCAGCCGTCGCAGGTGGAGCAGGCCGGCGGCGAGCATCGCGCCGGTGTTGCCGGCTGAGAGAACGGCATCGGCGCGCCCGTCGGCGACGGCTCTGTGCGCGGCGACGAGCGACGAGTCCGGCTTCGCGCGCACGGCCTCGGCGGGCTTCTCGTGCATCTCGATCACCTCGGTCGTCTCGACGAGCTCGAGACCGCCCGTCTCGGTGCCGGCCGGGCCGAAGAGGATCACCTCGATCCCCTCCGCGGCTGCTTCGAGCGCGCCCGCGACGACCTCGTCCGGCGCCCGGTCCCCGCCCAGCGCGTCGACCGCGATGCGGGCCAATGCTACGGGGCCGGCGTGCGGAGCGGTTCGATCTCGCGGCCCTTGTACGTCTTGCACGTCGGGCAGACGCGATGCGGCCGCTTGGGCTGATGGCAGGTCGGGCAGGTGTTGACGCGCGGCGCCTCGATCCCGTGCTGCGCGCGCCGCTTGTCTCGACGGGCCTTCGATGTTTTCTTCTTGGGGACTGCCATGAGCGGCTGCCGAGTCTAGCTGAACGTTGCGGCAACCGGCGCCAGCCGGAAGGATGCCCGGGACACCTTCCGAGGAGGAGACATGCCGTCACGTTCTCTCGTCTTGCTCACGCTTGCCCTGACACTCGCGTTCGTGCCCGCAGCTGCCGCGAAGAAGGGCGGCGCGGACTATCGGACCGGGTTCAACGCCTGGCGCACCTTCGCGGGCTGGACGCACGCCGGCACGGCCGTCGCCGCCGACGGCAGCCTCGTGCTCGCCTCATCCGGACTCGCGAACGGGACGGACACTGCGGGCGCGTACTACGGCGGCAACTACTACAACGGCGGCGCCTATCAGGTCGGCGAGGCGATCTCGCCCGAGACGGTGACCGCGTTCGGCTTCACGGAGGCGATCGCCTCATGGAACGCAGCCACCCCGGCCGGCAGCTGGATCGAGACGTGGATCCGTGCCCGGATCGCCGGCCGCTGGACGAAGTGGTACAGCCTCGGCGTCTGGGCCTCCGGAGAGACGCACGTCAGCCGCCACTCGGTGCGCCTCCAGGGCGACACCGACGGCTTCGTCGCGGTCGACACGCTCGTGCTGAACGGCAAGAAGGCGCCGCCCGCGGACGCGTACCAGACCAAGCTCCAGCTCTTCACGGCCAACGACGCCGCGCCCAGCGTGCGCTACTTCTCGGTCGCGACCTCGACGGCCGCGCAGGAGCCGACGACGCTGCAGCCGAGCTCAGGAGCCGCCCGCAACACGCTCCTCGCCGTGCCGGAGCACTCGCAGATGGTCTATCCGGACGGCGGCAACGTCTGGTGCAGCCCGACCTCCGTCTCGATGGTGCTCGCCTACTGGAACGGCAATCCGGGGACGATCGAGAGCCGCGTGCGCTCGACGGTCACGGGCGTCTACGACTGGATCTACGACGGCCACGGCAACTGGCCGTTCAACACGGCGTTCGCCGCCACCGAGGGAATGGAGGCGTCGGTCCGGCGGTTCACGTCGATGAACGACGTCGAGGCATGGGTGGCCGCAGGGGTTCCGGTCGTCTACAGCTGGGCGTGGAAGAAGGGCGAGGTCACGGGCAGCGCCGTCTCGTCGAGCGACGGGCACCTCTCCGTGATCGTCGGCTTCGACGGCAACGGCAACCCGATCGTGAACGACCCCGCGGCGCCGACGAACGAGGACGTGCAGCGGACGTACAACCGGGCCGAGCTGGAGACCGTCTGGCAGCGAGCCTCCGGCGGCACGGTCTACCTGATCTACCCGCGCGGCCATGCCGTCCCGGGAGGCTAGAGCGCCAGCTCGCGCGTCGGCGCGACGCTCTCCAGGAAGCGGCGGTCGTGGGAGACCACGACCGCCGTGCCCTCGTAGGCGCGGAGTGCCGTCTCCAGCTCCTCGATCGCCTCCAGGTCGAGGTGGTTCGTGGGCTCGTCGAGCACGAGGCAGTTGACGCCGAGCGCCATCAGCTCGGCCAGGTGGGCGCGGGTGCGCTCCCCGGGAGACAGCGTCGCGCAGGCGCGGCCGACGTGGTCGGCGCCGAGGTTGAACTTCGCGAGCAGCGTTCGCGCATCGCCGGGCTCGAGCGCCGTGCGTCCGGTGAACACGGCGAGCAGCGGCTCGGGGCCGTCGTAGGCGACTCGACGCTGGTCGAGCGCGCCGAGCACGGTCGAGCGGCCGACGACGCGACGCCCCGCCGCGAGCGGCAGCTCGCCGAGCAGCAGCGCGAGGAGCGTCGACTTCCCGCTGCCGTTCCTGCCCGTGATCGCGACGCGCTCGCCCGGCGCGAGGTCGAGGTCGATCGGCCCGAGCCGGAAGGTGCCACGGACGCCGACGGCGGCCTTCGAGCGACGCAACGCGGTCGCCGGGCCGCTGCGCCGCCGCCAGCGAGAGGTGCAGCCGCCACGGCTCGTACGGCTTCTCGACCTGCTCGATCCGCTCGAGCGCGCGCTCCGCCTGACGCACCTTGCCGGAGAGCGCCTTCGTCCCTCGCCGGTCGGAGCCGCCGGTCGCGTGGGCGAGGAAGCCGCCGCCGGCGCGCGCCTGGTTGCGGCGCGCGTGCAGGAGCGCCTCGACCTCTCTCGTGCGCGCCTGCGCGTCCTCGAAGGCGGCGTACTGCTTCGCCCGCGCTCGCTCGCGCGCCGCGGCAAAGTCGCTCCAGCCGCCGGCGTACTCGCGCACGCCGCCGGTCCAGGGATCGATCTCCGCGATCCGGTCGACGGTGCGGTCGAGGAAGGCGCGGTCGTGCGAGACGACGGCGAGGCCGCCGGCGAAGCCGTCGACGAAGCGCTCGAGCCGGTCGAGCCCGTCGAAGTCGAGGTCGTTCGTCGGCTCGTCGAGCAGAAGCAGGTCGAAGCGGGAGAGGAGGATCGCGGCGAGCGCCGCTCGAGCCGCCTCGCCGCCGGAGAGCGTCGTCGTCTCCTGGTCGAGCGAGACCGGCAGGCCGAGGTCGGCGCAGACCGTTCGCGCCCGCACCTCGAAATCGCCGCCGCCGAGCGCCAGAAACCGCTCGAGCGCGTGTGCGTACGCGTCCGGGCTCCAGTCGGCCGTGTGCCGCTTCACCGCCGCGTCTGCCTCCGCGATGCCGGTGCGCCGGGCCAGGTAGCCGAGGAGCGTCTCGCCGGCGCGGCGGTCGTGCTCTTGCGGCAGGTAGCCGACCGTGAGCGAAGCGGGGGTCCGCTCCACCGTTCCCTCGTCCGGCACGTCGAGCCCGGCCGCGAGGCGTAGCAGCGTCGACTTGCCCGCGCCGTTCGGGCCGACGAGCCCGAGCCGCGAGCGCGGGCCGAGCGTCAGGTCGACGCGATCGAGAACGGTATGGGCGCCGAACGAGCGGACGACGCCGGTCAGCGAGACTCGCACGGGCGAGCACCTCCCAGAAGAGATGACCAGGACGGGGACGAGGACGGGGCGCAGCAGATGCGCCGGAAGGGACGTCTATGTCTCGTTAGTCCGTCATGAGCAGGAGCGCCGGCAGCCCGCCGTGGCCGCCCATCGTACTGACAGCCGGTCGCGGAGCTCCTCGAGCGCGGACCAGCGTGGATCGGGCACGAGCTCGTCGTGGGTATGCGGCTCCAGGTTCAGGTCCTTGCCGCAGACCGGGCAGAGTCCGGCGCAGTCGAGGGCGTGCAGGATCTGCTCGGGCAGCTCGAGCGAGATCGCGTCGCGCGCCCAGTCGGAGAGCTCGAGCTGGTCGTCGGCGACGTACTCGCTCCGCAGCTCGTCGGCCGTGCCCGCATCGGCGGCATGGTACTCGCGGGCATCGACGGTGACGTCGACGACCGCATCCGCCAGGCAGCGCATGCACGGGCCGTGCAGCCGCACGTCGAAGGCGAGCCTGAGGTCGAGCCCGGTGGTGGCCTGCGCCACGGTCAGGGCCGCCTCGACCTCGTGCGGCACCGGCAGATAGCGCTGGCCGCCGAGCTCGAACGGCTGCAGCTCGATCACGACCGCGTCGCGCTGCTCGTCCCCCGGGCGGAGGCGCAGCCGGCGTAGCGGGTAGCGGGTCATCCCGCTCCTTCCCTAGAGATAACTCGTGTCGTCTTCGGGCTCGCGGGGGCCGACGCCCGCGACGACCGTTTCCTGCGAGCGCTCGTGCAGCCGCTCGCGCCCGCGCTTCACCGCGCTCAGGAACTTGTCGAGATTGACCTCGAGCGTCGAGAGGATCCCGTCCGCCCAGTCCTCCATCTCGAGCCGCGTCTCGCGCGCCTGCCGGCGGGCGTCGTCGACGATCTCCTGGGCCTGCCGCTCGGCGAGCTTCACGATCTCCGTCTGCGATGCCTCGCGAACCGCCTGCTCGCGCGCCTCGCCGAGAATGCGGTCGGTCTCACGCTTGGCCTCGGCCAGCATCTCCTGGCGCTCCTTCACGATCCAGCGCGCCTGCTTGATCTCTTCCGGGATCGTCGCGCGCATCTGGTCGAGGATGTCGTAGATCTCCTCACGGTCGATCCGCACCTGGTCGGTGAGGGGAACGGCCTTCGCGTTGTGCACGAGGTCGTCGAGCTTGTCGATCAGTACCAGAACGTCCATCTGATCAGTTTACTCCCGTATCTCTGGGATTCTCTGGAGCGCCGGGTCTGCCGTTCGGGAATGTCTCCGCGAGCCGGCGCGCCACAGCGTCTGGGACGAGTTCGTCAACCTTTCCGCCGAACGCGGCGATCTCCTTCACGCCGCTCGACGAGACGAAGCTCACCTGCGCGCTCGCCATCACGTACACGGTCTCGATCTCCGGCGCGAGGTGGCGGTTCAGCTGGTTCATCTGGGTCTCCCACTCGAAGTCGGAGATGACGCGCAGGCCCTTGACGATCACCTTGGCCTGCCAGCGCCGGGCGAACTCGACGACGAGCTCGGAGAAGACGTCCACCTCGACGTTCTCGAGGCCGACGAGAGCCTCCTTCAGGAACTCGACGCGCTCGTCGAGGTCGAACAGCGGCGTCTTGTGACGCGGGCTGCCGACGACGCCGACGACGACGCGGTCGAAGATCGACGCCGCACGCGAGATCACGTCGATATGGCCCATGGTGACCGGGTCGTAGCTTCCTGGGCAGATGGCGGTGATCAAGATGGGTGCTCGAAGAGAGTGAGCCGCGCGGAACCGTACCGCCGGGAGGTGCGGATTGGAAGCGGAAGCGCCGGTTCGGTGCGCGCGCCGGTCTCCACGACGAGCAGCCCGTCCGGTGCGAGGAGGCGCGGCAGGTGCTCCGCGAGCTTCGGCTCGAGCTCGCTCCAGCCTTCGTACGGAGGGTCGACGAGGATCAGGTCGTACGTGCGCGTGTCCTTGCGGACGGTCCAGACCGCGTCCGCGCAGACGACCCTCGCGCCGATCAGCTTCAGCTGCTCGAGGTTCTCGGAGATCGTCCGGCACGCTGCCCGGTCGCTCTCGACGAAGGTGACGCTCGCGGCCCCGCGCGAGAGCGCCTCGAGCCCGAGCGCGCCCGAGCCGGCGAACAGGTCGAGCACGCTCCCGCCGTCGACGGGCCCGATCAGGTTGAACGCGGCCTCACGGACGCTGTCGCCGGTCGGCCGGGTCGCGAAGCCTCGGGGCGCCGCGATCCGCCTCCCACGATGCGTGCCGGAGATGATTCTCATCACATTTCTTCGCTACGATTGCCTCAAGCATGCGCAGGGTCACGCTGCTCGCGATCGTTGCTGCCTTCTGGCTTCCTTCTTCGGCGTCCGCCGCCGACTTCATCGCTCTGACCGTGAGCCCGACGCTGGTCGCGCCCGGCTGGACGCTGTCCGCGACCGTGACGAACGGTAGCTTCTCGCGCGGCGACGAGATCGCCGGTGTGACGTTGCGCCGCTCGTTCCTCCGCGGCCGTGCAGAGGAGCAGCACGCGCTGCGGGCGCACCCCGATCCGACGACGATCTCGTTCGACGGCCGGCGCGGGCGCTGGGCCGCGACGCTGGGATCTGCGGCAGGAGTCAACCTGGCGATCGAGACGACCGGCGCGCCCGTGGCCGTCGAGGAAGCCTGGGGCTGCCGCGGGGCGTTCGTGCGGCTCCCGGTCAGCCTGCGGGGAACGCTCATGCTCCGCACGGGCACGCGCTTCTTCAAGACGATCCGGCGGACGAGGTCTGGCAGGGTTCATCACGACCAACGTCGGGCCTGTGAGCTGCGACCCGCCTGCGGCCGGCGCGTGCGAGCCCTCGGTCGCGCTTCACGCGGGCCGTCTCGAAAGCTCCGTGCTCGCCTCACCGCGACGACTCGGCCTGCAGTTCCGCGAGCCGGTCTCGACCACCGGCGGTTCAGTCGCGTGGTACCACGTGATGGCGGCCACGGGCTACGACGCCCTCGCGGGCACGCCTCCCGCCGTTCGCGTCGCCACACCGATTCGCGGCAGCCTCCGGTTCGTCGGGCAAGAGACGAAGGAGTCCAGTTCCGGCACCTGCCGGACGACGTCCACGACCGGATCGGCAAGCGGGACGTTGGGAACGACCTTCGTCGGGTGGGGAGCCCGGACGCTTCGGCTTGCCGGCCTGCCCGCGACGTTGAGCGAGACTCGCTAGGAGAGCCGGACGACGAGCTCGACGCCGCCGTCCTGGTAGCGGCGCGTGAGCTCCTCGCCGAGCCCGTGGACGAGCGCGAAAGCGGGCCGGTTGCCGTGCGCGATCAGCGCTCGGAAGCGAAGGATTCCCTGTCCGAGCGCGAGCGCCCGCAACTCGGTGACGAGCTGCTTCCCGAGCCCACGGGCCTGCCACCCGTCGACGACCTCGAAGGCGATCTCCGCTTCTGGTGAAGCCGCGTCGCGGACGAAGCGGGCGATTCCGACCGTGCGGCCCGACTCCTGGTCGACGGCGACGACGGCCTCGTGCCCGCGTCTGCCGACATCGACGAGATACGCAACGTCGCTCTCGAGCAAGCGCGGCTTGGAGCCGAGGAAACGCAGCCGCCGCGAGCGCTCGGAGAGCCCGGCGAAGACTTCGAGCACGGCGTTTCGCTCGCCGGCGCGGAGTGGTCTGAGGACGATCGATTCCATCCTCCAAGGTTGGCGACGGCGCGAGGGCTGCGACGTGCGGATGCCCAGCGTCCGGGGGTGCGGTTATCCGTACCGGTCAGATCCGAATGCGGTAGTGGAGGAAGACAGTGCCGTTGCCGAAGCGGCGTTCGTCCAGCAACTCGAGCTGCAGCCGGTCGTCGGGGAGTGCCTGCTTGCCGCCTCCGACCACGATCGGCGAGAGGAACAGGTGGCACTCGTCGACCAACCCGGCGCTCAGCGCCTGGGCGGCAAGCTCGGGACCACCCACGGCGAGGTCTTGTTTCGCCGCCGCCTTCAGCTCCCGAACCACGTCGGGGTCGAAGTCTCGCTCGATCCGCGTCCTGGCGCTGGAGACTGTCTCCAACGTCCGCGAGTAGACGATCTTGTCGGCCGCCCGCCAGATCTCCGCGAAGTCCCGTATGGCGGGCGGCTCGCCGGCGACATCGATCGTCTCCCAGTAGACCATCACCTCGTACATCCGGCGACCGAGGAGATGGGTGCCGACCGACCGCTCGAGGTCGTTGACGAAGGCGTGCACCTCCTCGTCCGGCGCCGCCCAGTCGAACTTGCCGTCGTCGTCCGCCGCGTAGCCGTCGAGTGACGTGAGGGCCGAGTAGATCAGCTTGGCCACGGTGATCCTCCTTCCCGCGTTCCTAGGACTTGCCGAGATGCTCAGCAGCGCCGACGAGGACGTCGACCTCCGCCAGCATCGCCTCGGCCGGCAGCGAGCGGGCGACGTCCCGCGCCTGCTCGAGCAGCTCGCGATCGTGCGTGATCCGGGCGAAGCGGAGGTCGGAGAGCCCGGACTGGCGTGCACCGAGCAGCGCGCCGCCGCCGCGGATCTCGAGATCCTTCTCGGCCAGCTCGAACCCGTCCGTCGAGGCGACCATCGCCTCGAGCCGGTCGTGGGCGCTCTCCGTGAGCTCCTCCTTCGGGCCGGAGACCAGCAGGCAGTACGACTGCTCCGCCCCTCGCCCGACCCGGCCGCGCAGCTGGTGCAGCTGCGCGAGCCCGAAACGGTCCGCCTCCTGGACGATCATGATCGTCGCGTTCGGGACGTCGACGCCGACCTCGATCACCGTCGTCGCCACGAGCACGTCGAGCTCCCGCGCCTTGAAACGCGCCATCAGGTCGCGCCGCTCGGCCGGTTTCAGCCGCCCGTGCATGCAGCCGACCCGGAAGCCCTTCAGCTCGCCGGCACGCAGCTGCTCGGCCTCCTTCTCCGCCGCGCGGGCGGTCGACACCTTCGACTCCTCGATCAGCGGGCAGACGACGTACGCCTGCCGGCCGTCCGTCAGGTGGGCGCGCAGGCGGGTGTACGCCTCGGAGCTCCGCTCGTCGGTGACCCAGGCGGTGACGACCGGCTTCCGGCTCGCGGGCGGCTTCGCGATCTCGCTGACGGCGAGGTCGCCGTAGACCGTGAGCGCGAGCGTGCGCGGGATCGGCGTCGCAGTCATGTGGAGGACATGCGGCGTCCGGCCCTCGATCAGCGCCGAACGCTGCTCGACGCCGAAGCGGTGCTGCTCGTCGACGACCGCGACGGCGAGGTCGCGGAACTCGAAGCCCTTCTGGATCAGCGCATGCGTGCCGACGACCACGTCCGCCTGGCCGCCGATCTTCGACTTGACGGAGCCGGTGACGAGCGCGCAGCTGACACCGAGCTCCATGCAGAGCCCCTCGATCGTGAGGAAGTGCTGCTCGGCGAGGGTCTCCGTCGGCGCCATCAGCGCACCCTGGCGTCCCGCCTCGACCGCCCGCAGCAGCGCGTAGAGAGCGACGACCGTCTTCCCCGAGCCGACGTCGCCCTGGAGCAGGCGCTGCATCGGCGTCGTCCGCGCCAGGTCGGCATCGAGCTCGGCGATCGCCTGCTCCTGGTGCTCGGTCAGCACGAACGGAAGCGCGGCGCGGTAGCGCTCGATCAACTCGCCCGGCGGCGGCAGCGCGGCGGCGACCTGCTCCTCGCGCTCGGCCGTGCGGCGGGCAAGCGCGAGCTGGAGCACGAGCAGCTCGTCGAACGCGAGCCGCTGCCTCCCCTGCTCCGCCTCCGCGAGCGAGCGCGGCTTGTGGATCACGGTGAGCGCGTCGCCGCGCAGCGGCAGCCCGCGCTCGGCCTTGAGCGCCGCGGGCAACGGGTCGGGGCGGTCGGACGCGAACGGCAGCGCCGCCTCGACGAGCTCGCGCAGCTTCGCCGCCGACACCTCCTCGCTCGCCGGATAGACGGGTGCGAAGTCGGCGGTCGCGGAGCCGCCGTTCAGGTCGTACGACTTGACCGCGAAGCCGTAGCGGTTCTGCTGGCCCCGCAGACGGACGTGCGTCCCCGGTGTGAGCTTGTCCTTCAGCCACGGCTGGTTGAACCACGTCGCGCTGATCTGGCCCGTGCCGTCACTGACCTGCGCGGTGAGGATCTGCAGCCGGCCGCGGCCGCGCCGCAGCGACGCCTTCAGCACCTCCCCCTCGATCAGCACTTCCTCGTCTCCGAACAGGTCGGCGATCCGCTTCTGCTCGGCCGGGCGCTCGTACCGGCGCGGCCGGTGGTCGAGCAGGTCGCCGACGCGCTCGAGCCCGAGCTTGGCGAGACGCTTCTTCAGCGTCGGCCCGACACCGGGCAGCGCCTCGAGCGGCGCCTCCAGGCGTTGTGGATGGAAGCGGCCGCGCGTCGGCGGCCAGCGCTGATCGCCTGGAGGCGGGTCCACACCGGCGAAACCGGGCTGTTGCCGGCTCATCGGCCGAGTATTGCAGCCGGTCCGGCCAGTACTAGTGCTGGAACCAGAAGAAGCCGACGGTACCCGGGCCAGCGTGCGTCCCGACGACGGCGCCAAGCGTCGTCACCAGCTTGACCTCTGCCTGGGGCCGGCTGGCGAGCACGATCGACCGCAGTTGCTCGACCGTCTCGTCGGCCTCGGCGTGGGCGACCGCAACGGCGAGCCCGTCGCCGTCCGTCGACGCCTCCTCGAAGCGTTTCCGGAATTCCTCGAGCGCCTTCTGCCTGCCTCGTGCTCGCGCCAGCGGGACGACCTCCCCGTCCTGGATGGTCAGGATCGGCTTGACGTTGAGGAGGTTGCCGGCAAGCGCCCGGGCACGGCCGATCCGGCCGCCCTTGACGAGGAACTCGAGCGTGTCGACCGTGAAGAGAAGGTGGCCCCGCTCCCGGTACTCGTCGGAGAGCCGCTCGATCTCCTCATCGGTCGTTCCCCGGGCCAGCTGCTCCTGGATCGCGATCGCGAGCATCGCGATGCCGACCGAGGCGGACTCCGTGTCGATCAGCCGCACCTTGTCGCCGCCCACGTCGGCGGCCGCCAACGAGGCGCTCTGAAATGTTCCCGACAACCTCGAGGAGATGTGCAGGGAGTAGATGCGCGCGTAGCCGGAGAGCGCCGTGTAGGTGGAGATGAAGTCCTGCGGCGTCGGCTGCGAGGTCGTCGGCAGCTCGGCGGCGGTGCGCAGCCGCTCGTAGAACCCGTGCGGGTCGAGCTCGACGTAGTCGCGGAAGCTCTCCTCGCCGAAGCGAACGTACAGCGGGACGACGCGCATGTTCGGATAGCGGATCTGGGCGTCCGGGAAGTCGGCGGTCGAGTCGAGCACCACCGCGGTGTTCTCGGCGGTGAGGTTCATGGCCGAGAGTCTCCCGCGGAGCGGATCGCAGCCACGATCTCGTCCAGCTCCTGGTCCTTGCGCAGGCACGCGACCGCACCGGCAGCCATCAGCGCGTCGAGCTCGCGCGGGCTCGCGGAGGCGGTCAGGCAGACGACCGCGACGCTCGGACAATCCAGTGCGAGCGCGATCGTCGTCTCGACGCCGTCCATGCCGGGCAGCCGGAAGTCCATCACGCACACGTCGGGGTTGAACGCCCTGCACGCGCCGACCGCCGCGGAGCCCTCGGAGACGGCTCCGACGACCTCGATGCCCTCCTGCAGCTCGAGGAGGAGCTCGAGCGCCTGGCGGAAGACGTCGTTGTCCTCGACGAGCAGGACGCGGAGCGGCTGAGGGGAAGCCTCCAAGGCCGAGACCATAAGCGCTACTCCGCGGAGAGGAGGAGCGGGTAGTGGGGCTGGCCGCCCGGCTGGACCTCGACCTCGACGCCCGGGTGCTGCTCCCGGACGCGGCGCAGCAGCTCGTCCAGCGAGGGCTCGTCCTCGCCGGTGAGCAGCGTCAGGATCTCGCGGCCGTTGGAGAGCAGCCGTTCGGCGACGGCGCCGGCGACCTCGTCGAAGTCGGGCGAGGAGGCGACGGCCGTGCCGTCGACGAGCCCGAGCCAGGCGCCCTTCCGCACCTCCACACCGTCCAGCTCGACGTCACGCGACGCAACCGTGACCTCACCGGTGGCGACCTGCTCGAGCGCCTCGAGCATCGCCGCCTCGTTCTCGGCGGCGTCCAGGGAAGGCAGATAGCGGACGATCGCAGCGAGGCCGGCCGGCACCGACCGCGAGGGAATGACTCGGACCGGCTTGTTCGCGAGCTTCGCGGCCTGCTCGGCGGAGAGGATCACGTTCGAGTTGTTGGGCAGCACGAGCACCTCGGTCGCAGGCGTCGCCTCGATCGCGGCGAGGATGTCGGCGGTCGACGGATTCATCGTCTGGCCGCCCTCGATCACCCGCGTCGCGCCGTAGCTCTCGAAGAGGCGCCGGTTGCCCGCGCCGGGCACGACCGCGACGACTCCGGTCTCGAGCGTCAGCACGGGGTTCAGGACCGAGGTGATCCGCTCGGTGCGGTCCTCGGTCTGCTTGTGCATGTTCGCGATCTCGACGCCCTCGATCGTGCCGAGCGCCGTGCCGAGGGCGAGCGCCTTGCCGGGCTCGTCCGTGTGGACGTGGATCTTGAGCGCGTTCGAGTCGCCGACGACGAGCAGCGAGTCGCCGAGCTGATCGAGCTCGCCTTCGAGCGTCTCGGCGTCCAGATTCTCGCCCTCGATCATGAAGACCGTGCAGTACTGGAACTCCGACAGCTCCTGGTGCACCGCATCGAGGCCTGCCTCGTGGGCGTCCTCTGCAGGCGCGTCGGGGAGAGGCTCGCCGGAGAGGGCCGCGGAGACGCCGCGAACGATCTCGAGCAACCCGGCTCCACCCGCGTCGACGACTCCCGCCTCGCGCAGTACGGCGAGCTGGTCCGGCGTCCGCGCCAGCGCGTCCTCGCCTCGTTCGATCAGCTTCTTCAGGAGCGCCGCCGGCTCCAGATCCGCGTTGCGAGGGTCCTCGGCCTCCTCGGCGAGCTCGCGGATCACCGACAGCATCGTCCCCTCCACCGGCCGCCGTACGGCGCGGTAGGCGGCATCGCTCGCGGCGCGGAAGGCACGGCGGATCGTGGCCGCGTCGAGCAGCCCGGCCTCCCCGAGCGCCTCGGCGGCGCCGCGCAGGATCTGCGAGAAGATGACGCCCGAGTTGCCGCGGGCGCCCATCAGCGCCGCTCGTGTCAGCTCCTTCGCGAGCGTCGCGCGATCGGCGGCGGTCGAGGCGTCGAGCACCTCCATGATCGCGCGCGCGGTCAGCGTCAGGTTCGTGCCGGTATCGCCGTCCGGGACGGGATAGACGTTGAGATCGTCGATCCGGCGGCGGTTCGCCTCGAGTGTCGCGAGCGCCGCCTGCCCGAGCTCCTTCGCACGCTCGAGCTCGGTCACGCGGATCTCCGCACGTCTTCGATGTGCACCTCGACGGCCGCGACCGTCAGCCCGGTCAGGCGCTCGACCTCGTAGGCGACACGCGAGCGGACGGTCGCGGCGACCTCGGCCAGGTTGAGCCCGTACTCGACGACCACGTGCAGGTCGAGCCGGAGCCCTTCCCGCGAGCCCGAGACCTCGATCCCCTGCGTCAGCTTGTCGCGCGTCAGCCGGCGCTTCAGTCCCTTGCCGGCCATCCCGACGACGCCGTAGCACTCCGCGGCCGTGTGGCCGACGATCTGCGCGATCGCCTCGGCGGCGATCGTGATCCGGCCCAGGTCGGACTGCTCCGTGAGGTGTCCCCGCTCCACGTTCCGCGAGCTTAGACGGTGCCGGCGTCCGGGAGGTTGCGGCCGACGATCACGGTCTAGCGCGTCATGACGCGTCGCTCGCGTCGCGTAGGCCGTGGGAACAGTACGGAAATACGGGCCCGCGGCTGGAGCAACGCGAGCGGCGCGAGGCCGCGCCGGAGGCCGGCTCCGCCGGCCGCAGGTGCGGCCGGTCAGGGCGTGCTAGAGCGCTTTTTGGACTTTCCCGGCCTTGAGGCACCGGGTGCAGACGTATGCGCGCTTGGCAACGCCGTTCAGGAGGATGCGCACCTTCTGGAGGTTCGGGTTGAAGCGTCGGCGGGTCGCAACCATCGAGTGGCTCCGGTTGTTCCCGAACGACGGCTTCTTGCCGCAGGTGACGCAGACCTTGGACATCGGCCGCGGAGTCTAGCAGCCGTCCGGCGTCAAGTAACAGCCTGTTACTTGGCTGACGCTACGCTTTTCAACCGATATGCGCCGCCTGCTTCCGCTCCTCGTTCTCGCAGCCGTCTGCGCCCAGTCGGCCGGCGCGGCGTCGACGCCGACACTGAGCATCATCTTCCCGGAGGGCTTGTCTGTCAGGCAGATGGCTGACCAGGCCGCACACGTGCGCCGGATCGCGCTCCGCAAGTACGGCGTCACGCCCCGGCTGAGCGGCTCCACCTACGCCGCGGCGACCCGCACCGCAAGGGCTCCGGCGGCATTCAGGCCGTTCCTGAAACGGCGGAGCGTCGAAGGGTTCCTGTTTCCGTCGACCTACTTCTTCGAGCCGTCGTCGAGCGCCGCGAGCCTCGTCGGCAGGCAGATGGAGACGTTCGAGCGGGAGTGGAAGAAGCTCGACCTGCGCGCGGCCAAGGCACGCAAGCGCACGCCGTACGACGTGCTCACGATCGCCTCGCTCGTGGAGAGGGAAGCCGCGCTCGCCGCGGAGCGTCCGCTCATCGCCGCTGTGATCTCCAACCGGCTCGACATCGGCATGCCGCTCGCGATCGACGCCTCGCTCCGGTACGGACTCGGCGTCCAGGGCACGAAGTCGCTCACGGTCGCCCATCTGCGCAGCAACACGCCGTACAACACGCACCGTTTCAAGGGACTTCCGCCGACGCCGATCACGAATCCGGGCCTGCCCTCGATGCGGGCGGCGGCCAAGCCCGCCGCGGTCGACTACCTCTTCTACCTGCGAAAACCGAACAGCCGAGCCCACTTCTTCACCGCCGACGAGCAGGAGTTCTGTGCCAAGGCGATCGAGTACGGCTACAGGGGCTGCTAGCGCTGTGCGGCGGCGCGGAGCTGCGCGAAGACGTCGGCCATCTCGAGCCCGGTGCGTGCGGCCTCGGCGCCCTTCTCGAGCCGGTCGTCGGCCTGCTCGGCCTCCTCGAGCGTGAGCACGCCGAAGGCGACGGGCACACCCGTCTCGAGCGCGGCGAGCTGAAGACCCGACGCGGCCTCGCCCGCGACGAAGTCGAAGTGCGGCGTATCGCCCCGGATCACGCAGCCGAGAGCGACGATGCAGGCGTAGCGACGGGTCTTCGCGAGCGCCATCGCCGCGATCGGCAGCTCGAACGCACCCGGCACCGGCATCACCGTGATCGCGTCGCGCGCGACACCGGCCGCCTCGAGCTCCGCCAGAGCTCCTTCCAGCAGCCTGGACGTGACCGCGCCGTTGAAGCGGCTGACGACGATCCCGACCGCGCGCCGCGTTCCCTCCGGCTTGCCTTCGAGGGTCCCGTAGCCGTCCGGGACCGAGAACTCCCCCTCGGCGTGCTCCGCGGAGGGTCCGGCGGGCTGCGCGTCCTCTTCGAGCTCCTCCTCGACCACGAGGTCGACGACCGGGTCGTCCGTCTCCGGCGGCTCGGCGGGCGCGGGGGTCTCGGGCCAGCGCTCGCTCATGGTTCGAACCCGTCGTAGAGCTCCGGCTCGAACCGGATGTCCTGGTGGTGCAGCGCGTGGCCGAGCTTGTCGCGCTTCGCCTCGAGATAGCGGCGGTTCTCGTCGTTCGGCGGCACCTCGATCGGAACTTGCTCGACGACGGTGAGCCCGAACCCGGAGATGCCCGAGATCTTCTTGGGGTTGTTCGTCAACACGCGGATCGTCGACAGCCCGAGATCGGCGAGGATCTGCGAGCCGATCCCGTACTCGCGCTGGTCGGCGGGGAAGCCGAGCTGGAGGTTCGCCTCGACCGTGTCGAGCCCCTGCTCCTGCAGCTCGTAGGCCTTCAGCTTGCTGAGCAGGCCGATCCCACGGCCTTCCTGCGCCAGGTAGAGGACGACGCCCTTCCCCTCCTGCTCGATGCGCCGAAGCGCCAGCTCGAGCTGCTCGCCGCAGTCGCACTTGAGCGAGTGGAAGACGTCGCCGGTCAGGCACTCGGAGTGAACGCGGACGAGGACGTCCTCCTCGCCGGAGACCTCGCCCTTGACGAGGGCGACGTGGTGCTTGCCGGTCAGCGTCTCGCGGAAGGCGACTGCCGTGAACTTCCCGTAGACGGTCGGCAGGCTGACCGACGTGACGCGCTCGACCAGCTTCTCGTGGCCGCGCCGGTACTCGATCAGATCGGCGACGGTGATCATCTTCAGCCCATGCGCGGCGCAGTAGTCGATCAGGTCGGGCACGCGGGCCATCGTCCCGTCGCCCTTCATGATCTCGCACACGACGCCGGCCGGGATCAGCCCCGCAAGCCGGGCGAGGTCGACCGCGGCTTCGGTCTGGCCGGAGCGCTGGAGCACGCCGCCGGGGCGGGCGCGGAGCGGGAAGATGTGGCCCGGCTGCACGAGGTCCGCGGGCTTCGAGCTCGGGTCGACCGCGACCTGGATCGTGCGCGAGCGGTCCTGCGCGGAGATCCCGGTGGTGACACCCTCGCGCGCCTCGACGGTGACGGTGAAGGCGGTCCCGAACGGCGTCTCGTTCTGGTCGGTCATCTGGCGCAGGCCGAGCTCGTCGCACCGCTCCTCGGTGAGACAGAGGCAGACGAGGCCGCGCGCGTGCGTGACCATGAAGTTGACCGCCTCGGGCGTCGCGAACTGAGCCGCGATCGTGAGGTCGCCCTCGTTCTCGCGGTCCTCGTCGTCCACGACGACGACGAAGCGTCCCTCACGGATCTCCTCGATCGCCTCCTCGACGGTGGCGAAGGGGCTTTCGGTGCGGGGCTCGACTGCCATCGTCACGGCCGCATCGTACCGGGGAGCAGTTTCTCGACGTACTTGGCAAGCACATCCGTCTCCAGATTGACGTTGTCTCCGGAGACAAGATGCGACAGCGTCGTCTCGGCGAGCGTGTGCGGGATCAGCGCGACGTCGAATCCCGTCTCGTCGACTCCAGCAACGGTCAGCGAGACGCCGTCCACGGCGATCGAGCCCTTCTCGACGCAGTAGCGCAGCAGCTCGTCGGCCGCCTCGATCCGGACGCGAACACCGTCGCGCTCCGGCTCCACCGAGGCGACACGGCCGACGCCGTCGACGTGACCCTGCACCTGGTGGCCACCGAGCGGATCGCCGGCACGGAGAGCGGGCTCGACGTTGACGGGGCCGGCGAACGGCTTCACGCGGGCCAGCGTCTCGGGGACGACGTCGAAGGCAAGCCGTCCGCCGCCGTTCTCGACCACCGTCAGGCAGACGCCGTGCGATCGCCACCGAGTCTCCGACCTCCGCGACGGTGCGGCAGTCGACGACGAGCCGTCCGTCCTCGAACGAGACGACCTCCCCCACTTCGCGCACGAGCCCTGTGAACACGGTTCTAGGTTACGGCTCGCGAACGTAGGCCTCTACGAGAACGTCCTCGCCTACCGGCCTGGTCGTCATGTGGGCGAGCGCGAGCGGCGCATCGAGCCGGTCTGTGAGGCGCGGCCCGAAGCCGGAGAGCGTCGGCGCGACGAAGAGCAGGAGCTTGTCGACGAGCCCGGCGCGGAGAAAGGCGCCGGCGAGCGTCGGCCCGCCTTCGAGCAGAACGGACTGGACGCCCTCGGAGGCGAGCGCACGGAGCTCCTCCTCGAGCGGGCCCGATCGCAGCTCGAGCTCGGAGCCCTCGGGGAGCGGACCGGTGCCGAACGCAAGCCGGCGGGGCTGCCGCGTTGCGTCGACGTCGCGGGCGTCGAGGCGGGGGTTCTCCAGCCGCACGGTGCCCATGCCGACAGCCACGGCGTCCGAAGCCGCGCGGAGCTCGTGCACGAGCCGGCGGGATTGCTCCCCGGAGACCCAGCGCGAGCCGGGAACGGTGACGCGGCCGTCGAGCGTGACCGCCGCCTTGTAGGTGACGAAGGGCCGGCCCTGCGCGACCCAGGTGCGCCAGGCCTCGTTCTGGCGCCGAGCCTCGACGCTGTCTGCAAGCTCGACCTCGACCCCCTCGGCCTCGAGCCGCTCCAGCCCGCCCGCCGCCTCGGGGTTCGGGTCGCCCGAGCCGGCCACGACGCGGGCGATCCCGGCCGCGAGCACGGCGTCGACGCACGGCGGAGTCGTACCGTGGTGCGCGCAGGGCTCCATCGTCACGTAGAGCGTCGCGCCGCGCGCCAGCTCGCCGGCGGCCTCGAGCGCGACGATCTCTCCGTGCCGGCCTGCGACCTCGGTTGCGCCCTCGCCGACGATCTCGTCCCCGGCGACGACGACCGCGCCGACTGTCGGCTTCGGATAGGCCCTGCCGCGCGCGCTCTCGGCGAGCTCCAGGGCTCGCTGCAAGCTCATGCCAGTGCGTCGACCAAGCTGCGGTAGGCCCGGGCGAGATCCTGTTGGGCGAAGATGCCGCTGCCGACGACGAGCAGGTCGGCGCCCGCGTCGCGCACGCGCTGGACGTTGTCCTGCTTGACGCCTCCGTCCACCTGCACGAAGCAGTCGACCAGCGTGCGCAGCCGCGCGATCCGCTCGTACGAGCTCTCCATCAGCTCCTGGCCGGAGTAGCCGGGGTTGATCGACATGCAGAGGCAGAGGTCCGCGCCCTGATTCGCCGCCTCCGCAGCCTCCTCGACCGCCGTCCCGGGGTTGAACGCGACACCGGCCTCGAGCCCGTGCGCACGCGCCTGAGCGATCACGCCGGCGACGTCGTCCACGGCCTCGACGTGGAACGTGACGCTGTCGCCGCCCGACTCCGCGAACTCGGGGAAGTGGTGCGCCGGATCGTCGACCATCAGGTGGCAGTCGATGCGTCCGCCCTGCTCGTGGATCATCGGCGCGATCGAGCGCAGCACGACCGGCCCGATCGTCACGGGCGGGACGAAGTGGCCGTCGCCGACGTCGAAGTGGAAGACGCGGACGCCCGCATCCAGCAGGTGCTGGACCTGCTCGCCGAGATTCGCGAAGTCCGCCGCGTACAGCGACGGCTCGATCTCGACTGTCCGCACCCAGTCGCGCCAAGCCACGGGTCGATCTTAGACGCGGGCCTACACGCGGAGGCGCGCGATGAAGAACCCACTCGTCCGGTGGACGTGCGGCAGGGTCTGGAGGAACTCCGGGCGGCGGGCGTGACGGAACTGCGCCCACCCCTCGATCGGCTCGACCTCGAGGTCCGATGCGTCGACCACCGCCTCGGACTCGTCGGCGTTGACGGTGCACACCGAGTAGACGATCGTGCCGCCGGGGCGCACGCGCTCCGCGGCGGCGCGGAGCAACTCCAGCTGCAGCTCCGGCAGCGGGCTCGACCGCCAGCGGAGATCGGGGCGCGCCGCCAGGACGCCGAGGCCGGAGCAGGGCGCGTCCACGAGCGCCCGGTCGAACCCGGTCAGCTCCGGCGGCAGCGCGCGCCCGTCCGCGTGCACGACCGTGACGTGGTCGGCGCCGAGCCGGCGAGCGTTCTCCTCGAGCTCACGCGCCCTGGCCTCGTTCACCTCGACGGCGACGACCTCCCCGGCGAGCATCGTCGCCTTGCCGCCCGGCGCCGCGCAGAGGTCGAGCACCCGCTCTCCCGGAACCGAGCCGACGCAGAGCCCGGCGAGCTGGGAGCCACGGCTCTGCGGCCAGATCTCGCCGTTTTCCAGGGCTTTCTCGTCGACCCGCGTCACCTCCCAGGCGTTCGGAATGTCCGTTTCGGACCCGTCCGGGGACTGTCCCCGGACATGTCTGACAACGACAGGAGGCGGCTCGTTCTGCGCCCGCATCAGGGCAAGCGCAGCCTCCTCTCCGAGATCGCGCCGCCAGAGCTCCCAGACCCAGTCGGGGTAGGAGTGCTTGAGCGGGCCTTCGGGCAGCGACGGCGAGGAGTGGCTCGATCCCATCCGCGAGCCGCCGGAGCACGGCGTTCGTGAAGGGGACCGCCCGCTCCAGCTTCGCCGCACGGACGAGCTCGACCGATTCGTTCACGGCGGCGTAGCGCGGCACGCCGTCCAGGTAGCCGAGCTGGAACGCGCCCAGCCGGAGCGCCGCCAGCACCGGCGGATCCAGCTTGCGCACCGGCCGCTTGCCAAGCGTCTCGATCGCATGGTCGAGCGTCCGCTGCCGCTGGACCGAGCCGAAGGCGAGCTGCCGCGCGAGCGAGCGGTCGCGGTCGTCCAGGCCGGCGGAGGCGCTGCGCAGCGCCCGGTCGGCGTATGCGCCCTCCTCGGCGACCCGGACGAGCACGTCGTAGGCCGCCTGCCGAGCCGGCGCGACTTTCACCTGAGGCCGCGGACGAAGGCGTCGTAGTCCATCCGCCGGCCGCCCTCGGGCTGCACCTCGAGCGGCACGAGCTGGCCGTCCTCGAGCTTCGCCTTCCAGATCGTCACGGGCCGCCCGTGCAGCTCGCCGCGCGCACCGATGTGCGGCGAGAGCGCACGGATCCGGTTCAGGCTCTCGACCGGACGCGACAGGTCGAGCAGGCGGTCGTCGGGCTCGATCTTCGCCGCGTAGCTCTCCTCGCCCTCCTGGGGCCGGAAAACGGGATCGGGCAGCACCTCGTCGAGCAGCTCGACGGCGAGCTCGGCGGCGCGTGCGTAGACGGCTCCGGCGTCGTCCTCCGGCGTGACGAGAAAGCCACGCTGCGCGGCGATCGGGCCTGCATCGAGCTCCTTCACGGTCTCGTGGATCGTGACGCCGGTCTCTGCGTCGCCCGCCAGCAGCGCGCGCTCGACCGGAGCGGCGCCGCGCCAGCGGGGCAGCAGCGACGGGTGCACGTTCAGCCAGAGACCGCGGCCGAGCAGATCCTCCGGGATCAGCAGGCCGTAGGCGACCACGACGACCGTGTCGGCGGGGAGCTCGAGCTCGGCCGTCGGCCGCTCGGGCTGGAGCACCGGGATCCCGAGCCGTTCCGCCGTGAGCTTGGCCGGAGGTGCGGCGACCTTGCGGCCGCGCCCCGCAGGCCGGTCGGGCCTCGTCAGCAGCGCGGCGACGTCGTGCTTCGCAGCGAGCCGCTCGAGGACGTCCGCACCGAAGGGCGCCGTGGCGGCTACGACAAGGTTCACGTACGGAGGCTAACTAGATCGTCTTGCGCAGCGTGGCGAGCGCCTCGCGGCGCGACTCGTCGTCCGTCCGCTCGAGCATCAGCACGCCCTCCAGGTGGTCGAGCTCGTGCTGGACGACGCGGGCGTCCATCTCCTCGAGCTCGAGCCGCAGCGGCTCGCCGCGGACGTCCTGCCCCACGATCGTCACACCGAGCGCGCGCTCGACCGGCACGAGCACTCCATGGAGCGAGAGGCAGCCTTCGTCGGCGATCTCGGTGTCTTCCGTTCGGTCGGTGATCTCGGGATTGACGATCGCGGTCACGTCGTCCGCACCGGCGGCGTGGAAGACGAACAGCCGCTGGAGGACGCCGACCTGGGTGGCGGCGAGCCCGACCCCGCGCGCGTCGTGCATCAGGTGCGCCATCCGGTCGGCGAGCCGCGCCAGGTCGTCGTCGAACTGCTCGACCTCGCGCGCGCGCATCCGCAGGACGGCATCCGGGTACTGGCGAATCTGCGCCAGCGCGACGCGACGGCGTGCCTGAGCTTGAGCGTCGAGCGGTCGTTCCTCGCTCTCCTCACGCTCCTCGTCTTCGTCTTCCGGGTGCACGCCACCCTCAGCCGCCATGCGACGAGTCTAGTCATACTGAACCTGGTTTCCGTCCCTCAGATGAGGGATGCGCTGTTGTCAGTTTTGTAATCACTACAACGATTGCGGATCGACGTCGACGACGGCGTTCACGCCGGCCTTGCGCATCGCCGGCGCAGCGGCCGCGAGCACCTGCCCGGCGAGGGCCGCGAGCGCCCGGGGTCGGTCGGTCTTGGCGACGAGCTGGGCGCGATGGCGTCCGCGAAGCCGGAGCAGCGGCGCCGGGCCGAGGAGCTGCGGCGCCGTCCAGCCGGCTGCTCAGCTCGCGCAGCAGCTGCTCCGGCGCGGCCGCGTCCGAACCGGACGCGACGATCGCGATCAGGTGGCCGAAGGGCGGGTAGCCCAGCTCGCGCCGCCGCGCGAGCTCCTCGGCGAGGAAGCCTGCGACGTCGTGCCGCGCCGCGTAGCGGAGCGGTGTCGCGTCGGGCTGGAACGTCTGGACGATCACCTTCCCCGGCGCGTCGCGGCCGCTGCGGCCGGCGAGCTGCGTCACGAGCTGGAAGGTGCGCTCCTCGGCCCGGAAGTCGGGGAGCGTGAGCCCGGTGTCGGCGTCGACGACGGCGGCGAGCGAGACACCGGGGAAGTGGTGGCCCTTGGCGACCATCTGCGTTCCGATCAGCACCGCCCGGTCGGCGGCGGCGAAGCGGTCGAGCGCCTCGCGGAGCGCACCCGGCTTGGCGGCCGTGTCCGCGTCGAGCCGGATCCGCTCGAGCTCGGGGACGCGCTTCGCGAGCTCCGCCTCGAGCCGCTGCGTGCCCGCCCCGATCCGAGCCAGCTCGGAGGAGCCGCAGGAAGGGCACGCCTCGGGAACGGCCTCCGAGTAGCCGCAGTGGTGGCAGTGCAGCCGTGCGTCGCCATGCAGCGTCAGCGAGACGTCGCAGAGACCGCAGCGGCGGGAGAGCCCGCAGGCGCGGCAATGGATCGCGGGCGCGAGCCCGCGCCGGTTCAGGAGGAGGATGCCCTTGCCGCCGTGCTCGGAGAGCTTGCCCAGCTCGGCCAGCAGCGGCGCCGAGAGCGGATAGCCCGCCTCGCGGCGCAGGTCGACGATGTGGACCGTCGGCATCGGGGCGCCGAGCCTGGATCCCAGCTCGAGCCGCTCGAGCGCCTCCCAGCTCTCGGGCCGGGGCGTTGCGCTGCCGTAGACGGCGACCGCGCCCTCGAGCGCGGCCCGCTTGGCCGCCACCGTGCGCGCGTCGTAGCGGGGGTCGGACTCCTGCTTGTACGAGGAGTCGTGCTCCTCGTCGACGCAGATCAGGCCGAGGTTCGGCACCGGAGCGAAGACCGCGGAACGGGCGCCGACGACGACCGGTGCCTCGCCGGCGACGATCCGCTCCCGCTCGTCGCGCCGCTCCGCCTCGGTCAGCCCCGAGTGCAGGACGGCGATCCGGTCGCCGAAACGCGCCTGGAACCGGCCGAGCGTCTGCGGCGTCAGCGCGATCTCGGGGACGAGCACGATCGCGCCACGGCCGCGCGCGAGCGCCGCAGCGCACGCCTGGAGGTAGACCTCGGTCTTGCCGCTCCCCGTGGCGCCCGCGAGGAGCAGGTGCGCGGCGTCCCCGTCGAGCGCCTCGACGATCCGGGCGACAGCTCGTTGCTGCGGCTCGGTCAGCTCGTCGGGCTCGGCCTCGCCGGCCATCCCGGCGCCGGTCATTCGCCGCTCGCCGCGCCGCACCCGCAGCTTCGGCGCGACGAGCTCGAGCGCTCGAGCGGGCGTCGAGCCGTAGTAGTCCGCGACCCACAGCGCCAGGTCGACGAGCGCAGGAGGCAGCTCGTAGAGCACCGAGTCGATCGGCGCCGTCTTCACGCCCGCAGGCGCCTCCACCCCGGTCTCGACGACCACGCCGCGCGCCGCCGAGCGGCCGAACCGGATCGAGACGACGGCGCCCTTGTCGACGTCGTCCGGCACCTCGTAGGTGAACGGCCGCGCGACCGCGCGGGAGGAAACGAGCGGATAGACGGACGCGAGCCTCATCCAGCGAGGCTAGCGGCGTCACCGGCCCGCAGGCGATCGCCTGAACGGGACGTGTCCCAGGGACAGTCCCTGGGACACGTCCGTTGGAGACAGCGGTTGGGGCCTCGAGCGGCTGTAAGGTGTGCCTTACATGGCGTGCGGGATGATCTGTTGCCACGGAGTTTCGAAGCGCTACGGCGCCGTCAGGGCCGTGGACGACGCGCAGCTCTGCATCGAGCGAGGCGAGTTCGTCGCGCTACTCGGCCCGTCCGGCTGCGGCAAGACGACGCTGCTCCGCCTGATCGCAGGGTTCGAGGAGCCCGAGGCCGGCACCGTCGAGGTCGCCGGCGTCCCGGTCGCGGGGAATGGAACCTGGGTGCCGCCGGAGCGCCGGAAGGTGGGGATGGTCTTCCAGGACTACGCCCTCTTCCCGCACCTCAACGTCGCGGAGAACGTGGGCTTCGGACTCGCGCGCAAGGAGCGGCAGACGCGTGTGCCGATCATGCTCGCCCTCGTCGACCTCTGCGGGCTCGGCGAGCGCTATCCGGACGAGCTCTCCGGCGGGCAGCAGCAGCGGGTCGCACTCGCCCGCGCGCTCGCACCCGACCCGGAGCTGGTGCTGCTCGACGAGCCGTGGTCGAACATCGACCCCCACCTGCGCGCGTCGATGCGCGACGAGCTGGCGCGGATCCTGCGCGCGATCAACGTCACCGTCGTGCTCGTCACGCACGACCGGGAGGAAGCGTTCTCGCTCGCCGACCGGATCGCGCTGATGCGGAACGGCTCGATCGTGCAGGCCGGGTCGCCCGAGGAGGTCTACCTCTCGCCGGCCACGCGCTGGGCGGCCGAGTTCGTCGGCGCCGGCAACTTCCTGCCCGGCAGGCTCGCGAACGGCCTCGTCGACACACCCGTCGGCCTCTTCCCCGTGCTGAATCCCGGCTCCGACGCGGCCGTCGAGGTGCTGATCCGGCCGGAGCTGCTCGAGCTCGAGCTCGACCCGGCCGGCGCCGGCGAGGTCGTCGGCCGCGAGTTCCGGGGTCACGACGTCTTCTACAGGGTGCTCCTGAACGGCGTCGAGCTCGTCTCGCAACGGCCTTCGAACGAAGTCGTACCGCTCGGATCGCGAGTGCGCGTGCGGCCGCACGCCTCAGGTGTCACCGTCTTCTCCTGATCGGTAAGGTTTGCCTTACATCAGAGATAAGGCTTACCTGACAGGAGGAACATGAAGAAGGTTGGATTCCTGCTCGCGGCACTCGCGCTGGCGGGTTGTGGTGGCAACGACAACGGCAGCAGCGACACGCTCGTCGTCTACTCGGGGCGCGAAGAGGAGCTCGTGGAGCCGCTCTTCGATCGCTTCGAGCAGGAGACGGGGATCGACGTCGAGGTGCGCTACGCCGACAGCGCCGAGCTCGCCGCGACGATCGCCGAGGAGGGCGACAACTCCCCCGCCGACGTGTTCTTCGCACAGGATCCCGGCTCGCTCGGATCCGTCGACGAGCAGCTCGCGAAGCTCCCGGACGAGGTGCTCGACCGTGTCGGCGCCGAGTTCCGCGACGACCAGGGCCGCTGGGTCGGCACCTCCGGCCGCGCGCGCGTGATCGTCTACAACACCGAGGAGCTGAGCGCCGACGAGGTGCCCGACTCGGTGTTCGATCTGACCGAACCGAAGTGGAAGGGGAAGATCGGCATCCCTCCGACGAACGCGTCCTTCCAGGCCTTCGTCACCGCGATGCGGCTCGACGCCGGCGAGGAGCGGACGAAGCAGTGGCTCGAGGAGCTGAAGGCGAACGACCCGAAGTTCTACGAGAGGAACACGCCGGTCGTCGAGGCGGTCGCGTCGGGCGAGATCGAGCTCGGGCTCGTCAACCACTACTACCTTTACCTCGTCAAGGAGGAGCAGCCGGACGCTCCGATCGAGAACAAGTACCTGCCCGGCGACGATCCCGGTGCGCTCGTCAGCGTCGCCGGCGCGGGCATCCTCGACGGCGCCGACCATGCCGACGCCGCGGAGCGGTTCGTCGAGTTCCTGCTCGCCGACGAGCAGCAGCGCTTCTACACCGAGGAGGCCGAGGAGGCGGAGATCCCGCTCGTCGACGGGATCGCGCCGAAGGAGGGCGTGCCGACGCTCGACGAGCTCGCCGACAGCGGCCCGGACGTCGACCTCTCCTCGTTCGGGGCGGAGCTCGAGAAGACGCTCGAGCTGCTGAACGAGACCGGCTACACGTCGTGACCACGCGGGCGAGAGGGCGGAGAGCGCCGCTCTCCCTCCTCCTGCCCGCCGTCGTCACCGTCGCGCTGCTGCTCCTCCCGCTCGCGTATCTGATCCTGCGGGCGGGAGGCAGCAGCCGCGGCCTCCGCGTGCTGACGCGCGCGAACACCCTGGATCTGATCTGGAGCACCGGGCTGCTCGTGGCGGGCGTCACCGCCGCGTCGGTGACGATCGGTGTCTCGGTTGCCTGGCTCGTCACGCGCACCGACATTCCCGGCCGCCGCCTCTGGGCCGTCGGAGCGGCGCTGCCGCTCGTGATCCCGAGCTACGTCGCCGCCTTCTGCCTGCTCGGCGCGTTCGGGCCCCGCGGGCTCCTGCAGCAGCTGCTCGGTGTCGAGCGCCTGCCCGAGATCTACGGCTACTGGGGCGCGCTCGCCGCGCTGACCCTCTCGACGTACCCATACGTGCTGCTACTCGTCTCGGCCGCTCTGCGCTCGCTCGACCCGTCGCTCGAGGAAGCCGGCCGCGGCCTCGGACAGACGCCGTTCGCGGTCTTCCGGCGGGTGACCCTGCCGGCGCTGCGGCCATCCATTGGCGCGGGCGCGCTCCTCGTCGCGCTCTACGCGCTCTCCGACTTCGGCGTCGTCTCGCTGATGCGCTACGACGCCCTCACCCGCGCCATCTACCTCCAGTACCGCTCGCTCTTCGACCGAACGCCCGCCGCGATGCTCGGGCTCGTGCTGATCGCGATCACGGCGCTCGTGCTCCTGCTCGAGAGCCGCTGGCGGCGCCGCGTCGCGCGCAGCGGGCCCGGCACGGCGCGGCAACTCCGGCCGCACCGGCTCGGCCGCTGGCGCTGGCCCGCGCTCGCCTATTGCGCGACGGTCGTCGGCGCGTTTCTCGCCGTGCCGGCCACGGTGCTCGGCTACTGGCTCGCGCGCGGGCTCGAAGGCTCCGGGCTGCCCTGGCGGGAGACCGTCAACTCGA
The DNA here is from genome assembly GCA_963765705.1 of uncultured Gaiellaceae bacterium. Lineage (GTDB taxonomy): Bacteria > Actinomycetota > Thermoleophilia > Gaiellales > Gaiellaceae > Gaiellasilicea. The sequence continues at coordinate 440,284 of CAVXXJ010000001.1, forward strand.
TGTCCGCCTCGGCGCTCGCGGCGGCCGTCGCCGCTGCTGCGGCGCTCCCGATCGCATTGCTCGCGATGCGCTATCCGACGCGCTGGACGCGGTTGCTCGAGCGGCTGTCGTTCGCGGGAAACGCGCTGCCGGGAATCGTGATCGCGCTCTCGCTCGTCTTCTTCGCCGCGAACTACGCGAGCCCGCTCTACCAGACCCTCGCGCTGCTCGTGTTCGCCTACGTCGTCCGCTTCCTGCCGCAGGCGCTCGCGGGCGTCGAGTCGTCGCTCGCCTCGGTCGGGCCGCGGGTGGAGGAGGCCGCGCGCGTGCTCGGCCGCGGGCCGCTCGCGACTGCGCTGACGGTGACGGTGCCGCTCGTCCGCTCCGGGATCTTCGCCGGCGCCGCACTCGTCTTCCTCTCCGCGATGAAGGAGCTGCCGGCGACCCTGCTGCTGCGCCCGATCGGCTTCGAAACGCTCGCGACCGAGATCTGGAAGCTCACCTCGGTGGGCGCCTACTCGCGCGCCGCCCTCCCCGCGCTGCTGCTGATCGCCGTCTCTGCGCCCTTCGTCTACTTCCTCTCCTCCAGGCACGAGCCCACCGAGGTCGAGCACGGATAGAGTGAGCGCATGGCCGGCCACTCAGTCGACGAGTACCTGGAGACGATCTACTTCCTCGCCTTTCCGATCGGCGAGTACCGGCCCGACCCGAACTCCTCGACCGCGATCGCCTCGCGCGTCGCCGAGATGCTCGGCGTCTCGCGCGCGTCGGCCGGGGAGATGCTGAAACGGCTCGAGGCCGAAGGGCTCGTCGAGCGCGGCGAGCAGAAGGAGGCGATCCTCACCGACATCGGGATCGTTCGCGCGGAGCGCGTCGTCCGCAAGCACCGCGTGATCGAGCGGCTGCTGACCGACTTCATGGGCTACACGGCCGGCGAGGCGCACATCCACGCCGACGAGCTCGGAGACACGTTCTCCGACGACATGGTCGAGCGGATCGAGGAGAAGCTCGGCCACCCCGAGCGCTGCCCGCACGGCTGGCCGATCGATCCCGCGTTCGAGCAGGCCGAGAACAAGGAGCTGGCGCCGCTCGCCGACCTCAAGGTCGGACAGGAGGCGGAGATCGTCCGGCTCGCCGAGCACGACGGCGAGCTCCTGCACTGGTTCTACGACGAAGGCTTCGTCCCCGGGGCACGGGTCGTGATCCGCGAGGCGCAGCCGGCTGCGGCGCAGTTCAAGGTGCTGCTGTCGGGGGACGAGCGGGCGATCGGCGAGCGCGCCGCCGCCGGGCTCTTCGTCCGTCCCTCCTAGCTGAGCTTCTCTGCGAGCCGGCGCGCGTTCAGGTGGGCGATCGCCTCGAGCGTGATCATCGGGTTCACGCCTGACGCGGTCGGGAACGCCGAGCCGTCCGCGACGACCAGGTTCCGCACGTCCCACGTCTCGCCGTCGGGCCCCGCAGCCGACAGCTCCGGAGAGCCGCCCATCCGCGCCGAGCCCATGATGTGGAACGAGTAGAGCGCGCCCCGGCCGGGGCCGAACCGATACGCGCTCGCCGGGAAGCCGTCGTCGAAGCGCTGCATGCGACCGTTCGCGGCGAAGACCTCGCGGGCGCCCGCGGCGGCCATGATCCTCCCCGCTCCGTCGACGCCCGTCGCGAACCGGCGCGCGTCGTCCGCGCCGAGTCGATACGTCACGATCGCCTCGCCGTCCCGGCCGATCCGCACCCGGCCGGCGCCGCGGTCGCGCAGGATCACGGCGATCCCGGCGAGGTGCGGCATGGTCGCCATCAGCCGCGCGTGCTCCGCCGCGCTGTCCCACGGCAGCGCGACGGTCAGGAGCGCGGGATGCGCCGGCACCGTCTCGTACTTGACTCCGTAGCCGTGGTCGAGATCGCGGTGCTGATCGGAGTAGAGCGCCTGCGTCGCGCCCTCCCAGGGGCGGATCTCCTCCTCGTAGCGCCCGAAGACGGCCGTCGCGGGGTGTAGCCGGAGCCAGCGGCCCACGTTCGGGTTCGTCAGCCCGGAGCGGAGCAGGAGCGCCGGCGTGTCGAGCGCGCCCGCAGCGGCGACGACCGCGCGTGCGCGCACCTGCACCGGCCCGGCGTCGACGCCGACTGCGGTCCCGCCCTCGACGAGCACGCGCCGGGCTTTCGCGCCGACGACGATCCGCGCACCCGAGCTCGCCGCATCCTCGAGCCAGGTCCGCAGCGTCGACTGCTTCGCGCCGAGCGGGCAGCCGTAGCCGCAGTAGCCGCAGACGACGGCCTGGTCGCAGCCGAGCACGTTCCGGGGCATCGCGTCGACGTGCCAGCCCAGCGCCTCCAACCCGCGCCGCAGCACCTCGTCGCGCCGTGAAGGGCGGTTGTGGTCGGTGTTGACGCCGAGGCGTTCGCAGACGGCGTCCAGGCTCGCGCCGAAGTCGTCGCCGGCCGGGAAGCCGAGCTCCTGCCATTCCGCCCGCACCTCGTCGGGCGTCCGGAACGAGGTCGTGTAGTTGACGACCGTCCCGCCGCCGAGGCAGGCGCCGGCGATCAGCCCGACGCCCTGGTCGTCGGTCGCAGAGGCCCCGCCACCGCGGTAGAGGCGCCTGAAGCCGGTCCGCTCGGCGCCGTCGAAGTCGCGCTCCGACCAGTAGCCGCCCGCCTCCAAGACGACGACGTCGAGGCCCGCCGCGGCGAGCACGGCCGCCGCGACGCCTCCGCCCGCCCCGGAGCCGACGACGCAGACATCGCACTCCAGGTCGAGCCCCACGCGGGCGTCGAGCGGCTCGAGGCGCGGTGCCGGCGCGTCGTCGAGCGGACCGAGCGGCCCCGGGTAGCCGATCTGCTCCCACCGGCCGGGAAGCATGTAGGCGAACGCGAGCGCCGCCTTCCGCAGCGCCTGGAAGCCGGTGCGCATCAGCGGGACCGGACTGTCGCGCCAGGCGCGCAGCACGGCCTCGCGCCGCGACTGCGAGAGCCGCGAGAACCCCGGCAGCCACGTGCGGAGGAGCAGCTGCAGCCGCTGCCGCTCCCGTGCGGTCAGATCGTGCTCGAGCGCATCCAGGACGGCGTCCGGGACGCCCTGCTCGACGGCGCCGGGAGCGAAGGTCTCGCAGATCGCGTCGAGCGAGCGTCGCACGAACGCGACTCTAGACCTCCGAGAAACGAACCTCCACAACGGTGAAGCCGAGCGCGCGAAGCAGCCCCGTCAGCATCACCCGCGTGTTCTCCTCAGCTCTCGCCAGCAGCCCGGACCCGTCTCGCGCCGCGTCGGTCAGCTTCTCCTCGGCGAGCGTGTAGAGCTCGGGGTCGGCGCCTGCGTCCTCCCCGAGCAGCGACTGGATCCGGTCGATCGCGCCACGATCGCGGTCGTAGACATAGCTGCGCTCGAGGTCGAGCTCGGGCTCGTGGAAGGTTGCCGGCGGCAGCTCGACCGACACACGGCGGCGGTCGCCCGACACCTCGACCGCGCTCTCGTCGAGCCCGGAAAAGCTCACGCCGGCATCGACAGAGCCGATCGCGACGAACAGCACCCGCTCGCCCTTGATCGAGTCGGGGACGAAGCGCGTGTCCTGCTCGACATCGACGATCACCTCGAAGTGGCCGCTCGCAGCCCGATAGTCCTGGAGATTCTGGATCGACTTGAGCACGGCGGGGCCGGTGCGATCGACGGTCTCCGTCGTGAACGGGTTGCCGAAGTCGGGGATCAGGTCGCGCACCCAGCCGACGAAGAGAAATCCGCTCAGCACCAGGACGCCGAGCACGACGAGGCCAGTCGGGAACCGCCGCGGGGCAGGCGGCTCCTGAGGCGCAACGGGCGGCTCCTGCGGCGCAGGGGGCGGCTCGGGCGTGACGACACCCATGGTGGTTGAACGGAAGAAGCGGCTAGACCGTTGCGGGAGAGGTGATGCCCGCGGCCTGGCGCAGCGCGTCGGCCTTGTCGGTGCGCTCCCACGTGAAGTCGCGGTCCTCGCGGCCGAAATGGCCGTAGGCGGCCGTCTTCTCGTAGATCGGGCGGCGCAGGTCGAGGTCGCGGAGGATCGCGGCCGGACGCAGGTCGAAGTGCTCGCGCACGAGCTGCTCGATCCGATCCTGCGTCAGCCCCTCCGCCTGGGTGCCGAAGGTGTCGACCAGCACGGAGAGCGGATGCGCGACGCCGATCGCGTAGGCGACCTGGATCTGGCAGCGCTGCGCGAGCCCGGCGGCGACGACGTTCTTCGCGACGTAGCGGGCCGCGTAGGCCGCCGAGCGGTCGACCTTCGTCGGATCCTTGCCCGAGAAGGCGCCGCCGCCGTGTGGAGCGGCCCCGCCGTACGTGTCGACGATGATCTTGCGCCCCGTCAGGCCGGTATCGCCCATCGGGCCGCCGATCACGAACTTCCCCGTCGGGTTGACGTAGACGAAGTCCTTCTCCTCGAGCCGCTTCGAGTCGTAGAGCGAGTGCGGCAGGATCGGGTGGAGGACGTGCTCGATCAGGTCCGGCTTGATCAGCGCCTCCGAGTCGAGCCCGTCGCGGTGCTGGGTCGAGACGAGGATGCGCTCGATCTCGACGGGCCGCTGGTGCCCATGCTCGTCGACCTCGTAGCGCACCGTCACCTGCGCCTTTCCGTCGGGCCGCAGATAAGGCAGCACGTCCGCCTTGCGCACCTCGGAGAGCCGTTTGCAGATCCGGTGCGCGAGCTGGATCGGCAGCGGCATCAGCTCGTCGGTCTCGTTCGAGGCGTAGCCGAACATCATTCCCTGGTCGCCGGCGCCGACGCGGTTGAGCGGGTCGGCGTCGCCGTGCTGAGCCTCGTAGGAGTCGTCGATGCCCTGCTCGATGTCGGCCGACTGCTCGTCGATCGCAACGACCACGCCGCACGTCTCGGCGTCGAAGCCGTACTTGGCGCGCGTGTAGCCGATGTTCGAGATCGTCCGGCGGACGAGGCGCGGGATGTCCACGTAGGTCTCCGTCGTGATCTCGCCGGCGACGACGACGAGGCCGGTCGTGATCAGCGTCTCGCAGGCAACGCGTCCGTTGACGTCGTCGGTGAGGACGGCGTCGAGGACCGCGTCCGAGACCTGGTCGGCGATCTTGTCCGGGTGCCCCTCGGTGACGGACTCGGAGGTGAATGAGAATGAGCGCACAGCCATGAGCGACGAAGCTTAGCGACCTGCCCCGGGGGTCAGTCCGAGTAGCCGCCGCATTCGGTGACGTCGAGCGACAGCGCGTAGGCGCGTGACGCCGCACCGGCCGCGTTGGCTTCCTGGAGCGAGCGCTGAATCGCCTCGGTGTCGCCCGTCTCGATCGCGGCTCGGTACCGGGTCAGGCTTCGCTCGAGCTTCGTCATGTTCTCGATGAAGAGCGCCACCTTCTTCGCCTCGCTCTCCTTTGCGGGTGGCTTGACGGCCGTCACCGCACGCACCTGCTTCCGAACGAGGGGCAGCAGGTCGTCGAGCCACCGCTGGAGCCCAGACGCGTCCATGGGCGGGGCGAGCGCGTCGATCTGTGCCTGCAACGGCGTGCAGGCCGCATCTACCTGCTTCGACCAGCGGCTCTGATCCGCGGGAGGCTCCGGACGTGGTTCGCTCCCGGTCGTCGTCGGCTGAGCGGTCGTCGTCGGCTCAGCGGTCGACGTCGGCTCGGCGGTCGACGTCGCCGGCGTCGTCGCCGCTGTGCCCGTGGCTTCGTCATCACCCCCGTCACCCGAGCAGCCGGTGGCCGCGGCGACGACCAGCGCGGCCGCGAGCGCCCAGATGAGCGGTCTCACGGAATCGTGACGCCGGGCCCGCAGGTGAAGTGCGCGGGCGTGTCCGGGTGGACCGGATTCGTGTTCTTGCCGTGCTCGTTCGGGAAGACGATCGCCGTCTCGCGGAAGCCCGAGCTGCCCGCGGTGGCCGTGGTCGTCGCGCCGAAGCCCTGCGACATCGCCTGGAGGAACGCAACCATGCCGGGTGAGACGGCGCGGGTCGAGACCCAGTCGCCGTACGTGGACGGGCAGAGGTAGTAGCCGTTGTACACGCCCGACCAATCGAGCAGCCGGTCGCCGGGCTTCGGCCCGTTGTCACCCTCGTTCGCCTGCATCGTGTCCTGATCCCAGCCGCCGTAGATGTAGTCGATGCCCTCGAAGTTCTCCTGCGCGTAGGCGACTCCATTGTGAGACGCCTCGCCGCCGGCGAGCTGGAACCACGTCTCCGGGTCGCTCGTCGGCGTCACGCCCGGCGTCGAGGTCACGGAGCGCGGCCGCACGTCGAGGTAGTCGGCGCCGTAGCCGCCCCAGAGATGGTCGTGGCCCGAGCCGCCCCAGGCGGCGTCGACACGGTCGTGGGCCATGCGGGCCTGCGCCTTGCCCTTGACCGCCGTCGTCGCGGTGAAGTTGTCACCGAGCCAGATCCGGTCGTCACCCGCGTTGCCGTTCGCGAGATCCTCCCCGGGGCCGGTGTGGATCGCGTCGTTCGCGTCGCCGCCGAGTGCGACATCGTGACCGATCCCGGCTGTGCTCGCCTGGGACTCGTCGAACGCATAGAGGGTGACCTCGCGCTTGAGCGTGCCTGCGTAGTTGATCGTGGAGCCGAGGAACGGCTGCTCCGGCGCGATGAACTGATTCAGCGGCGGGTCGGGGACCGTGTCCGGGGTCGGGCCGCCGAGCTGGTTGTCGACGATCTTGCCCATGTCGCCGACGATCGCGTCCTCCTCCTCGTTGCCCTCGAGCCAGTCGTTGCCGAGCAGGCCGTAGACGTCGTCCTTGCCGCCGCCGCCCCGGACGTAGTCGTTGCCGAACGCGCCGGCGCTCTCCCTGACCGTTCGTGTCGTCACGTCGCGTCGCACCATGTCGCTGGCGGTGTACGGCCCGCGCGCCGGCTGGGAGTTCGGCCGGTCGGTGGCGACGAACGGGCCGGCACCCGGGCCCGCCATCGTCAGCCAGACGCCGGACGCGCCGGTGTAGCGGTCGACGAATGCGTTGTCGCCGGTGACGATGTCGTCCTCGGCGTTCCCTTCGACGACGTCGTGGCCGTCGAGGAGGTTGAAGGGCCGGTTGGCGTCGGCGATCGCGCCTGGGGCGAAGCCTGCGTCGCGGTCGGCCGGCGGCAGGATCACGTTCAGGTGACCCGTGTTGGCGGAGGAGCCGCCGACGACGTCGTCCTCGCCCTCGCCGCCGACGAGGTTGTCGGAGCCCTGGTTGCCCTCGATGTAGTCCTCGCCGGTCTCGCCGAGAATGGTGTCTCCGGGCGCCGCCGAGCGGCACTGCGGGTCGTTCAGGTCGGGCAGGTCGTCGTTGTCGTTGTCGCCGTTCGGCACCTCCTCGGAGCCGGAGAGCGTGCCCGACCCTGGCCCGCCGGTCGCGTCCTGGCAGTTGGCGGCGCCTGCGACGCCCGACTCCGTGCCGTACGCGTCCACCGCGGCGCCGTTGGCCTGGCCGAGGAGGATGTCCTCGCCGCCGTTGCCGCTGATCGTGTCGACGCCGCTCTCGCCGGACGCCGAGTCGCCGGGCTCGCCGGTACCGACGAGATCGATGTCGAAGAGGAGGACGTCGCGCAGCTGTGCGCCGGGCTCGGCGTCGACGTCCTTGCGCTGGGCGTCGATCCGCCAGGCGCCGGCCGCGAGCGGGCGCTGGATCCGAGCGTTGTCGCCGGCGATCACGTCGTTGTCGCCCGCCGTGCCGTCGCCGTTGTCGCCCACGATCACGTCGTTCGCGTCACGGAGCGTCTCGCCGGACCGCGTCGGGTCGAGCGTGCCGTCACGGTTCGCGTCGAGGACACCGGTCGTGGCCGAGCCGCCGCCGGCGATGTCGTCTTCGCCGAAGTTGCCGTGGATCGCGTCGGCGCCGCCGTTGCCCTCGATGTAGTCGTCCGCGCCGACATCGCCTGGATCTGCGTTGTCGAGATCGGCGTCGTCGCCCTTGATCGTGTCCACGCCGCCGCCGCCGAAGAGGAGATCCTCGTTGGCCTCGCCGTTGATCGTGTCGTCGCCGTTGGTGCCGTTCGTCTCCGGCGCGGTGTTGGCCGTCGTCGCGAGATCGAGCAGGCGGACCACGCGCAGGATCGCAGATACATCCCAGCTCGCTTCCTGCCACGTGCCGTTGAACGGCAGCTTGCCGGGCGTCGGAATCGGGCTGCCGAGCTCGCGGTCGACGGTCGCGTTGTCACCGATGACAACATCGTCGTCTCCACTCGCAACACCGCCGGCACCGTCGCCGCCGTGCAGGGTGTCGTTGACGGCGTCGTCGCCCGTGGGATTGTCGATGCGGCCGGCGACCGCCGTTGCCTCGTCGTCCGAGAACGTCCGGCCGGTGCCGCCGATCACGTCGTCCTGTCCTTCGTTGCCGGTGATCAGGTCGTCGTTGGCGTTGCCCTCGAGGTGGTCGTCCTGGGCGTTGCCCTGGATCTCGTCGTCGCCGCCCTGGCCGTACGCCACGTCGACGCCGTCGTTGCCGTAGATCTTGTCGCCGCCCGAGGTGCCGTTCGTGAGCGGAGCGAGATCCGTCGTCGTGGCGACATCGCGCTGGCGCATGACCCGACGGACGACGTCGAGCGCATCCGGGCTGTGCAGGTCGTCGAGGATCCACTGGCCGCCCTCGAGCGCACGCTCGATCACGGTGTTGTCGCCGGCGAGCGCGTCGCCGCCGCCGTCGCCGAAGATCGTGTCCCCGGTGTCCTTGCGGCCGTCGACGCCGCTGGCCGGATCCTGCGTCTCGACGCCGGCCACCATGCGGTAGATCCGCCCGGTGCCGCCGCCTGCGTCGTCGGCGCCGGCATCGCCGTGGATGACGTCGCCCGCGAAGGTGGGCCAGTCGACGCCGTACGCGCCGGCCGGGTCGGGCGCATTGCCGGTGCCGTTGGCGTTCCCCTCGAGCAGATCCTGGTCGTTGCCGCCCGAGATGCCGTCGTTGCCGCCCTGGCCGTAGACCACGTCGTCAGCGTCGCCGCCGAGCAGCTCGTCGTTGCCGCTCGTCCCGTTCGTGAGCGGAGCGTCGTCGAGAGTGGTCGCGACGTCCATCAGCGCGATCACGCGATCGACCGCGTTGTTGAACGTGTTCGCCTTCCAGAGACCGGTGTCGTCCGGGGTGCTGCCGGCGTCGCCGTCCTGCGTCTGGCGGACGATCCGGGCGTTGTCGCCGGCGATGGCGTCGAAGTCGGCCTCGCCCTGGATCACGTCGTTGGCGTCGATGCGGCCGTCGGTGGCGGAGCTCGGCGTGGCCGAGTCGGTCCGCCCGGTGCCGCCGACCAGGTCGTCCTGGCCGTCGCCGCCGAGGATCGCGTCGGCGCCGGCGTTGCCGAACGCGAAGTCGTCGCCGAGGCCGCCCTTGATCGAGTCGCCTCCGCCCTGGCCGTACAGGCGGTCGTGGGCGTCCTCGCCGCCGATCGTGTCGCCGTCCGAGGTGCCGGCGGCCGGATCGGTGGTGGTCGTGTCGACGTCCCAGATCTGGATGCGGCGGATGACTGCGTCGGCCGCGTTGGAGAGGCGGAACGTGTTGCAGTCGTAGCCCTGGCTGAAGCCGGCCGGGCAGTCGGAGCCCGCGGCCCGCGTGATGTCCGCGTTGTCGCCCGCGATCACGTCGTGGCCCTGGCCGCCCCAGACGTCGTCGGCGCCGTCGGCCACGCCGCCGTCACCCTGGTTCGTGCCGCCGATCAGATCGTCCTGGCCGGTGTCGCCGTAGAGGCCGATCGCGGCGACGGGCGGGCCGCCGAGCACGCCGGCGCCGTCCGAGCCGCCGTTGCCTTCGACGTAGTCGTCGCCAGCGTCGCCGTGCACGAGGTCGCCCGCGCCGCCGGCGTACACGTCGTCGTTCTCGTCGTTGCCCTGGATGTAGTCGCCGCCGCCGTCCGTGCCTGGATTGCGGAGCACGACGGAGCGCGTGGTGGTGCCGTCAGGATCGCTGCCGCCCGGCCGTGTGACGTCGCCGTCGTCGCCGACGATGACGTCCTGGGCCGCGTTGCCGAGAATCGTGTCGCCGTTGTCCGCCTCGGGCGGCGTTCCCTGCGAGCCGCCGACGATGTCGTCCTCGTTGGCGTCGCCGTACATGACGTCGCCGTCGCCGCCGCCGGCGGGCGCCCAGCCGTTGACGCCCGACGGGATCAGGTGGAGGTCGGAGTTGACGGGTGCCAGGGGGTTCGCGGAGTCGTCGAGCGGCAGGGCCGACGAGGTGTTCCCGTTGCCCTCCATGAGGTCGTCGCCGCCGCCGCCGCGCATCGCGTCGTCCGCAGCGCCTCCACGCATGACGTCGATCTCGCCGTCGCCGTACATCTCGTCGGAGTCGGCATTGCCCTCCATCGTGTCGGCGCCCGGGCCGCCGCGCATCAGGTCGTTCTGCGCGTCGCCGAACATCATGTCGTTGGCGTCCTCGCCGTACATCTCGTCGTCGCCGTCGTTGCCGTGCATCGTGTCGACGCCGGGGCCGCCGCGCAGCTCGTCGTCGTTCGCGTCGCCGTTCATCGTGTCGGTGCCGCCCTGGCCCCACTCGAAGTCGTCGCCGCTGCCGCCGTTGATCGTGTCGTTGCCGACGAACGCGCCGGCGAGCGCGACGATGACCGCAGCGCCGCTGCGCGTGAGCGTGCCTTCGTCGCCGAGGATGTAGTCGCGCCCGGCACCGCCGTTGAGCAGGTCGCCGCCGCCGGCCGCAGGCGAGTTGTCGGTGCCGCCGACGATGTTGTCGTCGTCGCCGCCACCCTCGACCGTATCCTTGTGGGCGCCGCCGCCGATCTCGTCGTTGCCGCCGCCACCGCACATGAGGTCGTTGCCGTTGCCGCCGTCGAGCTGGTCGTTCTCCTCGCCGCCGTACATCTCGTCGTCGCCGTCGGCGCCGATCAGAGCGTCGCTGTTGTCGCCGCCGCCCGTGCCGTCCGCGTTCTGAATCGCGCCGGTATCGGTGCCGTCGGCGGTGCAGTCGGTGAGGACCTCGTCGCCGTAGAGCTTGTCGTTGCCGCCGTCAGCGGTGAGCGTGTCGTTGCCGTCGCCGCCGCGGAGGTCGTCGACCGACGTTGCGGCCGGGTTGTCGGGACCGGCCGAGACGACGTCGTTGTCGCCGTTGCCCTGGAGCGTGTCGCCGCCCTTGCCGCCGTTGATGTTGTCGTTGCCGGCGCCGCCCTGGACGTCGGTGTCGTCGCCGTCGCCGGCATCGATCTTGTCGTCGCCGTCGTCGCCGCGGATGAGGTCGGCGCGGACGCCGGTGATGAGCCGGTCGTTCTCGGACCCGCCTCTGAGGTCGTCGGCGCCGTCGCCGGTCGTGATCTCGTCCGCACCGGAGCCGCCCGTGATGACCGCGTCGAGCCTGAACGGCACCGGCGGGTTCTGCTGGTTCGGCTGGGACATGGTCCCCGAGTTGCTGCCGGGCAGCAGCTGGATGGTGTCGTCGCCGTCGTCGGCGTTGGCCCTGAGCTCGGCCGTGCCGTCGTTGACCGCCGTCGTCGTCAGGAACTCGTCCTCCTGGATGCCGAACGCGGTGATCGAGAACCGTGTCTTCCCGCTGTTCGGACCGGAGGTGAACGACTCCATCTGCCGGACGGTGAACGTCTCGTCGAGCTCGTCTTCGGCCACGTTTCTCTTCTTGCGCTCGGTTTCCGAGCCCATGTGCAGGAACAGGACCTCGCCCTCCACGCGTGCGAGGTTCGGTGGTTCCGGATCGCACACGTCCAGGTCGAATTCGAGCAGCGTGATCCGCACGATCTCGATCGAGAACTCGATCGACGTGATGAAGAGGTCGATTTCGACGAACGCCGAGAGCGCTGCCTCGATCTTCCCGGACACGTCGAACAGGCAGAGCGGGTTCGACAGCCTCGAGATGATCTCCTCGATTCGGAGCTTGCCGTCCTGCGGGTCGTCTTCGTGGAGGTCGAGCGAGGTCGTGAAGATGATCTCGCCTCGGATGCCGACCTTGAAGATGTAGACGCTGACTGCGCCCTCGGCGTAGACGGTGCCGATGAACTTGACCTCGGGCACCTCCGCACCGGCGGCGTTGTAGTCGTCGAGGAAGATGCCGTCGAGCAGGTGCGTACCGGTGCCGCCCTCGAGCACCTTGCGCAACCCTGACGTGTCGTAGCCGATCGCGAAGCGGCCCTCGACGCGGAACGAGCCGCCGATGCAGATCTGCACGGGCACCGGCCCGATCAGGATCGGCGGGAAGCAGAAGTCGAAGCCCGCGCCGGCGCCGAACGTGCCCGCGTCGTAGCGGACGAGCGTCGCGTCCTTGCCCATCAGGACGCCGAAGATCTGGCTCGCGTTGCCGAGGAACGGGAACGTCAGGCCGCAGACGCCGAAGGTGGAGCCACGGTCCGGATCGCACTCGTCGGGCGGGTTGTCGATCGACGAGTAGTCGGAATCCGCCGCGAAGTCGTCGACGAGGTTGTCCGCTGCGTCGGCGTTGAGGATGCCCTGATCCGGCGAGTCGGGTAGTGGCGGGGAGTTGCCTGCGCGCTCGCCGCTGACCTCGAAGCTGCCGCCGCCCGGCCCGCCGCCGAGCGGGATCAGCAGGCTGCCGTCGGACGGGATCGAGTTGACGAACTGGATGAACTGCAGGATCGAGCGCAGCATCGAGAGGTCGTTGCCGCTCACCGCTTCGAGCACGTCGAGGACCGTCACCGGTCCCTCGCCGATCAGCTTCGAGAGGTCGGAGATGATCGGTACCTCGCCCTGGATCAGCTCGACGACGGGCATCAACGGCCCGGTGATCTTCTTGACCTGCTTGACGATCGGGCTGAGGAAGTCGCTGATGAACTGGCCCGCGTCGAGGTTGAGCGCGTCGAAGGCGATGTCCAGCTCGTCGAAGTCGAGGCCTTCGGTCGTGTTGACGACGAAGCCCCAGTAGAGGTGGAGCTTTCCGAGCACGCTCGGGAAGCCGGCGCTCTGGCCGACGTTGAGTCCCGTGCGGAAGCGCACGTCGACGTTCGCCTGGCCGGTCAGCTCCGGCGAGAGGCCGATGTCGCCCGACAGGAGGTCGGCGACGGAGACGCGGTCGTCGCTCGTCGTCAGGTCGAGCTTGAGCGCGAGACAGAGGGCAGTCGGGTCCTCCGAGTCGCCCTCGAGATCGTCGGTGCAGTCCTGGCCGGTGTCCTTGTCGCGGATCGTGACCGCGAGGAAGGCGAGCTCACCCGCGAGGCAGCGCGTGGTCGAGAAGCCGGCGAGCTGGGTCGGCTCGGTGGCCCCGCTCGTCGGATAGTCGTGGTCGGCGTCGGTGCAGTTGATGGCCGCGTTGGTGCCGATGCCGACGCTCGCCGCGAGGTTCAGCTCGCTCGAGCCACCGTCCGCCTCGTCGGGCGGGTGCAGCTCGATGACGGCGTAGTTGTCCCCGTCGGTCGCGCCTGTCTGGTGCCACTCGACGCCCTCGTCGGCCGTCGTGCCCGGATTGTCGCAACGCAGGATCGTCGCTTCGACCGAGTAGATCCGGCAGCCCTCGTCGGTGTCGAGGTTCCAGAGCCACATGCCCGGCTCGACGTCACCGTCGAAGCTGGCGTCGTCGTCGACGAGGTAATTGATGACGGCCCAGCCGTCTGGTGTCTCGTCCGGGTCGGGGCCCGGGTCGGGGCCGTCCCCGTCCTCGTCGTCCGCGTTCGTGTCGATGTCGGGCGCCCGCTTGGCCTCGTTCTCGGTGCCGGTGATCGCGGTGTCCGCGTCGGGCGCGTCGTCACCGTTCGGCAGGCCGTCCGCGCCGGTCTCGCCGCCCGCGAACGACTTGGGGCCGCTCGTCCGCAGGTACGGGCCGTCCTCGTTCAGGCCGAAGTCGACGAACGTGCTCCAGCCGACGTCGCTCGCAACGCCGCCGGTCATCCGGACCGGCAGTCCGCGGAGGCCGATGTCGAACGGCACGTCCGCGTCCACGAGGTCGTCGCCGAGCAGGAACGTGATCCGCAGGTCGCGGATGCTCGTCAGCTCGTGGCCGACCTCGCACGGGACGTAGGAGCTCGTGCAGAGCGGGGTGACGACGACGTCGTCGATCGTCACGTCGCCGCTGCCGTTCAGGTCCAGGATCAGGTCGGCGCCGTCGGTGCCGGGCCCGAGCCCCTTGAACGCCGTTCCGGCGCCGTCGTAGATGAACGACTGGAGCTTCTTCGCGACCTCCCACGGCTCCGGGGAGTTGTCGTCGTCGCCGTTCGGCGGGTCGTCCACCGTCGCGGTGATCTGCTCCGCGAGCGCGGCAAACGGGGTCACGACCTCGTCGTTGAACGTGCCGACGATGTTGGCGCCCGCATCGAGCGTGTCGCCGACGAGCGGGATGCTGACGCCCTTCGCCGCGCCGTCGAGCTCCGATTCGAGCTTGGTCAGCAGCTGCGGCAGGACCTGGAGCAGCAGCCCCCAGTTGAGCGCCTGGCCGTCGAGGAGCGCCTGGAGCCCGGCGGGCAGCGTGGGTGTGCACGAGAGCGGTTCGGCGGTACAGGCCAGCTTGAGCGGGTCGGCGAACGCCACGCCTGCGACCTCGACGCTGAGGACGCCGCAGGCGTCGCCGGTCGAGCCGGGGCTGGCCGGGTCCTCACACTCGAGATCCGGGTCCGCGCCCTGGAACGTGACGTCCAGGTCGCCGAAGAAGTCGCCGATCGTGAACGTGCGGTTGTTGTCGATCGCGTCGTCGAGGGCGTCGTCGCCGGCATCGCTCGTGTCCTTCACGACGCTCAGCTCGGCGCCGAGCTTGACCACGCCGGTGCCGGGATCCTCTGTGTCCGGATCGCCGTCGACGTCCTCGACGGCCGTTCCGAGGTTCACCTCGACCGGACCGATGCTCGCGGACAGGCCGATGTCGCTCGCCTCGAGCCGCCCCTCGACCTCGGCCTTCGTCGTGTCGAGCACGGAGATGTCCGGCGTCAGGTCGAGCTTCAGCGGGATGCCGATGTCGAGCTGAGCGCGCGCGGCGTAGTCGAGGCTGAGGTCGCCTTCGGTGTCGAGCGTGACGAGGTCGCCGGCCGCGCCGAGGTCGGTGTTCAGCGGGACCGTGAGCGCGTCGACGTCGCGATCGGTGGCCTTGCACAGCGCGCCTGCGCCGCTGCCGGCGTCGTCGGCGGAGCAGAAGCCGAAGCCGAGCCGGATGATCAGATCCTTGGTGCCGTTGCCGACGACCTCGTACTCGTCGCCGTCGTCCCAGTGCATGTTCGCGCCGGCGCACGTCAGGTCGTTGTCCTGGACGAGGGTGATCGTGCAGTGGACGTTGTCCGTCTTGTTGATCAGCAGGTTGCCGTTGATCGGATCGCCCGAACCGCCGGAGGTGAAGTCGGTGTCGTCGTCGTGGAGGACCTCGGAGGCCGCGGCGCCGTCGTGGTCGCCGTCGACGATCGGCGTGTCGTCGCCGCGGTCGGGCAGGTCGAGGAGGTCGAGCTTGAAGACGTCCGGATCCGCGACGCCGAGCTTGTCCTCGATCAGCTTCTCGAGCTCCTGCAGGGACGACGGCGGTGAGGCCTGCGGCAGCTCGGCGGTGTGGTTGCCGGCTGCGTCGGTGAACTCGACCATCGCGCGCCACTCGTCGATCAGCGTGTCGTCGTTGGCGACGCCGTCCTGGTCGCTGAGCGTGATCTCCACCCGCGCCGTCGGGGACGGGCCAACCGTGTCGAGCATGCCGTTTGCTGCCGCGCCGCCAAGCGAGTTGACCGCGTTGCCGACGACCAGGTCACCGTCGGTTCCCAGGGCCTTCGCCGTCCAGGTGACCGCGTCCGGCTCGACCGTCGAGACCGCGCGGCAATAGACGAGCTGGTTGTCGGGCAGGATCGAGAGGTCGAACGGCCGGCCGACGCTGTCGTTGCCGGTGTTGGTCCCGTCGGGGTTGCGCGTGCAGTCGACCGTCGCAAGCGGCGAGCCTCGGAGGTCGTCGAGCGTCTGCTTGACCGACTGGATCTTCCCGACCAGCTCCTTCGTCGAGATCCCGATCAGCGGAATCTCCTTGTCGGTCTCGCCCGGCGCGATTGCGTCGACCTGCTCGACCAGCTCGTCGAGGTGGTCGAGGATGATCCCGAGCAGGGCGAGGACGTTGCCCTCGACCGAGTACTCGTCGCCGTCCTTCCACTTGTTGTTGTTGGCGGTGTCGCCGGAGCGCGTGCCGCCGGAGAGGCTGCAGTTGAGGTGCGTTGCGTCGAGCGTCGTGATCGTGCAGCTCGCGCCCGTCGTCTCGTTGTTCAGCGTCAGCTGGAGCAGGTTGTCGCCGTTGACGGCGTTGGCCGAGAAGTTCTTGGTCGTGTCCTCGAGGTTGCTGTCGCCGTCGCCGCCGTCGTGGACGCCGCTGACCGACGGGAAGGGATCGAAGTCCTTCAGGCTGAGGTCGAAGTCCGTGTCGGCGTCGATGACGAGCGAGGAGAAGTCCGGCTTGCAGCTGTTGGCCTCGAAGACGGTCGGCCAGTTCACGCCCACCCCGCCCTTGGCGAAGGCGGGATTGCCCTCGACGCTCGCCGAGACGGCCAGCCCGGCCGTCGCCTTGAGGTTGCAGACCGCGTCGAGGTGGGCGTCGTCGAGATGGAAGAGCAGGTCGGCGACGCCGATCGCGTCGGAAATCGTCTCGGTGCCGGCACCAGTGTCGACGGAGAACGGATCGGGCGTCTTGATGTCCAGGCGCACGACCGGCTTCGCCAGGTCTGCCTTCGCGACGCCGAACGCGGTGCTGGGATCGAACCCGTTCTTGGCGCTGTCGCCTTCCGCCTCGATCTCGAGGAAGCCGAGCTTGCCGGTCAGCGCGAGCGTGCCGCCGACGGTGAGGTCGCCCACCGAGAGCTCGGGGGCGTCCGCGGCGTTGTCGACCTGCACGTAGAAACGGTCGGCCAGCCCGCCGTCGACGTCGTAGGCGTCGCCGCTGTCCCAGCTCATGACCGAGGCCGCGGCGCACGTCAGCGTCGTCGCCGCGATCGCCGCGATCGTGCACTGCGTGTCGTCCGTCGTGTTCTTGACGACCTGGGCGAGCCGCGGAGCGTTGGGGCCGGTGAGGAAGTTGGCGCCGCTGTCGGTGAGGATCGTGCCGGTGCTGTCCGTCGCGTTGCCGCGGAGCGGCGTGATGTCGCTCGTGTCGGGCACGAGGACGACTCCGAAGGTGATGTCGAAGTCGACGTCGGAGACGTTCGCGCTGAACGTCGCCGCTCCGGAGTCCTGCAGCCCGGCCAGGTTGGTCGCGTTGCGGAGCAGGTCGCCGAAGCTCGCGCTGGTAGTCACGGCCACCGGGTCGAAGTTCTCCTTCTGCAGCCGGAACGAGAGTGACTTCTTCGCCGAGTCGTAGTTGAGCTTCCCGCCGGTCGTGACGAGACCCGCCGCGGCGGCGAGCTTGACGAAGAGCTCCTGCGCCGTGCCCGGACGCGGGATCGCAGTCCGCGTCGTCGTAGCGGCGGCCGGGTCCGCATCCCAGGTCAGCTCGACATCGAAGGTGCCGGCCGCGGTCATCTCGAAGACGGCGTCGGCCGTCGGGCTCGGTCCCGGCGGGGTGACGTTCGCGTTGCCGAGCGTGGCGTCCGAGGTCGTCCCGGACACGGCCGTCGCGCTGACGCCCGCGGGCACCGACCACGAAACGGTGCCGTCGTCGAGCTCCTGCTGCGTCCTCGCCCGGCAGTAGACGAGCGTGCCGTCGGCGAGGTTGTCGATCAGGCCGGTCGGGAAGCTGTCGGCGTCTCCCGGCTGCGTCCCGCAGCCGACCTCGGCATTGGTGAGTCGCGCCGTGTAGTCCGTCAGCGGCTTCACGGCGTCGAACGTCTCCGTGATGCTCTTCTTCAGGAACGGCAGCGGCCCGTTGCTCTCGCCCTGCGAGCCCGCCAGCGAGGCGACGAACTGGGCGAGGCCGTTGGCGACGTCGCCCGCCGAGATGTTGTCCCAGTCGCCGAGCTTGCCGAGCGTCGGCGTCGGCGTCGGGTCGAAGCCGCCGACGGCAAGGTTCTGGTCGGTGAAGCTGATGGACGCGTCGGCCGGCTCCACGTCCACGAACGCATCGCCGTCGATCAGCGAGGCGTCGACGTGGAACGTCACGTCGAGGTCGTTCGCCGGGTCTGCCGCTCCGTCGACGATGCTCGCGGTCGCGAGCTCGGTGAGGGCATGCGACGTCCACTCGTCCTGCGTGATCCCGCCCGTGGAGTCGGGATCCTGGAAGACGACGTCCGCGCAGGCGTGCAGCGTTGCCGTCTCCGTCGCCGGCGTGCTCGGGTCGTCCGTCGAGACCTTGACGTCGGTGAAGCCGAAGCGCGCCGTGAAGACGCCGACCGAGCCGGTGGCGTTCGCGCAGAGCTCGATCGTCGGCGGCACGAGCGCGACCGCTGTCGCCGGGGCGGTGTCTGCATCGGTGATCAGAGTCGGGTCGACGTTGAAGGTCAGGGTCGTGTCGAGCACGAAGTCGACGCCGAGGCTGCCGCCCGCCATGTCGACCGCGCCGAACGCGAAGTCGAGCGGCTGGTTGACCGTTCGCGTGGCGTGGACCGGGATCGTGATCGAGGTCGCGGTCGAGCTCACCGCGGCCTGAGTGAACGACCCGAGGCCGAATTGGACGGTGACGCCTCCGTAGGTTCCGTCACGCGCTTCGATCGCCGTGGCGAGAGCGCCCATGTTCGCGAAGCTGCCGAGCGGCCCGACCGCATCGTCGAGCAGGTCGCTGAGGTTCAGTCCACCTGGATCGCCCGGCGCGAGGTCGGTGAGCGGCAGGTTGTTCGCGAGGTCCCCGTACTCACCGAGCGCGTCGGTCGCGGAGGCGAGCCGGTCGGCGTAGCTCTCGATCGCGTTGCCGACTGCCTCGGCATCCTCGCTATCGGGTGTGGCCTGCGCCGAGCTGATGCCGCCGACAAGAGCAATGGCCATCCCGAGGACGACCGCAGCGCGTGCGAAGTTCCGCCTACCCCTTCGCTTGACGGTCCAGGGCGACACGCCTCAGGTACCCGCCACCGATGTCGAGTTCGAACGGCTCAAGCTCCCCTATCCCCTCACTGACTGACGGGTCGGAAGCTACTCCTTCATGCGGCGGATTTCAATCGGATTTCGCACTTTTGTTGGCGAATCCCGCACTTACTCCGGAAAATCCCTCATTCGAGTGCCATTTGGACCGGGGCGCCCGCCCGTCTACTCCGTGGTCGGCTGGCGGCGCATCAGCGTGCCGACGAGATCGTGCAGCGGCTCGCCGTCGAGGACGGCGCACACGCCTTCCGTGATCGGCAGCTCGATCCCCAGCCGGTGCGCGAGATCTCGCAGCACCGGCGCGGTCGTCAGGCCCTCGACGACCATCCCGATCTGGCGGACGGCATCGTCGGGATCGGTGCCCTGAGCGATCAGCTCGCCCGCCCGGCGGTTGCGGCCGGACTTCGACCAGCACGTGACGACGAGGTCGCCCATGCCCGCGAGTCCCGCGAAGGTGCCCTGCTTGCCGCCCGCCGCCTCGGCGAGCCTCGCCATCTCGGCGAGCCCGCGCGCGACGAGCGCGGCCTTGGCGTTGTCGCCGAGCTCGAGGCCGTCCGCACCGCCGGCGGCGAGCGCGATCACGTTCTTCGCCGCTGCGCAGAGCTCGACGCCGACGAGGTCGTCGCTGACGTAGACGCGGAACGTGATCGAGGCGATCGCCGCCTGCAGGTCGAGCGCGAGCTGATCGTCCTCGCTGGCGATCACCGCAGCGGCCGGCTGGTCGCGCGAGATCTCGTCCGCGATGTTGGGCCCGGTCAGCACCGCGACCGGGCGTCGCTTCACGAGCGTCGACAGCCGCTCGCCGGTCCCGGGATCGAGCCCTTTCGTCAGCGAGAGGATCGGCGCGTCGCCCGGCAGCGAGTCGACGACGTCGCCGTACACCGCGCTCGGCACGGCGACCACGATCACGTCCGCCTCGGTGAGCGGTGCGTCCTCGATCGTCGTCGCCTTGACGCCGCGGAGATTGCAGTGAGGGAGATAGCGCGGGTTGCGGCCGGTCTCGGCGATCGCGCGCGCCTGCTCCGCGTCGCGGCAGGCGAGCGTCACCGCGTGCTCCCGGTTCTGCAGGACGCGCGCGAACGCGGTCCCCCAGGAGCCTCCTCCGACGATGACGACGTTCACGTCCGGAGTACGAAGTCGATCGACACGGGCACGCCGCCGAGGTTAAAGCGTTTCCGCAGCTCGTTCTCGAGCCAGTACGAGTAGTCCCGTGTGATCAGGCTCGTGTCGTTGACATGGATCCGGATCCGCGGCGGCCTGGTCGAGACCTGCGCGCCGTAGAGCAGGTTCAGCCGCTTGCCACGCTTCGACGGCGGCTGGCGCGCCTGCCGCAGCTCGGCGAGCGCGTTGTTCAGCGCCGGCGTCGGGATGCGGCCCGTGTGCTTGTCGAAGAGCTCGGCGATGTACTCGAGCAGCCGGTCGAGGCCGCGTCCGGTCTTCGCCGAGACGGCGATCAGCGGCGGGCGCTGCCGCAGGCGCGTCTCGATCCGCGGCCGCACGTCCTCGATCGTGATCTCGGTCTCGTCCCACTTCGAGAGGACGACGAGCGTCGAGCAGCCCGCCTTGCGTGCCACATCCGCGACCGCGAGGTCCTGGTCGACGATCCCTTCCTTCGCGTCGATCAGGACGAGCGCGATGTCGGCGCGCTCGGCCGCTTCGAGCGCCCGCAGCTCGGAGTAGTAGTCGATCCCCTGCCGCTGCTTGCGCTTGCGCCGCAGGCCGGCCGTGTCGACCAGCCGGTAGGTGCGGTCCTCCTTGCGCAGGATCGTGTCGATCGCGTCGCGCGTCGTGCCGGGCACGTCGGAGACGATCACCCGCTCCTGCCCGAGCAGCGCGTTCAGGAGCGACGACTTGCCGACGTTCGGCCGGCCCAGGATCGCGACGCGGATCGCCTCGTCGCCGGCCTGCGGCTCCCCCTCACCGGGCAGCAGCTCGACGATCCGGTCGAGCAGGTCGCCCGTGCCGTGGCCGTGCAACGCCGAGAGCGGAAAGGGATCGCCCAGCCCGAGCTTGTGGAACTCGATCGCGTCGAGATCGCGGCGCGGGTCGTCGATCTTGTTCGCCAGCACGAGCACGGGCTTCTTCGAGTGACGGAGCGTGTCGGCGAGCTCCTCGTCGCCGGGGGTGATCCCGTGCCGGGTGTCGACGACGAAGAGGACGAGATCGGCCTCCTCGATCGCGGCGCGGGCCTGCCGTGCGATCGAAGGGCTGAACGCGTCGGTCGCGAGGTCGTCGACGCCGCCCGTGTCGATGAGCAGGAAGTGCTTGCCGTTCCAGTCGGCGATCAGCTCCTTCCGGTCTCGTGTCACACCCGGTGTCTCGTGCACGACCGCCTGGCGCGTCTCGGTCAGCCGGTTGATCAGCGTCGACTTGCCGACGTTCGGGTAGCCGACGATCGCGACGGTGCCGACGATCTCCGGGGTCGGGGTCGATTCGCTCATCTCGGTGGCGTCGCGTGGCGGGGGCGGCCGAGCGCATGGACCTCGGCGAGCCAGGCGTGCAGCCCGTGGATCCGCCGCTGGATCTCGGCCGAGGCCTCGCGGTATCCCTTGCCGCCCTTCGGGAGGTCGTCGAAGCGGATCGGCTCGCCCCACGCGACCGAGATCGGGTGGAAGTTGCCTGGCTTCCACTCGTAGCTGCCGTAGATCGCAGCTGGGACGACCGGCACGTCCTCCTGGATCGCGACCATGGCAGCGCCCGGCTGGACGGTGCCCGGAGCGCCTGTGAGCTGTCGCGTGCCCTCGACGTAGAGACCGAGCGCGCGTCCGTCCCGAACGACCTCGCGCATCCGCCGGACCGCTTCCCGGTCGGACTCGCCGCGGCGCACGGCGATCGTGCCGAAGCTTCGGATCAGCTGTCCGAGGCCGGGGATTCGGTGCGCCTCGACCTTCGCGACGAAGTGCATCGACCGGGGCGACATCAGCCCGAACACCGGCGGGTCGATCCAGTGGAAATGGTTGACCGCCAGCACGACCCCGCCGGACGCCGGCACCCGCTCGGCGCCGTAGTTGCGCAGCGGCGTCAGCAGCCGCACCAGCGAGCCGATCGTGAGGCGACCGACCGCCCAGACAGCGTCGACGCGGTTCATGTGTTGAGCGCGGCGACGAGGTCCTCGATCAGCGCGACCACCTCGTCGACCTCGAGGTCGGTCGTGTCGATCTGGACCGCGTCCTCGGCGGGGCGCATGTTGACGGCGTCCTTCTCGTCGCGCATCCGCAGGTCGGTCGCGAGCGCGTCGGCGCCGATGCCGGGACGCTCGGACGAGCGGCGCGCCGCCCGGATCGTCGGGTCGGCGAAAAGGTAAACCTTTACCTGAGCTTGAGGTGCGACGACGGTGCCGATGTCACGCCCTTCGATGACGACGTTGCCGATCTGCCCGAGCGCACGCTGGCGCTCGCGCATCACCTCGCGCACCTCGTGGTGACGAGCGACAACGGGGACGAGCTTGTCGATGTCGGGCCTCCGGATCGAGTCGGTGACGTCGCTGCCGCCGATGAAGACCCGCCCCGCCTCGTCGAACTCGACCGGGTTCTCGACGGCGAGCTCGGCGAGCGAGTCGGCGCGATCGAGCGCGAGCCCGTTCCGGCGGGCAAGCCAGGTGAGCGCGCGATACATCGCCCCCGTGTCGAGGTAGCTGAAGCCGAGCCGCTCGGCGAGCAGCCGCGCGACCGTGCTCTTACCGGCCCCTGCGGGCCCATCGATTGCGACGATCATCAGGAAGTGGCGCCTCGCAGCGAGTCGAGAAGGTCGAAGAAGCCGGGGAAGCTTACCGAGACGCATTCGGAGCCCCGGATCTCCACGCCTTCCCGGGAGACGAGCCCCGCGACCCCGCCGAGCATGGCGATCCGGTGATCGCCGCGGGCATCGATCGTTCCGCCGCGTAGCCTCGCCGGCACGCCACGGACGACGAAGCCGTCCTCGGTGGCGCGGATGTGAGCACCAAGCGGGCGCAGCCCGTCGACGACGGTCTCGATCCGGTCGGTCTCCTTCGCCCGTAGCTCCGACGCGCCGCTGACGACGCTGTCTCCACGCGCATACACGGCGAGCAACGCGAACAGCGGCAGCTCGTCGACCAGCAGGGGGACCTCGGGTTCCTCGATCGTGGTCGCGACGAGCTCGGCCGACCTGATGTCGAGGTCGCCGACCGGCTCGCCGCCCAGGGTGCGCCGGTTCAGGATGGCGATGTTCGCGCCCATGCGCTCCAGCACGTTCAGCAGGCCCGTGCGAGTCGGGTTCACGTTGACGCCGTGAATCCGCAACTCGGAGCCGGCGAGCAGCGTCGCGGCGACGACGAAGGGCGCCGCCGAGGAGAAGTCTCCGGAGATGTCGAGCTCGAAGGCGTCGAGCCGGTCGACGGGCATGACGGAGATCTGGTTGCCGCGCCGCCGAACCGGAACCCCGATCGACGTCAGCAGGCGCTCCGTGTGGTCGCGGGTCGGCGTCGGCTCCTCGACGATCGTCGGGCCGTTCTGGGCGAGCAGCCCCGCCAGCAGGACGCTCGACTTGACCTGAGCGCTGGCGAAGGGCAGCGAATACCGGATCGACTTCAGCGGGGCGCCCACGATCGTGGCGGGCAGCCGCCCGTCGGTCGTCTCGTACGTGGCGCCCATGCGTGTCAGCGGCTCTTCGACGCGCACCGGCCGTGAGGAGAGGGACGCGTCGCCGACGAGCTCGAACCGTCCCTCCTGCCCTGCCAGGACGCCGGAGAGCAACCGGAGCACGGTGCCGGCGTTCTCGCAGTCGATCGGCTCCTGGGGCGCCCGCAGCCCGCGTAGTCCCCGTCCTTCGATGCGGACGACGTCCTCGGCCGGCTCCGAGACCTCGACGCCGAGTGCGCGCACGGCCCGGATCGCCGCGTCGGTGTCGGCGGCATGCCCGAAGCCGCGCAGCTCGGTCGTACCCTCCGCGATCGCCCCGAGGAGGACGCCGCGCTGGCAGATGCCCTTGACGGAGGGGACGGCGAGGTCGCCGACGAGCATCGTCGCCGGCTCGACCTTCACGCGCCGTCCTCGTCGAGCACGGCCGCAACGACGACGCCGTACCCCTGCTGCTCGAGGATCTCGGCCGCGCGGGCCGCCTCCTGCTCCCCGGCGACGAGGATCGCGATCGTGCCGCCGCGCTCGCTCGAGAGGTGCTGCAGGTCGAAGTCGGCGATGTTGATCCGCTCGGCGCCGAGCGCCTGCGCGATTCCGGCGATCACGCCCGGCCGGTCGGGCACGTGGACGCGGAGGCGCTGGAGCGCGCCTGCATCCCCGTAGGCGGTCTCGAGCAGCCGTCGCCGGTTCGCCGAGGCCTCGCCGATCCAGCGGGCGAGGAACCCCGCGTCGCCGGCCGCGAGCGCCGCCTCGACCTGCTCGATGCGCCGCCGGTGCTCGGCGAGCGACGCGGCCAGGGCGACGCGGTTCTCGAGAAAGATGTCGACCCAGATGCGTGGGTTCGCGCCGGCGACGCGCGTCATGTCGCGCAGTGAGCCCCCGGCCGCGGCCAACGGCTCGTGACCTTCGACGCGGGCGCCGCCGGCCTGGTTCAGGAGCACGTTCGCGAGTGCGTGCGGCAGGTGGCTCGTGACCGCGACGAGCCGGTCGTGCGCTTCCGGATCGATCGCGACCGGCACTGCTCCGAGCGCCGTGACGAAGCCGTGCAGCACCTTGTAGCTGTCGGGCTCGGTGGCGGCGACTGGGGTGAGGAACCAGGTCGCGCCCTCGAACAGCTCGGCGGTCGCCCACTCCGGCCCGCGCGCTTCGGAGCCGCAGATCGGATGCCCGCCGACGAAGCGGCCCGAGCCGGCGGCGGCTTCGGAGACCGCGCCCTTCGTCGAGCCGACGTCGGTGACGGTGCAGCCGGGCCCGCTCGCCTCGAGCACGGCGCGCACCTGCGCCGGAAGCGCTGTGACCGGCGCGGCGACGACGGCCAGCTCGGCGCTCGCAAGCGCGCTCGCGAGATCAGCTGCGGCGTCGACCGCCCCACGCTCGGCCGCTGTCGCGAGATGGACCGCGTCCGGGTCCCAACCAGACACGTGCTCGACTCCGGCGCGCCGCGCCGCGAGCCCGACGGACGCGCCGATCAGGCCCGTCCCAACGATCGCGAGCCGGCGAATCACCCGATCGTCTTGCCGAGCAGCGACGCCAGCGCTCGGATCTCGTGCGCGAAGTCGGCGAAGTCCGCCGTCGGGATCTGCTGCGGCCCGTCGCAGAGCGCCTCCTCCGGCCTCGGGTGCACCTCGACGATGATCCCGTCGGCTCCGGCGGCGACGGCCGCCCGCGCGAGCGGCAGGACCAGGTCGCGCTTGCCGGCGGCGTGCGAGGGGTCGACGATCACCGGCAGGTGCGTCTCGTGCTTCAGCACCGGGATCGCCGACAGGTCGAGCGTGTAGCGCGTCGAGCGCTCGAAGGTCTTGATCCCCCGCTCGCAGAGGATCACCTGCGTGTTGCCTTCCTTGACGACATACTCGGCCGCCATCAGCAGCTCCTCGATCGACGATGCGGGGCCGCGCTTCAGCAGCACCGGCTTCGGCGCGCGGCCGACCTCGGAGAGCAGGTTGAAGTTCTGCATGTTGCGGGCGCCGATCTGGATCACGTCGGCGATCTCCACCACCGCCTCGACGTCGCGGGGGTCCATCAGCTCGGTGACGAGCGGCAGTCCTGTCTCGTCGCGCGCCTCGGCGAGGATCTTCAGCGCCTCGACGCCGAGCCCCTGGAATGCGTAGGGCGAGGTGCGCGGCTTGAAGGCGCCGCCGCGGAGCATCGTCACGCCCTCGGCGTGGACCGCCCGGGCCGTCTCGAGCGTCTGCTCGCGCGTCTCGACCGTGCACGGGCCGGCGATGAAGCCGAAGTACTGGTCGCCGATCCGCCGCCCGCGGGCCTCGATCACGGTCGGGTCGCGGCGGAGCTCCCGCGAGACGAGCTTGTACGGCTTCAGGATCGGCAGCACCTGCTCGACGCCGGGGAAGCCCTCGAGCGGCAATGTCGCCAGCAGCTCGCGCTCGCCGATCGCCCCGATCACCGTCGCGTCGCGGCCGTGGCTGACGTGCGCGCTCGCGCCCGCCTCCTCGAGACGCGCGACGACCTCGTCCACCTGCTCGGACGACGCCTGTGCGCCCATGACGATCAAGAGCTCGGGGGAGCCGACGGTAGCCACGCGCTGAGTGTAGTTGTGCCCCTGACGGCCGAAGTGGGTACAAATGGAGGAGAAATGCGCATCTTTTCCGGCATCCAGCCCACGGGCGACAAGACGATCGGCAACCTGATCGGCGGCTTCCGCCAGTACGCCGCGACGCAGGAACGCGGCGAGGGCTTCTTCTGCATCGTCGACCTGCACTCGATCAGCGTCGAGTACGACCCGCAGGACTTCCGCGAGAAGACGCTGGACCTCGCGGCGATGCTGTTCGCGACGGGGCTCGACCCCGAGCGCTCGACCGTCTTCGCACAAAGTCACGTCCCCGCGCACGCCGAGGCGGCTTGGCTGCTGGGCGGCGTCACGAGCTTCGGGCAGCTGAACCGGATGACCCAGTTCAAGGACAAGTCGGACGAGCGCGAGTTCATCTCCGCGGCGCTCTTCACCTACCCCGTCCTGATGGCGGGCGACATCCTGCTCTACCAGACCGACATCGTCCCGATCGGCGACGACCAGCGGCAGCACCTCGAGCTCGCTCGGGACGTCGCCGAACGCTTCAACAACCGCTTCGGCGAGACCTTCAAGCTGCCGGAGGGCGTCTACCCCGAGGTCGGGGCGCGGATCATGGACCTGCAGGAGCCGACGAAGAAGATGTCCACGACCTCAGGGACGCCGCAGGGCACCGTTCGGATCCTCGACGACGCCGACGTGATCATGAAGAAGTTCAAGTCGGCGGTCACCGACTCGGGCTCGGAGGTACGCCGCGGCGAGGACAAGCCGGGCGTGTCGAACCTGATCGACATTCTCGCGTCGCTGACAGACGAGTCGCCCGACGCGATCGAGGCGCGCTACGAAGGGTCTGGCTACGGGCAGTTCAAGACCGACGTCGGCGATGCAGTCGTCGCTGCGCTGACGCCGATCCAGGAGCGGTATCGCGAGCTGCGCGCGGATCCGGCGGAGCTGCAGCGCCTGCTGGCGCGAGGCGCCGAGAAGGCACGGAAGGCGTCCGAGCCGACGCTCGAGGCGATGTTCGACCGGATGGGCTTCGTCAAGAGCGAGGCGGGCCGCTTCTTCGGCGCGGCTCGCCCGAAGGCCCTCTAGCCATCTAGCAGTCGAGCCCGCCGTCGCCGGCGCCGTGCCACTCGGCGTCGATCTCCCATCGTGTCGTGTCGGTGAGCTGGACCTCGCACTCGCCGTCGGCGCGGACCGCCCACAGGTCCCAGTCGTCCTCCTCGTCGGCAATCCGGCCGACGATGACCCACTCGCCGTCGCCGCTCCAGTCGGCAGCGGCGTCGGTGGCCGGGTTCTCCGTCAACCGCTCGACCTCCTGGCCGGAGGCGTCCATGACGTAGATCTCGTTGGCAAAACCGCTGCAGTCGTGGAAGAGACACGGGCCGTTGTGGTCACGGTCGCTCACGAACGCGATTCGCTCGCCGTCGGGCGACCAGCGCCCGAACGCCCCCTCGGCGAGTTGCCGCTCCTCACCTGTCTCGAGGTTCCGCACGGACACGCCTGTCGGCACGGCCGACTCGGTGATGCGTGACAGGACGAGCCGGTTCTCGTCGGGAGCGAGGTCGGCGTTCCAGACGAAGCCGAGCCCGCCGGCGATCGTCTGACGCTCGCCGGACGCAGGCGCGATCGCGTCGAAGCGGCAGTTCGGTATCAGCGTCCCGGACGGCAGAGGACACGAAACGAATGCCACTCGTCCGTCTCTCAGCAGCGCCGGGGAGTGGTCGAAGCGCCGGTCGCTCGTCAGCCGTTTCGGCTCTTTCCCGGGCTCCTCGATATAGACCTCCTCGAACGAGATGCCCTCCTCCGGCTCCACGTCGCCGGCATGCGTGTAGACGCGCGTCTTGTCGAGCTCGCCCGGCGTCAGGCGCCCGTCGGCGACGGCGAACATCTCCGTCGAGAGCGCGCCGTTCGTCCTGATCGTGACGATCATCGTCGCCGGGCTCTCAGGCTCGGACTCGGCGCTGTCGCCGCAGCCGGCGAGCGCGAGGACGACGAGAGCCGCAACCCTTCTCACTGGACCGGCTTTCCGAGCCGCTCGATCTCGTCGCGCGTCAGCTCCCGCCACTCGCCGGGGGCGAGCCCGTCGACACGTAGCCCGGCGTAGACGCTTCGGTGCAGCCGCCGCACGCGATGGCCCACGGCCTCGCACATGCGGCGCACCTGGCGATTCTTGCCCTCGTGGAGCACGAGCTCGAAGCGGCCGGCGCCGAGCCTCCGCACGCGCGCCGGCGACGTGACGCCGTCCTCGAGCTCGACACCTGCCGCGAGCCGGCGGAGCGCGTCGTCGTTCGGCTCCTTCCACGTCTCGACCTCGTAGACCTTCTCGACGCCGTAGCGCGGGTGGGCGAGCGTGTGGGCGAGGGGGCCGTCGTTCGTCAGCAGGAGCGCGCCGGTCGTCTCGACGTCGAGCCGTCCGACCGGAACGACGCGTGACTCGTGCTCGACCAGCGAGACGACGGTCGGGCGGCGTTGGGGGTCGCTCGCCGTCGTGACGACACCCGTGGGCTTGTTCAGGAGCACGTAGGCCAGGCGCTGCTTGGCGACCGGCTGTCCGTCGACCTCGACGGTGTCCCGCGACTGGACGAAAGTGTTCAACTCGCCGAGCTCGCCGTTGACGCGCACGCGGCCCGTCTTGATCAGGTCGTCGGCCTTGCGCCGCGACGCCACGCCGGCCCGTGCCAGGAACGCGTTCAACCTCATCTCTGTAGTGTGCCGCTCCGTGCGCGACCGGACGACGGATCTCGAACGCCTGGCGGACCTGCTCGTCGGCTTCGGCGCCAACGTCCAGGCTGGTCAGGTGGTCGGCGTCACGGCCTACCTCGGGATGGAGGACGCCGCACGCGCGATCGCACGGGCCGCTTACAAGCGCGGCGCGAAGTACGTCGACGTCCTCTGGTGGGACCACCTCGTCAAGCGCGCCCGCATCGAGCTGGCCGACGACGACACGCTCGACTACGTCCCACCCTGGATCGAGCAGCGCCTGCAGTGGCTCTCGGACGAGCGCGCCGCGCGCGTGACGCTGACCGGGACGAGCGCCTCCGTCTTCGACGGGCTCGACCCCGCGCGCACCGGCCGCGACCTGCTGCCGTACGTCTCTGCGGTGCCGAGGATCGTCAACGAGCGGACGACGAACTGGACCGCCGGGCCGTGCCCGAACGAGGGTTGGGCGACCCGCGTCCATCCGGAGCTCGAGCCCGCCGAGGCGCTCGACAAGCTCTGGGACGAGATCGTCTACGTCTGCCGCCTCGACGCGGACGACCCGGTGGCGGCGTGGCGCGAGCGGATGGAGGTGATCGTCGCCAGCGCCGACCGGCTCACCGAACGCCGCTTCGACTCGTTGCACCTGAAGGGCCCCGGAACGGATCTGACGATCGGCTTGATGCCGAGCTCCAAGTGGCTCGGCGCCGACTTCGAGACCGCCGCCGGGCTCACCCACTATCCGAACCTCCCGACCGAGGAGGTCTTCACGACGCCCGACCCGGACCGGGTCGACGGCCATGTCGCGGCGACGATGCCGCTCGAGCTCTACGGCTCGTACATGAACGGGATCCGGATCGAGTTCGAGGGCGGCCGCGCGGTCAAGATCGACGCCGACGAGGGCGCGGACGCGCTTCGCGCCACCTGTGCGAGAGACGATGGCGCCTCACGCCTGGGCGAGATCGCGCTCGTCGACAAGGAGGGCCGGATCGGACCGCTCCGTACCGTCTTCTACGAGACGCTGCTCGACGAGAACGCCGCCACGCACATCGCGCTCGGCAACGCCTACACCTTCCCGCTCGAGGACGAGGCCGACCAGGCGCGCGCGAACAAGAGCGACATCCACGTCGACTTCATGATCGGCTCGAACGAGCTCGACGTCGACGGGGTCACGACCGACGGCGACCGCGTGCCGGTACTGCGCGGCGGTTCCTGGCAGATCTGACCTAGGAGAGCTTGGCGTTCGGTCAGGCGGTCTTGCCGACGGCGACCGAGTGGAGGCGCTCGCGAATGTCGGCGGCGGTCTCGCCCAGGTCGTCGAGCCGCGGCAGGGCGGCGGCGCTCTCGAGCCCGAAGACGCGCTCGAAGAGCGGCGTCGTCCGGTAGCGGACGGCGCCGCCAGGCCCGTCGTCCCGGCCGGCTTCCGCGATCAACCCGCGCTCGAGCAGCCCGGCGACGGCCGAGTCGGCGGCAACGCCGCGGATGCGGGCGATCTCGGGGCGGCTGCAGGGACCGAGGTAGGCGACGATCGACAGCGTCTCGAGCGCGGCCTGCGAGAGACCACGTTCCACCGGACGCTCGAACAGCCGCGCGCACGCGTCAGCCGCCTCGCGTGAGGCGCGGTAGGCGTAGCCACCGGCGACGTGCTCCAGCACGATCCCGCTGCGTCCCTCGCGGAAGCGGTCGGAGAGGAGGCCGAGCGCGAGCTCGATCCGCTCCGGATCGTCGTCCGCGGCTTGCGCCAGCTCCTCGACGGAAAGCGGCGCGGAGGCGACGACGAGCAGCGCCTCGACGGTCCGGGCGAGCTGGTCGACCGGGTTCGCGGTGATCAGGCGGAGCGGGCGATCCATTCGGCTTTCCTTTCTTCGTCGGGACGAGAAACCCTTATCGGCGCAAACGGCGCCGCTTGCTCGAGCGCGATCTCGCCGGTCTTGCGCAGCTCGAGCAGCGCCAGGAACGCGACCGCCTGGTCGACGCGCGGGAGCGAGCCGACCTCCGCGTCGAAGTCGAAGCGGCGGCGCCGGCGCAGCACGGCGCGGAAGCGCTCGAGGAACTGCGAGACGGGCGGGAAGCGAAGGGACATGTGCGCGAGCGATACCTGCGGCGGCGGCTCGGCGAGCAGCCGGAGCGTCGCCGCGAGCTGCTGCGGATCCTGCGGCGCGAGCTTCCGCTCCGGACGCGGCGCGATGGGCGCCGGGCCGACGCGGAAGTAGCGGTCACGCTCGCCGGCGAGCCGCTCCGCGAGCCAGCCGGCCGCCTCCTTCATCCGGCGGTACTCGGCGAGCCGCCGGGCGAGCTCCTCCGCCGCCTCCTCGGGCTCGAGCTCCGCAAGCTCGGCCTCCTCGTCGGGGAAGAGCGCGCGAGCCTTCAGCTCCAGCAGCGCTGCGATCAGGACGAGGAACTCACCGCAGGCCTCGAGGTCGAGCTCGTCGCGCTCGGCGAGCCGCTCGACGAAAGCGACGACGATTGCGGCCATGTCGATCTCGGCCGGCTCCAGCTCCTCCTTCAGGAGCAGCGTCAGCAGCAGGTCGAACGGGCCTTCGAAGGCATCGAGGTCCAGCTCGAGCTCGCGGACGGCGGTCACGCTAGTGGCTCTCCCGGTGACGGTTTCGCGTCTCTGGCGTGTGAGCTGCAAGCGAGGCTAGGACGCAGGGAGCGTTCATACCGGTTGGTATGGACGCGACTGAGGACGACGCATCGCGCCGCAGATCGCGCGTCAGAGACGCGCCAACTGTTGCCGGGAGGGCCACTCCAAGAAACTAGCGACGCGGTCGGACGCGGCCGCGCGGGATCGACATCGCCTTCGGCGCCGGGGTCTTGGGCGCGTGGGTCAGCCGACGCGTGCGGCCGCCGCGCAGGAACTGCCACCAGACGAAGAAGAGCACCGAGGCGACGAAGAGCACCGCAGCCACCCAGGCGTTCACACGCACGCCGAGGAACTCCTCGGACGGATCGATGCGCAGGCTCTCGAGGTAGAAGCGGAAACCGGTGTAGAGCGCGATGTAGAGCGCGAAGAGCGCGGGCGGCCGGAAGCGGAAGCGGCGGTCGAGCAGCAGCAGAACGACGGCCGCGCCGAGGTTCCAGAGCGCCTCGTACAGGAACGTCGGGTGGAAGGTCTCGTCGAAGATGTACTCGTCCGGGCGGCGCGCCGAGTCGATCTCGAGCCCCCAGGCGGCGTCGGTCGGCTTCCCGAAGAGCTCCTGGTTCCACCAGTTGCCGACGCGGCCGATCGCCTGGGCGACGAGCAGGCCGGGAGCTGCCGCGTCGAGGAGCGCCGGGACGTTCGCGCCCGAGCGGCGCGCGATGAAGCCGCCGACGAGAACGCCGCCGGCGATCCCGCCCCAGATGCCGAGACCTCCCTCCCAGACAGCAAATGGTCCCCACCACTCGTCCGGTACCTCGCTCCAGCTCGTGGCGAGGTGGTAGAGCCGCGCGCCGACGATGCCGGCGCCGACACCCCAGACGGCGACGCGGAAGATCAGATCCCAGTCGCCACCGCGCTTGACCCAGCGGCGGCCGGTGATCGCGATGCACGCCGCGATGCCCGCGAGCAGCATCAGCCCGTACATGTGAATCGTCACGGGGCCGAGGTCGAGCGTGCCCGACGAGGGCGAGGGGATGGACGCAAGGAAAGTCACGGCAGCATTCTGCCGACCCGGGCAGGACGGCGTTCCGGTAGGCGTCAGCGCTGGATCCGGCGCTCCGACGTGTCGCTGAGGGTGCGCGGCCGGACGAGATAGTGCGTGAGCACAGACCCGGAGAGCCGCGTGCGCTCAGCGGCGCGAGCCGGGCGGAGCCGGGCCTTTACCCGGCGAGAGCCCGGCGGTCGGTGCGTCGGAGCGCGTTAGAGCAGGATCTGGAGCGCGAGCTCGGGTGCGCAGCCGTTGCGAAGCAGGTCGATCGCGTAGTGAAGATCGACGTCGGGACGGGATGCGAGCAGCGACGCCGATGTCGCCTCGTAGCCCGCACGCTCGAGCTCTCCGGCACGCCAGCGCTCGATTCGCTCCAACTCCGTCTCCTGAGTGGTTACCTCTGCCGCAGTCATCATCGGGTCCTCCGGTCGTTGTACTCGTTACTTCGTCCGCTAGGGCTAAGAGGTTGCCCCCACAAAGGGGTATTGCAATGAACCTCCGGTAAGGGTTTTGCAAAGTCCAGCCGTTGGTCCAGGGTCGAGGCGGGCAGCAAGCGACAAGGGGAGGTCGTCACATGGTCCGCATGTGCGTCGTGCTCGCAGGGTGCGCGTTGTTCCTGGCCACGGCCGGGGTTGCCGCCGCCGCCGACTTCACACCCGGCTCGTCGGGGCTCGGCGACCCGTTCTTTCCAAACGGGGGGAATGGCGGCTACGACGTCGCCAACTACGACCTGAAGCTCGCGTACGAGCCGGCCACCGACGTGCTCGACGGCAAGGCCGTCGTCACGGCGAAGGCCACACAGAATCTGTCCCGCTTCAATCTGGATCTGCGCGGGTTCCAGATCTCGAAACTGACCGTGAACGGGGTCAACGCGTCGTACGCACGCGACGGCCAGGAGCTGGTGATCACGCCGGCCTCGGGGATCCGCAGCGGCTCGACCTTCCGTGTCGCCGTCGACTACCGCGGCGTCCCGGAGGTGATCACCGACCCGGACCAGTCGATCGAGGGCTGGATCCCCACCGACGACGGCGCGTTCGTCGTCGGCGAGCCGCAGGGGTCGCCCGGCTGGTTCCCGTGCAACGACAATCCGCGCGACAAGGCGACGTACGACTACGCCGTGACCGTGCCGGCCGGCATCACCGCGATGGCGAACGGAGTCCTCGTCTCGTCGGCGACGAGCGGGGGCCGGACGACCTGGGTCTGGAAGGAGACCGACCCGATGGCCAAGCCACGCTGGTCCACGAGATCGCGCACATGTGGTTCGGCGACTCGGTGACGCTGACGCAGTGGCCCGACATGTGGCTGCACGAGGGCTTCGCCACCTGGTTCGAGTGGATCTGGAGCGAGCACCAGGGGAACAAGAGCGCTGCTCAGTGGTTCAAGCAGCTGTACAGCACGCCGGCCCAGGACACGGTTTTCTGGACTCCGCCGGCGGCCAGAACCTGGCGCACTTCTTCGACGTCTGGCTCTATCAGCCGCCGAAGCCGACGAGCTGGTAGCGCAACGCGCTGGGTGAGCCCGGGTTCCGGGCTCACCCAGCCGAGTCTCAGACGGCGACGATCAGGACGGACTTGAAGGTGTGCACCCGCGCGCACTCCGCGACCGGGAAGCCGTCGTAGACGCCGAGCTTGTAGCGGCCGGCCTTCGGGAAGACGACGCGGGCGCGGTACGAGCCGACGGTCGCGGTCTTCTTGGCCTTGAACGAGAACAGCTTGCCGGCGGCGTTCCGGATCCGCACCTCCGGCCTCGCGTCCGGCATCGGCCGGACGCCGTGCTGGAGGACGCGGATCGTGACGATCCACGGCTTGCCTGCCTGCAGGCCGGGCTTCGGCGTCGAGCTCAGCCCGACCGTCGCCATGCAACCGGCCTGCGCAACGCCTGCGAGCGCGAGACCCGCGACGGTGGTGGCGACGAAGACGAACAGCTTCTTCATGCCGCCTCCCTCAGATCGGTAACGGTTGCCGGCTCGGGGCGCCGCCGCAGGTAGACGGCGGTTGCGCCGGCCAGGCCGAATGCGAGGACAGCGGCGAGCCCGAGCGGGAGATACGGGAACGAGTCGCCGGGTGCGCCGATCTGCACGGGCTTGAACGTGTGCGTCTTGGCGCCGCCGTAGGTGCCGAAGCCGTCGTAGACCTCGTACGAGTACGTGCCCTGACCGGGAAAGCTGACGTCGGCGTGGTAGACGCCGGTCTTGCTCGTCGGCGTCGCCGTGAAGCTCTTGACGACCTTGCCGCCGCCGTCGCGGATCCGGACGACCGGCGTGACGCCGGCGAGCGGCGTCTGGCCGTGCTGGAGCACGGTGATGTCGACGGGCCAGTTCTGGTTCGGCTCGAGTCCGGACGGGGGCAGCGAGCTGAGGCCCACGGTCGCCCAGCCGCCGGCACTTGCACCAGCAGTGAAAATAGCTGCGGTGATGGCGGCGACTGCGAGTGTGTGCAGGAGCTTCTTCATGCGGACCTCCATTCGTTTACGACCGTGATACACCGGTCGCGCAACGCGGGTTCCCTAGCCGACCGATTTCGCAAGCGCGACCGCCTCGCCCAGAATCAGATCGCCCTCGAGCCGCAGCAGCAGCGGCCCGCGGTTCCAGAGCAGGACGGTGCCGGCAAGGTAGGTGCGCTCGTCCGAGATCAGGCCGTTCTCGTCGTAGAACATGACGAAGTGCTCGTCGCCTTCCACGAACAGGCCTGGCTCTCCGTCGATCGTCACCCTGCGAATCGTCGTGCCGCGGCCGCCGGTCTTCTTGATGAACCCGTCGAAGACCGCCCCGCGCGCCTGCGAGAGCACGAGCCGAGGCTGCGCCGGGTCGCCGTAGACGACGGACGCCAGCCCGTCCGGCCGGACGAAGATCGCGTCCGGCTCGGTGCCGAGGTCGAGCAACCGGAAGCCGGCGCGCCGCTCCGCCTCCGCCCGGCTGACGCGCTCGCCGAAGTCGAGCCGCTGCGCCTGCACGTTCGGCAGCGTCTCGACCTGCTCCACGGTTGCGCCGCGGATGTGGAAGATCTCGAGGAAGGCGCTGCGGGCTCCCGGCGAGAACGCGAGCACGCCGGCGAGCACGGCGAGCAGGATCGCAAAGCCGAGCGCGAGCGGCCGCAGGCGGCCGGCGCCGGCGCGCCGGCGGTCGAAGCTGAGGTCGAAGCTCGGCGTCGCGGGGTAGGCGATCTCGCCGCCGAGCTCCTGCAGGCGCCGCTCGAGATCGTTCATGCGGTCTGTCCCACCTCCTCACCCAGCTGCTCACGGAGGCGGCCGAGCGCCCGGGACGTCCTCGACTTGACGGTGCCGCGCCGCAGCGAGAGCACCTCCGCGGTCTCCTCCTCGCCGAGGTCGAGCAGGTAGCGGCACGAGAGCACGTTGCGGTCGTCCTCGCTCAGCTGCTCGAGCGCGGCGACCAGGGCTGCCCGCTCTTCGGCGGCGAGTGCCCTCCCCTCGGGAGACGGAGCCGCGTCTCCCGAGGGAAGCTCGTGTGCGGCGCGCAGGGCGAGACCTTCGCGCCTGCCCGCGGCGCGGCGGCGATTGCGCGCCTCGTTCGCGACGATCGCGAGCAGCCAGGGGCGAAACGGCGCGCCGCGGCGGAAGCGCGGCAACGCGCGCCAGGCCTTCGTCAGGCCGACCTGGGCGGCGTCCTCGGCGTCGGCGGCGTTGCGGGCGATCAGGTACGCGGTACGGAAAGCGATCTCCTCGTGGTCGCGGACGAGCGCGGCGAAGGCGGTGGCGTCGCCACCACGTGCGCGCTCGACGAGCTCGTCCTCTGTCGGTGGTCGGCTCACCACTCGGTCCTCTTACACCCGCTGGGTAGGGTTGGTTCCGTGGCTCGTGCGGTCGGGATGAATCACATCGCAATCGAGGTCGGCTCGCTCGACGAAGCGCTGGAGTTCTACGGCGGCCTGTTCGAGCTGGAGCTGCGCGGCCGGATCCCGAGTATGGCGTTCATCGACATGGGAGACCAGTTCCTCGCGCTCGCCCAGCGGCCGGCACAGCGCAGCGACCGCGAGCCCGACGGGGAGCGCCACTTCGGCCTCGTGGTCGACGACCGCGCGGCCGTGCTCGCGGCGGCCCGCGAGGCCGGCGTCGAGATCTTCGGTGGCAACTCGTTCCACGACCCGTGGGGCAACCACGTGCAGGTCGTGGAGTACGGCGACGTCCAGTTCACCAAGGCGCCGGAGATCCTGCGCGGGATGGGCCTCGAGCTGCCGAAGTCCCCGTCGGCGCTCGCCGAGCTGCGCGACAAGGGCCTCGCCTGACCGATCTCGGCCACCACGAGCTGTTCGATCTGCTCGTGCTGCTCGCGGCCGGCGCCGCGATGCTCGTGCTGGTTCCCAAGCTCCGCATCCCGTACCCGATCCTGCTCGTGGTCGGCGGCCTCGCGCTCGGGTTCGCGCCCGGCCTGCCCGAGATCGACCTGCCGCCCGACCTCGTCCTCGTCGGCGTCCTGCCGCCACTTCTCTACGGGGCGGCGTTCTTCACCTCGCTCACCGATCTGCGCACGAACATGCGGCCGGTCGGGCTGCTGGCCGTCGGGCTCGTCCTACTGACGCTGGTCGTCGTCGCGGTCGTCGCGCATGCGATCGTGCCCGGGCTGCCGTGGGCCGCGGCGTTCGTCCTCGGCGCCGTCGTCTCCCCCACCGACCCGCTCGCTGCGACCGCGATCATGCGTCGGCTGGGCGTCCCGAGGCGGATCGTGTCCGTGGTCGAGGGCGAGAGCCTCGTCAACGACGGCACTGCGCTCGTCGCGTACCGCTTCGCGATCGTCGCGGCGGTCAGCGGCAGCTTCACGCTCTGGGAGGCCGGCCTCTCGTTCGTCTTCAACGTCGCCGGCGGAGTCGTCGTCGGCCTCGCGGTCGCCTGGCTGATCAGGCAAGTGCGACGACGGCTCGACTTCCCGGCGGCCGAGGTGACGATTTCCCTGCTCACCGGCTATTTCGCCTACATCCCGGCGGAGCTCATCGGCGTATCCGCGGTGATCGCGGCCGTCACCGCCGGCGTCTACCTCGGCTGGTACACCCCTGAGCTGACGACGCCGGAGGTGCGGCTGATGGGCGAGTCGGCGTGGGAGATCGTCACGTTCACGCTCAACGCGCTCCTCTTCATCCTCATCGGGCTACAGCTGCCCGGGATCCTCGACGAGCTCGACGCGTACTCGGCCGCCGACCTGCTCTGGTGGGCTGTTGCGGTCTGGCTGACGGTCGTGCTCGCGCGCTGGCTGTGGGTGTACCCGGCCGCGTGGTTGCCGCGCCGGCTCTCCCGGCGGATCCGCGAGCGCGATCCGATGCCGCCGAACTCGGCGCTCGCGCTGATCTCGTGGGCCGGGATGCGCGGCGGCGTCTCGCTGGCGGCGGCGCTCGCGATCCCGCTCACGACCGACGCGGGCCAACCCTTCCCGGGCAGGAGCGTGATCCTCTTCCTCACCTTCGCCGTCATCTTCGGCACGCTCGTCCTCCAGGGCCTGACCCTGCCGGCGGTGATCCGGCTCCTGCGGCTCGAGGACGACGCCGTGGAAGAGGGGCGCGAGCTCGCGCAGGCGCGCATTCGCGCCGCCGAGGCTGCGCTCGCCCGCCTCGACGAGCTGACGGAAGAGGACTGGGTGCGTGAGGACACCGCCGAACGGGTCCGCGGCGGCTACAGCTTCCGCCAGAACCGGTTCTCCGCCTGGCTCGACGGCGAGGACGACGGCGCGATCGAGGCTCGCTCGCTCGACTTCCAGAGGCTGCGTCGTGAACTGCTCGCCGCCGAGCGGGCGGCCGTCCACCAGCTGCGCCGCACTGGCGAGATCTCGGACGATGTGGCGCGGCGCGTCGAACGCGACCTCGACCTCGAGGACGCCCGCCTGGAGATCTAGCGCTTGAGCCCTGCGAGAGCCTTGCGGAACGCCTCGAACGAGGGCTTCCGCTTGCCGTCCGCAGCGATGAAGCCGGACTGCCAGCGCGCCGGATCGCCCTCGTCCTGGAGCAGGAACCACAGCAACATGTCGATCCGCGGATGCGCCCTCGCGATCGCGAACGACTCACCCACGTAGCGAGCCTGCGTCGCCCACGAGACACCGAAGATCCCGTCCGGTGGATTCGTCTGGTAGCCGTACTCGGTCAGCCAGATCCGCTTCGGGCCGTAGAGCCGCGTCAGCTCGGAGACGAGGTCGTCGATGTTGCCAAGCGTGACACCGCCGCGGCCCGGCGACGCCGTTGCGGGCGACTCGGACGGCGCGCCGTAGTAGGGGTGGTGTGCGTAGGCATCGAAGTCGCGGGCGCCCGCCTTCTTCATCGCCCGCAGAAACGCGAGCGGTGAGACGGACGGCTTGATGCCGTTCGGGTTGTTGTTGCCGCGGGCGGCGGTGACACCGCAGGCGACCTTCTGGCCGCGCAGCATCGACGTGTGCACCCCGTCGGCGACGGCGTTGCAGATGCGCGCGTAGTCGATCGCGCTCTGGATCACCCAGCGGTTGCCGGCGCGACGCCACTGCGGGATCAGGCCGATCTGGAGGTTGGGCTCGTTCCACGCCGTCCAGTAGCGGACCCGCGGCAGCAGCGTGCCGTCCGGCCGGACGTGCGTCCCGCTGTAGCGGGTCGCAGCCGCGTAGGCGAACTCGCGTAGCCGGGTCGCGTCGCGTGGGGCGCGCGTCGGCGCGCCGCCGCCGTTCGCCCACGCCGGCGTGCCGAAGATCGTGAACACGATCTCGACACCGTGGCGGTCCGCCTGGAGCACGACGCGGTCGTAGAGCCGCCAGTCGTAGGCCGGGTCGTCGAAGTCGGTGCCCTCGGCCGGCCGGCGCGTGGCGACGCCGAGCTTGCCGCCCCAGTTGAGATGGACGCGGAGCAGCTGGACGCCGAGCTCCTCGAGCTGCGGGTAGAACGTGGCCGGATCGTGGTAGTAGGCAGCCCCGCTGTCGGTGATCCCGCCGCGCAGGCCGGGCGAGGAGGCGGCTGCGGACACACACGAGAGCGCCAGCGCGGCAGCCGCAATCCCGCCCGTGAGCCGTTTCCACACACGCTCAGTATCGGTCGGCCACGTAAGCGGGCCAAGGGGACGGCCGCGTAGGCGAACTCCCGCAGCCGGGTGGCGTCGCGTGGCGCGCGGGTGGGCGCGCCGCCGCCGTTTGCCCACGCCGGCGTGCCGAAGATCGTGAACACGATCTCCAGGCTCCGTGCCGTTGCGCCTGCAGGACGACGCGGTCGTAGAGCCGCCAGTCATAGGCGGGGTCGTCGAAGTCGGTGCCTTCGGCCGGCCGTCGCGTCGCGACGCCGAGCTTGCCGCCCCAGTTGAGATGGACGCGGAGAAGCCGCACGCCGAGCTCCTCGAGCTGCGGGTAGAACGTCGCCGGATCGTGGTAGTAGGCGGCGCCGCTGTCGGTGATCCCGCCGCGCAGGCCCGGCGAGGCCGTTACCGCCGACGTGGAGACGAGCGCCAGCGCCGCAACCGCGATCCCGCCCGTGAGCCCTCTCCACACACGCTGAGTATCGGTCAGCGACGTAAGCGGCCGAAGGGGAATTCGTGAAGTTTTCTCGCGTCC
>CAVXXJ010000002.1:0-206553 GCA_963765705.1 uncultured Gaiellaceae bacterium
CCCCCTCCTTACCATGGAGGTTCAAGGCCGGTACTGGTGGGCACGACCCGGCACTCGCGGGCACGTTTCTCCTGTAAATCGGGTCTTCGCAACGTGTCTGCTGTGCCCGCGCGTACCCGCGAGTGCTCACGCTGATGTACCCGTCTCGTACCCGCGGCTCGTTGTCTGTTTGTAAAACAAGCAACAGGAGGTCGTGGAATGGGAGCGATCAGCTACCGCCGCCCACGTCTCGGCGGGTCTCGTCGATCAGGCTGAGGAGCGCCTGGAGGATTGCCTCGGGTGTGGGTGGGCGGCCCGGGATGCTGAGGTCGACGGGGAGAACGGCTTCGACGGGGCCGGCGATCTCTTCGCTGCTGCCGAGCAGGTCGCGGCCGAGGGCGCTGTCGCCGAGCGCGACGACCCTGCGCGGTTCGGGCATTGCGGCGTAGGCGATCAGGAGCGGTTCGCGCATCCGGCTGGTGACGGCTCCGCTGACGAGCAGGACGTCGGCGTGTCGTGGGGATGCGACGAGGTTGAGCCCGTAGCGCTGTAGGTCGTAGTAGGGGCTTGCGAGTTGGTTGAGTTCGTGCTCGCAGCCGTTGCAGGAGCCGGCGTCGACGTGGCAGATGGCGAGGCTGCGGCCGCGCTTGGGCGCGGGCAGGGCGATTGTCTTGCGGGAGCGGCGGAGGTCTCGGAGCAGGGTCAGCATCAGCGATCCACGCAGGCGTAGCAGAGCTCGAAGCTCTTGTTGATCAGCGGGAAGTCCGGGAGCATGTTGTCGGTTGCGGCGTAGGCGAGGAGCGGCCAGTTGGCGTAGGAGCCGGTGCGCAGGCGTAGGCGTTCAATGCGCTTGCCCTGGCGTTCGACGATGCAGGTGGTCTCCCCGCGCGCGCTTTCAACGCGACCAATCCCGATCAGCTGCTGCTGGCTGCCGGGCTCGGCAACCTTCTGCGCGGAGTGGGAGCTGGAGCAGTTGCTCGAGGATGGTGAAGCTTTGCCAGAGCTCGAGCGCGCGCTGTTCGAGTCGCGCCTGCACATCACCGGCCGGCCGTTCCGGTACGACAGGGGTGAAGCCCTCGTAGGCGAGGAGCGGGCTGTGGCTGCGGACGTCCTGGGCGAGTCCGGCGGCGCGTGCGGCCGGCCCGACGGCGCCGAGCCGTTCGGCCTGGAGGGCGCTGACGACGCCGATCTCGGGCAGGCGATCCTGGAAGGAGGTGTTGAAGAGGAGCTCGCGCCAGCTGCGCAGGGCTGCGGCATTGATCGCGGCCAGCTCTTCCCGCGCCAGCCCGATCTGTTCGACGTCCAGGGTCAGCTCGCTGCGGCCAAGCTGGACGCTGTCGAAGAGGAAGCGGTGCCTGGTCAGGACGTTGTTCAGCCGGCGCGCGCGCTCCGTCATGGCGGCGAAGCTGTTGTTGCCGGCGGCGAGGCTGACGCCGGCGCAGATGGCGGCGATGTCGTTCAGGTGGTTCCAGACACGTTCCAGCTCGAGCAGGATCGTGCGGGCGCGCCGGAGCTCGGTGCCGGGAAGGAGCCCGAGCGCCTGCTCGCAGGCGCTGGCGTAGGCGACGCTGTTTGCGACGTTGCAGGCGGAGCAGACACGCGCAACGTAGGCGAGCCCTTCCTCCAGCGTCTTCCCCTCCGCCGCACGTTCGAGTCCGCGGTGCTTGTGGAAGAGCTGCGCGTCGAGGTGGAGGATGCGGTCGCCGACGAGATGGAAGCGGAAGTGGCCGGACTCGATCACCCCGGCATGGATCGGCCCGACCGCGAGCTGGTAGACGTCGTCGCCGCGCACCGGCACCCAGCGCTCGAGCGCCGGGTCGTGGTTGACGAGCGGCCGCAAGGGCTCGTGGCCGCCGAAACGGATCCCGTGCAGGTCGTGCGCTTCGCGCTCGTCCCAGCCTGCCGCGGGCGCGAGGTCGACGATCGTCGGTACCACTCCCTCCTCGA
Source organism: uncultured Gaiellaceae bacterium (assembly GCA_963765705.1). Lineage (GTDB taxonomy): Bacteria > Actinomycetota > Thermoleophilia > Gaiellales > Gaiellaceae > Gaiellasilicea. The sequence continues at coordinate 1,927 of CAVXXJ010000002.1, forward strand.
CGGCCACGCTCTCCAGGCGCATCTCCCCGTCCGGAGCGACAAGCAGGGTGCGCACGAGCGTCCCGTCGGCGCTCGCGTGCAGGCCGGCGAAGCGCGAGCCCTCGGCAAGGGCCAGGGCGACCCGTTCACGGTAGGAGGTCAGTGCGGCCTGGCTTGTCACGAGAGACCTCGGAGGAGAGCGTCGACGAGCTCTGAGCCGGGCAGCACGACCGCAGCCGCGGCGAGGCCGAGCATCAGGACGGTGGAGATGTAGGTGAGGACGGTGACGCCGCGCAGGCCGGCGAGGGGGCCGCGCTCGCGCGGAGGGCTGTCGCCGACGGTTGTCTCGATCAAAGCGTGCGCGAGTCCGAGGAAGCCGAGCGCGAGCAGGAGCGCGGTTGCGCTCGCCGCCCAGGGATGCCCTGCCTGGAAGCCGCCGGCGACGATCAGCACCTCGCTGACAAAGAGCGGTGAGGGCGGCAGGCCGGAGAGCGCGGCGAGCGAGATCCCCATCGAGGCGCCGAGCGCGGGCTTGCTGCGGGCGATCCCGGTGACCGGGTGTTCGCCAGCCTGCGGCTCGTGCCCAAGCAGCGGTGTTGCGGCGTAGAAGCCGAGTGCCTTGGCGACGGCGTGGGCGGCGATGTGGATTGCGACGCCGGCCAGCGCGAGCGGGGAGCCGAAGCCGATCCCGAGCGCCATCACGCCCATGTGCTCGAGGCTCGAGTAGGCGAGCAGCCGCTTCCAAGGCAGCGAGCGCCAGAGGAAGGGCACCGCGACGGCGAGTGAGCCGAGCCCGAAGGCGATCAGGGCGGTCTGGGTTGTCTGCTCGCCGACGACGGGTGCGAGAGCCTGCTGGCAGCGCCAGGCGACGAGCAGGACGGTGGGTAGAAGCGCGGCTGAGAGGAGCGCGGAGACAGGAGGTGGTGCCTCCGAGTGCGCGTCCGGGAGCCAGTTGTGCACCGGTGCAAGGCCGATCTTCGCTGCGAGCCCGGCGAGCAGGAGCAGGTAGGCGACAAGCGCAGTCTCACTGCCGCCGGCATAGGTTGAGAGCTCCTGCCAGGAGAGTTCGCCGAGCCCGCCGGCGGGGACTCCGGCCGCGAGCATCACGATCCCGAGCAGCGCGACGCCGAGCCCGAGCGTGGTCAGGACGAGGTACTTCCAGCCGGCCTCGAGCGCACGCGGCTTGCCGCTGAAGCCGACGAGCAGCGCCGAGGCGGCGGTCGTTGCTTCGACGAGAAGCCAGGCTGCGCCGAGGTTTCCGACGAGCGGTACAGCGAGCAGGATCGCCCAGAAGAGGTAGAGTGTGGCGTAGTAGACGCTCTGTCGCTGCGCGGGGGAGACGAGCGAGTCGCCGCTCGTGCCGAGGTAGGCCGGTGAGACGAGCACGCTTGCCAGCCCGACCAGGCCGATCACGGCGAGGAGGAGACCGCCGGCGGCGTCGAGGACGAGCCAGTCGCCGATCAGCGGCTCGCTCGGGGAGCGCAGGGCGAGGATCGAGAGCGTCAGCGCGAGCGCGGCGGTGGGGAGAGCGGCCAGGCGCGCGAGCGCCGGAACAAGACCGCCAGGAGCGAGCAGGAGAAACACGGCCGCTAGCGCCGGCAGTGCGATCAGGGCGAGCGCGATCAGTTCGCGGCTAGTCACGCAGTGCCCTCAAGGCAGCGCTGTCAGCGGTGCCGAACTCGGCGAAGATCCGCTCGTAGAAGACGACGGCGACGAGCGCCACGAGGATCAGGTCGAGGGCGACGCCGAGCTCGATTGCGACCGCGCCGCCGCCGGGCAGCTGCAGCGCTGCCAGTGCGAGCGCGTTCTCGACGAGGACGATGCCGATGATCTGGAACAGGGTCGCGCGCCGCAGCGCTGCGGTGGCGAGGCCGAAGGCGACGAGCGCGAGCACGCCACGCTCGGCGTCGCGCGAGTCGAGCCCGATCACCGGCACGAGCCAGGTCAACGCGAGAGCCAGGGCGACGGCGATTCCGGCGCGCGCGAGCGGAGCCACGCGCGCCCGCACGGGGCGGACCGAGCGAGTGCGGGAGACAAGCAGGAGGAAGAGCGCAGCGAGGACGAGGGCACGAAGCGCGAGCGCGCCTGCGGCGAGGACGTCACCGCTGCTCTCCGCTTCTCGGAGCGCGAAGCCGACCAGGACGAGCGCCTGCGCGGTCACGAGCGCGACCGCGAGCGAGCGCCGGCGGACGACGACGACTGCGAGTCCGAGCGCGACGAGAGTCCAGATGACCGGCGCGCTCACGAGGAGCTCACGAGCCAGGAGGCGATTCCGAGCAGCGCCGCGATCGTGCCGGCGGCGAGCAGGCGCGGCACGAGCAGGATCCGCATCTTCGCGACCAGCGTCTCCACGAGCGCCAGCGCCGCGCAGAGCAGGATCAGGACGAGCGGCAGCAGGGCGAGCTGGAGCCAGACCTCCTGCGGATGGGGCAGGAAGATCTGGGCTGCGAGCACGAGCACGAGCCAGTGGCGAGCCGCCGCCGCCCACTGCAGGTAGGCGAGGTCGCGGCCGGCGTACTCGAGCAGCGGGCCTTCGTGGATCATCGTCAGCTCGAGGTGGGTGTCGGGGCTGTCGACCGGTTGCCGGCCCATCTCGGCGACGGCGACGAGGGCGAAAGCGAGCGCGCCGAGCGCGAGCGCCGGGCTCGTCCAGACCTCCGTGCCCGCCGTTGCTGCGACGACACCGACGAGGTCGGTCGTTCCCGCGACAAGCGCCGCGACGGCGAGGGCGAGCACGAGCGTCGCCTCGACGAAGACAGCGAGCGTCAGGTCGCGGCTGGCGCCGATCAGGGAGAAGCCGCTGCGTGCGTCCCAGGCGGCGACGACGACGACGAAGCGTGCCAGCGCCAGCAGGCCGAGCAGGAGGAGCGCGTCGTGGCCGACCCCGAAGCTCGGCGCGGCCGCGGCTGCAGGCACGACGAGCACGGCTGCGATCAGCGCCGCGCCGACAACGGAGGGCGCAAGCCTGTAGAGGACGCTCGTCCCTTCCGGGGTGACGGTGCTCTTCCCCCACAGCCGGCGCAGCTCACGGTATGGCTGCAGCGGTGTCGGCCCGCGCCGTCCCTGCAGGCGCGCCTTCCAGTGCTGCACGAGCCCCGGTAGGAGCGGGGCGAGCGCGACCCCGCCGAGGAGCTGGACGCCGGCGGCGACCATGGTCTCGGCGCTCATCCGATCAACCCGAAGCGTGCGGCGGCGAGGAGCGCAAGGACGAGGCCCGCGAGGTAGCCGACGTAGGTGCCGAGGCTGCCGCTCTGCAGCCGCCGCGTCTGCGCGGCCGCGGCCAGCAGCACCCGCGTCAGCGGCTCGTAGAGGCGTTCCTCGAGCAGTTGAGGAAGGTGACCTGAGTAGGAGACTGCCTGCAGCACGCCGCCTTCGCTGCGAACCGTGATCTCCCGCTGCGGGCGCAACACCGTTTCCAGCACGAGCCGAAGCGGCTTGGTGAAGCCGGCGCCCGTCCAGAGAAGCGCCGGCGAGAGCTGTTGGCCCGAAGCCCAGGTCGGTGCCGGAGCCGCGCTTCGCTTCCCACGGAGAAACGCCAGGGCGCCTGTGAGCGTGAACAGGACAACAGCGATCCAGATTCCCGGCAGCGAACCGGTGCCGGGTAGCGCGAGACCGGCCTGTGTGGGCACCGCGGTCGGCCACGGGGCGAGCCCGACGAGTGGCCCAAAGAGGAGGCCCGGCGCGAGGCCGAGCGCAACGCAGGCGCCCGCGAGCAGCAGCAGCGCTCCCCGCATCGGCAGCGGCGACTCCTCGGCGGCGGCGGCCTGCTCCGTCCGTGCGGGCCCGAGTAGCGCGAGCCCGACGACCTTGACGAAGCAGAAGAGGGCGAGCGCGGCGGTCGCGGCGAGGGATGCAAGCGCGACCGATCCGGCAATCCCGTCCCCGACCTCACCGTTGGCGGCGATGTGCAGGAGCGCCTGCAGGGTCAGCCACTCGGAGGCGAAGCCGTTCAGCGGCGGCAGGCCGGAGATCGCCATCGCCCCGACGAGAAAGGCGCCGGCCGTCCAGGGCATCCGCCGCAGCAGGCCGCCGAGCCGGTCGAGCTCGAGCGAGCCAGCCGCCCGCTCGAAAGCGCCCGCGCCAAGGAAGAGCAGCGACTTGAAGACGGCGTGGTTGACGGTATGCAGGAGCGCGGCGCCGAGCGCGAAGGCAGCCCAGGCATCCGCGCCGCGCGCACGCAAGATCAGGCAGGCACCGAGACCGAGCACGATGATCCCGACGTTCTCGATCGAGCTCAGCGCAAGCAGCCGCTTCACGTCGCTCTGGAAGAGCGCGTAGACGATCCCACCCAGCGCCGAGAGCGCCCCGAGCGCGAGCACAAGCACGCCGAACCAGACCGGCAGAACACCGACCCACTCAACGAGCACACGCACGAGCCCGTAGAGCGCAACCTTGATCATCACGCCGCTCATCAGCGCCGACACCGGGGCCGGTGCGATCGGATGCGCACGCGGAAGCCAGACGTGAAGCGGCATCAGCCCCGCCTTCGTTCCCATCCCGACAAGAGCGGCAAGGGCGACCGCGATCTGCAGCCCGGAGCCCGCCTCGATCGCCGCCGAGCCGCCGAACGCGTCCGCCTGCGCGAGCAGCAGCACACCGACCCACGTTCCAACCCCGCCGAGATGCGTGACCGCGAGGTAGTTGAACACCGTCTGCCGTGAGAGCCGGTCGGCGTGGCGGGCGACAAGGATCAGGCCCGCCGAGAGCAGCGTCATCAGCTCCCAGCCGGTCAGGAAGGTGAGTGGGTCGCGAGCGCATAGAACAAGCGCGAGCGCAAGCACGAAAGCGCCGCTCAGGGCGGCGACCAGACGTCCCTGCCGTGTTGGCTGTAGGTAGCGGAGCGAGAAGAGGAGCGCAGGCGCTGCGACCACGCCGAGTGTGCCGAGGAAGAGCCCGCTCAAGCCGTCGACGCCGAAGCGTGGATCGAGCGCGCTCGCAAAGCCCGCGCCCAACGCGTCGCCGGAGCCGAGCGTCCAGAAGCCGGCAAGCCCGACCGCGGCGACGCCCGCGGCCTGTGTCAGCAGCCCCGCTTGGAAGGCGCGAGCGTGGGCGAGTACGAACGCCGCTCCGAGTGCGATCGCGCTCAGACCGGCGAGCAGAAGCGCGGCGATCACAAGGCTTCGAGGTCCTGCAGAATCGACTGCTGCTCGGTTAGCTGACGAGTGATCAGCGCGCGAGCAGTCTCCAGCAGGACGAAGACGCTCGCGTCCTCGACGCGGTAGTAGACGCTCGTGCCCTCACGCCTCGACTCGACCAGGCCGACCCGCCGCAAGGCGGCAAGGTGCTGCGAGGTCCCACCCGAGTCGAGCTCGAGCTCAGCCTGCAGCGCCCCTACTGTCCGCTCACCGTGGCGGAGCAGTTCGAGAATTCGGACTCGTGCCGGATGCCCGAGCACGCGGAAGAGATTCGCCTTCACCACGTGGATGGCCTGAGTCGGCGAAGGCACTTGTGGAGTTTACTCTAAATCTTCAAAGATGTGAATATTCTAGATAACTCGACCTCTCGATCGGCCCGTGGAGTTCGGGAGGAACTGGCCTCCGCCGCCCGGGCATTCGTGACAATGTTTCCCCGCAAATCGGCTACATCGTCGACGTCTCAAAGCTTGCGCGACCTGTCGCAGGGATCCCGGATCAGGAGCGGCAGGCTCGCGTCGGCGGTGGGGGCGAAGACAATCTCGCACGTGTTAAACAGCTCGGGATCGAATGTCCCGGTCGACCACCTCTCTAGCGAAGGAGGGGGCCGCCTTCGCACCAGCACCGGCAACGTTGACCGGCACCGGCAACGTTGACCGCTTGCTTGCAGCCACTTACTTGTCGCTGGGAGCTGAGTCGGCAAGCGTCGACGGCAAGCAGCGATTTCTGTGGTAGTCTCTACAACTACTAAGTTTAGTAGACAAGGAGTTGTAGACACACATGGCACTTCCACATCCGCTTCCCGACGACCTGGTTGAGCTGATCGCTCGCCGCTTCCGCGTGATCGGCGAGCCGATGCGGATCCGGCTGCTCGATTCGCTGCGCGAGGGCGAGGCCACTGTCGGCGAACTCGCCGGGGCACTGGAGGCCTCGCAGCAGAACGTTTCCAAGCATCTCGGCGTGCTGGCCGAGGTCGGCATCGTCGGCCGGCGCAAGCAGGGCAACCACGTCTACTACCGGGTCGTCGACGAGGGCGTCTTCGCGCTCTGCGAGGAGGTCTGCGGCTCGGTGCAAGCGCAACTGCGGACGCTCAGCGAGCTGGTCGAGGGGGTGAGCCGGTAATGCGCACCGCCTGGCCGCTCGAACGCGTCTTGATCGCGCTCGCGGGGACGATGACGCTCCTCAGTGCCTCGCTCGCGCTGCTCGTCAGCCCCTGGTTCCTTCTCCTGACCGCCTTCGTCGGTGTCAACCAGTGGCTGTATGTCAGCGTCCGCGCCTGCCCCGCCTCGCTCGTGCTCGAGCGCGTGGTCGGGATCGAGAAGGAGCGTGGACGGTGAGCGCGCTCGCCTCGCGCGCGCAGCCGGCGCCAGCCGCCACCGCGCACCCGCAAGCGCTCGGTCCGCTCGGCAGACTCGGTCGCTGGACCGTCGATCACGTCCGCGTCGTGGCGATCAGCTGGGCCGTCCTCGCGGTCGCGCTCGGCTTCTTCGCCCCGCGGGTCGAGAGCGCGCTCTCCGGGGCCGGCTGGCAGGCAAACGACTCCGAGTCCGTCGACGCCCGTGCGCTGATCCAGGACAACTTCGCCGGTCTCTCGAGCTCGGCGCTGATGGTCGTTGTGCACGCCCAGGGCCAGACCGCCTCCGACCAAGGCTTCCGGCAGACCGTCGGGCGCGTCGAGCAGATCCTGCGCGCGAACACGCACATCGCCTCGGTGCAGCCGCCGCGCGCTGGCTCGAGCATCTCCGCCGACGGCCACACGGCCGTCGTGATGGCCGGTGCCAAGGACGACCCGACGGCGATGGTCGCCGCCGCTGATGCGCTCAAGTCGAAACTGAACGCCGCCGGCACGGCCGGGGTGAGCGTCTCGCTCACCGGCGCTTCCGGGATGTGGAGCGACTTCAACGCCGCCAACCGCGACGCGATGATGAAGTCGGAGCTCTTCTCCTGGCCGGTGACGCTGGCGATCCTCGTGCTCGCGTTCGGCTCGCTCGCCGCCGCGGGACTGCCGCTGCTCCTGACCATCCTCGGGCTCGTCTCCTCTGCCGGCCTGCTCGCGCTGCTCACAAACGGGTTCGAGATCTCGATCTGGGCGATGAACTTCGCGCTCATGTTCGCGCTCGCGCTCGGGATCGACTACGCGCTCTTCGTCGTCCACCGCTTCCGCGGCGCCTACTTCGGCTCCAAGCTCCCCGCGCGGGACGCGGTCGCCGTGGCGATGGACACCGCCGGCAAAGCCGTCCTCTTCTCCGGTGTCACGGTGCTGATCTCGCTCTCGGCGGTGATGCTCGTGCCCAGCCCCGCCTTCCGCTCGATGGCGCTCGGGATCATGCTCAGCGTCGTCTTCGTCCTCGCCGCGACCCTGACCCTGCTCCCCGCGGTGCTGGCGAAGCTCGGCCCCAAGGTCGACGCGCTCGCGCTCAAGTGGGTGCACTCCGGCGAGCACCGCTCAGCCCGCTTCGCACGCTGGGGCGAGCGCCTCTGGCGCCACCCCTACCGCTACGGATCCGCCGCCACCCTGATCCTCGTCCTGCTCGCGCTCCCGATCGTCGGCCTGAAGACAGGGATGCCGTCGATCAAGGTCGTCCCCACAGGCGACGGCTCGCGGGTCGGCTACACGCAGGTGCAGCAGGCTTTCGGGGTCGGCGCCCCGGGGGCGCTCCAGATCGTCGCGCCCAGGCAGGAGGCAGCCACGGTGTCGACCCTCGCCACGCGCGACCCCGGCATCGCCCGCGTCACGCCGGCCCAGAGCGGCGCGAACGGCCTCGCCCTGATCCAAGCCATCCCCAACGCCGACCCCTCGAGCAGCGCCGTCGGCGACACGATCGAGCGGCTCCGCGCCACCCTCCCGCAGGGAACCCTCCTCGGCGGTGCCGCCGCCGAGAACCACGACCTCGAACAGGCACTCGCGGCGAAAACGCCGCTCGTGATCGGCGTCGTGCTCACGCTCGGCTTCCTGCTCCTGCTCGTCGCGCTCCAGGCACCGCTGATCGCCGCCCTGGGCGTCCTCACGAACCTACTCGCCGTCGGCGCCGCCTTCGGTGTCGCGCGCCTGATCTTCCAAAACGGCCACGGCGCCGGACTGCTCGGCTTCGAGTCGCAGGGCTTCCTCGACGCCTGGGGACCCGTCTTCTTCTTCGCGATGATCTTCGCGATCTCGATGGACTACACCGTCTTCCTGCTCTCCGCCGCCAAGGAGCACTACGACCGGAGCGGAGATCCGCGCGAGGCGATGGTCGGCGGGCTTGCCCACTCCGGCCGCGTGATCTTCGCCGCGGCCGCCGTGATGGTGGCCGTCTTCTTCACCTTCGCCCTCTCGGGCCCACTCCCACCGAAGGAGATGGGCGTCATCCTCGGCATCGCCGTCCTCCTCGACGCCATGCTCATCCGGCTCGTCCTGATCCCGACCCTGCTGCGCGTCTTCGGACACTACGCCTGGGCGCAGCCGCGCTGGCTCGACCGCATCCTCCCCGACGTCCGCTTCGGACACGTCTAATGCTTGAGCTCGTGCTGGTCGCGACAGCAGAAGATAGGAGCAACCATGACGCATAACCCCGCAGGGATCGCCTGATGCGCGTAGCGATCCTGGGAGCAGGCTTCGGCGGGCTCGAGCTCGCAACGATCTTGTCGGAGGCCGTTCAGGGCGGCGTCGAGGTCGGCCTGATCGACAAGAGCGACGCGTTCGTGTTCGGCTACTCGAAGCTCGACGTCATGTTCGGACGAACGACAGTCGACGCCGTCCGTCTCCCCTACAGCGACATTGCCAAGCCGGGCGTGCGTCTCCTCCGGGAGACGATCACTGCCATCGACGCGGAAGCCCGCCGAGTCACGACCGACGTCGGCGTCCACGAAGCGGACGTGTTGGTCGTGGCACTGGGGGCCGACTACGACCTCGATGCGACGCCCGGACTTGCCGAGGCAGGCAACGAGTTCTACTCGGTCGCCGGCGCCGAACGGCTGGCCGAGCTCTTGCCGGCCTTTTCGAGCGGCCGGGCGATCGTCGGCATCTGCGGCGCACCTTACAAGTGCCCACCGGCGCCGAGCGAAGCCGCCTTGCTGCTGCACGACCAGCTCGTGGCGCGCGGCGTCCGCGACGCATGCGAGATCACGCTCGTGTCGCCGTTCGGCACACCGATTCCGCCTTCGCCCGACACCTCGGAGGCGCTGCTGACCGCCTTCGCAGCGCGTGGAATCTCGTTCGTCGCGGGCCGTCGCATCTCATCGCTCGACCGCAGCCGGAGCGTCGCCGTCCTCGACGACGGCAGCGAACTGCCCTTCGACGTCTTCCTCGGCGTCCCCAAGCACCGAGCCCCCGAGGTCGTCATCGCCAGTGGCATGACCGAAGACGGCTACATCCCCGTCAGCCCGCAAACACTGCAGACCCGCTTCCCAGGTGTGTACGCCATCGGTGACGTCGCCACGATCGGCGTCCCGAAGGCCGGAGTTTTCGCCGAAGGTGCGGCGCGCATCGTCGCCGCCTCCTTGCTCGCGACCCTCCGGGGCAGCGAGCAGCCGCCCGCCTACGACGGCCGCGGCTCCTGCTACATCGAGTTCGGCTCCGGCCTCGTCGGCCGCGTCGACATCGACTTCCTCTCGGCACCAAGACCGACCGGCACCTTCCGCGAACCGTCCCCGACGCTCGTCGCCGAAAAGCAGCACTTCGGCGCGAGCCGACGCGCCCGCTGGTTCGACCACCCCTGACGGAGGAGCGGCTGTACTAGGCGCTCGCCTCGCCGACGAGCTGGCGGAGCGACTCGACCTGCTCTTGCAGGCTGCCGCAGACCGTCTCGCAGAGCGCGAAGACACCCTCGTCGGCGACCCGGTAGTAGGCGAAGTTGCCCTGTTTGCGGCGGGCGACGATTCCGCTCCGCTGCAGGATGCCGAGGTGCTTGGAGACGTTCTGCTGCGTCGTGCCGATCAGCTCGGTCAGCTCGTGCACGGTCGCCTCGCTTTCGCGCAGCCGGTCGAGCAGCTTGATCCGGGTCGGCTCGCTGAGCATGCGGAATCGGTCGGCGATCAGCTCGACCAGGTCGTCGGGGAGCGGGTGGGCGACGGCCCGACCGCTCCAGATGACAACCGGCGAGGGCGCCTGCCCGGTCATGCGGCAGTCGGCCTCGCGTGGTGATGGACGGCAATCCAACCGCGCAGCTGGCGGCCAAAGAGGCCGTAGCCTGCGAGCAGGATCAGCAGCGCACCGGGGACGACGAAGAAGACGGTGAACAGCCGGAAGTCGGGCAGGCTGTTGACCTGCTCGTAGTTGTCCACGTTCGCCTGCATCGTGGTGACCAGTGGCTCGTAGTGTGCGAGTCCGGCGGGCACCTGGCTGAAGATGCCGACGTTCTGCTGCATCGTTCCGAGCAGACCGCCGAAGTCGCGTTGCATCGCGGGCAGGTTTTGCAGCATCGCCGCCATCGACGGGAGCTGCGTCGCCATCAGCTCGCGAACCTGCGCGGGCGTCATGTGCATCGCCTGCGCGAGCAGCGGCACGAGCTTGGCGGAGTCGGTCTGCATGCCGCCGAAGCCCTTCAGGTACGCCTGGAACTTGGCGAGGTTCTGTGCGCTCATCATCGGCGTGACCGTGCCGAGCGGCACGAAGACATCGCTGTAGTAGCGAGCGGTCGTCGCCACCTGATCGGGCTGCATGATCGGCTGGAAGCCGGTCATCATCCGCTGACCCGCGGCTGCCTTGCCGGGCAGGCCGAGCGCGAGCGGGGCGATCACAAGCGCGAGGCCGATCACGAGCACGGCCCACGTCAGCTTGCGGTTCATCTTGACCTCCTTTTGTCTGCCCAATCGTCGTGGGAGGAGCCAGAGCTGCCATCCGCAGCCGCGCTGATTCAGCTACGGACAACTACTCAGCTGCGTAGTTGTCCGCACGACGTTGCGCGGAGACACCGATGGCGCGCACGCCGCAGGCAAGCAAGCTGTCGGTAGAGATGAGTCTGACCGCGACAGCCCGTTCCATCCCCGGCACGCTCCGGCAGGAGGTGGTGATCGAGGGCCGGCACAGTTTGATCACCGACCAGCCGGAGCAGTTCGGCGGCGATGGCCGTGGGCCGTCGCCGCACGAGCTCTTCCCCGCCGCGCTCGCCGCCTGCGTCACCGTGACGCTCGCGCAGTACGCGCGTACGAAGGGCTGGGAGCTCGGCGAGGTACGCGTCGCCGTCGACTACGACCACCACGCGACCCCGCGCAGGTTCAGCGTGACCGTCGACGTCGATGGCGACCTGAGCGACGCACAGCTCGAGCGCCTGGCCCGCGTCGCGCGCGCGTGCCCGCTGCGACGCTCGATCGAGGCCGGGATCGAGTTCGACGAGACGATCATGCATCGCCGGAGTGTGCCGGGCACTGCGCTCGTCACAACAGGAGGTGGATCGTGAGCAAGAAGCAGATCGTCATCCTTGGCGCCGGGACGGGCGGCACCATGACCGCGAACCGTCTGCGGCGCCGCTTCGACGCCGACGAAGCAGAGATCCACGTCGTTGACCGCGACGACAGGCACGTCTACCAGCCCGGCCTGCTGTTCGTCCCCTTCGGACTCGCCCAGGTCGACGAGATCGTGCGGCCGCGCCGGCGCCAGCTGCGCAACGGGGTCGTCTTCCATGAGAACGAGGTCGCAGAAGTGTGGGTCGAGCGCGACGAGGTGCTGCTCGTCGACGGCACGGTGCTCCCCTACGACGTGCTGGTGGTCGCCACCGGCGTCCGCCTGCAGCCGGAGGAGACCGAGGGCATGACCGATTCCGGCTGGAACGAGCGCGTCTTCACGTTCTACGAGCCCGAGGGCGCGGAAGCGCTGCGGGGGGCACTGGAGGGCTTCGACGGCGGCCGCGTGGTCGTGAACTTGGTCGACATGCCGATCAAGTGCCCGGTCGCCCCACTCGAGTTTGCCTTCCTCGCCGACTGGTACCTGCGCGAGCGGGGCATCCGCTCCCGCACCGAGCTCGTCTACGCGACCCCGCTCGACGGCGCCTTCACCAAGCCGGTCGCCTCCGAGCATCTAGCCGGCCTGCTTGCCGAGAAAGAGATCGAGCTCGTGACCGAGTTCAATGCCGGCGAGGTCGACGGCGTCGGCGGCACACTCACCTCCTACGACGGCCGAGAGCTCGACTTCGACCTACTCGTCACGATCCCGCTCCACGGCGGCGCCCCCTACGTCGAGCGCTCACCCGGACTCGGCGACGCGCTCGGCTTCGTCCCGACCGACAAGCGCACGCTGCAGACACCGGTCAAGCCGAACGTGTTCGCGCTCGGCGACGCGACCGACCTGCCGACCTCGAAAGCAGGCTCCGTGACGCACTTCGAGGCGGAGGTGCTCACCGAGAACATCGCCCGCTACCTCGCCGACACAGATCTGGACACTGGTTACGACGGGCACGCCAACTGCTTCATCGAGACCGGCTTCCACAAAGCGCTCTTGATCGACTTCAACTACGAGACCGAGCCACTCCCCGGCCACTTCCCCACCGCGTTCGGGCTGCCTCTGCTGCGCGAGTCGAGGCTCAACCACCTCGGCAAGCTCGCGTTCCAGTGGGTCTACTGGCACGCCCTGCTGCCCGGCCGCGAGATCCCTGGCATCGGCCCGGCGATGCCGACCGCCGGCAAGAAGCACGTCCCTGTTCACACCTGAGAGGAGGACGATATGACCATGACCCTGATCGCCGATGCCCCGGTCGACGTCGACGCCGAGGGATTCCTCACCAACCCCGAGCAGTGGAACGAGCACATCGCCCAGGCGATCGCCGCCGAGAACGGCATTCCTGAGCTGACCGACCGGCACTGGCTGGTCGTCCGCTTCATGCGCGAGCGCTACCTCGAGACCGGCACCGCTCCCTCGATCCGCTCGCTCGGCAAGGAATCCGGCGTCCCGATCAAGGAGCTCTACCAGCTCTTCCCCAAGGGGCCGGCCAAGCTCGCCGCCAAGATCGGCGGCATCCCCAAGCCCAAGGGCTGCATCTAGAAAGGAGCACACCATGACCGAGCTACTCGAACAGCCGACAACCCTCGCCTCCGAGCCAGAGACGATCGAGAAGGTCGCGATCGTAATCTCCAAGGGCTCGCTCGAGGGGATCTACCCCGGGCTGATCATGGCCAACGGCGCCCGCATGGAAGGCATCGAAGCCGACCTCTTCTTCACCTTCTTCGGCCTCGACGCGATTCGCAAGGACCGCTACGAGAAGATCAAGGTCGCGACCGTCGGCAACCCGGGGATGCACATGGCCACGTGGGTCGGCGCGATCCCGGGCTTCTCCGCACTCGCCACCCGGATGATGAAGCGGCAGATGGAGAAGATCGACATCCCGCCCATCCCTGAGTTCATCGAGCTCGTGGCCGACTCGGGCGCCCGCCTCTACGCGTGCAGGGCGACCGTCGACATGTTCGGCCTCACGATGGAGGACTTCGTCCCCCAGGTAGAGGAGATCATCAGCGTCGGCGAGTTCTACGAGAAGGCCGCCGGCGGCCAGATCATCTTCACGTAAGGGAGGTCCGCGAGGAGGTCCGCGAGATGCCGCTCCAAGCCGAAGCCGCCGAGCCGCCCCGCAGGCTGCAGCACGGGCTGCAATCGACCGCGCGCTCAGACGCGCGGACGTTGCTCAAGCTCGGCGTCGCGCTCGGTTCGGTTGCTGTTGCTGCGATGCTCTACCGGCTGCTGCTTCGGCGACCCATCCTGAATTGGGGAGCAACCGACGGCGAAGCACATGCGCGGCTACCGGGCGACGAGCTGCTCGAGGACGCGGACGGCATCGCGACGCGCGCGATCACGATCGACGCGCCCGCGACCGCGGTCTGGCCGTGGATCGCGCAGATCGGCCCTTCGCCGCGCGGCGGCGCGTACACCTACGACTGGATCGAGAACCTACTCGGGCTCGACATGCACAGCGCCGACCGTGTGCTGCCCGAGTACCAGCACCCGCAGGTCGGCGACACGCTCGGCTACGGCAAGAACCGCATGCGCTTCGAACGCGTCGAGTCGCAGCACGTGCTTGCGACCCGATCCGAAGACGGCAACTGGGTCTGGACCTTCGTCCTCGACGAGCAGGACGGACGAACCCGGTTGATCAGCCGCAACCGCTTCCGGCTACCGACCCTTACCGCGAAGATCGGGATGGTTCCCATGGAACCGGCCTCGCTCGTTATGGAATGGAAGATGCTCCGCGGGATCAAGCAGCGTGCCGAACGCCTCGCCGACGAAGAGAAGGAGGAGACACGTGTCTGAGACCGGCAAGAGTTTTACGGCGGACGAGGCTCGCGCGATCGGCCAGGAGATCGGGATCGATTGGGCCACGTCGCCCTTCGACGTCGAGCAGTTCCGCATCGGGATGAACGTCGAGCTCGAACACGGTCTGCACGACCGTCGTACCAACGTGAGCAACGACGACCCGCATGTCACCGCCAAGATCGCGCTGGCCCACCTGAACGAGTTCCCCGACTACTACACGCGCCTGGAACGGATGGAGGAAGAGGCGAGGCACGAGTGGGCCGAGCGATCCGGCAACAGACCGACCTCGTGAATCGACGCGATCGCAAACAGGCGTCCGCTGCCGGCTTGCTGGAATGAGAAAGGACGTCCGCGAGTTCATCCGCCGACTCGAAGCCGCTGGCCTGAGCGTCGAGCCGACACCGGGCCATTACCGCGTCCTGCGCGACGGCAAGCCGCTGCGGAGAGCCAACGGAATGCCCTTCATGTTGCCGTTCTCCCCCGACACGATCCGGTGGCGCAGAGCCGCGATCGTCGACCTGCGCAAGCTGGGCGTCGACGTCTAGCAGCCGACGTCTGGAGCGCGCGGCGGGTGGGACAATTCGCGCGGGAAGCGACTGAACTCGGCACGTAGACGGCCGCCGCTCGCCCGGGCCGTGTGTGCTCACTGCTGCGAGCTGGTCCTCGCTCCGGGACCAGGCGGTCGTCTCCACTTGTCCCCCGAGAGCCGGTGACGGTGGCCGAGCGCAGAGCTGGTGGCTGCTACGAAAACAGCAGCTGAAAGCCGAGCATGAGCGCAAATGCGGTACCGCCGGCTAGGGCGACGACCCTCGTCGGCGTCGTTTCGAGCGCCGCGGGGAGCAGCTCCCCGAGCACCATCCACACCATTGCTCCTGCCGCGAATCCCAGCGCGACCGGGAGGATCGACGTGAATGTGTCGACGAACAGGAACGCGGGAACGGCCAGGAGTGGCTGCGGCAGGCTCGAGAAGATGCTCCATCCCGCCGCGGCGCTGACCGAGGTGCCACGTGGAACGAGGACGAGGCTGATAGCGAGCCCCTCGGGAATGTTGTGCACCGCGATAGCAATCGTGATCAGCAGGCCAAGCGTCGATCCATCGGCGAACGCAGCTCCGACCCCGATTCCTTCACCCGCGGAATGCACGGTCATGACGCCGACGATCAGCAGCGCCTGTCGCGCGTCCTCGCCGCTCAACGATCCCAGCGTGTGTCCGTGGTCGTGCTGGAGGGTAGCGCTTCGCCGCGAGCATCACGCCCGCCGCGACCGCGTTCGACGCTCCCAGCACGAACCGACCGGCGGAGCGGACGAAGAGTAGTGGCAGCGCGCCGAGCCCCGTCGCCAACGCCGTCACGAGGGCGGCAACAAACACCGTGACAACGGTTGGCTCCCGCAAGGTTGGTCAGCCGAAGCCGAGCAGGATCAGGGCCATGAGGGCGGTCAGGCCGATGTAGATCAGCCAGAGCTGCCGTGCCGTGTCGCGAATACGCGCCGTGATCGGCTCATGCTCGGGACCGGGAAGCTCAGACTCGATCAGCTGCCGCCCTCCGACTCGAAGCCGGGGCAGGATCGCAATTGCGAGGACGATGATCCCCATCCCGCCAAACCACTGGGTCAGCTGCCGCCACATCAGAAGGCCCCGAGGCAGGTCATCGATGTCAGTGAGGATGGTCGCGCCAGTCGTCGTGAAACCGGACATCGCCTCGAAATAAGCGTCGAGCGGACGGTCGAACTGTGGGTCGCCCGAGAGCAGATACGGAAGCGCGCCGACCCCGGCGACGACTCCCCAGGTGGAGAGCGACGACGAGATACCTCTCTCGCGGCCCGACCCGCTCCTTTCGCCCCGGAACACGCTCCAGCGCGAGTCCAGCAACGAGGACGCTTGCCGCGGTAATCAGAAACGGCTAGGGCGACTCGCCGTAGCCGAACGTGACGGCTGCCGGGATCAGCGGCGTTAGCGCCAGGTACTTGGTGATAGAGCCGACAAGATCGAGCGCCGAGCCGACATCGACGTGCAGACTGCGCCGGGAGGCGATCCGCGGTTTCAGAGCCTCGCGCTCTCCGATTGGGTTCACCGGGCGGGAGCCTACGCGCCGCCGACGACCGCGCCCTCGTTCACGACCCCGCCACCGCCGGCGCGGTTTGCGCACCGCGCTTCCCAGCTCGGTCAGCGACCAAGGGAAGCGTTCCTCCTTGAACAAGGAGCGAAGCCGCGGTCGCAACGAGCACAATCGCCATCACCGTGCCCGCCTCGTCGAAGCTCTCCAACGCCGGGTAGGCCGCAAGCAGAAGCGGCACCGCACCTTTGAGACCGCCCCAGGAGACAAGCGCGCGGTCTCGAGCTCGCAGGTCGCTCCCGACCAGGCAGAGCGAGGCAACGATGGGCCGAACGAGGAAGACCGTCACAACGGTGAGGACAATGCCGTAGCCGATGTCGTCGAGCCCAACGAGGGGAGCGAAAGCAGCCCCGAGCATGGCGAAGAGCAAAGGCTCAGAAATTCCCGAGAGAACCTCCGGCACGACGTGTTGGACGCCGTCCTGCCGCGCCCACGCATCTGAGAGCAGCAAGCCCGCGACATAGACAGCGAGGAAGCCGCTCCCGTGCAGTGACGCAGTCGCTGCTCCGAGCAACACGACGGCGAGGACGACCACGGCGGCCTGGAGTCCGTCGTCGAGCTGGCGGGTGTACCGCAGGCCTGCGAGCAAAATCAGACCACCCGAGATGCCGGCGGCCGAACCGAACGCCAGCTCCTGCGCGAAGCGCCAGGCCGATTCCCCGTAGGACGCACCTGAGCTACCGACGGCTGCCGTGATGGCAACCATCAGCGCAATCCCAGCCGGGTCGTTGAACCCGGATTCGCCTTCGAGCACGGTACGCGCCCGCTCGGAGCCGCTTCTCCCGCGCAAGACCGCATAAACTGCCGCGGGGTCAGTTGGAGCGAGCGCTACGGCGACCAGGAGCGCGATCGACCAATCGAGCCCAAGCAGAAAATGGGCAATGAGGGCGAGGCCTCCGGCAGTCCCAATCGTCCCGAAGAGACCGAGCGTGAGAATCGGCCGAGCGGCAGCCCGCGCCGAGCGGAAGCCAGTGCTGAGGCCGCCCTGGAAGAGGATCAAGAACAGGGCCACCGCGCCAATCTGCTCCAACGTGACGATCGGTAGCTCCCCCGTCGGGGTAAAGCCGAGCAAACCGGCCACGATGCCGACCGCGAGGAACGCGGCCGGGCTCGGCAGGCGGATCCGCTGGAACAAGGGAACCGCAGCGAGCGCCGCCAGGAGAAGAGCGACGGCGAGAGCGAACTGGGGGAAGAAGTCGGCGTATTCGGACATGGCGGGGAGTCGCCGACCAGACTTCCCGGCACACCGCGTGCAAGGCTACCCGCCTCCGCTCTGCGAAGCGGCATTTCTCCGGAAGCGCCGTGCCTGAACCTGAATGGTAAGGAGGGGGTCGACGGTTCGAGTCCGTCAGAGGGCTTCACAAGCGGCCGGCAAATGGCATTTTCCTGGTCGAACAGCGTGCGACCGTCGCCGTGCGACCTACGAATCCGGATAGTTATCCGCGACGGCAGGCCGCGACGCTTCTCTTTTGGCCGGGGACGATCAATACTGAATCTCCGCGTTTTAGTTGTCACCTGATGGATGAGACGAGGAGGTTGGTTCCCCATGCGGAAGAAGATTCTCTGGGTTGCGGCGGCACTGGTGCTGATCGCCATCCCTGGTGTGATCGGGCTCGTTGCGCTCCGCGGGGACGACAGCTCGAGCTCGGCTCGGCGCGCCGCCGCATTGGTCGCCCCGGGGGGAAGCGCGACGGCGTATCAGCTACAGCTGACACAAGCCCTCGTGGGCACGAACGACATCAAGGACGCGATCGTGGTCGAGTCCTTCTCCTTCGGTGTCGAGAACCCGACGACGATCGGCAGCGCCACCGGCGGAGCGGGCGCGGGCAAGATCAAGTTCAACGAGTTTCAGATCACCAAGAAGGTCGACAATGCCTCGCCTTTGTTCTTCAAGCAGGCAGCCAGCGGCGCTCATTACAAGAAGGCCGTCCTCACGCTCCGAAACCCGGGAGACAAGGACCCGTACATGACGTACACGTTCGACACGGCGTTCATCACGAAAATCGACCACAGCGGGGGGAGCCCTGAGCTCGCCGGCGAGCAGGTCACGTTCGTCTTCGGGAAGCTCGTGATGGAGAGCGCCGGCAAGAGTGCCGACGGCGTTGCGGCCAAGGTAACGACCGGGTGGAACCAGGTCACGAACGTGAGCGACGACAAGCCGTAGCTCTTTCAGGTCGCGCCCCGGGCCTTCGCGGCCCGGGGCGCATTACTTCTTGGCGGGCGTTAGGCCGCGGGCTCCAGCAGTTGTTCGCATTGCGCGACGAGCGCGGCGTCGCCCCGCTCGCGCGCGATCACGAGCGCTTCCTCGACCAGCTCGCGGTCGCCGCGGATCTCGCCGAGGCGGAGCAGCGCAACCGAGGTCGTCCACGAGTCCTCGAGCCCGCGCGCGAGCTCGAGCGCCTCGACGTAGCTGGCCTCGTCGCGGTCGACGCGCCCGAGCAGCAGCAGTGAGTTCGCGACCAGGCGCTCGTCTCCGAGCTCGCGGCGCAGCGCGAGTCCCTGCTCGAACAACTCTTTCGCCTTCCCGTCCCCGCCCGTCGAGGCCAGCTCGGCGAGGACGTTGAGGGCGCCCGAGGCGGCGACCTTGTCGCCTTCGGCGCTCGCCAGCCGCAGCGCGTCCTCCGCGTTCGAGCGCGCCTCGTCGGTCCGGTCGGCCACCATCCCGAGCCAGGCGAGCTGCGCGAGCGCCGCGCCTTCCTGCCGCTCGTCGCCGAGCTCACGGGCCAGCCCCAGGCAGCGCTCGAAGTGCTGCTCCGCCCCAGTGAAGTCGCCGAGACCGAGCGCGGCGTAGCCCGCCGCGAACTCGGCCTTCGCTCGAACCGCTGCCGGAACGCCGTCCGGCTCGGTCAGCGCCCGTTCCAGCCACTGTCGTCCTTCCGCCATCAACCCTCGTGCACTCCAGAAGCGGACGAGGCCGCCGGCGAGCCGGAGTCCGAGCTCGAGCTGGCCGGCTTCTCTCGCCCAGCCCAGCGCAGCACGGATGTTGACGTTCTCCTCGCTCAGCCGCGCCAGCCAGAAGGCCTGCTCGGGGCTGCTCAGCGCGGGCTCGGCTCGCTCGGCAAGTGCGACGAAGTGCTCTGCGTGGCGCCGCCGGACCGCGTCGGCCTCGGGTCGCTCGCGCAACCGTTCCCGGGCGAACTCGCGGATCGTCTCGAGCATCTCGACGCGAGAGGCGCCTCCGACGCCTACACCACGACGGACGAGGCTCTTCTCGGCGAGCGAGGCGATGCCCTCGACGACGCCGACGACCCCGTCGCCGCAGACGAACTCGGCGGCCCGCAGCGCCGACCCTCCCTCAAAGACCGACAGCCGCCCGAGCAGCGCTCGCTCGTCGGCATCGAGGAGCTCGTAGCTCCACGTGATCGTCTCGCGGAGCGGCGAAGCCTCGGTCGGCGCCTCGAGGCGGGCGAGAATCTCAGCCGGCGAGAGCAGCCGAATCCGCGCAGCGGTGAGCTCGATCGCCAGCGGCAGGCCGTCCAGCCGCCGGGTGATCTCGGCGATCGGCTCCCGGGTCTCGTCCGTGATCCGGAACTCGGGATCGACCGCCCGCGCCCGCTCTTCGAAGAGCTCGAGCGCGCCCCGCTCGGGCAGCGGCGACACGGGGAGCTCGTGTTCGCCGGGAACGCGCAGCGCCTCGCGGCTCGTCGCGATCACGCGCACGCGCGGGACGGCCTCGAGCAGCTCGGCGACGACGCCGGCCGCAGCCGTCACCTGCTCGAAGTTGTCGAGGAACAGCAGCAACTGCTTGTCCCTCAAGTAGTCCTTCAGCGGCTCGAGCGGCGTCTCGCCCTCGCGCTGGGCGACGCCGAGGACCTCCGCGATCGCAGCCGGGACCAGCGCCGGATCACGGATCGGAGCCAGCGCGACCAAGAAGGCGCCGCTGCCGAAGCGCTCGCGCAGCTTGTGCGCCGCCTCGAGTGCGAGCCGGCTCTTTCCGGTCCCGCCGGGCCCCGTGAGCGTGATCAGCCGAGCGTCGAGGCCGAGCAGCGTGGCCAGCTCGTCCTCGCGCGCAAGCAGCGGCGTCGCCGGCTGCGGCAAGTTTCCGGCGCCGGCGTCGAAGACCGCGAGAGTGGCGATCTCGCGCCGCAGCCGCTGCACCCGCTCCCAGTCGCCGCTGCGCCGCTTCGTCCGCCACTTCAGCAGTCCGAGCGTCGCCAGCTCGCCCTGCAGCCGGCGCTGGTGGCGCCAGCGCTCGAACTCGCCTTGCTTGAGGAGCTCCCACGACGGCCTCAGCACTGCGGCGTCGAACTCGTCCGCGAGCTCCTCGCGGATGATCCGCCGCTGGTACCGGATCCAGAGGACGATCGCGGCGAGGAACATCGCGATCACGTACAGGTCGAGCACGTTCGTGACGGTCACGAGCGTGGAAGCCGTGTCCTCCATGCCCGGGTCGACGATCTGCCCGCGCGTCCAGGCCGCCGTCTGGTCGAGCCCGTAGCGGAGCGCGAGGACGGCCTCGACGAGACCGTTGTTGATCGCGTGCATCAGCGCGGCGGCTGCGAATCCGACGAGCGGGAAGAGCACCTTGCCCGCGCGGCTCGTCGTCCACGTCGCCGCGCCGAGCCCGGCCCCGAACGCCGCCGTCCAGAGTGGGTGGTGGAGCATGGCCGGCCCGAAGAAGTCCCGACGGTGGAGGAAGACGTCGACGCCCCTCTGCAGCCCCTGGTTCTGAGCCTCGTTGACGAAGTAGAAGACGTCTTCGGTGAACGCGAAGCCGAGCCCGACCGCGGCGCCGTAAACGATTCCGCTCGTGACCCCTTCGAAGATGGTCAGGCCGAGGCGCTTGCCGATCCAGCGGATCGGGCCGACGGCCGCCAGTAGCGCAAGGCCCTTCGCGCCCTCCTCGACGAGCGGCGGCGCGATCGCGTTCCCGAAGACGTCGCGCGCAGTGTCGGAGAGCATCGCGCGCACGATCCGATTGCCCGCCAGGGCGATCAGCGCCGCGCCGGTCGCGCCCCAGCCGACCATCACCGCCAGCAGCCCGAGCGGCTCGCGCCCGTAGGGGTCGGCCAGCCGGATCAGCAGCAGGACGACGATCGCCTGGACGACCGCGTAGCTGACGTAGAAGCCCGGGTTGTTCAAGACCTCGGTCATCGGCTACCTGGAAGAAAACACGGTTGCGGGCCGTCTTGACAAGGCACGTACCCGGGAGCACTACGAAGAGGGGCGGCCCGGGGCCGCCCCTCTTCTCGGGCGATGCAGTCCGGATCAGCCGACCCGGGTGACGACCACCGTCATCGAGTAGCTCGCGTCGCCGTTCGAGTACGTGCGGGTGTCGTTGAAGCTCCCGCCGACGGCCGGAGCCCGCGAGGCGAGGTACGCGGGGCTGAAGGTCCAGGTCTGCGAACCGAGCAGGTCGTCCTGGCCGATCGAGGCGAGGGAGTCGAGGAGGTCGCCGATCTTGTTGGTCGCGGTGCCGAGCCAGAACGCGTCCCCCGTGTCGACGATGATCCCGCCGAGGCCGTGGAACACATAGGCAACCTTGGCAAGCGTCTCCTGCGGCTGGCCCAGGTCGTGCTCCCAGAGGTCGACGCTGAAGCCCATCCCGGCCGGCGCGGGACCGCCCGAGCAGGAGAAGTACAGGCAGCCCTCGCCCGCGTTGAAGGACGCCGTGTCGCCGGAGTCGATGTCGCCGAAGGTGTGGCTGACGGTCGACACATCGGTCCCCGTCACCCCCACGCCGTTGAAGACCCAGTACGGCTCGTCCGAGCCGAGCCAGTCGACGCCGCTCTCGTCGTTCGCATGGAACGAGACGGCCTTCACCGTGTACTTCGGCTGCGTCGGGCACGACGTGGATGTCAGGCCGGTCGCCCAGCGGACGTTGTCGAATTCCGACGACTCGAACACGACGCGGCCCGAGTCGGCCGTGAAGCGCACGGCGAGGTAGCAGTTCGTGCGCAGGATGTGGATCGTCTCCGACCGGGACGCCCCGGCGGCGAGGCCTGCCTGGTACGAGTCCTTGAGCAAGGCCGTGCCGTCCTGCTGGACCGCGACACGGAAGTTCCCGGAGGGAGCATTGCCGCGGTTCGTGACGGTGTAGCTGATGGCCCAGTCGTTGACGAGCGTCCCCCCGGTGATCGACGCGTTGCCGATCACGAGGTTCGGCTTCGGCGGCGGCACGTTCGGGTCGCTCCCGTCGCCGGGGTCGATGGGCAGCGCGCTCGCCGCCGAAGCGAGGCAGAGCGCCGACAGCGCGGCGATCGCCAGGAACGCAATGCGCCGGAAGATGTGGGTGGTGTGCATGGTCATATCCCCTCCTTGAGTGTCCAGGCGGTTTGCCTGTTGGGAGGAGAGACACCGGCGGGTCCGGTCTATTCCCGACTCGGCAACAAACCGGTGAACACGATCGACCACAGCAGCGGGAATTTCCCGGCGGCGGCGGCGTCCATAGACCCGACACCGCACACCGCCAAGAGAGGCAGCCGTGCTCGCGTCACGGCCGACTGTTCTCTCGAGAGAGGGGAAACGATGACCGCAACACGAATCAACGACTGGCGATCCACGACGCTCCGTCTGCTGACCGGCGTCCTGCTCGCGGCCGGCGTCTTCGCCGCTACGAGCCGGCCGGCGAGCGCGGCCACGACTGCGATGTTCACCAACGGGGCACTCACCGTGTTCGGCGACGCTGCTGCCAACAACACGGGGATCAGCCGCAACGCCGCGGGGACGATCCTGGTCAACGGCGGCGCGGTTGCCGTCGTCGGTGGCACGCCGACCGTCGCCAACACCGCGTTCATCCAGGTCTTCGGCCTGGGTGACAACGACGTGATCAGCCTCAACGAATCAAGCGGTGCGCTGCCACGGGCAAACCTGTTCGGCGGCGCCGGCAACGACACCCTCACCGGCGGGTCCGGTGGCGACCAGCTCTTCGGCCAAGGCGGCAACGACACGCTCCTCGGCAAGGGCGGGAGAGACCTCCTGTTCGGCGGCGGCGAGAACGACACCCTGACCGGCGGCGACGCCGACGACCAGGCCTTCGGCCAGGGCGGCAACGACCGGATGATCTGGAACCCCGGTGACGACACCGACCTCAACGAAGGCGCGGACGGCACCGACACAGTCGAGGTCAACGGCGGCAACGGCGCCGAGCAGTTCACCGCCACGGCCAACGGCACGCGCGTCCGGTTCGACCGGGTCAACCCCGCACCGTTCGCGATCGACATCGGCACCTCGGAGAACCTGGTCGTGAACGCGAACGGCGGCGACGACCGCTTCTCCGCGACGGGGAACCTCGCCGCCCTGATCAAGATCACGGTCGATGGGGGTGCAGGCAACGACACGCTCCTCGGGAGCAACGGCGTCGACCTCCTGCTCGGCGGCGACGGCAACGACGTCCTCGACGGCAACCAGGCCAACGACGTCGCGTTCCTCGGAGCCGGTGACGACGGGTTCCAGTGGGATCCCGGCGACGGCAGCGACACGGTCGAGGGCCAGGACGGCACCGACTCGATGCTGTTCAACGGCAGCGCCATCGGCGAGAGCTTCGATGGCTCCGCCAACGGCGGGCGGCTGCGCTTCACTCGCAACGTCGGCAATGTCGTGATGGATCTCGACGACGTCGAGGTGCTCGACCTGAACGCGCTCGGCGGGGCCGACATCATGACCGTCAACGACCTGTCGGGCACCGATGTCGTCGAGGTCAAGACCGACCTCGCCGGAACTGTCGGCGGCGGAGACGGCCAGCCCGACAACGTCATCGTCAACGGCACCAACGGCGACGATGTTCTTGTCGTCGCCGGAAGTCCGAGCGGAGCCTCGGTACCCGGTCTGGCCGCACGGGTGAGCATCGCCGGCGCCGAGGCCGCCAGCGACCGGGTGACGGTCAACTCCCTCGCGGGCGACGACGTCATCGATGCATCCGGCGTGGCGACGGGCGCGATCCAGCTCACGTTGAGCGGCGGCGACGGCGACGACGTCATCATCGGCGGCGCCGGCAACGACACGATCCTCGGCGGTCCAGGCGACGACGTCCTGCTCGGCGGGCCGGGGAACGACAGCATCGACGGCGGCCCCGGCGACAACGTCGTGATCGACTCGTTCTCCGCCAACGCCGTGACCAAGGCGACCCGCGCAGAGACGAGCTGGCTGGTGGCAAACGTCCACATCGTCAAGGGCAAGACCGTCATCGACGTCGGCGGGAAGAAGCGAATCCTGCCGCGAGCCGACCTCACCCAGCTCGTTCGGGACACAGCTTCAGGCTGAGTCCCGCCGGTTCCACGAGCAACCGCCAGCGCCAGAACCGCACGTCCGGTTCTGGCGCTGGTCCCATTCACGGGTCCGGCGCGTTCGTCAGGGCTTATGCTCGCAACGGCCGTCCGCCACCGACCCGATGCAACGCCCGCTCGACCCCGCCCAACTCGGAGACCACCTCGACCGGCTCTACCGGGCCGCGTGGGCACTCTGCGGCTCACGCCACGAGGCGGAGGACCTCGTCCAGGAAACCTACGCGCGCGTCCTCGCCCGCCCGCGCTTGCTGCGAAACGAGGACGATCTCGGCTACCTCCTGCAAGCGCTCCGGAACACGTTCCTCACCCAGAAGCGCACCGAGGGGCGCAGGCTGCGTCCCGACCCACTGCCCGAGCAATTCGACCTCGTCGCCGACCCGCAGGCTCTCGAGCCGCAGGCCGTGCTCGAGGCACGCGACGTCTACGCCGCCGTCGCCGCGCTCCCCGCCGACTACCGCGACGTCCTCGTCGCCGTCGACGTCACCGGCCTCTCGTACAAGGAGGCGGCACGCGCGCTCCGGATCCCCGTGGGGACGGTGATGAGCCGCCTCTACCGCGGCCGCCAGCAGGTCGTGCGCCGCGTCGAGGGCGGCTCAGCCTGACGGGGCCGGCTCGACGTCTCCGACGAGGACCCTCTCGCCCGACGACGCCTGATCGTCGTCGACTCGCTCTCGCGTGACGGTGATGGTCGTGAACTCCTTCGGTGACACGCCCGCCCACAGCGTCACGTCCTGCGGCTCGTTGAACGTCCCGATCGGCACGAGCACGCCGGCTTCGTTGCGGAGCCAGGCCTCGTAGAAGCTCTTCCCGTCGAGGCGGGGAAGCCCTGTGGCGTCGAGCTCGATCCGCCAGCCCGACGTCGTCTTGGTCAGCGTCGCCTCGCCGCTGGCGGCGGGCACCAGGTCGGTGGGGCCGAGCGCGGCACGGAAGCGCTCGGCCGAGGTGCCCGAATCGAACACACTCAGCCCGATCGCGACCGCCGCCGCGGCAGCCGCGGCCGCGCCGGCGAAGATCACCGGGCGAGGCGCCCAACGACGGTGCGCCGTCCTGCCGGCGTTCACGCGCGCCCGCAGGGGCGCCGGCGCCTCGACCTCCGCCGCGGCACCACGCACGAGCGCGACGGCGCGCTCCTGCTCGGCAAGCAGGCCTGCCAGCTCGGGTGACTCTGCGACCCGCGCCTCGAGCGCGGCGCGGCGCTTCGGTGCGAGCGACCCGTCCGCGAGCGCCGCCAGCTCGGCGACCTCCCGATCGCCGGCGTCGTCCTGTCGACTGCGTCTCATCGACACGGCAAGGCGAACGGTATCGATGACACGCGCTCTCGTCTCATACTCAGTAGGACCCCGCGGCTGCCAGGGCATTCCCGGCGCGTTGCGGTACGGAGCGCCCACTCGAGGTCATGGAACGATTATGGAGGAGTCACTCCTGCATCCTTGGATCGTGCGTGGGGTCCGCGTACATGGGAGGGCAGCCGAGATCGATGGCGTCGGGGCGCAGTTCGTAGTGCCAGGGCTCGTTGCCGTAGATCTGGCACAGCCCGTACTCGGCGCCGTGCTCGGACAGCCACGCCGTGGCATCGGAGCGCCCGATGTCGACCGCGTCCCCCGACACGTGCGCAGACGTGTTGGGGGTGGCCACCCATCGGGCAGCTTCCGCTTCCGAGCCGTACTCCGAGACCGCCTCACGGAGTAGTTGTTCCTGGTACTCCGGGGAGCGCCAGCCGCTGTCGACGAAGAGCTCGACCCCGTCGTACGCGGCATCAGTTGCAGCCCGGCGCAGGGCACCGAGGAGAGCTGGATCAAGGTTGGCTACACCCGCAATCCCGTCAGCGAAGACCGTCGTTCCGTCGGGGACGGCACTGTCACGCTCGCCAGGCGCACCACGGTGCTCACGGCGAAGGACGTCGATTGGCAATGCCGCCGTCGAGGACGAGGACGGCAGCAACTGCTGGCCGAGGGCTACGGCGATCGCCGCGATGACGACGAGCAGGCCGGCGGCACGAAGCCTGCGAATCCGGATCCGGCGGGTCGTTCGGCGTGCTGGTCGGCGGGAGGCCACGCCTGCATTCAAGGCAGCATGGTGTTGCCGGCCCGTATGGGGTTTTCGATATGCCGACGACACGCGCCAGCACCTAGCATCGGAGGATGCGGGTCTTGATCGTCGAGGATGAGCCCTACATGGCAGAAGCCATCCGCGATGGCCTACGCCTCGAAGCGATCGCAGCAGACATCGCAGGTGACGGCGACACCGCTCTGCAGTTGCTGCACGTCAACACCTACGACATCGCCGTCCTCGACCGAGACATTCCAGGACCTACCGGCGACGAGATCGCCAAACGCATCGTCGCCTCCGGCAGCGGGATGCCGATCCTCATGCTCACCGCTGCCGACCGTCTCGACGACAAGGCCACCGGGTTCGAGCTCGGCGCCGACGACTACCTCACGAAGCCGTTCGAGCTCCGAGAGCTGGTGCTCCGTCTCAGAGCGCTCGACCGCAGGCGCGCCCACAGCAGGCCGCCCGTGCGAGAGATCGCAGGTCTCCGGCTGGATCCGTTCCGCCGCGAGGTCTACCGCGACGGCCGCTACGTCGCGCTGACCAGGAAGCAGTTCGCAGTGCTCGAAGTCCTCGTCGCTGCCGAAGGCGGTGTCGTCAGCGCCGAAGGGCTCCTGGAACGGGCGTGGGACGAGAACGCAGACCCGTTCACCAACGCCGTGCGCATCACGGTCTCGGGACTGCGCAAACGCCTCGGCGAACCCTGGATCATCGCCACCGTGGCCGGCGTCGGGTACCGCATCGACACTCAACCGGACACCGGGCGCGAGGGAGGAGAGCGTGGATAGAGCCCCTGGCTTGAGTGTTCGGCTCAAGCTCACCCTCAGCTACGCCGGCTTCCTCATGCTCGCAGGCGCCTTGATGCTCGCCGCCGCGTGGCTCGCCGGCCAGGAGCGGCAATCGTTCGAGTTCCTGATGCGGTACGTACCCGACGGTGCGATCAGCGCCGCCGGTGCCTTGGTGCCGGGGAACAGCTCGTTCCTCCTGCGCGCTTTCGCTCCGGCCGCGGCCGTCGTGCTGGCGTTTCTGCTGGTGTTCGGTCTGCTGGGAGGGTGGCTCCTCGCCGGCCGGATGCTCGCCCCCCTGACTCGCATCACAGATGCCACGCGCAAGGCCGGGAACGGATCGCTGTCCCACCGAATCCGGCTACCGGGCCGCAGAGACGAGTTCCGCGAGCTCGCCGACGCCTTCGACACCATGCTCACACGGCTCGAAGCACACGTCGCCGAGCAGCAGCGATTCGCAGCCAACGCCTCCCACGAGCTGCGCACCCCGCTGGCGATCACGCAGACACTTCTCGACGTCGCCAGCAACGACCCGAACCGCGACACCGGCGAGCTCGTCGACCGCCTCCACGCCGTCAACACCCGAGCGATCGACCTCACCGAAGCATTGCTCCTGCTCAGCCGCGCCGACCAGCGGTCCTTCACCCGAGAGCACGTCGACCTGTCCCTCATCGCGGAGGAAACCACCGAAACACTGCTCCCCCTCGCAGAACAACGCGGCCTCACCATCGAGACCTCCGGCGACATGACCCTCACCGTCGGCTCACACGCGCTGCTGCTGCAGCTGAGCACGAACCTCGTGCACAACGCGATCGTCCACAATCTCCCTGAGCAGGGCACCGTGTGGGTCACGACCAGCGTTCACCCCAAGAGCGTGGTGCTCACCGTCGAGAACACTGGCGAGAAGCTCACCCCACAGTTGGTTGCCACGCTCGTCGAGCCGTTCCGTCGCGGCACCGAACGTATCCGCACCGAGCACGCAGGGGTCGGCCTCGGCCTGGCAATCGTCAAGAGCATCACCCAAGCACACGACGGGACCCTCACCCTCACCCCGCGGGCCGCTGGGGGGCTCCGCGTCACGGTGCAACTGCCCGAGCGCCGGGCCGCCGCAGGCTGAGCCGATCCGAGGCACAATTCCGGCATGCGACTGACGCTGCTCGTCCTGGTCGCGGCCGCTGCACTCGCGCTACCGGCCTCGGCGGCCACACCGGCGACGAAGCTGACGATCACGACCCGGCTGGAAGGCGGTCACTCGCCGCGCACGTACACGCTGACCTGCAGCCCGGCGGCCGTACGCGGCCTCGCGCCGGGGACGTTGAAGCCGCTCGACGCCTGCGGCGCGGTCGCCACAGCCGGCGCACGGCTCTACCAGCCGCGGCTCTCGCGGCACGTCGAGGGCTGCGAGTACATCGTCGCCCCGCGGCGCGCAGTGATCACCGGCTACCGGCTCGGCAAGCGCGTGCGCACGCTCGTCGAGGTCGGCGGCTGCGAGCGGTTGCTCGTGCCGCTTCGCGTGCTCCGGCGCTTCGTCGCCTGGAAGGAATAGAGCGAGGGCCCCGCTCGCGCGGGGCCCTCGCGTTGCATCCGGCTTCCTGCCCCGACCTCAGGCCGGGGGCAGGTACCTGATCGAGTTCACAGCCGGCTCGACGTCGAGCACCGGCTGGTTGAACGAGTAGAGCAGCCCGACCGTCCCCGTCTGGTTCTCGATCCCGAGGGTGGCCGAGTCGCCCCGCTCACGCCCGTCGTCGGCGAGGTTGCGGGACTGCATGAGGATCTGCCCGTTCTCGTAGAGGACGAGGCTGACGTCGATCCGCCGAACCTCGTCGTTGAAGAAGCGGACGTTCCGCCATTCGATCACGAACCTCCGGCTGGGCGCCGACCCGAGGAGCTCGGTCCGGACGCTCGCGGAGGCATCGACGAGCAGGTCGTCCCAGTACGGGTAGATCGCCGCGTTCGGCGACGCCGTGCCCGGAAGCGACCCGTTCGTGATCGCCGAGTTGAGGGCGAGGAAGTTCACGTGGCCATTGGTCGCCACGTAGGCGGTGTTGTACTGCTGGCCGTAGAAGCTGAACGTGAACGGCAGCGGCACGGCCGCCGAGGCGTCGTCGCCGGTCAGCGCGAGGACGTTCCCGGCTTGCGTGAACGTCGTCTGCTCGAGCTCGCACGAGTATCCGAACGAGTCCGACTTCGCGGGCAGTGAGAAGTCGATCGTCGTCTTCCCCTGCACGTTGACCTCTTGGACGTGCGTGCCGTAGCACCCGCCCCCCGAGCCCGTCGCCGTGTACGGGCCCTTGACGATGCTCGCGAACGAGTAGAACCCGTCTGCATCCGTCGTCGTCGTCAGCGGGCTCTGCGTCCCCTTCAGTGAGATCGTCGCGCCCGCGACCGGTTCTCCGTCCGCATTGCGAACGTGACCGGAGACGGGGAACGACGGGTCGGTGCCGAAGCGGAAGTAGGCCCGATGCTGAACGCCGTCCTTGCGCGTCAGCACGAACTCCCGGCAGGTGCCGTCCCACTCCTTCAACGTCTTCCACGGGAAGGTGTAGACGTCTCCGTGGCGTGTGAGGCCGGAGTTGCCCGGCGTCTCCGCCGGAACCGGGATCGGCCGCGGCGTGATGAACGGCGAGCTCGGGTCGACCGTCTTGAGGGTGTTGCAGTCGACGAGCCGCGAGTACGGCGAGTCGCTCGCCAGGATGTCCAGGCCCTGGCTGCCGGCGAAGGTGAACTTCAGCGGCTGGTTCGAGCCCGGGTTGACGACGTTGAGGGATGGCTCGTCGGCGATCCCGCCGATGAACCCCTCGTGACAGTCCGGGTGCGTGTCGAACGACTCCGAGTTGTCGTCGCGGTTCGTCGTTCCCTGGACGGCGCTGAAGCCGAGCCCACGCCGCGCGAACGTCGCCCAGACGGTGCAGGTGTCCTCACCGTCGGTCAGCTCGTCCGCCGCGGCGACGATGGCGCCTCTCGCGACGACGAGCCCTGGACCGCAACCCTGGAGCTTCAGCCCGTCCGTGACGTACTGGATGGCGCGGTTGTTGCCGCCGCTGTTCCAGTCGCCGTAGAGGTTGGGGTTGAAGCCGTACTTGTCGATCAGGTCCCAGTTCAGATCCCAGAGAACCGCGGCCCAGCCGTGGCCGAGGCCGTGCGGAAGCGCCAACGACGCTCCGTTCAGCCAGCCCCCGGTCTTGATGCTGTCGTACGTGAACGGCTGGACCGCCATGTTGCGCGAGTACGGGCGCGGCCGGATGCCCGCGCCGTGGCGGTCGTTCTGGAAGAGGGCGTACGGCCCCATCCCGCGCCCGAGATCCGGGTCGTCCAGCGCGGGGTCGAGCAGCATCGAGATGGCGTAGTAGTCGCTCCAGCCCTCGCCGGCCTGCTCGTTGCCGCTGAGGCAGTTGATGGCAGGACCGCCCGTCAGGCGATTCGAGATCCCGTGGCCGTACTCGTGGATGATGATCCCGTTCTCGAAGTCGCCGTCGCGGATCCCGGGATGGCTCGGGTGCTTGCGCACGCTGCCCGTCGTAGGCCCTGCGCCGACGGCCGCCTTGATCGCGTTCCCGTCGGCCTGCGTCACGGCGACGACGGGGATACCGACCGGCGGGCCGGCCATCGAGGCCGAAAGCACCGGCGCGGCAGCGGTTGTGTTGTGGGCGACGATCACCGCTTTGGCGCCGAGCGACTCGGCGACCTGCACCCGAACGAGATAGGAGCAAGCTGTGGTGCCGCCGTCGACGATCGACATCCACGGCGACGTGGGCAGCGGGACCGGGTACATGGCAGCGGTGCACCCGGTACCGGCGTAGACGATCCGATGGCCTGGCAGGCCCGCGTTCGTGGGCGACGGGCCGAACCTCGACCACGAGGCGTCGAAGTTGCCGAGCCCGTCCACGACGACCTGGTTCTGGGCGCCGAATTGGTTGCCGGGCCAGAGGTACATCTGCATCCGCGGCACGGAGCCGGTCGGCGGCGGCTCCACCGGAGTCGAGAAGTTGGCGTTGTTCGTGCCGCCACCGTCCGCTGCCTCGGCGCGCACGTAGTCGCCGCCGAGACCGCCGCGGCCGTAGTTGTTCGCCTGGAAGTTGCCGGCGGCCTCGTCGAAGCCGAAGCCGTGCATGATGTCGTGGAGCGTGTTGTTCGAATAGAACAGGTTCGTGACCACGGCCTCGCGATAGTTCTGAGCGTGCTGGCTCAGGTCCGCGGCGAAGTTGAACGCGAGCGTCGGGCCGCCGTTCGGGCTGCCACCGAAGTCCGTTGTGTTGTTGTTGTCCTGGTCGAGGTAGGCATGGACGTTGTTGCCCTGGGTAATCGTGAACTCAGGGCCGGCCGCGCCGTTCGTGTCGTGCCAGCCAAACGGCGAAGCAGTCGCGTCGGCGGGGTTTGTCACCACCGTCGCCGGCCCGTCGTTGGGGCTCTCCTTCGGCCATTCGAAGACGGTGTAGCTCGAGCCGTCGTTGACGGGGTTCGGCGTGATCTGGGCAGCGACGGCCGACCCGAAGACACTCAGCCGGACGTTGCCGCTCGCGCTCGAGCGTCCGAGCGTTGCGGCAAGGTGGTCGGCTTTGTCCTTGGTCGTCCAGTCGTCGGCTTCGAGCAGCGTGCCGGTCTCGGCGTCCACGGTCGCGTTCCACAGGCTCTCGTCCGACGACGCATCGATGACGAGCTGCCATGCCTTGCGGAGCCCGTTCGCGGTCGGCTGCCAGCCGAGGCGCAGCGCGATGGGCGCGTCGGAGATCCCGCCGTCGGAGACGACCGTCTTGCGCGCCGGGCCCGAGCTCTCGCTGAGCACGCGCAGATCGGTCGGCTGCTCGAGCTCGAGCGCGTCGGCCGCGGCCTCGACCGCTGCCGCCGGCTCCAGCTTGACGGTGCCCGAGGGCGCAGCCCCCAGCGCACGCACGAGGCTGCCGCCGGCGAAGACGACATGGCCGTCGGAGGCCACGTTGACGGTCGTGTGCGCCCCGAAGACCTCCAGGTCCTGGAAGCGTTGGTTCAGGTTGACGTGGGTGACACCGCTGTGGGTGCTCCGGTACTTGCTCGTGACGACGAGGTCGGTCACGTCGGCGCGTGTGACGCCGAGCTCAGCCGCGTTCTTGTCGAGGTAGCCGAGCGCGACGTCGAGTGGCTCCGGCGTTGCTGTTGCTCCACCGATGCCCGACATCGAGCCCGGTACGAACACGAGCGCGAAGAGTGCGGCAACGAGAACGAGTCTCGGCCTGACTGGCATTTGCGATCCCCCCTGTGACTTCCCGAACGATCGCCTTTCGTTCGGATTCGCCGCAGACCGCGGCGAACCATGCCAAATCAGACGGGAGCGTGCGACGCCTGCCGGACCCCCTTCGGGCTCAGCTCACGGCCTTCTTCACGAGCTTGCCGATTTTCTTCTCGTCTGCGGGGGTCAACTCCGTCAGCGCGAAGGAGGTCGGCCACATCGTGCCCTCGTCGATGTTCGCGTCGTCGTTGAAGCCGAACGTGGCATACCTCGAGTCGAACTTCTCGGCGCTCTTGAAGTAGCAGACGACCTTGCCGTCCTTGGCATACGCGGGCATCCCGTACCAGGTCTTCGGCGAGAGGACCGGCGCGCTCTCCTTGACGATCGCATGGAGCCGCTTGGCCATGGCGCGATCGGATCCGCGCATCTCGGCAATCTTCGCGAGCACCTCGCTTTCGCCCTCCGCTCTGCTCTTGTCCGCGCGTGCCTCCGCCTTCAGCTCACGGGCGCGCTCCTTCATCGCGGCTCGCTCATCGGCCGTGAATCCCTTGGCCGACTTCTGCGTGCTCTTCGTGTCGCTCATCCTTGCCTCCTTAGGGCATCGGAATCGATGTGCGTTGCCGCACTGATAGTTTGTGGAACAAATGATTACCACAACTGAGGACATTGTGCAAGAATGGAGAGCGACATGACGACGCACCCACTAGCGAGCCCCCCGGTCACCGAGTTCGCGGGGCAGCTGTTCTTCCGGCTCTGGCGCGCAACGCACACGCGCACCGCGGAGCTGCTCGGCACCGTCGGCCTGACGCCGGCCCTGTTCGCGCTCCTGAACGTGATCGGCGCTCGCGAGGGAGCCATCCAGCAGGAGCTCGGCTCGGCACTGGGCATCGATCGCAGCACGATGGTCTCGCTGATCGACCAGCTCGAGAGCGCGGAGCTGGCCAGGCGCCGGCCGTCACCCACGGACCGCCGGGCGAGGGAGATCGCGATCACGCCCAAGGGCAAGCGGGTTCTACAGCGCGCTCGGGGCCTGATCTCCCAGGTGGAAGACGAGGTTCTCGCCGGGCTGACCACAGAAGAGCGCGGCGCGTTGCTGGCGCTGCTTCGGCGCGCGCTCGACTCGGCACCCGCGCAACCGCTGTGGAGCCTCGAAGACGGGGACTAGACCGAACGCCGATTTTCCGCGCAGCGGAGCGAAAAACCTAGCCTCCTGGGGGTTGAGGCAACGGCCGCGGCACAGCACGATTGGTGTGCTGTCCGACGATTGGCCCAGGGGGGTTTACTTAACTGATGCTGTCTGCACGCCGTCTCACCCGCTTTCTGATCGTGACTGGCGCCCTCGTGGCCGCCGGTCTCGGCACTGCGTCCTCCGCGTGGGCGGAATCGTGCAGCTACGACCCGGTCACGAAGAGCATCACGGCCGTGATCACCTCCGGTGGACAGGCGACGCTTGCCGTCCAGGGTGGGGCGCTCGCGTTCGGCGAGGCGACGCCGCCGCCGGTCTGCGGTGGCGCGACGACGACGAACACGAACTCGATCAGCATCGCCGGGAACGCCGGCACGCTCGAGCGGCTCGTCCTCGACGAGCGGGGCGGCAAGTTCGAGCCTGGCGCGGCGACGGAGTTCAACATTCCCGAGATCGAGTTCACGACGACCCTCGGGGACGCCGGCGACACGATGATCTTCTACCTGACCGAGGCCGACGACGACTTCGCGGCCGGCCAGAACGGGATCGCGCTGAACGGCGACGGCGACCTCGACATGACGGTGAACCCGGGCGCGTTCAAGGTCGAGGTCTACGCACTCGGCGGTGACGACTTCGTCAACGCCCGCGGGACGTTCGGCGCAGGATTCCATTTCCTCGGCCCGGTGACGATCGACGGCGGTGAGGGCAACGACCGGATCCGCGGCAGCAGCGAGAACGACGTGATCACGGGCGGTCCCGGCGACGACTCGCTCGACGCCCAGGAAGGCCCGGACGTCGTCGACGGCGGGCCCGGCAACGACACAATCATGGCCGGTGGGGGCAACGACGTCGTCACCGGCGGGCCGGGGATCGACAGCTATGCGCTGAGCGACGGCGACGACATCGCCTATGCCGCCGACGGCGAGGCCGACACGCAGATCAGCGGCGCCGGGGGCAACGACACCGCCTACTACGACGGCGGCCTGGATGCGAACCCGACCGCGGTGGAGAACAAGTTCCCGGGCGGCAGTCCTCCTCCGCCTCCGCCTCCGCCCCCGCCGCCTCCTCCTCCCCCGCCGCCGCCTCCGCCTCCGCCCCCGCCGCCTCCGACGGGCCCGTGCGTGTACGACGGCGTGGCGAAGTCGGCGACGGCGCAGCTCGAGAACGGCGGCGCGGCGACGCTCACGGTGGTCGGCGGCGAGATCTGGTTCGCGGGCAGCGCGTGCGGCGCGGCGACGACGACGAACACGGACTCGATCGCGGTCAACGGGAACGCGGGCACGATCGAGCAGCTGACGATCGACCAGTCCGGCGGCGCCTTCGCGCCGGGCGCGGCGACCGAGAGCGGCACGGCTGAGATCGAGCTTGCCGTCAACCTCGGCGACGCGGCCGACGGCGTCACGATCCTCGGCACCGCGGGCGCCGACTTCGTCTACGCAGGCACCGGCGGCGTCGCGCTCAACGAGGACAACGATATCGACGTCACGTTCGGCGTCCTGCCGGCGCTGATCGAGGTCCGCGGCAACGGCGGCGTCAACACTCTCAGCGGCCGCGGCGGCCACGGAGTGGGCACGCTGTTCCCGGGCAAGCTCGTGCTGCACGCAGGCGATCTCGGCGACCTGCTCATGGGCGGCCTCGGCGACGACGAGCTCTACGGCGGCGCCGGCAACGACACGCTCGAGGGCCGTGAGGGCAACGACCTCATCCTCGGGGCCGGCGGGAACGACACGCTCGCGGGCGGCATAGGCGACGACGCGCTGACCGGCGGCGCGGGCGCGGACTCCCTGGCGGCCAGCGACGGGAACGACACGCTCCGCGCCGACGACGACGAGGCCGACACGACGATCAGCGGCGGCGCCGGCACCGACACCGCGTACTACGACCTCGGCATCGACCCGAACCCGGGCGCGGTCGAGAACAAGATCCCGGCCTAGCCTGCAAGGGCCGTCTGCAAGACGGCCCAAGCGCTTGTCTCACGCGACCCCCGGGTAGGTGGTCGCGTATGACCGAACATGCGGTGGTGGTAGCCGGCGGAGGCCCGACGGGGCTGATGTTGGCGGGCGAGCTGGCCTTGGCGGGCGTCGACGTCGCCATTGTCGAGCGGCGCGCCGGCCAGGACCTCCCCGGCACCCGCGCGGGCGGCCTGCACTCACGCACGATCGAGGTTCTCGACCAGCGGGGAATCGCCGATCGGTTCCTGGCGGAAGGGCAGGTGGCGCAGGTCGCGGGGTTCGCCAGCGTCCGTTTGGACATCAGCGACTTTCCCACCCGACATCCCTACGGGCTGGGGCTGTGGCAGAACCACATCGAGCGGATCCTCGCCGACTGGGTCGGCGAGCTCGAGGTGCCGATCCACTACGGCATCGAGGTCACCGGGTTCGCGCAGGACGACACCGGCGTCGACGTCGAGCTGTCGGACGGCCGGTCGCTACGGGCGGCGTATCTCGTCGGGTGCGACGGAGGACGAAGTCTGGTCCGGAAGGAAGCCGGCATCGAGTTCCCCGGGTGGGATCCGACGACGAGCAGCCTGATCGCCGAGGTCGAGATGACCGAGGAGCCGGAAACGGGCATTCGTCGCACTCCCTCGGGCATGCACGCCCTCGGCAAGGTGGAGTACGAGATCAAGGACGGCGAGGTGATCTACGCGAAAGGCGGGACGGTGGGGGTCATGCTGACCGAGTCGCACGTCGGAGCCACGGAGGAGCCCACCCTGCGCGATCTGAGCGAAGGTCTCATCGCCGTCTACGGGACCGACTACGGGATCCACAGTCCCACCTTCATCTCCAGGTTCACCGACATGACCCGGCAGGCCGCGTCCTACCGCAAGGGACGGGTGCTGCTGGCCGGGGACGCGGCGCACGTGCATTCCCCGGTCGGTGGTCAGGGGCTCAACACCGGCGTGCAGGATGCGGTGAACCTGGGCTGGAAGCTCGCCCAGGTGGTCAAGCAGACATCGCCGGACAGCCTCCTCGATACGTACCACACCGAGCGCCACCCGGTCGCTGCCCGCGTGCTGCGCACGACGATGGCGCAAGTCGCGCTCATGCGCGTCGACGATCGCATCGAGTCGCTACGCGACACCGTGTCCGAGCTGCTGGGCATGGACGAGCCTCGCAAGCGGCTCGCCGCCGAGATGTCCGGCCTAGGCATTCACTACGACCTCGGGGAGGGCCATCCGCTGCTCGGACTCCGCATGCCCGATCTCGACCTGGCCACCGCCGACGGCCCGCTGCGCGTCTACACGCTGCTGCACGATGCTCGGCCGGTGCTCCTCAACCTGGGTGAGCCAGGCGGCTTCGACATCGCTGCGTGGGCGGATCGCGTTCAGTCGATCGACGGCACAGACGCCGGCGACTGGGAGCTGCCGGCCCTGGGCCAGGTAGCAGCCCCCGCTGCCGTGCTGATCAGACCCGATGGATATGTCGCCTGGGTGGGGGACGGCACCGAGACCGGATTGGCCGACGCGCTGACGACCTGGTTCGGACCTCAGGCGCCGACGTAGGCCGCGAGGTGCTCGCCGGTGAGGGTAGTGCGGGCGGCGACGAGGTCGGCGGGTGTGCCCTCGAAGACGATCCGGCCACCGTCGTGGCCGGCGCCCGGGCCGAGGTCGATGATCCAGTCGGCGTGCGCCATGAGCGCCTGGTGGTGCGCGATGACGATGACCGACTTGCCCGAGTCGACGAGCCGGTCGAGCAGTCCGATGAGCTGCTCGACGTCGGCGAGGTGGAGGCCGGTGGTCGGCTCGTCGAGGACGTAGATGTCGCCCTTCTCCGCCATCTGGGCGGCCAGCTTGAGCCGCTGCCGCTCGCCGCCGGACAGCGTGGTGAGAGGCTGCCCCAGCGTGAGGTAGCCGAGCCCGACGTCAGCCAGCCGGTCGAGGACCTTGTGCGCCGCCGGTGCCGCCGCCTCGCCGTCGCCAAAGAACTCCTCGGCCTCGGTCACCGACATCGCCAGGACCTCGGCGATGTTGCGGCCGCCCAGTCTGTACTCCAGCACCGACGCCTGGAACCGCTTCCCCTCGCACTCCTCGCAGGTGGTAGCCACGGTGGCCATCACGCCGAGATCGGTGTAGACGACGCCGGCCCCATTGCAGGCCGGGCAAGCGCCCTCGGAGTTGGAGCTGAAGAGCGCGGGCTTCACGTCGTTGGCCTTCGCGAATGCCTTGCGCACCGGCTCGAGCAGCCCGCTGTACGTCGCCGGGTTGCTCCGTCGCGAGCCGCGGATCGCGCCCTGGTCGACGACCACCACGCCGTCGTGGCCGGCGACCGAGCCCTGGACCAGCGAGCTCTTGCCGGAGCCGGCGACGCCGGTGAGGACGCAGAGAACCCCGAGCGGGATGTCGACGTCCACGTCCTGCAGGTTGTGGGTCGACGCGCCGCGGACCTCCAGCGAGCCGGACGACGTTCGCACCGACCCCTTGAGCGTCGACCGGTCGTCGAGGTGGCGGCCGGTCGTGGTGGCGCTCTTGCGCAGCCCTGCGACGGTGCCCTCGAAGCAGACCGTGCCGCCCTCCGTGCCGGCGCCGGGGCCGAGGTCGACGACGTGGTCGCCGATCGCGATCGTCTCCGGCTTGTGCTCCACCACGAGCACGGTGTTGCCCTTGTCCCGCAGCTGCAGCAGCAGCTCGTTCATCCGCTCGATGTCGTGCGGGTGCAGGCCGATCGTGGGCTCGTCGAACACGTACGTGACGTCGGTGAGCGACGAACCGAGGTGGCGGATCATCTTGGTGCGCTGCGCCTCTCCCCCGGAAAGCGTCCCCGCCGGCCGGTCGAGCGAGAGGTAGCCGAGCCCGATCTCCGCGAACGAGTCGAGTAGGTGCTGGAGCCCGGCGAGCAGCGGGGCCACGGGCGGCGCGTCGAGCGCCCGGATCCAGTCGGCCAGGTCGCTGATCTGCATCGCGCAGACGTCGGCGATGTTCTTCCCCTCGATCTTCGATGACCTGGCCTCCTTGCTGAGCCTGGTGCCGTCGCAGTCGGGGCAGGTCGTGAAGGTGATCGCCCGCTCGACGAAGGCGCGGACGTGCGGCTGCAGAGCTTCGACGTCCTTGGAGAGCATCGACTTCTGGATCTTCGTGATGACGCCCTCGTAGGTGAGGTTGATGCCCTCGACCTTGATCCTGGTCGGCTCCCGGTAGAGGAGGTCGTCCAGCTCCTTCTTCGTGAACTTCTTGATCGGCTTGTCCATGTCGAAGTAGCCCGAGCCGCTGAAGATGCGGCCGTACCAGCCGTCGATGCTGTAGCCGGGGATCGTGAGCGCGCCCTCGCTCAGCGACTTGCTGTCGTCGTACAGCGCAGAGAGGTCGAAGTCGGAGACCGAGCCCTTGCCCTCGCAGCGGGGGCACATGCCGCCCTGATAGACGACGTTGCGCACGACGATCCGCTCGCCCCTGCCCTTGTCGACGGTCATCGCCCCACTTGCAGTCCGCGTCGGGACGTTGAACGAAAAGGCCGTCGGCGAGCCGATGTGCGGCTTCCCGAGCCGGCTGAAGAGGATGCGCAGCATCGCGTTGGCGTCGGTGGCGGTGCCGACGGTGGAGCGTGGGTTCGCGCCCATCCGCTCCTGGTCGACGATGATCGCCGTCGTCAGGCCTTCGAGCACGTCGACCTCGGGCCGCGCCAGCGTCGGCATGAAGCCCTGCACGAAGGCGCTGTAGGTCTCGTTGATCAGCCGCTGCGACTCCGCGGCGATCGTGCCGAACACCAGCGAGCTCTTGCCGGAGCCGGAGACGCCGGTGAACACCGTCAACCGCCGCTTCGGGATCTCGACGTCGACGTCCTTGAGGTTGTTCACGCGCGCGCCGTGCACGCGGATCAGATCGTGGCTGTCGGCGCGCGGCTCGGCTGTCATGCGGCGACCTGCTTTGCGAGCAGGGCGTCGATGCGGGCCAAGCCTCCCTCGGCCCCCTTCTCGACGCCGTAGTTCATCGTCGTGTCGCGATCCTCGGTCGAATCGAACCGCATCGTCTGCACGAGCGTGGTCCGCTCTCCGAGGTCCTCGAACTCGAGCGTCTGCACGTGGTTCTGGAACGTCTGCACGATCCGCTCCGGCGGCACCAGGGCATGACCCTGTCAACCGGCCCGTAGCAATCGGATCGCGGAGTCGATCCACTCCCTTTCGACAGGGATCGACGTGAAGCCCGCATAGAGCTTGGTCGTGCTGTCCGAGCCGAGCGCCGTGACACCGACCTGGCGAAAGGCGCCGCTTCCCGAGTCTCGAACGAGCAGAGGACCGCCCGAGTCGCCGCGGTTGATCGTCGACCTGGACGCGGTGCCCCTCGTGCAGATGTTCGTGCGAGCGCTGTAGGTCGGTCGAGTCCAGAACACCTCCCTGCCACACGACGCATCGGGAAGCACGGTTTGACCGGACGCCTGGAGCCTCGCCGCCTTCACCTTGCAGACAGGCGGAGCATTGGTGCAGCCCCAGCCGGCGGTCGCGACGCGCGCTCCGACGCGCGGCTCGGCCGCCGCCAGCTTGATCGCCTGAGTGCGCTGCGACACGGCGAGACGGACGACGGCGATGTCGTCATGGTTGTCCACCCGAAAGTCGAAGGTGCGCGGGAAGCGGTGGCCCAGCGTCTTGACCCGTGGCGCTTTCGGCCACTTGGGGATGTCGGCGCCGACGACGGCGACGAGCCCACCCGCCGGGACGCGGGCCACGCAATGCGCCGCCGTCAGGACGATGTCGGGCTTGATCAGCGTGCCCCCGCAGCGGTGACTGTTCGGCTCGTCAGCCAGGCGGAGCGAGACCATGAAGAGGTAGGAGCCGATCGGGGCGTCCTTGCCTCGATGGATGGCCCGTGCTGGAGCCGCGACCGTCGTCGCGATGAGGCAGGCCAGAAGCCCGGCCAGCGCCACTGCGACTCGACGATCGTGAACGATCTGCCGACCCTTCAAGCAAACCCCTTTGATCCAGTCGTTGCGGCTACGCGCGCGGAGGATACCCCGGTCCGCCGCCGGTCGAGTCAGGAAAACGCCGCTACTCTGGACGCGAACCAGCGGTTTCGAGGGGGTCGGAGGGGTCCGATGTTGCGTAGGTTGCCGTTGTTCTTGAGCGGCGTGGTCGTCGCCGTTCTGCTCGTCGGATCGGCGAAGGCGAGCACCGCAGTGCCCGGGTCGCTCGAACAGCGGCCGGCCGCGGTACGCCCGGTTCCGTCACTGACGCCGGAGGCCACTCAGCGGCTCTGGAGCGACCTGGTTCGGCGCCCGCGCGTCCACGCGCTGCGCGCGGCCGACTGCCGGCCGCTGCGTGCCGTCTTCTACGCGGCGACGGACTGGCTTCGCCTCACGACGCGGCTCGCGGCGACGCCATCCTCCTGCGCCGAGTACTTCATCTCCGTGCCGCCGCTGACGGCCGACAAGACGCAGCTTCGGTCCGATCAGGCGTGGCGCATCCGTGCACTCGGTCCTGCCTTCCACGCACTGGCGGAAGTCAACGTCACCGGCTGGACCTCGTGGGTCGCGACGACGGGCGGCTCCTGGTACGCGGCCGGAGTCGAGGCGCGGCGGCGAATGGCCGCCGCGGGCTACGACGTCGCCACCGGCGACACCTGGGCGTTGAACGAGCTCTCGTCGGCCGTCAGGCAGGGCGTCGGCAACGCACGCGCGAACATGCGGGCCTTCCTCAACGGGCTGTACGACGGCGACAGCGTGCAACCCGCAGCGCGCGGCGTGGTCTTCGTCGCCGGGATCGGTCAGGCGACCAGCGATCTCTCGGTCTACCAGGCACGGCTGCAGGAGTGGTACGAGGACGCAGCGTTCTGGAGCGACCTGAGCCGCTATGCCAGCGACTGGTCACAGGAGCTGTACGGCGACGTCCGCACCTACGCCGTTGCGGGCATGTCGCGAGAGGCGCGGCGCGACTCGTTGAACGAGTACCTGCAGCATCAGGCCGCTCTCGCGACCGTCGCGCCCGCAGCGGGCGACGCTGCGCGGACGTTCCTTGCCGCCGCGGACAGCCCGCTCGCGAACGCGGCGTGGCGGTACGACGCCTCGTTCGGCTGGACCGACGTCCCGGCGGATCTGATGCAGGACTACGTCTCGGCGCAGACCTACGCGACGCGTTCGGCCGGCAACAGCCGCTTCGGGTTCGCGTGGTCGCCACGGAACCTCACGGGTGTTCCGGCGGGCGAGTTCAACGCGCAGACGGATGCGCTCCTCGTGCGGCTGGCGGCGTCGATCGCCGACTCGAGCGAGACGCCGGAGCCCGCCTGCGGCTCTACCTGGTGCACCGGCGCTCTCGACGGCGCTGCCGCCACGACCGCGTGGCGGACGTTCGCCACCTGGAAGCCGTCTGTCCTCGCGTTCACGACAGCCGAGCAGACGCTGCCGCCCGGGACACCCTCGGCGCCAGTGACGGTCGAGCTCCGAACGAGCAGCGGCTCCGCGTACACGGCCGGCCTTCCGGTAACGGTGCAGCTCTCGTCGTCGTCTCCCACGGGTGAGCTCTCGACCGGCAGCGGCGGCCCGTGGACGACCACGCTCACGACGTCGATCGCCTCGGGCCAGAGCACGACGAGCTTCCACTTCCGCGACAGCAGCAGCGGCACAGCGACGATCACGGCGGCGGCAACGGGCAAGACCGCGGCCACGCAGACGGTGACGATTGCGGCCTCGCCGCCACCGCCCCCACCTCCGCCACCGCCACCGCCCCAACCGCCGCCGCCGCCTCCGCCACCGCCGCCGCCTTCCCCTCCGCCCTCCTCCGGCGGCGGCTCTGGGCCCGACCTGCTGACGCAGGCGAGCGCGACGCCGTCCGCGCCGACCGTCGGCGCCACGGTCACCTATGCGATCAGCGTCAGGAACCTCGGGGCCCATGCCTCACGTGCGCTCCTCACCGTCCAGCTCCCGTCGCAAGTCGCCTACACCGCGAGTCAGGCAGACCGCGGCTCCGGCTGCACCGGCACGACGACGATCACCTGCGACCTCGACTTCCTGGTCGGCGAGCTCGTCGCGACCGTCCGGGTTCTTGCCGTCGTCCGTGAGCCGGGGACACTGATGCTGACGGCGGCCTCGTCCGCTCAGCCGGGTGACGTCCAGCCGGCGAACGACACCGCGAGGCTGGTCACTGTCGTTGACCCAGCCGCCCCACTCCTACCACCGGCGAACGTCGCGACGCTACGGGCTCTCGGTACGACGCCGGCAAGCGTCACGCGCCGCGGGACGACCGCTTCCGTGTCGGTCCGCTTCCGGGTGAGCGAGGCTGCGCGGCTCCAGGCACGCGTGACACCGCTCGGCTCGACGACCGGGATCGCGTTGCTGCCCGGAACCTGGTTCGCGGGGACGGCGGCGACGAAGACTCGAACGATCGCGACGGCGACGGTTTCTCACCCGGGCGCCTACCTTCTTCGCGTGCGGATCGGCGCAGCGAAGCTGATCCGAGGGCGCTCGTACCTGATCAGGCTCACAGCCGTCCTCGGCAGCGGCCAGCGACGCGCGCTGACCATCCGCGTTCGGGCCTGACGCGACAGCTGATCTAGGCTCCACCGATGGCGGATCGCGAGCAGCGGGTCACTCCGCTCGAGCTCTTCTTCGACCTCGTCTTCGTCTACGCGATCACGCAGGTCACTCAGCTCATGTCGGATGATCCGACGTGGCACGGCGTCGGCCGCGGCCTGCTCGTCCTGGCTGCTCTCTGGTGGGCGTGGACGGGGTACGCGTGGCTGACGAACGCGCTCGAGCCCGAGGAAGGACCGGTGCGCGCCGGCATGTTCGCGGCGATGGCTGCGCTGCTCGTCGTCGCCCTCGCGGTCCCGCGAGCGTTCGACGACGACGCGGTGCTGTTCGGAGTCTCGTACCTGATCGTGCGCCTGCTCCTGCTGCTGCTCTTCGCGATCGCGGGCAAGCGCGACCGTGACCTGCTCGGAGCCGTGCTGCGCATGGTGCCGGCGGCCACGCTCGCACCCGTCATCATCGTCGTCGCCGGCTTCTTCGAGGGAGGCGCACAGGCCGCACTCTGGATCGTCGCGCTCGCGGTCGACTACCTCGGCTTCCTGATCGGCCGCGGCAGGGGCGGGCGCATCTCGCCGGCGCACTTCGCCGAGC
Organism: uncultured Gaiellaceae bacterium; assembly: GCA_963765705.1. Lineage (GTDB taxonomy): Bacteria > Actinomycetota > Thermoleophilia > Gaiellales > Gaiellaceae > Gaiellasilicea. The sequence goes on from CAVXXJ010000002.1 coordinate 45,854, forward strand.
GGCACGGCCTCATCGTCATCATCGCCCTCGGCGAGTCGATCGTTGCGATCGGCATCGGTGCGGCCGGTGTGTCACTCACGCCCAGCATCGTCGCGGCCGCCGTGTTGGGCATCCTCGTCGTCGCCGCGCTCTGGTGGGCGTACTTCGACATCTACGCCGTCGGCGCGCAGCATCGGCTTTCGGAGACCACCGGCGTCACGCGAGTACGGCTCGCGCGCGACTACTACAGCTACCTCCACCTCCCGATGATCGCGGGCATCGTCCTCTTCGCGATGGGCGTCAAGAAGACGATCGCGCACGTCGGCGACCCGCTCGCGACCGTTCCCGCCTTCGCGCTCTGCGGCGGGTTGGCGCTCTACTTCCTCACCCACGTCGTCCTCCGCATCCGCCTCGTGCTGACGCCCCGCCCTGGGACGGAGAGCCGGCCGGGTCTGATCGGCCCGGGCAGGCTCGTCACGGGGATCGTCATGCTCGCGCTCGTGCCCGCCGCCATGGAGGTCTCTGCGCTCACGTCACTCGCGCTGGTGACCTTCGTGTGCTGCGGCCTGATCGCGTACGACGTCATCCACTACCGCGAGGACCGATCCCGGGTGCGGGAGTCGCGGCCCTAGGAGGGTTTTGGCGACGTAGCCCTCCAGGATCGAAGTCCGTCGTGTCGGCGGTGGCAGCGTCAACTCCTGCGACCGGCTCCTATGCCTGACTGAGCCGTTGACCGGCGCGGCGCGATAGCGTGAGGTCGTGGAGTACGTGAACCTCGGCAACACGGGGCTGCGCGTCTCGCGCCTCTGCCTCGGGATGATGAGCTTCGGCAAGCACGAGAGCCGGCCGTGGGCGCTCGACGAGGCCGATGCGGAGCCGATCATCCGTTCCGCGGTCGAGGCCGGCATCACGTTCTTCGACACCGCGGACGTCTACAACGGCGGCGAGAGCGAGGTCGTGACGGGGCGCGTGCTCCAGCGGCTCTTCGGCATGCGCGAGGAGTACGTCGTCGCAACGAAGGTGCGGATGCGGACGATGCCCGGCGAGAACGGTGTCGGGCTCTCGCGGAAGCACATCCTCGCCTCGATCGAAGCGTCGCTGCAGCGGCTCGGCCTCGACTACGTCGACCTCTACCAGATCCACCGCTGGGACCCCGTCACGCCGATCGAGGAGACGATGGAGGCGCTCCACGACGTCGTCAAGGCGGGCAAGGCGCGCTATATCGGCGCGAGCAGCATGCACGCCTGGCAGTTCGCCAAGGCGCAGTCGGTCGCGAAGACTCGGTTCGTCTCGATGCAGAACCACTACAACCTCGTCTACCGCGAGGAGGAGCGGGAGATGATTCCGCAGTGCCTCGACCAGAGCATCGGCGTGCTGCCCTGGAGCCCGCTCGCTCGCGGGCTGCTCGCCGGCAACCGGACGCGGGAAGGCGAGAAGCTGACCGCGCGGGCCAAGACCGACGAGTTCGGCGACAGCCTCTACACACCGGAGGTCGACTTCGCCGTCGTCGAGCGGGTGGACGAGGTCGCCGGCGAGCGTGGCGTCGCGAGCGCGCAGATCGCGCTCGCGTGGCTGCTGCACAAGCCCGGCGTGACGGCGCCCATCGTCGGGGCGACACGGGTCGAGCACCTCGAGGACGCGGTCGCCGCCGAGCAGCTGTCCCTGAGCGCGGACGAGATCGCACGACTCGAGGAGCCGTACGTCCCGCACGCCGTCTCCGGCCACTGACCGTGCGACGAGCAGCTGGTGGGGCGCCGGAGATCCCGGCGCCCCATTCACCCGCCGTTAGTTGACGATCACCCGGCCGTGGTCGAGCGCCCGCTCGCGGGTCGCCGAGCCGGTCCAGTCGGACGAGAACACGAGCGTGCTCCCGTTCCAGACCGTGATCCCGACGAGGTCGTCCTCCGGTGCCCGTCACGACGAGCGTCAGCCCCGTCGCGACCACGATGCGCCGGCTGTTCCTCGTCGTGTCGGTGAGGGTCGCCGTCGTGCGCAGCGAGGCAAGGCCCTTGCACTGCTTCGCCTTCTTGCCGTCGCACTGGGCACCGCTCGCATCGACATGCGAGACGCCCAGGGCGTCGAGCGAGTCGCTGTCGAGCCGGTAGGACTTCCCGCCCGAATCGAAGAAGACGGTGACCTGGCCTCTCAAGCTCGCGACCTGGTTGTTGATCGGCGTCTGCTTGTAGGTGACGTTCAGGTCGACCCTCGTCCTCGAGCCGTCGTCCGCCCGGTAGGTGCCGGACCCGTTCGAGGCCGCGTAGTAGCCGGCCATCGAAACGCGGCCGTCCCCGGTGCCGACGTCGACCTCGCCGCCGTCGCCACCGCCGTAGTAGCCGCCGACGACGACGTCGATCGTGTGCGCTCCGGCCGGCAGGGATGCGGTGCAGGTCGCGGTACCGGTCCCGGGCTCGCCGCCGACCAGCTCGACGGCGACCGGGCCGCAGATCACCGAACCGGCCTCCTTGAACGTCACCGTCGCCTTGCGGATGTCGCCCGGCTCGCCGTCCGGGCTGTCGACGACGGTCGCCCGCAGCACGAGCGTTCCGGTCGAGTCGACGATCGTGTCACCCGTGTAGGTCGCCTCTGCGTCCTCCGGCTCGACGACGATCGCAAACTCCGTCGTCGCGGAGCCGCCTTCGTCGTTCGAGACCGTGACCGAGACCGGGTAGGAGCCCGGCGCGGCGGTCACCGTCCCGAGCACGGCCCAGGTGCGGGTACCCGGAAGCGTCCCGGGTGCCGAGGTCGACGCAACGGCCAGCGAGAGGCCGGCGGGCAATCCGGTCGCGACCGCGGTCAGGACCGCGCCTTGCGACCCTGCGTCGGTCGCCGAGACCGTCACGTGCGAGGAGTCGCTGTACTGCACCGCCGGCGCCTCGTTCGTCAGGACCGGCAGGTGGATCGCGAAGGTCCGGGCCACTGATGCAGCGGGCTTCCAGACACCGTCGCCCGCCTGTGAGGCCGTGATCGTGCAGGTGCCGGAGCCCGTCAGGTGGACGGTCCTGCCGGCGATCGTGCACTGACCGGCGGCGGCGAACGACACCGGGAGGCCCGACGTGGCAGTCGCGCTGACGTCGAAGTCCGGCGCGCTCGGCGGCCGCCCGGTGAGCGGCGCGAAGTCGATCGTCTGCTCGGCGCGCGTACAGGCGCCGGCGTCGTCGTAGAACCCCGGCCCGCTCAGCCCGGGGCCGGTGAGCGTCGGCCGGTTGGCGGGACCGCCGCCCACCGGATACGCCGTGTCGAACCACTGCGTGAAGAACTGGTCGAGCTGCGCATGGCAGCCGGCGCTCTGGTTCGGAAGCCACTGGTGGAACACATTCTCCAGCTGCGCCTCGGTGATCGAGCCGCCGCCGAAGTCGTGCAGGATCTGCTTCATCGCGCCGAGCCAGCGGTCCGACGCCGGCCTCGACGCCGACGCACCGAGGATCTGGCGCAACGCGAGATACGCGGTGCCGGGACGCGTGTAGGTGCTCGCCGTGCGTGAAGAGGTTGCCGACGGTCGGATTCGAGGGCGCCGACGTCCAGAAGGTGGTGCTCGTGGTGCCGTAGTTCGTGTTGAACCTGGAGACGAGGCTCGCGTCGAACGCTGCGTCGCCGGCCGGCGTGCCCATCCCGCCCGCGGCCACGGCCGCGTTGCGGGCGGTGTTGAGGTACTCGCTGATCGTCGCCCAGCCCTCTTTCCAGAACGTCAGGTTGAACCCGGCCTCGGAGACGTGGTCGCCGAACCACTGGTGGAAGACCTCGTGATGGAACGTGCCGACCGACGGCGTCGAGGTGGCGCCGTTCCCGAAGGTGATCTTCGTCTGCATCTCCTCCGCGAAGCCGACGCTCGGGAGGGCGACGATGACGCCGTTCGTGGAGAACGGGAACGGCCCGACGAACTGCGCCTGGAACTGCGTGATGTCCTCCTGCGTGTCGAGGACGGCCTTGATCGCCGCCTTCCTCGCCGCGGTGAGGCCGCTCGCCATCGCCTGGTAGTACTGGATCCCCGTGATCACGCTCGTCCGCGCGACCAGGTCGTAGGAGCCGATCGTGTTCGTGACGAGGTAGCTCGCGATCCCTTCCGGGGCGCGCCAGTGCCACAGCCACGAGCCGCCGGGGAAGTTCGCATCCGGCGGATTGACCTGCGTCGGCGAGACGGGGCCGAAGAGCGCTCCCGGTGCCGCCCCGACCAGCTCACCGGGGCCGATCGCCGTCTTGCCGACCGGGACGGTGTCGTAGATGTCGTAGGTCGGCTTCGCGGTCGGGTGGTTGTTGAGCGGCATCCAGGCCATGTTCCCGACGGGTTCCGTCGTGACGAACGACCCGTCGTTCGGCGCCGCCGCCGTGTTGACGCGGAACCAGCCCTCCGTGGAGCCGTCCCCATCCGTGTGCACTCCCGGCCGGCCTGTGTAGTCGATCCGGACGGTGATCGTCTGGCCTTCGGTGACCGGGCTCGCAGGCGTGATCACCAGCTTGTTCGCCGGGCACTGCAGGCCGTTCTGCGAGGTGTTGCCCACCTGGGGTGAGCACGCCGGCGGGTTGGGGTTGGTCGCGCTGACGGGATTGACGTTCGAGATCGCGTGCGCGGCCGGGTCCGGGTCATCCGGTCCATTCGGGTTGCCGGGGTAGGTCGGCTGCTTGAACGCGAACGCCGCCGGCTGGCCGTCGATGGTGATTGCGCTCACGGTCAGGTTCGGACCAGCCGCCGAGCCGGACAGCGCGGTCCGCTCGAAGTCGAAGCTGAAGTCGGTCAGGCACTGCGTCGCCCGGATCGTCAGGTCGGCGTGCGTGCCCGGGAGGAAGAGGTTCGCGGTGGTGTCGTAGGCGATGTGCAGGTCGGTGTGGACGCTCTTGTAGCCACCGTTGCCCTGGTCCGGGTACACCCGGGCGCCGAAGGTCGAGAGGGTCCGCGCCCCCGAGGAGCAATCCGCGGCGCTCGCGAGCTCGGCGCCGAAGGCCGTCGTCGTTCCGGTCGCTCCGGCCGCCGAAAGGGCGACCGCGAAGGCCACGACGACCGCCGCGACCACACGCTGCCTGCACAGTTGTCCGAACGCCCTCATCCCCTACCTCCACCCTGATCGTGTCCCCATGCCCGCGACGAGAGGAAGACCTCAAGGCGAGTCCGTTCGATTGAATAACAGCGACGGCGCGGGCACAAGTGCAATGCTCGCGCCGATGATCCGCCGCTGCCATCAGGGCGACTTCGAGGCGATCCACGCGATCGTCAACGACGCTGCCGGGGCGTATCGCGGCGTGATTCCGGCCGACCGCTGGGCGGAGCCCTACATGCCGCGCGACGAGCTGCGCGAGGAGATCGCCGCGGGTGTTGTCTTCTGGGGCTACGAAGAGGACGGCGCGCTCGCCGGCGTGATGGGGGTCCAGCACGTCCGGGACGTGACCCTCATCCGCCACGCGTACGTCCGCACCGTCTCGCAGCGACGTGGCATCGGCGTCGCCCTCCTCGCGTCGCTCCTCGCTCAGACCGACCGCCCCGTCCTGATCGGGACCTGGTCGGACGCCGACTGGGCGATCCGCTTCTACGAGAAGCACGGCCTCCGGCTCGTCTCGTCCGAGGAGAAGGATCGCCTGCTGCGCACGTACTGGACGGTGGACGACCGGCAGATCGAGACGTCGGTCGTGCTCGCCGACCCAGGTTGGTTCGCCTCAGTTAGGTAGGCGCCCGCCTGACGACGGGTAGCCGTCCCCGATGCCGAGACAGCACTCGCGGCCGTACCGTCGAGCGTGTCAATCGCAACGACCAAGGAGTGCTGAAATGACGACCACCGATACGCCCGCCCCCGATCTCGCGCAGGTGAAGCAGCGCCAGCAGAAGATGTGGGCGAGCGGCGACTTCCACGCCGTCGCGATCCAGATCCAGCCGGTCGCCGAGACGCTCTGCCAGGCAATGGACCTGCAGGCGGGCTGGCGCGTCATCGACGTCGCCTGCGGCAGCGGCAATGCGGCGATCGCCGCGGCCCGCTGCGACACCGACGTCGTCGGCATCGACTACGTCCCGAGCCTGCTCGCACGCCGGCTCGCCGGTGACGAAGACCACGCGGCCGGTTCCCCGCTCCGCGGCGTCACGCGCATCACCAAGCGCAGCCAGGGCCCAATCGCGCTCGAGCAGCTCCACACGTCAAAGATAGACCTCTACCGGAGGGTCGTTACGATCCGATCGTGGAGCGAGCTGCGCACGACCTGGGCGGTGTGGCGTCGGAGGCCGCGATCGACCGAACCGAGCACGAGCTCGCCGACTGGGAGCTCCTGACGGATGCTCTGCTCGGCACTCTCGGTAGTCAGGGCGTGATGAACGTGGACGAGCTTCGGCGCGGCATCGAGAGCATGCCGCCGGATGAGTACGAGCGGGCCTCGTACTACGAGCGCTGGCTCTACTCCATCGAGCTCATCCTCACCGAGAAGGGCGTGCTCGCCGACGGTGAGATCGAGACGAGGCTCGACGCGTGAGGTATCGCGTCGGCCAGCGCGTGCGGGTCGCAGCACGCCCGCACAAGGGTCATCACCGGACGCCCGCCTACGTCAAGGGCAAGACCGGCGAGGTCGTCTACGTGCACGGGTCGTTCACGAACCCGGAGACTCGAGCGTACGGCGAGGATGGCCTGCCGGAGCAGCCGCTCTACCTGGTCAGCTTTCCGCAACGCGACGTTCGACCTACCGATCGCGGCAGCGCCGAAGACCGGGTCTACGTCGATCTCTTCGAGCACTGGCTGGAGGAATCCGAGTGAACGATCACGACCACGAACGATCACGATCACGATCACGATCACGATCACGATCACGACCCGATCACGAACGGTGGCGAGCCGGAGGCGGCTGCCCGCGCGCGGGCGCTCGAGCAGCTGCTGGTCGAGAAGGGCGTCATCGAGCGGGAGGACGTGCGCCAGAGGATCGACTGGCTCGTCTCCCGCTCGCCGGTCGACGGCGCTCGGCTCGTCGCGCGCGCCTGGGTGGACCCCGCGTTCAAGCAGCGTCTGCTCGCCGACGCGCGGTCGACGGCGCTCGAGCTCGGTCTCGATCCGGGGCCGGCGCCCGTGGTCGTCGCCCTCGAGAACACCGAGGACGTCCACCACGTGGTCGTCTGCACGCTCTGCTCCTGCTACCCCAGGTCGCTGCTCGGGCCGCCGCCGGACTGGTACAAGAGCGCTCCCTACCGCTCCCGGGCGGTCGCCGACCCACGCGGGGTGCTGACCGAGTTCGGCGTCGAGCTCGACGACGACGTCGAGCTGCGCGTCGTCGACTCGACGGCCGACATCCGTTACCTCGTGATCCCACGCCGGCCGGGTGGAAGCGAGGGGATGGGCGAAGCGGAGCTGGCCGCGCTCGTCACGCGCGACTCCATGATCGGCGTCGCCCAGCCGGCGACGCCTACGACTTGACGGAAGCGATGTAGCCGCGCACGTCCGCCGCCGGCTCGCTGTACGCCTCGCCGAGCGCCGATTCCATGGCAGCCATGTACTCCTTCGCCCAGGCCGGGAACTCGTAGTCGATTGCGTTCAGGAACTCGAGCGTCGCGGCGAGGCGGATGTCGGCGATCGACGGATGCTCCCCGCCGATGAACGGACGGCCGTCGAGGAAGAACGAATTGAAGACGTCGAGCGGCTCGGCGAGCGCCGCCTCGGCGTCCTGCTGCGCCTTCGCCTTCAGGTCGTCGGCGGCGTCCGAGGTGGCGACCTCGCCCGGATACTGGCCGAAGCCGAGTGCCGGATAGGTGGCACGCGTCAGGAGCGGATAGAACGTGCCGATCAAGTAGAACATCGCGTTGTCGACCATCGCCCGCTCGGCCGGATCCTTGGGATAGAACCGCTCGAGGCCGTGCTTGTTGCAGAGGTACTGCATGATCGCGCAGCTCTCCCCGAGCGCACCCTTCGGCAGCCCCTCCTCCTCGAGCATCGGCGTCAGGTGCGCGGGGTACTTCGCCAGGTACTCCGGGGTCGACGTCTTCCCCCACACGTCCTGCTCCTCGAAGTCGAGCCCGGCGGCTCGCACGAAGATCCGAACGGTGAGGTTGTTGACGCTCGGCTTCAGGATGTTCAGCGTGTTCGCAGCCATGTGATCCTCCGCTATTGGTAGGGGTTCTTCGGCGAACGGTCGTCGGAGAGCGACGCACGCGATCGCAGGACGAGAGCTTCGATCGCATCCGCCAGGTGGATCTCGGCGATGTTGTGATCGCCGCGCTCGACGCGCAGCTTGTGCGCCTCGAAGAGCACCTCGGGATGGGTGTAGCCGGCGGGCGGCTCGAAGCGATAGGACGCGAGCTCGATCGTGAGGCCGAGCGGATCCTCGAAGTAGATGGAATCCATGAAGCCGCGGTCCTTGACGCCGCTGTGCTTGATCCCACGCTCGTCGAGCCGCTCCACCGCCTGGCGGAACGTCGCCGGCGAGAGCGAGAACGCGATGTGGTGCACGCAGCCCGGCTCCGTCGAGGTGCGACGAGGGTCGGGGACACGATCCTCGTTCGTGAAGACGGTGATCAGGCGGCCGTCGCCGGGATCGAAGTAGAGGTGACTCTCCGACGCGTTGTCGAGGTTGGGCTGCTCGAACATGAACGGCATGCCGAGCACGCCCTCCCAGAACTCGATCGACGTCTGCCTGTCGGCGCCGACGAGGGTGATGTGGTGGACGCCTTGGCTCTGAAGCTTTCGCATCAATGCTCGACCAGTTTCGACTTGTACTCGCTGCGCCGCAAGCTTCCCCACGGCACGAGCTCGACGCGTGTCTGCACCACGAGTACGTTGCGCAACCTCTCACGGATCGCCTCCGCGAGCGCAGCATCGGCCGTCTCTCCCTGCGCCAGCTCGACGCTGACGGGCAGCGGCGGCTCCTGCTTCACGCCCGCCGCCGCCGGCTTGACGAGGATGTGCCCGCTGACCTCGGGAGCGAACGCGCTCACCACCTCGCGGACGGCCGAGGGGAAGACGTTGACGCCGCGGACGATCAGCATGTCGTCGGTTCGCCCGACGCAGCGCACGCGCGGGCCGGTCCGGCCGCAGCGGCACTCGCTCATCCGGATGTTGACGTGATCGCGGGTGCGGAAGCGGAGGAGCGGCGCTGCCCGATGCTGAAGCTGCGTCAGCACGAGCTCGCCTGTGGCGCCGTCGACCAGGTCGACCGCGTCACCGGTCTCCGGATCGATCAGCTCGGCGTGGACGAAGCCGCGCGCGCCCAGGTGCATGCCGTCCTGCTGCTCGCACTCCCCCCAGAGCGACACGCCGATGTCGCCGATCCCCATCGCCTCGGTGACCCTGGCGCCCCAGCCCTCCTCGAGCCTCGCGCGGAAGGCCGGCTCGCCCCCGCCCGGCTCGCCCGCCACGAGCACGCGCTCGACGCTCGAGCCGGCGAGGTCGATGTCCCGCTCCGCCGCCCACTCGAGCAGATGCGCGGCGTACGACGGCGTCAGGATCGCCGCTTCGGGCCGGAGCAGCTCCACCGCCTTCAGCAGCCGCTCGGTGTTCCCGGTGCCGACCGGGATGTGGCAGAGGCCGATCCGGGCGAAGGCGTCGATCGCCGCGCCGGCGACGAACGGCCCGGCGTTGTAGGAGGAGACCGCGCGCTGGCCGGCGGTGACGCCCGACGCCGCATAGCTGCGCGCCGAGCCCGTCACCCAGTTCTCCAGATCGCCCGCCGTCAGCGGGATGTAGCTCGGCGTCCCGGTCGTGCCGCTCGTCGAGTAGATCCGGACGATCTCGGACGGCGCCGCACAGAGATGCGCGCCGATCGGGTTGTCGGGCGTGCACGTCGCCCGGAGCTCGTGCTTCTCGGTCAGCGGCAGCTGCGCGATCTCCGCGAGCCCGCCCGCAGCCTCGGCCGAGGCAAAACCCGCCGCCGACAGCTTCTCGCGATAGAACGCGGAGCGGTCGAAGAGGTAGGCGAGCTGCGTGCGATAGGACACATCATCGAGGGCAAGCTGCTCGTCCCAGGGCAGTGTCTCGATCTCAGCGTTCGTACTCGACCGCCTCCTCCGCGGCCGCGCCCAGCACGAAGCCGATCGGCAGCTCCTGCTCCTCGGCCAGGTGCGCGAGCAGACCGGCGGTTCGAGCGAGGAGTGGAACCGCCTTCGCTGCGATGGCCGGAAAGCCGAGGTCGAGCAGCACCGCCGCAATCGGCATGGAGACGTTCATCGTCAGCGGCTTGCCCAAGTTCTCGTGAACGGCGTCTCGGAACGCGCGCGCGAGCGCGACATGCTCGCCCGCTCACTCCGCGCTCGTCCGCCAGCTCGAGAATCCGCTCGGCGCGCGGGTCGAGCGGCTTATGGACCGGATGCCCGAAGCCCGGGACCTTGCCGCGCGGCCGCGCTTGGATCTCCTCGACGATCTCGCGCGGCTCGCGACCGGACGCGCGCGCCTCCTCGAGCAGCCGCGCGCACGCTTCGGAGGTGCCGAGGATGACGGGGCCGGCGCCGAGGATCCCCGCCGCGACGGCTCCCTGCAGCGATCCGGGGTCTGCCGCAAGCGTCATCCGGGCCGCAACGTTGGTCGGCATCAGCCCGTGCTCGGCGATGCTGACCAGGAGCAGGTCGAGGAAGAAGCGCTGCTCCTCCGTCGGCTCGCGGCCGGTGAGCAGCAGGTGGAAGTACTCGGTGAAGCTCAGCCTGCCCATCAGCTCGCCGCTCAGGTCGCGCCCGCGGACCTCGACCCGGTCGGGATAGGCCTGGCTGATGTGCGTGACGGGGATCGGCGCCATCCGCCAACCCCTGCCTCAGGCGCCGAGCGCCGCGTACACGAGCTCATACGCGCGAACGGCGTCCTTCTGCTGCTGCGCCTCCCGTAGCGCGCACGTCGTCGATCTTCGCGGCGATCGAGTCGATGAAGCGCCACTGCAGCACCGAGCGCTTCACGGCAGCGACCTGATCCTCCGTGTACGGATAGAGATCGAAGCCGAGCCGCTCGCCGTTCGCGCCGTAGTTCGCGCGGCGCAGCTCGAGCGCGAGCTCGAGCGTCTCCATGAACGCCGTCGCGCCGACCATGTTGTCGTCGTCGAACGTGCCCCAGCCGGAGTTCGCGTGCTGGTGGCCGAGCAGCCCTTCGGACGCGAGCAGCGCGGCGTACTCCGGCAGGTGCTCGCCGTTCATGATCAGGTGCTGCCAGTCCATGTTGACCTTGACGTTGTCGATCCCGATGGCGCGCAGCTTGTGGATCACAGGAGCGTCATCCCGATGTTCGCCATGTGGATCTTCATCGCCGGCTCGGAGTTCTTGTGCTCGAGGAAGAGCAGGCGTCCGTGCGAAGCGAGCCGCTCGGCCGTCTGTCCGAGCCCGTCGATCAGGCGCGACCAGGACTCGCCGTACGGCACCTGGAACGGGTAGTTGTAGCCCTCGCCTCCGGGCCAGACGATCATCTGCGCGCCGATTTCGCCGGCGAGGTCCGCAGCCTCGAGGAGGATCCGCAGCGCCTCGTTTCGGATCTTGTCGTCGAGGTTCGTGAGCCCGCCCCGCTGGAAGCGCTCGTCGACATGCAGGCCGCCGGCGACCGCGTAGATCCCGTGCCCGTCGAGCGCCGCGCGCACCTCGTCGAGGTTGTCCGGGTTCAGCTCGCCCGGGTAGTGGAACTCGTAGTCGTCCATCAGGTCGCCGAGCCCCTCGACGGCGCGGTGCACCTTCTCCCCCATCGGCTCGTTCCGGTGCTGCGGCTGATAGCCACCCGGAACGAAGCGCGTGACCATCGGGCCGAACGCCCAGATACCCAGCGACGTCTTCAACACGATCTCTCCTCCAGTGATGGGACGAACGAACGTAACGTAACCCGACGATGAGCGCTCCCGACACGCAGCTCCGCGCCAACGTCCGCCTGCTCGGCGACGTGCTCGGGCAGGTGCTCGTCGAGCAGGAAGGCGACGAGCTGCTGGCGCTGGAGGAGCAGATCCGCAGTCTGGCGCGCGTCGCCCGCGAGACCGGCGATCGCGCCGAGCTCGAGGCGACGATCGGTGGGCTCGAGCTCGAGCAGCAGTCGGCGGTGCTGCGGGCGTTCTCGCTCTTCTTCCAGCTCGCCAACATCGCCGAGCAGCACCACCGGCTGCGGCGGCGGCGGCAGTACGAGCACGAGGGGCGGGTCCCGCGAGAGTCGCTCGCCGACGCGGTCGCGCGCCTGCGCGACGCCGGTGTCAGCGACGAGGAACTGCTCGAGGCGGCCGCACGGCTCCAGGTACGGCCTGTGCTGACCGCGCACCCGACCGAGGCGACGCGCCGCACGATCCTCCAGGCGCATCAGCGGCTCGCAACGGCGCTGCGCCGGCTGGACGATCCGGAGCTGCCGCCCTCCACGCAGCGTCGCGTCCGCGATCGCATCGGCGAGGAGGTGACGATGCTCTGGCAGACGGACGAGGTGCGCTCGCGCCGGCCGCGCGTCGTCGACGAGATTCGCCACGGCCTCTGGTTCGTCGAGCGGAGCCTGTGGCAGGCGCTGCCGCGGCTCGTTCGCGAGCTGCAGGACGCGATTCCGGGCGCCCCGCCCCCACTCCGGCTCGGCACGTGGATCGGCGGCGACATGGACGGCAACCCGAACGCCGGCGCGGAGACGATCGCCGATGCGCTCGAGCGCGCGCGGACGCTGGCGCGCGACCTGCTGCGGCAGGAGGTGCGCGAGCTCGGCTCCGCCTGGGGCATGTCCACGGAGCTCGTCGGCCCGATTCCGGAGCTTGGGCCGGAGCTCGACGCGACGAGCGACGAGCCCTACCGCGACGAGCTCGTGCGGATCTGGGAGCGGCTCGCGGCGGACGAGTACGGCGACGCGGACGAGCTCGCCGGCGACCTCGCGCGCATCGACGCGACGCTTCGCGCCCACGGCGCTGCCCGCGTCGCCGACGGCGCTCTCGCCGACCTCCGCGCGCGGGTCGAGGTCTTCGGGTTGCACGTGGCGACGCTCGACGTGCGCGTCCACGCGAAGGAGGTCCGGGAACGGGCCGAGCGCGTCGTCGCCGCCTTCGAGGCCGCGGCGACCGCGCGCGAGCGGCACGGGCCGCGCTCGCTCGAGCGCGTGATCGTGTCGATGACGGCGAGCGCGAGCGACGTGCTCGCAGCCGAGGAGCTCGCGCGCGGGGCCGGCCTGGACGTCCACGCCGTGCCGCTGCTCGAGACCGTCGCGGATCTCCGCGGCGCGCGCGACCTCGCCCAGGAGCTCCTCGACGCGAGCCCGCGGCCGCGAGCTCGACGTGATGCTCGGCTACTCCGACTCCGCCAAGGACGGCGGCTACCTCACCGCCAACTGGGAGATCTACCGCGCGCAGGAGGAGCTCGCCGCGCTCGCGGACGAGCGCGGCGTCGAGCTGACGATCTTCCACGGCCGCGGCGGCTCGGCCGGCCGGGGCGGCGGGCCGACCTACGCAGCGGTGCTCGCCCAGCCACCGGGCGCGGTGTCCGGGCGGCTGCAGCTGACCGAGCAGGGCGAGACGATCTCGTTCAAGTACGGCCTGCCGGGCCTCGCCGAGCGGAACCTGGAGGCGGCCGTCGCAGCGACGCTGCTGACCGCGTTTCCAGCCGCTGCCGGGCTCGCGCCGCCGAACGAGGGTGCGCGCGACACCATGACCGCGCTCGCCGCGTCGGCGCTCGCCGCCTACCGAGCCCTCGTCTGGGAGGACGCCGCGTTCCCGCCCTTCTTCCGCAGCTTCACGCCCGTCGACGAGCTGGCGCTGCTGGAGATCGGCTCGCGCCCGGTGTCACGGCCGGAAGCCGCCGGACGCAGCGAGCTGGAGGCGCTGCGCGCAATCCCCTGGGTGTTCGCGTGGACGCAGAACCGCTGCCTGCTTCCCGCCTGGTACGGCTGCGGCACCGCGTTCGCCGACTACGGGCTCGAAGGCGAGCGGCTCGAGTGGCTGCGACGCCTCTACCGCGAGTGGCCGTTCTTCCGCGCGCTCGTCGAGAACCTGGAGATGACGCTCGCGAAGTCGAGCTTCGAGATCGCCGCCGGCTACCTCGACCTCGTGCCGCCGAGCGCCGACCGCGACCGGATCTGGGACCGCCTCTCGGAGGAGCACCGGCGCACCGTCGAAGCGGTGCTCACGATCGTCGAGGCCGAGGCGCTGCTCGACCGGCATCCCGTCGTGCAGCGGTCGGTGCGGCTGCGGAATCCCGTACGTCGACCCGATGAACGCGATCCAGGTCGAGCTCCTGCGCGCGCACCGCGCGGGCGACGAGCGAGCGACGCGCCCGCTCCTGCGCTCGATCGCCGGCATCGCCGCCGCGCTGCGCAACACCGGCTGATCAGCCGGCTCGCATCAGCTCTCCGACCCGGAACGCGAGGTCGAGCGACTGTCGCGCGTTCAGCCGCGGATCGCAGAGGCTCTCGTAGCGCATCGTCAGCTCCTCCTCCAGCACCGCGGCCGAGCCGCCGAGGCACTCCGTCACGTCCTCGCCGGTGAACTCGATGTGGATCCCGCCGGGCCAGACGGCCTCGTTGCGGCAGATCGAGAAGAAAGCGCCGATCTCGTCCATGATCGCCTCGAAGCTGCGCGTCTTGACGCCCGACGCGGTGCGGAACACGTTCGCGTGCATCGGATCGGTCGTCCAGACGACTGGATGCCCGGCGTCGCGAACGGCGCGGATGATCGGCGGCAGCGCGTCCACGAGCCGCTCCGCGCCCATCCGCACGATCAGCGTCAGCCGCCCGGGTCGCCGGGCCGGGTTGAGCCGCTCGCAGAGCTCGACGACCTCGTCGGCGGTCGCGGTCGGCCCGAGCTTGACCCCGAGCGGGTTGTTGACGCCGGCGAAGAACTCGACGTGCGCGCCCCCCAGCTGGTGCGTGCGCTCGCCGATCCAGAGCATGTGCGCCGAGCAGTCGTACCAGTCGCCGGTCAGCGAGTCCTTCCGCGTCAGCGCTTCCTCGTAGTCGAGCACGAGGCCCTCGTGGCTCGTCCAGAGGTCGACCCGGTGGAGCCGCTGCGCCTGGGCGACGTCGATCCCGCAGGCGCGGACGAAGTCGAGCGCGCGCTCGATCTCGGCGGCGAGCGCTTCGTAGCGCTGCCCCTCGGGCGCGCTCGCGACGAACTCCTGGTTCCACGTGTGCACCTGGGTGAGATCGGCGAAGCCGCCGTTCGTGAAGGCGCGGACGAGGTTGAGCGTGGCCGCGGACTGGTGGTAGACCCGCAGCAGCCGGGCGGGATCGGGCGTCCGCGCCCGCGAGGGTCGGCGCGTCGTCGTTGACCATGTGGCCGAAGAACGAGGGCAGCTCGAGGTCTCCGACGCGCTCGGTCGGCTCGGATCTCGGCTTCGCGAACTGGCCCGCGATCCGGCCGACCTTCACGAGCGGCAGCCCGGAGCCGTAGATCATCACCACGGACATCTGCAGGAAGATCTTCAGCTTCTCGCGGATCGAGACGGCGCTGAAGTCGCGAAACGACTCGGCGCACTCGCCTGCCTGGAGCAGAAACGCCCGGCCGGCCGCGACGTCGCCGAGCGCCGCCTCCAGGTCTCGCGCCTCGCCCGCGAACACGAGCGGCGGCATCGCCCTCAGCTCTTCGATCGCGGCCTGCGCTTCGGCGTCGTCCGGCCACACGGGCTGGTGCCCGGCGGGATAGGCGCGCCAATCCGACGGAGCCCAGGCGGGATTCTCGAGGTGCATCGCCCGAACGAGTTTACTGTCCCAAGTAAAGTGCCCAAGGAACGTGACTGACAAGCTGACACCGGTCCGGATCCCGCCCATGCTGCGCGAGCAGGTCGAAGGCCAGCGCGAGGTGCTGGCGGCCGGCGAGACCGTCCGGGAGGTGCTCGAGGACGTGACCTCGCGGTATCCGTCCCTCCACACCCACCTCTTCGATCAAGGCGAGCTGACGCCGTTCGTCAACGTCTACGTCGGGCGCGACGACGTGCGCACGCTCGAGGGGCTGGACACGCAGGTCGGCGGCAGCTCGGTGATCCTGCTGCCGGCAATGGCCGGCGGACTTTAGTCGTTTTGTTGCGGAAGTCGCCGCTGGCGACTACGCTTCTCCCATCGTGAGCGCGCACACGCCTGCAGAGATGTTCATGGGGCTCCTTATTATCGCGCGCTCTCACCTGCGCTAGCCGGCCCTCCTCACCCGCCCCGCCGCCTAGCTCGATCCACAGAGGCGGGGTGCTGAGTTGAACAGCGCCATGCTCAGCTGCAGGATCTGCGAGGCGACCCAGCCGCTCGCGCCGGCTTCGAGCTGCCCCGACTGCTCCGGCCCGCTCGACGTCCGCTACGTGTGGGAGCCGACCGCGGCCTCCTCGACGACCCGCACTCGCTCTGGAACTACGGCACGCTGCTGCCGCACCGCGAGACGGCGCTGCCGAGCCGCACCCCGCTCGTGCCGGCGCCGCGAATCTCGGCCGCCCTCGACATCGACGTCCACCTGAAGCTCGAGACCGCGAACCCGACGCACTCCTTCAAGGACCGGATGGCGGCGAGCGCGGTCGCCGCCGCCCAGGGATTCGGGATCGAGACGCTCTTCTGCGCGTCGACCGGGAATCTCGGAGCGGCGATCGCCGCGGGCTGCGCGGCGGCGGGGCTCGAGGCGGTCATCCTCAACCCGGCCGACGCCGACGAGCCGATGCTCCCGTCCGCGACCTACGGCGCGACCGTCTTCTCGGTGCGCGGAACGCTCGAGGACTGCCGCCGATCCTGGAACGTGACCTCGAGCACCTCTTCCCGTGGGGGTTCCTCGAAGGCAATCTGCACCCGTTCGCGGTCGAGGGGATCAAGACGATCGCGTACGAAATCGCGGAGCAGCTGAACTGGGAGACGCCGGACGCGGTCGTCGGCCCGGTCGCGTCCGGAGCGCTCTTCGCGAAGCTCGCCCAGGGCTTCGTCGAGCTCGGCGAGCTCGGCCTCGTCGTCGACAGGCCGCCGCGGATGTACGGCGCGCAGCCCGGAGGTTGCCCACCAGTCGCCGCGGCCTGGGCCGACGAGCGGCCCCCCTCGCGGGTGACGCCGAACACGATCGCCCGCTCGCTGGCGGTCGGCGATCCGAGCTACGGCGAGCTCGCGATCGGCGCCGCGCGCATGTCGGGCGGCTCGATCACGAGCGTGCCGGAGGAGCTGATCGAGTCGAGCACGGAGCTGCTGGCCGAGAACTCGGGTGTCCTCGCCGACTCCGGCCGGGGGCGTCGCGTTCGCCGCGCTCGTCGACCTCGTCCGCTCCGGCGCGATCGCGTCGGGCGAGCGAGTCGTGCTCGTCGTCACGGGCAGCGGCATGAAGCCGCGCAGCGACGAGTCCTCGTACCCCGCCCGGCAGATCGAAGCGGACGCCGACGACTTCCTGGCCGCCCTCGGCGTCGGCCGCAATGCTGAGCTTTAAGCGCAAGCCGAGCATCCGCGGAAGCGGATGCTCGACGCGCGAAAACCCCTAAAGGGGCCGCTTCGCGGCCCAAAATCGCCCTCACACGAGGCTACCGTGTGCGCGAAGAACGGGCCGCGCCGCGCGCAGCTCCGGGGACGAGCCAGTTGGTGCCGAACTTCCGCATCTCACGGATGATCGGCAGCAGCGCGCGCCCCTTCTCGGTCAGCTGGTACTCGACGCGCGGAGGCGACTCGGGATAGCTGTGCCTCGCAACGACACCGGCCTGCTCGAGCGTGCGCAGACGGTCGGCGAGCGTTCGCGTGCTCATTCCCTCACAGACGCGCTCGAGCTCGCGGAAGCGGCGGGTGCCGCCACCGAGCTCGTGGATGAGCAGCGGCGTCCACTTCGCGGCGACGATCTCGCCGGTGGACGAGACGGCGCTGCGCGCAAGATCAACGTCCTCGAGCTGCTGTGTCTTCATCCCGTCAGTTGCCTCCATGTGAACGGGGCGGGCGGGGATTCGCTCGCCGACGAGTCGCGGTTCACCTTCTACAGCGACTTTACTCCTCCCCAAGTTTACCGCAAGCCCTGACTGCAAACCTCCCCTTTCAGGCTGTACGAGCTACAGCCGCTTGACAAAGTAAAGCGGCGCGAGCAGACTGTGACGGTGCTGATGTCGAACTCGTCCCGGAGCTCGCGCCGCCTTTGCGGCGCCACCGTATGCCCCTCCGGGTCGATCGGCCTCCTCCTGATTCTCCCCCTCTAGGGGGAGTAGCGACCACGCGCTGAAAGGCGCATACGCCTACATCGGACGCCACAGGTCCGCCTGCAATTCGGCGGGCGAATCAAGGAGGAACAGCTTTGAGCTCTCGCAGGATCACAATCTTCGACACAACGCTCCGGGACGGCGAGCAGGCCCCGGGCATCGCTCTGCGGCCCGACGAGAAGGTGGAGATCGGCGGACAGCTCGAGCGGCTCGGGGTGGACGTGATCGAGGCAGGGTTCGCGGCCTCGTCCCCCGGCGACTTCGAGGGCGTACGCGCGGTCGCCCAGGCGGTCAAGAACGTCACCGTCGCCTCGCTCTGCCGGACCAGCCCCACCGACATCGACGCCAGCGCCGCCGCCCTCGAGGACGCTCCCCGCTCCCGCGCCCACATCTTCCTCGCCACCAGCGAGCTGCACATGGCGAAGAAGCTCCGCATGACACCGGAGCAGGTCGTCGCGAACGCGAAGTCCTCGGTCACGCAGGCCGCTGCGACGATGGACGAGGTCGAGTTCTCGTGCGAGGACGCGACGCGCTCGGATCCCGAGTTCGTGGCGAGGGTGTGCCGGACGGCGATCGAGGCCGGGGCGACGACGATCAACCTGCCCGACACCGTCGGCTACCTGCCTGCCCTCGGAGTACACCGCCTTCCTCCTCAGCGTCCGCCGCAGCTGTCCCGAGCTCGACGACGTGGTCTTCTCGGCGCACTGCCACGACGATCTCGGCCTGGCCGTCGCCAACTCGCTCGCGGCGCTCGACGCCGGTGTCACACAGCTCGAGGCCACGATCAACGGCATCGGCGAGCGCGCCGGCAATGCCGCGCTCGAGGAGATCGTGATGGCGCTGCGGGTACGCGCGGACGCTCTGCCGTTCCACACGAACGTCGACCCCGGGCAGACTGCACGCGACCTCGCACCTCGTCGAGCGCCTGACGGGCTCGCCGGTGCAGCCGAACAAGGCGATCGTCGGCGCCAATGCATTCGCGCACGAGGCGGGAATCCATCAGGACGGGATGCTCAAGGACACGGACGACCTACCAGATCATCGATCCGGCGGTGCTCGGCCTCACCATGACGCTGCCGCTCGGCAAGCACTCGGGCCGCCACGCCTTCTCCCAGGCCTGCGCGGAGGTAGGACTGACGCTGGGCGAGGACGAACTGATCCTGGCCTTTGCGCGCTTCAAGGCCCTCGCAGACGACGGGCGGTCGGTCTCGATCCACGAGCTCTTCCAGGAGGTGACAGTCCCGTGACCGCCTATTCGGTCGCATGTCTCGCGGGTGATGGAATCGGCCCGGAGGTGATGGCCCAGGCCAGCCGCGGCATGAGCGCGGCGGCGCGCCTGCACGGCTTCGCGCTCGACGAGAAGCACGTGCCGTTCGGCGCCGACGCGACCATGCGCGTCGGGCATCCGTACCCGCTCGCGTCGCGGGACACCGCGCTCGCCGCGGACGCGATCCTCGCCGGCCCGATCGACCAGACGCTCCTGCAGGCGCTCGAGGGTGAGCTCGACCTGCGTGCGGCGGTCATGCGCGTCCGGCTGCGGAACGCGGCAACGACGTTCGTCGCGCCGGTCGATCCCGATGCGTGGGCGTGGACGCTCGAGCGGGCGATCGCCACCGCGCGCCTGAGCCGCGGCCACCTGACGTTCGTCGGCAACGACGACCGCTGGGCGGCCGACGCCGCCGCCGCGGGCCGCGACAGCTGCCTGACCGTCACGCATCTCTCCACCCGCAGCGCCATCCGCGCCCTTGCGTCGGACCCGGACGTGTTCGACGTCGTCCTCTGCGACCGGTCGCTGCTCGTCCCGCTGGCCGAGGTCGCGTGCCTCGACCCGCGGCGCGTGCTCGCCTGGGGCAGGCTGTCCGCCCACGGGCCGGGCATCTTCGGACCGAGCCACGGAACCGCCGCCGACATCGCCGGCCACGGCGTCGCGGATCCGAGCTCGATGCTGCTCGCGGCCGCGCTGATGCTCGGCGAGGGCCTCGGCGAGCGGGGGGCCGCGGCAACGCTGTCCGCGGCCGTCTCATACGTGCGGGGCACCGGCGTGCGACGCGCAGTCGGCACCGTGCTGATGAGCACCGAACTGACCGATGCCGTGCTCGCCCAGCTACCACAGTCGCACTCCAATGCCGAGTTCATGACGGAGGCCGTCTGATGCTGATGAACGGCGCCGACGCGCTCCTTCGCTCGCTCGAGGCGGAGGGCGTCGACACCGTGTTCGGCATTCCCGGCGGGGCGATCCTGCCGACGTACGACGCGCTCGCGCGCGGCACCTCGATCCGGCACGTGCTCGCCCGCCACGAGCAGGGCGCGGGTCACATGGCGCAGGGCTACTCGCGGGCCTCGGGCCGCACCGGCGTCGCGTTCGCGACGTCGGGCCCCGGCGCGACCAACCTGGTGACGCCGATCGCCGACGCCTGGATGGACTCGACGCCGCTCGTCTGCGTGACCGGGCAGGTGCGCTCGCAGCTGATCGGCACAGACGCCTTCCAGGAGTGCGACATCACCGGGATCACGATTCCGATCGTCAAGCACTCCTGGCTCGTCCAGGACGTGAACGAGATCCCGCACGCGATCAAGGCTGCGTTCCACATCGCCCGCACGGGGCGGTGCGGGCCGGTTCTCGTCGACATCCCGCGCGACATCCAGGAGGCCGAGATCGACTTCAGCTATCCGGACGAGATCGATCTTCCCGGCTGGAAGCCCGCCGCCGGCGTCAACGCGAAGCAGGTGCGGGCGGCGGCGCAGGCGATCGCGGACGCGCAACGGCCCGTGCTCTACGTCGGCGGCGGGACGATCAACGCCGAGGCCTGCGACGAGCTGCGCAGGGTCGCCGAGCTCTGGCAGCTCCCGGTCGTGACGACGCTGATGGCGAAGAGCGCGTTCCCGGAGACGCACGAGCTGCACTTTGGCTGGCCGGGCATGCACGGCGCGAAGTGGTCGAACTGGGCGATGAACAAGTGCGACGTGCTCGTTGCCGTCGGCGCCCGCTTCGACGACCGCGTCACCGGCAAGCTCTCCGCGTTCGCCCCCGGCGCGACGGTCGTCCACCTCGACGTCGACGCCGCCGAGATCGGGAAGCTGAGGCGCGCCGACATCCCGGTCGTCGGGCCCCTGAAGCAGATCCTCGCCGAGCTCGGCAGCGCGTTCGAGGCGCTGAGCGAGCAGGGCGTCGGCTCGCAGACCCGGCCCTGGCTCGCCCAGCTCGCCGCCTGGCGCGAGGAGTTCCCGCTCCGCTACGGCGAAGACGGCGACCTGCTCAAGCCGCAGCAGGTGCTCGAGTCCCTGCAGGCGCTGACCGCGGGCCGAGACGACGTGATCTGGACGACCGGCGTCGGCCAGCACCAGATGTGGGCGATGCAGTACCTGCTCTGCGACCGCCCGCGCAGCTTCATCACCTCGGGCGGCCTCGGCACGATGGGCTACGGGCTCCCCGCGGCGGTCGGCGCGAAGGCCGCGCGACCGGACGCGACCGTCGTCTGCGTCGACGGCGACGGCTGCTTCCAGATGACCTCGCAGGAGCTCGCGACCTCGGTGACCGAGAACCTCCCGATCGTCGTCGTGATCGTCAACAACGGCTACCTCGGCATGGTCCGCCAGTGGCAGGACATGTTCTTCGAGGAGCGGTTCTCGCAGGTCCGTCTGGACGAGGGCTCGCCCGACTACGTGAAGCTGGCCGAGGCGTACGGCGCGGTCGGCCTCCGCGTCGACACCGAGGACGAGCTCGCTCCCGTCCTCTCGGAGGCGCTGGCCTGCGGCCGCACCGCGGTCGTCGACTGCCGCGTCGACCCGGCCGAGCACTGCTTCCCGATGATCCCGGCCGGAGCGGCGGCGCTCGACCTCGTCGAGTACGGCGAGAGCAACGTCGCCGGCGGGGCGGTGCCGGTCCCGTGATCCACACCGTCTCCGTCCTCGTCGAGGACAAGCCTGGAGCGCTGATGCGCATCTCGAGCATGTTCGCCCGGCGGGGCTACAACATCGAGAGCCTCGCCGTCGGCCCCACCGAGCGTCCCAACGTCTCCCGCATCGTCCTGCGGGTCGACTGCTCGCAGCACTCGCTGGAGCAGATCGAGAAGCAGATGCACAAGCTCGTCAACGTCCTGCGGGTGAGCGAGCTCGAGCCCGGACAGGCGGTCGAGCGGGAGCTCGCCCTGATCACCGTCGCCGCCCCGCCTGCGAAGCGCGCGGAGCTGCTGTCGCTCGCCGAGGTGCTCGGCGTCCGAGTGGCCGACGTGGGGCCGAACGCGATCGTGTTCGAGGTCGTCGGCGCGCCGGACCAGATCGACACGTTCGAGGAGCTGGTGCGCCCGCACGGGATCAAGGAGCTCGCCCGCACCGGCAGGATCGGACTGGCGCGCGCAGGGGCCGGGCGCTCAGAATCCAAGCAACTCGTCCACAACTAGCCGACATCTAGCGAAAGGAAGCCGACAGTGGCAACCATCTACAACGGCGGCAACGTCGACCTGCTCTCCGGCAAGGTCGCCATCCTCGGCTTCGGCAGTCAGGGTCACGCCCACGCGCTGAACCTGCACGAGTCGGGCGTCGACGTCATGGTCGGGCTCCGGCCCGGCAGCGCGTCGCGGGCTGCGGCCGAGTCGGCCGGCCTCGCGGTCGGCACGGTGGCAGAGGCGGTCGCGGGCGCGCAGCTCGTCGCCGTCCTCCTTCCCGACCAGGTGCAGAAGCGCGTCTACGAGGAGGAGGTCGCCCCGAACCTGGCCGAGGGCGCGGCGCTCGTCTTCGCGCACGGCTTCAACGTCCACTACGGCCGGGTCCAGGCGCCCGCCGGCCACGACGTGATCATGGTCGCCCCGAAGGGCCCCGGACACGTCGTCCGGCGCCTCTTCACCGAGGGCCTCGGCACGCCGGCGGTGGTCGCGGTCGCGCAGGACGCGAGCGGTCAGGCGCTCGAGCTCGCGCTGGCCTATGGAACCGCGATCGGCGCCGGCCGCGCGGGGATGATCGAGACCACGTTCGCGGAGGAAACGGAAACAGACCTCTTCGGTGAGCAGGCGGTGCTGTGCGGCGGCACGGCCGAGCTGATCCGCGCCGGCTTCGAGACGCTCGTCGAGGCGGGCTATCAGCCCGAGGTCGCCTACTACGAGTGCCTGCACGAGCTGAAGCTGATCGTCGACCTGATCTGGGAGGGCGGCCTCTCGCACATGCGCTGGTCGATCTCCGACACGGCCGAGTACGGCGACTTCACGCGCGGTGACCGGATCATCGACGAGCACGTGCGCGGCAAGATGCGCGAGGTGCTCGGTGAGATCCAGGACGGGACGTTCGCGCGCGAGTGGATCGCGGAGATGGACTCCGGCGAGAAGAACCTCGACGAGTTGCGGGCTGCCGCACGCGAGCGGCAGATCGAGCAGGTCGGCCTCGAGCTCCGGTCGCTGATGACGCGGGAGCAGGCCGGGGAACCGAGTGTCGGTTGACGTCCCGGTTGCCCTGCTCGGGTACGGGACGGTCGGCTCCGCCGTAGCGCGGCTGCTGGCAGACAGCGCAGACGACATCGAGCGCGCGACGGGGCACCGGCTCAGGCTGGTGAATGCGCTCGTGCGCGACGTCGAGAAGGAGCGCGAGTTCCAGCCGGCAGACGGCGTGCTGACGACCGACTTCGCCCGGATTCGCGACGACGAGTCGATCGCGGTCGTCGCGGAGGTGATGGGCGGCCTCGAGCCGACCGGCGGCTATCTCCTCGACCTCCTGCGCGCCGGCAAGCCGGTCGTGACCGCGAACAAGCAGCTGCTCGCACGCCGCAGCACGGAGCTCTTCGCAGCAGCAGCCGAGACGGGCGTGCAGCTCCGCTTCGAGGCGTCGGTCTGCGCTGCGATCCCGGTGATCAAGGTGCTGCGTGAGTCGCTCGTCGTCACGAACGTCCACCGCGTGCTCGGGATCGTCAACGGCACGACCAACTTCATCCTCACCCGCATGGAGGCCGGCGCCGGCTACGACGAGGCGCTCGCCGAAGCGCAACGGCTCGGCTACGCGGAGGCCGACCCGACCGAGGACGTCTCGGGAGCAGACGCGGCCGCGAAGATGGCGATCCTCGCGAGCGTGGCATTCGGCTCGCGGGTCGAGCTCGACGACGTCGCCTACGAGGGGATCGAGCGGATCCGGCCGGAGCACGTGGAGGCCGCCGACTCGCTCGACTCGGTGATCCGGCTGGTCGGCACGGCCACGCTCCTCGACGGGGCGGTCGACGTCCGCGTCGGCCCCGCGCTGGTCAACCGGCACCACCCGCTCGCATCGGTCGAAGGGCCGTTCAACGCCGTGATGCTGCACGGGGACGCGATCCGCGAGATCATGCTGGAAGGCCCCGGCGCCGGCGGCCTCGAGACTGCGTCGGCGGTGGTGGCGGACATGGTGAGCGTGCTCGGGACAACCGGAACCGGCTTCCTCCAGGACGACGCCTGCTGGCGCTCGCTGCCGAAGCTGCCTGCGGGCGAGCTCCCGGCGCCGTTCTACGTCAGGATCGCCGTCGAGGACCGGCCGGGCGTGCTCGCGCACGTCGCCGAGCGGTTCGCCGAGGAAGGCGTCTCGATCGCCCAGCTGTCGCAGCACGTGCAGAACGGGAACGCGGCGCTCGACGTCGTCACCCACACCGCGCCGTCGGGCCGCGTCGCCGCCGCGCTCGACGCGATTGCGGCCCTCCCCGAGGTGCACGCCCGCCCCGAGGCGCTCCGCGTCGTCACCGAACGTGGCTGACGTTACCGTCACTCTCGGCGAGGGGTCGACGCCACTGCTGGCCCTGCCGCGCCTGTCGGCACGACTCGGTGTGGAGCTGTGGGTCAAGTGGGAGGGCGCGAACCCGACCGGCTCGTTCAAGGATCGCGGCATGGCCGTCGCCGTCTCGCGGGCGTTGGAGCGTGGCGCGCCCGGAATCGTCTGCGCCTCGACGGGCAACACCGCAGCCTCGGCGGCCGCCTATGCCGCCCGCGCCGGCCTGCCGGCGATCGTGGTCACGAGCCGCGGCGCCGTCGCTCGCGGCAAGATGATCCAGGCTCGTGCGGCCGGCGTCGAGGCGCGCGAGATCGACGGCACGTTCAACGACGCGCATCTCGAGGCGCAGCGGCTCGCCCAGGCGGAAGGTCTCGTCAACGTCAACTCGATCAATCCCGACCGGATCGAGGGCCAGTCCTCCGCGGCACGCGAGGTGCTCGAGCAGCTCGGCGGCCTCCCCGACGTGCTCGCGCTGCCCTACGGCGGCGGCGGCAACACCGTCAGCTACGCGCAGGGGTTCGGCGAGACGCTGCCGCGCTTCCTCCTCGGCGAGGCGGCGCAGCGGCAGGACACGTTCGCGAGCGCGATCCGGATCGGCGATCCCGTCCACCGCGACGAGGTCGGCCGGGTGCTCGAGCGCTCCGGCGGGCAGATCGTCTCTCTGTCCGAAGCCGATCTGGAGCGGGCGTGGCGCGCGCTGGCGCGGGAGGAGGGCATCTTCTGCGAGCCCGCCAGCGCGGCCGGGATCGCAGCGATCGAGGCGGCCGGCTTACGCGACGTGCAGGTCGTCTGCGTCGTCACCGGCCACGGTCTCAAGGACCCCGACGCGGTTTGACGCGAGACGATCCTCCGCGTCCGCGCCCCGGCCACGACCGCGAACATCGGCCCCGGCTTCGACTGCGCCGGCGCCGCGCTCGACCTCTGGAACGAGCTCGAGCTCCAACCGGGCGACGGCCCCGTCGACCGCGAGCACCTCGGCGTCCGCGCGTTCGAGCGCCTCGTTCCTGCCGACGGCTGGAGCTTTCAGTTCACCGACAACATCCCGCAAGCGCGCGGGCTCGGCTCGAGCGCCTCGATCGTCGCGCTCGGGCTGGTCGCCGCGATGATCGTCGGGAAGCTGGAGCCCACGGCGGACGAGCTGCTCGCGCTCGGGGCACCGCTCGAAGGCCACGGCGACAACCTCGCCGCGGCGCTCGTCGGCGGCGTCTGCCTGACCTGGGGCACCCACATCGCCCGGATCGCGGACACGACGCCCGCGACGCCGATCGCCCTCGTGCCCTCGCACCGGGTCGAGACCGCGGCGTCCCGCGCCGCGCTCCCTCGAAACCGTCACCCACGCGGACGCAGCGTTCTCGGCCGGCCGCGCGGCGCTGCTCGGCGCGGCGCTCGCGAGCAACTCGGCCGAGCTCTTCGAGGCGGCGCTCGAGGACAAGCTCCACGAGCCGTACCGCGCCGACAGCTCGCCGCTCCTCGGCGAGGTTCGTGGCCGCCTGCCCGTTGGCGCGCTCGGCGCCACCCTCTCCGGCGCCGGCCCGACGGTGATGGTCTGGGCGCGCAACGGCCAGGCCGAGTCGTGCGCCGAGGAGCTCCAGCACCGCTTTCCCGACGACCAGGTCCTCCCACTCACGATCTCGCCGACAGGAGCCGGACCCACATGACAGAGAACCCGTACGACCGCCCCTCCGACCCGGCCAAGCGCCACAGCGCCGCTCTCACCGACGGGCCCGACCGCGCCCCGGCGCGGGCGATGCTGAAAGGGACCGGCTTCACCGACGAGGATCTCGCGCGCCCGATCGTCGGTGTCGCGACGAGCTGGATCGAGACGATGCCGTGCAACCTGAACCAGCGCGCTCTTGCCCAGCACGTGAAACGCGGCATTCGGGACGCCGGCGGAACGCCGATGGAGTTCAACACGATCGCCGTCTCGGACGGCGTCTCGATGGGGACCGAGGGGATGCGCGCCTCGCTCGTGTCGCGCGAGGTGATCGCCGACTCGATCGAGCTCGTCGCGCGCGGGCACATGTTCGACGGCCTCGTCTGCCTCGTCGGCTGCGACAAGACGATCCCGGCCGCCGTGATGGCGCTGGCGCGGCTCGACCTGCCCGGCCTCGCGCTCTACAACGGCTCGATCGCGCCCGGCCGCTACAAGGGCGCGGACGTCACGATCCAGGACGTCTTCGAGGCCGTCGGCGCGCACGCCGCCGGGACGATGAGCGGCGCCGAGGTGCACGCGCTCGAGAGTGTCGCCTGCCCAGGCGCCGGCGCCTGCGGCGGCCAGTTCACCGCGAACACGATGTCGATGGCACTCGATTTCCTCGGCATCTCCCCGGCCGGCCTGAACGGGATCCCGGCGCTGCATCCGTCCAAGGAAGAGGCCGCCTACGAGGCCGGCGTGCTCGCGATGAAACTCGTGCGGGACGACCTGCGGCCGTCGCACATCATCACGCGCGAGGCGCTCGACAACGCCGCCGCGTCGATCGCGGCGAGCGGCGGATCGACGAACGGCGTCCTCCACCTGCTGGCGATCGCGAGCGAGCTCGGCATCCCGTACACGCTCGAGGACTTCGACGCGGTCGCGGCGCGGACGCCCGTCATCGCGAGCATCAAGCCGGGCGGCCGCTTCGTCGCGACCGACGTGCACGCCGCCGGCGGCGTCGCGCTCGTCGCGCGGGAGCTGCTGAAGGGCGACCACCTGCTGACGGGGTCGGCGCCGAACGTCGACGGGCGCTCGCTCACGCCAGATCGCCGCCGACGCCGAGGAGACCGCCGGGCCAGGA
The DNA here is from genome assembly GCA_963765705.1 of uncultured Gaiellaceae bacterium. Taxonomy (GTDB): domain Bacteria; phylum Actinomycetota; class Thermoleophilia; order Gaiellales; family Gaiellaceae; genus Gaiellasilicea. The sequence continues at coordinate 73,313 of CAVXXJ010000002.1, forward strand.
GGTCGTCGTCGCGCTCGAGACGCCGCTGAAGGCGACCGGCGGCCTGCGCGTGATCTACGGCAACCTCGCGCCGGACGGCGCGATCGTGAAGCTCGCCGGCCACGAGCGGCTCATCCACCGGGCCCCGCGCGCGTCTTCGACTCCGAGGAGGACTGCTTCGCGGCGGTCAAGGCGCGCAACGTCCATCCCGGCGACGTCGTCGTGATCCGCTACGAGGGCCCCGCCGGCGGCCCCGGGATGCGGGAGATGCTGCACGTGACCGCGGCGATCGTCGGCGAAGGGCTCTCGGACTCGGTCGCGCTCGTCACCGACGGGCGCTTCTCGGGCGCGACGCATGGGTTCATGGTCGGCCACGTCACTCCCGAGGCGTTCCGCGGCGGCCCGCTCGCCGCGCTCGAGGAGGGGGACACGGTCGTGCTCGACGTCGAGTCGCGCGAGCTGCGCGTCGAGCTCTCCGACGACGAGCTCGACGCCCGGCTCGACGCCTGGTCGCCGCCTGCGCCGCGCTACGAGACCGGTGTCCTCGCGAAGTACGCGCGGCTCGTCTCCTCGGCCTCGGAGGGCGCCGTCACGCGGCCCTAGTCAGTCGTCGGGCTCGCCGTCGCCGTACTCGAGCGACTCGATCCGCCCGATCACGCCGAGCCCGCGCCAGAAGATCTTGTTCGAGCGGGGGTACCAGCACATGTCGTTCGGCAGCCGCGTGCCGTAGATCAGCATCGTGACGCCGTTCGGCCGGCGCGGAACGCGTGGCTGACGCGAGTCCCGGGCGGCCGTGCGACGACGTGGCCGGCGCGGATCGGAATGTCCTCGCGCACGCGCCGTCCCGCGCGCCGCGACGACCGGCGAGGGCCAGAGCTCGAGCGTCGCGTCGCCCTCGAGGATGACGAAGACCTCCTCCTCCTCGGAGTGGCAGTGCGGCACCGAGCCGCGCCCGCCTGGCTCGAGCCGCTCCCAGTGGAAGCCGGCCTGCTCGGAGCGCTCCGTCGTGGCGAGCGGCGCCGTCGTCGCCGGCCCCCAGGTCCCGTGCTCGACCTCGTCGACGTTGAGGATGTTCGGCGGCCGCTCGGCCGGCTCGCCGTACGCGAGCGGCGGCGCCTCGGCCTCGCGGTCCCACGGGTCGTCGACACGCCCCTCGACCCACGGCCAGCCGAACCGGACCGCACCCGAGCGAGGCAGCCAGCCGACCTCCGTCGGGTGCCTCGTGCCGAAGACGAGGTACTCGAGCCCGTCCGGGCCGGCGACGAACGTGTGCTCGAGCTCGTTGGCGCGGTGGATGACGCAATCGCCGGGGCGCACCTCGTGCACCTGCTCGTCCTGCCAGGCGAGCCCGGAGCCCGAAAGCACGAAGAACACTTCCTCCGAGGCGGTGTGCGAGTGAGGCGGGGTCGGCAGCTTGCCGGGCGCGACGCGGACCAGGTTGACGCCGACGCCCTTCGTGCCGGCGGCTTCGCCCAGCCGCTGCCAGGTGGCGTCCATCTCACCCTTTGCGCGGTGGGAACGGCTCGACGTCGTCCCAGTGAACAAGACCCATGGGAGGAATCTAGTAGACGGTGACTCGAGCCATGGCCGTCCGCCGTCCGCGTCTGACACGCTGCCGCCCAGCACCTCGTCCCGCCCCCCCCCCCGGGGCGGGGCACCGACAGGCGCCCCGCCCCAGGCACGTGTCAGCCGATGATCCTGATCTCCTCGTGCCGGTAGTTCCTGCCGGGGTCGTCCGGGTCGAAGCCGCGCTCGAAGTTGCCCGCGGTGTCGACCGAGAACCACTTGAAGACCGTCGTCTCGGTCACGTGGAACGTCTGACCCGGCTCACGGAACTCGGTGGCCTTGTAGCGGGCCGATTGGAGGCTCGGCACGGTGCCGTCCGTGGTGTAGTAGATGTCGGCCGGCTCGCTCGTCTCGAAGTGGACGTCGACCGGCCCGGTGTACTTGCCCCGTCCGGGGACGAGCTGGGTCTTCGGGCTTGACCCGGTCCTTGCCCCACTCGGCGGCGATGCGGAACATCTCCATCACGCCGTTGGCGTACTCCATCGTCTCGCTGTGGCCGCTGATGATGTCAGGGTTGCCGACCCACGCGGGCTGGAACGAGCCGCCCACGAAGTTGCCGGTGGCCGTGTTGTAGACCGAGCCTCCGACCTCCCAGCCGAACGCGAAGATGTCGTAGTTGTTGTAGAGGTCCTCGCGAACGTTGCCGGCAGACGAGTAGAGCACGTCCGCCGAGCCGCCGACGTTCTCTGGGGTGACAACGGTCTGCCGCTCGGCTTTCACGTGCGACAGGATCCGGCTCGCCGATTGCCAGTAGAACGCCTCGTGGCCGAGCGGCGGCCGCGGGGCCACGATCCGGCCGTTGGCGATGTACGCGCCCGGCTGCCAGAAGAGCTGGCCGCCGTTCGAGTGCACGGACATCATGAACTTGACGTTCGGGAAGGTGTCCGCCAGCCAGATGATGTTCTTGCTCTCCGGCTCGGAGAGCTTCGACGGCCCCTGATAGGTGTCGCTCGTGCAACTCGTCGACGCGCCGTCATAGCCGTCGAAGCCCGACGCGAAGCGGTAGTTCCGGTTCAGGTCAACGCCCCACGCGTTCCGGTTTCCCGGATCGGCGCTCGTGTTCGGGCAGTGGTTCGTCATGTTGCGTCGCTGCGAGGCGAAGTTGTACATGCTGTAGTTGTTGCCGTCCGGATTGTTCGACGGGATCAGGAAGAGGTCGGTGTTGTCGACGATCTTCTTCGTCTCCGGATCCTGCGGATAGTTCTGCACGAGCCGCTCGGCGGCCTCGAGCGTGATCGTCGCCGGCACCCACTCGCGCGCGTGGTCCTGCGCCTGGATGAGGACGCCGGGCTTGTTGCCGTTGCGGTACTTGCCGATCCGCAGCGCGCGGACCGTGAACGGGCCGCGGGCGGGGTCGCCCGCCGGAGCGCCCGTGCGCTTCACGCTCAGGAAGTCGGTCAGCGCGACCGTCGTAGCAGTGGGCTGCACGATGCCCGTGCCCGCGTTGTTGCGGTACGGATGCGAGCGCGCGATCAGCCCGCCCGACTGGGCGAGGATCGCCGCGGCGACCTGGGCCGCCGTGCTCGTGAGCGCGCCTGTGGAGCCGGTCGCGAGGCTGACGGTGATCGCGTTCCCGAGGACCAGGACCGAGAGCGGCGAGCTCGCCACGCCCGGGTTCACGAAGCGGACGGTGATGTCATTGCCGCCCTCGATGTCCCCAGGCGGCCGACGTGACGACCACAGCTGCCTGACCCGTGCCGCCGATCGTCGCCTGCGCCTGCCGCTGGTAGCCGTTCGTCTTGTACGGCAGCTCGACGATCTCGGCGATCCTCGGATACTGATCCGCGATCTCTACGAAACGCCCGTAGAGCTGCTCCACGGTCTTGTAGTTGTCGACGAAGTCGTACTTGTAGCCGGGCGTGTCGGTCATCGGCACGACCGGCTCCTCGAGCCAGTCCGAGACGTAGCCGGTGGCGGTGCCCCCGGTGCTGCTCGTGACGCGGATCTCGCTCGGCCGGACGGCCACCTTGGCGAGGTTGCGGTGGAACATGTACACGCCGGAGTCGATGAACCGGCTCATGTTCCGGGCCGTACCGAACGGGGTGCTCGGGCCGGTGTTGTTGGCGAGTTGCATCGTCACCACCGGGTTCGACTGCTGGCCCAGCGTCGTCCGCGCCTCGACGTAGAGGAAGCCCTGGCCCTTGGTGGTGAAGTAGTCGGCCCGGACGATCCGGACGGTTGCCTCGTGATCCAGAGCGATGAGTGTCTCGAGCGCGCTGAACGCTGAGTCCGACCCGCGCGTCAGGGCAAAGCTCGTCGGAGCCGCTTCTGCACTCGAGTCCCACCTGAAGCGCTCGGCGTCCGAGATGACCTCCACGCCCATCGTGTCGAGCAGCGCGAGCTGCTCCTGCGTCACGATCGCGGGCGCCTCGATGCCGGTGGGCACGCGGACGATGTTGTGCTCCACGTCGATTCCCGCGGACGCCGCCGCGTTGAGCTGATCCGAGCCGTCGAACGACAGCCAGACCGTGCTGAGCGGGTCCGGGGTCTCCAGCGAGGAACGCTCGATGAACGACGCCGGCTCCTCCGCGCTCGCCGGGGCGCTGACGACGAGGATGCTCCCAACCAGTGCGAGTAGCACGATGCGCAGCTTGGTGCGCGTCATCCCGAACCTCCCTCTCCAATCGTTGCTGCCGCCAGCCGAAGCTCGGGAGCGCACCAGGTCGCGCATCGTGCCCTCAAGCGATCCCACACGGAAGTCGTCGACGGCATCGCACGGCCCCGCCGGGCGAGGCTAACCGGTGGGCAAGCCGATTTCAAGCCGCCCGCGACGCTAGTAGAGGACGAGCCGGTCGCGGTGCACGACCTCGAGCCCGTGCTCCCGGGAGCCGACCTCGCCCGCGCCGATCGAAGCGATTCCCTTGCCGATCGAGACGCCGCTCGCCGACACCAGCTCGATCGCGTCGCCGGGGACGAAGCCGCCCTCGCATGCCGTCACGCCGACGGCGAGCACGCTCGCCCCGGCGGCACGCAGCGCGCGCTCGGCGCCTGCGTCGAGCACCACGCGGCCGCGAGGCTGCTTCCCGTACCTGATCCAGAGCTTGAATGCGGGCTCGCCTGCGGCGGAGTCACCCTCGAAGCGGGTGCCTCGGCGCTCCCCGGCAACGACCGGGACGAGCACCGTCGCCGCCCGTCCGGAGGCGATCACCGTCGGTATGCCGGCTCCCGCGGCCAGCTGCGCGGCTGCGATCTTGCTCCCCATCCCTCCTCGGCCGAGGCCCGTGCCGCGGCCGATCCCCACACTCGACGTGAGCGAGCCGTCGTCGAGCAGCTCGGCTCCGGGCGTTCCCGGAGCGCGCGAATAGACGCCGTCGACCTCGGTGAGCAGGACGAGCAGCCGCGCGCGCGTCAGTACCGCGACCTGGGCCGCCAGGGAGTCGTTGTCCCCGAAGGTGATCTCGTCGGTGGCGGTGGCGTCGTTCTCGTTCACGACCGGGACCGCCCCGAGCCGGAACAGCGCGTCGAAGGTGTTGCAGACGTTGACGTAGGTCTGCCGGTCGGCCACGTCGGCGGGCGACAGCAGGATCTGCGCCGCCTGCAGGCCGACGCGCCCGAGCGCCCGCTCCCAGGCCTGCTGCAGCTGAGCCTGGCCGACGGCCGACGCGGCCTGCAGCTGGCGCATCGTCGAAGGTCGCCGCGCGAACCCGAGCCGGGGCGCACCGAGCGCGATCGCACCGGAGGAGACGATGCAGACGGAGTGGCCGCCCGCGACGAGCTCGGCCACTTCCTTCGCCCGCGCGGCGAGCAGCGTGCGCCGCACGGCGCCCGCCGGCGTCGCGACGAGGCTCGAGCCGAGCTTGACGACGATCCTCATCGACCGCTTGTCATCGGCTTTGGGTGGCGTCGCCGACGACGCGGTACTGGCGCAGCCACAGGTCGCGATACGTGACCGGCCCCCGCGGCCCCGGAGCCCACTCGACGTTGATCCCCGTCTCCGGCGTCCCTGTCAGCTCGAAGCCGTCCGCGAAGCGCGTGCTCGCGTGCCAGAAGGCCGAGGTGCCCCGGTAGAGCGAGAAGAAGCGCTCGACCGCGTCGGTGTCCTCGGCGACGATGCCGGCCGCGAGCGCGGAGGTCTCGGTGTTCGCGATCTGCGCGGCCTCCGCCAGGTCGTCGACGACGTCGAGCGTCACCGTCGCCACTCGAGCCGGGTCGCCGGCCCATTCGTAGCCGATCCGCTCGTCCAACTCGCCGACCGGCACCACGGCCGCCGCACGGGCCGTCCCGACCACCTCGACGCCGCGCCGCTCGCAGGCGGCGACGAGGTCGGCCGCCAAGCCGGCGGCCTCGCGATCGACGAGGGCGAGGTTGAGCCGGTTGCAGACGCCGAGGCGGTCGAGGCTCGAGTCGACGATCGCCGTCACGTGCTCCGCGCGCGCGGAGCCGTGGACGTAGAGGACGCCGCCACCCTCGGCGTGGGCCAGGGTGCGAACGCCGTTGTCGGCCGCGAGACGCGCGAGTGCCGCCGTCGAGGCGCCGCTGCCGCGCAGGATCACGAGCGGGATCCAGCGCGGGAGCGAGACGAGCGTCTCGGCTCCGGAGCGATCGGCGGAGCGCACCAGCCCGACTGCACCCCCGTCGATGCCCTCCGCCTCGAGCGCCGGCCGCAGCACCCGGTCGACCATGGTCTCGACGGTCCCGAGTGCGGCGCCGCCGGTGCGAAGAACGACCGTGTTGAGGCTCTTCAGGACCTGGGCCGCAATGTCGAGAGCGACTCCCGGCCTCGCCTCGAAGTTGGCGCCGATCGTCCCGACCGGAATGCGCAGCTCGCGCACCTGCAGGCCGTTCGCGAGCGTTCGGCTCGCAATCTCCCGCTCGAGCGGCTCCAGCTCCGCGGTCGTCTCGAGCTGGCGCGCGAGCGCCGCGACCCGCGACTGGTCGAGCCGCAACCGGTCGAGCGCGCCCTCGTCGAGCGACTCGGCGGCGGCGTCGACGTCTCGCGCGTTCGCGACGAGCACGTCTGGCGCCCGCTCCTCGAGCAGCCGAGCGGCCCGCCGAAGGGCCGGCCCGACCGCGGCGTCGCTGAGCGACGGCAGTGCGGCGGCAGCCGCGATCGCTTCGCGCTCTACGAGCTCACGCATCATGCTTTACTTTGTACACTGCGAACAGCAGCAAGAGGGCGGGACACGTCCCGCTCCGCATCAAGAGAGGTCGAGGGATCCGGCCCGACGACGCCTCGGCAACCTGCGGCCACGCAAGGTGCCAACCGGCCGAGCAGCCCGCTCGGATCGATGTAGAGCGACGAGACGAAGGAGAGAATCAAATGCCCGCCATCAGCCTACGCTGCCGCAACTGCAGCCACGAGCTCGGCCTCGACGCGGTCGGCGCGTGCGAGAAGTGCTGGGGCCCGCTCGAGCCCGTGTACGACCTCGACGACCTCCGCTCCACCCTGACACGCGAGACCATCGCGGCCGGCCCGCCGTCCTTGTGGCGCTACGGAGCGCTGCTGCCGGTGGAGACCCCGGTCGAGCCGAGGCTCCCGCCGGGCCTGACGCCGCTCGTCCAGGCGCCCAGGCTCGCCGAGGCGCTCGGCCTGCGCGAGCTCTATCTCAAGCTGGACACGGCGAACCCGACCCACTCGTTCAAGGATCGCGTCGTCGCCGTCGCGTGCGCGAAGGCCCAGGAGCTCGGGCTGCGCACGCTGGCGTGCTCGTCGACCGGGAACCTCGCCGCCGCGGTGGCGGCGCGGGCCGCCGTCGAAGGGCTCGAAGCCGCGGTCTTCTGCCCCGCGGGGCTCGAACGCGAGAAGCTGCTGCCCACAGCGGTCTACGGGGCGACGATCTACGAAGTGCTGGGGAGCTACGACGACTGCAGCCGGCTGACCGTCGAGCTCTCCTTCGAGCTCTCCTCCTGGGCGTTCGTCAACGTCGGCCTGCGCGCCTATTACGCCGAGGGCTCGAAGACACTCGCCTTCGAGATCGCCGAGCAGCTCGGGTGGCGGCTCCCCGATGCCGTCGTCTGCCCCGTCGCCTCGGGCGCGCTGTTCTCGAAGCTGGGCAGGGGCTTCGGCGAGTTCATCGAGCTCGGCCTGGTCGAGGGCGCGCCGCCGCGGCTGATCGGCGCTCAGGCGCAGGGCTGCGACCCGGTGGCCGCCGCCTTCCGCGAGGAGCGGCCGGTGACGCCGGTGCGCCCGCAGACGACTGCCAGCTCGCTCGCGATCGGAAACCCCGCCGACGGCGACCACGCGTTGGCCACGGCGCGCGCCTCCGGCGGCTCGATCCACTCGGTGCCGGAGGACGAGATCGGCGCGAACATGGTCCTGCTCGCCGAGAGCTCAGGTGTCTTCGGCGAGGCGGCCGCCGGAATCTGCCTCGGCGCGCTCCGCGAGGCGATCGGCCGGGGAACCGTCTCCGCGGACGACTGCGTCGTCCTCTGTGTCACCGGCGACGGGTTGAAGACGCCCGGTCCGGTGGCCGACCGGGTCACCTCGATCGAGATCGAGGCGGACGCCGATGCGCTGCTCGACCAACTCGGGGTCGCCGTATAACTTTACTTTCTACATCGCAAGCGATAGTCTCGGGAGAGGTGCGCAACCCGTATCCCCCGAGTGACAGCACCCAGCTCGGGGCGGCGGCAGCATCAGCCGAGGCAGCCGCCGCCCCGGGCTCCCCTGACCGGCTGGAGCAGCTTCGCGAACTGATCGCCGAGAACGATCGCGCCACCGTGCGGCTGCTCAACCGCCGGCTCCAGCTCGTCGCCGAGATCTGGCGCGAGAAGGACGCGAGCGGGCTCCCCCACGCCGATCCCGAGCGCGAGCGCGCGCTCCTGCAGCACCTGGAGGAGGCGAACGACGGTCCGCTCTCGCAAGCGGGCCTGAGCGCCTTCCACGGCGTCCTGCTCTCGCTGACGAAGCAGGAGCTCGGCCGCTGATGCTGCGTGTCGCCTGCTTGCCCGGCGACGGAATCGGCCCGGAGGTGACGGCGGTCGCGATCGAGGTGCTCCGCGCCCTGCCGATCGCGCTCGAGGTCGAGGAGCACAGCTTCGGCGGCGGCGCGATCCTCGCAGAGGGGACGCCGCTCCCGGAGCCGACGCTCGCGGCGTGTCAGGCGGCCGACGCCGTCATCCTCGGCGCGGTCGGCCTGCCCGAGCTCGAGGGGGCGGCGGTGCGGCCGGAGCAAGGCTTGATCGGCCTCCGCAAGGCTCTCGACGTCTACGCGAACCTCCGTCCCGCCACCGGCGCCGGCATCGATCTCCTGATCGTCCGCGAGCTCGTCGGGGGCCTCTACTACGGCGCCAGCGGCCGGCGTGCCGACGGCTCGGCCTTCGACACGTGCGAGTACACGCCCGAGGCGATCGAGCGGATCGCCCGGCGCGCGTTCGAGCTCGCCGGCGCGAGGCGCGCGCACGTCACCTCGGTGGACAAGGTGAACGTGCTCGAGACCTCGCGGCTCTGGCGCGAGACGGTCGTCCGCGTCGCCGCGGACTATCCCGACGTCGAGCTCGAGCACATGCTCGTCGACACGGCGGGAATGAAGCTCGTCCAGAGCCCGCAGCAGTTCGACGTGATCCTGACCGAGAACACGTTCGGCGACATCCTCTCCGACGTCGCCGCCGGCATGTGCGGCGGCCTCGGGCTCGCGGCCTCGGCGAGCCTCGGCGACGGCCGGCCCGGCATCTTCGAGCCCGTGCACGGCTCCGCCCCGGACATCGCGGGGAAGGGGATCGCCAATCCCGCAGCGATGCTCCGTTCCGTCGCGCTCCTGCTCCGGCACGCCGCCGACGAGCCGGAGTCTCGCCGCGGCGCTCGAGCGCGCGGTCGACCACGCGCTGGTGGCGACGCCGCCGGTCGACCAGGGCGGCACCGCGACGACCGCGGAGCTCACCGCGTCGGTGCTGACGCAGCTGGAGACCGCCGCTAGCCGACGCTGAGCGCGGCCGTATTCACCCGGGGTGGGTGCGCAGCCTCGTACGCCGCGATCCGGTCTTCGTGGGCGAGCGAGCGAGCGATGTCGTCGAGCCCGTTCAGCAGGCAGTCGCGCTGGAACGGGTCGAAGTCGAACGGGATCTCGCGGCCGGTCGGGATCGACGATCAGCTGCCGCTCGAGGTCGACCTCGACCGAGGCGCCTCCCCCGACCGCGTCGATCAGCGCGCGCAGCTCGGCGGGCGGGAGGACGATCGTGACGAGGCCGATCTTGAAGCAGTTCATCGCGAAGATGTCGCCGAACGACGGCGCGATCACGACCTCGAAGCCGTAGTCCTCGAGCGCCCACGCCGCGTGCTCGCGGGAGGAGCCGCAGCCGAAGTTCGCACCCGTGATCAGGATCTTCGCGCCGGCGACGGCCGGGTCGTTCAGCTCGAACTCGGGGCGGGGCCGGCCGGTCTGGTCGAGGCGCCAGTCGAAGAACAGGAACTGGCCGAAGCCGGTGCGCTCGATCCGCTTCAGGAACTGCTTCGGGATGATCTGGTCGGTGTCGACGTCCGGGCGGTCGAGCACCGCGACGGGCCCGCTGACGCTGTGAAAGGCCTTCATGCCGTGGTCGCGAGCTCGCGCGGGTCGACGAAGTGGCCGGCGATCGCCGTCGCCGCCGCGAGCTGCGGGCTGACGAGGTGCGTGCGGCCGCCGCGTCCCTGCCGGCCCTCGAAGTTGCGGTTGGAGGTCGAGGCGCAGCGCTCGCCGTCCGCGAGCACGTCGGGATTCATGCCGAGGCACATCGAGCAGCCCGCGCGGCGCCACTCGAAGCCGGCGTCGAGGAAGATCCGGTCGAGCCCTTCCTCCTCGGCGACCCGCTTGACCGTCGCCGACCCAGGCACGACGAGCGCCCGGACGCCGGGATGGACCTGCTTGCCGGCGACGACGGCCGCCGCGGCGCGCAGGTCCTCGATCCGCGCGTTCGTGCACGAGCCGATGAAGACGCGGTCGACCGAGATGTCCTGCATGGCGGTGCCGGGCTCGAGGCCCATGTAGGTGAGCGCGCGCTCGGCAGCTGCGCGCCGGTCGGGATCGGCGAAGCCGGCCGGATCGGGCACGCGGCCGGTGACCGGGCACGACCATCTCCGGGTTCGTCCCCCAGGTGACCTGCGGGGCGAGCTCGGCGACGTCGATCGAGAACTCGCTGTCGTAGGTGGCATCGGGATCGGATGCGAGCGTGCGCCAGTCGTCGAGCGCCTGCTCCCACGCGGCTCCGGTCGGCGCCGCCGGCCGCCCCTCGAGATAGGCGAACGTCGTGTCGTCGGGCGCGATCATCCCCGCCCGGGCGCCGGCCTCGATCGACATGTTGCAGATCGTCATCCGGTTCTCCATCGACAGGCCGCGGATCGCCTCGCCCGTGTACTCGAGCACGTGCCCGATCCCGCCGGCCACGCCGAGCCGTCCGATCGCGCCGAGGATCATGTCCTTCGCCGTCACGTTGGCCGGCAGCTCGCCCTCGAAGCGGACGCGCATCGACCGAGGCACGTGACTGCGGGAGGCACTGCGTCGCGAGCACGTGCTCGACCTCGGAGGTGCCGACGCCGAACGCGAGCGCGCCGAACGCACCGTGGGTGGCCGTGTGGCTGTCGCCGCAGACGATCGTCATCCCGGGCTGCGTCAGCCCGAGCTCGGGGCCGATCACATGGACGATCCCCTCGCGGCCGCTGCCGGTCGCGAAGAGCCGGACACCGAACTCCTCGCAGTTGCGACGCAGGGCGTCGAGCTGCGCCTTGGCGAGCGGATCGGTGATCGGGCCGTCGTCGGTCGGGACGTTGTGGTCCATCGTCGCAATCGAGAGATCGGGCCGCCGCACGGTCCTGCCGGCGAGCCGCAGGCCGTCGAACGCCTGGGGCGAGGTGACCTCGTGGATCAGGTGCAGGTCGACGAAGACGATGGCGGGCTCGCCCTCGGGCTCGGCCACGAGGTGCCGCTCCCAGATCCGCTCGAAGAGGGTCTTGCCCACGCGGATCATGCTAGCCAAGCTGGTGTAACAAATACAGCGACCCCCGCGAGCCGCGTGCTGTACTTTTTACAGTCGATGGAGTTTCGCCGCGTGCCGTCGCTGCCGCCGTACGTCTTCGCGGTGACCGAGCAGCTGAAGCTGGAGCTCCGCCGCGCCGGCGAAGACGTGATCGACCTCGGCTTCGGCAACCCCGACCTCGCCTCGCCTCCGGCCGCGGTCGAGAAGCTGGCCGAGGCGGCCGCGAACCCGCGCAACCACCGCTACTCGGCCAGTCGCGGCATTCCGAAGCTGCGCAGCGCGATCTGCGACCTCTACCGGGACCGCTTCGGCGTCGACCTCGATCCCGAGACGCAGGCGGTGGCGACGATCGGCGCCAAGGAAGGGCTCGCGCACCTGATGTGGGTGCTCGTCGAGCCGGGCGACACCGCCGTCGTGCCCGCTCCGGCGTACCCGATCCACATCTATGCGCCCATCCTGGCGGGGGCCAGCGTGATCCAGGTCGAGCTCGGCGGAAGCAACGACGAGCTCTACGAGCAGATCGCCGACGCGTTCGAGCGATCCCAGCCGCCGCCGCGCGTGCTGATCGTGTCGTTCCCGCACAACCCGACGACGCGTGTCGTCGACCTCGTCTTCATGGAGCGGCTCGTGGCGCTGGCACGAGACAACGAGGCGCTCGTGGTGCACGACTTCGCCTACGCCGACGTCTCGTTCGACGGCTACCTCCCACCCTCGATCCTCCAGATCCCCGGTGCGGCCGACGTCGCCGTCGAGACCTATTCACTCACCAAGTCGTTCTCGATGGCGGGCTGGCGCGTCGGCTTCGCACTCGGCAACGCCCCGGCACTCGCGGCGCTGGCGCGGCTCAAGTCCTACCTGGACTACGGCACCTTCCAGCCGATCCAGATCGCCTCGATCGTGGCGCTGAACGAGGCGCGCGACTACCCGGCCGAGGCGTGCGAGATCTACCGCAGCCGCCGCGACGTCCTCTGCAGCGGCCTCGAGCGCATCGGCTGGCACGTCGAGCGGCCGCTCGGGACGATGTTCGTCTGGGCGCCGATCCCGGAGCCCTACCGCGAGCTCGGCTCGCTGGAGTTCGCCGTCAAGCTGACGCGGGAGGCGCACGTTGCCGTGAGCCCCGGCGTCGGGTTCGGCCCCGGCGGCGAGGGCTTCGTCCGCTTCGCGCTCGTCGAGAACGAGCAGCGGATCGCCCAGGCCGTGCGCGGCCTCCGGCGGGCGCTGCCCGAGCTGGCAGTGGCACCGACCGCGCGCTAGCGACTCGGCTTGCACAGCGCGGACGGTTGTGGTTCGGTTGCCTCGTCGTCCACGCCGCTTCCCCGGAGGGCTGCCATGCACAGGTTCGCCACACGACGCATCCTGTTCTGCGTTCTCGTCGCCGCCGCGCTCGTGATCCCGATCGGCACTGCGCCCGCGAGCCAGGCCGACGCTCTCGACCTCGAGACTCTGACCGGTCTCCAGGCGACGAAGCTGATGGAGGACGGTGAGCTCACATCCGTCCAGCTCACGCGCGCCTACATCCGCCGGATCGAGGCGCTGAACAAGAGCGGTCCCGGCCTGAACGCAGTCACGCAACTGAACGAGGACGCCCTGAAGGACGCCGCGATGCTCGACAAGGAGCGCGCGAAGGGTCACCTCCGGAGCGCTGCGCACGGCCTACCGGTGCTGCTGAAGGACCTGATCGACGTGAAGGGCATGTACACCTCCAACGGCAACTACTCGCTACGCAACTCGTTCCCCGAGCGGGACTCGGGGGTCGCCGAGAAGCTGCGCGAGCGCGGTGTCGTCATCCTCGGCAAGCTCGGCCTGTCGGAGTACGCGAACTTCTTCGGCAACCAGCCCTCCGGCTTCGCCAACCTGACCGGGCAGGTCCTCGACGCACTGGACGCCGACCAGAACGTGAGCGGCTCCTCGTCGGGCTCCGGCGCCGCCTCGGCCGCGGCAATGTCCATGCTCATCATCGGCACCGAGACGTCCGGCTCGATCATCAGCCCGTCGCAGGCGAACGGAATCGTCGGCCTGCGACCCACCGTCGGCCTCGTCCCCGGTGTCGGCATCGGGCCGATCTCGGCCTCCCAGGACACGGCCGGCCCGATGGACCGGACGGTCGAGAACGCGGCCCTGACGCTGACGGCCATCGCCGGCAAGGATCCCGAGAGCAGCTACGACGGCCTGTGGGGCCTGACCCCGGCCGAGGACGACATCGTCATCCCACCCGCACCCGACACCGTCCCCGACTACCTCTCGGCGCTCGACCTGAGCTTCGTGCAGGGCAAGCGCATCGGCTACAACGGCGCCCTGACGACCGGGAATCCGCCGGTGCCGACGCCCGTCGGGGAGGCGAAGGCCGCGCTCGAGGCCGCCGGCGCGATCCTGGTCGAGCGTCCGACGGCGCTCAACCCGCCGATCGGCAACCTGCCCTCCCAGAACACGGTCCTGAACTTCGAGGCGAAGCGGGACATCAACCGCTACTACGCGAACCTCGGCCCGCTCGCGCCGATCAACTCGCTGGACGAGGAGATCGCGGTCAACACCGCCGAGTCGCACCAGGCGCTCAAGTTCGGCAACGCCACGCACGCCGCCGTCAACGCGATCGACCTCAACGACCCCGCAACGGTGGCGACGTACAAGAACGCCCTGCTCCAGGGCAAGATCCTCGCCCACGCGAGCATCGACCGCCTGATGACGAACGACACGGCCGATCCGAGCGACGACTTCATCGCGATCCTCGGCACCGTCCCGAACGGCGCGCGCGCCGGCTATCCGCAGATCACGATCCCGATGGGCTACAACGCAACCCAGCGGCGCGCGGTGAACGTGTCGGTGCACGGCAACGCGTACACCGAGCGCAACCTCATCGGCGTGGCCTACGTGATCGAGCAGGGAACCAAGAAGCGCAAGCCGGTCTCGCAGGTGAACCCGAGCATGTACCGGTGCGCCAAGACGGTCCCGGCGCCGGCGTTCGCGGAGCGCGGCAGCTGTAATCCCGGCTTCTCGAAGCTGATGGACATGGTCGGGAAGGCGCCGACCCTGGGCTTCTCGCTGGAGACGGAATCGGCGAAGAGCCTCCAGGAGCGCCTGACCGCCGGGACGCTCTCGTCGGAGACGCTGACGCGGGCGTACCTCGCGCGTATCGCACTGACCAACGCGGAGGGCCCGGCGACCCAGGCCGTGCGCTCCGTCAACGGCGATGCGATCGGCGACGCGAAGGCGCTCGACCGCGAGCGGGCCAGGACGGGCTCACGCGGGCCGCTGCACGGCATCCCGGTGCTGGTCGACGACTCGATCGGGGTCAAGGGGATGCCGACGACGGGCGGCTCGATCGCCCTGCAGGAGTCGAAGCCCGACGACGACTCGGCGATCGTGGACCGGTTGATCGCGGCCGGCGCGGTCATCCTCGGGAAGACGAACATCTCCGAGCTGAACGGGGTGTTCGACGCCAACCTGCCCGACGGCTACTCGTCGCTGGGCGGCCAGGTGCTCCTGCCGTCGGACACGGACAAGACCCCGGCGGGCTCGTCCGGCGGCTCGGCGGCGGCGACGGCCTCCGGCCTGGCCGCGATGACCGTCGGGCTGGAGACGTCGCTCGATACGGCGCAGCTGATCGCGCCCGCCGGCGTCGCCGGCGTCGTCGGCCTCAAGCCGACGGTCGGGCGTGTCAGCCGCGCCGGCGTGCTGCCGGTCGCGACGTCACAGGACTCGCCGGGCCCGATCAGCCGGACGGTCTACGACGCGGCCGTGCAGCTGCAGGCGATCGCGGGCGCGGACGCAGCGGATCCCGCGACCGCCGGCTCGCCGGCTCCACCGAACTACCTGGCCGGCCTCGTCCCGACGGCGCTGAGCGGCAAGCGCGTGGCCGTGACCAACAGCACCGCGCAGCCCTACCCGACCGCGGTCGCGGCGTTGCAAGCGCTTGGCGCCACCACCGTCGTCACGACGGTCGGCAATCCGAGCCCGAACCCGCCGAGCATCGTCCTGCGGGAGTTCAAGCGTGACCTGAACGCCTACCTGGCCGGCACCCGCGGCAAGAGCGGCGCCAAGTCGCTGCAGGAGATCATCGACTACAACATCGCCAATCCCGTCGAGGGCCTGAAGTACCAGCAGGGCCAGCTGGTCGCTGCACAGGCCGTGGATCTCACCGATCCCGCCACGGCGGCTGCGTACGAGTCGGACAAGACCGTCGGCAAGGCCTCCAACCGGGCGGTGATCGACACGATCCTGACCAGGGGAACCGCCGATCCGAGCGACGACGTCGAGCTGATCATGGTCCCGAGCGGAAACAACCTGGTCGGCGTCGCCGACCGCGCCGGCTACCCGGTCCTGACGGTCCCGGCGGGGTATGGCACGGGTGGTGCCGGCCGCAACCCGATCGGGGTGACATTCGTCGGCACGGCCTTCAGCGAGGACAAGCTCCTCGCCGCAGGCTTCGCCTTCGAGCAGGCGACGAACGTGCGGCTCGCCCCGAGCTTCACGAACCCGAGCATGTGGCGGTGCGTCACCGGCAGCACGTTCTTCACCGGCGAGCTGTGCCACCCGGGAGACCGGCTGAACGGCTAGAACGAACGGTCGCGTCACGGCGGCGGCGCGCGACCCCGTCGCGCTCCGCCGCTTCGGCCACCGCTGCGGCGACCACGCGCACGACGTCGCGGTTGAAGACGCTCGGGACGATGTACTCCGGCCCGAGCTCGTCGGCGCTGATCACGGCGGCGATCGCGTCGCCCGCTGCGAGCTTCATCCCCTCGGTGATGTCGCGCGCGCGCACGTCGAGCGCCCCGCGAAAGACACCCGGGAACGCGAGCACGTTGTTGATCTGGTTCGGGTAGTCCGACCGGCCGGTCGCGATGACGGCGGCGAGTCCGTCAAGCTCCTCGGGCGCCACCTCCGGCGTCGGGTTGGCCATCGCGAAGACGATCGCGTCCTTCGCCATCGAGCGGATGCCTTCGACGGACACCGCCCCGGGCTGCGAGAGGCCGATGTACACGTCGGCGCCTCTGAGCACCTCGTCCGCCGAGCCGCTCTCCCGGTCCGGGTTCGTCTCCTCCGCGTAGTCGGCCTTGATCCCCTCGAGGCCCTCGCCGCCCGGAGTAGACGGCACCCTGCCGGTCGCAGCCGACGATCGTCCCCACGCCCGCGTGCCGAAGGATGCGGGTCACCGCGACGCCGGCGGCGCCGACGCCCGTGATCACGACCTTGACGTCCTGCGGGCGCTTGCCGACGACGCGCAGGGCGTTCACGAACGCCGCGTAGACCACGATCGCCGTGCCGTGCTGGTCGTCGTGGAAGACCGGGATGTCGAGGGTCGCGCGCAGGCGTTCCTCGATCTCGAAGCAGCGCGGAGCGGAGATGTCCTCGAGGTTGATCGCGCCGTAGACGGGCGCGATCGCCGTCACGGCGGCCACGATCTCGTCGGTGTCCGTCGTCGCGAGGCAGACGGGCCAGCCGTCGACGCCGGCGAACTCCTTCAGCAGCATCGCCTTGCCCTCCATCACGGGCAGCGCCGCCTCCGGCCCGATGTCGCCGAGCCCGAGCACCGCCGTCCCGTCCGAGACGATCGCGACCGTGTTGCGCTTGATCGTCAGGCTCCACGCCTTCTCGGGGTCGTCGGCAATCGCCTGCGAGACGCGCGCGACACCCGGCGTGTAGGCCATCGAGAGGTCGTCGCGGGACACGAGCGGCGCCTTCAGCGTCACCTCGATCTTGCCGCCGAGATGGAGCAGGAAGGTGCGATCCGAGACGTGCTCGACTTCGACGCTCTCCAGCTGCGCGGCTGCGGCCGCCACCTCCTGGATGTGGTCGGCGTCCCGCGCGAGGACGGTGACGTCGCGGACCGTGACACCGGCCTCCGCGCGCACGAGGTCGATCGCCCCGAGCGAAGCGCCGGTCTCGGCGATCACTCGCGCCAGCTCCGCGAACGCTCCCGGCCGGTCGTCCAGGCGAACCCGCAACGTAGCGCTGAACGACGCCGAGAGATGGCTCATGCCACGTGCATCTTGGCAGCTTCCGCCTTGACCCCCAACCAACGGTCGACGGCAGTCGCGCACCGGCGGCCTTCGGCGATCGCCCAGACGATCAGGGACTGGCCGCGGCGGGCATCGCCGGCGGCGAAGACGCCGTCCACGCTCGTCCCGTAGACCGGCGCCTGCGCGTTCCCGCGTCGCGTCGGCCTCGACGCCGAACGCCTCGAGCACGCGCGGCTCCGGCCCGAGGAAGCCCATGGCGAGCAGGACGAGGTCGGCCGGGCGCTCCTCCTCCGTGCCGGGGATGAGGTCGAAGGGCGGCGCGCCGCTGTTCTCCGTCCAGTGGATGCGCTCGACGCGGCCGTTGCTGCCGGAGAGGACGGTCGTCGAGACGGCAAAGTCCCGCTCGCCGCCCTCCTTGAGCGCGTACGACGTGCGGAGCTTCATCGGCCAGCTCGGCCAGGGAGTCAGGTCGTCCGGCCGCCGCTCGGGCGGCTCGCCGACGAGCTCGATCTGCGTCACCGACGCGGCGCCCTCGCGGTGAGCGTTCCCGACGCAGTCGGCGCCGGTGTCGCCGCCGCCGACCACGATCACGTGCTTTCCGGCCGCCGTGATCACGTTCACGGGCGCCGGCGGCGCGCCCACGACCTGAGGCCCGAGCTCACGTGCCACCCAGCGGTTGCGCTGATACAGGTACTCCATCGCGAAGTGGACGCCGTCGAGCTCGCGGCCGGGCACGGGAAGATCGCGCGGCACGCGCGCGCCGACGGCGAGGACGACGGCGTCGTGCCGCTCGCGCAGCTCCTCGGCGCTCACGTCGAGGCCGACGTCGACGCCGTAGCGGAAGACCACGCCCTCGGCCTCGAGTTGCTGCACGCGCCGCTCGACGAGCCACTTCTCGATCTTGAAGTCGGGGACGCCGAAGCGAACGAGACCGCCGGCCGCCTCGTCGCGCTCGTAGAGCGTGACCGCATGGCCGGCACGCGCCAGCTGTTGCGCGCACGCGAGCCCGGCGGGGCCGGCACCGACGACGCCCACGCTTCGCCCGCTGCTCGTGCGGGCGGGCTGCGGCACGACCCAGCCCTCCTCCCACGCGCGGTTGACGATCGCGACCTCGATCTGCTTGATCGTCACCGCGTTGCCTTCCTCGATCTCGAGGACGCAGGCTGCCTCGCACGGCGCCGGGCAGAGGCGGCCCGTGAACTCGGGGAAGTTGTTCGTCCGGTGGAGCTGCTCGATCGCCTCGGCCCAGCGGTCGCGGTAGACGAGGTCGTTCCACTCCGGGATCAGGTTGCCGAGCGGGCAGCCACTGTGGCAGAAGGGAACGCCGCACTCCATGCAGCGGGCGCCCTGCTCCTGGAGCACCGGCAGCTCGACCGTGCCCATGAACTCGCGGTAATCGCCGACGCGCTCGAGCGGGTCGCGCTCCGGCTGCTCGACGCGCCGGAACTTGAGGAAGCCGCCGAGCTTGCCCATGGCCTAGGCGGCCTCCTCGGACTCGGTGGTGAGGAAGCCGCTGCCGGTCGAGGTCGGGTTGTCGCCCTTCGGCTCGGCGCCCGGGTCGCCGAGCGCGCGCTTGTAGTCGTGCGGGATCACCTTCACGAAGCTCGCGAGCGCGCTCTCCCAGTCGGCGAGCAGACGGGTGGCGACGGCCGAGCCGGTGCGCGCGGCGTGCTCCTCGACGAGCGCCTGCAGCTCGTCCGCATCCTCGCCCGCGACCGGCTCGAAGCCGACGAGCTCGTCGTTGCAGCGCCCGCGGAAGCCGCCGTCCTCGTCGAGGACGTAGGCGACGCCGCCGCTCATGCCGGCCGCGAAGTTGCGTCCGGTCCGGCCGAGGACGACGACCCGCCCGCCGGTCATGTACTCGCAGCCGTGGTCGCCGACTCCTTCGACCACGGCGTGCGCGCCCGAGTTGCGCACCGCGAAGCGCTCGCCGGCGATGCCGCGGAAGAACGCACGTCCGGCCGTCGCGCCGTAGAGGACGGTGTTGCCGATGATCACGTTCTCCTCGGCGAGGAAGGCGGCGCCGTCGGGCGGCCGCACCGCGAGCACCCCGCCCGAGAGGCCCTTGCCGACGTAGTCGTTCGCGTCACCGACGAGCAGGAACTCGATCCCCGGCGCGAGCCAGGCTCCGAACGACTGCCCGGCCGAGCCGCGCAGCGTGTAGCCAATCGATCCCGGCGGCAGCCCGGCGGCGCCGTGCTCCTTCGTGACGCGGTGCGAGAGGAGCCCGCCGAGAGTGCGGTTGACGTTCCGCACCTGGTGCTCGCCGACGACCGGCGTTCCGTGCTCGATCGCGGGAAGCGACTCCTCGACGAGCTGCCAGTCGAGCGCATCGTCGAGCGGCGACACCTGCGCCCGCGTCCGGCGGAGCGGCGTGCCCGCGGGGACGTCGGGCGCCTGCAGCAGCCCGGACAGGTCGATGCCGCGCGCCTTCCAGTGGTCGATCGCCTCGTCGGCCTCGAGCAGGTCGACGCGGCCGATCAGATCCTCGAAGCTGCGGATCCCGAGCCGGGCCATGATCTCCCGTGCTTCCTCGGCGACGTAGAAGAGGAAGTTGACGACGTGCTCGGGCTTGCCCTGGAAGCGCTTGCGCAGCTCCGGATCCTGGGTCGCGATCCCGACCGGGCAGGTGTTCAGGTGGCAGGCGCGCATCATCACGCAGCCGGAGGCGATCAGCGGCGCCGTTGCGAAGCCCATCTCGTCGGCGCCGAGCAGCGCGGCGACGACGACGTCGCGGCCCGTCTTGAGCTGGCCGTCGGTCTGCACCCAGATCCGTGAGCGTAGGTCGTTGAGCACGAGGGTCTGCTGCGTCTCGGCGAGACCGATCTCCCACGGGATGCCGGCGAAGAGGATCGACGAGAGCGGCGACGCACCGGTGCCGCCGTCGTGCCCGGAGATGAGGACGTGGTCGGCATTCGCCTTCGCGACCCCTGCGGCGACGGTGCCGACCCCGACCTCGGCGACGAGCTTCACCGAGATGCGCGCTACGGGATTGGCGCAGCGGAGGTCGTAGATCAGCTGCTTGAGATCTTCGATCGAGTAGATGTCGTGGTGCGGCGGCGGCGAGATCAGGCCGACTCCGGGCGTCGTCAGCCGGACGCTCGCGATGTACTGGTCGACCTTATGGCCCGGCAGCTGCCCGCCCTCGCCGGGCTTCGCGCCCTGCGCCATCTTGATCTGCAGCTCGTCCGCGTTCGCGAGGTAGTGCGCGTTGACACCGAAGCGGCCGGACGCGACCTGCTTGATCGCCGAGCGGCGGGAGTCGCCGTTCTCGTCCCGGACGTAGCGCGACGGGTCCTCCCCGCCCTCGCCCGTGTTCGAGCGGCCGCCGATGCGGTTCATCGCGATCGCGAGGTTTTCGTGCGCCTCGCGAGAGAGCGAGCCGAGGGACATCGCGCCGGTCGAGAAGCGCTTGACGATCTCCTTCGCGGGCTCGACCTCGTCCAGCTGGATGCCACCGTCCTCGGCGCTGCGGAAGCGGAGCAGGCCTCGCAGCGTCGAGCGCCGCGCCGAGTCGTCGTTGACGATCTGCGAGTACTGCCCGTACGTGTCGTAGCCCCCGGCGCGCACCGCGTGCTGGAGCAACGCGATCGTGTCGGGGTTCCAGGCGTGGAACTCGCCCTCGCGGCGCCAGGCGTAGAGGCCGGTGACCGGCAAGAGCCCGTCCGCGCTGCCGGGGTACGCGCGCGCGTGGCGGTTGAGCGTCTCGCGCGCGAGCACGTCGAGCCCGATCCCGCCGATCCGCGAAGGCGTGCCGGTGAAGTGGCGGTCGACGAGCTCCTTCGACAGGCCCACGGCTTCGAAGATCTGCGCTCCGCAGTAGGAGGGGATCGTCGAGATCCCCATCTTCGAGATCGCCTTCAGCAACCCCTTGGCGATCCCCTTCGTCGCGCGGCGCTGCGCGTCGTCCTTCGTCATTCCCGGCGGGAGCCAGCCGAGCTCGACGAGCTCGGCGAGCGTCTCGAGCATCAGATACGGGTTCACCGCCGCGGCGCCGTAGCCGATCAGCACGGCGACGCTGTGGACGCTGCGCGGCTCCCCCGACTCGACGATCAGCCCGGCCTGGAGGCGCGTCCCCTCGCGAACGAGGTGGTGGTGCACGGACGCGACGGCGAGCAGCGGGGGGATCGGCGCGCGCTCGGGGCCGACCGCGCGGTCGGAGAGGACGAGGATGTTCGCGCCGGCCGCGAGCGCTGCGTCGGCCTCCGCGCAGATGCGCGTGACTGCGTCCTCGAGCGTGTCGGGCCCGTCGGCGACCGGCCACGTGGTGTCGATCGTGTGGCCGTGGAAGACGTCGGTGTCGACCTGGCGGAGCCGTTCGAGCTCCTCGTCGAGCAGGATCGGGTTCGCGATCACGAGCTGGCGCGCGTGCTCCGGCGTCTCGTCGAGGAGATTCCGCTCGGAGCCGACGCTCGCCTGAACGCTCATCACGACCGCCTCGCGGATCGAGTCGATCGGCGGGTTCGTCACCTGCGCGAAGAGCTGCTTGAAGTAGGAGTAGAGGAGCGGCTGCCGGTCGGAGAGGACGGCGAGCGGCAGGTCGTTCCCCATCGAGCCGACCGCCTCCTCGGCGTTCCGCGCGAGCGGCGCGAGGATCACCTTCATGTCGTCCTGCGTGTAGCCGAAGGCGAGCTGGCGCTTGCGCAGCGGCTGTGCGGGGCAGGCCAGATTGGGCCGCGTGGGCAGATCCTCGAGCCGCACGACCTCGTCGCGATACCACTCGGCGTACGGCTGCCGCGATGCAACCGTCCGCTTCACCTCTTCGTCCGGGACGATCCGTCCGTTCTCGACGTCGACGAGGAACAGCTTCCCCGGCTGCAGCCGGCCCTTCCGCAGCACGTTCTCCGGCGGCACGAGCTCGTTCAAGACACCCGTCTCCGAAGCGAGCACGACCCAGCCGTCCTTGGTCTCGAGCCAGCGGCCGGGGCGCAGCCCGTTGCGGTCGAGCGTCGCGCCGATCACGCGGCCGTCGGTGAACGCGATCGCCGCCGGGCCGTCCCAGGCCTCCATCAGGCACCCGTGGTAGGCGTAGAAGCCAGCGAGCTCCTCGGAGATGTCCTGGCGGCCCTGGTAGGCCTCGGGGATCATCATCATGATCGCGTGCGGGAGCGACCGGCCCGCGAGCACGAGCAGCTCGAGCACGTTGTCGAACGTCCCCGAGTCGGAGCCGCCGGGGCGGACGACCGGCAGGATCCTGGCGAGGTCGTCGCCGAAGAGCTCGGACGCGAGCTGCGACTCGCGCGCGCTCATCCAGTTGACGTTGCCGCGCAGCGTGTTGATCTCGCCGTTGTGCGCGATCATCCGGTACGGATGCGAGAGCTCCCAGCTCGGGAAGGTGTTCGTCGAGTAGCGGGAGTGCACGAGCGCGAGCGCCGACGCGGTGCGCTCGTCCTGCAGGTCCGGGTAGTAGGCGGCCAGCTGAGGCGCCGTCAGCATGCCCTTGTAGACGACCGTGCGGGCCGAGAAGCTCGGGATCACGAGCTCCGGCCCGGCGGCGAGCTCGGCCAGCCGCCGGATCACGTAGAGCTTGCGCTCGAAGGCGTCGGCGGTGAGCCCCGGCGCGGCGGCGACGAAGAGCTGCCGGATGCGTGGCGCGGTTGACGCGGCTGACGCGCCCGCGTGCCGCTGGTCGACCGGGACGTCGCGCCAGGCGACGACCGTCTGCCCCTCTGCCTCGACCGTGTCGGCCAGAAGCTGCTCGAGCGAGTCGGCGCGCGCCACATCCTGCGGCAGGAAGCACACCGCGACGCCGTACTGACCGAGGGGCGGCAGCGCTGGACCGACCTCACCGCGAAACAGCGCGTCCGGAAGCTGCATCGTCATGCCCGCGCCATCCCCGGTGAGCGCGTCGGCACCCTCGGCGCCGCGGTGCTCGAGGTTGGCGAGCGCGGTCAGGGCGCGCACGATCGTCTCGTGGCTCGCGACGCGGTCGAGGCGGGCGACGAACGCGACGCCGCAGGCATCGTGCTCGTAGGCCGGGTCGTAGAGGCCGACGGCTTTCACAGCACGCTCATCCCGTTGCCCGTCCTCTCGCCTGAGTGATGTGCGCTGACCGGGGAGGCGAGAGGAGCGAGTGGCCGGCTAGCGCAGTCTCGGGCGCGAGATGTGGGCGGCCTTGGAGGCCGGAATCCGAATGCCAGCTACGAGCGTTCGCGCCATCACTTTCCAGTGTAAAGCATTAGGAGGACGGAGCAAGCGATTCATTACTTGCGAAAGTAAAGCGGTGTTGCTATACAGGTCGGGCGTCAACCATCACGAGCGGCAGAGGGAACTGGCCCGACGAAGCCGCAGCAACCGGGGCGAACGCCTGTCAGGTGCTCCATCCAGCGCGAGCCGGAACCTCCGGACCGGCAAGCGGAAGATGGGAACACGCAGACCTCGCTACCGGCGAGGAGACCGAGGCCTCCGGAATGAATCGGGGGCCTCAGCCGTTTCCGGGGGCAGAGGGAAGGAAGGTCGTCGCGCATGAGCGAGCCGGGTGTCACCCGCAGAACGGCTGAGAAGGTGCCACCAACGCTGGAGCTCGTGCTCAAGCGCAACTCGGTGGAGCGGATCAAGCGCGAGAAGGACCCGCTCGGCATGCTCGGCGAGCTGCCCGCGCTGATCGCGGCCGGCTACGAGCAGGTGCCGGAGGAAGATCTGGTCCGCCTGAAGTGGTGGGGGCTCTACCACGACAAGCCGAAGATCGGGACGTTCATGCTCCGGATCAAGCTGCCCGCCGGCCGTGTGACCCCGGCGCAGCTGCAGGCAGTCGGCGAGCTCTCCCTCGAGTACGGGAAGGGCTCCGGCGAGCTCTCGACGCGGCAGACGATTCAGCTCCATTACCTCGAGCTCGCCTCCCTGCCGGAGGTGTTCCGCCGCCTGGACGAGGTCGGCCTGACCACCGTCGGCGCGTGCGGCGACGCCGTCCGGAACGTCACCGGCTGCCCGGTCGCGGGGCTCGCGCACGACGAGCTCTTCGACGTGACGCCGGTCACCGAGGCGGTGACGAAGTTCTTCTACGGCAACCCCGACTACTCCGACCTGCCGCGCAAGCACAAGATCACGGTCTCCGCCTGCGCGCACCGCTGCAACGCGCCTGAGATCAACTGCATCGCACTCGTCGGCGCGATCCGAGACGGGGAACCCGGCTTCGCCGTTCTCGTCGGCGGCGGGCTCTCGTCCGTGCCCCGGCTCGCCCGCGACCTGGGTGTCTTCATCCGGGTCGACGAGGCGCTGCCGGTGCTGTGCGCGCTCCTCGATGCCTGGAAGGAAGACCTGAAGTACCGCGTCTCACGGGTGAAGGCGCGGATCAAGTTCATGGTCGACGATCTCGGTCCCGAGGGCATGCGCGCCGAGGTCGAGCGGCGGCTCGGCTACGCGCTTCCCGACTTCGAGCTCGACGCCCCGCCGCCCATGACCGACCACATCGGCGTCCAGCCGGAGAAGGAGGACGGCCTCGTCTCGATCGGCGTCCCGGTGAAGGTCGGCCTGATCTCGGGCGAGCAGATGGTCGCCGTCGCCGGGCTCGCGTCGGAGCTCGGCCACGACGTGCGTGTGACAAGGCAGCAGAACTTCGTCCTCACTTCGATTGCCACCACGAACGTCGAGCGGGTGGGCGAGCGACTTGCTGCGCTGGACCTGCCGCTCACCGGCAACCCGCTCCGCGCCGAGGCGATCGCGTGCACGGGCGAGCCGCACTGCAACTTCGCTGTCACCGAAACGAAGTCGCGGCTGGACGTGCTCGTCGAGCAGCTCGAGGCTCGCTTCGGCGAGGCGCTCGCCGGCCTGAAGCTGAACCTCGACGGCTGCCCCCACGCCTGCGGTCACCACTGGGTCGGCGACCTCGGCTTCCAGGGCTCGACCGTGCGCAACGAGGAAGGCGTTCGCCGCCAGGCGTACGACCTGCTGCTGCGCGGCGGCCTCGGCCCCGACGCCGCGATCGCGCGACCCGTCTTCCGCCGAGTCCCGGTCGAGGAGCTCGCCGACACGGTCACCGGCCTTCTGGACGGGTGGCTGCAGCAACGGGAAATAGAAGAGAGCTTCCGTGCGTTCTGCGACCGCATGAGCGACGAGCAGCTCGGCCTCCTGGCCGGGCAAGAGCCGGCGAAGAGCCGGAGAGATGAGGTAGCCGCATGAGCGCGACGGAGCTGCTGGACGATCTCGAGGCCGGCGAGTTGTCGGTCGAGTTCGAGGGCGAGGAGCCCGAGGTCGTCCTGGAATGGGGGATGGAGCGGTTCGGCGACAGGCTCGTGCTCTCGACAGCGTTCCAGGAGGGCGACGTCGCGCTGATCGACATGGCCTACCGGATCGACCCGCGGGTGAAGATCTTCTCGATCGACACGGGCAGGCTGCCGACGGAGACGTTCGAGCTGATCGAGACCCTGCGCGAGCGCTACCCCGACCTGCAGCTCACGCTTCTCTCCCCCGACGCGACGCAGCTGCAGCGGCTCGTCGGCCGGCATGGGCCGAACCTCTTCTACCGCTCGATCGAGCAGCGGCTGCTCTGCTGCAACGTGCGCAAGGTGCAGCCGCTGACGAAGCACCTCGGCGGCATCGACGCCTGGGTCACCGGCCTGCGGCGCGACCAGTGGGCGGGCCGCACCGACATCCGAAAGGTCGAGATCGACCACGACCACGGCGCGATCGTGAAGCTGAACCCGCTGGCGGAGTGGACGGAGGACGAGGTGTGGGACTACGTGCGGGAGAACGACGTACCCGTCCATCCGCTCTACGCACAGGGCTACACCTCGATCGGCTGCGCGCCGTGCACCCGTCCCATCGCAGCAGGCGAGCCGATGCGCGCCGGCCGCTGGTGGTGGGAGTCGGGCGCGCCCAAGGAGTGCGGGATGCACTGCGCGATCGAGACCGGCGGCTTCGAGCACGAGCTGCACGCGATTCTCGGCAAGGACGCGGATGCCAACGAGCACTAGCGTCGCCGTCAAGGCGGAGGAACGGGAGGTCGCGCTCGGCGAGGTGCAGGCCGTTCTGGCGGCCGCGCGCGGCGAGACGTACCGCGACCGCCTGACCGCGCTCGCCGCCTCGGTCGAGGAAGGCGAGCTTGACGACCAGGAGGCAGCGGAGCTCGAGCGCGTGCTCGAGATCGGCCTCCAGGCCGGGCGGATCCGTGCGATCTACGGGCCGGGCGGCGAGCAAGCGGCGCTCCGACTCTTCCGGCGGCTGCCCGCGGGCGCGGAGCTCTCCGAGACGGCACGCTCGGTTTCGGCGGCGCTCGCGACGCTGAACGGGAAGACGATCGAGTCGTTCAAGATCGAGGCGATCGGCCCGGGCATGTACCGGATCGCGTTGGTCGCCGGCGGCGCCGAGGTGGCCGTCCGGCTCGACCGGAGCGGCGTCCAGCTCGCCTCGATCGGCGTCTGAGCATGGGTGACGTGGCCACAACCGAGAAGCGCCACTACGTCGCCTGCGTCGACCTCGAGAGCCGGAGCGTGCTCGTCGTCGGAGCCGGCCGGGTCGCCCACGAAAAGGTGAGCGGTCTGCTCGACTGCGGCGCAGCGGTCACCGTCGTCGCGCCGGAAATCTCTCCGGAAGTCGCGGCGCTTCCCGTCGACCTGCTCCGCCGCCGCTACCGGCGCTCCGACCTCGCCGGCCGCTTCCTCGTCGTCGCCGCGACCGCCGACAACGCCGTCAACCGGCGTGTCTTCGCCGATGCCGAAGCGCGAGCGCTGCTCTGCAACGTCGTCGACGTCCCCGAGCTCTGCTCCTTCATCCTCCCCGCGCTCCATCGTGAGGATCCGATCACCGTCGCCATCTCGACCGGGGGCGCGTCGCCTGCGCTCGCGCAGAGGCTTCGCGACGACATCGCCCAGGTCGTCCGGCCCGAGCACGCCGCGCTGGCTGTGCGCCTGCGCGACCTGCGCCCCTGGGCGAAGACGCACCTGCCCACCTACGAGGCGCGCCGCGACTACTTCGCCGGCCTCGTGCGGGAGGAGCTCGGATGACCGTGTACCTCGTCGGCGCCGGCCCCGGCGATCCGGGCCTGATCACGGCGCGCGGCCTCGAGCTGATCCGGTCGTGCGAGATCCTCGTCCACGATCGCCTCGTCGCGGACGAGCTCGTCGCCGAGGCCTCGGACGACGCGCGCGTGATCTCACGCGACGGGCTCGACCAGGAGGAGCTGAACGAGCTGCTCGTCAACTACGGCCGAGCCGGCTTCGACGTCGTCCGCCTGAAGGGCGGCGACCCGTTCGTCTTCGGGCGTGGCGGCGAGGAGGCGATCGCGCTGCGAGACGCCGGCATCGAGGTCGAGATCGTGCCCGGGATCTCTTCGATCGCAGCCGTCCCCGCCGCCGCCGGGATTCCGATCACCCACCGCGGGATCTCCGACCGCGTCACGATCGCCAGCTGCCACAGCGCCGACGGCAGCGACGCCGAGTACGCACGCCTCGCCGCGATCGGCGGCACGCTGATCCTCTTCATGGGGCTCGGCCGCGTCGAGCGCGTGGTCGACGGTCTGCTCGCGGCGGGCCTGCCGCCGGAGACGCCCGCGGCCGCGGTCTCGCGCGGGACGCTCCCGGATCAGGAGGTCGTGCGGGCGCCACTCGAGCACCTCGCGGCTGCGACGATCGGGCTCCCCGGCCCCGCGCTGCTCGTCATCGGCGACGTCGCCGCGCTCGAGCTCCTGCAGCCTGCGAATCTACCCCCGCTCGCATTGACCGCCACGACACGATAGAGAGGAGAACGATGGCACTTCAGCTAGGCGACGAAGCACCCGATTTCGAGGCGGAGACCACGGAAGGGCCGATCAGCTTCCACGAGTGGATCGGCGACTCCTGGGCGATCCTGTTCTCGCACCCGAAGAACTTCACGCCCGTGTGCACGACCGAGCTCGGCTACATGGCGAAGATCAAGCCCGACTTCGACCGCAGGAACGTCAAGATCATCGGCCTCTCGACCGACCCGGTCCCCAGCCACGTCGAATGGGCGAAGGACATCGAGGAGACGCAGGGGACGGCGCCCAACTACCCGAGCATCGGCGACTCCGACTTCAACGTCGCGAAGCTCTACGGGATGCTGCCCGCGAGCACGAGCGGCGACCCGCTCGAGCGGACAGCCGCCGACAACCAGACGGTGCGCAACGTCTTCGTGATCGGGCCAGACAAGAAGATCAAGCTGATCCTGGTCTACCCGATGACGACCGGCCGCAACTTCGACGAGGTGCTGCGCGTGATCGACTCGCTGCAGCTGACGGCCAACCACAAGGTCGCGACCCCGGTGAACTGGCAGCAGGGCGAAGACGTGATCATCGCCGGCTCCGTCACCGACGAAGCCGCCAAGGAGACCTACCCCGAGGGCTGGAACGCCCCCAAGCCCTACATCAGGATCGTGCCTCAGCCGCACTGACCGCTTGCGCGCGATGGCATCCGCAGAAGCGGATGCCCATCGCGCGAAGACCCCTAAAGGGTCGCTTCGCTCCCTGACTCAGTGTCCCGCGTCGCGGCGATCGCATCGGCCACGGTGAACTTGCCGAGCCAGATCGCGCTGCCGGTGACCGCGCCCTCGCAGCCCAGCGCAGCGAGGGCGCGGAGATCGTCGAGGGTGGCGATCCCGCCTGCCGCGACGATCGGCAGGCCGACGGCCAGCACGTCCTCGAGCAGCTCGACGTCCGGGCCGGCGAGCGTTCCGTCCCGGCGCGTGCTCGTCACGAGCAGCCGTTCGATGCCCGCCGCAGCGCAGCGCCGAGCGAGCTCCGCGGCCCGGATCTCCGAGTCCTGCAGCCAGCCGTCGACGGTCACGAATCCGTCCCTTGCATCGACGGCGACGACGACGGCGGCGCCGAAGCGCTCGACCGCCTTCGTCAGGAATGTGTCGTCGAGCGCCGCCGTGCCGACCAGCACGCGCGCAGCGCCGGCCGCCAGTGCCGCCTCGACCAGGTCGAGGCTGCGGTAGCCGCCGCCGACTTGCACGGGGACACCCACGGCCGCGACGCGCTCCAGGAGCGCGAGGTCCGGCTTGCCCTCGAAGGCACCGTCGAGATCGACGAGGTGGAGCCAGGTCGCGCCCTCGGCTACGAAGCGCTCGGCCGCCGCAACCGGGTCGCCGCCCTCGACCGTCACCTGCTCGCGACGACCCTCGAAGAGACGAACGACCCGTCCGCCGAGCACGTCCAGAGCCGGATACACGGTGAAGTGCTTGCGAGCTAACACGTTAGCATGCTAGCATGACGCCATGGCTGACGCGATCACCCGCGACGTCGAGCAGCTGCCCGGCCTCGACGATCTCGCAGACGCCGTCCTCTCCCTGAGGACGCGCGACGAGGCACGGCGTTTCCTGCGCGACCTCTGCACGCTCCCCGAGCTCGAAGCTCTCACCCACCGCTGGCAGACGGTGCGCCTGCTCGAGGAGCACCTGCCGTACCTCGAGATCGCCGAGCGGGTGCCGACCAGCACGGCCACGGTGACCCGGGTCGCGCAGTGGCTTCGCAACGGAACGGGCGGCTACCGCACGGCGCTGGACCGGACCCAGGCGAAGCGAAAGCGCCGGTAGATGCCGAACAGCTTCACGCGCGCCGGGTCGAACGGGCGACTCACACTCGCCGTCCCCTCGAAGGGGCGGATGGCCGAGCCGGCGATGCGGCTCTGCGCCGACGCCGGACTCAGCTTCGAGGCGGGCGACCGCGCGCTGCTCGTCCCGTGCGCGAACGCTCCGGTCGACCTCCTGCTCGTGCGCGCCGGCGACGTGCCCGAGTACGTGCAGGACGGCGTCGTCGACCTCGGGATCACGGGGGCGAACCTCGTCGCCGAGGCTGCTGCGGACGTCGTCACGCTCGCCGAGCTCGGCTTCGCACGCTGCACGCTGCAGGCTGCCGTCCCGGCGGACGCGCCGCAGACCGATCTGCGCGACCTCGCCGGGCTGCGCGTCGCGACCGCCTACCCCGTCTCCACCCGCGTCTGCCTGAAGCGGCTCGGGATCGACGCCGAGCTCGTCCCCGTCTCCGGCTCGGTCGAGGCCGCGCCGCGGCTCGGTCTCTCCGACGCGATCGTCGACCTCGTCTCCACCGGCTCGACCGCGAGCGCGAATGGACTGCGGCTGCTCGGCGTCCTGCTCGAGTCCCAGGCCGTGCTCGTCGGCAGCGAGGCTGCGCTCGAGAAGCGCGCCGAGCTCGTCGGTCGGCTCGAGCTGATGATCTCCGGCGTCGTCGCCGCACGCCGACGGCGGTATCTGATGATGAACGCACCCGCGACGGCGCTCGACGAGATCCGGTCGCTGCTCCCCGGGATGGGAGCGCCGTCGGTGATCACGCTCGCGACGCCTGGGCAGATCGCGGTGCACGCGGTCGTCGACGCCGACGAGGTGTGGGACCTGCTCTCCCCTCTGAAGGCGGCGGGCGCCTCGTCGATCCTCGTGCTCCCCGTCGAGCGGCTCGTTGCATGAGGGGAGCCGGCCTCGAGGAGGTCCTGCCGCGGGTCGCCGAGATCGTCGCCGACGTGCGCGCCCGCGGCGACGAGGGTCTGCTCGACTGGACCGAGCAGCTCGACGGCGGGCGCTCGGCGCTCCGCGTGCCGCAGGCGGAGCTCGACGCCGCTCGGCTCGACGACGACGTGCTCGCGGCCGTGCGCTCGCTCGCCCAGGCGGTGGCGTCGTTCTCCGAGGCGCAGCGGCCACGCGACACGTCGATCGAAGCCGTTCCGGGCGTGGTCTCCGAGCGCCGCTGGCTGCCGCTCTCCTCGGTCGGGATCTACGTGCCGGGCGGCCGTGCTGCTTACCCTTCCTCGCTCGTGATGGCAGCCGTGCCCGCCCGGGTGGCGGGAGTCGGGCGGATCGCCGTCGTGACGCCGCGCCCCGCCGAGGCGACGCTGGCCGTCGCGCGGGAGCTCGGGATCGACGAGGTCTACGCCGTCGGCGGCGCGCAGGCGATCGCCGCGCTCGCCTACGGCACCGAGACGGTCAGGCCGGTCGACAAGATCGTCGGGCCGGGAAACCGCTGGGTGACGGCCGCCAAGCTGCTCGTCTCGACCGCCGTCGCGATCGACCTGCCGGCCGGCCCCAGCGAGGTCGTCCTGATCGCCGACTCCACCGCCGACGCGGCTCAGTGCGCCGCCGACCTGCTCGCCCAGGCCGAGCACGGGCCCGACAGCGAGGCGATCCTGCTCGCGCTCGACGACGCACTGGCCGCCGACGTCGCCGCACTCGTCGCCGGCGAGCAGAACGTTCGCGTCGAGCGAGGTAGCGACCCTCGACGAGGCTCTCGCCCGCTCCGAGGACTATGCACCGGAGCACCTGGAGCTCTGGATCGAGGAGGCCGAGGCGGCGGCGGCGCGGGTGCGCAACGCCGGCACCGTCTTCGTGCGCACCTCGGCGGTCGTCGGCGACTACGCCGCGGGCGCGACCCACGTGCTGCCGACGAGCGGTCTCGCGAAGGGCGCGGGCGGGCTCGGGCTCGAGAGCTTCCTGAAGCCGGTCCAGTTCGTATGCGCAACGTCGCTCGAGCGGGCGCGGGAGATCGCGCTGCCGCTGGCACGCGTCGAGGGCCTGCCTCGCCACGCCGCCGCGCTGGAGCTGCGATGAAGCCGGTGCCGCTGCCCGAGGGGTTCCGGCCGTACGAGTGGTCGCCGTCCTCCGCCGACGTGGCGGCGCGGCACGGACTGCACCGCGAGCAGGTGCTCCGCTTCGACCAGAACACGCCGCCGCTCCCCGGGGTGCCGCAGGTTCCGCTGGCCCAGAGCTTCGCGCGGCTGAACGAGTACCCGGACGGCACCTTTCGCGAGCTGCGCGAGGCGGCGGCCTCCTACAGCGGCGTCGAGCCGGAGCAGATCGTCGTCGGCGCGGGCGCCGACGAGCTGATCGCAGTCTGCGCGGCGACCTTCCTCGCCCCCGGCCGCCGGGCCGCGATCTTCCCGCCGACCTACGGCCTCTACCGGATCGCGTCGCAGCTCGAGGGCGCCGACGTCGTCGCCGACCCCGACGGCGCCGACCTGATCTGGGTCTGCAACCCGAACAACCCGACCGGCGAGCTGCGCGATCTGAGCGGAGGTCGCCGCCCTCGCGTCGCGCTCATCCGCAGGCTGCCGTCGTCGTCGACGAGGCGTACTGGGAGTTCGCCGGCGTCACGTGCGTCCCGCTCGTCGCCGAGTTGCCGAACCTGATCGTGCTGCGGACGCTCTCGAAAGCCTTCGGCTTCGCGGCGTTGCGGGTCGGCTACGCGGTCGCAGCTCCGGAGACGGCCGCCGAGCTCGAGCGGCGTCGGCCGCCGGCGAGCGTTTCGGCGCCCGCGGCGCGAGATCGCCGCCGCAGCACTGCGCGAGCCGCGCCTCGACATCGAAGCGACCGTCGCCGAGCGAGAGCGTGTGCGCGCATCCCTCGCGGCCGCGGGGTACGACTGTCCGCAGAGCCACGGCAACTTCGTCTGGCTGCGGTCGGAGGAGCCGCTCGGAGAGCGCCTCGAGGCGGCCGGGCTCGTCGTCCGGATCTTCGCCGAGGGAATCCGGATCTCGCTGCGGCGGCCACCCGAGAACGACGTCCTGCTGGCGGCCCTCGGCGCGACCGGCGGCCCGTCGCCGGGCCGATGCGCGCTCGTCACGCGCACGAGCAGCGAGACCGCGCTCAGCATCGTCCTCGACCTCGACGGCGCGGGCCGCGCTCGCATCGCGACCGGCATCGGCTTTCTCGATCACCTGTTGACACTCTTCGCCTTCCACGGCAGCTTCGACCTCGAAGTGCTGGCCGGCGGCGATCTCGACGTCGACGAGCACCACACGGTCGAGGACGTCCTCGCTGCGCTCGGCGACGCGCTTGCGAGCGCGCTCGGCGACCGGGCCGGAGTCGCACGCTACGGCTCGGCGTCGGTGCCGATGGACGAGGCGCTCGCGACCGCGGCGGTCGACCTCGTTCGCCGCCCGCACGCCGAGGTCGAGCTCGTCTTCGCGGGCGATCGAATCGGCGGGCTCGCGCCGTCGCTCCTCCCCCACGGGCTCGAGCGGCTGGCGATGCAGGGTGGGTTCACGCTCCACGTCTCCGCCTCCGGCAAGGACGACCATCACGTCGCCGAGGCGGCGTTCAAGGCGCTCGGCCAGGCGCTCCGGCAGGCGTGCGCGCCCGGCGGCGAAGGGATTCGCTCGACGAAAGGGCTGGCGTGAAGGTCGTGCTGGCCGACTACGGCGCCGGCAACCTGCGCAGCGTCTGCGCGGCGCTCGAGCGCGCCGGCGCGGTGCCCGAGATCTCCACCGACCCGACCCCCGTGCGCGAGGCGCCGCTCACCGTGATCGCCGGCGTCGGCCACGTCGAAAGCGCGGCACGCGGGCTCGCGCCGGTCGCCGAAGCGCTGCGCGAGCGGGTCGCCGCGGGCCGGCCGCTACTCGGGATCTGCGTGGGCATGCAGCTCCTGTTCGAGGAGAGCGAGGAAGGCGGCCGCGGGCTGGGGCTGCTCGAGGGACAGGTGCGGCGCGTCCGCGCGCGCCGCGTGCCGCACATGGGGTGGAACGCGCTCGCGCTCACGGGCCCGTCCGAGCTGCTCGACGGTCTCGACGGCGCCGACGTCTACTTCGCGCACAGCTATGCGGTCGAGCCGGCGGGCGCGGTCGGCGTCGCCGAGGTCGAGCACGACGGCCCGCTCGTTGCCGCGGTCGAGTCCGGCCCACTCGCGGGCGTCCAGTTCCACCCCGAGCGGAGCGGCGCCGCGGGCGCACGCGTGCTCGAGAACGCGCTGAGATGGTCAAGAAGCGCGTGATCCCCTGTCTCGACGTCGCGGGCGGGCGGGTCGTCAAGGGCATCCGCTTCGAGTCGCTGCGCGACGTCGGCGATCCGGTCGAGCTGGCGACCCGCTACTCCGAGCTCGGTGCGGACGAGCTCGTCTTCCTCGACATCACGGCCACGATCGAGGGGCGCGGGCCGATGCTCGAGCTGGTCGAGCGAGCCGCGCAGGAGCTGACGATCCCGTTCACGGTCGGCGGCGGCGTCTCGGGGCTCGAGGACGCGCGCGCGCTTCTGCGCGCCGGAGCCGACAAGGTCGCGGTCAATCGTGCCGCGGTCGACGATCCGGCGATACTGACGGCGCTCTCGGAGGAGTTCGGGGCTCAGGCTGTCGTCTGCGCGATCGATGCGCGCGCAGGCGAGGTCGTCACGCACGGCGGCCGCACGCCGCGCGGGCTCGATGCGGTCGAGTGGGCGGCTCGCGCGGCCGACCGGGGCGCCGGCGAGATCCTGCTCACCTCGATCGACGCCGACGGGACGCGCGAGGGCTACGACCTCGACCTGACGCGCTCCGTCGCGGACGCCGTCGGCGTGCCCGTGATCGCGTCCGGCGGCGCCGGCGAGGGGCGCCATCTCGCCGAGGCATTCGAAGCGGGCGCCGAGGCGGCGCTGATCGCCTCGATCGTGCACGAGCGGCCCGGACGGCTGCCGGAGCTGAAGCGCGAGCTGAAGGAGGCCGGATGGAACGTCCGCTGACACCGGCGATCGTCCAGGACGCGGAGACCGACCGCGTGCTGATGCTCGCGTGGATGGACGACGAGGCGCTGCGGCGCACACGCGAGACCGGCGAGGCGTGGTTCTGGAGCCGGTCGCGGCAGGAGCACTGGCACAAGGGCGCGACGTCGGGGAACACGATGGCGGTCGAGGAGGTGCGCGACGACTGCGACGGCGATGCGATCCTCCTCCGCGTGCGGCCCGCGGGCCCGGCCTGCCACACCGGCGCGGAGTCGTGCTTCGCGCCCTGGCTCTGGCGGCGGATCAAGGAACGCGGCGAGCAGCGACCGGCGGGCTCGTACGTCGTCTCGCTGCTGGACGATCCCGCGCTCGCGGCGCGGAAGGTGGGCGAGGAGGGCCTCGAGGCGGCGCTGGCCGGAGCCGGCGAGTCCGACGAGCGGCTGATCGAGGAGACCGCGGACCTCATCTTCCATGCGTATGCGCTCCTCGCCGCGCGCGGGATCGGGCTCGAGGACGTCGAGGCCGAGCTCCGCCGCCGCGCGGGCGAGACCCGTGCTGTATAGCTCGCACTCGTGGACGTCTCGCATTCGCCGCTGACGCCGGTCGCCTTCCTCGAGCGGGCTGCCCTCGCCTTCCCCGACCGGACCGCGGTCGTCGACGGCGAGCGCCGCCTGACCTGGGCCGAGACGCGCGAGCGGGCGCGGCGGCTCGCCGTCGCGCTCCAGGAGAGCGGGATCGCGCACGGCGATCGCGTCGCGTTCCTCGCACCCAACGTCCACGAGCTGCTGGAGGCGCACTTCGGCGTGCCGCGAGCGGGCGCCGTGCTCGTCGCGATCAACACCCGCCTGATGCCGGAGGAGATCGCCTACATCCTCGCGCACTCCGGCTCACGGCTCCTCGTCGTCCACGAGTCGTTACGCCACCTCGTCGAGGGCGCCCCGGTCGAGCGTGTGCTCGTCTGCGGCGACGGGGGCGACTACGAGGACTTCCTCGCGGCTGCCGGCGAGGGCGAGCCCGAGGACCGGCTCGCAAGCGAGGACGACACGATCAGCATCAACTACACGAGCGGGACGACCGGCCGGCCCAAGGGCGTCATGTTCACGCATCGTGGCGCCGCGCTGAACGCGCTCGCCGAGGTCGTCCATGCCCGGCTCAATCCGCGTTCCGTCTACCTCTGGACGCTGCCGATGTTCCACTGCAACGGCTGGTGCTTCACCTGGGCCGTCACCGCTGCAGCCGCGACGCACGTCTGCCTGCCGAAGGTCGATCCGCCCCTGATCTGGGAGCTGCTCGACGCAGAGCGCGTCACCCATCTGAACGGCGCCCCGACCGTCCTCGTGATGATCTGCTCCGATCCCGCTGCCCGGCAGCTCGAGCGGCCGGTGGTGGTCACGACCGCGGGAGCTCCGCCACCCGCAGCCGTGATCGAGCGAACAGAGGCGCTCGGCTTCGAGATCAACCACGTCTACGGCCTCACGGAGACGTACGGCCCGATCACGATCTGCGAGTGGAATCCGGCCTGGGACGAGCTCGACGCCGGTGAGCGAGCGCGCCTGAAGGCGCGACAGGGCGTCCACTACGTCACCGCCGACGCGGTGCGCGTCGTCGACTCCGACCTCCAGGATGTCCCGCCCGACGGGGAGACCATGGGCGAGATCGTGATGCGCGGCAACAACGTGATGAAGGGCTACTTCGCGGACGAGCAGGCGACCGCCGAGGCGTTTCGCGGCGGCTGGTTCCACTCGGGCGACCTCGGCGTCATGCATCCCGACGGCTACCTCGAGGTGCGCGACCGGGCGAAGGACATCATCATCTCGGGCGGCGAGAACGTCTCCACGATCGAGGTCGAGAGCGCGCTGGTACGGCATCCGGACGTGCTCGAGGCGGCCGTCGTCGCGATCGCGGACGAGAAGTGGGGCGAGCGCCCGAAGGGCTTCGTCGCGCTCCGGCCGGGCGCCGAGCTGACCGCGGCGGAGCTGATTGCGTTCTCGCGCGAGACCCTGCCCGGCTTCAAGGCGCCGAGCGAGATCGAGTTCGGCGAGCTCCCGAAGACGTCGACCGGCAAGGTGAAGAAATACGAGTTGAGAGAGCGCGAGCGCCTGCGGGGCTCCGAAGCCTGACGTGACCGCGCCAAGCCACATCATGCGCTCGCGGGTCGCCTGGGTCGACACGGATGCGGGCGGGCGGATCCACTTCACTGCCGTGTTCCGATGGGCGGAGGCGGCGGAGACCGGCCTGCGCCGCTCGCTCGGCCTCCTGGACGACTGGGCCGACTATCCGCGGCGCGCCGTCGAGGCGGAGTACCTCGCCGTTTTGCGCTTCGAGGACGAGTTCGAGCTCGAGCTCGTCGCCGAGCGGGTCGGCTCGAGCTCGATCACGTACGCCTGGGAGATCCGCCACGACGGCGAGCTCGCCATCCGCGGCCGGCACACTGTCGTCCACGTCGACGCCGAGGGCCGAGCGTCGCCGCTGCTGCCGGACGTCCGGCTCGCGCTGACGGAAACCTAGCCGCGCACGTCAACTCATGCGAACATATGTTCGCATGAACAAGGCGACGATCCTGCACGCCGACCTGGACGCGTTCTACGCGTCGGTCGAGCAGCGGGACCAGCCTCGCCTGCGCGGACGGCCGGTGATCGTCGGCGGAGGCGTCGTGCTCGCCGCGAGCTACGAGGCCAAGGCGCACGGCGTGCGCACGGCGATGGGCGGCAGGCAGGCTCGCCGGCTGTGCCCGCAGGCGATCGTCGTTCCGCCACGGATGTCGGCCTACTCAGAGGCCAGCAAGGCCGTCTTCCGGGTGTTCGACGACACCTCGCCGCTCGTCGAAGGGCTGTCGATCGACGAGGCCTTCCTCGACGTGCGCGGGATGGAGCGAATCGCGGGCACACCGACCGAGATCGCCGTGCGACTGCGGCGCGAGGTGCTCGAGCGGGTCGGCTTGCCGATCACGGTCGGCGTTGCGCGGACGAAGTTCCTCGCCAAGGTCGCCAGCGCCGTCGCCAAGCCCAACGGCCTGCTCGTGGTGCCGCCCGACGGCGAGCTGTCCTTTCTCCATCCACTCCCGGTCGAGCGGATCTGGGGCGTCGGGCCGGTGACGGCGAGAAAGCTCCACGAGCGGGGGGTCACCGTCGTCGGCGAGGTGGCGGAGCTCGACGAGCCGCTGCTCGTGGCGTGGCTCGGACAGGCGGCGGGCCGCAAGCTGCACGCGCTCGCCCACAACCGCGATCCGCGCCGGGTCCACGTCGGACGCCGCCGCGGCTCGATCGGGTCGCAACGCGCGCTCGGCCGGTCGCCGAAGACGCACGACGTCATCGACGCGTCCCTCGTCGCGCTTGTCGACCGCGTCACCCGCCGGATGCGGGCTGCCGGGCGGGTAGGACGCACGGTCGTCCTCCGCTTGCGCTTCGACGACTTCTCCCGGGCGACGAGATCGCACACCCTGCCCCACGCGACGTCCCACACCCAGACCGTGCTCGACACCGCGAGAGCACTCCTGACAACGGCGATGCCGCTGATCGAGAGTCAGGGGCTGACCCTGATCGGCGTGGCGGTCGCCAACCTCGACAACGACGACGCAGTCCAGCTGACGCTGCCCCTCGATCGCCACAGCGGCAGTGCCCTCGATGCCGCACTCGACGAGATCCGCGTTCGCTTCGGCACGGGAGCGATCACCCGCGCCGTGCTCCTCGGCCGCGACCAGGGGTTGACGGTGCCGATGCTGCCGGACTGACCTGCTCTACCTCCGGCAGACTTCGACCGTGGCCCCCACCCTCGAACGCATCGACCGAGAGAGCCTCCGGGAAAAGCTGGAGCGCAACGAGGAGTTCGTGCTCGTCGATGCTCTCGCGCCGATGTCGTACGCGCGGTCGCATCTCCCAGGTGCGATCAACCTCCCACCCGACTCGGTAGACGGACGGGCTCAGCGGCGGATCCCCGACCGGAGCACCGAAGTGATCGTGTACTGCTCGGACGCCGACTGCGACAGCTCCGTCATCGTGGCAAGGCAACTGCTGGCGCTCGGCTACGAGCGGGTCAGCCACTACGCCGAGGGCAAGAACGACTGGGTCGCGGCCGGCCTCCCGCTCGAGAGCGGTCGCGCCTAGGCGGCGTGGCGAACGCGGTCGCGGGCCTCGGCGAAGCGGATCGCCTCGTACGAGATCAGGCCGACGCAGAGTGCGGCGACGAGTGCGAGCGTCGCCAGAGCCGGCAGCTCGAGCGCTGCCGGAATGAGTGCCAGCAGGACGGCGCTGACGAGGCTGCGGTGCGCGTTGAACGAGCCAACGTTCCGGAGGCGGAAGAGCACGTGCGCGACGAGGTACATCGCGATGCCGCCGCAGAGCGCGACCGCCGGAATCAGCTTCAGCGGCTCGCCGACGTCGCCCAGCGTCTTCTTGACGCCGACGGCGAAGAGGATGATGCCCGCGACCATCGGCAGATGCAGGTAGCTGTAGGAGTCGCGCGCCATCGTCAGCTGCGCGCTGCCGGTGGCGTCGTGCAACCTCCGTTCGGCGACGATCGCGACGACGTCGAAGTACGCCCACCAGAGCGCGGCCGCGATCGCGAGCCCGAGTAGCGCTGCCGCGATCACGCCGGCGTCGAGCTCGTGGCTCGCGCCGAGACCGAGCGCGACGATCGACTCGCCGAGCGCGATGATCACGATCAGCGCATGGCGCTCTGCAAAGTGCCCTGGCGCGAGATGCCAGCCCTTGCCGCCACCGATGTAGACGCCGAGCAGATCGACGATCAGCGCGACCGCCCAGAGCGTCACCTGCACCTTGCCGTCGAGTGCGGAGGCGACGAAGAGGAGGGAGATGCTGATTCCGGTGCCTGGAGCCATCCGCGCGACGGCGCCGAGCAGATCGCGATCACCGCTGGCCCCGACCGCGTAGAGCACCAGATGCGCGATCCGGACCACCGCGTAGGCGCACGCGAAGAAGAACGCGTCGTCGCCGAAGACGTCCGGCACGGCCAGCGACGCGATCAGCATCGCCCCCATGGCCCCGAACATCGCAATCCGGACGATGCCTTCTTCCGGGTCGATCGTGTTCGTCAGCCAGGCGTACGCGGCCCAGGACCACCAGAGCACACCGAGCACGAGCAGACCTCGGGCAAGGCCGCCCCAGGTCGGATCGTCGACCACGAAACCGGTCACCTGCGTGATCGCGAAGACGAAGATCAGGTCGAAGAAGAGCTCGAGCGGGGTGACACGCTCCTCGGTGCTTCGCTGACGGGCCACGCAGCAACCCTATCCTTGGGCATCCGCGTGCTTCGAGCAGCCGCCTGGGCCGCCGCGCTGAGCGGGATCCCGTCGACCCTCCATGCGCTCGCCACCGGCCGCGACCCGCTCGAAGCGGTGCTCGCCGCGGGGTCGATCCTGCTGCCGAGGGAGACGAGCCGCACGAGGCTCGTCGCCGCGGCCGTGCCGGTGCACCTCGCGCTTTCGCTCGGGTGGACGGCCGTGTTCGACCGCGCCGGCGTTCGCACCACGCGCGCCGGAGTGCTCGCGGGCGTCGCGGTGGCGGCGCTCGATCTCGGCGTCATCGGCCGGGGCGTCGCCCGCGTGCACGAGTTGCCACTCGGCCCGCAGCTGGCCGATCACGCGGCCTTCGGCGCGATCGCGGGAGGGCTGCTCGGGCGCCGCTAGACGGCCTGCGGCCGCAGCACGAGGCGCACCGATCCTTGTTTCGCGCCGGGCTTCGGCACGTACCGCGTGAAGAGGAGCTCGTGCTTGTTCGCGACGACGCGAAGGTGGATGTGCGGTGGACGTCCCTCGTAGCTCACCGGGCGCGGGCCTTCGAAGCGGAACCGGCCGGAGCGGTCGGTGACGACGGTGGCGCTGCCGGCGCGGACGTAGTCGCCAAGCCGGTTCGCCTGCCAGAGATGGATCCTCGCTCCCGCGAGCGGCCGGCAGTCGACGGAGGAGAAAGCGATGCCCGTCAGCACGTGGCCGGTGCCGATCTTCGCGCGTCGTGGCGGCGCACCGCGGCCGAACGGGCCGGAGCCGTCGTCCAGCGTCGGCAGGCACCGGGGCGCCGTCGGCGCGGTCGCGCCTGTGCCTGCGACGCCGAGGGCGAGGACGACCAGACAGGCGGCGAGCCGAAGCAGCCTCACGACCTGAGGTGTAGCAGACCGAAGCCCGAAGAGCTAGGAAACGGCGGCGTCGCCGGGGCGCGGCTCGTCGACGCCCGACGCCGGCGAGCCGACGACGGGCAGACGGTCCGCGCGCAGGTAGAGCCAGTCGTACGCCAGCGCCGCAACCGCGGCGCCGGCCGCGGGGCCGACGATGTAGACCCAGAAGTCGCTCCAGACGTTCTGCACCAGCTCCGGGCCGAGCGCGCGCGCCGGGTTCATCGCCGCGCCTGTGAGCGGGCCGGCGGCGAGGATGTCGATCGTGATCGTCAGGCCGATCGCGAGGCCGGCAATCGACTTGAAGGCGCCGCCGGGATCGGCGGCCGTGGCGAAGATCACCCAGACGAGGAAGAAGGTGAGGATCGCCTCGAGGAGCAGGCCCGAGCCCGTGCCGATGCTCTCGTGCAGGACGGGGACACCACTATCGAGATTCGCGGCGTCGGGAAAGGTCGCCCGTAGCGCGAGCGCGGCGAGCACGGCGCCCGCGAGCTGTGCGACCCAGTAGACGACGGCGAGCGACGGCGCGATCCGCCGCGTCACGAGAAAGCCGAAGGTGACTGCGGGGTTGAAGTGACCGCCCGAGATGTGGCCGACGGCCGACGCCATGATCGCGATCGTCAGGCCGTGCGCGAGCGCGACGCCGACGAGGCCAGAGCCCTGACCGATGAAGACGATCGAGCCGACGCCGATGAAGATCAGCGCGAACGCGCCGACGAACTCGGCAACCCCACGGCGAAGGGCGTCGTACTCCACGCGCGCAAGGGTAAGAGCATGGTCGGACGGCGTTCGCTACCGTGGGTCCATGAGTGCCGAAGCCCAATCGGACAACACCCAGGTGATCAGCTGCCCGCACTGCCGGAAGACGTTCGAGGCCGAGCTGATCGCCGGCGGGCCAGAACGGCACCGCGGCTTCAAGTGCCCCCACTGCAAGCTGTTCTTTCCGGAGAGCAGGACAGAAGATGCCCCACTCTCCAGAGACAGCGCAAGCTGAGCATCCGCTCCCGCGGATGCCCAGCGCGCGAAGACCCCTGAAGTGTCGCTTCGCTCCGGCGACACAAAGGCGTCGGATCTACATGCAGTTCTTGAGTGCCTGAGCCTCCGGTAGGCCTTCGAGCTTCTTCAGCGTGTTGTTCTCGATCTGACGGATCCGCTCGCGCGTGACGCCGAAGGCGCGTCCGACCTCCTCCAGCGTGTAGGGCTGCGCGCCGGAGAGCCCGAAGCGGAGCTCGATCACCTTGCGCTCGCGCTCCGGCAGCGCCATCAGCGCATGCTCGACGTCCTCACGACGCAGCGACAGCGAGGCGGTGTCGAACGGTGACTCGGCCGAGTCGTCCGGCACGAAGTCGCCGAGCGAGCTCTCCTCTTCCTCGCCGATCGGCTTCTCGAGCGACACCGGGAGCTGCGCCATCCGCAGGATCTCGCGCACCTCGTCCGTCGTGATCTCGAGCTCCTCGGCGATCTCGTCCGGGCGCGGCTCGCGGCCGAGCCGCTGCACGAGCTGGCGCTCGATGTGCACGACCTTGTTCAGCTTCTCGACCATGTGAACGGGGATCCGGATCGTGCGCGCCTTGTCCGCGATCGCGCGGGTCACGGCCTGGCGGATCCACCAGGTGGCGTACGTGGAGAACTTGAAGCCCTTGCGGTAGTCGAACTTCTCGACGGCGCGGATCAGCCCGAGCGACCCTTCCTGGATCAGGTCGAGGAACGAGAGGCCGCGGCCGAGGTAGCCCTTCGCGATCGAGACGACGAGGCGCAGGTTGGCCTCGACCATCTGCGTCTTCGCCGACATGTCGCCCCGCTCGATCCGCTTCGCGAGGTAGATCTCCTGGTCGGCGGTCAGCAGCGGCACCTTGCCGATCTCGCGCAGGTAGAGCCGCAGCGAGTCGAGCGACGGCTCGACGGTCAAGTCGAGCTTCGGCGCCGACTTCTCGTCCTCGGCGAGCGCGGGCTGCTCGTGGGGCGGCGACTTGTACTGCTCGCCTTCGACGAGCTCGATCGAATGGTCGATCAGGTAGGTGTAGAAGTCTTCGACCTGCTCCTTCGTCAGATCGACCTCCTCGAGACCGGCCACGATCTCGTCGTACGTGAGGAACCCTTTCTCTTGCCCGTTCTGGACGAGCTTCTGGAGCTCCTCTACCTCAGGAAGTGCGATATCGACGGTGAGCATGGGCCTCGCTTTCCTTGTGGCGGGACAGGGGGCTGGGACCAGCCAACCAAACGAAAAGCCGGAAGCGGGCTCCGGCTCATGACCATCGAGCTTCCGATCCTACAACGAACCGGGCCGGATCGGCCACTGGAATTTCACGGCTGCACCACCACTTCGCCGACGATCTCCCCGAGCGAGTTCTCCAGGGGCTCGATGCCGAGCTCGCCCGTCTCGAACCCCAGGCGCCGGAGCAGCTCGGCGAGCGCCGGACGCATCGCCCGCATGCTGCCGTCCTCGATCTTCAGCGCGATCCCGAGCCCACCCGGCCCCGACGCGCAGAGGAGGCCTTCGGCGCCGCCCTTCGCAGTCCACCCGTCCAGCTCGCGCATCAGGAGGCTGTCCGCCGCGATCGGGCCGCGGATCAGCTCCGGGTGCGCCCGCATCGCCGCGGCCACGCGGGCGCCGCCGTCGACCAGCTCGAGCCGGCCGAACATGAGCGCCATCCGCTCGAGCGGCAGCGCGAACGTCGGCACGCCGCAGCCGTCGACGGCCGTCGGGATCTCGTCCGGGTCGACGTCCGCCGCGACCGCGACCTCGTGCAGGCAGCCGTGCTGGACCGGGTGCGTCGCGAGCCGGTACCCGCCGCTCGCCCACCCCATCGTCCGGCAGAGCGCGAGCATCCCCGCGTGCTTGCCGGAGCAGTTGTGCTGCAGCGGCGTCGGTTCCGCCCCGCACTCGAGCTCATCCTCTTGCGCGGGCGCTTTCGCGAGCAGACTGCGCACGGCGTCGAGCTGCTCGGGCGAGGCGAGGTGCGACGCCGAGGCGATCGCCATCTCCTCGGTCGTCAGGTCGTCGCGAGCGCGGACGAGCGGCAGCGCCTGAAACGGCTTCGCCGACGAGCGGAGGAAGGCGACACGCTCGGCGTCCCCCGCCTGCTCGATGACCACGGCGTCGCGGACGGCGACCGCGTGCACGCGATGGGTGGCTTCGACGACCTGGCCACGGCGCACGACGACGGTGATCGGGTCCACGGCCGGCAAGCCTACGCGACCCCGTGCGACCAATCGTCGCAAACTATCTTTGGACACCCTAAGCTCCCGCAACCAATCATCCGGAACGAAGGAGGAGAGGACGTTGGTCAGACGATCTGTATCGCGAGCGGTCCTGGCGTCGATCGCCGCAGGCCTCATCGCAGTCGTGCTCTATGCACCGGCAGCCACTGCGGCGACCAAGCAGGGATGCCTCCACCGCAACAACAACCAGTACGGGAAGCTGCGCGAGTGCGTCACGCTCGAGGGAGTGCGGGCACACCAGGCCGCCTTCCAGGCGATCGCAACCGCGAACGGCGGCAACCGCGCCGCCGGGACGTCCGGGTACGACGCGAGCGTCGCCTACGTGGTCGACATGCTCGAGAAGGCCGGCTGGGACGTCGAGCTCGACCTGTTCGACTTCACGGTCCCGCAGCCCGTCCAGCAGCACACGCCGACGCCCGCCACCCACCCAGTCGGCGGCATCACGGGCAGTCCCCTGGGCACGGCGAGCAACCGGGTGGTGACCCCCATCGACATCAACCTGGTTCCGCCGCGCGCGAACACGAGCGGTTGCGACGGAGCGTTCACGGAAGCCGCGGTCGGGGCGCCACTCACCGCTCACCCAGGCGGTCCCGACGACTTCGCCGGCTTCGTCGCCGGCCGGATCGCACTGGTCCAGCGGGGCGGCTGTAGCTTCGCGCTCAAGGTCGCGAATGCTCAGACCGCCGGCGCGGCCGCGATCATCCTCTTCAACCAGGGCGACACGCCGGCCCGCAGCGTCACCCTCACCAACGTCACGGCCGTGCCGCCGGCGGGCTCGGCCTTCAC
Organism: uncultured Gaiellaceae bacterium; assembly: GCA_963765705.1. GTDB lineage: Bacteria > Actinomycetota > Thermoleophilia > Gaiellales > Gaiellaceae > Gaiellasilicea. Next base: position 118,201 of record CAVXXJ010000002.1, read on the forward strand.
GACGATCACCATCCCGCTGGTCGGCGTGAGCTTCGCGGCCGGCGAGACGCTCTCACAGGCCGGCACGACCGCGACCGTCGCAGTCGTGAACGATCCGCAGGCCAACGTGATCGCCGAGCTCGACGGGGTGAACGACAACAACGTCGTCATGGCCGGAGCTCATCTCGACTCCGTCCAGGCAGGGCCCGGGATCAACGACAACGGCTCCGGCTCGGCGGCACTGCTCGAGACGGCGCGGATGCTCGGGAACAACAAGCCCCAGAACACGCTTCGCTTCGCGTGGTGGGGCGGCGAGGAGTCGGGGCTGGTCGGGTCGACGGCGTACGTCAACGGCCTTTCCGCCGCCGAGCTCGACCGGATCGCGATGTACATGAACTACGACATGGTCGGCTCGCCGAACTACATCCAGATGGTGTACGACGCGAACCAGTCGTCGTTCCCCGCGCCGGCAGGTGTGCCGATCCCGCCCGGCTCGGAGGCGATCGAGAACTTCTACGAGCGGTACTACACGGGGATCGACGAACCGTACGACGACGCCCAGTTCTCCGGGCGGAGCGACTACCAGGCGTTCATCGCGAACGGCATCCCGTCCGGTGGCCTCTTCACCGGTGCGGAGGTCATCAAGACCGCGGAGCAGCAGTCGATCTGGGGCGGCACGACCGGCGCCGCCTTCGACCCCTGCTACCACGCCGCGTGCGACTCGTACCTGAACTTCAACGCGCACGCGCTCGAGGTGAACAGCGACCTGATCGCCATGGCCGCACTGACCTTCGCCTACTCGACCGAGTCGGTGAACGGCGTCAAGGGGACTTCCGTCCCCGGCAAGTCGAAGATCAAGCTGCCGGCGCCGGCAGGGCCGCGCGGGACGTTCGTTCCGTAGACGGCGCTTGACTCCGAGGGCCGGCGGTGGTTGCACCGCCGGCCCTCACCCTTTGACAAATGGGCGACTATTGCCGTATGGTCGGGAATAGTGGCCCATTCGGCACAAACCCTCGACTATGAGGCGGCCGACACGCTCGTCGTCTCCGAGCCGGCGCAGCTGCGTGCGCTGTGCGACGACGTGCGTGGCCGCATCGTGGCGCTCCTGCGTGAGCGAGCGGCGTCCGCGAGCGAGCTCGGCGGGCTGCTCGACATGCCGAAGGGGACGGTCGGCCACCACCTGAAGGTGCTCGAGCGAGCCGGCCTCGTCCATGTCGTGCGCACCCGGCGCGTCCGTGCCGTGACGGAGAAGTACTACGGGCGCGTCGCGCGGCTCTTCCTCTACCAGAGCGGGGACGAGAGCGACGACGAGCTCGTGCACGGGATCGGAGCGATCTCGCTTCGCACGGCCGCCGTGGAGGTTGCGGCAGCTCCGGAAATCGCCATGCACGCTCTGCTGCGCGTCCGGCTGGACGCCGCCGACGTCAAGCGTTTCAACCGTCGGCTCGACAAGCTCGTGGACGACGTGCGGGCGGCCGAGACGTCCGGCGGCGAGCCCTGGGGCCTCGCCGCGGCGTTCTACCGGGCGGAGCAGCGCTGATGCGCAGGCTCGTTCCGGGTGGCCTCTTGCGGCACGGCGACTTCCGCAAGCTCTGGGCCGCGGAGACGATCAGCGTCTTCGGCTCCCAGTTCACGGGGCTCGCCCTGCCGCTCGTCGCCGTGCTGCTTCTCGATGCGAGCACGTTCGCGGTCTCCGCGCTCGTGGTGATCGAGTTCCTGCCGTTCATCCTCTTCGCGATCCCCGCGGGCGTCTGGGTGGATCGGATGAGACGGAAGCCGATCCTGGTCGTCGGCGACCTCGCCCGGGCGGCGGTGCTCGGATCGCTTCCGCTCGCCTACGTCTTCGACGTGCTGACGCTCGGCCACGTCTACGTGGTCGGCTTCCTCGTCGGCGTGTGCACCGTCTTCTTCGACGTCGCGTACCAGTCGTACTTGCCTTCCCTCGTCGATCGCAGCCAGCTCGTCGAAGGCAACTCGAAGCTCGAGATCAGCCGCTCGACGTCACAGCTCGCAGGCCCGGGCTCGGCGGGAGTGATCGTCTCGGCGCTCGGTGCGCCCGTCGCGATCCTGCTCGACGCGATCAGCTTCTTCGTCTCGGCGCTCTTCCTCTTCTCGATCCGGAAGACCGAGGCGCTGCCGGAGCGCCAGGAGCACGCGGCGCGTCCCCGCATGCTCGCGGACGCCCGCGAAGGATTCGGGTTCGTGCTCCGCAACCGCTACCTGCGCGCGATCTCGATCTGCACGGCCTCGTCGAACTTCTTCTGGAGCATGGGCGGCGCGATCCTCGTCGTCTACGCGGTGCGCGAGCTCGACATGTCGGCCGCCGCGATCGGGCTGGCCTTCTCGCTCGGCAACGCCGGACCGCTGCTCGCCGCGTTCACGACCAACAAGATTTCGGGCCGGCTCGGCATCGGCCCGACGATCCTCTGGACGTCTGTGCTCTTCTCGGCCGCAATGCTGCCGGTGCCATTGGCGACGAAGTCGAACCCCGTCCCGTTCCTGGTCGTGTCGGCGGTCGTCGGCGGCTTCGCGGCGGTCGCCTACAACATCACGCAGGTCAGCTTCCGGCAGGCGATCTGCCCCGAGCGCATGCAGGGCCGGATGAACGCCGTGATCCGCTTCATGGTCTGGGGCACGATGCCCGTCGGCGCGCTCCTCGGGGGCGCGCTCGGAACCTGGTTCGGCCTGCGCACGGCCCTCTGGGTGGCTGCGCTCGGCGCGCTGCTCACGTTCCTGCCGATCCTCCTCTCGCCGGTGCCCAGGCTGCGCGAGGTGCCCGAGCCCGGCGACGACCCCCTGCCGTCCGAGGCCGAGGCTGCGGGCGGGCTGATGGCTGCACCTGCTGCGATGCCGCCCACAGCCGACTGACGCCTCCGCCGCGATACCGTTCGGGACATGCCCGAGCTACCCGAGGTCGAGGCGTGGGTCCGTGAGCTGGCGCCGCTCGTGTCGGCATCGCCGGTCCTGCAGGCAGGGCCCGCGCACATCGCGACGCTGAAGACGTTCGACCCGCCGTTGCGGGAGCTCGAGGGCCGGCGCTTCGACGGTGCCCACCGCCGGGGCAAGTGGCTGCTCTTCCCGACCGACGACGGCGAGTTGCAGCTGCGCATCCACCTGATGAGCGCCGGCCGGATTCGCCACCTTGCGTCCGGGGCGAAGGGCCCGAAGAAGCCGGCGTTCCGGCTTCGCTTCGCGAACGGCGGGGAGCTCGTGCTCACCGAGGCCGGCCCGAAGAAACGGGCCGGCGTGTGGCTCGAGTCGCCGGAGCAGACCGAGGCCGAGCTCGCGCACATCGGGCCCGAAGCACTGGGGCTCGGCGCCGAGCGGCTGCGGGTGATCCTCGCCGGCGACAACCGACGGCTTCACTCGCTGCTCCGAGACCAACGGGCGCTCGCCGGGATCGGCCGCGCACACGCCAACGAGGTACTCAACCGTGCGCAGCTCTCACCGTTCGCGCTCTCCTCCAAGCTTTCCGACGAGGAGGTCGAGCGGCTTGCGACCGCGATCGACGAAGACCTCGCTCGCGCGCTCCAGCTGCGGGAGCAAGGGAAGGGCGACAAGCAGGTGTACCTCGTCCACCGGCGGCTCGGCGAGCCGTGCCCGCGCTGCGGCGACCCGCTCCGGCAGGTCGACTACGAGGAGCACACGGTCTTCTACTGCGCGACCTGCCAGACCGGGGGCCGCGTGCTGAAGGACCGGAGGATGTCGCGGCTGTTGCGGTAGGTCGCGACGATCGGGGCTCAGGTCGGCAAGACGACGGTCAGACGCTCGCCCTCGAGCGTCACCTCGGCACCGAGCGCAGGCAGTAGCCGCATCGCGACGGCGGCGCCGAGATCCTTCTGCTCCTCCCCGAGCACGACCGGAGCCGCGGCGGCGACCACGGGCTCGATCGAGATGCGCGCCCCGTCGACAGACGTCGAGACCTCGACGCCGCCGTGGCGCGCGGCCGCCCGCGCGAGCGAGCCGAGCGCCGTCTTGACCGCGTCCGGATCGACGTTGACCGTCGCACCCGTTCCGGACGCGCCCTCGGGCGCGAGCTCGAGCGAGTCGGCCTCGCGCAGCATCGGCGCGTAGCGGCCACCCTCGATCCGCGCCGCGAGCGAGACGAGGTCGAGCAGCTCGACCAGCTCGTCGGAGGCGGCGCCGATCAGGCCGAGATAGCGCGCCGTTTTCTCGGGCTCGAGCTCCTCGGTCCGGAGCAGCGTCTTCGCGAAGCCAGAAACGGTCGCGAGCGGCGTGCGGAGGTCATGGCAGGCAAGCGAGACCAGGCTGGGAAAGTCGGCTGCCACGGCGCTGCTAGCGTAACCCGCATGGCGGAGATCTCAAGCGCGACTCCCGATCTCCAGGCGTCGAGCCCGGAGGTGCGGCTCTCGCTCACACGCGCGGGCGTGACCGGCGTGCAGAAGGCCGTTCGCGTGCGGCATGAAGGGCGCGAGACCGTGATGGCGGCCGAGATCGAGTGCACCGTCGATCTCGCGCACGAGCAGAAGGGCGTCCACATGTCGCGCTTCCCGGAGCTGTTCGAGGAGGCGATCGAGGCCGTCGTCGGCAGCGAGGCGCTTCACGTGGAGTTGCTCGCCGAGCACATCGCCCGGCACATCGTCGGCCGCCAGAGCGCGCTCCGGGCCGAAGCCCGGATCACCGCCCGCTGGCCCGTGCGGCGCACGACGCCCGTCAGCAAGCTGTCGACGCAGGAGATGGTCTCGCTGATCGGCATCGCCGCGGCCACGACGAAGCGCGTCCGGCGGATCGTCGGCGTCGAGGCGACGGGGATCAACGCGTGCCCGTGCGCGCAAGGGCTCGTGCGCGGTCGCGCCGCCGAGCGTCTGGCCGAAGCCGGATACGAGGATGTCGAGCGGATCCTCGATCTCGTCCCGCTGGCGACGCACAACCAGCGAGGCAAGGGAACGCTCTTCGTCGGGACCGAACGGCAGCTCGACGCCAACGATCTCGTCGCGATCGTCCAGAGCTCGATGAGCGCCCCGATCTACGAGCTGCTGAAGCGGCCCGACGAGCTGTTCGTCGTCGAGCACGCCCACCTGCAGCCGCGGTTCGTCGAGGACTCGGTGCGACTCTCGCTCAGAGGCGCGCTCGACGCCTTGCCCGATCTCGCGGACGGCGACTTTCTCTACGCGCGCCAGGTCAACTTCGAGACGATCCACGCCCACGACGTCCTCGCGGAGCGCGAGGGCACGGTCGGAGAGCTGCGCGGCGAGCTCGACTCCGGCGAGCCGACCGAGCGCCACACCTCGCTCGCCGACTGGCTCAGCGCCGCCTGAAACCGAACGCAGGTTCAGCGGCACTAACCAGGGACAGTCCCTGGGACATGTCCGTTTCGGCCCGCGTCAGGTCGCCGCGCTGCCGCGCCGCAGCCTGAACCGGCTCTCGGTGCCCGCTCGCAGCCTGGCGATGTTCGGCTGGTGCAACAGCAGCACCGCCACCGCGGCAGCGACGGCGAACACGACCACGGGCCAAGGCTCGCCGAGCACGAGCGCGGCGAACGGCAGCGCGACCGCGACCACCATCGACGCCACGGACGTGTAGCGGGTGATGAGAAAGGTCAGCAGCCAAAGACACATTGCGGTCAAGCCGAGCACCGTCGCGATCCCGAAGAGCGTGCCGGCTGCAGTGGCGACCGCCTTACCGCCCTTGCGGAAGCCGAGGAAGAGAGGGCGCCAGTGCCCGAGCATCGCGAGCCCGCCGGCAAGCGCGCCTGCCAGCTCATCGACGAGGATCGTCCCGAGGAACGCCGGCACGAACCCCTTGGCAATGTCGAGCAGGACCACGGGGATCCCGTACCAGCGGCCGTAGGCGCGCCAGACGTTGCTGGCACCGATCCCGCCGCTACCGACCTTGCGGATGTCCTCGCCCTTCAGGAGCAGAACGAGCCAGTAGCCGAACGGCATCGACCCCAGCAGGTAACCGCCGAGGACGACAAGAGCCGCGGTCATCGTCTTACTTCAGCGGGATCTGGTACTTCGAGACCCAATCGTTCACGACAGCCCAGTCCAGGTTGTTGAAGAAAGCCTCGATATAGGCGCCGCGGTCGGTCTGGAAGTCGAGGAAGTACGCGTGCTCGTAGACGTCGAGGGCGACGAGCGGCGTCGCGTTCCAGATCGGGAAGGTGTTCTGCGCGTCGCCGATGTAGTTGAAGAGGCGGCCTTCATCCCAGTCGTACGCCGTCCAGGCCCAGCCGCGGCCGGCCATCCCCGTTGCCTTCAGATCCGCACGCCACGCCTCGCTCGAGCCGAAGTCGCGCTTGATCAGGTCGGCGATCGCACCCTTCGGGTCGCCGCCGTCGCCGCCGAGGTGCTCGAAGTAGACCTCGTGGTTCTTGATCCCGCCGACCGCGAACGAGAGATCGACCTTCAGCGCGCGCAGCTCCGAGTAGATCTGGTTCGCAGCCCCGAGATCGGCGCCGGCGAGCTTGCCGAGGATCTCGTTCCGCTTGTTCACGTAGCCCTGGTAGAGCTTGTAGTGGGCCTCGACCGAGGCGCGCGAGATGCCGTCGAGCTCCAGCAGCGCCGGCTTCAGCTCGCGGGGCCTGATCTCCTCGTAACTCGACATCCGTACTCCTTCTCGTTCGACTGCGACTCGGCGGGAACGGCGCGGAGCATATCCTTCCTCCTCGTCACCGAAGCCGAGAAGGAGCCGCGAATGCCGTTCACCCTCCCCGATCTTCCGTACGACCACGCCGCGCTCGAGCCGACGATCGACGCCCGCACGATGGAGATCCACCACGGCAAGCACCACCAGGCCTATGTCGACAACGCGAACAAGGCACTCGCGGGCACCGAGTGGGAGGGCAACAGCGTCGAGTCGGTGCTGGCGTCCCTCGACGCGCTGCCCGACGAGATCCGCACCGCGGTGCGGAACAACGCCGGCGGGCACGCCAACCACAGCCTCTTCTGGGAGATCATGAGCCCGGACGGGGGCGGCGAGCCCGAGGGCGAGCTGAAAGCCGCGATCGACGACCTGTGGGGCTCGACGGAGGAGCTCAAGACGGTGATCAACGACGGAGGCGTCAAGCGCTTCGGCAGCGGCTGGACGTGGCTGATCTACGACGGCACGGGTCTCGCCGTCAAGTCGACCGCCAACCAGGACAGCCCGCTCCTCGACAGCGACGTGCCGCTCCTCGGGATCGACGTCTGGGAGCACGCCTACTACCTCAACTACCAGAACCGCCGCCCGGACTACCTGGCCGCATGGTGGAACGTGGTCAACTGGGCCGAGGTCGGCCGCCGCTTCGGCGCCGCGGACAAGCGCCCGTAGAGCCCGCGCGCGGGGCGCCGACCGCGGCGCCCCGCCGTACGGGGCAGAATCACCGGGAATGACACGCGCCCTCCTCACCGGCGGAACGGGCAAGCTCGGCGCGGGGATCGCGACGCGCCTGCGCGCCGAGGGCTGGCAGCTGCTCGCCGCCGGCACCCGGGACGGAGACGTCGCGCGAGCCGCCGATGCGCAGGCGCTCGTGGAGCGCGCGGTCGCGGAGCTCGGCGGGCTCGACGTCGTCGTCAACGGCGCCTCGGCCGGGTTCGAGCCGAATCGGTTCGAGGAGGTGTCCGAGGCGGAGCTCGACGCTGCGCTCGGCGCGACGGTGAAGGGAAGCTTCCTTGTCACGCAGGCCGCGGCGCCGCACCTGCGCTCCACGCGCGGGCTCGTCGTCATGATCGAGGACGTCGCCGCCTATCAGCCGTGGCCCTTGTTCGCAGCGCACTGCGCGGCGAAGGCGGCGCAGGCGATGCTGACCCGCGTGCTCGCCCGCGCCCTGGCGCCGGAGGTGCGCGTCTGTGGCATCGCGCCGGGACCGGTCGCCATCGAGCCCGGCCAGGAGGAGCGCCGTGCCGCCGAGACGGTGCTCGGCCGGGTCGGCTCCGCCGACGACGTGGCCGGTGCGATCCTCTATCTCGCCGGCGCAGAGTTCGTCACCGGAGAGACGATCGCGGTCGACGGCGGCCGTCTGCTCCAATCCGGCAGGTCGAGCAGTGCGTAGGACCTCCGCATGGGCACGGTGCTAGCCATCGCCCCCGCGGAGTTGCCACGCGCCCCCGATGTAGTAAGCATCAGCAGGGTGCCTAACGTGGAGCCGACGGACGGTGAACTGATCGAGCGCGTCGGCGACGGCGATCGCGACGCGTTCGAGGAGCTGTACCGCCGCTACACGAGGCCGGTCCTCGGGCTGGCATTGCGCCGACTCGGCGACCGCGGACGCGCCGAAGACGCGCTCCAGGAAGCGTTCGCGGCGATCTGGCGCTCGGCCTCGAGCTACGACTCCTCGCGCGGACAGGGCGGCGCGTGGCTCTACACCGTGGCGCGGAACGCGATCGTCGACGGGGTGCGCAAGCGGCCGGAGCCGCCGATGGACGCACCCGAAAGGCCGTCACCCGAAGGCGGACCGGACGAGCGCGCCGAGGCGTCGTGGCTCAGCTGGAGGGTGCACCGGGCGATCGAGCAGCTGCCCGAGCACGAGCGTCCGGTGATCGAGCTCGCCTACTGGGGCGGGCTCTCGCAGAGCGAGATCTCGACGTTTCTCGACGTGCCGCTCGGAACGGTCAAGACACGGACCCGTAGCGCGCTCGCGCGCCTCGCCGACCTGCTCGAGGAGGAGTTGCGATGAGCGACCGCTTCGACGAGCTCGTCGGCGACATCGCAGACCCCGAGGAGCGGGAGCGGCTTCGTCGCGTGCACGAGCTGCTGCTCTCGGTCGAGGCGCCGCCCGAGCTGCCCACCGCGGGCGATCCCGCACCGGTCGTCGTGCTCCCGCAACGGCGCCGGTACGCAGTGGCGCTGATCGCGGCGGCGCTCGCCGCGGCGGCGTTCGGCGCCGGTTGGCTCGGCGGCGCGCGCAGCGACGATGTCGCGGCGGAGCGCGTGATCGCGATGGCGGGCGTCAACGAAGGCCGCGGCGCCTCTGCCTCGATCAAGCTCCTGCCGCAGGACGCGGAGGAGAACGGGAACTGGCCGATGGTCGTCCGCCTGCGCGGGCTCGAGGCGAGCAAGGACCGGACCGACTACTACGAGCTCTGGCTGACGAAGGGCGGCAAGCCGGTCGACTCCTGCGGTCGCTTCACGGTCCACTCCGGCCTGACGACGGTGACGCTCAGCGTTCCGTACGGGCTGCGCCGCTACGACGGCTGGGTGGTCACACGCCGCGGCTCGGACGAGATCCTGCTCACGACGACTTAGCCTGCCCTTCCGTCGGCTGCCAGAGCTCGAAGCGGTTTCCCTCCGGATCGACCGCCCAGCCGAAGCGACCGAACTCGAGCTCCTCCACCTGCTCGTCGACCTCGGCGCCCGCAGCCCGGAGCTGGGCGAGCATGGCGTCGAGATCTTGGACGCGGTAGTTGACCATCGCCTGCTGAGCCTGCGGCCAGTAGTCGGTGTCGCCGGCGAAGATCGACCAGACGGTCGTGTCGCCGCTCTCGGCCTGGAACGCGAAGCCTCCCCACTCCTCGACCGCGATGCCGAGGTTGGCGGCGTACCAGGCACGCAGCGACTCGGAGCCGCCGCCCCGGAGAAAGACGCCGCCGATCCCGGTGACCCGCTCCACTTGCTCAGGGAGCCGTGCGGTCGTTCGCGACGAACGCGGCATGCGTGATCGGCATCCGCTCCGCCAGGAACTGCTCGCACGCCTCGGCATAGCGCCTGATCTCGCGCTGGGCGGTGTCGGCGGCTCGCAGCGAGACGAAATTCATCAGCGCCCGGGCGTTCACGGTCCAGTAGAACTCGGTGTAGGCGCCGACCGGCAGCACCGATCGCGCCAGCTCCCGCGCGACCCCTTCCTCGACGAGCCGCGTATAGGTGGCGTACGCGAGGTCGTAGACCGCCTTGAGCTCCTCGCGCGTGCGTTCGGCGAGCTCGGGATCGACGGGCTCGAACGAGTAGGAGCCCGGCTTGCCCACCTGGCTGCGCACATCGTCGGCCTCGGGCACGTAGAAGTCGTCGGTCGCCTTCGCGTACCGCATCGAGAACTCGTTGAAGGAGCCGATCCGGTGCCGGAACCATTCGCGCGCGACGAAGATCGGGCAGCGGATGTGGAAGCGGAAGGAGTTGTGCTCGAAGGGCGTCCCGTGCCGGTCGCGCATCAGGAAGCGAATCAGGCCGGCATCGGCGTCGTCGACCTCGTCGCGGCGCCGGGCGAAGCTGACGCGGGCGGCGTTGACGACGGAGAGGTCGTCGGCCATTGCCGCGTCGAGGCGGACGAAACCGTGGTCGAGGACGGGTATTGAGCTGTCGGGTATCACTTCGGTGGTGACGGCCATCAGGGATTCGAGGCTAGCGCGGTCCCCGGACGGTAATGGCTGACGCCTGGATCGGCTCGTCGGGCTGGTCGTATCCCACTTGGCGACCCGACTTCTATCCGGCCGGGCTCGCGCCCGAGGAGTTCCTCTCCTTCTACGCGGAGCACCTGCCGTCGGTCGAGCTGAACTCGACGGGCTACCGGTTGCCGTCGGAGGAGCAGTTCGAGCGCTGGTCGGCGCAGGTGCCGGACGGCTTCCGCTTCGCGGTCAAGATGCCGCCGCGGGCGCTGCGGTCGCTCGGGACGTTCGAGGAGCGCGTGCGGAGGCTCGGCGACCGGCTCGGGCCGGTGCGCGTCGTGGTCGAGAGCCCGCGCGACGACGGGCTCCTCGCACTGCTGCTCGGCTCGACTGGAGCTCCCGCTCGCGCTCGATCTGCGCGATCCGAGCTGGGACGGCGCCGAGGTCGCGCCGGCGGTGCGGGTGAACGATTGGGAGGCGGAAGGGCCGTTCCGCTACCTCCGCTTCCGCGAGCCGCCCTACTCCGAGCAGCAGCTCGAGGCGCTGGCGGAGCGGATCAAACCGCTCCTCACGGCCGGAATCGAGGTCTTCGCGTACTTCCAGCACGAGGACGCGCCGGACGCTCCACAAGACGCAAAAGTGCTGCTCTCGCGCATTCGAGCCTAATTGCGGCTACACTTCGTTTGTTATTTAGAGCGCGTACGACGGTGCCCCCGCACCTCTCTTACCGTTCGTGATCAATCGGTAGGGAGGTGTATTTACATGGCAGCAGGAACAGTGAAGTGGTTCGACGATGCGAAGGGCTACGGCTTCATCGCACCGGAGGACGGCGGGAAGGATCTCTTCGTCCACCACTCCGGCATCGGCGGCGACGGTTTCAAGTCGCTCGCTGAAGGCGCAAAGGTCGAGTTCGAGGCCCGCGAGGGTCAGAAGGGCCCGGAGGCGTTCAACGTCGTTCTGGTCTAGGGAGGAAGTCATCGCCGAAAAGGAAGAGAAGATCGAGCTGGAAGGCGAGGTCGTGGAGGCGTTTCGCAGCGGGATGTTTCGCATCGCGCTCGACAACGGCCACGAGACGCTCGGCTACACAGCCGGGAAGATGCGGCGCTACCGCATCAAGGTCTTCCCCGGCGATCGGATCAAGGTCGAGCTTTCACCGTACGACCTGACCCGCGGGCGGATCGTCTACCGACACCGGTAGGCGGTCCGCCCTCTCAATCTCGTTTCGCATCGTGACCGCGCGGGGATTCCCGCGTCGTGCGCACGATGTACACGCTGTACTGGCTCGTCATCGTCGCGGCTGTCGTCGCGTTCACGCTGACCGGCCTGCACGGATGAAGCGGTTCATCCGCGAGAACGGGCTCGCCCTCTTCTTCTTCGGCATCTTCGCGCTCACGCTCGTCGCGCATGTCGTTCGCGGGCCGGAACGCGTACAACGCGATCCAGGCCGAGCACGGCGACCCCCAGCTCACCTGGTGGTCGCTACGTGACCTCGACCGACTTCGGCGGCTCGGTGATGGAGAACTGGCAGTCGGAGTTCCTCCAGTTCTCCCTCTTCATCCTGGCGACGATCTGGCTCGTCCAGAAGGGCTCGAACGAGTCGAAGGTGATCGAGGACGATGGGGCTCGAGTCGAAGACGCAGCAGGAGATCGGCCGCAACGCGCCGCGCGAACGCCCGCGCTGGGCGCAGGTTCGACGACTGGCGGACGCGGATCTACGAGAACTCGCTCCTGCTCGCGATGACGGCGATCTTCTTCGCGACGTGGCTCGCGCAGTCGCTGAACAACTGGCGCGAGTTCAACGCCGAGGCACGGCGAGCACGGCGGACACGCCGTCGGCTGGACCGCGTACCTCTGCAACGCAGACTTCTGGGAGCGGACGCTCGCAGAACTGGCAATCCGAGTTCCTCGCCGTCGGGACGATGGTGGTGTTCACGATCTACCTGCGCCAGCGCGGCTCACCGGAGTCGAAGCCGGTCGGCGCGCCGCACGAGGAGACCGGATCGTCCGGATAGGACGTGTCCCAGGGACAGTCCCTAGGACATGTCCCTCGCGGACGCTTGCTGAGCTGCGCGCGCCGCGCGCTCGGCCAGCGCGCGCGCGTGCTCGACGCGCTCGTCGCTCGGCCGGGCGTTGATCGCGACGAGCCGCGCTCCGATCGAGGCAGCCGCCGCGGCGAGGTCGCCGCCGGCGGCGGCGTCGCCGCTGACGTTCGGGTTGCCGTCCGCCGCGACGAGCGCCGCGAGCTCCGCCACCTCGGCGGCGAGCTCGCGAGCTCGAACGGGATCGACAACGATCCGCTCCAGGTTCTCATCCGACCGATCGGCCATGAACGCGCCGTAGGCCTCTGCGTCGGCGTCCGCGAGCGGCTCGACGCGCGCGCGCAACTCCTCCGCGCGTCCGACGATCTCGGCACGCCGCTCCCACGTCCTCCGGAGCGAACCGGGCCGCCATCGCGGTCAGGCCGGCCGCAAGCGCGGCGACGACCGCGGCGACGGCGCCGCCGCCCGGCGCAGGCGTCCGCGCCGGCACCGCGTCGAGAAACTCCTTGACGCGCGCGTCGAGGAAGCTAGAAGAGCCCAACCGTGCGGCCGTCCTCGTCGATGTCGACGTTGAACGCGGCCGGCGTGCGCGCCGAGCCCGGGCATCGTCTGCATCGTGCCGCAGAGCGCCACCAGCCAGCCCGCACCCGTGTACGCGCGGACATCGCGGACGGTCAGCTCGAAGCCCGTCGGAGCGTTCGCGAGCTGCGGGTCGTGCGAGAGGGAGAGATGGGTCTTCGCCATGCAGATCGGCAGCCGGTCGAGGCCGCCGGCGGCGTACTGCTTGATCTTGTCCTTCGCGGTCTGGAGGAAGACGACGCCGGCGGCGCCGTAGACCCGCGTCGCGATCGACTCGATCTTCGCCTCGATCGGCGCGTCGATCGGGTAGGTGAACTCGAACTGCGTTCGGATGGTCGGCGGCGTCGACGACCGCCTCGGCCAGCGCCGCCGCCCCCTCCCCGCCGCGCTCGAACGCCTCGTTCAGCTCGGCCGCGTGCGCGCCGTGCTCGAGCGCCAGCCGCCGGACGAGCGCGACCTCCTCATCGGTGTCGCCGGGGAACCGGTTCACCGCGACGACCGCGCGCAGGCCGAACTCGGCGACGATCTCGAGGTGACGCCGGAGATTGGCGGCGCCGCGCTCGATCGCGTCGAGGCCGCCGTCGGGGTCACCGCCGTGGTGCTTGAGCGCCTTCGCCGTCGCGACCAGCACGACCGCGCTCGGGCTGAGGCCGCCCGCGCGGCAGACGATGTTGAGGAACTTCTCCATCCCCATGTCGGCGCCGAAGCCCGACTCGGTGACGACGTAGTCGCCGAGCTTGAGAGCGACGAGGTCGGCCACGAGCGAGTTGTTGCCGTGCGCGATGTTCGCGAACGGGCCGCAGTGGACGAGCGCCGGCTGGCCCTCGAGCGTCTGGACGAGATTCGGCTTCAGCGCGTCCTTCAGCAGCACGGCCATCGCGCCGGCCGCCCGCAGCTGCTCGGCGAGCACCGGCTCGCCGTCGAACGTGTAGGCGACCGTGATCGCACCGAGCCGCTCGCGCAGGTCGTGCAGGTCGCGCGCGACCGCGACGATCGCCATCACCTCGGAGGCGGCGGTGATGTCGAAGCCCGACTCCCGCGCGTAGCCGTTCGCGCGCCCGCCGACGCCGACGACGATGCTGCGGAGGGCGCGGTCGTTGATGTCGACGCAGCGGCGCCAGCCGACCGAGAGCGGATCGATCCCGAGCGCGTTCCCGTGCAGGATGTGCGCCTCGAGCATGGCGGCGAGGAGATTGTTCGCGGCGCCGATCGCGTGGATGTCGCCGGTGAAGTGCAGGTTCAGGTCCTCCATCGGCACGACCTGCGCATAGCCGCCGCCGGCCGCGCCGCCCTTGATCCCGAACACGGGCCCGAGCGACGCCTCGCGCAGGCAGAGCACCGGGTTGCGGCCGATGTGACCGAGTCCTTGCGTCAGCGAGACCGACGTCGTCGTCTTGCCCTCACCCGCCTTCGTCGGCGTGATCGCGGTCACGCAGATGAGCTTGCCGTCGGCGGTTTCCCGGAGCCGGTCGAGGACGGAGAGGTCGATCTTCGCCTTCGTCCGCCCGTACGGCTCGACCTCGTGCGGCTCCAGCCCGGCGGCGGCGGCGATCTCCTCGATCGGGCGCAGGCTCGCGGTCTGCGCGATCTCGAGGCTCGAGGGCATCTCCGTCCGCACGAGCGCAGCCTAATGCCGCGCGACGGCGCCGAGATGCGCTTCGTACGCACCCGTCTCGACGATCTCGCCGATCTGCTCGATCACGCGCTCGAGCTCCGCGTCGGAGGTGAAGTAGTGCGGCCCGATCCGGATGCCGGCGCCCGGCCGGAAGTCGCAGAGGATCTGGCGCTCCGAGAGCTCCTTGTGGACGGCCGGGAAGTCGTCCACGTGCACCGTGACCGTGCCGCCGCGCCGCTCGTGCGGCCGCGGGCTCGCGATCCCGAAGCCGGCGGCTTCCGCCAGCCGGATCAGCAGGTCCGTCTGGCGGAGCGAGTTGGCGCGGATCCGCTCGACGCCGATCTCCTCGATCAGGTCGTAGCCGGCCGTCGCCGCGTAGAGCGCAGGGACGTTCGGCGTTCCGGTCAGGAAGCGCGCCGCGCCGGCGGCGTAGCGCATCTCCTCCTCGAAGGCGAAGGGGGTCTCGTGCGCCTGCCAGCCGGTGAACGTCGGGCTCGAGCCGCTCGGCGAGGTCGGGTCGGACGTAGAGCCAGCCGTTGCCGGGGCCGCCGCACAGCCACTTGACCGAACCACCGACGGCGAAGTCGACGTTCAGCGCGGTGACGTCGAGCGGCACGATCCCGGCCGACTGGTAGGCGTCGAGGATCACGTACGCGCCCACCTCGTGCGCGCGCCGGACGATCCTGTCGACGTCCTGGATCTCCGCGGACTTGAAGAGGACGTGGCTGATCGGGACGAGCAGCGTGCGCTCGTCGATCGCGTCCACGATCTCGCCGTCGTCCTCGCAGACGACGACCTCGAGGTCGCGCTGCGCCTGGTAGAGGTAGCGGACGGACGGGAAGTTGCCGCGCTCGTAGACGACCCGGTTCCGCTCCGGCGCGGGCTGGAAGCAGGAGAGGACGACGGCCTCGGCGATCGCGACGTTCTGGTGCATCACCGTCGAGCCCGGCGGGAGCGCCGATGATGCGGCCGATCTGGTCGCCGACCGTCATCGGCATCTCCCACCAGCCCTCGCCCCAGGCGCGGATCCCGCGCTCGCGCCACGTTCGCGCGTACTCGGCGAGCCGCTCCTCCGCCTTCGCCGGCATCGCCCCGAGCGAGTGGTTGATCAGGTACGTCGTGTGCTCGAGGATCGGGAACTCGGAGCGGTAGTCGAGCAGATCGCGCATCAGCCGCAGTCTGCCCGAAAGCGGCTTGCGCAAGCGGTCATCGAGCACGAAGGGCCGCGAGGGACGTGTCCCAGGGACAGTCCCTCGGACACGTCCCTTTGCGGCGGTTTCGCTCGACGAACGCGCGGCGCTAGCCTCGACGGATGCCGCGGATTCCGCGCTCGCAGCTCCCGAGCCCTGCCTGGTACCACGTCATCTGCCGCGGCGTCGAGCAGCGGAGAATCGTCCTCGACGACCTCGATCGCGAGGCCTGGTTCAAGCTGCTCGTCGAGGTCGAGGCGTCGCTTCGGCTGGAGGATTCACGTCTGGAACCTGCTCGACAACCACTTCCACCTGCTGGTCGAGACGACGCAACCCGAGCTCTCGCGGGGCATGCAGCGGCTGAACGGCCTGTACGCGATGCGCTTCAACCGCCGGTACGACCGCCGCGGGCATCTCTTCCAGAACCGCTTCGAGTCGCGCGTGACAACCGACGAGAGGTACCTCGAGACACGTGATCGCCTACATCTTCGACAACTCGACCCGAGTCGGCCTCCGAGGCTGGCCGTGGCGCGGACCGCTTGACGCTCGCCCACGTATGACTATGCTTCCGGCCGGAACACGCATGGGCGACGAGAACAGACTCAACGAGCATCCGGTTGGGGGGATCGAGCGCCTGAACGGCGCTGTGGTCGTCCGACTCGTCGGGGAGCTCGATCTCTACAACGCGCCGGAGGTCCGCGTCGCGCTCCTCAAGGTGTGCGCGGAGCAGCCGGAGCGACTGGTGGTCGACCTCGGCGAGGTGGACTTCGTCGACTCGACAGCTCTCGGCGTGCTGATCGAGGCGCGAACGAAGCTCGACGAACCGCCAGTCGTTCCTGCTCGCATCGCCCGGGCTCGAGACCCACCGCGCGCTCACGATCTCCGGCCTCGACCAGCATCTCTCCGTGCACGACACCGTCGAGTCGGCGCTCGCGGCCTCGCTCGCCGGCTGATGCTCGCCGAGCTCTCGGCCACCGCGCTGCTGCTCTCGGGCAGTCGGGGCGCGGAGAGCGCCCGCCGAGAGCGACCGCGAACGGCATCCCCGCCTACGTCGACGGCTACGCGAAATGGCCGCGGCTGAACCGCGTTCCGATCCGCGGCGGCTCGTCCGCACACCAGGGAACCAAGAACGTCTACGCGAGCAAGCGCAAGACGGGCCGCGCTATCCCGTCGGGACGATCCTCGTCAAGACGGGAGCCCAGCCCGGGAAGAAATGGCTCTCGCTCGTCGCGACGATGCGCAAGGTGAAGGGCACGAGGAACGGCGGCTGGCGCTGGGAGGAGTTCACGCGCTCGTCGTCGACGGCGCGATTCACGAAGGTCGGCTTCCCGGAGTCGGGCTGCGCCGCCTGCCACTCGCAGGCCAAGTCGAACGACTTCGTCTTCACGCGGCGCAGTCAGGCGGCTAGTCAGGAGCGAGCAGGCGCTCCAGCGCCGGGTCGAGCCCGAGCGAGTCGCGCAGCTCCTCGTAGGCACGGCGCACCTCGGCGCCTGCCGGCGTGCCCTTGACCGCGCGGATGAGCACGTTCTTCGCCGTGTGCTCGAGCGCGACGAGCTCGACCAGCTGCGCGCGATAGCCGGCGAGCTCGAGCAGCTGCGCCCGCAGCGTGTCGGTGACGAGAGCAGCGAAGCGCTCCTTCGCGAGCCCATGGCGGAGGAGCGGCGCGAGCAGGGAGCTCTCGAGCTGCCGGTAGGCCTCCTTCTGGCAGCAGGGTACGGCGAGGATCGCGTCGGCTCCCCACCGAACCGCCTGCGCGAGCGCCTCGTCGGTGGCGGTGTCGCACGCGTGCAGGCTGACGACGAGGTCGACGTTCTCGCCCGCGTCGAAGCTCGCGATGTCGCCACGCTCGAAGCGCAGCCCGGCGACGCCGGAGCGCTCCGCGAAGGCCGCGCACGTCGCAATCACGTCTTCTTTCAGGTCGAGGCCGACGATCTCGACCTCGCGGCCGCGGAGCTCCGTCAACAGGTGATGGATCGCGAAGGTGAGGTACGACTTGCCGCAGCCGAAGTCGACCACACGCAGCGTGCCTTCCGGTCGGAGCGATGGGACGACGTCGTCGACCAGCTCGAGGAAGCGGTTGACCTGGCGGAACTTGTCGTAGCGGCTCTTGCGCACGTTTCCATCCGGCGTCATCACGCCGAGCTCGACGAGGAACGGCACCGGCGTGCCTTCTTCGAGCAGGTACTGCTTCTTCCGGTCGTGCGCCCGCGGCGCCGCGGCGCGGGAGGGCGGCCGGCGCAGCACCGTCTCCCCGAGCACCTGCCAGTCGGCGTCGGCGGTCTGCAGCAGCGCCTGCCCGTAATCGGCCAGGAGCGTCCCGAGGCGCTCGCGGGCGCCGTCCGCGCCGAGGTTCTCGTGCGTCGCCCGGTCACCCAGGTGCGTCGTGAAGCGATACACCGTCTCGCCGCGGAGCTCGACGGGATCGACGGTCACCTTCGCGGGCAGCTCCCGTGAGCGCGGCTTCGAGAGAACGGCACGGCCGAGGGACAGTCCCTCGAACAGGTCCCGGAGGAGCGTGTCGGTTTCCGGCATGCCACCAGGCTAGAGGCCGGCGGCCTCGAGGAGCTTCAGCCAGAGCTCGCTGCGGGTGGGAAAACAGGGAACGGCGTGGACGAGTTGCTCGAGCCGGAGCTCGCACGACGACCGCGATCGTCGCCGCGTGCAGGGACTCCGCCACCTCGAAGCCCGTGAACGTGGCCCCCACGATCACGCCGCGCTCGTCGACGACGAGGCGCGACGTGCCGGGCGCGTTGCGGCCGACGAAGCTCGAGCCGGCATTCGCGCTCGTCGGAACGTCGAGCGCCCGCACCTCCAGCCCCGCCTGCAGCGCGGAGGCAAGCGTGTGACCGACGGCCGCGACCTGCGGGTCGGTGAAGATCACGCGCGGGGAGAGCAGCCCGTCGGAGACCGACTCGTGCGTCCTTGCCGAGGATCACGTCCGCGGCGATCCGCCCCTGGTACTTGCCCATGTGCGTCAGCAGGGCGCGGCCGTTGCAGTCGCCGACCGCGTAGAGCCAGTCGTGCGCGGGCGAACGGAGGTCCTCGCCCACCTCGATCGGCTTCCCCGGCTCGAGCCCGACCGTCTCCAGGCCCAGCCCGCCGGTCACCGGCGCGCGACCGACGGCGACGAGCAGCTCCGCCCCGCTCGCGCTCGTGCCGTCCTCGAGCCCGACGGTGACGGTCGCCGTCCTCGCGCGACACCGAGGTCGCGCGAGTTCCCTTGCGGACCTCGACTCCGAGCTCGCGGAGCGCCGCATCGACCTGCTCGCACGCGAACGGCTCCTCACGAGAGATCAGCCGGTGCAGACCCTCCACGATCGTTACCCGGGTCCCGAGCGACGCCCATGCCTGCGCGAGCTCGACGCCGACGACGCCGCCGCCGAGGATGACGAGGCTCTCGGGTGCCTCCTTCGCCGTCGTCGCCTCGCGGTTCCCCCACGGGCGCGCTTCGTGCAGGCCGGGGATCGGCGGCATCGCGGCGCCGCTGCCGGTCGCGACGACGACCGCCCGTCGCGCGTCGAGCTCCTCGTCGCCGACGCGCACGCGCCTCTCGCCGTCGAGCCTGCCCTCCCCGGACGAGCGCGATCCCGCGCTCCTCCAGCCAGGGCAGCTGGCCCGAGTCGTCGAGGTTGCTGATCACCTCGTCGCGGCGCGCGAGCACGGCGTCGACGTCGAGTTGCCCGCCGCCCATGCCCGCGACGCGGTGCATCTCGCGCCATCATCTCCATCGGCCGCAGCAGCGCCTTCGACGGCATGCAGGCGTAGTAGGAGCACTCGCCGCCGACGAGGTGCTGCTCGACGATGGCGACCTCGAGACCCGCCTCGGCGAGCCGTCCGGCGACGACCTCGCCCGCCGGCCCGGCGCCGATCACGACGACGTCGAAGCTGCTCTCGGCCATCCGGCCGAGTCTCGCAGATCGACGGTGTGCGACGATCGCCGGCATGGATGCGCTCGACCTCCGCCGGCTGATGTGCCACTGGGCGACCGGCGTCGCCGTCGTCACGAGCCGCGGCGACGAGGGGCCGCGAGGCGCGACGACGAACGCGCTCACGTCGCTCTCGCTCGACCCGCCGCTCGTCCTCGTCGCGCTCGACCTCGGCTCGAACACGCTCGCCGCCGTGCGGGCGTCCGGCCGCTTCTGCGTCAACATCCTCGCGGCCGATCAGGAAGATGTGGCGCGCCGCTTCGCCACCAAGGCGAGCGGTGAGGAGAAGCTGGCCGGCATCCCCCACGAGCTCGTCGACGGCGTCCCCGTGCTCGGCGGCGTGCTCGCCTGGCTCGCCTGCGAGCTCGAGCAGGAGCTCCCGGGCGGCGACCACGCGATCCTGGTCGGCCGCCCGCTCGAGGCGGGCGGCGACCAGGACGCGGAGCCGCTGGTCTTCTACGGCCGGCGTTACTTCTTCAGCGCCAGCGCCGTCAGCGCCGCACCGGAGTAGACCGGGTGGAAGACGTAGTTCGTCACGCGTGACGAGACGAGCTCGCGCACGTTCGGGTTCGCGTACGGCGCCCACGGGGCGGCACCGCGCATCAGGTCGACGTCGAGCTTCCCGTACGCCTCGTAGCGGGCGTCGCCGGAGAGCCGGGACGCGTCCTGCATAGCCCGGTTGAAGCGGGCGCTCGAGAGGTACGCGAAGTTGAGGTTGTTCGTCTCCTGGATCCCCTTGCCGTCGAGCAGCACGTTGACGAAGTCGAACGGGTCGGGGTAGTCGGCGAGCCAGCTGTGCAGATAGATGTCGTACTCGGCGCCCTTCGAGCCGGCCGTCTTCAGCGTGACCGCGAACGGCTGCGGCTTCAGCTCGACGTCCCAGCCGACCTGGCCCAGGTTGTACTCGAGCACCTGCGCACGCGCGACGGACGCGCCGCTGGAGGAGTACAGGAGGACGAGCTCGCCGTTCGCGCGGCCGCCGAGCACCTTGCGAGCCGCGGCCGGATCCGCGCCCTTCAGCGGATACAGGCTCGCATCGCGGAAGCCGCGCATCCCCGGAGCGAGGATCTGGTCGGTCCGCTTCGCGGCGAACTTGCCGCCGACCCGGACGAGCGCCGGCCGGTCGATTGCGAAGTTGACCGCCTTGCGGGCGGAGAGCTTCGACAGCGCGGGCCGGCTCGTGTTCAGCGCCAGGTACTGGACGCCGACGCGCGGGTTGACGAAGTAGCGGCCACCGCCGCTCTTGCGGACGCCGAAGCTCTTCGCCAGGTCGTCGTGCGACGACGGAGGCAGCCCGGAGGCGTCGTAGTCGACCTGGCCGGCCCGAACCTGGAGCAGGCTCTGGTTCGAGTCGGTGTTGACCGCATAGACGATCCGGTCGGCGTTCGCCGGGCGCGAGCCGCGGTAGAACGAGTTCCGCTCGAGCACGACCTGCCGGCCGAGCTCACGGCTCGCGATCCGGTACGGACCGGCCGAGGGATAGACGCTCGCACCGCGCGGGTCGAGCCCCATGTTCGTCTTCACCGCGGCGAAAAACGGCATCGCGATCTGCGCGAGGAACGTCGGGCTCGGCCGCTCGAGCGTGATCGTCAGCGTCAGCCCCTTGGCGGAAACGCCGGTCACCCGCGAGGCCTTGCCCTGGTTCAGCTCGTCCGCGCCGACGACGTCGTGCAGGAACGCGATCGCCGGCGATGCCTGCGTCGGGTGCGCCGCCCGGTAGATCGCGTGCTCGAAGTTGCGCGCGGTCACGGCCGAGCCGTCGCTGAAACGCAGGCCCTTCCGCAGGGTGAAGGTGTACGTCCGCCCATCGGCGGAGACGCGTGGGAAGCCCACGGCCGCGTCGGGGACGAGGCGCGAGCCCTCCGGCGCCGGCCGGTCGGGATAGTTGAGCAGCGTCAGGTTGGTCGTGTAGAGGAGCCCCCACGAGAGCGTGTCGTACGCCAGCGCCGGGTCGACGAACGCGAAGTCGGTGTTGGACACGTTGACGCGCAGCGTGCCGCCGCGCTTCGCCTCGTCGGAGCCAACGCCGGTCGGTGAGCCGGCGGACGAGCCCGCCGCGAAGCTCGCGCCGACCAAGAGCGCTGCTCCGACGGTCGCCGCAGCGATCGAAAGCCACAGTTTTCTGAACATCGTGTTTCCTTTCAGGCCGCAGAGAGGAGCCCCGCGCCGTGCGGGTCGCCATCCTCGAAGTAGAGCGCCGTGCCGCAAAGCCGACGCCTGCATCGAGCCTAGCGGCGCGACCTCCACCCAAAAGGGGGAACTTTGGCCGCACCAGGCCGAGCTTGCGCATACTGAGGGCGTGTCGACTGCGGAAGTGGAGCTCTCGCTCGAGAGGATCGCGGCGGAGACCACGGTCTCGCGGCTGCTCAACGCCACCTGCGTCGAGCTGGTGGATCTCCTCGACGCAGCCCGCTGCTCGGTCTCGCGCATCATCGGCGACCTGCTGGTCGAGCTGAGCGACCACGTCCGCTCCGGCGAGCAGCCGACGCTCGAGCTCTTCCTCGTCTCGGACTATCCGCTCACGCAGGAGGTGATCGAGGCCGGGGAGCCGCGCATCGTCGCGCGCTCGGACCCGAATGCCGACCCCGCGGAAGCCGAGCTGCTGAAGCGGCTCGGGTTCGACTCGCTGCTGATGCTCCCACTGCGGTCACGCGAGCAGAACTGGGGGCTGATCGAGGTCTACGCGGACGCCCGCTCCTTCGCGGAGAAGGAGATCGAGCTAGCGATCACAATCGCCGACCGGGTCGGCGTCGCTCCTCGCGGAGCTCGAGAGCGGCCGCTAGACGATCGCGGAGCCGTCGGGCGGGCCGGAAGTACCGACCCGCCCCACGAATGCTTCGCTCTAGGGGTTCACGACCACCGGGGAGCCGTTCCACACGAGCTTCCAGTCGACGCTCGCGAAACCGGCCGGGTCGATCCCCGGATGGCTGGAGACCCAGTCGACCAGCAGCTCGCGGATGTCGAGCGCCCGGTCGTACACGATCGGCGCCGTGGCGACATGCGGGAAGTCGCCGCCGCCGTTCTGCCGGTAGTTGTTGAGCACGAAGACGAACTTCGCGTTCGGGTCGATCGGCTGGCCCGCGTACGACAGGTTCCGGATCCGGTTGCCCGGCCCGACCGAGACCTCGATGTCGTACGAGACGCCGCGAACGGCGTCGTAGTTGTACGACGGCCCGATCTTCGACACCTGGTTCGTCGTGAAGGGCCCGGTGCTCCCGACGGTGCGAACCACTGCACCGAGCGCTCGAGGTAGTCCTTGATCTGGGCGCCGGTCAGCCTCACCGCCAGCAGCGTGTTGTCGTAGATGTAGAGGCTGGCGACGTTGCGGACGGTCACCTCGCCCTGCGGGATGACGGCGCTCGTGCTGAGAGGCCGACCGACGACACGACCGGAAGTCTCCGTCGGGCGTGCCGGCGAGCGCAGCCTTGACCGTCTCCGCCTGGACGTAGTTGACGAAGTCGATCGCCGGCACGTCGCGGTGACGCCCGGTCGCCGTCGCCATCCGCTCCGTCGAGGTACCGATCGGCGCGTTCGCGTACTCGACGACGCGCTGGTGCTGCGAGCCGAGCAGCGCGACGATCTCCGGGTCGTCGGCGACCGTGCTCACGCTGATCGCGTCGGCGCGCTTGCTCGTCACGTTCCAGTCGCCGTCACCGGACCGCTCGAGGTCGAAGTCCAGCACCGACAGGTCGCGACCCCAGCTGCCGGGCTGCGACATCAGCACCTGCTCGCCGGTCTGCAGGTTGGTCACGAACCGCTCGTCGATCGTCGAGTGCGAGTGCCCGGGGATGATCGCGTCGATCCCGGGAACCTGCTCGGCAACGGTGGTCGCGAAGTTCTCGGGGTACGGCAGCTGGTCGCCGTACGACGAGCCGCTGCTCGTGCCCGAATGCATGATCACGACGACGACATCGGACTTCTTGCGGAGGATCGGCACCCACCTCTGGGCCGCCTCGAGGCCGCCGCCGAACGCGACGATGCCGGTGATCTTGTCCTTGTCCCAGATCGCGCTCCCCGGCGTCGTCAGCCCGAGGATTCCGACGCGGATCGGCCGCTTGCCCTTGAGCCTGATCTGCTTCATCGCGTAGGGCTCGAAGGCGAGGTCGCGATGGTTCGGGATCTTGCCGCTCGGCAGCGGCTTCGGCGACTCGAAGACGTTCGCGGCGACGAGCGGGAAGTTGAGCTGCTGCTCGAAAGCCTTCAGGACCGGGAAGCCGTAGTTGAACTCGTGGTTGCCGACGACCGCGGCGTCGTACTCCATCGCGTTCATCGCCGCAACCATGGGCAGCGTCTCGCCGCTCGATGTGAACGGATCGACCTTGGCGTAGTAGTGGGCCATCAGCGAGCCCTGGATCGTGTCGCCGCTGTCGAGCAGCAGCGTGCTCTCACGTCCGCGGTCGGCTCGGATCTGCTTGATCAGCGACGAGGTCCTCACGACCCCGGTCGCCTGCGAGTAGGGAGCGTTGTTGAAGTAGTCCCAGTTGAAGCAGCGCGCGCCGGCAAGAGCGTGATCGCGAGCGCAATCAGCAGTGTCGAGATCGCCAGACCGCATGCTCTGGCACGTCGTCGCCGCATGAGTCCTCCTCAAGCGTCAGGTTTACTCCTCCAGCCGCGTCCGGCTCTTGGACGCCGATCCAACCTGGGAGAACTTCGAGCGACTGTACGACGACGTCGCGCCGGGAGTCAAAGCACGAGAGGGGCCCGGCGGAAACCGGGCCCCTCTGCAGCCGAGGCGTACCGATCTAGGACGCGGCTACCGACAGACTCGCGGACGAGTGGAACGGCCCGAACCCAAAGACGAAGCTCAGCGCCGAGGTGCAGGCCGGCCTGTTGTTGACGACCGCCTCGCTGAGGGCTCCGGGAGTGGCGCAGGCGGCCATCGCCGGGCTCAGCACCGCGGTCCCGAAGCCGACCATGCTCACCACTGACCACCCAGGCAGGGTCAACCCGGTGACGTCGATGCGCCCGGACGGCACCCGGACCGTCACGTTGCAGGTCGGCGTTCCCAGAGTGACCTGGCCGCCGGGCCATTCCTCGACCCGGATGAAGTCGTTGTTCGAGAAGCTCGTCATCGTGGTCGTGAGCGTCCTGGGCGAGCACATCGGCGGCGGTGTGACATTGCTGCAGACGATGTGCCCGACGGCGTCGAAGCCCGTGATGAAAGCTCCGGCCGGACACGTCTGATTCGCAAGGCCGAGGTCTCCGGGGTCACCCTTCGGGCCGGGAGGACCGGTCGCCCCTGCAGGCCCGGTCGCACCGGTTGCGCCGGTCGCACCGGTCGCACCGGTGGCACCGGTCGCGCCGGTATCGCCCTTGGGGCCAGGAGGACCGGCGGCGCCGGTGGGCCCGGTCGCACCGGTCGCGCCGGTGTCGCCCTTCGGGCCGGCCGGGCCTGTAGGCCCCGTGGCACCGGTCGCACCGGTCGCACCGGTGTCGCCCTTGGGGCCCTGCGGCCCCTGCGGCCCCTGTGGTCCGGTCTGGCTCCAACTGATCGCGATCTCGGACGGCCGGCAACTATCGCCGGCGCTGGGGTCGATCACACGCAGGTTGCCGACGTTCTTCTGGTAGCAGCCGTTGATGACTCCGCTCGAATCGGGAATCGCCGCAAGCGCGGCGCCCCCGCCAACGACTCCCACAACCACGCCGACAAGCAACCAGCGCACCCGTACGAATGTGAATCGGCGCATCGCGCACCCCTCTCATCGGGAGGCGGCCGCACACCTCGGTACTGGATCAGCTGACGATCTCACCGGTGGTGACGATAGTCAAGGGTGCGGCGTCGGAGTCTCGAGCGGGGGTGGCGGGAGTACCCGCCACCCCCTCGGTGCGTCAGCCTTCGCTGGGTACTTCGAACAGCGGGCAGACCAGCGTCCCGGGCGTGAGCCCCGAGACTGGTCGCGCTGCCAGCGGATCGGTTCGACGCGCCGGCTCGCGGACCGTCTTCAGGCTCGCGGATGCGGACGGGCCGCCTGCGAGTCGCAGGATCTCGACCCCGCGGCTCATGTCGAACAGGTAGATCAGGTCACCGCGCCACGCGACGTCCCACGAGAGCGAGCTCGGGTTCGTCGCCGGGTCGGTACCCGTCACGTAGTAGTAACCGACCTGGCGCAGGTTTCGGGCGTTGGACGCGTCGATGAGGCGCAGCCCCTGGCCATACCAGGCAGCGGCGACCGTCGAGCCCGACACCTCGAAATAGTGCGCGGAGCACGAGCCGCTGGGCGACGTCGTGTCACCGGCGTCCTGGGTCGGGTGGAACGCGCTCAGCGCGTTCATCCGGTACGGCTGGGCCGGCGTCGAGTTGGTCGCAGGCTCGCCGCCGAGGGAATCGGTGATGTCCGCCGCAACGATCCGGCCGCTCTGGCTGCACGGCCCGGTGAAGTCCTCCTCGGTCATCACGACGACGTTCCCGTCCGGGACGCCCGCGGCCTTGATCTCGCCGCCGAGCGGCCTGGCCGCATTATGGATGAAGTCCGTCTGCGGTTGGGCGACTCCGTCCGGGCCGCCCTCGATGCCACCGCCTGCAATCAGGATCGGATCCCATGGCCTGGCGTTCCGCATCGTGTCGGTGCGCGGATCGCGCCAGCGGCCCTTGGTGGCGTAGCCCAGCAAGCCGCCGCGGCCGCTCGTCCAGGCGATGCCGTTCTCGTCGACGTCCACGTCGTGTGAGTAGTCGGTCAAGCCGTCGTTTCGCCAGAGATCGATCGGCTCGGAGAACACCTTCGGCTTGTTCGGGTTCCGGAGATCGGTGACCCAGATCGGGCGCCCGTCGCCGCGACCGCCGGGCGTGAACGGCCCGAGGTAGGCGAGGTCGTCGCGGCGCGCCGGCCCGCCCGCCCAGACGTAGTTGCAGTCGTCGATGCAGCTGACGGTGTGGCCCGCGGGCAGGTCGACGAAGTCGCCCACCTGCTTCAGGTTCTCCGGATCCTTGTAGGAGATGACGTAGAACCCGGAGCGGCAGTCCGGATCACGGTTTTTCGAGCCGAGGGTCCCGATCCGGGACAAGCGGCCTGGTCGACGTCGTCGTGGCGCGGGTCGAGTGCGCCGATGATCAGGTTGCGGCGGACGTCGATGTCCATGTCCTCGTCCTGCCAGTACCCGTTCGGGCCGAGGATCTCGGGTGGCTGGAACGTGTCGAGGATCTGCACGTCGGTCGGGTCGCTGACATCGAGCGTCTTGAAGCCGAAGCGGCCCGTGACGATCAGGATGTCGCGGCCCCGGACCTTGTCGAACTTCCCTTCGACCACCTGCTGTGTGCCTGGAACGCGCGCGACGTACTCGAGTGACGCTGACAGCTGGGCGCCGGGTGGTGGCGCCTGGGCTTGCGGGGCGGCGCCCGCGCCGACCCCCAGAATGCCCGCGAGGACGGCGCTGACGAGAATGCCAAACCGCATCATCAGAGATACCTCCTTGGTCGAGCTCGCGTAGGAGCCATACCGCCCTGGCGATCCTTCAAACCGCCTCTCTGCATCCCCAATGGGAGCTCGGGGCGAAAGCTCCTTCGAGATGCCGGCGGAGCACCTGCAAATCGCGAGCGAAAGCCGACGCGCGGACTCGAACCGCGGACCCCTTCATTACGAGTGACGGAAGAGGAGGGCAACCAGTCCTCGCAAGTCCCCTCAGGCCCCGCAAACAAGCCAAAGCCGCGGACTCCGAAGGACAGCGAGGAGCCAGAGACCCCGTAGCGGTGTTCGGCTGGTGTTCGGACGGTACGGGCTCTGCGAGACCATCAGGCACTACTTCGCACGGCTCTTTCTCGAACTCCGGCGTGACAGGCACGGTCGACGACCCAGTCTCCGATCTGTTGAACGAAACGGTAGAAGGTCGCTGTCGACGTGGGATTAAAAGTCCGAGCGGAATGATCGCAACAGGCTGAACGGAATTGAACTTGCCTGCAACCGAACCGGATCGAGGCTGCAGGCAAATGACACAAGTGGCGACCGCCGGAGACTAGTCCGTACTCCCAGCCGTACTCCGCACTGCGCGCTGTCGCTGCAACCCGAAGCGCGGATCTCGCCGATGCGGCATGGTCGAGCCCCGAGGTTCTGTCCCCTAGGGGCTCGACTCAGCGTGCGCGAGCTAGCGTTCCGCGCCGACCCAACCGCGATCGGTTGACCGGCGAGAGTCCACACCGAAGAAGTACGAGAGCGGCCCGATCAGCACCACGAACGCCAGGATCAGAACAGTGCCCATCGATTTCACCTCCCTTACCTATTACAACGATCCGTTCGTCGCCGCTCTTCCCGCGATCATCGAGGTGCGCCCCGCCGATGGCGGCTCCTCAGGGCTTCCAAACCAGGTCTGAGTACTCGGGATGGCGTTGCAGGAATGCGCGCACGAACGGGCAGATCGCGACCACCCTCGCGTCGCGGCTTCGGATGTCGTCGAGCATACGGCGGACGAGCTCCGATCCCAGCCCTCGCCCCTCGAACGCGGTATCGATCTCCGTGTGCAGAACGGTGACGAGGGCGGGCTGGAAATGGTAGTCCGTGTAGCCCGCGACCACGGACCCCACAGAGACCTCGTACCGCTCGCGGTCCGGGATGTTCCGCACGGCGACCTCCTCCGCACCTCCATGCGCGCCGGCCGCCGAGTCGACTGAGTCCTTGGCATCCGCCGCGTTCAGCAGGATCTCCCAGGTCCACCTAGACGGCGCGTCGCTCGCAGGAAACGACGCTTCGCTCATCTCGTCGACCGTCACGTCGCCGCCTGGCAAGGCGCGTTCGCTCGCGTCGATAGCGCCTCTGCCCTTGACGTCGTCTTGGACGGCGATGCAGCAATCGTCTTCGTTGAGGCGAAGTGGCGCTCTAAAGAAGGAGCCGGGCAGGGAATCATGCAGGAGAAGACACAGCTGCAGCTCCGGCGACTTCCTTGGTCTAGCCCGCGCATCTACGGTACGCGAGCTCACGCCGCTCTAGGCGTCGTGCTTGACGACCTCTTGCCGCGGTCACACCACCCGATGCGAATGGGTGCACACGGCATCAATCCGCTGGAATGACCTTGCTACTTACGCGCCCCACCCGAGATGCGATGAGTTCCGGCGCTACCTACGGACGGGGCGGCCGCCCGTCAGCGCGCCGCGGCGCGTCGGCGACCCGG
This sequence comes from uncultured Gaiellaceae bacterium, assembly GCA_963765705.1. Lineage (GTDB taxonomy): Bacteria > Actinomycetota > Thermoleophilia > Gaiellales > Gaiellaceae > Gaiellasilicea. The sequence continues at coordinate 146,884 of CAVXXJ010000002.1, forward strand.
AGCCTGCGTCGTGTTTCGCGTGGCAGAGACGCGTCCGCCGCGAATCTTCGTCGCAGCGACGTTGTCACCGAACTGGACGAGCCCGAACGCGTTGCCGTCGGGATCTTTGCACTCTGCGACCGCGCCAACGCCCTCTTGTGGCCGCGCCTCGAAAGCGAGGCCGCCGTTCTTTTTGATCCGCGCGAGCGCGCTCTTGAGGTTCGCAGTGTGCAGGTAGGGGATCACCCGCGGCGCGAAAGCGACCGGCCGAATAGCTGCGAACGCCGGACGCCCCGGCTCGCCCGCCACCCAGTACTCCATCCGCGACTCAGCACGCATGGCGTTCCAGCCGAAGACGCTCGCGTAGAAGTCGACCGCCTCTTCGGCGTCGTCCACCGCGATCTCCGCATACGCCGGCTGCGCGGCCACCTTGCGAGCATTCCGCGCGGGTCGCCCGGCGACTCTCTCTGCGCTCACGTGCGCAAGGGGTGCGCCGGCGGTCGTCTCGGTCAGACCGAAGCGGTTGCCGTACGGATCCTTCCATTGCGCTACGGCTCCCAGGCCTTCCTCGGCATGCGACTCGATCACGCGCCCGCCGTGACCGTCGATCCTCTTCGTCGTCGCCTCGAGGTCGGTCGTTGGAAAAAACACGAGTGTCTGCGGTGCGAACGCAACTGGAAGGACACCCGCCATCGAGGGACCGTCGAGCTGACCGAGGACGAAGTACGGGTGCTCAGACGGGGCCTGGAAGTACGACCAGTTGAAGGAACTGCCGTAGAATCCGAGCGCGCGATCCGCATCCTCCACGGCAAACTCGATGAAAGGCATGTCCTGCGCAGCCACGCGTGTCTCCTTCTCTCGTCGGTCGAGGGAGTTACGCTACGCCGCTTCCGCGTCGGGTTCAAGTAGACGCGCCGAGCGACAGGCGCTCGTCTGCTGGGGTCATGCGATCAGCCTGTAGCTGAGCGGCCAGACCAACCCCCAGCGTCGGCGCCTTCAAGTCGAGTTTGCCTTTCCGCGGCACATCGAGCACGATCGGGCGCATGATCGGCGGAGTCACCCGCGCGGAAGCGCTGACGGGGCTCGCGCGAACGCTGGAGGGCCGTGGGCTCGCCGCGTTCCTTGCGGCGTTCCCTCCACACTCGACGCGCAGGGACCGGTGGCGGCGAGAGCTCGGCTCGCTCGACGGCGAGTTGCGCACGCTCGTCGAGCTCTTCGTGCTCGGCGAGCGCGTCCCCGTCTCCAACCTTCCGGCATGGGTCGTGAACGGTCTGGCGCCGCTCGTCGATGCGGGCCTCGCCGAATGCGGTACGGACGCGCGGCTCCGCGATGTCGTGCTCGCTCGACCGCTCGGCGCCTGGCTCCTCTCGGGGCCCGACCCGATCAACGCGCGCCACTACTTCAACACCGATTCGATCGCGCTCGCAATGCATGCGACGTACCGGGAAGGAGAGACGTGCCTGGACCTCTGCGCCGGCCCGGGCTTCCAGGCGATCATCGCGCTCGCCCGGTGCAGCAGCGCACTACTCGTCGAGCTCCAACCGGAGACGGCCGAGCTGGCGACCGTCAACCTCGCACTGAACGGGCTGCAGGCGCGCGCCGAGGTTCGCAACGGTGATCTCTACGGGCCCGTCGCAGGAGAACGCTTCGGTCACGTCGTCGCCAACGTTCCGTTCGTACCCTCGCCGGAGGGCTTGCCGTTTCCGGCCGCGGCCGCAGGTGGCGGCGAGGACGGATTCGGCGTCGCGCGGCGCGTGCTCGCCGCCTTGTGGGACCACCTCGAGCCGGACGGGTCCGCGCACATCGCCGGAATGCTGCTGCGTGATTTGAACGGCCTGCTGCTGGCAGACGAGATCGACGCGTGGGCGCGCGCGCACGACTGCACATTCAACGTGGTGCTGACGGCCGCGATGCCCGTCGGACGCGAGTCGCCGCTCGTTCGCACGACGGCAGCTGCGGTCGCGGCAGCGAGCGGCGAACTGCCTGAGGACGACGTCATCACCGCAGTCACCGACATGTACGCGCGCCAGGGCGCGCTCTCGGCCAGCTGGGCATTCGCCCGGATCGACCGCAGCGGCGTCGGACTGCGAGTGCTGGACGTTGCCCGCGCCAACCAACTTGGCCCCTGGATCTCGGTCAGCTGATGAGCGGCGGCCGTTATGTGCTGGGACTGAACCTCGGCTGGCACGAGTCGGCGGCGGCGCTCGTCCGCGACGGCGAGCTGCGCTGGCTCGTAGAGCAGGAGCGGCTCAGCCGCCGCAAGCGCGCGCTCGGGCAGCTGCCCGTCGACGCCGCGCGGGCGTGCCTCGACGCGGAAGGCATTGCGCTCGGCGATGTGGCCGCTGTCGCGATCGGCTGGGACTTCTCATTGACCCCTCTCGCCGGTAGCAAGCGCTTCTCGGACGAAGGGTTGCGGCGGATGCTTTTCCCGGACGCCAGGGCGATTCCGCCCGTGCGCTGGGTTCAGCACCACCGTGCACATGCAGCGAGCGCGTACTACAGCTGCGGCGAGGACGACGTCGCGATCCTCGTTGTCGACGGAGCCGGCGAGACGCAGTCGGCGACGCTCGCCCACGGTCGCGCCGGCCACATCGAGATCATCGACGAGTGGCCAATCTCGGAATCGCTCGGCTTCGTCTACGCGTCCGCGGCGAAGTGGGCCGGGCTCGGCGAGTGGGGTGCGGGCAAGCTGATGGGGCTCGCGGCGTACGGGCGGCCGCGCGCCGGCATTCCCGTCGAGCGCGCACCTGGCGGCTACCGCGTGACGCTCGAGCCGATCGAATTGCCGAACGCTCCTTCCGGCCCCCGCGCGCGTGCGTTGCTCCTCAGCTTCCCACCTGAATACGAGCGGGCGATTGAGGGCGAGTTCAGCCAGCTCTTTCCATACGTCCGACGGACTCTCGAGGACGCCGCCGCTTACGCCGACTTCGCAGCAAGCGTCCAGCACGCGCTCGAGGACGCGATGCTCGGCTTGGCCGAGGAGGCCGTTCGACAGACGGGTGCCTCGACTCTCCTGCTCGCAGGCGGCGTGGCGATGAACTGCTCGATGGTAGGCCGACTCGCGGCAAGCGGCCTGTTCGCGCGAATCTTCGTCCCGCCCGTCGCGACGGACAGCGGCGTGTCGCTAGGCGCCGCGCTGGCAGTCGCCTGCGAGGCGACGCCGTTCGAGCCGAGGACCCTCGAGCACGCCTACTGGTCGCTCGCGATCGACGCGGACGAGGCTGCGGCGGCACTCGACGCTGCCGGCCTCTCGGCGCGCCGAGTCGAGGAGGACGCGCTGCCCGCACTGGTCGCACGAGCGCTCGCTGCGGGCAAGATCGTCGCCTGGGCTCGCGGCCGGGCCGAGATCGGCCAGCGGGCGCTCGGCGCTCGCAGCCTCCTCGCGGATCCGCGTGGCCGCGCGAGCCTCGAGCGACTGAATCTGATCAAGGGCCGCGAGATGTGGCGCCCCGTTGCTCCGAGCGTGCTCGCCGAGCATGCGGGAGAGCTCTTCGACGCGCCACTACCGGAGCCGACGGCCTTCATGCTGTGCGCTACGCAAATCCTGCCCGCGCGTCGCCGCGACGTCGCCGCCGTGACGCACGTCGACGGCTCCGCGCGGCCGCACCTGGTCGAACGCCCGGCCAACGAGGCGTACTGGCAACTCATCGAGGCGTTCCGGCAGGAGACCGGAATACCCGCGATCGTCAACACGTCGTTCAACCTCGCCGGTGAACCGATCGTGTGCAGCGCGCGCGACGCAGTGTCCACGTTCCAGCGGGCCGACGATATAGACATGCTCGTGCTCGAGAACTTCGTCGTCGAGCGGAGCGAAGGCGCCGCCGACTCGGCCGTGTCGGACGAGGCCGCGCGTCACCGCGCGTAACGCTCACGGCGTTGACGGCCACCGCGCTGCGCGGTGTGCCGCGCGGGTGAGCTCCGCCGCGATGCGCCCTAGCAGCTCCAAGCGCTGCGGCACGAGGTAGAAGTGATCGCCGCCCTCGAACACCGAGACGGCGAACTTTCCGCGCGTGCGCCCCCGCCACTCGTGAGCGTCTGACACTGCAACGTCGAGGTCGCGGTCACCGACGAATGCGGTCAGCGCGGCGGTGAGCGTGTCTGTCTCCTTCGGCCGGTAGCGCTCGATCAGCCGGTAGTCGCTGCGGAGGTACGGCAGCACGAGCGCACGCAGCTCCGAGTGGCCGAGGACGAGGTCGGTTGTCCCGTTCAATCGCGAAAGCTCTCGCCAGAGGACGTCGTCGTCTTCTAGATGACGCGTCCCCCGGCCATCGGCGACGCGTGAGGACGAGATGAAGACGTGGTCGAGCGGAGCGGCCTCGGCGCGCTCCAAGCGCAGAGCGACCTCGAAAGCGACGGCGCCGCCCATGCTGTGCCCGAAGAGCGCGAGCGGGCGATCCCCAAGGCGCGCGATTGCCGCCGCCGCCGCGTCGGCCAAGACAGGCATCTCGTCGATCGTCGGCTCGGAGAGCCTGTCCTCGCGGCCGGGATAGCGCACCGCGTGAACCTCGATCGTCGACGGAAGCCCGTGCGACCACTCGCGAAAAAACGTCGCGCCTCCCCCGGCGTGCGGGAAGCACACGAGGCGCACCGCTGCCTCCGCTCGGAGGCGGAGGCACACGAGCCACGGCGACTGCGCCACGTTGTAGGTGCTCACGAAGCGCGCACGTCACCTGCCGCGGCGACAGTGACGGCGGCGACGTCTTCCGAGGTGAACGCTTGAACGACCGGCATGCGCAGCAATTCAGGCGGACCGAGCCGCTCGCCGATCTCCTGCCATAGCCGGCAGAGCGACAGGTGGTACTGGCCGCCCGGCAGCGGATCGGCGCCCACGAGCACGTGATCGTGCAGTCGACGCACCGCTCGCGCGACCGCGTCAGGCCACAAACGACCGAAGATCTCGTCGAACGGCGGGCTCTGCGGCGAGCCGAGAACCTCGGCGCTCGGCACGCTGTCTCCGCGTCGGTCTGGGCGCTCGAAGTGCGGCTTCGATGCAGCGTCGCGCACCGTCGTCGGAAAATGTGGCCGGGCACTCCACACGAGCGGTCCGTGAGTGTTCAACAGCGTTAGGTTGCCGCCGTCGGTCCCGATCGTGATGCGATGCATCAGATGGGCGAAGTTGTCGGGATCGCTGGAGTCGAGCTGGTTCTGGACGCGCAGCGTCAGCGGAATGCGGCCTATGGATCCGTCAAGCGTGCGGAACGCAGTCATGCCGCCCGACGCTGCGGCCGGTTCGCCCGCCTCACGCGTCACGCCAATCGACCACGGACGCACGCGCTCGAGCAACTCGCCGACGATGTCGAGAAGCGAGTAGAGGAGCTGGAATCCGCACGCCGCATCGAGGTACACCGCCTGCTGACGTTGAAGCAGCGCACGGCCCGCCGCGATGAACCGTCGTACGGGCTCCACTTCGACGTAGAACGAGTTGAGCCGGTAGCTGACGCGGTGATGCCGCGCGGCGCGCAAGCATTCCGCCAGCTCGTCGTGGTGCAACGGATGCTCCTGCAGGACGTGGATGCCGCGGCTCATCAGCGCGCGAGCAATTGTCGATCCCTCACCGCCGAGCAGGCCCCCTCTCACAACGACGCACGCTGCGTCGACGTCGTTCGGCAAATCGTCGACATGGCGGTAGAGCGGAACGCCATAGTGCGCAGCGCACGCCTCGGCTCGTCGGCTCCCGCGCGCGAGCACTCCGGCCAGCTCAATGGGCGGACCGGCTGCCGCCACTCCTTCGAGGTACACCTGGCCGAACGTCGCACCGCACACGATCACGCGAAATCGGTCGCGCATCACAGCACTCCCTGTTCGAGGGCGCCGAGGTCGTCGCGCGCCTGCTCGAGCCACGCGATCGACTCCACCGATGCCGAGTCTGAAAGCGCGCTCAGCGCGCTCGCACCGTCGACGGCTTCTCCGAATAGCGATGCGCACATGGGAACGCGGTCTGCGAGGAGCTCGCGGCACGCAACGGCAACGGCGGTTCCCGACATGTCCAGGGCATCGGTGCCTCGGATCACGAGCGTCGTCGCCAAGCCGTCGCCGGGGCGCTCGACGCGGAACACGAGCACTTGGTACGACCGCCGGCCGAAGGCGTCGAGTGACGCCGCGCGTTCGAGGCGCTCGGCGGCCGCTGCGACATCCGCGCCGGCTGCCCCGCCCGAACGCACCGCCTGGGCGAGGTGCGCGCCGTCGAAAACCGTGTACCACTCGACCTCGCGCAGGCCGCAGGCGCGGGCGAGGCGCTCCGCTTCCACGCTCAGGAACGGGTAGGCGGTAACCCGGTCGTCGAAGAACGCCAACTGCACGTCGACGAGGGGAGACAGTGCCCTCGACGCCCGCCCGCCGTCCCGCCACGCAGCGAGCGCCTCGCCGAAACCGTCTGTGAAGCCCGAAACGAAGTCCGCGGCCGCTGAAGGCGTCAGACGACCTCGACCGCCCACAAAAGCGGTGAGTCGCGCACCCGTTGCTTCGCCCGCGTCGACGGCGGCCCGTGCGAGCAGACCAGTTAAGCCGGGCATCATCCCCGCGCCGACGATCGCCGCGCGGTCCGCCGGCAGCGGCAGGCGCGCGATCCGATCCAGCAGCGGCTTGTCTCCGCCGGGGTCGACGTAGTGAGCGCCTGCCGCCGCCGCGGCGCGGGCAACCGTGTCGAGGACGATGAACGCGGGGCCGGAGCAGTTGACGACGATCCGGCAACCGTCGCAGAAGGCGCGCAAGGAGGAGGCGTCGTCGAGGTCGACGGCGACCGCGTCGCCGCCGCCGCCGAGTATCTCCTCCACCGCTCGCTCGGCGAGGCTGCGGCTTCGCCCGCCGACGCGCAGCGGACCGAGGCGCCACAGCGCGAGCTGGCGAAGCGCGGCGCCTCCGACGCCGCCGTACCCGCCGACGACTCCGATCACCGAGCGACGCCTTCGTAGGAGGACACGTCAAGCCGTGCAGCCACCGTCGGCGCGCGCTCGTGATCGAGCCACGTTGCGCGGTCGCCAGGAAGCTCCAGCCCCCTGACATCGCCGAGGCATGCGCCGTGCCAGAAGGCGAGCGCCTGCTCGCGCACGACGGGCTCGTCGGCCGGTACAGCAACGGTCAGGTCGCCCGCGTACGGCGCGAGCACATGCGCGCACTGCGCCGCGGCGCTCGCCGCTGCGACGTCGTCGTCGCCCTCGCGGTCGGAGGACGGGCCGGCGAGGACCGTGAGCGTCACAGCCTCGTTTCCAATTTCGACGAGGTAGCGCGCCATCTCCATCGCGACGATTCCGCCGAACCCGAGGCCCACGATATGCACGCGGGAGTAGCCCGCGGCGAGCAGAGCGTCGGCGTACTCCGCCGCGATCGTGTCGATCAGGGCCCCCGGTGCGAGCTTGCAGTACCGCTCGGGCGACGCCACGACGAAACCGACAACGGGTCCCTGCGCCGCGAGCGCCGCCACCAGCGCGCCAACGGCTTCGAGGGTGCCGCCCTCGTCGTGGACGAGCACGCGCACCGGACTGTCGCCGCTGCCCCCGAGTGGGATGAGCGTGGCCGGCACGTCCGTCGGCATATCCGCGGGTGCCGGGCGGCGTTCGAGGAAGCGACCGAGCTCAGCAACGGTGGGGAACTCCAGGATGCCGCGCAGCAGGTCGTCGAAGAAGACGTTCGCCGCCTCCGGCAGCGTGTCGCGCAGGCGACCCGCGAGCTGCGCCGCGAGCAGAGAATCGCCGCCGCTCGCGAAGAAGTCCGCCGCCCGGCCGGCGGGCGGAGTGCCGACGACGTCCGCCCACACCGCGGCAACCCTGCACTCGAGATCGGTCGCCGGCTCGTCGCCGCCTGCCGGCGCGCCAGCGCTCTTGTCGCGCACGCGGGCGGCGAGCGCACGGCGATCGATCTTCCCGTTCGCCGTCAGCGGCAGCGTGTCGAGAACACTGAGCTCCGACGGGAGCATGTACTCGGGCAGCAGGTCGCGCAGGTGGCGATCTACGACAGCACGGTCGATTCGCTCGCGATCGCCCTTGAATCCGGCGACGAATACGTGCAGGCCGAGCTCGGCGAGAACGGGCGCTTTCGCGGTGACGCACACAACGAGACCGGCGCCCGCACGCCGGAGAGCGGAGAGCCACTCTTCGGCCGGGACGAAGGTCAGGTCGCGGCCACGACGGAAGTCGTCGAAGTCGTAGCCGTCGCCCAGTCGGATCATCGGCTCGAGCGACGTCAGGATCTGGGCGTGGTCGCGCGTCATCTCCGAGAAGACGAGCGCGCCTCCCGGCGCAAGCAGGGCACGAAGCCTCGCCAACGCGCCGTCGACGTCGCGCGCCGCGTGGAGCACGTCTCCGGCGACGACGACGTCGAACGAGTTCTCTGCAAACCCCTGCCGCCGGTGGTCGGCGTCGAGGTCGAGGATCGCGAAGCGAACTCCTTCCCTCTCCGCGAAGCGCTCACGTCCGACGTTGAGGAAGAAGGTCGAGACGTCCGTGAAGAGATAGTCGAGCTCCCGGCCCCGAAGCGAGTCGAGAACGGCCGCAGTCGTGCCTCCCGTCCCCGCTCCGACTTCGAGCACACGTAGAGGCACCTCGCGATCTTCGTCGGCTATTCGCTTCACCGCTGCGGCGACCGCAGAATTCGCAGCGCGGTTGAGCTGCGCGTCGCGGTACAGCGCGTCGGCCGAGCCCACGTTGCCGGCGGGGAAGAGCAGAGTGAGCGCATCCTCTCCGTGCAGAACGTCGGGCAACGCATCCGCGGCGCGCCGGAAGTACTCGAGCAGAGGCGCGTCATCCGGGGGACGCAGCTGCGCGGCGAGATCCCACGCGACGCTCGCGTCGAGGGGGGCACGCACCGTCACTGCGCCGTCACCGGCGGGAATGAGCAGTCCGGCGTCGGCGAGTGCGTGCGACCAGCGCCGCATGAGCCGGCGATGACGGGCATCAACGACTCCGCGCGCGATCAAGTCGTCCACGGAGAGCGTCTCGCCGCCGGCCAGCTCGCGGAGTGTCGCCGCCATCGTGGCAAGGGCGGCATCGTCGAGCGCGGCGGCGTATGCCAGATACGCGGCGGCGTCGACACTCGCGAAGACGGAGTTCGCGGCTTCCGCCCCGGCGACGGCGAGATCCGTGACGAGCGCCGACGCGTCGCCCGGCGGCCGCCGCGCGGGCTGCACGAACGCGACTACGCGCCGCTCGAACGGCGCGTCGCCTGCGACGAGGGCGGCTGCCGCGCCGACGCCGTCGTACGCGCAAAGCGCGGCTTCAACCTCTCCCAGCTCGATGCGATGCCCGCGAATCTTGACCTGGAGGTCTTCGCGACCCAGGAACTCGATCTCGCCACTGGGCAGATATCGGCCCTGGTCACCGGTTCGATAGAGGCGCTCTCGCAGCTGCTCGTGGACGAAGAACCGCTGACGTGTGAGCGCGTCGTCCGTGTAGCCGAGAGCGAGTCCTTCGCCGCCGATGTGCAACTCGCCGGCGACCCAGTCGGGACGCGCGCGGCCCGCCGCGTCCAGGACGTGAAACCGCTGGTTCGATAGCGGCCGGCCGTACGGGATGCTGCGCCACGCCGGCGGCACGTCGCGGATCTCGTGGAAGATCGACCAGATCGCCGCCTCGGTCGCACCGCCGAGCGCCACCAGCTCGAGCTGCGGCACACGCGAACGGATCCGGTCGGGAAGATCGACAGGGATCCAGTCCCCGCTGAGGAGCGCGAGGCGCAGCGAGGGGAGCTCCACGCCCGATGCGCCGGCGAGGTACTCGCCGAGCATCTGCATCTGGGCGGGGACCGAGTTCCATAGCGTCACTTCGTGCGCGGCGATCAGCTCAGCCCAATGAGAAGGATCGCCCCGGCGTCGGGCGTCCGGAACGACGACCGTGCCTCCGACGCCGAGCACGCCGAACAGGTCGTACACCGATAGGTCGAAGCCGAGGTTCGCCAGTGCGAGCACCGTGTCGTTGCGCGTAACCGCGAAGCGCCGATTGACGTCGACGATCGTGTTCGCGGCGCCCCGGTGGGAGACCATGACGCCCTTCGGTGTCCCGGCCGAGCCCGACGTGTACACGACGTACGCGACGTCGTCCGGTTTCACGCGCGGCGAGGCCGGGCCCACCACCGGCGCAGGCTCGAGCTCGTCGACGGCAACCGCCCGATAGGCGGCCGGAACGTCCGGCGAGAGCACTGATTGCGTGAGGACCAGGCGAGCGCCGGCGTCGGCGAGCATCGCGTCCCTTCTCGCCGGCGGCTGGCTGGCGTCCACCGGAACATAGGCGCCGCCGGCCAGCAGCGTTCCGAGCACTGCAACGGACTGCTCCCACCCTTTCTGCATGACCACTGCGACGCGGTCCGACGGCCGGCAGGCGTTCGCGACCAGCCACTCGGCTACGCGCTGCGCCCGCGCGACAAGCTCGCCGTACGTGATCGAGGCCGACGGCGTGACGACCGCCGTGCGCTCTGGGGTCTCGGCCGCACGCGCGAGAATCGGCTCTTGCAACAAATGGTCCGGCAGGGGAGCGTCCGTCGCATTCACACGGTGCCGGCGTTCGAGCTGCCGCGGCGGAAGCTCGAGGACGTCCGTCGCCTCCCAGGCGCCGCCGTCGGCGGCAAGACGTTCGAGCAGGCATTCGAACGAGTCGAACATGTCGTCGACGAGCCCCTCCGGGAAGACCGCCTCGCGGACGTCCCAGTTGAGCGCGAGCCGGCCGTCGCGCTCGCCGGCCTGACAGTCGATCCACACTTGCGGTGTCTGGCTGACGCCGTAGCCCAGCTCGGGCCGAACCGTCTTCGCGCCGTCGACCGGTCCACCGAGGCCGAGCGCGCTCGTGAACACGACCGGGAAGAGCGCCTCGTCGCGACCGCGCCGGCGCGCGAGCTCACGCATCACCTCGACGCCGGAAAACAGCCTGTGATCGAGGTCCTCCCAAAGGTGTGCCTGCAGAGAGCGCGCGCGCTCGCGGAAGGGAACGTTCGCGTCGTACTCCACAGCGAGCAGCTCGATCGACGTGAAGTCGCCGATCAGCTGATCGACGTCGCGGTGGAGCGGCAGGCGGCTGAGGACGGTGACGTCGAGCGTGAAGCGCTGGCGGCGGCTCCACCGTGCTACGACCTCGGCGTAGCACGCGAGCACGGCAGTCGACGCCGTCAGGTCCGCTTCTTGAGCGAACGACTTGAAGGCCGCCCACGCTTCGGTATCGAGCTCGAGCCGCCGGCGCCGGAAGTGCGGACTGGCGTCCCTCGAATCGCGCGCGGTCGGCAGGTCGGGCGCGGGCGGCAACTCGTCGATCCGCGTCAGCCAGTAGGCCCGGTCGCGCTCGTACGCCGGCCCGGATCGGAGTGCGCGTTCGGCGACGAGGTAATCGCGGAAGCCGATCTCGAACGGCCGCAAGGCGCGAGTCGGGTCATCGTACCGCGCAAGCAGCTCGTCAAGGAGGAGCTGAATGCTCACGTAGTCGGCAATCAGGAAGTCGATCGAAAGATGGACGATGGATTCCGCGTCTCCGAGGGTCACGCGCAGTTCGAACAGCGGCCATTCGGCGGGCTCGTGCATGCGCTGCTCGAGGTCCGCGCGCGTCGCCTCCACGGCCGCGGCAAAGCGAAGCGCGTCCGAGCCGCGCGCATCGCGGACTTCCACGCGATACGGCGGGACGGCGGGCAGTACGCGCTGGCCGCCCTCGTCGAGCACGACCGCGCGCAGCATGTCGTGCCTCTCGATCACGCCCTGCCAGGCAAGCTCTAGCCTCGAGGCATCGAGCTCCGGGAACACGAGCTCGCCATAGCCGTGGCAGGCAACGCGTCCGTACGGAAACACGGCGCTTCTTCCCAAGAGGTATGCCGACTGCACGTCAGTCAGTGGAAAAGGATCGAAGCGGTGCGCGGCATCTGCCTGAGCACGAACGTGGTGGTCGCGTGCTCGCAGCTCGTCGATCAGCTCCGGCTTTGCCGCGCGCAAGCGCTCGAGGCGCCCGGACGTCATCGTTCCCTTCGGAGCTCGATAGTGGATGTTCCCTTCGTCCTCCCAGAGCCGGACGCCCAGGGACTCGAGCTCGCGTAGCAGCTGCGACCCGCTCAAACGACGCCTTTTTCGTACGCATGTTCGCGCAGAGCGCGTTCTTCGAGGAGGGCGGCGACGTCGGCTACCGTCGGAGCGGCCAGGATCTCGCGCAGTGTCAGCTCGACGCCGTGGAGACGCCTGAGCTCGGCTACGAGGCGCGTCGCGGTCAAGCTGTCTCCTCCGACGGCGAAGAAGCTGTCGTCTCGCCCGACCGATTCGATTCCGAGCAGCTCCTGCCACAGCTCGGCGACTGCTTCCTCGAGCGCGCTCTCGGGTGCGGCCGTCCGTGCGCGCGAGCGCTCGGTTTCGGCCATCCGCCGGAGCGCGACGCGATCGACCTTGGCGTTGGCGTTGAGCGGGAGGTGGTCGATCGCCTCGATCGTCGCCGGGATCATCGTCACGGGAAGGCGCGCGCGCAGGTCCGCGGCGACGGCGCCGACATCCAGCTCGGCACCGACCGGAACGACGTACGCGGCAAGCCGCTCGACGGGATTACCGAGGGCAACGACGGCCGCCGCGCCCACGAGCGGGTACGCGGCGAGCGCGGCCTCGATCTCGCCGAGCTCGATGCGGTGACCGCGCAGCTTCACCTGCTCGTCCGCGCGGCCCAGGAACTCCAGCACGCCGTCGGGGCGGTACCGCCCGATGTCCGCGGTCCGGTACCACCGGCGTCCGTCGGCAGGCACGAAACGCTGCGCGGTCGTATCGGGGTCGCCGAGGTACCCGTCAGCGACGCCGGCTCCGCCGATCCACAGTTCCCCGGGCACCCAGTCGGGGCAGTCGCCGCCGTCGTCCGCGACGACGCGGAACTCCTGGTTCCGGAGCGGATAGCCGTAAGGGATCGGAGTGTCACCCGGCCACGTCCCGCTTACCTCGAAGGCGTTCGACCAGACCGCTGCTTCTGTCGCGCCACCCAACGCAACGAAGCGGCAAGACGGTACGGCTGACGCCACACGGGCCGGAAGGTCGGCTGGAATCCAGTCGCCGGACAGGAGCGCAAGTCTCAGCGATGCGGCCCGCGCCGGCTCGCCGTGCGCGAGCAGCATCTCAAGGAGCACGGGCACCGAGTTCCAGATCGTCACGCGATACTGATCCAGCAGTGCGAGCCATTCTCCCGCTTCGCGACGCCCGTCTTCGCTTGGGAGCACGATCGTGCCGCCCACGGCGAGCAGACCGAAGATGTCGAAGACGGATAGGTCGAAGTCGAGCGCGGATACCGCGAGCACGCGATCGGCAGCCCCCACACCGAGGCGCTCGCAGACGTCCTCGATGGTATTCGCGGCGGCGCGGTGGGGCATCATCACGCCTTTCGGCTCACCCGACGATCCCGATGTGTAGATGGCGTACGCGAGAGCGCCAGGATCGACCGCGACCGGCGGCGCCTCGTCCATCGTGGCGGCGTCGCCGACGACCACGCCCGTCGACGTAGCTCCGCACGCATCTGCATGCTCGACGAGCACGTGCGTGACGCCTGCGCGCGCATAGATCCGATCGCGCCGGGCGGCCGGCTGCTCGACACCGACGGGCACGTATGCCGCGCCCGCGGCGAGCACGCCGAGCACGGCCTCGACCTGCGCAGGACCTTTCGGAATCGTGACGCCGACGAGGTTGCCGGGTCGCACACCGCGCGCCTGCAGCAGCGCAGCGACGCGGCGCGCGCGACATACGAGCTCCCGGTAGCTGAGCTCGCCGTCTCGCCACGCCACGGCCGTCGCGTCGGGGCGGCTTTCCGCCCGCGCGAAGAACGGTTCGTGGAGGGTCAGGTTCCGCTGCGGGGCTGCAGTCGCATTCACGCGCGCTCTCGTCTCGCGCATGTGCGCGGGCAAGCGCACAGGGGTCGCGACGGCCCAGTCGTGCTCCGGCGAGGCGAGCTGCCGAAGCAAGCCGTCGTACGCAGAGAACATCGCGTCCAGCATCCCCTCGGGGAACAGCTCGCCGACAGCATCCCAGTTGTAGGCGAGCCGGCCGCCGCGTTCGACGACCTGGTGGTCGAGCCAGACCTGGGGTGTCTGGGACAGTCCCCAGACGTAGTCTCCGAATGGGAGCGAGAGGAGGAACGCCTCCGGCGCGACGCCGAGTGCGCTCGTGAAGACGACGGGGACGGTGACGTCGTCGCCGGCGCGCCGGCGCGCGAGCTGGCGCAGAACCCACAGCGCGGAAACCGCGCCGTGCTCGATGCCTGTCCAGATCTCGCGCTGAAGCCGCCGCACCCGCTCGGCCCAAGGTTCGCCGGGCACCGGCCGGTGCGACACGAGCATCAGCGACGTGAAGTCGCCGACGACGCCGTACACATCCGGGTGGATCTCGTGCCGGTCGAAGCGCGTGAACATGAGCGAGAGCTCGCGTGACCCGCTCCATCGCGCAAGGACGTCGGCATACGCCGTCGCCAGCACGGCCGCCGGCGTCACGCCGTGGCGGCGCGCACGTTCGACGATTCTCTCCCACTGGTCTGCCGGAAGCTCCGCCGCCAGGCGGACGAAACGCGGGCGTTCGACGATCGCAGGCTCGACCGCGAGTGGCAGACGCGGCGCGGCAGGGAGCGTGTCGAGCTGGGCGAGCCAGTGCTCGCGCGCGGCCGCGGCCGACTCGTCATCACCGGCGACGCTGAGTGCGTAGTCGCGGAACGTGATGCCAATAGGTGGCAGCTCGCACGCGGGATCGGCGTACAGGCGTCCGAGCTCCGCGAAGACGATCATGATGCTGAGTGCGTCGAAGACGATGTAGTCGAAGCTGAACGCGATCCTGGACCGCGTCCCGTACGAGACCGCGCCGAGCTCGAAGAGCGGCCAGCGTGTGACGTCGAACACTTGGTGCGCAAGCCCATCCCGCAAGGTCGCGAGCGCATCCTCTGCCGCGTCGGGAGTAACGCGCCGCCGCCGGATCGCGACGTGGTCGACCTCCGGGAGCAGGCGTTGCATCCCGTCGTCGTCGAACACGGCGCGCAGCATGCCGTGGCGCTGCACGAGGCGATTCCACGCCTGCTCCAGCCGGTCGAGATCGACGTCCTCGCCGTCGAACTCCCAGTACCAGTGCGAGCCGACGCCGCCGAGCACGAAGTCCGTACGGCGGCCGAGCCAATACGCGCGCTGCGTCTCGGTCGGAGGAAACGGCTCGAACTGCGCGGCCGGATCCGCTTGTACTCGGACTTCACGCGCGGCGGAGTGGTCCTTGCGCAGCGTTGCTGCGAAATCGCACAGAGCGGGTTGCGCGAAGAGCGCCTGCAACTCGGCGCGGTAGCCCGCCCGCGCGAGCCGAGCCACAAGACGCGTCGCAAGCAGAGAATCGCCGCCGAGCGCGAAGAACGAGTCGCGGCGGTCGACGTCGGGGACCTCCAGCAGCTGCCGCCACTCACGCGCCACCGTCTGCTCGCGCGCGCCGCGCGCGACCTCACGCGTACGCCCTGCGTCGCGAGGCTCGACGAGGGCGCGGACGGCAACGCGGTCGATCTTGCCGTTGCCCGTCAAAGGAAGCGCCTCCACCTGAACCACGCGTGCGGGCACCATCGGCGGCGGAAGCCGTTCCGCCGCGAACGTGCGCAGCGCGTCCGCCGCGATCGGAGCCGGCTGCGACGACGACCGCCTCGAGCTGCCGGCCGCTCGCGTCGAGCGTCGCTACCGCCCGCTTAACCTGTGGATGCTGCGCGAGAACCGCCTCGATCTCCCCCAGCTCGATCCGGTGCCCGCGAAGCTTGATCTGGAAGTCGTCGCGGCCGAGGAACTCGATCGTGCCGTCGGGCCAGTAGCGCGCGAGGTCACCGGTCCGGTACCAGCGCTGCCCTTCCCAGTCGACGAATCGTTCCGCGGTGCGGCCGGCGTCGCCCTGGTAGCCGCGTGCGACTCCCGCGCCGCCGATCCACAGCTCGCCCGGTACCCAGTCTGGGCGGTCCTGGCCGCGCGTGTTGACGACGCGGCAGCGGACGTTCCGGAGCGGCGTGCCGTACGGAATGGTTCGCCAGCTCACCGGAACCTCTACCGGCGCGTCGCAGACTGTCGAATGGATCGCAGTCTCGGTCGTGCCGCCTAAGGCGAGAAAGCGGCAGCCGGGCCGCGCGCGTTCGAGCCGGTGGCGCAAGTCGACGGTGACCCAGTCGCCGCCGAGCAGCACGGCGCGCAGACTCAGCTCGGCCCGCTCTTCGTCGAGTGCAGCCAGCAGCATGTCGAGCAGCGCCGGCACGCAGTTGAGGACCGTCACGCGGTGGCGGCGCATCAGCCGCGCCCACGCGTGCGCGTCGCGACGTTCGCCGTCGCCGACAGCGACAACGCCGGCGCCGGCCGCGAGCATTCCGAAGACGTCGTAGACCGACAGGTCGAACTCGAGTGCCGAGAGGGCGAGCACGCGGTCAGCGGGACCGATCGCCAGCCGCTCGTTCAAGTCGTCGATCGTGTTCACGGCGGCGCGGTGGCTGACGACGACGCCCTTTGGCATCCCGGTCGAGCCGGACGTGAACATGACGTATGCGTTCATCTCGTGCCAGACGCTCACGGGCGTGCTAAGCGGATCGCCGCCGCGAAGCTCCTCGACCGACAGCGCCTCGACCTTCCCATGACCCGACCCTGCGCCGGTTCCCGTGACCGCGAAGCGGACGCCCGCGGTCGAGTACATGAGCTCGCGCCGTATCGGCGGCTGGTCGACGCCGACTGGGACGTACACGCCTCCAGCCGCCAGGATTCCCAAAACGGCCTCGACCTGTGCATGCCCCTTCGGCAGCGTGATCCCGACCGGCTCGCCGGGGCGAACTCCGCGCGCGGCGAGCGCGCCGGCGATGGCGAGTGCGCGTTGCGCAAGCGCGCCGTAGGTCAGGGCCCCGTCCTCGCCCCAGATGAAGGCGGGCGCATCCGGTGTCGCTCGCGCGTGCGCGAAGAACCGCTCGTGAAGCAGCGCGCCGCTCTCCGGTGCCGTCGTCGCATTGACGCGTCCCCGCACGGCCCGCTGTTCTTCCGGCAGGTCTATCGCCGCCGGCGCCTCCCAGCTCGAACCCGGATCGGCCAGACCGTCCAGGAGCTGGCCGTACGCCGCGAACATCGCTTCGACGACGCCCTCTGCAAGCAGACCCTCGACGACGTCCCAGTTCAGGAGCAGCCCGCCGTCGAGCTCCGTCACCTGGTGATCGAGCCAGACCTGCGGAGTCTGTGAGATCGTCCAGCCCGGCTCTCCGAACTGCGCACACACGTCCGCGTCGAAGAGCTCGCCGAGGCTGAGCGCGCTCGTGAAGACGACAGGGGCTGCGATAGCCCGGCCGTGGTGACGCGCGAGGTCACGCAGGACGTCCACGCCGGAGTACGCGGCGTGGTCGATGTCCCGGTGCAGTTGCTCTTGAATCGCGCGTGCGCGCTCGGCGAACGTCGCTTCGCGCGTTGTATCGACCTCGAGGAGCACGAGGCTCGTGAAGTCCCCGACGATGCTCGCTGCGTCCGGGTGGATGGGCGAGCGGTCGTACAACGGGAGGTTCAGGAGGAAGCGCGGCTGCGCGCTCCACGCCGCGACAGCCTCCGAGAACGCAGTCAAGAACGTCGTCGCGAGCGTGATGCCGTGCGCGGCCGCGTACTGAGTCAGCCGCCCGCGGACGTCGCCATCGAGACTTCGGTACAACCGCCGCACGCGTGGGTGCTCGACCGTCTCCGGCGCGCGCGCGAGTGGAAGCTCCGGCCCGGCCGGAAGCTCGGCTAGCCGCTCACGCCAGTACGCGCGGCCGCGCTCGCGGTCGCGCACGTACGCGCTCGATTGCTCGCGGTCCGCGAGGTATCGCGCGAAGTCGTAGTTGAGGTCGCGCAACGGCTCGGCAGGCCGCGCGTAGAGCCGCGCGAGGTCTGCGAGCAGGATCCGGAAGCTCGTCGCGTCGGCGACGAGCATGTCGATGTCGACGTGGACTCGTGTGCGCCCCTCGGGCAGTAACGACAGCTGGACGTCGAAGACCTGGCCCTCCTCCACCGCAAGGCGCCGGTGCGAGAGCCGCTCGCGGATCGCGTCGAGCTCAGAATCGGCCGCCGCGCCCGCGCCGCGCAGATCGTGCGTCGTGAGCCCGGCCCAGCGCCCCGCCGGCTCGATCACCTGGCGGCCGTCGTCGCGGAAGCGCGCGCGGAGCATGCCGTGTCTTTCGACGGCGGCGCGCACGGCGCGCTCGAGCGCCTGCGGATCGACGCCGAGCCCGTCGAACTCGCAGTAGAAGTGGGCGCCGACACCTCCGAGCACCTGCGCATCGCCTCTCCCGACCAAGTACGCATGCTGGATCGGCGTCAGGTCGAACGGCGCGCCTTCCGCCGGCTCCCCGGGCCGAGTCGCATCCTGCTCGACCGGGACCGCGCCGGCCTCCTGCGCGAGCCTCGCCCATGCCGCGAGCGT
This sequence comes from uncultured Gaiellaceae bacterium, assembly GCA_963765705.1. GTDB lineage: Bacteria > Actinomycetota > Thermoleophilia > Gaiellales > Gaiellaceae > Gaiellasilicea. The sequence continues at coordinate 165,200 of CAVXXJ010000002.1, forward strand.
GGGCTCGGCGACGAGGTCGGCGAACTTCAACTCGACGCCGTACACCCGCCACTGGCTCGCGAGCGTCATGATCCGTACCGAGTCGAGACCGAGCGACAGGAGATTCGCCTCGTCGGCGACGTCGGTGGGATCCGTCTCGAGCAGCCTCGCCACATCGGCGCGCATCGCCGCCGGCGTCAGAGTCTCCAAGGCGGTCGCGGCGGCGTCCATGTCGACCTCCCCGCCGCTACGCCGCGGCGACCCGGATCACGACGTCTCCCCCGAGGCGCGTTCGCGCATCTCCGTCACGACGTGATCGATGACCTGCTGGACAGTGGTGATCGCCCGCGCCGCCTCTTCCGTGATCGGCAGGAGGTCGAACTCGTCCTCGAGCGTGAAGGCAAGCTCGAGGAGCGCGAGCGAATGGAACTCGAGCTCTTCGATGAGGCTCGCTCCGTCGCGAACCTCGGCGTCCCTGTTCGGGGCCAGCTCCGCGACGATCGCGCGGATCGTGCCCTCGACTTCCTCGCGCCCCCGCCCGCCGAGGTCCTGACCTTCGCGCGCGTCAAGCATCGTCGCCTCCCCTGGTCGTCGTTACGAGTGCACGTGGGCGCGCGGGCCGCAGAGGCAGCATCAGCCGCGGTGCGTCGCGCTCCCAGAGTTCTCGGCGCTTCGTCTTGCCGCTCGTCGTTCGCGGAATGGATCCCTTTGGGACCACCGCGACGAGCGTGTCGAGGTCGGGCAGTCGTACCCGCACGAGTGCGGCTGCACGCTCCGCCGAGTCCGGCTCCGCGCCTTCGAGTACAACGAGCGCCGTCGGCGCGTCGCCGCGGTAGCCGAACGCGACCGCCAGCCGGCGCGGCGGAAAGCCACCGGCCACGAGCTCCGCCTCGACGTCCTCCGCGAGGATGGTGATGCCGCGGATCTTCAACCCATCGCCGAGGCGGCCGAGCACGAACACCTCACCGTCCAGCATGAACCCTGCGTCGCCCGTGTACAGCCCGCCGTCTACGAAACGCGTGAGCGACGCCGACTCTTCGCCGCCGAGATAACCGGCCGCCAGGGCGGGAGTGCGAACTGCCAACTCCCCCACTTCGCCCTCCGCAAGAGGCTTCCCCGCGACGCCGACGACCTGTACCGCGACACCCGGAAGCGGCCTTCCGCTGCCGGCGACGGCCGCCGCTCCCTGGGCAGCCGCCGCGGCGCGCCAGCTTTCGCCGACCGGCACTCCCGTCACGGCCAGAGTCGCCTCGGCCAGCCCGTACGCCGGACACAACGTGGTGCTGCGGAAGCCTGCGGGCGCCAATAGCTCCTCGAACCTCGCCAGCGCGGCCGGCTGCAAACGCTCGGCGCCGACGATGAGGGCGCGCCAGTTCGAGAAATCGAGCCCGGTGAGCGCGTCGGCAGCGACACGCCGGACGACGTGCGCGAGCGCGAACGCAGGGACCGCACCCAACGATGCGCCCTCGACCGCGAAGCAGCGCAGCCATCTCAGCGGGTCGCGAACGAAGTCCTCCGGTTGCATGAGGTAGACGTCGCTTCCGTTCACGAACGGAGTCAGCAGGCAGCCGATCAGCCCCATGTCGTGATGTACGGGCAACCACGTCGCCGTCGCATCGTCGACGGTCATCCCGAGCCACGTCCGGATCGCACCGATGTTCCACTCGAGCGCACCGCGCGACAGTCGGACGCCGCGCGCGCTGCCGCTCGAGCCGGACGTGAACTGGAGCAGCGCCACACGATCGTCCGACAGACGACGCGCGGCTGTCTTCGCCCGGTCGGCGACGAGCTCCGCCGGTGCGGCGACCGCCACGCCGGCGGCTGCGGCCGCGGGTTCAACGGCCGCGCGAAGCGCGTCGTCGGCAACCACGACACGCGGCGACGCCAGCGCGATCGCGCCGCGGAGCTCGCGTGCGTAGGCCGCCGGATCGCGAAAGAGAACGGGCGGCGCGAGCGGAGCCGGTGTGCCGCCTGCGAGAAGCGCACCGAGGAGCGAGGTCAGGAAATCGGGACCACCGCGCTGGGCGATACAGACGACGTCGCCACGTCCGACGCCGGCATCCGCCAGCGCGCACGCGCGGACTCGCGCAGCGGCCGCAACGTCAGCGTACGAGGTGAATGCCCAGGACCCGTCGGCTAGGGCACTGCGTATTCCCCGCTCCTGCGGAGCGCACTCGACCGCGGCGAGCAGAGAACCGGGCTCCACCGGCGAATCCTAACTCGCGGAATCCGGCGCCACTAGGGCTTGCCGCCGCAGCGCGGCGCGTGGGCGTCCGCGACGGCCTCGTCGATCCGCCTCAGCGTCGCGTCGTCGAGCCGGACGCCGGACGCGCCCACGTTCTCGTCAAGCTGCTCCGGCGACGTGGCGCCGACGAGCACCGACGCCACGACCGGCTTCCGCAGGACCCAGGCCAGCGCGAGCTGCGCTGTCGTCAGGCCGACCTCGAGCGCGATCTCGGTCAGCCGCACAACGCGCTTCAGAACGGCCTCGTCAAGCGTGTCGCCCATCGTCCGCCCTCTCGTTAACGCCGCGCGGGACCGCGCCGGCGGCGGCGCCGCCGGCGCGTACTTGCCGGTCAGTACGCCCTGCTCAAGCGGCTGCCAGCACAGCTGGCCGATTCCGGCCGAAGCGCAGACCGGAAAGATCTCCGCCTCGGCATCACGCGTGAGGACTGAGTACCGCGGCTGGCTGGAGGCGAAGCGGACGACGTGCGACACCTCGACCGCGCGGCGAATCTGCTCGGCGTTCCATTCGCTGAAGCCGATCTCCCTGACCTTCCCTTGTCTTTTCAATTCGGCAAGGGCCTCCATGGTTTCCTCGAGCGGCGTCGAGTTGTCGAACCGGTGACACTGGTAGAGGTCGATGTAGTCCGTGCCGAGCCGAGCGAGCGATGCGTCGCACTGCTTGAAGACCTGCGCGGCCGAGAGGCCCATGTCGGTTCGAGACATTGGAAAAAAGACCTTCGTCGCGAGCACGTACGACGAGCGGTCGAGGTGGCGCAGAGCGCGGCCGAGGAACGACTCGGCCTCGCCGCGGCCGTAGACGTTCGCAGTGTCGAAGAGCGTGATCCCGAGATCCACGGCCCGCTGGATGCAAGCTCGGCTTTGCTCATACGCCAGCCGGTCGCCGTACGTCAGCCAGGAGCCGAGGCCGAGCTCCGAAACGATGAGGCCGCTTTCACCGAGGCGCCGGTGCTCCACCCGCTCTCCGCTCCGCTTGCCACTCGACGCCGTAACGCGAGCGGCCGGCACCGTAGTAGCGCTCGCGCAGCGTGCGCTCTGCCGGGTCGTAGCTCGTGCGAACGAGGCCGCGCCGCTGCAACTCGGGTACCAGAAGCTCGCAGATGTCGTCGATTCCGGCGGACGGCGGGCACGGGAAGAGGTTGAAGCCGTCGATGTCGGCGAACTCGAGCCACTCCTCCATCCGGTCTGCGATCTGCGCGGGAGTGCCGAAGAGCGTCAGGCGGTCGAAGCGATGCGGCCGCCTGGGCGTCGCCACGTACTCGCGGAGGTCGCGGAGGGTCCAATCACGTGCCGGCGCTACCTCACCCAGGAAGCCGAGAATACCGCGGCCGTCGTGCGTGATGATGTCGCTGACGGGCGTGTCGTCGCCGTGCGCCGCGAGGTCGACGCCGGTCCAGCCGCACCATTTCGCGAGAAGGCCGCCTGGGCTCGCGAGCCGGACGAATGCCTCCGCCTTCTGCTCCGCTTCCTCGTCGGTTGCGCCGACGATGACGGGCATTCCTTGAAGGACCCTGAGCGCGCGCGGATCGCGCCCGTGCGCCTCGGCGAGCTCCCGCAGCCGCGCGACCCGCGGCGCGCCCTTCCGGGGCCCCGAGAGCGTCACGAAGACCACCTCGGCCCACCGCGCTGCGAACTCCACGCCTCGCGGCGAAGCGCCCGCCTGGTGGAGAACGGGCGTCCGCTGCGGTGACGGCTCGCAGACGTGCGGGGTCAACAGGCGGAACCACCGACCGGAGTGCTCGATCCGGCGCACCTGTGCCGGGTCCGTCAGCGTGTCGTTCGCCGCATCGAGAACGACCGCGCCGTCGCCCCAGCTCTTCTCCCACAGAGCGAGCACCACTTCCATGTACTCGTCGGCGCGGTCGTAGCGGTCGTCGTGGTCGGCCTGGGTGCCGAGGCCCATCTTCTCGGCCAGGCGGAGGTCGGAGGTCACGATGTTCCAGCCGATGCGGCCGCCTGTCAGGTGGTCGAGCGTCGAGAACAGCCGCGCGCACTGGAACGGCTGTGCGTAGGACAGGCAGTAGGTGACGGCGAAGCCGAGGTGCTTCGTCGCCGCCGCGAGCGCAGGAACCACGAGCACTGGATCGATCGACGGGACGTGGAGCCCGTGGCGAACAGCGCGGTCGGGCGAGCCGCCGTACGACTCGTAGATGCCCTGAAAGTCGGCGAAAAAGAGTGCATCGATGCACGCCTCCTCGAGACGGCACGCCACGTCCGTCCAGTGGTCGAGCGTGCGGTAGCCGTGCGCGCTGCGATCCTCCTCATGGCGCCACATACCCTCGAAGATCGGAGACGGGATCGTCTGTGTGAGGACGTTCAGGTGCATCACATTGCCAGCGACTCTACAACCGCAGCGCCGAGAAACAAGCCTGCCGGCCACACCGGGCGCCGCCGCCGTTGCGCCCGTCGCCTGCGGCGCTCATCATCGGTCTGATGCCGGCCCCTTCCGAGCACTCCGCGGCCGACCGGCTGCTGGCAATCGCCTCCGGGCCGCGCTACCGCGAGGAGCCCTATCCGTTCCTCGCTGACCTCCGAGCCGCGGCGCCAGTGGCGCGCGCGCGATCCGGAGTCTGGCTGCTGTCGCGCTACGACGACGTGTACACCGTCGTCCGCGACGGGCGGCTTGGGCATGCACCGGCAGGGTCGTCGGCGGGCGACGCCGAAGCCGATGCGCACAGGCCGATCGCGCTCCTCGAGGGCACCGCCCACGAGCGCGTCAGATCGCTCCTCGGGATCGCATTCCCGCCGCGCACCGCCGACTCGCTTCGGCCGCGGCTCGAAGAGACGGCGGAGCGCCTCGTCTCGGGGCTTGCGCGCAGCCCCGACCCGGTCGACCTCGTATCGCAGTACGCGCTTCCATTCGCGTTCGCGCCCGTGGCCGAGCTCGCAGCCATTCCGCCGAAGGACGTGCCATCGGTGGTCGCGTGGGGAAGTGCCCTTGCAGCAGCCGGCGATCCTCCGTGGTTGCTAGCGGAAGAGGTGCGCGCAGCGGCCGCACGTGCACGCGGCGAGTTCGCGTCATACGTCGCCGCGATGGTCGTGCACCGTCGAAGACGCGGCGGCGACGATGTCATCACCAGGCTCGCGACTGCAGAGGCGAAAGGAGAGCGGCTCGACTTCGCCGAGCTGGTGACGAACGGCGCGTTCTTCATCGTCAACGGCTACCACAACACGGTGAACCTGATCGCGAACGCGATGCTCGCCCTCCTGCGGCATCGTCCGCAGCTCCAGCTCGTTGCCGCCGAGCCGTCTCGTGCCGGCTTCGCGTTGGAAGAGGCCGCGCGCTACGACAGTCCGATTCACGCGATCGGCCGGTACGCGCTCGCCGACTACGACCTCCGGGGTGCGACCATTCGATCCGGCGAGGCGATCGTCTCGCTCGTCGGCGCGGCGCATCGCGACCCGAACGCGTTCGACGACCCTGACCGGTTCGACGTCACGCGTGGCAGCTCGCGACCACTCCTCACGTTCGGCGGCGGCGACCACGCGTGCATCGGTGCGAAGCTCGCACTCCTCGCGGCAGAGGTGGCGATGCGCACGCTGCTCGAGCGATTCCCGGCGCTCGAGCTGGCGGGAGCGCCCGTGCGCGCACCGACGTTCACACTGCGCGGTCTATCGGCACTACCGGTGCGACTCCAGCCCGGGGGTCGGCCGCACTGAGCTGCCCGTGCAGTGCGCGCTTGTCGACCTTGCCCACGCCGGTCATCGGCATAGCGTCCCGGAGCTCGAGGCGGTCAGGAAGCTTGTACGGGGCGAATCCCCGCACGAGGAGGTGCTCCCGTAACGCCGGCAGCGTCGGCGGCTCGCCGCGCGGCACTACCACCGCGCACGTCTTCTCGCCGAGCGCTGGATCGGGGACGGCGACGACGGCGACGGCGTGCACGGCAGGATGCGTCCGGAGCCCGTCCTCGACCTCCGGAGCGGCAACCTTTTCGCCCCCGCGGTTGATCACGTCCTTCCGTCGACCCACGACGACGAGCCGCCCGTCAGGGCGAATGCGAACGAGGTCGCCCGTCCGCAGAAAGCCGTCGTCCGTGAACGCCTCACGATTGGCGTCGTCGGCGCGGTAGTAGCCGCGAAGGGTGTACGGGCCGCGTGCCAGCAGCTCTCCAACGGCTCCCGGCGGGACCTCGGCGCCTTCCTCGTCCACGACGCGTAGATCGTCGGCCTCGCACAGCGGATGCCCCTGCGTCTCCGCGACGACGTCCTCCGGATCCTCGAGGCGCGTGAAGCAGAGCAGACCCTCGGCCATGCCGAACCAGTGCGACAGTCGTGCGCCGAGCTCGGGATTGACGCGCCGCGCGAGCGTCGGGTCAAGCATGGCGCCGCCGACCTCGATCACGAGCCCGGAGAGGTCGACCTCGAAGTAGCGTGCACTCTCGACCCACAGCTGGAGCACGGAAGGCATCAGCGTCGTCAGCGTTACGCCTTCGCGTGCGACGAGCGGGAAGACCTCGTCGGGGCTCGGGCTCGCAGCGAGAACGGCCTTCGCGCCGGCGCGTAGCGCTCCGAGCACTCCCGGACACCCGAGCGCAGCATTGTGCGCGACGGGCAGCGCGGCGAGGTAGCCGCCGGTCTCATCGAGCCCCATTGCGGCTGCGGTGGCACGGAGCTGAAATGCGTAGTCGTCGTGCGTGCGCGGGATCAGTTTCGGCACGCTCGTTGTTCCGCCGGACAACAGGAAGAAGGCTACGTCGTCCGGCGCCGGTTCCGGCAGCTCTCGCGGGGCGGCGTCGAGGTCGGAAAGCGACGTGAACGCTCCCGGGTCGCCCGCGACGAGGACGTGGGCCACCGTCGGACACTCTCGACGCAGCTGCGCGGCGAGGTCACGGTAGTCGAACCCTTGCTGAACATCGGGGATGACGTACGCGACCGCATCCGTGTGACGGCACAGGTATCCGATCTCGGCCTTGCGATGCGCAGGCAGCGCCAACACGGGTAGGGCGCCAAGACGAAATAGGGCGATACAAAGGGCCACGAAGTCGCGAGTATTTGGGAGTTGCACGACGACGCGATCGCAAGGACGGATGCCGAGCTCGTCGTGCAGCGCAGCGGCGAGGCCGTCGACCCGCGCGTCCAGCTCTCCATAGGAGCACCGCCCGAGTACATCGACCACTGCGCAGCGCTCCGGCGAAGTCGCTGAGACGTCCCGCAGGAGCCGCCCCAGCGACTCCCCGCGCCAGTAGCCGCGCCCGCGGTACAACTCTTCGAGGTCGCGCGGCCACGCCACGCAGCCGCTTAGCATCGCGCGCCGTGCTTGACTTCGCGGAACGGATGCGTGCTCATACGTGCCTGCACTGCGTCGTCACTACCCGGCCGACTGTACAGAAGCGATTGCGCCTCGACTCGCCGGCAGCGGCTTGATCGAGATGCTCCTTCCCAGCGGGGTCGTCGGTGTCGAGACCGCCGAGTCGCCTGCCCTGGACCCGCTCCATCCCGAAGAGCGTGCGGCTCTTGGCGACGCCGCGGAACGGCGAGTTCGAGAGTTCGCCGCCGGACGCAGCTGCGCACGTCGCGCGCTCGCCGCGCTCGATCATCCAGAGGTGCCGATCGGCAGGGGCTCGGACCGGCAGCCGCTGTGGCCGGACGGTGTCGTCGGAAGCATCACGCACTGCCGCGGCTATTGCGCCGCCGTCGTCGCGCGGCGCGCGCAGTACGCAGCGCTCGGCGTCGACGCCGAGCCGCACGAGCCGCTCCCCGACGGCGTCGCGGGACGGATCGGTCGTCTCCCGGAGCTTGCATGGGCGGCCGGCCGGACCGACGGCCTGTGCTGGGACCGGCTCCTCTTCTCCGCGAAAGAGGCGGTCTTCAAGGCGTGGTATCCCCTGACCGGACGCTGGCTCGGCTTCGAGGAGGCCTCCGTTCGCTTCGACGCCGACCGGCAGACCTTCCGCGCGGACCTCCTCGCAGGCCCTGCCGAGGTTGACGGATCGCAGTTGTGCGCTTTCGCAGGTCGGTTCGCAGTCCGCGACGGCCTCGTCCTCACTCTCGTCGTCGCGGCTGCGCCCGGCTCGCGCGACCGAGCGTAGTTTCACCCGCGTGCTGCCTCCACGAGCGGGAGCATCGGCGTCTCCACAACGGCCTTCGCCACCAGGCCGACGGACGTCAGCAGCGCTCGCAGCTCAGCTTCGGAGCGCGCGCGCCCGCCCAACATCGTCAGGCTGAGGAGGTCGTAGATCTTCGCGGGATCGAATTCGTTTCCGGGGACGATCAACGGATCCAGCACCAGCAGGCGACTGTCTGCGTGCATGGCGGCGCGGACACCTGCGAGGAGAGCGCGCGCGCGCTCGTCGTCCCAGTCGTAGAGCACGCGCTTCAACACGTATGCGTCTGCGTTCTCGGGGATCTTGTCGAAGAAGCTCCCGGCGACGACACGGGTCCGGTCGGCGACGCCGGCGCGCTCGAACAGCTCGACCGCTCCCACGACCGCATGCGGAAGATCGAGGAGGACGCCGTGCAGGTGTCGGTTGCGAGCAAGGAGGGCTGCAAGGAATGCTCCGTCGCCGCCGCCCACGTCCACGATCGTCTCGATGCGCCGCCAGTCGAACGCGCGAAGCATGACGCGTAGCTCTAGCCGGTTCCCTGCGCGCTGGATCGCGTTGAAGCGTCCGGCGTCGCGCGGCGCATCGTCCAACCACTCGTAGTACGGGACCCCATGAACGTGCTCGAATGCCGGCCGCCCCGTGCGGACGGTGTGCTCGAAGCTCGCCCATGCGTCGAAGTTCGCGTCGAGCAGCGGGTAGGCGCCGCGCAGCGACACCGGATGGTCGCTGCGGAGCAACTGCGCAAGCGGCGTCAGGGCAAACGTCCGGTCCGCGACCTCGGTGAAGATTCCCTGACAGGCGAGCGCGCGCAATGTCCGGTAGAGAGCGTCGGCGTCGACGCCGAGCCGCTCGGCGAGCGCGGCGACGGGCATCGGGCCGTCACACAGCTCGTCGGCCACGCCCAGATCGCACACGGCGCGCACGGCGAACGGTGTCACCAGGTCAGCGAGCTCCTGCAGGCGCGTGATCAGCTCGGCGACACCCGCCCCGGCCGCGCCCTCGACCGGCGCACCATCGTGCGGTTTGCGCTCAGTCGCGCTCACGGGCGACTCCGCACTCCATGATCGCGAGTGTCGTCGTCGGCACGACGCGTCTCGCGTGGAACCCACCGCGGTCGAGGAGCGCCGCGAGCTGGTGCGCGTCCCGGTCGGGACCGGCGACAAGCACGAGGGAGTTGAGGTCAAGGAGCTTCCCAAGGTGGAACTGGTCGCCCGGCGGCAGCAGCGCTTCGAGGACGATCAGCCTGCTGTCCTCGCGGCACGCACGTCGGATCGCGCCGAGGATCTCCAACGCCTCGTCGTCCTGCCAGTCGTGGAGGATCGTCTTGAGCAGATAGGTGTCCGCGCCCGCCGGCACTTCTCGAAAGAAGTCGCCGGCGACGACGTCGCACCGCGCAGCCAGATTCGACTTCGCGACGACGGAAGCCGTCTTCGCCGCGACGTGGGGCGCGTCGAACGCGATGCCGCGCAACGTCCGGTAGCGGGCGAGAAGCCCCGTCAGGAACGTCGCACTGCCCGCACCGACGTCGACGATCGTGCCGCAGGAGGCCCAGTCGTACGCGGTCAGCAGGGTTCGGAGGACGAGCCGGTTCTGCGTGCGAACCGACGCGTCGACCCTCTCCGCGGCGTCCTCGTCCTCGGCGAGGTAGTCGTAGAAGGAGACGCCGTGTACACGGTCGAACGCCGCCTTGCCCGTACGCAGCGTGTAGGCAAATCGCGCCCACGCGCGTACGTCCGCGGGTTGCAAGAGGAACGCGTCTCGCAGCGACAGCGGGTGGTCGCCGCGCAGCAGCTCGGCGAGAGCCGTCAGCGCCCACACACCCGGCTCCGCTTCGGCGAACACGCCTTTCGACGCGAGCGCACGCAGTACGCGCTGAAGCGCGTCGGCGTCGGCCCCGAGCGTAGCCGCGAGCTCGCCGACCGGCCGCGCGCCGTCGCGCAATTCGTCGGCGACCCGCAGCTCGCACGCGATCCGGAGCGCGAAGGGGATGATGTAGTCCGCTGCCTCCTGGATCTGCAGGACCGCCTCGGCGAGTGCCGGCTCCCGGACAGTTGCCCTCATCGCGCGTGTACTGCGGCGTCGCGCGCGTCATCGGAAACCGACGCGACCTCCTGGAGCAGATCGGCATAGCCGTCGAGGAACGCGCGCGTCCACGCGCGGTCGAACAGGTCCTCCGCGTAGACGACCAGGATGCGCAGCTCGTCAGGCAGCGCGAACAGCGAGAACTCGAAGTCCCACCGGCTGCCGAACCCTTCCGGGACGCTGACGACTGGCTCGATACGCGTCCGAGACGTCTCCGTCGCCTGCATCGGGCCCGCGAACAGCTGGAAGACGTGCGAGTCGGGGCGGCCGCAGTCGAGCCGCATCGTGTCGAGCGGGAGCATCTGGTAGGGCAGCCCCTGGTGCTCTACAGCGGCCACGACGGTTCCAGACGCGCGGCGAAGGACGTCGCGGAACGACTGGGTGCGCGCGAGGTCAGTCCGAAGCACGACCATGTTCGAAAGGAAGCCCACGGTGCGCGCCGCCTCGGGCGCTCCCCGGTTGGCGAAGATCGTCGAGATGGTTACGTCGTCACCGGCACCATGGGCACGCAGGTGCGCGAGGTACACGGCGAGGGCCACAGCGAAAGTGCTGCTCGCCTCGCGCCTCGCCAGCTCCTCGACGGCCACGGCGGTGTCCCGCGGGATGCTCACGCCGACGACCGCGGTGCGTCGTTCCGCCACCGGGACACGATCGACGTTTCGCGGCAGCTGGGCGATGCCGGCGCCCGCCAGGCTGCGGCGCCAGTATTCGGTCAGCCTCCGCCGCTCAGGTCCCGCGAGCATGGCGTTCTGCAGGGCTACCCAATCTCGGTACTGCAACCCGACCGGCGGCAGCTCGCCCCGCCCCTCGGCCCGCTTCGCGTAGAGAACGCCGAGCTCCTTCGCGATCACCGCACACGACCAGCCGTCGGTGACGAGGTGATGAAGAGTCAGCACGACGACGTGCTCGTCCGGGGCGATCCGCCACAACGCGACGCGTACGGGCCAGTCCTCAGGCGAGAGAGGCGTGGCCGTTTCGCGCGCTAGAGCGTCGGTCAGCCGTCGCTCGGCGTCGCGTCCGCCACTGAGGTCGATCTCCTTCAGCGCAAGCCTCCGCGGCTGACTGTGGATCACCTGCATCAGGCGGTGCGCACGGCCGGTGAACGTGGTCCGCAACGCCTCGTGGCGCCACGCGAGTGCGTCGAGGGCGACGTCGAGCGCGTCGCGGTCGAGCTCGCCTGAGAAGCGCAGCATGACGGGGCAGTTGAGGGCTCCGTTCGCTCCGCGGTGGTGCTCCATCTGCCAGAGGAGACGCTGTCCCACCGAAGCAGGCACCTCGATGCTCGTCATCGGCGCTTTGACCGATGCAGGACGACGGGCAGAGACTCGTACCCTCGGAAGCTGGACGCGCGCGAGCGCACCGGGATCCCGCCCGGGTCCACGCCGCGGCACCGTGAGAGGACGCGCGCGAGAACAACCGTGGCCTCGAGTCGCGCGAGCGTCGCGCCGAGGCACCGGTGCGGACCGCCGCCGAAGCTGACGTGCGGGTTGGGCGTCCGCCCGACGTCGAGTCGGTCACCGTCGGCGAACACACGCTCGTCGCGATTCGCGGAGCCGATGAGAAGGTTGACCACCCGTCCCGGCTTGATCCTCCGACCGCCGACTTCGACCGGCTCTCGCACGAACCGCGCCACGCCCTGTACCGGTGCGTCGAAGCGCAGGAACTCGTCGACGGCCGTGCCCACGAGCGTCGTGTCTCGCTGCAGCCGCGCCAGTTGGTCCGGATGCTCCAGCAACGCCGCGAACCCGTTGCCGATGAGGTTCGTCGTCGTCTCGAAGCCGGCGAAGAACGCGAACACGGCGTTGTCAACGATGTCGTCGTCCACGAGCGCATGTTCGCCGGCGCGCGCCGCGAGCAGGCGAGATAGCAGATCGTCGCGCGGGTGGAGGCGCCGCTCCGCAAGCAGGTGACGCAAGTAGTCCTGCAGCCACACGACGGCTGCGTCTGCTGCAGCGCGCGCTTCTTCGGGGACGATTGCCGCGAACGCCCTGCCGAGGTCTGTCGCCTTCGGCCGGATTTCCTCGTGGTCGACGGCCGGTATGCCCATCAACTCGCAGACGACCAGAACCGGCAGAGGCACGGCTAGGTCGCCGACGACGTCCATTCGCCCCGCCTCGAGCAAGGGCTCGAGCAGATCGTCGACGAGCGTTGCGATCCTGGGCTGGAGACCGCGGACGACCTGCGGCGTGAAGGCGCTGCCGATCAAGTGGCGCATGCGCGTGTGCTCGGGCGGGTCGCGGTACAGGATGATGCGGGCGAGGAAAGCCGCCGCCGCACCCTGGCCGGCCGACACACGGTGATAGGCCTCGGGGAACGCGCTTCCGAGGCGGCCGTTGTTCAGCAGCGCGCCGACCTCGGCATGCCTCGTCACCGTCCAGGTGCCGAGCGGGCCACGGCAAAGAGGCCCTGCGTCCCGCAGGCGCGCGTACACCGGATACGGGTCGTCGAGAACCTCCGGAGCGAGAGGATCGAACCGCGGCAGCAGCGTAGGTACCCAGGCGTCCACGCACGCAGTATCGCCCCAAGGCGAGGAAGCGCCAAGGTGCGCGCCTTCAGGGGACGCGGGCTTCGAGCAGCTGGCTTCCGTTGCGGCGCGAGACGCGCACCGCGGCGAAGCCCGCTTCCTTCGCGAGCTCGGCGAGCTCGCTGTCTGACCAGAAGAACGCCTCACGAGCGAGCGGCTCCGGTGCGGCGTACGGGTGCCCCTTCATCTCTGGCGCGAGCGTCACCACGGCGATCCGGCCGCCGCTCGAGACGACACGCCGCAACTCGCGAAGCGCGGCGACAGGATCGCGAAGGAAGAAGAACATGTGCGCCATGGCGGCGGACGTGAACGAGTCGTCGGCGAAGGGCAACGCACTCGCATTCGCGACGACGAGTCGCAGATCGCCGGCCGCGAGCGCCGCCGCGTTCTGCTCTGCGCTGAGATCGACCATCTCCCGACTGTGATCCGCGCCCGCGGCGCGACAACCCCTTGCAAGCGCCTGCGCGAGCAAGGCCCCGCCGCCGCAGCCGACGTCGAGAAACACATCTCCGGGCCCGGGAGAGAGCGCGGTGAGGATCGCGTCGAATCCGGCCTGGTGCTCGCGCACCGATGCGTACACCTCGCGCGCTCGCGGACCCTCCGGCCGGCGCGCGAGCCGGTCGGTGAGCCACGCAGCAACCTCGTCCGGCGACGCAGCGCGAACGGCCGCGGCGAACACGCGGCTGCTTACCCAGGCGAGGAGCTCGCGGTCGTCCTCACCGCCGACGTCTGTCAGAAGCGTGTCCCAGCCCGAAAGCTCGAGCTCGATGGCGGTCGACTCTCCGTCTGCGGTTGCGCGGACCTCGGCACGGACGCTGCCCGACGCCCAGTCGACCGTGCCCCATTCGCACAGAAGCCCGTCGAGCAGTCGCTCCACCGGAGCACCGGCGCGCCGGAGCTCCGCTTCAGCGACGTCGAGCGCCGCGGCGCTGTCGAGCGGCAGGCGCACCGCGACCGTGAGGCGGCGTGCGGTCACGGGCCGCGAACACTACTGCCTCAGCGGCGTACGCCACTCGCATCCTCGATTTCGCCGCAACGCCGTCATAGACTGGCGAGGTGGACGCTGGCGACGCGCCTCACACGGCCTCGGGCCGTGCGTCGGATGGCGGTGGAGACGCGCGCTCACTCGCGATGCGCCTGTTCATGGGAATGCTGGCGACCCAGGAGCTTCTGACGGTCTACATCGGGTCGCAGCTCGGCCTCTACGATCAGCTCTTGCAGGCCGGCTCGGCGACGCCAGCCGCACTCGCGGCTCGCGCCGCGATCGCGCCCCGGTATGCGCGCGAGTGGCTCGAGCAACAGGCGGTAGCCGGGTTCCTGACGGTTGATGATCCCGACGCACCGGTCGACGAGCGTGTCTATTCGCTGCCCCCGGCTCACGCACAGGTCTTGCTCGTCTCCGACGACCCGCTCTCGATGACGGCGCTCACGGTGCTACCGGCCGGCGGCGTCGCGCAAGCTCTGCCTCGCCTCATCGATGCGTACCGGAGCGGCAGCGGCGTACCCGACGCGGCGTTCGGCGACGATTGGCGCGACGGCCACTCCGGCACGAACCGCGCGGTGTTCGCGCACGACCTCCCGGGGTGGCTCCCCCGGTACCTCCCCGACGTGCACGCCCGTCTGACGACCTCGCCTGCGCGCATCGCCGACATTGGTTGCGGCGCGGGCTGGGCGGCGATCTCGCTCGCGCTCGCGTACCCGCACGCGTCCGTCGACGGTTTCGACCTTGACGCGAAGACGGTCGCACGCGCGCGGCAGAATGCGACCGCGCGGCGCGTCGATGACCGCATCACGTTCCATTGCACGGACGCCGCGACGGCGGATGGGCCGTACGACCTCGTCTGTCTCTTCGACACGCTGCACGAAGCTACGCACCCCGTCGAGCTCCTACGCACGTGTCGCGTGCTCGCCGGACGAGCCGGTTGCGTGGCCGTCCTCGACGCAAAGGTCGCCGAGAGATTCACGGCGCCCGGTGACGAGCTCGAGCGCTTCCAGTACGCGACCAGCGTCCTGCACTGTCTTCCTGTCGCGCTCGCCGCAGCGGACGCGCGGGGGACGGGGACGGTGCTGCGCCCCGACACCGTGCGCGAGCTTGCGCGCGCAGCGGGGTTCGAGCGCGTCGACGCGGTGCCGATCGACGATCGCTTCCACCGTCTTTACCGGCTCGTCCACGCGCCGTGAACGTCGCAGGGACGGCGCAGGCGCTCGCCGAGGACGTGCTCTGGCCGAACGCCGCGGCCACCGATCGCAGCGAGACTGTTCCGCGAGCGAACCTCGACGCGCTCGCGGCAGCGGGCCTCTACGGACTCACGGGCCCGCGCGCGTTCGGCGGGCTGGAGGCCGATTTCGTCACGGCCTGCAACGTGGTCGAGATCCTGGCGAGCGCCTGTCTGACGACGACGTTCATCTGGTGCCAGCACCTCGGCACGGCCCCGGCCGTCGCTGCTGGATCGGTGGCCGACCGGCACGAGTGGCTGGACGCGTTGTGCACCGGAGCGCGCCGTACCGGTGTCGTGCTTCCCGGACGGCTGCAGGCGCGCCCCACTGACGGCGGCTGGGTGCTCAACGGAACGGCGCCCTGGGTCAGCGGCTGGGGAAGCATCGATTACGTCCACGCCGCCGCGTCGGCGCCGGACGAGAGGGTCGTGTGGGCGTTGCTCGACGCCAGTGAGACCGGTCGCGCGACGCCGACGCGCCTCGAGCTCCTTGCGATCAACGCGAGCGCAACGGTGCGGTGGGAGCTCCGCGACGTGTTCGTGCCGACCGATCGCGTGACTGCTGTCGTCCCCGCGGGTCGCAGCAGCGGTCCCGAGGCCTACGTTCAGCGCACGCAGGCCGCCTACCCGCTCGGCGTCGCGAGGCGCTGTTGCCGTTTACTCGGCCGCACCGCTCTCGACGCCGAGCTCGACGCGTGCCGCAACGCAGTGTTGCGCGCCCGACCGTCCGCGATTCCGGCGGCACGCGCCGCCGCCGCCTCACTGGCCGTCAGGGCGGCGGCCGCGCTCACGGTTGCAAGGGGCAGTCGCGCAGTGCTCGCCGACGACGCCGCCCAACGCCTCGCACGCGAGGCGATCGTGCTGCTGGTCTACGGCGGCAGCGGGCCCGTTCGCGACGCGTTGCTTGCCACGTTCGGTGCCGCCACCGTAGGCCCCGCGCACGACGAGCCAAACGCGCCGCCGCCACATCGCTGAATCGGCGCTCAGGCAGCCGTTACCGCGACGGGGACGCTCGCGTGGAAGCGCATCCACATCGCCGCGGTGCGGCGCACGGGATCTCCGTACGGCTCGATCGCCGCGAGCCTCTGTGTCGCGCGCTCGAGCACGATCGCGAGCTCCGTTCGCGCAAGCACGTTCCCGAGGCACCGATGCACACCACCGCCGAAGCTCACGTGCGGATTGGGCATACGCGCGACGTCCAGGCGGCGCGGATCCGAGAACACGCGCTCGTCGTGATTGGCGGAGCCGAGCAGCATTACAAGCACGCGCCCGGGACGTAGCCGGCGGCCTCCGATGACGATCTCGCGACGAACGACGCGCGAGGTTCCCTGGATCGGCGCGTCGAATCTGAGGATCTCCTCGACGGCCGTCGACACGAGCCGCGGCTCGCCGCGCAGGCGCGCGAACTCTCCTGGGAACTCGAGAAAAGCCGCAAAACCGCTTCCTACGGCGCTGAGCACCGTCTCGAATCCCGCCCACAGCACGAAGACGCAGTTGTCGACGATCTCCTCGTAGGCAAGCTTCCCCTCCCCGCTTCCGGCGGCCAGCATGTTCGACAGCAGGTCGGCCCGTGGCGCTCTACCACGCTCGCGCAGCAGCCGGTCGAGGTACTCCTGCAGCCACACGACCGCCTCGTCGGTCGCGCGCTGCTCCTCCGGCGACGACGCATGGTTGAAGCCGCGACCGAGATCGATCGCACGCGGCTTGAGCTCGGCCCAGTCCGCCGGCGGGATTCCGATCAGCTCGCACACGACTGCGACCGAGAGCGGATATGCGAGATCGCTGATCGCGTCGAAATGGCCCCGCTCAAGTGCTCCGTCGAGGAACTCGTCGACGCGCGCTGCGATGCGCGCGCGCATCGCATTGACGCGCTTCGGCGTGAACTCGGCCGCCATCAACCTGCGAAGTCGCGTGTGCGCAGGCGGGTCGCGGTAGAAGATGACCCGGCGGAAGAACTCACTCGCCGGCCCCGCGCCGAGCGAGACCTCGTGGTACTCCACCGCCAGCTCGTGGCCGAGGCGGTCGTCGCCGAGTAGCGCTGTCACGTCGGCGTGCCGGGTTACGAGCCACGTACCCGCGCCGCCCCGCGCGAGGGGACCGGCGGCGCGGAGCTCAGCGTAGCGTGGGTACGGGTCTGCGAGCGCTGACGCGTCGCTGGCGTCGAAGCGCGGAGGTAGCGGCGACTCCGGTAGGCCGCGCCCCCTCCCGGCGGGTGTGCAGCTGCTCACGCCCGGACCGCCTCGACGAGCGGGAACACCATGGTCGGGAGAATGCGCGTCAGCTCGAGATCGGCCGCTGCGAAGAGTGCGGACAGCTCTTCGACGGTCCGCGCCCGGCCCCCGTCGACGACGAGCATGACTACGTCAAGGATAGGACCTGCCTCTGAGCGACCGTGTCCGACGACGGGCTCGCAAACGAGCAAGACGCTGTTCGGCCCCATCGCATTCCGGACGCTTTGGAGAAGTGAGAGTGCACGCTCATCGTCCCACGAGTACACGATCCGCTTCAGCAAGTATGCGTCGCCGCCCGGCGGCACGCCGTCGAAGAAGCTCGCCGACACGATCTCGCACCGGTCGGCGACGCCCGCCTCCTCCAAGACGGCGGGTGCACCGGCAGTGACGTGTGCCAGATCGACCAGCACACCACGCAAAGCTGGCGTACGCGCCAGCAGACCCGCGAGGAAGGCGCCGTTGCCACCGCCGACATCGACGACCGTGCGAAGGCTCCGCCAGTCGTACGCCGCGAGAACCGCTCGGAGCTCGGGGCGCGTCATGGCCTGCATGCCGCGATCGAAGCGCACGCTCTCCTCGGCATGCTCCGCGAGGTACTGCCAAAGACCCTGCCCGTGCACATGCTCGAACGCGGGCTTCCCCGTCTGGAGGCTGTACTCGAGGTCGAGCCATGCTTCGACGTCGGCGACCATCGGCATGTATGCGTCCCGAAGTGACAACGGATTATCGCTGCGCAGCAGGTCGCCCAGCGGCGTCGAGGCGAACGTTCCGGGTTCGACCTCGGCGAACACGCCCTTGGACGCGAGCGCGCGGAGTACGCGATGCAGCGCCGGCGCATGCGTGTTGGTCGCGCTCGCGAGATCGTCCACGTGGCGCGGCCCCTCTCGCAGCTCGTCAGCGATCCCCAGCTGGCAGGCGGAGCGGATCATGAACGGCACGAAATAGTCTGCGAGGCTCGTCAGGCGCTCGAGCGCCTGGAGGTCGATGCGCGGCTTCGGGGAACGCGCACCGACCGACGTCTCATCGCCTGTCATCCGGCCGCGGTGCCGGCGCGACGCTGCTCGCGTGCGTAGACGGCCGGGTCGAGCAACCCCAGAGAGTCGAGACCGTCGCGGACTCGCTCCGTCATCAAGCCGACTCGCGAGAGCGAAATCGAGACCTTCGCGAACACGGCCCGGCGATACGAGCTCATCATCTGATTCGTCGCCGCGAATCCGGCACCGGCGTCGCGATCGATCCCAACACGCTCCCAGACGTCGTGCAACAGGAACCACTCGCGCGTCAGCCGGGCGGCATCGAGCACGAGCTCCTCTCGCTCCGCCCGCTCGCGCGCCGTCAGATTCGAATAGACGTCCTTCAGCGAGTGGATGCCGAAGGCGATGTGACGTGCCTCGTCGCGTGCGGCAAGCTGCACGATGCGGCCGATGAGGGGATCGTGAATCGTGTTGTTCGCAATGCGCAGCGTCGCCATCGCGAGCCCCTCGAGCACGATCTGGAGGCCGAGGGCCACCACGTCCCACCGTGCGTCGGCGAGCACGTCTTCGAGAAGCGATGCGAGCGCCGGAGCCGGGCCGTACGACGTCGGCAACTTGTCGCGGACGTATCGTGAGAACGCTTCGAGATGCCGCGCCTCGTCGGCCGTCTGCACGGCAGCGAGGCACTTGCCGTCGACGCTCGGCAGAACTTCGGTGAGCCGCGCCGCCGCGACGACGGCGCCCTGCTCGCCGAACGCGAACTGGCTCGCGAGCCACGCGTGGAACTCCCACCGGAACGTATCCCACATCGAGCGACCGTAGGGTGCGAGCGGCGACGACTCGAACGCACCCAACCCGAATGCAGAGTCGTCGGGAAGCGGGGAACCGAACTCGACCTCGATCGACCAGTCGAGGTCGGTCGACACGTTCCACTGCGCACGACGGCTCTGTTCGTACAGCGCGCGGAGGCGTTCGTCCTCCCCCGGGTACGACCACGTGAGCACTGCCGCGACGGGCGTGGTGACCACCAACCCGGTCGCTTCCGCTGCTGACGACTTCCCCGTCACGGAGGCCGATCCTGGACGATGATCGCCGCCAACGCAAGTATCGAGTCCGTCTGAGATTGCGTCGCCCGCGCCCTTCCCGGTGGGATAATGGCGCCATGGATGCGCAGGAGGCATACGGTGTCTCCAGCGACATCAGCCGTACCGTCGCGGCAGCGTTCCGCTGTCACGGCGCTGCCGGCGTTCTCGACCTCGTCCACACCCACGAGGGCCCAATTGTGGAGGAAACAAGCGATCCGGACGCGCGTCGGATCACGTTCGTCTTCGCGGACGAGACGGTGAGCGCCGAGTCGGTGAGCGTTGTCTGCGCGGCGCTCCCGACCAAGGGCATGCGCCTCGAACGGCTGGGTTCCAGTGCGATCTTCGCGGCCACTGCTGAACTCCCCGCGACGGCGTTCGTCGGCTACTCCTACGTCGTCGATCCGCCGCCCGGGCTCGTGTGGAGCGACGACGGCGCGTTCGTGCAGGCGCTCGTCATGGGCCGGCCCGACCCGCACAACCCGCTCAGGGACGGCGTCAGCTTGCCGCAGATCCGGTTCGGCTACGAATACTCGATCCTCGCTCTCGGAGACCGTTGGCCGGTGCGGCCCGACGGTGCGCGAAAGGAGTCGCGCGGAACGCTCGACGAGTGGGTGGTCGCGAGTGATCTGCTGGGAAACGAGCGGACGATCCGCGTCTACCGCCCGCCTGAGTACGACGGAGCCAAGCGCTGCGCCCTCGTCTTCATCCTCGGTGGGGCCGACGAGTGGTGGGCGGCGGGTGACGAGTTCGACGACATCGCCGCGCGCGGGGCCGACCCTTTCCTCGGCGTGATCGTCGGCACGAGAGGCTTCGTCTCGCGGCACCGCGAACTGGCCGGCAACGACGCCTTCGTCGGCTTCGTCGCGCGCGAGCTGCTTCCGTTCCTCGCCGATCGTTACCGCGTCCTCGAGCGGGGTCACGTCGTGGCGGGCGCAAGCGTGGGCGCGGTCGGCGCAGCCTTCCTTGCCTTGCGCGAGCCAGAGACCTTTTCCCGCGCGGCGGTCGTCTCGGCGACGTTCCAGGCCACCCCGGCCGGCTCGCCCCTGCCGTGGCGAGCGGAAACGGGAGACGAGCGACCTGTTGTCGATGAATACGAGCGCCACCGCGGCCGACTGCCCGAGCTCGTCTACGTTTCGGCGGGACGCTACGAGAAGTACACGCGCGTCGACATGCACGCCGACGCTGCGCGGCTCGCCTCCTTCCTCGCCAGCCGCGGCGTCAACGTCCGGTTCGACGACGGCTATTCGGCGCACGACACGATCGCGCTGCGCGCGTACCTGTCGGCAGGGATCGCGTGGCTTCTTGGCGTCGAAGACTGACGCCGATCGACCTACGGGCGCGGCTCGCGATCACGCAGAAGACGCTTCGGCGCCTTCGTTTCCCAGGCGTCCGCGAGCAGGTCCCGCACGAGCTTGACGCCTGCCTGGCGGAGATCCACGCGGACCGCCGTGAGCCGCTTTCCCCACCAAACCTCCGAGCAGATTTCGGGATTGTCGTGCACGGCCGTGCGAACGCCGTCTTCGTCGAGCATCACATTCACGTTGTGCGCGTCCCACTGCGTCGCGAAGATCTTCCCCGCGACGCGGTAGGAGGGCCGTCCGTGATGATCTTGCTCCACCGCCTCCGGCAGAGCGAGCGCGAGCTCCCGAGCGCGTTGCGCGGTGAGCGTCAGTCGTCTTCCCGGTCGGTCACCTTCGGGTGGTACGTGCCGAAGCTCCAGAGATGGCCTTCCGGGTCGCGCGCCGTGTACTCGCGCGACTCATAGTCCGTGTTCTCGATCTCACGGACGATCTCTGCACCCGCAGCCTTCGCGCGCTCGTAGTGCGCGTCGACGTCGTCGACGGCGACGTATATCCCCTGCGACAGTGGGTGATCGGGATCACCCTGCCCAAGCATGACGATTCCCGGACCGAGCGACACCTGCGCGTGCTGGATCACGTTGTCGTCGCTGCGATACGCGACCTGCTGCTCGAAGCCGAACGCGCGCGACAACCACTCCATTCCGGCGTCTGCGTCGCGGAAGCGCATGAACGGGTAGATGTTCGGCGCCTGCGTCTGCGTGGCCACAATCAACCTCCTAGGTCGGGCGGACCTCGACTATAGCGCCGCCGCGGCCGCTTGAGAACCCGCGGCCTCCGTGTTGCGGGCCCGTGCTCCTTCCGGCTCGATCACACGGTATCCTCGGCCGGTGACGGCCTCTGCACGGGCGCTGCCGCCGCGCTTCGACCCCGCCGCTCCGGCTGTGGTCGAGAACCCCTACCCCGCGTACGCTGAGCTCCGCCGAGAGGGACCGCTCTGTCGATTCGGTCCCGGGCAGTGGGGTGTCACGCGCCACGCCGAAGTGACAGCCCTGCTTCGAGACAAGCGGCTCAGCAGCGCCTTCCCGCCCGAGTTCCACGAGTTCGCGGTCGGCACCGGCCCGGCGGCTCGGTTCTTTCAGAAGATCGCGATCGTGCGCGACCCACCGGAGCACACCCGGTTGCGGACGCTCATGCACCAAGCGTTCAGCGCGCCGCTCGTCCGGGAGCTCCGCGAGCACATTGGCGTACTCACGGACGAACTGCTTGCGCCCGGCATCGAGCGCGGCTTCCTCGACGTCGTGGACGAGCTCGCGTATCCCCTACCCGTCACGGTCGTTTGCGAGCTGATTGGCATTCCGGCCGCCGACCGGGAAAACGTACGCCCGCGGGTGGAGGACCTCGTGAAGGGCTTCACGACGCGGGTTCCCGAGGGCGACAGGGTCGCGGTTAACGATGCCGTCACCTGGCTGCAGGACTACGTCGGAGCGCTGCTCGACCAGCGGCGAGCAATCCCCGGGAACGATCTCCTTTCCGCGATGCTCGCGGCCGAGGCCGGCGGTCAGACGCTGACGGCCGAAGAGATCGTCGACAACGCAGTCTTCCTCTTCTTCGCCGGCTTTGAGACGACCAGGAACCTGATAGCCAACGGCTGCGTCGCACTCCTCGAGCACCCGGAACAGCTGGCCAGGCTGCGCGACGACCCGATGCTCGTGCCGAAAGCTGTTGAAGAGTTCCTCCGCTACGACGCTCCTGTACAGGGGGCTGGCCGCTTCACACTGGCTCCGATCGAGATCGGCGGCCGAACGATCCCGAAGAATCGCGTTCTGATCCTTCTGCTGGGCTCTGCGAACCACGACGAGGGCGAGTTCAACGAGCCGGAGAAGCTCGAGGTCGCTCGGCACCCGAACCGTCATGTCGCGTTCGGAGGGGGCAGCCACTACTGCCTCGGCGCGGCTCTCGCCCGGATCGAGGCCGCCGTTGTGTTCGAGCGCCTCCTAACCCGACTGCGGCGGATTGAACTCGCCGGTCCGCCCGTGCGCCGCCCGCTCGGCAACTTCCGGTCGTACGCGAATGTGCCGCTTGCGGTCGAGCCGGCGTAGGCGAGTTCGCTCGGCGCGACGCCGTGTCCGAGACAAGGCGTCGCGCCGAGGTGTTCGTCCCCGCAGCCGCTAAGTCGCGCCGCGTGCGCCCGCGCCCGCGCGGGGCGCCGCCGGGATCCTCTCGCCGCGTACATTGTTCGAGTACTCGACGAGCCCGAACAGGTTCCCGTCGGGGTCCTTGCACTGAGCCATGACGCCATTTCCCTCACGGCCGCGGTCGAAGACGAGCCCGCCGTTCTTTGTGACGCGTCGGAGGACGGCTTCGAGCTCGCCCGTGCTGAAAAACGGCGTCGTCTGTGGCGCCTGGGCGCTCGGGCGGATGGCTGCGATCGCGTTGTCGCCGGCCCGGCCGGCAAAGTGGTAATGCATGGAACCGCGAGCTCTCGTCATCGTCGACCAGCTGAAGACGCCGCGGTAGAAGTCGAGGGCGCGCGCCTCATTGTTCACGCCGATCTCGACGAACCCGATCCCGGCCGATGCCTTGCTATTGATCCGCGGCCGCCACGCCACCTTGTCGGCGGTGACCATTGCCACTGGCGCATCGGCATACGGCTCGGTCAGGCCGAACTTGTTCCCGTCCGGATCCTTCCATTGCGCGACCGAGCCGAGCCCTTCCTCCGGATGCGCCTCGATGACGCGTCCACCGTGCTTCCGAATCCGGCCCAGCGTCGGCTCGAACTGCCCGGCCATGGCCTTCACGAAGGGGAGCATCTGCGGTGCGAACGCAGCCGGGAATATCCCGGCGAGCGACGGGCCGTTGAGCCTCCCCATGACGTAGTAGGGCGTTTCCGACGGAGCCCGGAAGTACGCCCAGTTGAAGACGTTGCCGTAGAACCGGAGCGCCCGCTCAGAGTCTTCGACGGCGATCTCGATGTACGGATCCGTACGCACTCTGCCTCCTCTCGCTGGAATCGCTCACGGAAGCGCGCGCCGACCCTGAGAAGCCGAATGCGTGGCCAGAGCGCGGGCCTCCCCCGGCTCCCCCTGTCGACCCACGGCCACAGAAGTTATAGGAACCCTCGCACTCGCTGGGAATGACAACGCGACCCCACTCGACTCCTCTATAGGGACGGGGGAAGCTTAGTTTTTCACATCGTGGGAATCAAGTCGCTCGTGCACGACCGGCGAGCCGAGGACCGTAGGAGACGTTCGAATGTGTTCGTTCGTCGTTCCGGAGCCTTACATGGCTCGGCCGCCGAAGTCGGTGCGCTGCAATTTCAGCCCTACGTAGTCGAAGGAGGCTGGGAGATGGCGTACACGCGAGGAGAGTTCGTAGCGAAGGCGCTGACGGCCGGTGCCGGGGCAGTGGCGTTCGGAGCGGCCGTCGGGCCGTCGCTCGCGGCGCCGAGTGGGAATGCGACAAGCGGGAGAACGGTTTCACAGTCGGCCGGTCTGGCCGGCGGCGCGCTCCGCGGGCGCATAGTCGCGGTTCAGTCGGACGGCGCCGTCACGATCGTCGACAAGCACGGGCGGTGGCATCGCGCCCGTACGTCGGCGAGCACGCGGATCTGGAAGCACGCAAAGCCGGAGCGCAACGCGCTCAAGACCGGTGATCAGCTCATCGCGCACGGCTCGGTGGGTGCCGATGGCGTCTTCGAGATCCAGCGCGTCTGGGTCGCCGAGACCGCCTGGAAAGGGGCTCTCTCGTTCTTCCCCGATCCTCCGCATGCGTACGCGGCGCTGGCCGTGGAAGCGTGAGGTCGACGTACGGATGACGGCTTGCGTCGATCCGAATGGTTATCGGGGCTCATTCACGGGAAAGCGGCCGGCCGAGGAGCGGCGCCGCCGCGCCTCGGCGCCTTTCCGGCGTCGCGTTGCACGTCGCTTGAGCGCGCCCATCCCGCCTGGATGACCCGACGCCGGCCGGCGGGACGCCGTGTCGGCGTGCCGCCGGCCATGCGTCGTGCCATCCGCTTGACCTGGGGTCAACGCGTTGTCAGGCTCACCGAGACGCGATGAAGGGTTACGGCGAGAGCTTGCGGACGGTGCGCGGGCCGGCGCGGCAGGTCGGCAATGTCGAAGGGCTGGCCGTGGCGGTTTTGCTGATGGCCGCGCTCGAGTTCGCGGTACGCGCCTTGAACTTGGAAGCCAGCGTTGCGCGTCCGAGCGCAGTCGTCCGCGCGGCCGCGGCCGAGTTCGCTTCGGGCGAGCTGCCGCGCGAGCTCGCAACGACTCTCCAGAGCTACGGAGCGGGAATCGTCGCCGCGTCTCTGGCGGCGGTCGCCGTCGGTGCACTCATGGGCGCCTCCCGCACCGTCGAGCGCGCGTTGGCCCTCGTCGTCGAACTACTGCGACCGATCCCGTCGGTCGCTCTCATTCCGCTCGCGATCATGTTCTTTGGGCTGGGCATGCCGATGCGGCGCTTCATCGTCGCGTACGTCGCGTTCTGGCCAATTCTGCTCAACACCTTCCACGGCGTGAGGAGCACGGATCGCATGCTGATCGACGTCGCCCGAACCGCAGGCGTCTCGCGTCTCGGACAGCTCCTTCGCGTGCGGCTGCCGGCGGCGGCGCCGAGCATCGCGACCGGGATTCGCGTGAGCGCGTCGATCGGTCTGCTCGCCGGCGTCACCGCAGAGCTCATCACCGGCAACGACGGGCTCGGCGCGTACCTGATGCGCCAGCAGCTCGCCTACCACCTGCCAGAGCTGTACGCCGGGATCGTCGTCACAGGCGTTCTCGGTTACGCGATCGCAGTCGCGCTCCGGTTCGTCGAGCGTCGCGTCGTCTTTTGGGGCGCCGAGAAGCGGATCGCTGCGCTTTGATGCGCGGTGCGGCCCATGCCGTGCACGACTGGCTGCCAGGAGTCGCCGTGCTGACGGCAACCCTCGGTTCATGGGAGGCCTGGGCTCGCATGCGCCCGTCGTTCCTCTTCCCGCCTTTCAGCACCGTGGCGACACGGGCGTGGGAGGTCTGGCCGACGACCACGTTCCTGACCCATGTCACGGCGAGCCTGGAGCGGCTGACGGCGGGGTACCTCGCCGGCGCCGTGCTCGCGATCGCCGTCGGCGTCGTTAGCGGCTCGTCCCACCGCGTCGGCCGGGCCCTCGAGCCCACGCTCGAGTTCCTGCGCGCTGTGCCTCCCGTCGCGCTCGTGCCCGCCGGGATCGTCGTCTTCGGGTTTGGTGACGCCATGCGCATCAGCGTGATCGCGTTCGGCGTCTTCTTTCCGGTGTTCGTGAACACGATCGATGGGCTTCGCGCCGTCGCGCCCGAGGCGCGGGACACCGCTGCGGTCCTTGGGCTCGGGCGGCTGGAACGCGCGCTGCGCGTCGACCTCATGGCGGCCCTCCCGTCGATCTCCGCCGGGCTCCGGGTCGCGCTCTCCATCGGTTTGATCATGGTCGTCATCTCCGAGCTCGTGGGCGGTAGCGACGGGATCGGCCACTACATCCTCCTGAACCAGCGCCTGTTCAACGCGCCGGAGATGTACGGAGGAATCCTCTTCCTAGGCCTGCTTGGGCTTGCGCTCAACAGGCTCTTCCTGATTGCCGAGCGCAGCATCCTCGGCTGGCACCGCGGAGCCATTGGTGAGAACACGGTCTGAGCTTGCCGTGCACGAAAGCGTGCCCGCGCCCAGGCGCGGCAGCGTCGTGCTCGAGGCGGTCATGTTGACGAAACGCTTCGACGGCGGGGCATCCCCGGTGCTCCAGGATGTCTCGTTTGAAGTCCACGAAGGGGAGGTCCTGGCACTTGTCGGGCCATCGGGCTGCGGCAAGACCACGCTCCTGCGCTTGCTCTCCGGACTGACGGCGCCCTCGGGCGGCGCCGTCATCTTCGACGGACGGCGAATCGAGCGCCCGCCGCACGGGATCACGCTGGTGTTCCAGGACTATGCGCGCTCCCTCTTTCCCTGGCTGACCGTCGCCGGGAATGTGGGTTTTGCCCTACGCCGCCGCCTCGACGTCTCACGTGCCGAAAGGCTGGCGCGTGCGAGCGCGGCATTGGCTGCCGTCGATCTCGCGGCGGTCTCGCGGATGTACCCTTGGCAGCTATCGGGGGGCATGCAACAGCGCGTCGCGATCGCGCGCGCGATCGCCGCGCAACCCAAGGTGCTGCTCATGGACGAACCGTTCGCCTCCGTCGATTCCATGACGCGCGCAGACCTCCAGGACCTCATCCTTCGCGTTCACGGCGACGTCGTGAACATGACGATCGTGCTCGTGACGCACGACATCGACGAGGCCGTCTACCTCGCCGACCGCGTCGTTGTGTTGAGCTCCACTCCGGGACGCGTGATCGAGGAGGTCGACGTCGATCTGCCGCGACCGCGTGGCCAGACGGAAACGCGCAGTTCGCCGACGTTCCTAGCTCGCCGCAACGACATCCACCGCATGATCGCGCGTCACCGGCGCGAACCTGCCATCCATCGCACCGAGAGGAGCCCGTGATGCTCAACCGGACAGAGCGACGCCGTGACGGCGTGCGCGTGGTCGTCCTAGCCGCAATCGCAGCCGCCATGGTCGCGTTCGGGGTGACGTCTGCGGGTGCGGCTCCGGCGACCGCCGGGGCGGCGCGCACAACGACGATCACGATCGCGACCATTCCCACCGATACGTCCGCTCAGGGCTTCTTCGCGCAGTACGAAGGATTCTTCCGTCGCTCAGGGCTCGACGCGAAGGTTGTCATCCTCGCCGACCCAACGCAGCTCGCGGCGGCAGTGCTTTCGGGTAGCGCCCAGGTCGTGCTCACGAGCGCCGGCGGCCTCGCACTGCTCAAGGCGCGTAACGCGCCGATCCGGATGGTGGCCTCGGGTGCGGTCTACCGCCGCAGCGCGCCGACCACGTCGCTGGTATCGGCGCGCGGGACGCGTATCCGGTCTGCGGTCGAGCTCATCGGCAGGACCGTCGCAATCGACCAGCTGAACAGCCTCCCGCACCTCGCAATGCTGAAGTGGCTGAAGGCAAGCGGCGTCGCGACGACGAGCGTGAAGTTCGTTGAGATTCCGTTCGCGCAGATGCTTGCGCCGCTCGCCCGCGGCACGGTCCACGCTGCAGTCCTGCCCGAGCCGTTCCTGACACTCGCGCTAAATGCGGGCGCGCGGCGCGTGAGCAACGTCTTCGACGCTGTCTGCTCGAACGACTGCTTGCTTACGGCCTGGATCGCGCGCCGCGATCTCAACCCGACAGTGGCTGCGCAGTTCCGGAACGCGATCCAGGCCGCATCCGTCTGGGCGAACAAGAGGAAGCATCGAACCGCGAGCGGCATCATCCTCTCGAAGTACACGCCCATCGACCTTGCGGTCATCCGAAAGATGACGCGAGCACAATTCGCACCCCGTCTCGTACCTCGCCTGGCTCAGCCGTGGATCGACGCTCTCGCTGAGTTTCGCGTCATCCCGTCGTCGTTTCCGGCGATTGAACTCGTGAGGTAGGTGGGGGTGCAGCCGATCGGCGTTCAGCTCGGCGTGATCTGACCATGCTGCTCGAGCGCGCGGCGCGCACGCGCCGCAGGGTCGGCGGCTTGACCATCGGGGGTCGTCGATGGGGCGCAGCTCGGCTCGGTTTGGGGTCTCGTCCTCGCGGAGGCTGCGATCGACGCTGCATACCTAGTTGCGGCGTTCGCGCTCTTTCGCGTATTCGAACGAGAGGCCATGCGGCACGCGACTCTCGATATGACGTGATGCCGCGATACGGCTCGCGGAGGAACGAGACGCATTGCAGCCAGTCACAATCAACCTGGTAGCCGGACATCTCCACGATCGAGACTGCCCCCACAGCTAGGACGGCGCCACTATTGCGCGTGCGAGCTCACCTGCTGGCAACGATCGACGTAGAACCGAAGCTGAACTCCGCCGTCGCCGACGGCCGGCTGGTGCACGGATGAGCGGCTTTCTGGCGCTCGAGGACGGGATGTTCTTTCACGGCGAGTCGGTGGGCGCGGAGGGCGTCGCGTTCGGCGAGGCGGTCTTCACGACTGCGATGACCGGCTACCAGGAGACGGTCACCGACCCGAGCTTCGCCGAGCAGCTCGTCTGCTTCACGGCGCCGATGGTCGGTAACTACGGGGTCGCCGCCGGCCGGGCGGAGTCGCCTGGCGCGCACGCGAAGGCGGTGCTGATGCGTGAGGCGCGCGGACCCGAGTGGACGGACTGGCTCACCGAGCGCGGGATCGTCGCCCTCACCGGCATCGACACGCGCTCGCTGGTGCTGCGGCTGCGCGAGGGCGGGGCGATGCGCGCGGCCGCCGTGGCCGCTGCGATGGACGAGGAGCAAGCTCTCGCCGCGGTCGGCGAGCTGCCGTCGATGGCGGGCGCCGCCCTCGTCGACCTGGTCTCGACCCCGGAGCCGTACGTCTACTGCGATGCGGGGAAGCTGCGCGTCGCGGTTGTGGACTACGGCTGCAAGCGCTCGATCCTGCGGCGGCTTGCGGGCGCGGGGGCGCATGTGACCGTCCATCCCCATGCGGCCGACGCCGACGAGCTCGCGGGATACGACGCCGTCCTGCTCTCGAACGGCCCCGGCGATCCGCAGCCGCTCGGCGACGAGGTGCGCGAGATCGAGCGCCTGCTCGGGCGCGTGCCCGTGCTCGGGATCTGCCTTGGCCATCAGCTGCTCGGCCTCGCGACGGGGCACGAGACGTTCAAGCTCCCCTTCGGCCACCGCGGCGCCAATCACCCGGTGCTGGAGCGCCGCAGCGGCCGCGTGCTGGTGACGAGTCAGAACCACGGCTTCGCGGTCGCTCCCTCTGACGACGCCGAGGCGACACACGTCTCGCTCTACGACGGCACCGTCGAGGGGTTCGACTTCCCGGAGCTGCGGGCCCGCTCGGTGCAGTTCCATCCCGAGGCGGGCCCGGGCCCGCACGACGCCTGGCCGATCCTCGAGAGCTGGGTGGAGGAGGTGCGCGATGCCGCGTAGGAACGACCTCAAGTCGATCTGCCTGATCGGCTCCGGCCCGATCGTGATCGGGCAGGCCTGCGAGTTCGACTACGCCGGCTGCCAGGCGTTGAAGGTTTTGCGCGAGGACGGCTTCCGCACGATCGTCGTCAACTCGAACCCGGCGACGATCATGACCGACCCCGGCTTCGCCGACGCCACGTATCTCGAGCCGCTCGACCTCGAAGGGGTCGCCGACGTGCTCGGCCGGGAGCGGCCCGACGCGCTGCTGCCGACGCTCGGCGGCCAGACCGCGCTCAACCTCGCGATCGAGCTCGCCGAGGAGGGTGTGCTCGACGCGCTGGGGGTGGAGCTGCTCGGCGCGCCGGTCGACGTGATCCGCCGGGCCGAGGACCGCGAGCTCTTCCGCAACGCCGTGCAGAGCGTCGGCCTGGTCGTGCCGACGTCGCGGATCGTCACGTCGGTCGACGACCTCGCCGGCGTCGCCGTGCCCGCGGTCGTCCGGCCCGCATTCACCCTCGGCGGTCACGGCGGCGGCTTCGTCTCGACCGCTGCCGAGCTGCGTGCCCAGGTCGAGCTCGGCCTGCGCGAGAGCCCGATCGGACAGGTGCTGGTCGAGGAATCGGTGAAGGGCTGGGACGAGTTCGAGCTCGAGGTGATCCGCGACCGGCGCGACAACGTCGTCATCGTCTGCTCGATCGAGAACCTCGACCCGATGGGCGTCCACACCGGCGACTCGGTCACGGTCGCGCCGCAGATGACGCTCTCGGACGAGGCCTACCAGGAGCTGCGCGACGCGGCGATCGCGATCATCCGTGCCGTCGGCGTCGAAACCGGGGGCTCGAACATCCAGTTCGCGCGCGACCGTGTCAGCGGCGACATCCGCGTGATCGAGATGAACCCGCGCGTCTCGCGCTCCTCGGCGCTCGCGTCGAAGGCGACCGGCTATCCGATCGCCAAGGTCGCCGCCAAGCTCGCGGTCGGCTACACGCTCGACGAGATCCCCAACGACCTGACGAAGACGACCCCGGCGAGCTTCGAGCCGACGCTCGACTACGTCGTCGTCAAGTTTCCCCGCTTCGCGTTCGAGAAGTTCCCGGGAGCCGACACGACGCTCGGCACGCAGATGAAGTCGGTGGGTGAGGCGATGGGGATCGGCCGCACCTTCCAGGAGGCGTTCGCGAAGGCGTTCGCGAGCCGCGAGCTCGACGCGGGCGCGGTCACGCCCTGGGCGACCCTCGACGACCTCCCGGACGACCTCCACCCGTGGTTCCGGCGCGAGCTCGACGAGCTGCGCGAGAACGGCCCGCCGCAGGGCCCGCGCGCCTATCGCCGCGTCGATTCCTGCGCCGGCGAGGTCGCCGCCGACTCGAACTACTACTACTCGACCCGCGGCGAGGCGGACGAGCCGTTGCCACCGAGCGACAAGCCGCGCGTCGTCATCCTCGGCTCCGGCCCGAACCGGATCGGGCAGGGAATCGAGTTCGACTACTGCTGCGTCCACGCCGCCCAGAGCTTCCGCGCCCTCGGCTACGAGGCGATCATGGTCAACTGCAACCCGGAGACGGTCTCGACCGACTACGACACCTCCGACCGCCTCTACTTCGAGCCGCTCGACGTCGAGTCGGTGCTCGCGGTCTGCGAGCGGGAGCAGCCGGAGGGCGTCGTGATCCAGTTCGGCGGCCAGACACCGCTGAAGCTCGCCCGCGCAATCGAGGCGGCCGGCTTCAAGGTGCTCGGCACCCCGTACGAGGCGGTCGACCTGGCCGAGGACCGCGAGCGCTTCGGCCTGCTCCTCGATGAGCTGGGCGTGCGCTGCCCCGAGTGGGGGATCGCCGACGCGGCCGAGGCCGCGGTCGAGATCGCCGGCCGGGTCGGCTATCCCGTCCTCGTCCGGCCCTCCTACGTGCTCGGCGGCCGCGCGATGCGGGTCTGCTACGACGAGGCCCAGGTACGCGACGCGATGGCCGGCGTGACCGGACCAGCCCTCGTCGACCGCTTCCTCGAAGGCGCGCTCGAGATCGACGTCGACGCGCTCTGCGACGGCGTCTCGGTGCACATCGGCGCCGTGATGGAGCACGTCGAGGAGGCCGGGATCCACTCCGGCGACTCCTCCTGCGTCCTGCCGGCACCATCGCTCGACGAGGAGACCTACGCGGAGGTCTGCCGCGTCGTCCGCCGGCTCGGCCCCGCGCTCGGCGTCGTCGGCCTCCTCAACGTCCAGCTCGCCCTCGTCAACGGCGAGGTCTCCGTGATCGAGGTCAACCCGCGCGCCTCCCGCACCGTTCCGTTCGCGAGCAAAGCGACCGGCCTCAACCTCGTCGACGCAGCCGTACACATACTGACGGGTGAAGGGCTCAGTGCTCTCAAGCTCGACGCCTCAGTGCCATTAGCGTGTGTGAGTGTCAAGATCTCGGTCTTTTCGGATCACCGCATCACTCCCGTGTTACTACCGCTGTGTCCGGAAATGAGGTCGACGGGCGAGGTCATGGCTTCAGGTCGGACCCTCGGCGAGGCTTGGGCGAAGGCCGCACGTTCCGCTGCCGTGCACGACCCTGGCAGACGTCTTCCGCTACCGATCCCCTTCCGACCGCCACCGCTGTCCACAACACAGGCGAGCGCCGTGGAGATCTAGGCGCCGCCCGAACGATCTCGCTCCATCTGCTCGCCGAACGTATACCAGCGAGTTCTTGACCCAGTCCCGTGGGGATAGATAGTCCCCGTACGCGTTCGAGCTAGGCTCGGCGACCAATGTCAAGCGTGTTGGGCTCGCTACGAACGTTCAATCCCCGGGTCGGAGAGCGCGGGACAGTTGCGCAGCGGCGTAGGTGAGCGAGCGGAGTGCGACCCATCAGATAACGGGACGGACGACACGACCACAGTGAGGAAGCTGGACGACGTCGAGCTCGGCGCCATCGAGCCACGCGAGCAAATCCGATTCGACGAACAGACAACGTCGTGTGTTGGGCATCTTCCGATGCGGAATCGCAGCGCGCCTCGTCAGTTCGTGGACCGAACGCACGGAACACCGCAAGAGTGGAGCCACCTCCGTCGTCACCAAAAGCGAGTGCCCGCGTTTGACTGACACGCGCATACAGTCGCCGCATCACCTCATCCGCGCATCCTTCGCCTGAGCGATCTTCCTCGCTGTCGACGCGTGGTTCGACAGCTCGGAGCGGACTGGCCGTCGGGAATCCGTAGTCCGCGCTTGGTGATTCGACGTTCCGGGAAGTCCCGATCCCTTCACGACGGTGTTCGGCTGGTGTTCGGCGATGTTGCCACAACCGACGACAGAATCGCTAAAAATCTCTGCAAATCGCAAGCCGACGCGCGGACTCGAACCGCGGACCCCTTCATTACGAGTGAAGTGCTCTACCAGCTGAGCTACGTCGGCGGGGCGCGCTCAGTGTAGCGCCGCGCCCGGGGAGGCTACTTGCCTTTGCCCTTGCCGCCGCGGTTGCTCTTGGCCTCGTCCTTGGTGTTCCCGCCCGAGCCCTGTTCAGCCACGAGGACGGGAGCGGTGTCGACGATCGGAGCTGGGGCAGCCACGGGCTGCACGACCGGGGCGGCCGGGAGAACCTCGACGACCGGAGTCGGCGTCGGAGCAGTGATCGGCGCCACGGCAAGACGACGCCTCTCCTCGTCGCGCTTGGCGTTGCCCGCGCCACGGTTCTGCTTCGCGTCACCCGCCGGCACCGCGGGAACCACGGGCTCGGTGACGGGAGAGCGTGAGACGACCGACGACGGTTCCGGAGCGCCGATCGACGGCGGCGGCTCGGTGGTGAAGCCCCTGCCCTTCTCGTGCTTGGGCTCGTCGGTGCGGTTGACGGGCTCGGGCGTCGGCAGCGGTGTCACGTGCTCGTGCTTCGGCTGCTCAGGGGTCGGCGCGGGGAGCGGCACGTGCTCGGCGACCGGCTGCTCGGCGGGCGCGGCCGGCGCAGTGTGAACCGGCTCTGCGACGGGCTCGAGCGGCTCGTCTACGATCGGAGCGCTGGGAGCCGGGGGCGTGGCGGCTCTGACAGGAGCGGAGCGGGAAACGGCCGCGCGAACTGGCTTCTTGTGATCGGGCCTCGAGGTCCCGGCCGTCTGCGGCTTCGACGCGGATCCGGTCGTCCGGACCGGGGTCGACGCGATCGAGAACGACTTGGTCGGAGCGACGACGGGAGCGGGCGCCGCGATGGTCTTGACGGGCGCGTTGACCGGCGCCCTCGTCTCGGGCTGCGGCGCCACGCTGACGGCGGTTCCGGCCGCGGCCGTGACGGCCACGGCTGCAGCGGTCGCCTTGGCGGCGGCGCTGCCTGCCAGCAGCGTCTTCAACGCT
Source organism: uncultured Gaiellaceae bacterium (assembly GCA_963765705.1). Classification (GTDB taxonomy): domain Bacteria; phylum Actinomycetota; class Thermoleophilia; order Gaiellales; family Gaiellaceae; genus Gaiellasilicea. The sequence goes on from CAVXXJ010000002.1 coordinate 199,139, forward strand.
GCCGCGACGGTGCCGAGGTCGAGCGCGTGCAGGGCGCGCCGGAAGCTCTTGCGCTTCGCAGGCTTGACCGAGTCCGGCTGCTCCAGCCCCTGGGCGAGCGAGCGGCGGGCCCGGAAGATGAGTGTCTCGACAGCGGACTGGGAAACGTCGAGCTCCTCGGCGACCTCGCGATAGGAGAGGCCCTGCCACTCGCGCAGCAGGATCGCGCGGCGCTGCTGCTCGGGCATCGATGCGAGCGCCTCCTCGATCCCGATCAGCTCGTCGCGCTGGCGGTTCGGGCCGGGGACGATCTCCTCGATCACACCGAAGTCGCTCGGGCTCTCGATCTTGCCACGGCGCCACGAGGAGCGCCTGCGGGAGAGGCACACGTTCTCGGCGATCTTGTACAGCCACGCCGACTCCGCCTCGGGCACGACGCCCCGGCCGAGCGCGCGAAACGCGTTCATGAACGTCGTCTGGACGGCGTCCTCTGCTTCCTCGCGCGAGCCGAGCTGGTGGTGGCAATAGCTCTGGATCTTCGCGGCGTGGCGCTCGTAGAGACCCTGCGTCGCCGCCGCCTGAGGAGCGACGCGCGGTGCTTCGACGAGAGAGGCTCGACCTATGGACGGAACTGCAGCCAACCGGATTCCTTACATGGAGGGGTACGACCAGCGTTCCGCCCGAACGCCTAGCTCAGTCTTAGCCTGTCACTACAGGCGCGCAACCCCCTTTGAGGGATCTTTACACTCCGACAGCAATCTTGATTCAAACGACTAATGCGCTGGAAAACGCCCGCTTCAGCTCGACGAAGAGCGCCTCGAGGGCGAGGCCCGGGTTGAGATTGAACTCCTCGAGCGTCCGCCAGGCCTCACGCACCAGCTCCGCCGCCGCCTCGGCGTCCGGAGCCCGCTCGCGCGTGCCGTCCTCGCGCAGGATGTCGAGCCGGTCCGCGTGGACGACTGCTCGCTCGGCGCCCACGGCGACGACGACCAGGTCGCGGTACCACGACGCGAGCTCCTCGAGCGAGGCGAGCAGCTCCTCCCGCTCGGCGCCGCGCTGCACGCGGCGCAGGCGCTGTTCCGACTCGCGCGCCGTCAGCTCGATCCGCTCCAGCTCCGTCTCCGCCTGCTCCTTGGCGGCGACGCCGGCCGCCCTCGCTGCTTCGAGCACCGACGCCGCCGCGTCGGACGGGTCGAGCTCCGGGTCCGCGTACGGCGTGCGCGCGACGCGCAGCAGCTCCTCACGGCGGCGGCGCGCTTCCGGGTCGAGCAGCCGCTCGGCCCGGTCGAGGCGGCCACCGGACACGCGCGCGAGCGCCTTGGCCTCCGGCTCGGACAGCCCCGGCGCGCGCTCGGCGAGCAGGGCGCGGATCACACGCTCGGAGACGCGACGGAACGGGACGAGCTGGCAGCGGGAGCGGATCGTCGGCGGCAGCGGGCCGAGCTCGTCCGCCACGAGCACGATCACGGCGTACGGAGGCGGCTCCTCGAGATCCTTCAGCAACGCGTCGGCGGCGTCCTCGTTCAGCAGGTGCGCGTCGGCGATCACGTAGACGCGCCACTCGGCTTCGTACGGACGCATGTGCAGGTCGCGGTGAAGCGCCCGCACCTCGTCGATCCGGATCATCTCGCCGAGCGCCTCGAGCAGGAAGAGATCGGGATGCGTGCCCGCCAGAACACGGCGCTCGTCGCCGAGTAGCTCGGCCGCGAACGCACGGGCGGCCGCACGCTTGCCGACCCCGGCAGGCCCGTGGAAGAGATAGGCGTGAGCCGGCCCCTCCGACACGGCAGCCGAGAGCAGCAGCCGGGCCTGCGGCTGCTCACCCAACGCGCTGAAGCTCACCCTGGATCCTCTCCGCCAACGCGTCCGGGTCGAGCGAGCCGTCGAGAACGACCACGCGCTCCGGGAACAGCGCCGCCAGCTCCTCGTAGCCGGCGGCGACGCGCTCGTGGAACGCCGCGTCCTCGCGCTCGATCCGGTCGGGCTTGGAGCCGACGCGCGCCGCCGACGTCCCCGGCTCGACCGAGAGCACGAACGTGCGGTCGGGCAGGAGCCCGCCGGTCGCGAGCATGTTGACCTCGAGCACCTCGTCGACGCCGAGGCCGCGGCCGATGCCCTGGTAGACGATGGAGCTGTCGAGGTAGCGGTCGAGCAGCACGTCGGCGCCACGCTCGAGCGCCGGGCGCACGACCTCCGCGACCACCTCGGCTCGAGAGGCGGCGTAGAGCAGCGCCTCCGCCCAGGGAGTCATCGGCCCGCCGTGGAGGACGAGGTTCCGGATCGCCTCACCGAGCTCGGTCTGGCCGGGCTCCCGCGCGGTCACGACTTCGCGGCCCTCCGCCTCGAGGGCGGCGCACAGCCGCTCCACCTGCGTCGTCTTGCCGGAGCCGTCCATTCCCTCGAAGGTGACGAACATCTCCGCTCTAGGATACGGCGGTGCGAGCGGCGGTCACCGGAGGAGCGGGCTTCATCGGCTCGCATGTCGTCGACGCGCTGGTCGCGCGCGGCGACGAAGTCCACGTCGTGGACGACTTCTCCACCGGGCGTCGCGAGAACGTCACCGCTGCGACCGTGCACGAGCACGACATCCGCGAGCCTCTCCTGAGCCTGTTCGACGCGATCCGGCCCGAGCTCGTCGTCCACCTGGCTGCACAGGCCGACGTCGGGACCTCGGTCGCGCAACCCGTGCTCGACGCCGAGGTGAACGTCCTCGGCACGCTGAACGTCCTCGAGGCAGCCCGTCCGCACGATGCGCAGCTCGTCTTCAGCTCCACGGGCGGCGCCATCTACGGCGAGTGCGCCCGACCGGCGCGCGAGGACGACGAGCGCCGGCCGCTCTCTCCCTACGGCACCGCGAAGCTCGCGGCCGAGGAGTACCTCGGCATGTGGAATCGCCTCTACGGGAGCAGCCACGTCGTGCTCCGGTTCGCGAACGTGTACGGGCCGCGGCAGCTCCCGAAGCTCGAGGGCGGCGTCGTCGCAATCTTCATGGACCGGCTGCGAGCAGGCGAGCAGGTGACGATCTTCGGCGACGGCGGCCAGACGCGCGACTTCGTCTACGTCGGCGACGTCGTCGCGGCGATCCTGGCCGCGGTCGGACGGGACGGCGGCATCTTCAACGTCGGCACGGGCACGGAGACGTCCGTGACCGATCTTTTCGCCGCGACGTGCCGCACCGCAGGAGTCGAGGCCGACGCGCGCTATGCGCCTGCCCGCACGGGCGACGTGCGCCGCAGCGTGCTCGACGTCTCCCACAGCGAGAGCGAGCTCGGCTGGCGCGCACTGTCGTCGCTCGACGACGGTCTGCGCACGACCTGGGAATCCGGCTCCGGGTAGCCCGGTGTTCCGCGACCGCAGGCTGAGAGGCCTCGTCCTGACGTTCGTCGCGATCCGCGTCGCCTTCCTGCTCGGCGCCGCAGCCTCGCTCGTCTGGGCGCCGGCTCCGGAGCGCCGGCTGATCGGAGCCGCCTACGGCCCCTGGAGCGACTTCGTCTTCCGCACCTTCTCCCAGTGGGACGCCCGCTGGTTCCTCCAGATCGCGATGAACGGCTACGAGGAGGTGCCGCAGGCCGCCGCGTTCTTCCCGGTCTACCCCGCCGTCGTGCACGGCCTCGCGTGGGCGACGGGGTCGATCCTCGTCGCCGGCGTGCTCCTCTCGCTGGCGTCGAGCGCAGTCGCGGCCTGGGTGCTCGCGCAGATCGCCCGCCCGCTGCTCGGCGAGCGCGGCGCCCACGACGCGGTGCTCTACCTGGCGCTGTTCCCCGTCGGCTTCGTCTTCGCAGCGCTCTACTCGGAGGGCCTCTTCCTCGCCTTCGCGGCAGGCTCGTTCTTCGCGGCGACGCGGGGGAAGCCGGTCGTCGCGGGCGTGCTCGGCGGGCTTGCGGTCGGGACGCGCCTGCTCGGCCTGGCCCTCCTCCCCGCACTCGCGCTCCTCCTCTGGCGCGGCCCCGCTCCACGCTCGCTGGCGCGCCTGGCGCCGCTCCTGCTCCTGCCCGCCGCGGTCGGCCTCTACGCGCTCTACCTCGATGCGACGATCGGCGACCCGTGGGCGTTCACGAACGCCCAGGCCGACTGGAATCGAGACGCCTCGCTGCTCGGCCCGTTGCAGGGGATCAAGGACGCGGTGCTCTCGGCCGGCCACGGCGCGCGCGACCTGCTCGACCTGCCGGCGGCCGGGCCGGGCCACGACCAGCGCGTCGGGCTGTGGAATCTCTCCCACCTCGGGCTGCTCGTCGCCGCCGTCTGGCTGACCTGGGTCGCCTGGCGGCGTCTCGGCGCAGCCTTCGGCGCGTACTCGGCCGCCACGCTCGTGATCGCACTCTCGGCGCCGGCGGAGGGATTCCCGCTCGTCAGCCTCCCGCGCTTCCTGCTCACCGACTTCCCGCTCTTCCTCGCCCTCGCCTCGCTGACGGTCGAGCGGCCGAGGGCCCGGGACGGGGTGATCGCCGCGTTCGCGGCCCTCGGCGCGGTCGCCGCGGCGGCGTTCGCACGGGGGATCTGGATCGCCTAGTAGGAGGAGCGGGGGGCGATAGGCCGAATCTAGGCGGCCGTGGAGCACTCCCTTCCCCAGGTCGGCTCACCGTGGCGCACGGCGACGCTCGTGGCGTCCGCCGTCGCGGCGGCGGAGCTCGTGATTCTGATCGTCATCGGCGTCGCTCTCCTGGCCGAGCCGGTCTCCCAGCACGTGCGCCAGGCCGCCGAGGCGAAGGTCTTCGCACCGGTGAAGCCTGAGCCGAAGCCCCGCGCTGCCACGCCGGTGAGCAAGCCGAAGCTCTCGCGCGCGCAGACGTCGGTGATCGTCCTCAACGGCAGCGGCCGCTCGGGCGCAGCAGCTGCGACGGCCGCGCGCGTTCGCGGCGTCGGCTACACGATCGGCTCTGTCGGCAACGCGCCGCGCAGCGACTTCGCCCGCACGATCGTGATGTTCCGTCCCGGCTACCGCGCCGAGGCCGCGCGGCTCGCCGCCGACCTGAAGGTGAAGATCGTCGGCCCGCTCGACGGCCTGCGCGGGTCGGACCTGCTCGGGGCGCACCTCGCCCTGATCGTCGGTTCCTAGCAGTTGCCGTCGTTCACCCACGTGCGCGCCTGGTCGAGCGGTCCGTCCTCGACCCAGTGGCGGCCCGCGGGATCGAGCGTGTACGCCTCGTTCAGGTGGACGTACGCCGAACAGCGGTAGCCGACCTGGAACTCGAAGAGACCGAGCTCGTACCAGGCCTCCGGATTCTCCGGTTGCAGCCGCGCCGCATCCCCGTAGGTCGCGAGGGCGGCGTTGGCGTCGCCGCGCCGCTCCTCCACGCGCGCACGGGCGAAGAGCGGAGCCAGCGAGACCGGGTCGAGTGACCGCGCCCGCTCGGCCGCGTCCTCTGCAGCGACGAAGTCGCGGCGGTCGAGCGCTTCCCCCACGTCGCGGACGCTCCGCTCGGCCAGCCAGGGGGTGACGACGGAGACTGCGGCTGCGATTGCCATGGCCAGAGCAGCGGCCGCGACCAGCGGACGGGTGCCGGTGCGCACCGGCCGTCCGGCGGCGGCGAGAACACCGGCCGCGAGGAACGCCGGCCCCGTCACCGCGACGAAGTCCCAGCTGTAGTCGACGAGGGCGTGCGCGAGCCAGAGCGCGAGCGCGACCGACAGGGCCGCCGCGGCGTCCCGCTCCCCACCCTCGAGCCGCCGGCGCGCCCCGAGCGCAGCCGCGGCGGCGGCAGCGACGATCGCGGCCACGAGCGCCAGGCCGACGAGCCCCATCCCGGCAAGGAATTGCAGCGGCACGCTATGCGGCTGCGTCACCGGTGCGGCCGTCTCGCGGTAGCGCTTCCGGGCGACCTCGAAGCTGTTCGCGCCGGCGCCGACCAACGGATCGGCCCTGAAGATGTCCCACGCCTCGCCCCACCAGTCGAGCCGGTTGTTCGAGCTGAGGCTGCCGAGACGACCCGGATCGTTCTGGACCTCGCCGCCGCGGAACTCGTCCGCGATCCGGCCTGCGTTCGCGATCGCCGCAACGGTCACGGCGAGCAGCGCGACGGCGGCCAGCCCCGCGAGCGTGCGGCCGACGACGCGCCGGGTGGCCGGAGCCAGCGCCCGGCGTGCCAGCTCGAGCGCTGCGAGGGCGACCACCAGGGCGCCGGCGAGCAGCAGCACGCCGAGCCAGGCGCCGTCGGCGACGCGGTCGGCACGTGGGTAGCCGTCGTCCACGAGCGCCGGGCGGCTGAACGCCCATGCCGCCACAGCCGCACCGGGCACCATCGCCGCGAGCGCGAGCAGCGCAGCTCCCAGACGGTCGCGACCGAGCCAGAGCCAGAGCGCGACACCGAGCACCGCGGCGCCGACGCCGGCCCGGGAGGCTGCCAGGAGCACCGCGACGGTCGCCGCGTAGGCGAGCACGGCTCCGCCCGCGACGACGGTGCGCGACCGGGCGGCGACCGCCAGCTGGAGCGCAAGGACGAGCAGCATGTCGGCAGCGAGCGCGAGGGCGTTCCAGTAGCCGATCGGGTCGCGCAGGCGCGCTGTCCGTCCACCGTCGGGGAAGAGCCCCGGGATCGCCTTGCCGGCAAGCGCCCAGACGACCGCCGCACCGAGCGCCGTGACCAGCACGGCGGCCGCCCAGCGACAGGCCTGCTGGCCGCTCGCGGCGAGCAGGAGCCCGACGGCGAGGAACGCTGCGAGGACGAGCGTCCGATCGAGCTCGGCCCATGAACGGTCCGGCGCAACCGACCACGCGAGCGAGAGCCCGGCCCACGCCGCGGTCGCGAGCAACACGCCGAGCAGTGCAGTCCCGCCACCTGGCTGCGGCGCCCGCCCGGCGAGCGCCAGTGCGCTCCAGCCACCCGCAGCCAGCAGCACCGCGAGCGCCGTCCAGACCGAGTCGCCTGCGAAGAGCGCGGCCAGCAACGTCACGGTCGCGACCGACACCGCCACTCCGGGCCTCCGCATCGGGCGCCAAGCTACCATGCACCCCGAACCCCCGGCCCGTACCCAGGTAGCCTTACAAAGCGTTTACCTGACGTTCACCCGGGCATCAACGCCGTCCGAGAGACTCTGCAAGATTGCCCGCACCTGAGCGGGCGACAGTCCCGTGAAGCGCCCCCTGATTTGATCCCCGCCACCCGCCACCAGCCGTCGAGGCGCGTCGTTCGCGCCGCCTTCGTGCTGGCCGCGTTCGTCTCGCTGGTCCTCGCGATCGCGCCGGCGGCGAGCGCCGCTCCGCCCTGCGGCCGCCAGGTGATCGACGACTGGTGGGACAACGGCCGCATCGACGGCACCTACGCGGACCATTGCTATGACGACGCGATCGAGAGCCTGCCGCGCGACGTGCGCGACTACTCGAGCGCCCAGGAGGACATCACGCGGGCACTCCAGGCGAAGCTCCGCGGCGAGGAATCTCCGCCCGCGCGGACGGATCCGACGCCGAACGACGACGAGCCCGACAAGTCGCAGCCGCC
>CAVXXJ010000003.1:0-55174 GCA_963765705.1 uncultured Gaiellaceae bacterium
TCACCTAGCGCAAGATCGAGTTTGCGGGAGCAGATTTCGACCGCGCGAAGACCCCTGAAGGGGCCGCTTCCGGCCCGAGAGCGTTCGCCCACGAGCGCTGCTGTCAGCCAGACGCCCCGCGCAGCAGCCGCGGCGCCGACCGCGCGTAGTCGAGCCCGGACACCCAGGTGAGGACGAGCGCGACAGAAGCGCCCACCAGCCGACGGCGTCGTCCCAGGCGCCGGCGGCCGCGAACTCTCCGAGGCCCGCAGCGGTCGCCTGCGCCCAGGTCTTCAGCTTGGCGAGATCGCGGGCGGCGATCACGACGCCGCGTTCGATCGCCGCGAGTCGCAGCCCCGAGATCAGGAGCTCGCGCGCCACGATCGCCGCGACCATCCAGGCCGGCCACACACCGTCCTCGATCAGCATCACGAGCACCGCGAGCACGAGCACCTTGTCGGCAATCGGGTCGAGCAGCGTGCCGAGCTTGGAGGTCACCCCCCGCCGCCGCGCGATCCGCCCGTCGAACCAGTCGGTTGCCATGGCGACGCAGAAGAGCGCCGTCGCCCAGTACTCGTTGTGGGGCAGCTCCCACGCGTACAGCAGCACGACCAGCGGCACCGAGACGGTGCGGGCGACCGTCAACTGATCGGGGAGCGTCACGGGTTCCGTGAGAATACGCGGCCGATGGCTCTCTTCTCGAAAGTTCTCGTCGCGAACCGCGGCGAGATCGCGGTCCGGATCTTCAGGACGCTGCGCGACCTCGGGATCGGCGCCGTCGCCGTCTACTCCGAGGCGGACCGCGACGCGCCGCACGTACGCGCCGCGGACGAGGCCTATCTCGTCGGCCCCGGCCCGGCGGCCGAGAGCTATCTCGTCGGCGAGCGGATCGTCGAGACCGCGCAGCAAGCGGGCGCCGAGGCGATCCACCCCGGCTACGGGTTCCTCGCCGAGAACGCCGCGTTCGCGCGCGCCGTCGAGGACTCGGGGCTCGCCTGGATCGGGCCACCGAGCGCCGCAATCGAGCTGATGGGCTCCAAGACGCGCGCACGAACCGCGATGCGCGACGCCGGCGTGCCGATCATCCCGGGCGCGACCGACCCCGTCGAGACGGTCGCGGAGGTGCTCCGGCTCGGGGAGGAGGTCGGCTACCCGCTGATCGTCAAGGCGGCGGCGGGCGGCGGTGGCAAGGGGATGAAGCTCGTCGCGGCGCCGGAGGAGGCGGAGCGCGCGTTCGAGTCCGCGCAGCGGGAAGGTGAGAAGTACTTCGCCGACGGGCGCGTCTACGTCGAGCGGTACCTCGAGGATCCGCGCCACGTCGAGGTGCAGGTGCTGGCGGACGCTCACGGGAACGTGATCCATCTCGGCGAGCGCGACTGCACGATCCAGCGCCGCCACCAGAAGCTGATCGAGGAGACGCCGTCCCCGGCCGTCGACGAGGCGCTCCGGGAGCGGATCGGCCTGATCGCGGTCGACGCCGCGCGCGCCGCCGGCTACCGCTCCGCCGGGACGATCGAAGGGCTCCTGACTCCGGCCGGCGACTACTACTTCATGGAGATGAACACGCGGATCCAGGTCGAGCACACCGTCACCGAGGAGGTGACGGGGATCGACCTCGTTCGCGAGCAGGTGCGGATCGCGGCCGGCGAGCGACTTTCCGTGCGTCAGGAGGACGTCCGGCTGCGCGGCCATGCGATCGAGTGCCGGATCAACGCGGAGGACGTGTCGAGCGGCTTTCTGCCGGCTCCGGGGCGCCTGACGGCCTACCGGGAGCCGAGCGGGCCGGGGGTCCGGGTCGACTCCGGGGTCGTCGAGGGGACGGAGATCACCGGCCTCTACGACCCGATGATCGCGAAGCTGATCGTGCACGGCGTCGACCGCGAGCACGCACGCATGCGGATGCTCCGGGCCCTCGAGGAGTTCGAGATCGGCGGGCCGCCGACGCTCCTCGGCTTCCATCGCGCGCTCCTCAGCCATCCGTGCTTCATCGCGGGCGAGACCTGCCACGGCGTGGTCGAGTCGGAGGAGCTCGCCGCGCAGGCCGCGGCGCTGACGAAGGAGGTCGGGGCGCAGAGCCACGGCTCCGTCTCGTTCCGTCCTCGACAGCGGTCGGTCGAGGTCGGCGGGCGGCGCTTCGACGTGACGCTGCTCGAGCCGGAGCCACCCTGGGCCGAGCTGGCCCGGCGACGGCGCGAGCGGGTTGCGACCGGCCCCGGCGGCGCCGGCAGCGAGGCGGTCGTCAGCCCGATGCAGGGCACAGTGCTCAAGGTGGAGGTGACGGAGGGCGAGCAGGTCGAGGCGGGCCGGGTGCTCTGCGTGGTCGAGGCGATGAAGATGGAGAACGAGATCGCCGCCCACCGGTCGGGCACCGTGTCGCAACTCTCCGTCTCACCGGGTGACGCGGTTGCGAGCGGGCAGGTGATCTGTGTCGTCCTGGGTGAATAAGCCCCTCTGTGCCGAGACGTCGCTGGCTCACGCGGAGCCTCTCGGCGCGACGGCGAGCCGCGTCGACACGTGGATCCTGCTCGAGTACCGCGGGCTCTGGGCCCACGACGCGGTCGACGGCTCGACGCTGAGCCGCGAGCTGAAAGCGTTTCTCCGCAGCGAGCGCAACCGGTTGCCGCATGCGCGGATCCTCTTCGTCCGCAGCAGCGAGCGCCGCGGCCGGGACGGCCTGCTCGCGTTCTTCGCCCGCACGACGAGCACGCCCGGCGCGCTGCGCAGCCTCGAGCTCGACCGGCACGATGACCTGATCGGCCTCGATCTCGAGGCCGCGGGCACGCCTGTCGAGCATCCGCTCTTCCTCGTCTGCACGCACGGCAAGCACGACCGCTGCTGCGCCAAGTACGGACGGCCGCTCTACGACGCCGTGCGCGAGCAGGTCGAGGAGGGATGGGTCTGGCAGTCGACGCACGTCGGCGGGGACCGCTTCGCCGGCAACCTGGTCGCGCTCCCCGACGGTGTCTACTACGGCCGCGTCAAGGCTGCCGAGGCCTGGCCGGTGATCGAGGCCTCGCTCGCAGGGCGCGTGCACCTGCCGTGCTACCGCGGGCGCTCCTGCCACGGCTTCGCAGCGCAGGCGGCCGAGCTCGCCGTGCGCGAGGAGACGGGGCTGCTGGAGATCTCAGCCGTCCGGGTTCAGGCGATCCACCGCGCCGGCGAGGGCTGGCACGCGGAGGTCGAGGCCGCTGGAACGCTCTACGAGGTCGATGTCCGCCGCGAGCCAGGCGACGCGACGCACCTCACCTGCTCGACGCAGACGCTCAAGCGGCCGAACCACTACGTCGCAGGAAGCCTTCGCGCACGAGCCTCCTGACCAGCACGAGCCGCCCGGTCGCGTCGAGCGAGCCCGGCAGATCGGCTGCGCGAAACGGCCCCGGCGACGTGAGCAGGAACTCGAGCTCGGCGGCGAGCCGCTCCGGGAACACGATGTCCCTGCCCTCGAAGAGGAGCCGCGTCCCGTCCAGCTCGGCGATCACGGTGTCGCGCCGCACGAGCTCCGTCTCGACGGTGAGCTCGTCGAGCCTTCGCAGCTCGGACAGCTGGCCGTCCAGGATCGGGCGCCTGCTGCGGACGAAGCGCTCGCGGGCACGGCGGCGGACCTGGTCTGCGTCGAGCGCGGGCAGCTCGGGCGGGTCGGCGCCGTCGATCGTCTCCCGGAAGGCCAGCTCTCGCTCTTGCTCGTCGAGCTCTGCGTGCGCCTCGTCGATCCAGCGGCGCACGTTGACGCCGACGGTGATGTGCAGGGAGTCGGAGCCGGACGTGAGCGCCTGGTGCAGCCAGCCCCGCGGCAGGTACATCGTGTCGCCGGCGCGCAGGGTGACGTCGAGCACCGGCTCGCCGGGCGCGCCGAGCGCGGACTGGTAGCGCTGGTTCTTCAGCGGCAGCTCCAGCACCGGCTCGTAGACGAGCCAGCGCTTCTCGCCGGCCACCTGCAGCGAGATCACCTCGTGGGTGTCGTGATGGACGGGTAGCCCCTGCGAGCCCCGCGGCGTGTAGTAGGCGTTCGCCTGCGCGGGGTGGCCGAGGAACGCCTCCAGCTGCCGGCAGTAGCGGGCGAGCGGCAGCCAGTTGTGGTGCAGGCCCTGGACGACGATCGTCGCGCCCGCCTCGAACTCCTCGAGCACCCGGCGCACGTCGGCGACGCCCGTGAAGGCAGCCGGCCGCCAGGGCAGGTCGGTCGTGTAGTCCGAGACCGTCGCGCCTGCCTTGACGAGGCGGAACGCGGGCGTCCGGATCGCGGTTTCGGTGATCAGCCGCTCGACGTCCCGGACGGAGAGGAGGTCGTCGAACCGGCCTTCCTCAGCGCGCGGGACGACGAGCGGCTTGCGCTCCCAGTGCTCTGCGAAGAAGCTCTCGCTCTCGACCGGCGCGAGCGCGCGGTCGAGAGCGAGGGAGCTAGGCAGCGTCCGAGTCGTCGGAGTCGGAATCGGAGTCGTCGGCGTCACTGTCACCCGCGTCGCTGTCGTCCGCGTCACCGTCTGTCGTGTCGGTGTCGTCTCCGTCGGTGTCGTCTGCGGCGCTCTCGGCGAAGCCGCCACCACCCGTGGAGGTGATCTCTTCGTCTTCGAGCGTGGTCCTCTCGTCGTCCATGTGCGTCTCCTCTGTCGGCGGTCGGCGCGACGTTACAAGGTCCGCCCCAGCTTCGGTGCCGGCTAGAGCCGGTAGGCGCGGTCGGTGATCCAGTAGACGACCGAACCGATCCGCGGCGGCGGATCGCCGACCGTGCGGAAGGGGCCGAACGCGACGCGAACCCAGCTTCCGTCGACCAGCGAGCCACGGCCGGAAAGGGTGGCGCGCCAGGTCGCACCCGGAGCGAGCATGTCCGGCGGCGAGGGCTCCATCTCGTCAGCGAGCCGCACCGCCGGCATCCGACCCTCGCGATTCGCCTTCTCGAGCTCCTCGAGCTCGCCGGTGGCGAACAGCATCAGCCCGAACGAGAGCTCGGCGCGGTTGACCCCGAGCTCGAACGAGCTGCGGGTCCCGTTCGTGACGGCGATCCCCACCGACCAGCGCTCCGAGCGCACCGTGATCTCGTTGACGGCGAAGTGCAGCCGCTCACCGGAGCTCGGATGGCTCTCGAGCCAGTCGAGCTCCGCGTGCTGCGGCTCGGCGGCGCGGGCGGGCGGTACGGGCTCCGTTTCCGCGGCGGGTCCGCAGCCCGTCAGCAGCAGCACGGCGAGGAGTGCGGTCCGGCGCATCCGCGCAATACTCGCAGCTAGACTCGCGGCCGCTTTGGACCTCTACGAGTATCAGGGCAAGCAGCTCTTCAAGCGCTTCGGCATTCCCGTCTCGGACGGGCGGGTCGCCACCACGGCGGCGGAGGCGCGTGCCGCCGCTGAGGAGATCGGCGGCCAGGTCGTCGTCAAGGCGCAGGTGCTGACCGGCGGGCGCGGCAAGGCCGGCGGGATCAAGCTCGCCGACGATCCGGGGGACGCGGAAGCCAAGGCCGAGGAGATCCTGGGGCTCGACATCCGCGGCCACGTCGTGCGGACGCTGTGGGTCGAGAGCGCGTCCGAGATCGCCAAGGAGTACTACCTCTCGGTCACGTTCGACCGCGGCGTCAAGAAGGCGCTCTTCATGTTCACGACGCAGGGCGGGATGGACATCGAAGAGGTGGCCGAGAAGACCCCGGACGCGCTCGTGCGGCTGCATGTCGACGCGCTCGAGGGCTTCCAGCCCTACCAGGCCCGCCGCCTGATCTACGGCGCGGGCGTCGAGGACCCGAACGAGCAGAAGCAGATCGCGGCGATCATCGGGAAGCTGTACGACGCCTTCGTCGGCACCGACGCGGTGCTCTGCGAGATCAACCCGCTGATCGTCACGCCCGAGGGCGAGGTGAAGGCGCTCGACTCCAAGTTCACGGTCGACGACAACGCGCTCTACAAGCATCCGGACGTCGCCGAGATGCGCGATACCGCCGCGGCCGACCCGCTCGAGGCGCTGGCGCGCGAGAAGGACGTCACGTACGTCAAGCTCGACGGCGAGGTCGGGATCCTCGGCAACGGCGCCGGGCTCGTCATGTCCACCCTGGACGTGATCGCGCTCGCCGGCGGCCGGCCAGCGAACTTCTGCGACCTCGGCGGCGGTGGCGATGCCGAGGGCGTCGTCGAGGCCCTCGAGGTGATCACCCAGGACTCGCAGGTGAAGTCGATCTTCTTCAACATCTTCGGCGGGATCACCCGCTGCGACGAGGTCGCACGGGGCATCCTGGCCGCGCTCGAGCGGATGACGATCGAGCAGCCGATCGTCGTGCGGCTCGACGGCACGAACGCGGAGGAGGGCCGGAAGGTCCTGGCCGACGCGGCGCCTGCCGGCCTCTACGTCGAGGCGACGATGCTGGACGGGGCGCGCAAGGCCGTGGAGCTGGCCGGATGAGCGACTGGTCCGCCCGCGCCGAGGCCTACCGGAACTCTCCCGAGCACCGGCAGGGCGAGGATCTCGACCTGATCGTTCGCTGGGCCGAGGGCGCCGAGACCGCGCTCGACGTCGCCACCGGCGGCGGCCATGTCGCACGCAGGCTGCGCGAGGCGGGGATCGAGGTGGTCAGCTCCGACCCGGCGCCCGGCATGAAGCCGGACGTGATCTGCCGTGCGGAGGACCTCCCGTTCGCCGACAACGCGTTCGACCTCGTCGTCAGCCGGATCGCGCCGCATCACTTCGAGAACATCGGCGCGGCCATCGCCGAGATGGCGCGCGTCGCCAATCGGCTCGTCGTCGTCGAGGACACGCTGTACGTGAGCGAGCAGGTCGAGGAAGCGGAGAGGCTCCGCGACCCCACGCACGTCCGCTCGTACAGCGAGCAGGAGTGGCGCGACTTCCTCGAGGCGGCGGGGCTCGAGGTCGAGCAGGTCGAGTCGTTCGAGAAGCGGCACCCGCTCGAGGAGTGGCTCGACCGCTCCGAGACGCCCCCGGACGACCGGGGACGGGTCAAGGAGCTGCTCGGCGACCAGATCGAGGGGAACGAGTACGTGGACACGAAACTCGTTCTGAAGGCGCGGAAGGCGGCCTAGTCATGGCGATCATCGTCGACAAGGACACGAAGCTCGTCGTCCAGGGCCTGACCGGCTCGGAAGGCTCGTTCCACGGCCTCCGGAACAAGCGCTACGGGACGCAGGTCGTCGCGGGCGTGACGCCGGGCAAGGGCGGCCAGGACGTCGAGGGGATCCCGGTCTTCAACACGGTCGAGGACGCGGTCGCGGAGACGGGCGCGAACACGACGATGGTCTTCGTGCCGGCGCGCTTCGCCTCGGACGCGATCTACGAGGCGGTCGACGCCGGCATCGCGACCGTGATCTGCATCGCCGAGGGACTGCCGGCCCACGAGATGCTGCGCATCTACACCTACATCCGGCCCAAGGGCGTCACCATGCTCGGCCCGAACTGCCCGGGCGCGCTCTCGCCGGGCAAGGCGAACGTCGGGATCATCCCGGCCGAGATCTTCACGGAGGGGAACATCGGGCTCGTCTCCCGCTCCGGCACGCTGACCTACCAGATCGGCCACGAGCTGACGCAGATGGGGCTCGGCAACTCGACGATCGTCGGTATCGGCGGCGACCCGATCGTCGGCTCCTCCTTCATCGACGTGCTCGAGAAGTTCGAGTCCGACCCGCAGACCGAGTACGTGGTCATGGTCGGCGAGATCGGCGGCGACGAGGAGGAGAAGGCGGCGGCGTTCATCGAGGCGCACATGTCGAAGCCGGTCGTCGCCTACATCGCCGGCTTCACGGCGCCGCCCGGCAAGACGATGGGCCACGCGGGCGCGATCATCTCCGGCTCGTCCGGCACCGCGCAGGGCAAGAAGGAGGCGCTGGAGGCGAAGGGGATCCGCGTCGGCACCTCACCGACCGAGGCGGCGGAGATCGTCGCCGAGGTCGCACGCGGCTGAGCCTGCCCTACACTCCACGTCGATGAGTCGATCCTTCGGCGCCTGCCTGGTCGCCTTCCTTGCGCTCGCTGTCGTTGGATGCGGTGGGGAACAGGACTGGTCGGATGCATCCGAGGCGGAGTTCATGGGGGAGTGCACCAAGGAGGCCGTCGCGAGCGGCGCGGGCGCCCTGACCGACGCGCAGGCCAGGACGTACTGCCAGTGCTCCTACGACGGAGTCGCGGCCAACATCCCGTACGAAGAGTTCGCCGAGTTCAGCGCCAAAGCGGAGGACGACCCGGAGACGCCGCTGCCGCCGAAGGTCGCCGACATAGTCCAGCGCTGCGTCGCCCGCATCGGCGGGTAGGCGTCTCGCCCTGCCCCGCTCACAAGGGGCCAAGGCGTGCCAGGCCCGAGAGCGTGCGCAGCATCTGCCTCCTCGCGCCCGGCACGAGAGGGAGATACGGGAGCACGGCGTCGCGGCCCAGCCCCTTGAGGGATCCGCTCGACTGGAAGAACGGCGTCAGCGCCAGCGTCACCGCTCCGTAGTAGGCGATCTGCGTGCGTCGTGAGGCGGCGTAGCTTCGGACAGCGGCGTCGGGCGCGGCGGTCTCCGCCAGAGCCTTCGCCAGGCACCACGCATCGATCAGCGCCAGGTTGATCCCCTGGCCGAGATGAGGGCTCATCGGGTGCGCCGCGTCGCCGACGAGGACGACGCGCTCCGTGAACGGCCGCCGCACCACGGCGTGCCGGTAGGTCGTGAAGCGGACGTCATGCCAGCCGCGGAGCGTGGCCAGTGGCTCGGCGGCTTCTGGGCAGAGAGCGGCGACCTCGGCCGTCCAGGCCGCGAACTCTCGCCTCCGCAGCGCCTCGACCCCGTCGCGGCGGACGCTCCAGAAGAGATTGCAGCGGCCGCCGCCGAGCGGGAGCACGCCGACGAGCTTCCCCGTGCCGCGCACGACCTGATGCAGACGGCCTGCCACGAGGGATCCCTCGCCGATCCCCCAGAGGGCGCCCCAGGCGTACTCGTGCTCCCAGCGAACGAGGCCCGAGCTCGCGCGAAGCGCCGAGCGCGAGCCGTCGGCTCCGACGACGAGGTCGAATCCCTCTAGTCGCTCGTCGTCGACGCCGGTGATCTCCTGGCCGAGCTGGAGGCTGACGCCCGCGCGGGAGGCGAGCTCCGCGAGTGCGGCGATCAGGTCGCTGCGATGGACGCCGAGCGCGTGCAGGCCCGGCTCGAGGTCGCCGTAGCGCAGCCGGCTGATCGTGCGACCGCTCGGCGAGATCGCGACGAGCTCATCGATGCGGGCGGCGCCGGCACGCACCCGCTCCAGTAGCCCGAGTCGCTCGAGCACGAGCTGGCCGGAAGGTTGCAGCAGGACGCCCGCGCCCACCGGCTCGATCTCCGGCGCGCGCTCGAGCACCGTCACCTCGTGGCCCGCCTGCGCCAGCAACGCCGAGATGGTCGCGCCGGCGACGCCGAAGCCGACGACGCCGACCCGCACCGCACCTACACCGACCAGCGGGCTTCGAACTCGCGTTGCTTCGCGGTCGGCTCGGCGAGCCCGAGGCCGAGCGTCGCCAGCTTCGTCCTGGCGATCTCGCGGTCGAGCTCGTCGGGGAAGGAGTGGAGGCCCGGGCCGAGACCGCCTTGCGCGAGCAGGTGCGCGGCGAGCGCCTGCACGGAGAAGGAGAGGTCCATGATCTCGACCGGGTGGCCGTCGCCGCCGGCGACGTTCGTCTGGCGGCCGTCCACGAGCACGAAGGCGTGGCGGCCGCCGCCGAGGTCGTGCTCCGTGACGCCGGGCCGCACCTCGTCGCCCGGGCCGAGGCCGTCGAGCGCGACCTCGCGCTCGTGGTGACCGCCGTTCGCGATCAGGACGCCGTCCTTGAGGTACACGAGCGCCTCGCGCGGGACGCAGTCGACGGCACCCGTCGCTGAGATGAGGACGTCCGCGTCCGGAAGCGCGTCCTCGAGCCGCGCCACGCGATGGCCGTCCATGTGCGCCTCGAGTGCGGCGACTGGGTCGATCTCGACAACGGTGACGCGGCCGCCGGCACCGCGGGCCGCCCTCGCCAGGCCCTTCCCGACCCAGCCGTAGCCGACGATGCAGAACTCTCGCCCCGAGAAGTTGAGATTGGTGAGCCGGTCGATCGCGGCGAGCGTCGACTGGCCGGTGCCGTAGCGGTTGTCGAACAGATGCTTCAGCAACGCGTCATTGGCCGCGATCGCCGGGAACGTGAGCTTGCCGGCCGCCTCCATCGCGCGGAGCCGGGCGACGCCCGTGGTCGTCTCCTCGGTCACGCCCACGAGCGCGGCGGCGAGCTCGGGCCGGTGCTCGACGATGCGCGCCGTCAGCTCGGCGCCGTCGTCGACGACGATCTCCGGACTGGTGTCGGCTACCGCGAGCAGGTCGGCGTCGAACTCCTCGCGCGTCGCGCCGTGCCGGGCGTGCACCTCGATCCCGCGCGCGACGAGCGCGGCGCAGATCGCGTCCTGGGTCGAGCCGGGGTTCGAGCCCGAGGCGACCACCTGCGCGCCGGCGTCCGCGAGCAGCGTCGCGAGGTAGGCCGTCTTCGCCTCGAGGTGCACGACGACCGCGACTCGCCGGCCGCGAAGCGCCCCGTCCGAGAGCCGCTCGCGCGCGAGGCGGTTGAGGACGGGCGAGTGCTTCGCCACCCACCGGATCCGCTGCTCGCCCTCGGAGGCGAGCGACGGATCGGCGATGTTCGAGCGGGCTGCGGCGTCCACGCCGCCGAATCTACCGGGTGAGCGTGGGCGCTAGATCATGCGGCGGGGCCGGGTCGGGCCCCACTTCGAGTTTCGCCGCTTCGACGCGTAGACGAGCCGCGGCGGCGCAACCTTCATGCCTTCGCTCTTGAACTGCTCGGTGTGGCCGAGCATCCGGGCGACGTGGCTGACCTCGGCCTGCTGCTCGGGGAGCACGAGCGTGACGCCTGTGCCGTTCCGGCCGGCGCGGCCGGTGCGGCCGACCCGGTGGACGTACCCGTTGTGCTCCTCCGGCGGATCGAAGTTGATCACGTGCGTGATGTCGTCGAGGTCGAGACCGCGGGCGGCGACGTCGGTGGCGACGAGCGTCTTGATCGTGCCCTGCTCGAAGCGCTTCAGCGCGCGCTCGCGCTGGCTCTGGTTCATGTCGCCGTGCATCGCGACCGCGATCACATCGTGGCGCGCGAGCTTCTGGACGAGCCGGTCGGCGCCGCGCTTGGTGCGCACGAAGACGAGGGCGAGCCCGCGCTCCTGCGCGAGGAGCGCGGCGAGGGTCTCCACCTTGTTGTCCGCCGTCACCGGCACGAACTGGTGGTCGATCTCACCCTGCTGCTGGTCGATCTCGAGCTGGGCCTCGAAGCGCGACGGGTTGGTCGTGTAGGCCCGTGCGAGCTCTCCGACCTGGCCGTCGAGCGTCGCGGAGAAGAACATCGTCTGGCGCTTGCGGGGCAGCCGCGCGACGATCCGGTCGACCTGCGGCTGGAAGCCCATGTCGAGCATCCGGTCGGCTTCGTCGAGGATCAGCATCCGGACGCCCTCGAGCGAGACGATCCGCCGCTCGACGAGATCCTGGAGGCGGCCCGGCGTGGCGACGAGGATGTGCGCGTCGCGCGAGGCCTTCGCCTGCGCCGAGATCGAGACGCCGCCGTAGACCGCGGCCACCCGAAGGTCGCACGCGGGGGCGATCGTGCCGATTTCCGCGGTCACCTGCGCGGCGAGCTCACGCGTGGGCACGAGCACGAGCCCGGAGGGCCGTGCGTCGTCCGCTTCGAGGCGCTCGACGAGCGGCACCGCGAAGGCGAGCGTCTTGCCCGACCCCGTCGGCGACTTCGCGAGCACGTCGCGTCCGGCGAGCGCGTCCGGCAGGACGAGCCCCTGAATTCGAAAGGGAGCGAGGATGTCCCGCTCCGCGAGCGCTTCCGCGACGCGCGGGGATACACCCAGCTCGAGGAAAGACTGCATATCTGATTCGACTCCTTCGTGATCGGTCGAGATCCGCCTGCCCCGACCGCCTGTGCCATCACAGGGGAAACACCGAAGAAGAACAAACCTCACAGGACGACACCACGCCGTCCATGAGGAACAAAGTAGCAGCAGAGCCAGTCGATAGGCTAAATCGCATGATCTCCTTCGCCCGCGGCGCTCCCGCGCCCGAGTGCCTCGACTCCGAGCTGCTCGCCGACTGCGCGCGCGCCGCGATCCAGGGCGACCCGTCGGTGCTCGCCTACGGCCCGGGCGGCGGGTACGGGCCGCTACGCGAATGGCTCGGCGGCCGGCATGGAGTCGACCCGGCGCGGGTCGTCGTCACGAACGGTGGGCTCCAGGGCTTCGTCTTCTACGCCGAGGAGCTGCTCGCGGAGCGTCCGGGGCGTGTGCTCGTCGAGGCGCCGACCTACGACCGGCCGCTGAAGATCCTCTCGCGGCTCGGCGCCGACGTCCGCTCCGTCGCGATGGACGGCGAGGGGCTCGACCCGGATGCGCTCGAGCGCGAGCTCGCCAACGGCGAGACGAGCTTCCTCTACACGATCCCCACCTTCCAGAACCCGAGCGGCCGCACGCTCTCGACGGAGCGGCGGCGCCGCGTCGCCGAGCTCGCGGGCGCGCACGGTGTGCCCGTGCTCGAGGACGATCCGTACGGGCTCGTCCGCTACGAGGGCGAGGCGCCTCCGTCGCTCCACGAGCTCGAAGGGGGTGAGCTCGTCACGTACGCGTCCTCGTTCTCGAAGACGGTGGCGCCGGGGGTCCGCGTCGGCTGGTTCGTCGCCCCCGCGAGCCTGGCGACGAGGCTCGAGGCCCGGGCGGTCTCCAACTACATCTCGCCGCCCTTCATCACGCAGGCGACCGTGCACGAGCTGATCGACCGCGGCGCGTTCGAGCCGAACCTCGAGCGGGTCCGAGGGCTGCTACGCGCGCGGCGCGACGCGATGCTCGGCGCGCTCGCGGCGACCTTCGACGGCGACGCGAGCTGGAGCGAGCCGGAGGGCGGCTACTTCCTCTGGGTCGACCTTCCGGTCGACGCGAGCGAGCTGCTCCAGCAGGCCGAGGCGGCCGGCGTCACGTTCGTCAAAGGCGCGGACTTCTTCGCCGGCGGCAGCGACGGAGCGCGGTCAGCCCGGCTGGCGTTCAGCTACGAGTCGCCGTCGTCGATCGAGGAGGGGGTCTCCATCCTCGCCTCGTTCTTGCGCTGACGCCGACGGTGGAGCTGCGAGAGCAGCACACCGCCGACGAGGCCGGCGAGCAGCGAGAGGAGGATGACCCAGATCAGCGAGGTCCTCGCCTGTGGTGAAGACGAAGTCGACGGATGCTTCCTCGTCGTTGCCGACCACGAACGCGATCAGATAGGCGCCGATCAGGATCAGCAGACCGAGCGTGAACCACAGCCGTGGCTGCCAGCTCCGGTCGAACTCGTCGCGCGGCGACTCTTCCATGGGTGAAGCCTACGCTGCTGCGAAGGTCGGCGCGGGGGCCGTCCGGGGGACGAGGCGTGGCTGTCGGGGCGGCTCGAGCACACCCGCCGCCGCCATGCGGAACGTCGGGCACGGGGTGTCGCCGGGGAGAGCGCACAGGCCCGCGCGGCGGAAGTAGCATTCCTTGCAACTTGCTTCAGTACGCTTGCTCATGTTCCCCCTTGCTCATGCCTCGTCCCCTTTGGACAAGGGGCACTATGGACGCGTGCCTGCCCGGCGGCAAGTGCTGCGACGAGGAAAACGGTGCAATTTCCGGAGGCTTTCGGTAGCCGAGAATTTGCTGCTAATTACGCTTTTCTCGGTAGCGTTGCCAGAGCACGCAACGCCTGTCCAAAACTCTCCACAGGGATGATGCGGAGATCGCCTGCATGGCGGCGTGCCTCCACAGTGTTATCCCCAGCCGGAACCAGGAAGACGTCCGCGCCGGAGCGTTTGGCGCCGATCACCTTCTGCTTGATGCCGCCGATCGGCGCGACGCCGCCGTCGAGCTCGAGCTCGCCTGTCACGGCGACGCGGAGGCCCCGGTCGACGTTTCCGCGCACCTCCTCGACGACGTCGAGCGCGAATGCGAGCCCGGCCGACGGCCCCCCGACGCCGCCGAGGTCGATCTCGACGCTGATCGGGAGCTTGATGTCGGCGAACTGCTCTACCTGGATGCCGACGATCGGGCGGCCGGGCTCGTCCGGGCTCTCGATCGTGGCGACCCTCACGACCCGCGTTGTCCCGCCGGCCAGGACCCGGAGGCGCACGGTGTCTCCAGGCTCGTGCTTCGCGATCAGCCGGCGCAGGTCGTCGGGCGTCTGCACCGGCGACCCGTCGACAGCCACGATCACCTCCGTCGCCTCGAGCTTGCCGGCGGCCGGCGCATCCTGCGCGACGGCGACGACGAGCGCGCCCTCGGGCTTCGCGTCGACGTCGTGGCCGAGCTCCCGGAGAGCGACGGCAGCCGCGACCTGCTCGGAGCGGTCCATCTGGCGGAGGTTCTGGCGGCGCCGCTCGGCGAAGCTCGAGCCGGGCGGCACGAGCGCCTCCGCCGGCACGAGGTCGGCGCCCTCGGGCCGCACTGCGGAGACGAGCTCCTCGAGCAGCGTCGCCTTGCGGACGATCACGTCCACGTAGTAGATCCCGCCGGCGCCGTCGTCCTTCTCGCCCTGGACCTTCACGAGCGCCTCGAGCGGCTTGGCGCGGTCGGGGAGCAGCAGATAGCTGTCCGACGGCAGCAGCCACACCGCCGCCAGAACGACCACGGCGAGCACGAGCCCGGTGCCGATGAACGCGCGGGGCTTCACAGCAGCCCCCGCGTGAGCCCGCCGTCGACGGCGATCGTGGCGCCGGTGACGTAGGCGGCGCGGTCGGAGGCGAGGAAGCAGACGACATCGCCGACCTCACGGGGAGTGCCGAGTCGCCGCGCGGGGATCGCCGCGAGATCGGACTCGCTCGGCCCGTCCGGATAGACCTCTCGCAGCCGGTCGGTCGCGATCCGGCCCGGCGCGATCGAGTTCACGGTCACGCCGGCCGGGCCGAGCTCGCGGGCGACGGTCTTCAGCCAGCCGACGAGGCCGGGGCGGATCGCGTTCGAGAGCGCGAGGTTGTCGATCGGCTCTTTGACCGAGCTCGACGTGATCGCGATCACGCGGCCGCGGCCGCTGTCCTCCAGGTGCGGCCGGCAGAGCCGGACGAGCCGGACCGCCGAGAGCAGCAGCAGCTCGACCGCGTCCTCGACCGCCTCGTCGGAGACGTCGAGCGCGCGCGCGCGCGGCGGGCCGCCGCCGTTGATCACGAGGACGTCGACGTTCCCGTGCCGCTCCACGGCTGTGGCGACGAGCCGCTCCAGGTCGGCCGCGCTCGTGACGTCGCCGGACACCGCGAGTGCGCCGAGCCGCGCCGCCTCCCGCTCGAGCCCCTCGGCGCCGCGCGCGAACATGACGACGTTCGCGCCCTCGCCGGCGAGCGCCTCGGCGCAGCCGAGCCCGATGCCGGCGGACGCGCCGCAGACGATGGCCGTGCGCCCGGCGAGCCCCAGGTCCATCTCAGTTGGCGCAAGATGAGCATCCGCGGAAGCGGATGCTCATCGCGCGAAGACCCCTAAAGGGGCCGCCTTCGGCGGCCCACCGATGACGGGCGGTCGTGTTCGACTTCAAAGTCTTATGTGGACAGGACCGTGACGACGTCACGGACGGCGTCCGCGGACGCCTTCAGCGCCTGCTGCTCGGCGTCGTCGAGGTCGAGCTCGACGATGCGTTCGATTCCCTTCGAGCCGAGCACGACCGGCACGCCCATGTAGAGGCCGTCGATCCCGTACTCGCCCTCGAGGTACGCCGTGCACGGGAGGACGCGCTTCTCGTCGAGGACGATCGCGTCGACCATTTGCGCTGCGGCCGCGCCGGGCGCGTACCAGGCAGAGGTGCCGAGCAGGTTGACGAGCTCGCCGCCGCCCTTGGCTGTGCGCTCGACCATCGCCTGGATCCGGTCCTCGGGCGCGAGCTTGCGCAGCGGGATCCCGCCGACCGTCGTCGCGGAGACGACCGGCACCATCTGGTCGCCGTGCCCGCCGAGCACCATGGCGGTGACGTCCTTGATCGACATGCCGGTCTCCCAGGCGATGAAGGCCGAGAAGCGTGCCGTGTCGAGGATGCCGGCCATCCCGAAGACGCGCTCCTTCGGCCAGCCCGAGACGTTCTTCGCCACGTGGCACATCGCATCGAGCGGGTTCGAGACGACGACGAGGATCGCGTCGGGGCTCGCCGCAATGACCTGCTCGGTGACCGACTTGACGATCCCCTCGTTCGTGGTGACGAGGTCGTCCCGGCTCATCCCCGGCTGGCGCGGCAGGCCGGCCGTGATCACGACGACCGCCGAGCCGGCCGACTCCTCGTAGCCGTTCGAGCCGCTGACGTTCGCCTCGTAGCCGAGCACCGCGGCGGCCTGGTTGATGTCCAGTGCCTTGCCCTGCGGCAGTCCTTCCTTGATGTCGACGAGCACGACGTCGGCGTAGTCGCGGCGGGCGAGCTCCTGCGCACAGGTGGCGCCGACGTTGCCTGCACCGACAACAGTGACCTTGGGCCTCACGGTAGAACCTCCGGCTCGGGATGCGCCATTCGGCGGCGGATGCTACCGGGCGGCGTAGGCTCGACGGAGCCGCTTAGCGCAGGTGCCGGCTTTGCCGGCGCCGGAGCGAGACGGAGCTTGCAATGAGACGTTGCGGGTAATGTCCGGCCGATGCCAGGGCCGAAGAAGTCCGTCGCGCTCTCCGGCGTCTCGGTCGCCGAGACGCGCATCTGCTCGATCGATCCGGATGCGGGCGTGCTCATGTACCGCGGCTACGACATCGCGGAGCTGGCCGAGCACTCGAGCTACGAAGAGGTCGCCTACCTGCTGCTCGAGGGCGAGCTGCCGTCCGGCGACGAGCTGGAGGCGTTCAAGGAACAGCTCTCGGACGCTCGCGCGCTGCCGCCGGCGGTGACGACGATCGTCGACGGGAACGCGATGGACGCATCGCCGATGGAGACGATGCGGACAGCCGTCTCCGCGCTGTCCTTCTCCGACCCTGCCGAGGACGCGATCGACCGAGCGAGCGAGCATCGGAAGGCCGTCGCGCTGATCGCGCAGCTGCCGACGATCGTTGCGCGCTACGAGCGGCGGCGCCGCGGCGAGCTCGCCGTTCCCCCGGACCCTTCGCTCGGATACGCGGAGAACTTCCTGGCGATGCTGCGCGGCGAAGCGCCCACGGCGGAGGAGGCGCGCGCGTTCGAGATCGCGATGATCCTCCACGCCGAGCACGAGATGAACGCCTCGACATTCGCCGCGCGCGTCGTCGCCGGCACGAACGCCGACCTGCACTCCGCGATCGTGGCGGCTGTCTGCGCGCTGAAGGGGCCGCTGCACGGCGGCGCCAACCAGGCTGCGATGGCGATGCTGGCCGAGTTCGGGTCCGTCGCGGCCGTCGGTGACGGCATTCGCCGACGGTTGGACGCGAAGCAGCCGCTCTACGGCTTCGGCCACCCGCTCTACCGCGCGATGGACCCGCGTGCTCCGATCCTCCGCCGGCTGGCGGACTCGTTCGCAGACGACGGCGAGCCCAACTTCCTCGATCTCGCGGCGACTGCCGAGCGCGAGGCGCACGAGCAGAAGGGGCTCTGGCCCAACGTCGACCTCTACTCGGGTGTGCTCTACCACTATCTGGGCGTCCCGACCGACCTCTTCATTCCGCTGTTCGAGATGAGCCGCGTCGTGGGCCAGGCGGCGCACGTGCTGGAGCAGCATG
The DNA here is from genome assembly GCA_963765705.1 of uncultured Gaiellaceae bacterium. Classification (GTDB taxonomy): domain Bacteria; phylum Actinomycetota; class Thermoleophilia; order Gaiellales; family Gaiellaceae; genus Gaiellasilicea. Next base: position 17,589 of record CAVXXJ010000003.1, read on the forward strand.
CGGGCGGGAAGATCATCCGTCCGAGCGCCGAGTACGTCGGCGAGCCGCGACGGGACTATCCCGTCCGCCAGCCCCGCTGAGGTACCTTCCACCCCGATGAGCGAGTTCAAGCCAGGGCTCGAGGGCGTTGTCGCTTTCGAGACGGAGATCGCCGAGCCGGACCGCGACGGAGGCTCGCTGCGCTACCGCGGCGTCGACATCGAGGAACTGGTCGGCAGTTACCGGTTCGAGCAGGTGTGGGGCCTGCTCGTCGACGAGAGCTTCGAGCCCGGCTTGCCGGTCGCGGATCCGTACGAGGGCGGCGGCCTGACGGGTGACACGCCCGCCGACCTGCAGTCCGTGACGGCGCGCGTCGGCGCCGAATGGGGCCTGAAGAAGCTGATCGACATCACCGACGACGAGGCGCGTGAGGACCTTCGCCGCACCTCGGCGCAGTTCATCTCGATCGCCGCCCAGTCGGCGCGGATCGCCGACGGCAAGACCGACAGGGTCGACCCGGCCGTCGTCGCGCAGGGAAAGTCGACCGCAGAGCGCTTCCTGCTCGAGTGGCGCGGCGAGGCCGATCCGAAGCACGTCCAGGCGCTCGACACGTACTGGATCTGCACCTGCGAGCACGGCCTCAACGCCTCCACCTTCGTCGCGCGGATCACGGCCTCCACGGGGTCGGACTGCGCCGCGGCGCTCTCGTCGGCCGTCGGAGCGCTCTCGGGCCCGCTGCACGGCGGCGCGCCCGCCCGCGTGCTGCCGATGCTCGACGCGGCCGCCGAGTCCGGCGATCCCGAGCGCTACGTCGAGGGCCTGATCGAGAAGGGCGAACGCCTGATGGGCTTTGGCCACCGCGTCTACCGCGCCGAGGACCCGCGCGCCCGCTTGCTGAAGGGCACTGCGAAGGAGCTCGAGGCGCCGCGCTACGACGTCGCGTACAAGCTCGAGCAAGCCGCGCTCGCCGCGTTGCGGAAGAAGTCGCCTGACCGGCCGCTCGAGACGAACGTCGAGTTCTGGTCGGCGGTCGTGCTGGACGTCGCCGACGTGCCGCCGCAGCTCGCGCCGGCGATGTTCGCGTGCTCGCGCACGGCGGGCTGGTCGGCACACATCCTCGAGCAGAAGAAGCTCAACCGGCTCGTCCGGCCGTCCGCGAAGTACGTCGGGCCAGGCACACGCCCGGCCTCGTCGATCGGATGACGCTCCAGGAAGCCGCGCAGCAGGCCGACGAGCTTGCCGCGGCCGGCGACCAGAAGGCGCTCGCGACGCTGCGGCAGCAGTGGGACGAGGAGCTCGAGCACGCTGCGCGCGACGCCGACTACCGCGTCCGCGCGCAGGCATACAGGGCGATCGCCCAGTTCCGCTTCCGCCAGAAGCTCGAGCTCGTCCGGCGCGGGCTGCAGGACGAGAGCCCGGCCGCGCGCGGCTCGGCGCTGATCGCGCTCGAGGCGCTCTCCCGCGATCACCCCGGCGACGTGAACGCGATGCGCGCGATGCTGCACGAGCTCGCGTCGAACGATCCGAACATGGCGGTGCGCCGGCTCGCGATCGTCTGCCTCAAGAACGGGTCCGCGCAGCGCGAGACGATTCTGATCCTCAACGGCCTCGCCGACGACGACGAGCAGGAAGCGGATCTACGGAAGACCGCCAAGGCGGTCGCGGCGGCCTTGACGAAGCGCGCGAAGCAGAAGGCGTAGGCTTGACGGAGCCGCGGGATTCAGTGACCGCGCTCGTGGGCGTGATCATGGGCTCGCGCTCCGACTGGGAGACGATGCGCCACGCCTGCGAGACGCTGGAGGCGCTCGAGGTCCCGTTCGAGCAGCAGGTCGTCTCCGCGCACCGGACGCCGGATCTGCTCTTCGAGTACGCCGCCTCGGCCGAGGCGCGCGGGCTGCAGGTGCTGATCGCCGGCGCCGGCGGCTCGGCGCACCTGCCCGGGATGGCCGCGGCGAAGACGGCGCTCCCCGTGCTCGGCGTTCCGGTCGAGTCGAAGACGCTGAAGGGGATGGACTCGCTGCTCTCGATCGTGCAGATGCCCGCGGGCGTCCCGGTCGGCACGCTGGCGATCGGCCGCGCCGGAGCTGTCAACGCCGCTCTGCTCGCCGCCGCGATCGTGGCCCGCTCGGACGACGGTGTGCGCGAGCGGCTCGCCCGCTACCGCGCCGAGCAGACCGAGGCCGTGCTCGCGAATCCCGATCCCGCTGCGTGATCGTCGGGGTCATCGGCGGCGGCCAGCTCGGGCGGATGCTCGCGCTCGCGGGGATTCCGCTCGGGCTCTCGTTTCGGTTCCTCGATCCCTCCCCCGACGCTCCGGCGCGCGAGGTGGGGGAGCTGCTCGTCGGCGCCTACGACGATCCGGAGCTGCTCGACCGGCTCGCCGACGGGGCGGCGGCCGTCACGTACGAGTTCGAGAACGTGCCCGTCGAGGCGGCCAAGCGTGTTGGCGCGATTCCTGCCGCCGCCGCGCTCGAGGGGTCGCAGGACCGGCTCGTCGAGAAGCAGCTCTTCCGTCGGCTCGGGATCCCGACCCCCCGCATCGACGACGAGGTCGAGACCTTCCCGGCGATCCTGAAGACCCGCCGCCTCGGCTATGACGGAAAGGGTCAGCGTCTGGTGGAGACACGTCCGGGGACTGTCCCCGGACACGTCCTCGAGGAACGGGTCTCTTTCGACCGCGAGCTGTCGCTGCTCGCAGTTCGCGGGCGCGACGGCGACACGCGTTTCTGGCCGCTCGTCGAGAACGTGCACGAGGACGGCATCCTGCGGACGTCGCTCGCGCCTGCCGCCGACGCGCCGCAGTCGGAGGCCGAGGACTACGGCACGCGCCTCCTCGACGAGCTGGGCTACGTCGGTGTGCTGGCGCTCGAGCTCTTCGAGGTCGACGGCGCGCTGCTGGCGAACGAGTTCGCTCCTCGCGTCCACAACACGGGCCACTGGACGATCGAGGGCTCGGCGACGAGCCAGTTCGCGAACCACCTGCGCGCGATCCTCGGCCTGCCGCTCGGCTCGACCGAGTCACGGCCGTCGCTGCTCGTCAACCTGATCGGCTCGACGCCCGCGTCCGACGACGTTCTCGCGATCCCCGGAGCGCATCTCCATCTCTACGGCAAGGAGCCACGGCCTGGCCGGAAGCTGGGCCACATCACGCTCGTCGAGCCGACCGTGGACCAGATCGCTGCTCTCGACGGGCTCTCGGGACGCCGAAGGCGGCCCCTTTAGGGGTCTTGGCGCGATGAGAGCGTCCGCTTCTGCGGATGCTCATCCTGCGCAATAGATCAGTGCTCGCGGCAGACGTTGCCGCTGATGTGGCGGCCGCACGAGGGGCAGATGCGCCTGCGCCGCTTCAGCTCGAGCGCGTGCTTCTTCAAGCCGGAGAAGAACATCGTGTAGCCGACCGCCATCGCGAGGGCTATGAAGGTCACGATCTGAGGGTCAACCGCTGTCATCCGGGGACGTCCTTTGCGAGGTCGTACGTCGTCGCGCATGGGGATGCGCTCTGAAGTACAACTCGCGGCGCCGCCGATCGGATACGTGCGTGTAGAGCTCCGTGGTCGAGAGATCGGCGTGCCCGAGCATCTCCTGGACGCTGCGCAGATCGGCGCCGCCCTCGAGCAGATGCGTCGCGAACGAGTGCCGAAGCAGGTGCGGGTGGACACGCTGCGGCTCGAGCCCGGCCTTCTCGGCGAGACGCCGCAGGATCAGGAACGCGCCGGCACGCGTCAGCGGCCCGCCGCGCGCGTTCAGGAACAGCTCCGGGCGGTTCCGGCAGTCGAGGTGGGGCCGTCCCATCGCGATGTAGCGGCGCAACGCATCGATCGCGGGCCGGCCGAGCGGGACGAGGCGCTCCTTCGAGCCCTTCCCAAGCGCGCGGACGAGCCGGTCCTCGAGGTCGACCGAGCGGCGGTGGAGGCCGGTCGCTTCGCTGACGCGGAGCCCGGCGCCGTACATCAGCTCGACGAGCGCCCGGTCGCGCATCGCGCGCGGCGTCGTGCCGTTGGCGGCGTCGATCAGTCGCTCGGCTTCCGCGGGCGAGAGCGTGCGCGGCAGGGTCCGCGCTCGCCGGGGGAGCTGAAGCGCTGCCGCGGGATTGTCGTCGCGCGCGCCGAGCAGCATCTGATGCCGGAAGAAAGAGCGGAGCGCTGCGACGCGCCGGGCGACCGTCGTCGCGGCCAGGCCCGCCGCCCGCATCTCCGCCAGCCAGCGCTCCAGCTCCTCGGTGGTCGTCTTGCCGACGGGGCCCTGCCGCCACACCGAGAGCTGCGCGAGGTCGCGGCGGTACGCGTCGACGGTGCGGGGCGCGCGGCGGGTCGCAAGCAGCGCGAGGAAGCCGTCGAGATCAGGATCGGGGGTGGGAGAAGTCATAGACCTTCCTCAGACGTTTCGCGTCCACATGGCTGTAGACCTGCGTCGTCGAGAGCGACGAGTGCCCGAGCAGCTCCTGAATCGTCCTCAGATCGGCGCCGCCTTCGAGCAGATGCGTGGCGAACGAGTGCCGCAGCCGGTGCGGGTGGGGGAGGAGCCGGCGGAGCGTGCTCGTGTCGAGGCGCCGGCCACGGACGGAGAGGAAGAGCGCGTCGTTCGCACCGCGCACGAGCTCCGGCCGCGCGTCGCGCAGATAGAGCGCGACGACGTGTGAGGCCTCCTCGCCGAGCGGCACGACGCGCTCCTTGCCGCCCTTCCCGCGAACGTGAACGTGCTCCTGCTCGAAGTCCACGTCGCCGAGATCGAGGCCGACCGCCTCCGCGCTCCGAAGCCCGGCGGAGTAGACGAGCTCGACGAGCGCGCGGTTGCGGAGGCCGAGCGGCCCCGCCCCGTCGAGCCCGTCCAGGATCGACTCGATCTCCGCGCGCTTCGGCGCCTCCGGCAGCCGCTGCGGGCGCCGCGGCCCGAGTGAGGCGTCGGGGACTCGCGTCGCACCGAGCGTGAAGCGAAGGAACGAGCGCACGGCGGCGAGCTTGCGGGCGATCGTCGCCGGCGCGAGCCCGTTGCGAGCGCGGCCGAGCTCGGACGCGTACTCGACCAGCACGCGGACGTCGATCTCCTCCACATCCGTTCCCCGCTCCGCGAGCCACTCCTCGAGCCCGCGCAGGTCGGCCGCGTACGCGCGGCGGGTCGACTCGGCCAAAGCGGGCGAAGCGAGGAAGCGGTCGATCGCGTTCGCGGTATCCACCGAGGGCGATTTCCCTAGAGTCAGACAGTGTCCTTTGCACTGACCACCGGGGCGGAAGCGCGCTGGACCGGCAAACCGGGCTCGCGCGCGGTCGTCTGCGTCAACGGCGGCACCGCCGCCGAGGTCCCCGGAACCTGGAGCGCGTCTGTCGAATGGCTCGTGCGGCGCGTCGCCCCGCGCCATCCGGCACTCGCCTTTCTCGAGGTGCGGTACCGGATCAAGTCGTGGCGGCACATCGACGGGTGCATCGATGACGCCCGGGCTGCGATTGCGGAAGCCCGGGAGGCCGGCGCCACGCAGGTCGCGCTGCTCGGCTTCTCGATGGGCGGTGCGGTCGCCGTCCATGTCGCCGACGATCCCGCCGTCTCGACGGTGATCGCGCTCGCGCCCTGGCTCTATCCGGAGCTCGACGTGACGCCGCTCGAGGGCCGCCGCTTCGCCGTGCTGCACGGCTCGCTCGACCGAGGTCTGCCCGGCGTCCCTGGCGTGCGGCCCGAGCTCTCGCTGCGCGGCTACGAACGGGCGCTGGCACGGGGGATCGACACAGACCGCACGGTGATCGACGGAGCGATCCACCCGATCGCGCTGCGCGCCCCCTGGGGCGCGACCGTGCCGATGCCGCGCGCCGGCCGCTGGGCCGAGCTCGTCGGCGAGGAACTGGAGCGGTTTTCCGCATGAGCCTCTACCAGGCGATCTGGTGGCCGGTCTGGCTGATCGCCCGGCTGCTCTGGCGGATCGAGATCTCCGGCCAGATCCCACCGGGACCGAGCATCGTCGCGGCCAACCACGAGTCGGTGCTCGATCCGCCGCTGCTCGGCCTCATCACGAAACGCCAACTCCGCTTCCTGGCCAAGGAGGAGCTCTGGAACAACCGCCCGAGCGCCTGGTTGATGGACACGCTCGGAGCGGTTCCGGTCGCGCGCGGACGCGAGGGCTACCTCGCGATCGACCAGGCCGAACAGCTGATCCGCGCCGGCGACGTGATCGCGATCTTTCCCGAGGGCTCGGTTCGGGGCGTCACCTGGACGCGTGGCGCGGCTCGGCTCGCGCTCGCAACCGGTGCTCCGCTCGTGCCGGTCCGAATCGTCGGCGCGGGGAAGGCCCTGTCGAAGGGAAGAGTCGGCTTGCCGAAGATCCGGATCGTCGTCGGGGAGCCGATTCCCGTCGAAGCGGCGCCCCCGACGGTCGCTGCCGCGCGTGAGCTGACGCGGGTGCTGCAGGAGCGGGTCGAGAGCCTGTAAGTCACCGCGCCCAGGCGGGTCGGCGACCGTACCCTGTGAAAGATGCCCAGGGGACGCATGAGAGATTTCGACCCGACGGAGCCGCCGGAGCGGCCCGCCGATCCGGCCGTCCGCCGTGCGTACCTCCGCCGGATCGCCGTTCTCTTCCGCCCGTACAGCGCCCGCCTCGCCGGCGTGCTCGCGCTGATCGTCCTCTCCTCCGCGCTCGGCTCCGTGCCCGCCTTCCTGATCAAGGAAGTGTTCGACACGGCGCTCCCGGAGCGCGATCTGCGCCTGCTGAACGAGGTCGTGGCGGCGATGATTGCGATCGCGATCGTCACGGGCGTGCTCGGGGTCATTCAGACGCTGCTCTCGAACCAGGTCGGCCAGCGGGTGATGCACGACCTGCGCACCTCCGTCTACAAGCACCTGCAGCGGCTCTCGCTCGCCTTCTTCACGCGCACCCGCACCGGGGAGGTGCAGTCGCGGCTCGCGAACGACATCGGCGGCGTCCAGCAGGTCGTCACCTCCACCGCCACCTCGATCGTCTCGAACGTGACGACCGTCCTGGCGACGGTGGTCGCGATGTTCGTGCTCGACTGGCGGCTGACGCTGTTCGCGCTCGCGCTGCTGCCGCTCTTCGTCTGGCTGACCAGGCGTGTCGGGAACCAGCGCCGCAAGGTGGCGAAGGTACGGCAGGAGTCGATGGCCGACATCTCGAGCCTCGTCCAGGAGTCGCTCTCGGTCTCGGGAATCCTGCTCGGCAAGACGATGGGCCGCGCCGACGAGCTGGCGACTCGCTTCGAGAACGAGTCGGCCCGGCTCGCCGATCTCGAGGTGCGCAGCCGGATGACGGGCCGCTGGATGATGGCGTCGATCCAGACGTCGTTCGCCGTCATGCCGGCGCTCGTCTACCTGTTCGCGGGCCACTACGCGGGCGCCGTCTCGATCGGCACCGTGATCGCGTTCACCACTCTGCAGGCGCGGCTCTTCTTCCCCGTCGGCTCGCTGCTCGGCGTCTCGCTCGACGTCCAGACCTCGCTCGCTCTCTTCGACCGCGTCTTCGAGTACCTCGACCAGCCGGTCGACATCGAGGAGGGAACGAAGACGCTCGAATCGACTCGTGGCCACGTCGCCTTCGATGACGTGTGGTTCCGCTACGACGACGCCGCGTGGACGTTGCAGGACGTGTCGTTCGCGGTGCCGGCAGGGACGAAGACCGCCCTCGTCGGCGAGACGGGATCGGGGAAGACGACGGCCGGCTACCTCGTCGCCCGGCTCTACGACGTCACCGAGGGCCGGATGACGATCGACGGCGTCGACGTCCGCGAGTTGACGTTCGAGTCGCTCGCCGACACGGTCGGCGTCGTCTCGCAGGAGACCTATCTCTTCCACGCGACCGTGCGCGAGAACCTCCGCTTCGCGCGCCCCGACGCGACCGACGACGAGGTGGAGGAGGCGGCGCGCGCGGCACAGATCCACGGGCTGATCGCGACTCTTCCCGAGGGCTACGAGACCGTCGTCGGCGAGCGGGGCTACCGCTTCTCCGGGGGCGAGCGGCAGCGGATCGCGATCGCGAGGACGATCCTGCGCAACCCGCCGATCCTCGTGCTCGACGAGGCCACCTCGGCGCTCGATACGCAAACGGAGCGCGCGGTGCAGGAGGCTCTCGAGCGGCTCGCGGAGGGCCGGACCACGATCGCGATCGCGCACCGTCTCTCGACCGTTCGCGATGCCGATCAGATCGTCGTCCTCGACAAGGGTCGCGTCGCCGAGATCGGCACGCACGAGGAGCTGATCGGCGCAGGCGGGCGCTACGCCTCACTGGTGTCTCGCGACACCCAGGAGATCCTCAGCGGCTGAGAGCGTCGAGCAGCAACTCGTGCGGGAGCGCGTGCACGGTGCTGCCGCGATACCCGGTCATCGTCTCCGCCGCCAGGAGCGCGTTCAGGATCGACTCCTCGACGGCGTCGATCGTCGCCTCGTAGAGCGGGTCGATCCGGGTGTCGTTGAGCATCCGCAGCGGCAGCTCCGCCTCAGCGGCGTCGAGCATGCGGTTCCCGGTCGCGAAGCAGAGCGCGAAGTCGCCGCTCGAGCGCTCGCCCATGCCGCCAGTCCGCGCGATCCCGAATGCGGCCCGGCGCGCGAGCCGCTCGCACTGTCCCGGGAGGAGCGGCGCGTCCGTCGCGATCACGACGATGATCGAGCCGGCACCCTCGTCCGCGGCGCTGTCCGGCAGCGGGACGACCTCGAGGCCGATGCGCTCGCCGACCGGGCTGCCGTTCACGCGCAGCCGAGCGCGCCGGCCATGGTTTGCCTGCACGAGGACGCCGACCATCCAGCCGTCCTCGACGACACGAGAGGCGGTGCCGATGCCGCCCTTGAAGCCGTGGCAGATCATGCCGGTGCCGCCGCCGACCGATCCCTCCTCGACCATGTCGTCGGTCGCGCGATCCAGCGCCGCCGCAACGTGCTCCGGCTTGACGTGGAAGCCGTTGATGTCGTTGAGGACGCCGTCCCAGGTCTCGCCGACGACCGGGAGGCTCCAGTGGTCGCTGCCCTCACCGTGCTGCGCGGCGGCGACCAGCGCGTCGCGGACGACACCGACCGAGTGCGTGTTGGTGAGCCCGATCGAGGTCGTCAGCAGCCCGGAGTCGCGGATCCACTCGAGGCCGGTCAGCTCGCCGTTGCCGTTGATCCGGTGCGCGCCGGCGAAGAGCGGCTCGGCCGGCGGCACGACGACCGTGACGCCCGTCCGGATGCTGTCGCCCTCGATCAGCGTCGTCTGGCCGACGCTGACGCCGTCGACGTCCGTGATCGCGTCTGCCGGCCCCGGCGGCAGGCGGCCGATCTCGATCCCGAGCTCGCGGGCGCGTGGCATTGCCCGACGATAGCTCGCGGGGGTCCGTAAGATGCCCCGCGCATGGCGACCACGGAGTCACGCACGGGTCTCGCGGTCCATGGGATCGAGACCGAAGGCACCGTCTACTGGAACCCGTCGACCTCGCAGCTCTACACGCACGCCCTCGAGCGCCATGAAGGACGGATCGCCGAAGGCGGCCCGCTCGCCGTCGACACCGGCAAGCACACGGGTCGCTCGCCGAAGGACAAGTTCGTCGTCCGCGAGCCGGGCTCCGAGGATCGGATCTGGTGGGGCGACGTCAACGCGGAGATCTCGGAGGAGCACTTCGAAGGGCTGCGCGAAAAGGTCGTCGCACACCTCGGCGACGGCAACCTCTACGTCGTCGACGCATTCGCCGGCGCCGACCCGAAGCAGCGGATCGCCGTCCGCATCATCACGAGGTACCCCTATCACGCGCTCTTCGCGCGGACGATGTTCATCGACCCCACCGACGAGGAGCTGCGCGACTTCGTGCCGCAGGCGCTGGTGCTCCACGCGCCGGCGCTCGAGGCCGACCCGGCGACGGACGGGACGCGTACCGGCACCTTCGTCGTGCTGCACCCGTCGCGCCAGGAAGTGCTGATCGGCGGCAGCTTCTACGCCGGCGAGATCAAGAAGTCGATCTTCACCCTGATGAACGACCGCCTGCCGCTCGCGGGTGTCTTCCCGATGCACTGCTCGGCGAACGTCGGCGACGACGGCGACGTCACGATCTTCTTCGGCCTCTCGGGTACCGGGAAGACGACGCTCTCGGCCGATCCCGAGCGTTCACTGATCGGCGACGACGAGCACGGCTGGGGCGACGACGGCGTCTTCAACTTCGAGGGCGGCTGCTACGCGAAGGTGATCAACCTCTCCGCCGAGGCGGAGCCCGAGATCTTCCGGATGACGCACACCTTCGGGACGATCCTCGAGAACGTCGTCCTCGACGAACGGGGCGTTGTCGATCTTGGCAACGGATCGAAGACCGAGAACACGCGTGCCGCGTACAAGCTCGAGCAGATCGCGAATGCGCTGCCGGCCAAGCGCGCGGGCCATCCGCAGGCTGTCATCTTCCTGACCGCGGACGCGTTCGGGATCCTGCCCCCGATCGCACGCCTGACTCGCGACCAGGCGATGTACTGGTTCCTCTCCGGCTTCACGGCCAAGCTCGCGGGCACCGAGATCGGGGTCAAGGAGCCGCAGCCGACCTTCTCCGCCTGTTTCGGCGCACCTTTCCTCCCGCAGCACCCGGTGGTCTACGCCCGGCTGCTCGCGAAGAGGCTCGACGAGCACGGCGCGCAGGTCTGGCTCGTGAACACGGGCTGGACCGGCGGCCCGTACGGCGAGGGCGAGCGGATGCCGATCCAGGCGACACGTGCCCTGCTCCGCGCCGCGATCTCCGGAGAGCTCGCCGGCGTCGAGTACCGGACGGACGAGCTGTTCGGCTTCGAGGTGCCGGTCGAGGTGCCCGACGTCCTCACGAAGCTGCTCGACCCCCGCTCGACGTGGAGCGATCCCGCGGAGTACGACGCGAAAGCCGACGAGCTCGCGGCGATGTTCCGCGACAACTTCACGAAGTTCACCGCCGACGACAACATCGTCGCCGGCGGCCCCAGGGCGTAGCTCCGTTCACGCAGAGCGGGCTGCTACGCGACGGCGGGCGCTTCCGCCAGCAGTTGCGCGAGCTCGTCTGTCGATCCGACACCGAGCTTCTCGTACACGGTGCGCGCGTGAGCCTCGACCGTGTTCGGAGTCAGGAAGAGCTGCGCCCCCACCTCCTCGGTGGGGATCCCCGACGCGATCGCGAGCGCCACCCGCAGCTCCCGTTCGGTCAGCACGTCTGCAATTGGTTGCTTGGCCAGGGCCACGGTCTCGCCCAGCGCCCGCAACTCTGCGCCGGTCCGAGCAGCCCAGGGGTGAGCGCCGAGCCGCTCGAAGACCGCCAGCGCCGCGCGGAGCGGCTGGACGGCGTCACCGCCTGAGCGGGCACGGCGCTCGCCGAGGCAGAGCTGTGTGCGGGACTGCTCGAACGGCATCCCAAGCCCGTCGTGATGCTCCAGCGCCCGTCCGAACGCCTCCTCGAACGTGTTGTCGTCGGCGAGGATGCCGCGGCAGCGGGCCGCAGTAGCGAGCGCCCACGTCCTTTGGGTCGCTTCCGCCCGCTCTTCGAAGCGCTGGAGTACACGGCGAGCTTCGTGCGGCCGATCGAGGCCCGCGAGCGCTTCGATCAGGTCGGGCGGCCAGAGCACGACGCCGGGCTCTCCGAGCCCACGCTCGAGCGCGATCGTCTCGACCTCGTTCGCCGCGGTCGCGGCAAGCTCGAGATCTCCGGCGCCGACCGCTGCGAACGCCCGTGCGGCGGGCACGAAGAAGAGCATCGAGCCGATGCCGCCGACCTCCGCGATCGCGGCGGCCTCCTGAAGCGCGGCCTCCGCCTGCGCGGAGAGTCCGCGAGCAGCCAGGATGCGCGCGCCGATCACGAGTGCGTACGCGACGTGCGGGATCTGGCCCGTCTGGCGGCCGAGCTCGACAGCCTCGGTCGCCGCTGAGAACGCTTCGGCCCACCGGCCCGTACGAAAGTCGATCTCGGCCTGCGTCGCGAGCGGGAACGGCAGCAGCGCCGGCGCAGGGGCGGACCGTCCCAGCGCGACGAGGTGGACGATCGACGCGCGCGCCGCGTCGTGTTCTCCGATCGTCATCAGGTGACCGGAGTTGATCAGCATCAGCTCGGCCAGCATCCGGGTGTCGTCCAGGCGAGGACGTTCACGCACACGCTCGCGCAGAAGGGCGGCGCCGTTCGCGTCGCCCGTCAGACTGACCAGCTGCGCGAGCGCGAGCTCTGCGTGTGCCTGCGACGACTCGCTCCCCCGCGCCGCGACTTCGACGGCGCGCCGGCCTGTCTCCAGGCCGAGGTCGATCCACCCCGCCATCGAGCAGAGCGGCACCGCCTGGGCCAGCAGGAGGGCCGCTCGATCCGGATGCGTTTCCTGGATGCGCTCTCCCGCGTCGACGAGCAAGGCATGCGCGTCCATCGGCCTGCCGGCGAACAGGAGACCGCGCGCGCGAAGATCCTGAACGTCGGCTTCGACCAGCGGGTCCGACGTCAACTCGAAAGCGCCTTCGAGCAGCGCGTGTGCATGCTCGAGCCCACCCGAGAGCTGCGAGTCGCCTGCCGCCGCAGTCAGCAGCCGGGCGCGACCTTCTCGGTCGGGCGTGAGCCGGGCCGCACGCTCCGCCGCCGCGGCTGCGGCTCCGAAGGCGCCGCGGGAGCGAGCGTCGTCCGCGATCCGCTCGAGCGCAGCCGCGACCGCGGGGTCCGCCCGCGTAGAGGCAAGAGCCGCGTGCCACGTACTACGCGCTTCGAAGCCGCGCTGCTCGAACGCGTCGGCGAGAGCGCGGTGGGCGCGCCGGCGGTCGGCCGCCGACGCCGCGTGGTAGACGAGCGAGCGCAGCAGCGGATGACGGAACTCGAGGGCGGGGCCGAGAACGACCGCACCGTTCGACTCCGCTCTCTCGAGCGCGTCGTCCGGCAAGCCGAGTGCAGCAGCCGCCGCACGGACGACGTCCAGATCTTGCGTATCGTCGGCCGCGGCCACGAGCAACGCTTGCCGTTCGTCTGCGGCGAACGTACTCAAACGTTGCCGAAACGCGTTCGAGACGGCGTCTCCCGCCGGGAGCGGGACCGGAGGTCCCATGCCTTCGGCCTGCCGGCGGTCGCGGAGCAGCCCGGGTAGCTCGACGAGCGCGAGCGGGTTGCCGTTCGCCATTTCGAGGACTGCGCGGCGGGCGTCCGGGTGCAGCACCGCCTCGGTGCGGTCGAGCAGGCGTTCGGACTCGGTCCGGGAGAGCGCGCCCACTCGGAGGATGGGGAGCTCGGTCTGGTCGAAGAGCGTCGGCTGGTCGTCCCGAAGCGCGATCAGGAGTGCCACGCGGTCCAGCTCGAGCCTGCGGGCGCAGAAGATCAGGGCTTGCTGCGACGGCCCGTCGAGCCACTGCGCATCGTCGATCAGCACGATCAGAGGCCCATTCTCGGCGGCGGACGAGAGCAGGTTCAGCGTCGCCGCCGATACGGCGAACGGATCGCCGGGCACGGCCGGCCCGAGGCCGAGCGCACCGACCAGCGCGCCCGCCTGAGGGCCCGGCAGGCGCTCGATCAGCTCCACCACCGGTGCGAGGACGGTTGCAAGACCGGCGAAGCCGAACTCGGCCTGCGACTCGATCCCGGCCGCGCGAAGGATCGTGGCGCCCTCCGCGCGCGCGGCGGCGTAGGCCATGAGGGTGGACTTGCCGACGCCCGGCTCGCCTCGGATCAACAACGTGGTGCTCCTGCCGCGGGCGGCGGCGGCGATGCGCGCGTCGATCTCGGCCAGCTCCGCTTTTCGGCCCACGATCGTGAGAGTCGGATCACCCGCGACGACGGTGACCTGGGCGCCGGTGGGTCGACGTTCAGGCGACGGGTCACGGGCGGCGAGCGACAGGGAGGAGTCCTGCCTGAGAATCCGGCGCTCCAGCTCCTGCAGTTCGGGGGACGGGTCGAGCCCGAGCTCGTCCGCAAGCGCGAGCCGCGCCGCCCGGTAGACCTCGAGCGCCTCGGCCTGGCGGCCGCACCGATAGAGGGTGAGCATCAGCTGGCCGCGCAGCCGCTCGCGGAGTGGGTGCGTCGCGACCATTGTTTCGAGCTCGCCGACGAGCGCCGAATGGCGTCCGGCCGCGAGGTCGGCATCGATCCGCTCCTCGAGCGCGCTGATGCGCAGCTCGTCCAGCCGCCCCGCCTCGAGCCGGGCGAACTGCTCGTCGTCCAGGTCGGCGAGCGCCGGGCCACGCCAGAGGGCGAGGGCCTCGCTCAGGATCGGCGCCCGCTCAGCCGCCTCGGCGCCGCGAGCGGCCGCGAGCAGCCGTTCGAAGCGGTGTGCGTCCACGCTCTCGCGGTCGAGCGCAAGGCGGTAGCCCGGAGCCTGGGTGAGCACGAGATCGCGTCCGAGCGTCTTCCGGAGGGCGGAGACGGTGTTCTGGAGCGAGCCGGTCGCCGACGCGGGCGCGCGGTCCCCCCACAGGTCGGCCACGAGCCGGTCGGTGGAGACGACCTCACCGGCCTGCAGGGCGAGCGCGGCGAGCAGCACGCGTTGCTGCCGGCGCGGCAGCGCGACGGTGCGCTCACCGTCACGTACCTCGAGTGGGCCGAGGAGCCAAATCTCCATCTCCACCTTGTAACACTGAAAACATGTGTTTCCAAGTGAGCGCGCGGTGAGTGCCGCGTGAGCGGTGGCACGGATGCTCCGGAACATGCAGAAGGCAGTGCGGGCCGCCGAGGTGGAGGCGCTGATCCGGGAGATCCAACGGTATCTCGCCTACGTGGAGGCGTTCCGCTCGTCAGACGGCCGGAAGCGACCCGCCGACAGCGGGGGAGGCAGCAAATGAACGACAGGAAGATCCTTACCGGGTCATTGCGGCTGACCGGCTGAGCCGGCCGCGCGGTTCCACGCGCCCCAGCGCCAGTCGATTCGGTAGCGTCCTTCAACGGTGGACGCGAAGCACGACGTACTCGTGATCGGCGCGGGGTGCGCAGGCATGCGCGCAGCCATCGCAGCTCACGACGCCGGCGCCGACGTCGCCATCGTCTCGAAGCTCCACCCGACCCGCAGCCACTCGGGCGCGGCCGAGGGCGGCATCAACGCCGCGCTCGGGAACGCCTCCGAGGACGATCCGGAGACGCACGCCTACGACACGGTCAAGGGCTCGGACTACCTCGGCGACCAGGACGCGATCGAGATCCTCTGCAACGAGGCGCCGGGCGACGTCTACCAGCTCGAGAACTGGGGCGCCGTCTTCTCCCGGACCGAGGACGGCCGGATCGCGCAGCGACCGTTCGGCGCGGCCGGCGCACCGCGGACGGCCTACGCGGCCGACATCACGGGACACGTCCTGATCCAGGTGCTCTACGAGCAGCTCGTGAAGCGCGACATCCTCGTCTACGAGGAGTACTTCGGCTGGCGCCTCGTCGTCGACGACGATCGCTGCCAGGGCGTGATCGCCTGGGATCTGCTGAACGGCGGGCTGAAGACGATCGGGGCCAAGGCGACCATCCTCGCCACCGGCGGCGCGGGACGGCTGTACGTCGGCACGACAAACGCCTGGTCCTGCACGGGCGACGCGATGACGATGGCGATGCGCGCGGGAGTGCCGCTGAAGGACATGGAGATGATGCAGTTCCACCCGACGACGCTCTCCCCGACGGGCGTGCTGATCACCGAGGGCTGCCGCGGCGAGGGTGCCTATCTCCTCAACTCCGAGGGCAAGCGCTTCCTCGAGCGCTACGCGCCGAACGCGATGGAGCTGGCCTCGCGCGACGTCATCTCCCGTGCCGAGCAGACCGAGATCGACGAGGGTCGAGGGGTCGACGGGAACGTCCTGCTCGACCTGCGCCACCTCGGCGCCGAGAAGATCCTCGAGCGCCTCCCCGGGACCCGCGAGCTCTCGATGGTGTTCGCCGGGATCGACCCGATCCACGAGCCGATCCCCGTCCGTCCGGGCGCCCACTACCACATGGGCGGCGTCGACACGGACGTCTGGGGAGCGACCCAGCTCGAAGGCCTTTACGCCGCCGGCGAGGTCGCGTGCGTCTCCGTGCACGGCGCCAACCGGCTCGGCGGCAACGCCCTGATGGAGACGATCACGTACGGCCGCCGCGCGGGAGGCCACGCTGCCGACTACGCCCTCACGAACACCACCGTCGCCGTGCCGCCCTCGCAGCTCGCCGACGCCGAGCGTGACCTGAAGACGCTGATCGACCGCACCGACGGCGAGCGTCCCTGGCGCATCCGCGACGAGCTCGCGACCACGATGCACGAGAACTTCGGCGTCTTCCGCCGCGAGGATCAGATGCGGCGGCAGGGCGAGATCGTCGAGGGGCTTCGCGAGCGCTACGAGCGAGTGGTCGTCGAGGACAAGGGCGAGGTCTTCAACAGCGACCTGACCCAGGCGCTCGAGCTCGGCTTCATGCTCGAGCTGGCCGCGTGCATGGTCGTCTGCGGGATCGCGCGCAAGGAGAGCCGCGGCGCGCACGCACGCCCGCACGACTTCCCGGACCGGGACGACGAGAACTTCCTCAAGCACACGATGGTGACGTGGGACGACGGGCCGGCGCTCGATTGGCGGCCCGTGACAATGACCAAGTGGCAGCCGAAGGAGAGGACATATTGATGGCCGTCGAGGCGACCGCGCACAAGCCGGAAACGACGATCGACGTCGCGCTCAAGATCTGGCGGTCCTCCAGTGCGACCGGCGAGCGCGAGCTGAAGCTCTACGAGTTCGAGGCGCCCGAGTGGGTGACGCTGCTCGACTGCCTCGACATCGTCAAGGACCGCCTGGACGGCTCGCTCGCCTACCGCAAGAGCTGCCGGATGATGATCTGCGGCTCGTGCGGCATGCGCATGGACGGCGCCGCGGTGCTCGCCTGCAAGACGCGCATGTACGAGATCGCGCGCAGCGGCCACGTCCCGGTCGTCTCGGCGATGGGCAACCTGCCGATCGTGAAGGACCTCGTCGTCGACATGGAGCCGTTCTGGACCAAGTTCAAGGCGATGAAGCCCTACCTCCAGCCCGGCTACGACCAGCCGCTGGACGGGCGCGAGCACGTGATCTCGCAGGAGCGGATGAATGTGATCCACAAGGAGTCGCTCTGCATCAACTGCGGCTGCTGCGTCTCCGAGTGCAACGCCTGGGACGCCGAGCCCGAGTTCCTCGGCCCGCAGGCGCTCGCTAAGGGGATGCGCTTCGTCGGCGACCCGCGTGACGCCGCGAAGGTCGAGCGCCTCGACGAGTACAGCGGCCAGCACGGGATCTGGGAGTGCACCCGCTGCTACTTCTGCAACGAGCGCTGTCCGAAGGGCGTCGACCCGCGCGACGCGATCGCGAAGCTCGGCGCCGAGGCGATGAAAGAAGGGATCGACAAGGACATGGGCGCGAAGCACGCCAACTGGTTCGTCACCTCGGCGAAGACGACCGGCTGGCTGCGCGAGACCGAGCTCGTCCCGAAGACCCAGGGCATCGTCTCCTCGATCAAGGAGATGAAGTTCGCGATGGGGCTGCTCAAGCACGGCAAGGTGCCGCCGCCCTTCCCGCCGCACGTCGCCGAAGGCGTCAAGGAGTCCCGCGCCCTCTTCGACCTCGTCAAGGAGCAGGATCGCCAGGGCGCGCTGGGCATCGTGCAGGGCGAGCGGGCGCTGTCCCGGCTCGAGCACGAGCACGGCGAAGGCCACGCGAGCCGAGACTCCGCGGACGTCACTCCCGGTGAAGAGCCGACACAGGGAGGTGGCGAATGAGGAAGGTCGCCTACTACAAGGGTTGCCTGGCCTCGCTCTCCGCGAAGGAGCTCGACACCTCGACTCAGGCGTTGTCACCCAAGGTCGGGCTCGAGCTGATCGAGCTCGAGACGGTCACGTGCTGCGGCGCCGGCGACATCCACGAGGCGGAACCGGACTACTACCTGCACCTGAACGCCCGCATCCTCGCCTACGCCCAGGCGACGGGATGCGACACGCTGATGACGGTCTGCAACGTCTGCACGCTCAACCTGCGGCAGGCGAACTTCCAGCTCCAGGGTGACGAGGCGCTGCTGGACCGCGTCAACAAGAACCTCGCGAAGGTCGGCGTGCCGGAGTACACCGGCACCGTCGAGGTGCTCCACTTCCTCTGGCTCGTCGCCAGAGGGGACGGGTACGACCTGCTGCAGCAGGCTGCGCACAAGGGGCTGAAGGGCCTGAAGGTGGCGCCGTTCTACGGCTGCCAGATCCTGCGCCCGTCCAAGCTGCTCGGCTTCGAGGACCCGGACAAGCCGGACTCGCTGGAACGGATCATCGAGGCCTGCGGCGGCGAGCCGGTCGACTACCCGGCGAAGATCAAGTGCTGCGGCTTCCCGATCATCCAGGCCCGGGAGGAGACGGCGCTCCAGGAGCTGATCCAGCCGATCGAGCAGGCCAAGGAGGCCGGTGCGGACGCGATGGTGACGCCGTGCCCCCTCTGTCACCTCTCCCTGGACGCGTGGCAGACGAAGCTGAAGAAGCAGACCGGCAAGGACTTCCAGATGCCGATCCTGCACCTCTCGCAGCTGATCGGCGTCGCCGCCGGGCTGACCGATGCGGAGCTGAAATTCAAGCGCCACATCGTCTCGGTCGACCCGGTCCTCGAAAAACTCAGCGTTTGAGCGCAAGGTTCCGGCCGCTCGGACGTCTTCATGACTGGAGGGGCGGTTTCGGGGCCGGTGATCCTGGGGGGCGCCGGCCCTGAACACTTCCTGGATCCTGATCGCCGGCGCTGTAGTGGCTGCGCTGGCGATCGTCTATGGCTGGTTCGAGGCCGGCTGGCTGCGCACGCGTGTGCTCGAGGTGCCCGTCGCAGGGCTGCCCGCAGCGCTCGACGGGCTGCGCGTCGCGCACCTCTCGGACTTCCACCTCGGGCCGCCCTCGCGGGGAGCCGTCGCGGTCCGCAGGGCCGCGGACTGGGTGCGGGAGCGACATCCGGATCTCGTCGTCGTCACCGGCGACCTGCTGTCGCACCCCCGCGGCCGCGCCCGTCTCGACGAGGCGCTACGAGGCCTCGACGCGTACGTCGTGCTCGGGAACCACGACGTCGCGGAAACGCGCGACCCCTTCTCGCGCCCGGCGGAGCTCGATGGGCTGGCGGCGACGCTGCTCCAGGACGAGTCGATCGCAATCGTCCGGCGCGGCGAGCGGATCCAGCTGGCGGGCATCGCGCCCCTCCCCGACGGAGCGGTGCCGCCTCCGGATCCCGCGGCGAGCCTGCACATCCTGCTCAGCCACTATCCGAGGCTGCGTGTGCCCGGCTACCAGCTCGTGCTCGCCGGCCACATGCACGCGGGCCAGATCGTGCTCCCGTACCCCGGTGGCAGGATCCGCTTCGCGCACCTCCGCTCCCGGCTGACCGAGGGCCTGTACCGCCAAGACGGCGTCACCCTGCACGTCTCACGGGGCCTCGGCACGACCTTCGTTCCCTTCCGGCTCTTCGCGCGGCCCGAGGTCACCGAGCTCGTTCTGCGAGAATCCAATTGATGGAAGGCCATGCCGTCATCTCGCCGGACGTGCTCGCGAGCTACGCCGCCGACGCGGCCCTCGAGGTCGCCGGCGTCCACGGCCTGGTCGGTAGCGCGCTGCACCGCCACGAGGGCGTGCGGGTCTCGCGCGAGGAGGACCGGGTCGGGGTCGAGCTGCACGTGGCGCTCGACTGGGGCGTCGGCGCGGAGGCGGTCGGAGCCGAGCTCCAGTCCCATGTCGCCGAGTGCCTGCTCCGGATGGCCGACGTCCGTCCGGACAGCGTCGATGTCGTGATCGACGAGTTCGCGCCGCCCGAAGGCGCCTCATAGCCCAGCGCGTCGTAGGCCTGACCGGCGCGACGCTCGAGTTCGCGCCGGCCGTGTGCCAGACCTGCGTCTGGTGGCAGTCGCGCACCGGCCGGACGGCCGCGAAGGACCGCTGGATCGAGAAGACGGAGGACGACTGGGGCGCGTGGGGAGCGCTCTACCGGGACGACGACGGGCGGCTGCTGGGCGCGATCCAGTACGGCCATACGCAGCTCTTCCCACGCGCCGCGGAGCTCCCCGCGGGGCCGCCGTCCGACGACGCGGTGCTCGTCACCTGCGTCTACGTCGTCTCGAGCGCGACGCCGTGGGTCGAGCAGTCGCTCTTCCTCGCCGCGATCGGCGAGGCGCGGGACAAGGGCGCCAAGGCCCTCGAGGCGTTCGCCTACCGCTATCCGGAGGGCGAGTCGACCTACGAGCGCTTTCTCGTCCACCGCACGGTCTTCCCGCGCGACTTCCTCGCCGATTTCGGCTTCCGCTCCGTCCGGGCCGCGGGCAGGGTCGAGCTCGCTCGGCTCGAGCTGGGCGGGCTCGTACCCGTGGCCGAGGGTAAGCGGGCGAGCGTGCTGCGGGTCGTCAAGGAGGCGTTCGCGCCGGCGCCCGTCCCGCAGCGGCCCTGAGTACTACGAGCGACAGATGCCTGAGCCGGCGTCGGTGAACGTCGAGCCGGTAACCGGGCGGAATCGCCAGGCGTACGCGCCGGGGCTGAGCGTCAGCTGCAGGACGCCGTACGTCCGATCGTCGACGACCCTGCTCGTGGGGAGTCTCCGGAGCACGGGGTAGTGGCTACGGCCGCCCGTCCCGACGACGAACGACCTGATCCCACCGATCGGCGCAAAGCGCTCGTAGTGGTGGTCGTGGCCGGCGAGGACGACGTCGGCGCCGCCCAGGGCGAGCGTTCGCCACAGCGGTGCGATCGTCGCGTCGGAGCCGTGCGCGCCGGAGCTGAAACGCGGATGGTGCATGTAGGCGATCGTGCAGCCGCGGGGGTGGCGGGCAAGGTCCGCGGAGAGCCAGCGCTGCTGCGGCGACCCGACTCCGCAACCCCCGGCAGGCAGGCAGTTCGAATTGAGAACGACGACATGCCAGGTGCCGAGCTCGTAGGAGTAGTAGCCGCGCCGGGGAAGCCGAAAGTACGCGATCGCGGCGTCCGCGCTCCCTGTGTTGTATTCGTGGTTCCCGAGGGCAGCGCGCGTGCGAGCGCGAAAGCGCTTCCACGAGTAGCAGTCCGCGAACTCGGCGGTCGTTCCCTGCTCGTAGACGGCGTCACCGAGCACTGCCACGGTGCCGGGGATCCGCGCGACGAGCGCCGCAGTTGCCTCGTCGCCGGATGAGCGGCAGGAGGCTACGTCACCCGCGGCGACAAGCGTCGGCGACGGTGGGAGCAGCGTCAGGGACGTCGCCAGTACCGGCGCCAGGGCCGCGGTCAACGCCACACGGCGAGGATACTAGGCGGGGATCTTGGTCTCGACCGCGACCGGCGTCGGGTCGACGCCGAGGTCGTAGTACGCCGTGTCGATCCCGGGCCCGCCGTTCAGGTTCGTGTCCGCCTCGTCATCGTCGCCCCAGATCGTGTCGTCGCCGCCGCCCGCGATCAACGCGTCCACGCCGGCGCCTCCGACGAGCTCGTCGTCGCCTTCGTTTCCGGTGACCGAGTCGTTGCCCGCACCGCCACTGACCGTGTCGTTGCCGTCCCGACCCGAGAGCCCGTCGTTCCCGGAGCCTCCGTACAGCAGGTCGTGCGACGCGCCTCCCTCGAGAATGTCGCCGGAGTCGCCCGCCCGCAGGATCAGCTTGCTCGGGAAGTCGTCGCCCGCGCCCGAACCGCCACGACCGCTGAGCGTGTTCGGTCCCGCAAGGCCGAGGATCTCGACGACGGCGGGTCGTGGCGACCACGTCACGTCGACGTCGGTGTCCGTCGTGAGGGCGACGCCGTTGGTACCGACCGAGATCGTGTCGGCCCCGGACGTGCCGCGGACCTTGACGAGATCGGTCTCGTCGCCCAGCAGGAGCGAGATCTCGATCTCGGATGTTCCCGTCTCGACGGTCGCGCCCGGCGCGAAGAGCCCGCCGGCGAGGTCGATCGTGATGCTCTCGACCGAGCCGGCCGCGCCGGTGACGAGGATCGAGTCGGTGTTGCTGGTCGTCGCCGCGCCGCACGCCACGGGCGTCGTGCCGAAGCGAATCTGTGCGCCGTCGACATCGAGCGTCGCCGTCGCGCCCGGTGCGAGCGTCGCCTTGGCCGCCTTCGTGACCGCGTCGTAGGTACATCCGGTCACCGGTGGCGGCGGTGGCGCGTCGTCTCCGATCACGTGCTCGACGGTGACGGGCGTCGGATCGACCCCCGTGTCGATGTACGCCACGTCGAAGCCCTGGCCGCCGCTGATGCTGGCGTCCGCTTCGTCGTCCTGGGCGTAGAACGTGTCGTCTCCCTCGCTGCCGTTCATGGTGTCGATGCCGGCGCCGCCCTCGATCGAGTCGGCTCCGCCGCCTGCCCCGAGCGTGTCGTTGCCGGGCCCGCCCCGGAGGATGTCGTCCCCGTCCTGTGCGTCGAGGACGTCTTCACCGGGACCGCCGTCGATCACGTCCGCCACGGCGGAGCCGCGGAGGAGGTCGTCGTCACCTTCGCCGCCGAAGATGGTGGTCGGGCCGAGGAACTTCAGGCCGGCGCCGCCGGTGCCGCGGGCGTCGAAGTGGTCGTCGCCACCGAGCAGGTGCAGGTCGAGTTGGAACGTGCTGGGGGAGAAGGTGATGTCGGTGTCGCCGTCGGTGCTCGTCGCCATGCCGCTCTGCCCGGCAGCCATGTAGTCGCGCTCCTCGGTGCCGTAGACGATCACGCGGTCGTTGGTGTCGCCGAGCGCGGTCGAGATCTCGATCTCGGGCGTGTTGGACTCCGGTGTGGCGCCGGGGCCGAAGAAGCCGCCCCGCTGATCCAGGATCAGCGTCTCGCTCGTCCCGACGGCGCCCACAATCGAGATCGAGTCGGTGTTCGTGGTCGTGGCCGAGCCGCACTGCTTGGGCACCTCGCCCCACCAGATCTCGTCGCCGTGGATCACGAGGGTCGCTGTCGACGTCGGTGTCATCGTCAGCGCGAGCGTGTGGCTGACGCCGTCGTACGTGCAGGACTCGGACGGCCGGATGACGATCTCCGTGGCCACCGGCGTCGGGTCGAGGACGTCGGCCTTGCGGGACGCGCACGGGCAGCGATCTCGTCGGCGAACAAGCCGGCGCTCTGGGCGGAGGCCCAGCGCTGCTGGCTGCGCAACGCGAAAGCGTCCTGGTCCGCGCGCGAAATGCCGTACTCGGCGGCGACGTTCTCGGCCGTCTCGGGCATGGAATCGACGCCGTAGCGCGGCCCGCATGCGCCGGATTGACGAAGCGCCAGCCGATGGTGGTGTCGTAAACTCGCGTTGGCGCGCGAGAACGCCGCGTCGGCCTTGCGCATGACGAACGGCGCGCGCGTCATGCTCTCGACGCCGCCGGCGATGATCAGGTCGGCTTCGCCGGCTCTTGATCGCCCGCGCCGCCTTGCCGACCGCGTCCATGCCGGAGCCGCACAGCCGATTGACGGTCGCGCCGGGCACGTCGTCGGGCAGCCCCGCGAGCAGCGCCGCCATGCGCGCGACGTTGCGGTTGTCTTCGCCGGCCTGGTTGGCGCAGCCGAAGATCACGTCGTCGACCGCCGCCCAGTCGACGCTCGGGGTTGCGCGCCATCAGCGCCGCACGGAACGGCGGCGAGGTCGTCGGCCGAACGCGCGCGAGCGCTCCGCCGTAGCGGCCGATGGGCGTGCGATAGCGTCGCAGATGAAAGCCTCGGCCATGTCGCTCCTCCCGCGCCGATTGATTTACTCTAAGGCGGCGCGCGCGCAAAGGCCGCCGCGTCGCTCCGATCCCCGCGCTGGACGGATCGGCCGCTTGCGACTATGCGCGGGCCCTCGAAGGGCGGCGCCGCCGTCCGCGAGAGAGCGCCATGCCCGAAGAGGTCGTCATCGCCGCGCCGGAGTCCGTGACCACGCGGCAGGGCGCGGCGCGGCTGGCTTTCGCCGCCGCCATGATCCTGCTGGCGCTGTGGACCTTCGCGCAATACCTGCCAGCGCTCGGCTGGGCCGGCGTCATCGCCATCGCCACCTGGCCTTTCTACAAGCGCCTGCGCGCCAGAGCCGGCGGCGGCGCCCACGCCGACGCGCTGCCTGCGTTGTTCGCCCTGGTTATCGGCCTCGTTGTCCTCGCGCCGGTCGCAGGGGCGGGCTGGGTGCTAGGCCGCGAGGCGCGCGCCGCGGTGCATTGGCTCGACGAGGCGCGCCACAACGGCGTCCCCGTTCCGGAAGGCCTCGAAAATGTAAAATACGTGGGGCCGCAGATCGCGAACTGGTGGAAAGACAATCTCGCCGATCCGCAAAACGCATCGAGCCTCGTCAAGCGGATCGACAAGGCGCCGCTAATCGCGGTCAGCGAGCATATCGGCGCCGCGGCCGGCCGCCGCATCGTCGTGTTCCTGTTCACGATCCTGGCTTTGTTTTTCATGTTTCGGGACGGCGACAGCCTCGCCGCCAAGCTCGGTCGGCTCAGCGAGAGCGCGTTTGGCCCGCGCGGCCGGGCGCTCGGCGAGCGCATCGTCAATTCCGTCCACGGCACGGTCGACGGTCTGGTGTTCGTCGGTCTCGGCGAGGGCCTGGTGCTGACGCTCGCCTATTATTTCGCCGGCGTGCCGCAACTCCTGCTGATGGGCGTCGCCACCTGCATCGGCTGCATCGTCCCGTTCGGGGCCTTCGTGATGTTCTCGCTCGCCGCGATCTTGCTCGTCTACAAAGGCGCGATCGTCGGCGCCGTCTTCATCTTCGTGCTCGGTCTGGCGGTCTTGACGGTCGCCGACCACGTCGTGCGGCCATACGTGATCGGCAACGCGACGCGGCTGCCGTTCCTGTTCGTGCTGGTCGGCATTCTCGGCGGCGTCGAGGCGTTCGGGATGCTCGGGCTGTTCCTCGGCCCGGCGATCATGGCGATCCTGGTCGACCTCTGGCGCGAGGCGACCGGCGACGACTAACGGAACAACACGTCGAGGCCGCGGTCGTCCCGGTGAGCGACCTCGCAGGACTTCGAGAAACCGTCGGCTTCGATGCTGAGCTTGAAGCTTGGCGGGATGTCTTGCAAGGACAGCAGGTCGAGCCTCGCTCCGGTGTCGGAGAGCCGTCGCACGGTGCAGTCGATCACCGAATTGCCGAAGTTGAACACGATCGCGCCCGACTTCAGCACCTTGCGGCCTAGCGACGCGTGGGGAACGAGGCTCGGGCCGAGGATGCAGCAATTTCGGCCGCGCGACTTCGCCACATAGAGCGCCTCGTCCGCCGCGGCCAGCAAAGTCGCGAGGTCGATGGGCGTCGAAGGCAGGCTCGCCACGCCGAAGCTCGCGGTGACGGGATGGAGCGGGAGCGGCGATTTCGTCGCCTGACGCTCGATCTCCGCGCGCAGCTTTTCAGCGATGGTCGCCGCCTGCGCGGCGTCGGCATGCGGCAGCAGGACCGAAAATTCCTCGCCGCCGAGCCGGCCGAAAATGTCGGACTTCCTCAGCACCGCCGAGCAACTCTTCGCGGTCGCCGACAGCACCGCGTCGCCCGCCGCATGTCCCGCCGAATCGTTGATCGCCTTGAAGTGGTCGAGATCGAACGAGATGCAGCTCAAATCGTAGCGATGACGGTGCGCCAATACAGTGCGCGTTCGCCTTCTTCGAGGAACGCGCGCCGCGCCACAAGGCCGGTCAACGATTCCGTGGTCGCGAGGATGCGCAGTTCCAACTCGGTTTCGACGATGCGGGCGAGGTCGAGCAGAATGTCGATCTCGGCGCTGCCGAACGCCCGCGGGCGCGTGTCCATCGCGCACAGCGTGCCGATGCAAAGGCCGTTGGCGCTGCGCAGCGGCGCGCCGGCGTAGAAGCGCAACGAGGGCGCGCCGACGACGAGCGGATTGTCGCGGAAGCGTGCGTCGGCGAGCGTGTCGGTCACGACCAGCAGCCGGTTCTCCGCGACCGGGATACGGCAGAACGAAATGCTTCGCGCCGTCTCCACAGCGGCGAGGCCCTGCCGTGATTTGAACCATTGGCGATGCCCGTCGAGGAACGTCACGGTCGCCATCTTGACCGAGAAGATGTGCCGGACAAGCCGGGTGACGCGGTCGAACGCCTCTTCGCGCGGCGTGTCGAGGACGTCGTAGCGCGCGAGCTCATCGAGCTGGGTGGGCGGCGAAGCGCTCGGAAAGTCGCAGAACGGCGCATCGTCGTCGCTCAGAGACGTCGAGGGCGGGGCGAAATTTAAGGGGGTCCGAGGAGCCGGCATGGTCGACCTGTTCATCGGGCGCCGCCGCCGCGGTCGCGCGGAGCCCGGCGGCGGTCGCAAGACGGCATGCCCTTGCGTCTTGTACGCGGTCGACGTTTGCCGGGCCGCCTTAACGATGGGTTAGGACCCGGCGGCAAATGCGCGCCATCGGACGCTGCGGCGCCTGCCTTTAAGGAAACGACGCCGATGCAGTTAGCGAGGCCTTAACCTCATGGGAACAGTCCGCGCGAAAGCTTCGCGCCCGCACGCGCTCGACGCCGATCGCCATCGCGGCGGTGCGGTGTGGGACCCCGTCGTGCTCGGCGCGCGCCACACCTGGTCCAAGAGCGGCTCCAGCACGCGTCGAGCCGGTCCATCACCTCGTCGCGTCCCAGAAAATTGCTGCAGGTCCTGCACCCACTCGAAATAGCTGACGATCACGCCGCCCGCGTTGCACAGGATGTCGGGGATGACGAAGATCTCGTCCGTGCCGCTGGCCAGCACGCGGTCGGCGTCCGGCGTCGTCGGGCCGTTGGCGCCCTCGGCGAGGATGCGGCATTGCAGGCTGGCGGCGATCTGCGCGTCGATGACGCGCTCGACGGCGCGGGCACCAGGATGTCGCAGGGCTGCGTCAGCAGCTCGCGCGGGTCGAACGCGAGCTCGGTTGGAGAAGCCCGCGAGCGCGCCGTGTCGCCCGGCGTAGTGCGCACAGCGCCGCGACGTCGAAGCCCGCTGGATCGTAGTAGCGCGACGGTGTGGTCGCTGACGCCGATGACCTTCACGCCGCGCGCCGCGAGCGCCGAGCGCCGCGTACCGAGCCGACATTGCCGAAGCCCTGCACGATCGCCGTCGCACTCGGCCGGCTGCGAGCTCGATCCGCGTCGAGCGCGCGCACGGCGAGAAACGCGACGCCGCGCCCGGTCGCCTCGCGCCGGCCGAGCGTGCCGCCGGAGCCGACCGGCTTGCCGGTGACGATCTCCGGCACGGTGCACGCCCTGGTACATGGAGTAGGTGTCCATGAACCAGGCCATCACCTGCTCGTCGGTGCCCATGTCGGGCGCCATCACGTCGGTGTGCGGGCCGACGAAGGGGATCATCTCCTGCATGTAGCGGCGCGACAGGTTCTCCAGCTCGCGCGCGCGAGAGCGCGCGCGGATCGACCGCGACGCCGCCCTTGCCGCCGCCATAGGGCAGTTCGGCGAGCGCGCATTTCCAGCTCATCCAGATCGCGAGCGCCGCGACCTCGCCGAGGTCGACGCTCGGCGCGAAGCGCGTGCCGCCCTTGGTCGGGCCGATGGTCAGGTGGTGCTGCACGCGGTAGCCCTGGAACACCGCGGTCGTGCCGTCGTCGCGGTGGATCGGGCAGGAGACGGCGATCGCGCGCTTCGGGTAGCAGCAGCCGGTCGCGCTCGTCCTCGGGGATGCCGAGATGGTCGGCGATGACGTGGAACTGCTGCCGCGCCATCTCGAAGACGGGGCCGGTATAGAGCGTCATCGTTCGCCTCCCTCTCCACGATCGAAATGTGCGTTGCAAGTATTGAAGCGTTTCTAAACGGCGCGCAACGCTGACAAAATCGTCGTTGCGGCTTTGCGTCGGCCTCGGGCTGCGTTACGCGTCACGAATGCCGCCGCCACGAGAGCCCGCTGTCACCACCGTCGCCGCGCGGGGCGCCCTCGGCTTCAATTTGCGGCGCTTTTTGTTCGTCGCCGGACCCGGCATCGTCGTCATGCTCGCCGACACCGACGCCGGCAGCCTCATCACCGCGGCGCAGAGCGGCGCGCAATGGGGCTACCGGCTGCTGC
Organism: uncultured Gaiellaceae bacterium; assembly: GCA_963765705.1. Lineage (GTDB taxonomy): Bacteria > Actinomycetota > Thermoleophilia > Gaiellales > Gaiellaceae > Gaiellasilicea. The sequence goes on from CAVXXJ010000003.1 coordinate 45,328, forward strand.
TGTTGCAACTCCTGCTGATCCCGATCCTCTATCTCGTGCAGGAGCTGACAGTGCGGCTCGGCGTGGTCACTGGCAAGGGCCACGCGCAGCTGCATCAAGGAACAGTTCGGCCCGTTCTGGGCGTGGGTCTCGGTCGGCACGCTGGTGCTCTCCTGCATCGGCGCGCTGCTGACCGAGTTTTCCGGGCTCGCCGGCGTCGGCTCGATGATCGGCGTGCCGGCGCCGGCGACGCTGGCGCTCGTCGTGACGCTGCTGTTGGCGATGACCGCGACCCACACCTATCTCACTGTCGAGCGCATCGCGATCGCCGTCGGCGCCTTCGAACTGGTGTTTCTGCTGGTCGCCTGGCTCGCCCATCCCGATCCCGCGGAGCTGGCGGCGCAATCGCTGTCGATCCCGTTCACCGACAGCAAATATCTCTATCTCGCCTCGGCCAATATCGGCGCCGTGATGATGCCCTGGATGGTGTTCTTCCAGCAGTCCTCAGTGGTGGAGCGCGGCATGACCGTGGACGATCTCGGCGCCGCGCGGCTCGACACCGCCTCGGCGCCGTCGTCACCCAGCTTGTCATGGCCGCGGCGCTGGTGGCGACCGCGGCGACGCTCGGCAGACGCGGCGGCGCCGTTGCGCTCGACACGGTTGAGGAGATCGCTGCGGCGATCACGCCGTTCCTCGGCGATTTCGGCGGCAAGCTGCTGTTCGGGCTCGGCATGGCCGGCGCCTCGCTGGTCGCCGCCATCGTCGTGACGCTGACGGCCGCGCGCGCGGTCGCCGAAGTCCTGGGCAAGCCCAACAGCCTCGAACACAGCCCGCGCGAGGCGCCGTGGTTCTACGGCGCCTATGCCTCAGCCTGATCGCCGGCGCGATTGTCGTCGCCTTGCGCGTCGACCTGGTCGCGCTCAGCGTGGCGGTCCAGGTGATGAATGCGCTGCTGCTGCCGATCGTGCTCGGCTTCCTATTCCTGCTCGCGCGCGCGCCTGCCGGAGCCGCTACCGGCTGCAAGGGCCGCTATGGCCTGGCCGCGACGTCGTGACGGCGATCACGGTCGCGTTCGGCGTGTTCTCGGGCGTCGTCGGCGTGTGGAGCTGAGCGGAGACCCGCGGACGCCAGGCTTGCGGCGATCAATCGAAAAGGTGTCGCCGCTTCGGCGGCAGGCCGAGGCGCCGGGCGCGCGTTTGGAGGCCAATGTCTGAAAGATGGCGAGAGCGCCGCGTTCGAACCCAATCGCGCAGCGCGCCAGATAAATCAGCCAAAGATGGGTCTTCACTTCGCCGATCATCGCTTCCGCCTCGCCTCGGCGCTCGTAAAGCCGTTCGGCCCAGATCCGGCAGGTTTTGGCATAGTGCTCCCGCAGGCCCTCGACGTCGTGGACGTCGAATTCGTGGATCTCGAGGTTATCGAGCGACAGCCCGATATGATCGAGTTCGCCGCCCGGAAAAATGTAGCGCGTCATCGCAACATATTCGGGCGGTTTGCGCTCGGAAATTCTTGCGCCGCGCCCGCCGCGTGATCGCGTGGTTGAGAAGCAGCCCGCGCCCCGCAGAAGCGAAGACATCTTCGCGAAATAGGCGTCGTGGTTGTCGAGGCCGACATGTTCGAACATGCCAACGGAAGCGATCTTGTCATACTCGCCGGAAAGTTCGCGGTAGTCCTTCAACTCGATCTTGATGCGGTCCGTCAGGCCGAGTTCGGCGATCCGGGCCGTGGCGAGGTCGAATTGCGCTTGCGACAGCGTCACGCCGTGCGCGTGGACGCCGTAGCGCTGCGCGGCGTGAATGACGAGGCCGCCCCAACCGCAGCCGATGTCGAGGAAGCGGTCGCCGGGCGCGGCCAGCTTCCGGAGACGATGTCGAGCTTGGCGACCTGCGCCTCTTCGAGGCTGGCGTCCCAAGTGGGAAAGTAGGCGCAGGAATCACACCTGTTCGCGGATCTTGAAGTAAGGCGTAAAATTTATTGGAGCGATCGTAGTGGGACTGCACCAGCGCCTTGTCGTTTCGGCCCTGCTCGGCGCGGTCGGGGATCTCGCCGGCAAATTCGAGTTTCGCCGCCGGCGGGTTGCGGTTGGCGAAAAAGAACGGTCGAAGGGCGCCGAAGGCCAGTCGCTTGTCGATTTTTCGCAGCAGCCCGGCGCGAACTTTCAGTTCTGGACGTCCTGCCGAGCGCGGCTCGAAATCGAAGAACATCCCGTTGGCGATTTGGATTTGCCCATCGAGCGGCAGTTCAATTGCGGTCCACAGCTTCGGCGCCCGCATAGGCTGGCGATGACGCGGGGATCGTAAATCTTCAGCGCAAGATCGCTGCTCGGGCGCTCGCATAACGCAACGCTTGTACCGTCCCAGAGGACGAGGCTGAGGTCGACGTCAAAGACGCGTCCGACGTGGCCTAGGAACTGGGCGAGCCGCGAGGCTTTGGGTCGGGTCGGTCATTGCGCTGGCCATATCGCGCGCTCGCTAGCGCAGAACCGCGGTCGTGTCGACGTCGCTCGGAATGGCGACATGGCGTCGCGGCAATTGCTTGCGCTTGATGATAACGGCGATCGAATCTAAACTGGATGCTCTCGATGTCGGGCATCGCCGCGGCGGTGTTCAGTCCCTTTTTGTAGTAATGTTGATGAATGACGTCAATTTTCTCTTTCAGGAATTCGATCGCCGTGCCCGGTCTGCGCAGACCCCCCTCCGATTTGGGCCAGTAGGCGGTGATCCTCGATGACATACGCGCCGCCATCGCTCAGAAGCGGAAACAGCACATTCGAAACTTGTGCGCTGATCGCTGGCGTGGTGCGAACCGTCGTCGAGCACGACGTCCAAGCCGCCCATCGCCTCGACGACGCCGCGCAGAAAGGCCGGATCGGCCTGTCTACCCGATGCGCACTTGCGCGTATTTTCCGTCATGAGCCGCGCATCGGGTAGTCCACGTCGATCCCGAATATCACGGCATCGCTCCCGAAAAATCTTGCGCCACATTTTTCAGGGAGCCGCCGCGCGAGACCCTGATCTCGAGAAACTCTGCATCTTCGTTCCAACGTAGGGCGAAACGCCTTGTCATATATGGGGAGATAGTGCAGCCATTTGTGCACCGGCTCTTGTTTGTTTGAAAAGAACAAGTCGGCGGCGCGGCCCTTATAGACCGACCTGAACGCCTCGCTGTCCGCCGAGGCGGACTCAGTAGGCGGCGGAGCGCGCTCGCTACGAGGCGCCAAAGCTTGTTTTGAAGCGAGACGGGAAAAGCGGTTGGAGAGCAATCGCATGTGTATGTCGCGGCGAAAGGGGCGCGAGCGGGCAAAGCGCGCTTTCACCGTCGTGTCAACCTGCATACCGGCGGCAACGCACCTTCGCTTCGTCGCGCTTGCCAAGGGGCCTTCCGGCAATGCATGGAGCGTTCGCGCCGCCCGAGACTCGCCATGAAACCCTCATCCCGGCTCCACGCCTACGCCGCCGTCCAGGACAGCCCGCCCGAACGGTCGCGCCGCCGACCGTCAGTTTCGTCAGCCAGAAGGGCGGCGTCGGCAAGAGCACGCTGGCGCGGCTGTTCGCCGTCGGCGCCGCCCATCGCGGCCTGAAGCCGCTGCTCGCCGACTTCGATCTCGAACAGCTAACCTGCGTCGAATGGAACGCCATCCGGCTGCAGAACGCCGTCGAGCCGGACATCGACGCGCGCGCCTTCAAGAGCCTGAAGAAGCTGCGCAAGAACTTGAGGAGCGCGCCGGCGTCGTCGTCGTCGACACGCGTGGCCTCGCCGATGAACTCGCCGCATGAAGATCGCCGAGGACAGCGACGTCGTGTTCCTGCCGACCGGCGCCTCGCGCGACGACCTGCGCCCGACGCTGGCGCTGGCGCGCAAGCTCGCCAAGCACGGCGCCGAGGGGCGGCTGGTCATGGTGCTGTCGAAGGTCGGCCGCTCGGAGCCTCCAGTTGCAGAAGCGCGGTCGAGGCCATCGAGGCGGCCGGGTTCGAACTGCTGCCCGAGCAATGGCCGCAGCGCGACGGCTTTCAAAGCGACCTCGATTCCGGCCGCGCCGGACGCGAGGCGCGCAATCCCTATCCTGCGCGAGGCGGCGGAGCGGATGGAGGCGGCCTTGTTCGCGCGCGTCGAGCGCGCCCGGCCGCGCTGATGGCGGCGCGCGCCGGCAGCGCCGACCTGCCGCTGCATGGCGGCCGCGTGCCGCAATGGCTCGGCGACGCGCATGACCCGGCTCGGCGCGGTGATCACGCGAGGCGATCGTGCATCAATACGGCCGCGACGAGTTGCTGCGCCGGCTCGCGCATCCCTTCTGGTTCCAGTCGTTCGGCGCCGTGATGGGCATGGACTGGCATTCCTCCGGCATCACGACCAGCGTGATCGGCGCGCTGAAGCGCGGCCTCGCGCCGCTCGCGAAGCGAGCTCGGCCTGCATGTCTGCGGCGGGCGCGGCAGAGCATTCGCGCCAGACGCCGCACGAGCTGGTCGCGATCGGCGAGCGCGTCGGCTTCGACGGCGCGGCGCTCGCGCAAGGCGAGCCGGCTGGTCGCCAAGGTCGACAGCGCCGCGGTGCAGGACGGGTTCGACCTCTATCTGCACGGCTTCATCGTCACCGACGACGGCCAGTGGGTCGTGGTGCAGCAGGGCATGAACGGCGACGCGCAAGCAGGCGCGCCGCTATCACTGGCTGTCGCGAGGGCCTGAAGAGCTTCGTCGAGAGCCGCACGCCGCCATCGACGGCCCGAGCCAGGGCGAGATCGTCAACCTCACCGACCGCGCGCGCCGAGGCCTCGCGCGACGGCCAGCTCGACGCTGCTCGCACGAACTCGGGCCCGACGGCATCGCGCGCGAACTGCCGCGCTCGAAGGCGCGACCGACACCCGTCGCAGGCCGAGCCGCTGCTGCCGCATCTCGTCATGCCGGCGCATCACGACGTGCGCGCCGAGGACGTCGATCGCGCGCCGCCTGCACGGCAACCTCGCCGCCGCGGCCGATCGCGGCCCGGCCGATTTCGCCGAACTGCTGCTGGTGCCGGGCGTCGGCGCGCGCACGGTGCGGGCGCTGGCGCATGGTCGCCGAGGTCGTGCACGGCGCGCCGTACCGCTTCACCGATCCGGCGCGCTTCTCGCTCGCGCATGGCGGCAAGGACCGGCATCCCTTCCCGGTGCCGACTCAAGGTCTCGACGAGACGATCGGCGTGCTGAAGTCGGCGCCGTGCAAGCGCCAAGCTCGGCAACGACGAGAGAGCTCGGCGCCATCCGCCGGCTCGACGAGCCAGGCGCGGCAGCTGGAGCGCGCACGCGACCGGGCCGTCGGTCGAGCGCGTTCATCGCCGAGGAGCGGCGGCGCTCGCATCGAGTATGGCGGGCGCAGCGTGTTCGGGTGGGAGCCGCCGCCGGCGCGGCGCTCAAGCGGCGGTTGAGACCGCGCCGAAACGATGCAGCGACGCGCCGTGACATTTGAGCCACGCCTCGGCGCGCTCGGTCTCGGGGAAAAGCCGGCGCGTCAGATCCCAGAACAGCGGCGAGTGGTTCATGTGGACGATATGCGCGACCTCGTGCGCCGCGAGGTAGTCGAGCACGTAGGGCGGCGCGAGAATCAGCCGCCAGGAGAAATTGAGCGGCGCCGGTTGACGAGCATGAGCCCCAGCGGCTGGCGGTGTCGCGCAGCACGATGCCGAGCGGCTTGAGCCGAAGCCGCCGCCGCGTGGCGGGCGACCGCCGCCTCGAGGTCCTTGCGCGCCTCGCGTTTCAGGAAGTCGTTGACCCGGCGCGCGATATGCGGGGCGTTCGCCGGCTGACGCAGATGAGCGGCCCGGCTCGGCTCGATTCGCCAGACGACGCCGCGCTCGCCGGGCCGATGCACGATGCGATGATCGAGCCCGCGCAGCGGCGTCACCAGCCCGCGCGAAGGCGACCGGCTGGGGGAGTCTCGCCAACCGCGCGCCGATCCACGCCGCGTGGCCCTCGGCGAATTCGCGCGCCGCATTTGAGCGAACTGCGCGCCGGCATGGTCAGCAATACGTCGCGCGAGGCCGCGCGGACTCGAAGCGTGAATCGCCGGGCGCTCGTGAGCCGCTTCAGCGCGACGCGATAGATTTCGCCCCGCGTGGACGACCTCGATCTCCGAAGCCGGTCGGCGGTCGAACAGAGAGAGCATGGCGCGAGGCTACGAGGAGGCGCGCCTGATTCGCCACGGCGCCAAAGGCGCGACGGCGGTCCGCGATAAGATTGCTGGCGGCCGTAGCGCGAAAGTCACGGATGCTCAGGCGTTCATCGCTTTTCGCAGCGAGGCCTCGATCTGGCCGCCGCAATAGGCTTCGCCGTAATCTTGGCGCGCCTTGTCGGCGAGCTTGGCGAGCGCCGGAAGTTTGGCGACGCGGCGCGTCGGGCCGCGGTATACGGGGCGGCCTCCTCGAACAACGCTGCGATTTTGGGAAAGCGATCCGTCATTGTCGACCATAGCGTCGCCGTTACCACGTCGGCGACGCCCGGCGCGTCGCCGCCGAGCAGGAATCCGGACTTCGCCGTCAAATGATGGCGGCGGCCGACGTCCTCGCAAAATCGACATCCAGTGCTTCAGCCGCGGGATGTATTCGCGCCAGCGCTTGTCCGTCCACATCAGGCGCCCGCCGTCGAGCGTGACGTCGTCGAGCACGTCGTTGGCGTCGCTGACCACCTTTAATCGTCATCGCCCGCAGCGCCGGGTCGGGCGGCGTCAGCTCCAGCGTGTCCATCAGATAAAGCACGATCGCCGCCGTTTGCGAGACGGCGAAGCCGGTTTTGTTTGTCAATCAGCACCGGCGGTCCGACGAACGGGGCCGGCATCGACTTGAGCGGCCCGCTCTTCAGCTTGGAGATCGTCGCCGCGTCGTGTTCCGTCCAGCTTTTGCCGGCGAAGGCGAGGATGGCGCGCACGAACTGGCCGCGGAACGGGATGGGCCAGTAATACAATTCGTAGTCGGACATCGCATCAACTCCACGTCAGACGAAAATCGGGCGCCGGCTTCAGCAAGCGCGGCAGGCCGGCGTTCAGTTCCACCACCACGTCGCAAGCCGCCGCCAGCGCCTGGTTGGCGCGGCCCTGCGCGTCCTGAAACTGCCGCCCGAGCTTGGTCGGCGGCGTCACGCCTTGTCCCACTTCGTTGGAGACGAAGATCGCCGGCCCCGCCAGCGTCGGCACGAGCCCGGCGAGCTCGGTGATCGCCGCCTCCAGGTCGCGCTCCGCCAGCAACAGATTGGACAACCACAGCGTCACGCAATCGACGACTACGGCGCGCCCGGGCCGGGCCTCCTGCGAGAGCGCGGCGCAGAGTTCGAGCGGCGTCTCGCGCGTCGTCCAGCCGGCGCCGCGTTCGGCGCGATGGTGGGCGATGCGCGCCGCCATCTCCTCGTCAAGCGCCTCGGCCGTCGCGATCATCAGCCGACCCGGCGCAGCGGCCTCGGCGAGCGACAGCGCATAGCGGCTCTTACCGGAGCGCGCGCCGCCCAGCGCGAGCGCCGAGCGGCAGCCGATCACTTCAGAAGCCTTCGACGGCAGCTTGTCATAGAGCCCGTCGTCGACGCCGCTGGCGCGGGCGACGTAGCTCGACAGCATCGGCACGAAATCGGCGTCGCCGCCGGCGCCGTGGGCAAGCGCGAAAGTATTCTTCACCGCGTCGCCGATCGGGCGCGGCGAGCCGGCGGCGTTGGCCATCGAGGCGAGATAGCGCAGATCCTTGTAGGCGTTGGCGAGGGTGAACTTGTGCGCCTCGGGGTCGCCTTCGAGCGCCCAGCGTTTGAACGTCTGGTAGAACCCGCAATCCATGCGCCCGCCGCTGATGACGCTGTCGAAGCGTTGCGGCGAGATGCCGACCTCGCGGGACAAGCGCGAGCGCTTCCGCATAGATCGCCGCATAGCCCAGCGAGATGAAGTTGTTGAGCAGCTTCATGCGGTGGCCGTCGCCGGGACCGCCGATGTGAACGATCTTGCCGGCCCAGGTCTCGAGGACCGGCTTGAACGCGCGAACGTCGCCTCGCTGGCGCCGACCATCGTGTCGAGCTTGCCCTCCCAGGCCTCCTTCGGCGTGCGGCTCAGCGGCGCGTCGACGAAGTCGATCCCCTCCGCTTTCAGTTCCTCGGCGAGCGCCAGCGTCGAGACAGGTCGCTGGTCGAGCAATCGACGATCGCCGAACCTGGCTTGAGTCCCGCCTTCAAGCCCTGCGGGCCGCGGACCACCGCCTCGACCTCGGGCGAGCCGGTCACGCACAGAAACACGATGGTCGAACGCTCCGCCGACTTCGCGCGGGGTCGCCGCTTCGGTCGCGCCGCGGCCGACGAGATCGTCGATCGGCTTGCGGTTGCGCCGCCCGGTGACAACGAGCTGATAGCCTTTCTCGACGATGTTCTTGGCCATGCCGTGGCCCATCAAGCCGAGCCCGATGAAGCCGATCGTTTCCTTGGACATAAAACCCTCCGGTCGCGCTCCCTATCGACTTCTCCGGGCAGACAGTCCAGAACCTCAGTCGACAAAAATTCGCGATGGACCGAACATGGCGATCGACAGGGACGAGATCCGCGCGTGGCTGGAGGCCGAATGCCCGCCGGAAATGCGCGAGCCGGTGCGCGGCGACGACGACATATGCTGGGGCGGCCGGCGCTGGGTGTTCGCGTCGGCGGCGCAGAAGCTATGGTTCGAGCGCTGCCTGGCGCGCGGCTTCACCGCGCCGACGTGGCCGCGCGAATACGGCGGCGGCGGTCTCAGCCGCGACGAGGCCGCGGTCCTCGCAGCAGGAAATGCGCGCGCATCGGGGCGCGGCCGCCGCTGATCGGCTTCGGCCTCTCGATGCTCGGGCCGGCGCTGCTCAGCTTCGGCACGGCCGAGACAGAAGGCCGAGCACTGCCGGGCATCGCGCGCGGCGAGATCCGCTGGTGCCAGGGCTACTCCGAGCCCGGCGCCGGCTCCGACCTCGCGAGCCTGCAGACCAAGGCCGAGGCGAGGGCGACATTATCTCGTCAACGGCCAGAAGATGTGGACGTCGCTACGCCGACAAGGCCGACTGGATGTTCTGCCTGGTGCGCACCGACCCGACGCGCAAGAAGCAGGACGGCATCTCGTTCCTGCTGATCGACATGGCGTCGCCCGGCGTATCGAGCGCGGCCGATCGTGCTGATCAGCGGCTAGTCGCCGTTCTGCGAGACGTTCTTCGACAACGTCGCCGCTCCCAAGACAAACCTGGTCGGCAAGCTCGACCGCGGCTGGGACGTCGCCAAGTATCTGTTGACCCACGAGCGCGAAATGATCGGCGGCGGCGGCTCCAGCCTGTTCGACAGTCACGCGCTCGATAAGGCCGCCGCGAAGGCGCACGCGGAAGCTCGGCTCCACGACCCGATCTTGCGCGCCAAAATCGCCGAGGCCGCCGTCGACACTTACGCCTCCAACGCAACGCAGCGACGCTATATCGACGAGATCGCCGTCGGCGGCGAGTTGGGCGCGCGTTCGGCGCAACTCAAATATGACGGCACCGAGCTCAACAAGCGCCGGCACGAACTGGCGATGGCGCTTGCCGGGGCCGACGCGCTCTATTTCGACGGCAATCGCGGACCCGGCGTCGCCGAAGGCTGGCTCCGATCCAAAGGCAATTCGATCGAAGGCGGCACCTCGGAGGTGATGCTCGACATCGTCGCCAAGCGCCTGCTCGACCTGCCCGCGGATTGAACCCCATGCTGACGCTCAACGAGGACCAGCAGCTGCTGATGGACAGCGCCCGCGCCGCGGTCGCCGCGCATGCGCCGGTCAGCGACGCGCGGCGCCTGCGCGAACCGGAGGGCGAAGGTTTTTCACGCGCCTTCTGGTCGCTTGGCGCCGAGATGGGCTGGACGGGCGTGCTGGTTCCCGAGGCGCACGGCGGC
>CAVXXJ010000004.1:0-223390 GCA_963765705.1 uncultured Gaiellaceae bacterium
CGAGATCGAGTGGGAGCTCCGGGACGCGATCATCCCGGGCAAGGACGGTCCGGCCTTCGAGCAGCGGAACGTCGAGTTCCCGCGCTTCTGGTCGCAGACCGCGACGAACATCGTCGCGCAGAAATACTTCCGCGGGCGGCTCAGCTCTCCCGAGCGCGAGCGCAGCGTCAAGCAGATGGTCGGCAGGGTCGTCGACACGATCGGCGGCTGGGGCCGGGCCGGCGGCTACTTCGCGAGCGACGACGAGGCCGACACCTTCGAGGCGGAGCTGAAGGCGATCCTCGTCAACCAGTACGCGTCCTTCAACTCCCCGGTCTGGTTCAACGTCGGGTTCGAAGAGAAGCCGCAGTGCTCCGCCTGCTTCATCCTCTCGATCGACGACACGATGGACTCGATCCTCGACTGGATCCGGCGCGAGGGCGTCATCTTCCGCGGCGGCTCCGGCTCGGGCCTCAATCTCTCCAAGCTGCGCAGCTCCAAGGAGCAGCTCTCGAAGGGCGGCTACGCGAGCGGGCCGGTCAGCTTCATGCGCGGCGCCGACTCCTCGGCCGGGACGATCAAGTCGGGTGGCAAGACGCGGCGCGCGGCCAAGATGGTCGTGCTCGACGTCGACCACCCGGACGTCGAGGAGTTCATCTGGTGCAAGGCGAAGGAGGAGCGGAAGGCGCGCGTCCTCGAGCAGGCGGGCTACGACATGTCGCTCGACTCGCCCGACTGGGCCTCGATCCAGTACCAGAACGCGAACAACTCGGTCCGCGTCAGCGACTCCTTCATGGAGGCATCGGTCGAGGGCAAGGAGTGGAACCTCACCGCCCGCACCGACGGCTCCGTCGTCGAGACGACCGACGCGCGCGCTCTGCTCCGGCAGATCGCCGAGGCGGCGTGGCAGTGCGCCGATCCGGGCGTCCAGTACGACACGACGATCAACAGCTGGCACACGCTGCCGAACACGGGTCGGATCAACGCGTCGAACCCGTGCTCGGAGTACATGTCGATCGACGACTCCGCGTGCAACCTCTCGTCGCTCAACCTGATGAAGTTCCGGCGCGAGGACGGCGAGTTCGACGTCACCGCGTTCGAGCACGCCGTCGACGTGATGTTCCTCGCGCAGGAGATCTGCGTCGGCTACTCGTCGTACCCGACGCCGGAGATCGACGCGAACGCGAAGTCGTACCGCCAGCTCGGTCTCGGCTACGCGAACCTCGGCGCTCTGCTGATGGCGCGGGGGTTCCCGTACGACTCCGACGACGGCCGCGCCTACGCGGCGGCGATCACGGCGCTGATGACCGGCCGTGCCTACCGCAAGTCGGCAGAGATCGCGCAGCGGATGGGCCCGTTCGCCGGCTACCGGCCGAACGCGGCCGCGATGATCGGCGTGATCGCGAAGCACCGTGCCGCGGTCGGGAACATCCAGGACTCGAACTCGGTGCCGGAGGACCTGCTCACGGCCGCCCGGCAGGCCTGGGACGACGCGCTCGACAAGGGCGAGCTGCACGGCTACCGGAACGCGCAGGCGACCGTGCTCGCTCCCACCGGGACGATCAGCTTCATGATGGACTGCGACACGACCGGCGTGGAGCCCGACTTCTCGCTCGTCAAGTCGAAGAAGCTGGTCGGCGGCGGCGAGATCACGATCGTGAACAAGACCGTGCCGCTCGGGCTCGAGAAGCTCGGCTACGCGCCGAGCGAGGTCGACGAGGTCGTGGCGTTCATCGACGAGCGCAACACGATCGTCGGCGCCCCGAACATCAAGAGCGAGCACTACCCCGTCTTCGACTGCGCCATCGGCGACCGCGCGATCCACTACATGGGTCACGTGAAGATGATGGGCGCGGTCCAGCCGTTCATCTCCGGGGCGATCTCGAAGACCGTCAACTTGCCGGAGGAGGCGACTGTCGAGGACGTGTCGCAGCTCCTGATCGAGTCGTGGCAGCTCGGCGTCAAGGCGATCGCGATCTATCGCGACAACTGCAAGGTCGCCCAGCCCCTCTCGGGCTCGGCGGACAAGAGCCTCGCCACCCTGCCGGCGCTGGCCCCGGTGGTGCCCGCGGCGCTGCCGAAGCGGCGGCGAGTGCCCGAGGACCGCATCGAGGTCGGCCGCAAGTTCAAGGTGGGCGACTACGAGGGGTACATCCACGTCGGCCTCTTCGAGGACGGCACCCCGGGCGACATCTTCGTCGACATCGCCAAGGAGGGCACGACGCTGGCCGGCCTCATGAACTCGTTCATGATCTCCGTCAGCCTCGGGCTCCAGTACGGCGTGCCGCTCGAGGTGTACGTCTCGAAGTTCAGCCACATGCGCTTCGAGCCGAGCGGCCTGACGAACGACGCCGACATCCGGATGGCGAAGTCGATCGTCGACTACATCTTCCGCTGGATGGGGAAGAAGTTCCTCACCTCCGAGCAACAGGAGGAGGCGGGCATCCTGACGGCAGAGGTGAAGGCGCGCCTCGCGCAGGCCTACGCGACCGGCGAGGCGGCTCCGGCCGCCGAAGCGCCGCCACGCGGCCAGACCGCCCTCTTCAACACCTGGGAGGACGCGGTCGAGTGCGCCAAGTGCGGCGGCAGCATGGTGCGCACGGGCTCGTGCTACACATGCCGCGACTGCGGCACGAACACCGGCTGCAGCTGAACAGCGGACGCAGGTGAGCTGTGACGAGGGGCGCCGCGCGGCGCCCCTCGTCGTTACCTGACGCGCAGCTGCACGCTGAAGCGCCGCTGCTTCGGCGACCAGATCCGGAAGAGCGCGCCTGGCTTGATCCGTACCGTCCGGATGAAGACGCCGTGGTCGTTCGTCAGCCGCGCGCGGCCGACCGGCTTCCACACGTTCCTGCGCAGCACCTCCAGCCGGTACGTCTTCCGTCCGGGTCGTCCGTCGCGCACCTGACCCCAGACGATCGCCTGCAGCCCGCGTCGCCCCATCTGAGCGAAGGGCAGCCGGAATGCCTGCAGCGACGGCTTCCAGCGGTTGTCCACGAACACCAGGCCGGTCTGGAAGCGGCTGAGCTGGGGCTCGTCGCGGTAGAGGTACTGGATCAGCATCGTCACCCGCGGCAGCCGCCACGCCCGCATCGCGGCGAGGCTGAGATTCGTCGCCTGCCGCTTCGGTGTGATGCCCAGGAACGTGTCGGGCGGGTTCGTCTGGTAGCCGTACTCCGTCAGCCAGATCGGCTTCGACCCGAAGTGGCGCTTGACGAGGATCAGGAGCTTCCTGATCGTCGCCATCGTGATCCACGGACAGTTCTTGCAGCCGCCGCTGGATGGCGTCTCGGCCGGCGTCGAGGGGTACGGGTGATGCGCGTAGGCGTCCAGCTTCGCGCGGGCGGCGGCCATGCCGCGGACCCACGTGACCGGTGAGACGCCGCCCGCCGCGGCCTTGGGGCCGGTCGCGGCTCCGCCGACACGGGCGCGCGGGATCACGGCGTGGATCCCCTCGTACCCCGGGTTGAGCAGGTGCTTGACGTAGATGGACGCCTTCGTCGGCCGGAGCCAGAGCCGCTTGTTCGGCTCGTTCCAGATCAGCCAGTAGCGAACCCACGGGTAGCGGCGAGCGACTGCGGTCGCGAAGCGGCGGAAGTCTCGCGGTCGCGGTGGCGCGTAGTTCGGCGCGCGACCTCCGTTCGCCCAGGCCGGCGTCCCGACGAGCGTGAGCACGGGCGTGAGCCCGTGGCGGCGCAGCCCGCGCAGCACCCGGTCCGACCGGCGCCAGTCGTACGCGCGGTCGCGCGGCGAGGTCGCATCCTGCGGCCGTTGCGGGGCGATCTGGTTCCAGCGCAGGGTGAAGCGGACGAGCGGCACTCCGAGCCGCTTGAGTGTCTTCAAGCGCTGGTCGAGGGTTCCCGGCGGGCCGAACTCCAACCACGCGTCGTCCTGGATTCCGAACTGGATGCCCGAGGACGCCTGAGCGGGGCCCGCGCCGATGCAGGCCGCAAGCGCGAGGAGTAGCGCAAACAGCGTCATCCGCCCGGTGATCGTCCTCATCGGCTGCTCGACCTTAACCTGCACCGAGCCAAGGCAACGCAACCGACGCGCTTGCGTCTAGGCGTCAGGCGAAAGCAAAACAGGCCGCGTCAGTTCGTCAGCCGGGCGAACTAGCATCGTCTGGGTGAGGCCTTCCGTCGTCGTCTCGGCGCACCTCGACGACGCCGTCCTCTCCTGCTACAGCGAGCTTGGCCCCGGGACGACCGTCGTCACCGTCCTCGCCGGGATCCCGCCGGCCGGCGAGCTCGGCTCTTGGGACCGCGTCACCGGCGCCGCCGACTCGCCGACGCGGATGCGCGAGCGGCGCGCGGAAGACCACGAGGCGCTCGCGCTCTCCGGCAGCCGTGCCGTCCATCTCGACCTGCTCGACTCGCAGTACGCCGAGCTGCCGCCGACGGCCGAGATCGCAGCAATCCTCTCGCCGGTCCTCGAGGGTGCCGTCCGCGTGGTCTGTCCGGCCGGAATCCGGAACCTCGACCACAAGGCCGTCCGGGATGCCGTCCTGCTCGTCCGGCCCGATGCGCTCGTGTATGCCGACCTCCCGTATGCGCTCCGCGGCGGCTTTGCGCTCCCCGAGGAGATCGCCGGTCGATACGGGGAGCAGGTCGAGGTGCGGCTCGACGACGCCGAGCTCACGGAGAAGCTCGAGGCGAGCCGTCGCTACCCGTCACAGCTCGACCAGCTCGTCGCCTCGTTCGGCGACTTCCTCGATCGCGCCGGGCTCGGCCGGGAAGTGCTGTGGCTACGCCGCGACGGGCACCACGGGTAGAGCGCGCGCGCCGCCAGTCGTCGCCTAGTTGGTGCAGCGACGGCCCTACGCGGAAGTTGAGGGTTCTGAACGCGGTGTTTCGAGGCCCTCAGCCGGGATATGCTCGTCGGAAGCGGTGACATGCCAGCCGCGCCCACGCCGATCCGAAGGAGGTCAAGCCTCGTAGTACGTTAGAGCCTCGACATCGATCAGCGCTCCTTCGCTTCGCCACGCTGTGAGCGCCGATGCGGCTGTCTTGACTCGCGACTTTGCGGCTCGCGATGACTGCACCGCACTACCACTCCCATGTCGACGACCCCGCTGCGGTCGGGCGTCGGCTCCACGAGGCGCGCCTCGCGGCAGGTCTCTCCCAGCGTCAACTCTCCTTCCCGGGATGCTCCGCTGCGTACATCTCCCGGCTCGAAGCCGGAGCTCGGGTCCCCTCGCTGCAGCTGCTGCGGAAGCTCGCGGCGAAGCTGAGCACGGACGAGGAGTACCTCGCCACGGGCGTCGCGCGCATCGAGCAGGCGCCGCCCGAGCTGGTCGAGGCGGAGATCGCACACCGTCTCGGTGACCACGAGCTGGCGAAGCAGCGCTACGAGCGGGTCCTCGAGGCGACGACCGCGCCCACAGCGCGCACCCGTGCAGCGCAGGTACTGGCGCAGCTTCGCGGGGAGACTGTCGCAGGCGAGCCTGAAGAGCCTCGGCCCTCGGGCGGACTGTCGGATCCGACGGAGCGCGCCCGCGTCCTCTGGGAGTACTCGCGCGAGCTCGGGGCGCAGGGCAACCGGGAGCAGGCCGCCCGCTACGCTCGCGACGCACTCGCGCTGCTCGAGTATGCGGACGATCTCAGGCGCAGGTTGCCAGAGGTTGGCACTGGTCCAGGTGCGGGGACGGCTGGTGATCCCGCCGCCCCCGCACTACACTCCGCTTAAGTCGGCGGCCAGATAGGCCCAGAGCCGGCGAGCGCGGCGATGACAGCACTTCCGAGCATGAGGAGACGAATCCGCATATACACCTCCTTCCGTTCCTTCATCTTCCTGGAGGCAACGGACGGTGCTGACGGATGACCACACACTCCCACTACCACTCGCACGTCGACGACGCGGTCGCAGCAGGGCTCCGGTTGAAGGAGGCGCGGCTTGCAGCAGGCCTGAGCCAGCGCCAGCTCGCGTTCCCGGGGTGCTCGGCCGCCTACATCTCGCGGCTCGAGGCGGGGCAGCGCGTGGCCTCGCTCCAGCTGCTGCGCAAGATCGCGGCGAAGCTCGGCGCCGACGACGAGTTCCTCGCGACCGGGATCGCGCGCGAGCGGCCTTTCCCCGCCGAGCTCGTCGACGCGGACGTCGCGCTGCGGCTGGACGACCTCGACACGGCGCGTGACCTCTACGAGCGAGCGCTCAAGACGAGCGCCGATCCGCGGGCACAGGCAGAAGCGCTCGGAGGCCTCGGCCGGCTGGCACTTCGCCAGGGCGATCCGGGCCAGGCGGTCGACTCGATCGAAGCGGCGCTACACCTCGCGCCCGCGATCGCGACTGCATCACCGGGGCTCGTCCGAACGCTCGGCAAGGCCTATGCGGAAAAGGGCGAGCTGGACTCCGCGATCGGCGTCTTCGAACGCGGAGCGGCGGCGGCGGCCGATGCCGGCGACGAGCTCGAGCAGACCCGCTGCGAGATCGGGCTTGCCAACGCCCACATCGACAGCGGCAGCTTCGGGCCCGCCGAAAGCCTGCTCGGCCGGGCGCTCGCACGGACACCGCAGACCGTCGACCCGGCCCAGCGTGCCCGCATCTACTGGTCTCAGTCCCGGCTTCACACGCTGAAGGGAAACCAGGATGCGGCGGCCCGCTATGCGCGGAAGACGCTCGCGCTCCTCGAGCTGGGGGAAGACGTCTACAACACCGCCTGTGCCCATCAGCTCCTCGCCTTCATCGCCAACGAGCGAGGACGAGGACAGGAGGCACTCGACGAGGTCGAGACGGGGCTCGCGCTGCTCGGCGAGGAGGGCCGGCACGTGGAGTCCGCGCAGTTCCGGATCGAGCAGGCCCGAGCGCTCGTGCTGCTCGGCCGCCTCGAGGAGGCCGCGGCGGTGGCGATCGCCGCTCAAGGGCTGCTCGCCGATGCGGAGCCGGACGACGCCGGCCGCGCGTACACGGTCCTCGGCGACGTCTACCGCCAGGTCGGCGACAACGCCCGGGCGCGCGAGATCTGGGAGCTGGCGGCCGAGTTGCTCGAGCGCGAGCCGAACCCGTACATCGGCGACGTCTACGAACGACTCGGTGGGCTGCTCGAGGAGGAGGGCCGCACCGAGGAGGCTCTCCAGATGCTGAAGCGTGCCTACGGCGCGCGCCAGCACACCAGGGCTAACTAACCTCTTCCGGATGGAGCACCGTGCGCTCGGTCGCAGCGGCGTCGACGTGTCGCGCATCATTCTCGGCTGCGGGAACTTCGGCGGGCTCGGTTCCTCGCCGGCTCACTTCGGCGCCGGCGAGACCGAGGGGGAGGCGCACGCGCTCATGGACGCCGCCTGGGAGACCGGAATCACGACGTTCGACACCGCCGACGCGTACGGGGGCGGCCGCAGCGAGTCGTACATCGGCAACTGGCTGCACGCCAAGCCCGCGGAGGTGCGCGAGCGGATCGTGCTGACGACGAAGACGTTCAATCCGATGACCGACGGCGCCGATCACGGCCTCTCCCCCGAGCGGATCCGCCGCCAGCTCGAAAGCAGCCTCGAGCGCCTGGGTGTCGAATCGGTCCCGCTCTACCTCGCTCACGACATGGACCCGGAGGTTCCGGTGGCGGAGACGATCGGCGCGTTCGACGCTCTCGTCGCGGACGGGAAGATCCGGGCCTACGGCGGCAGCAACGTCGATGTGGCCTGGCTCGAGGAGGCCTCGCGTCACGGCCGGCCGGACTGGGCGCAGAACGCCTTTTCCCTGCTCGAGCGCGAGGCCGACGATGGCCTGCTCGAGGTGTGTGCACGGGAGGGGCTCGGGTTCACGCCGTTCAGCCCGCTCGCAGGCGGGTGGCTCACAGGCAAGTACAGGCGTGCAGAGGAGCCGCCGGCAGGCTCACGGATGACGCTCCGACCCGAGCCGTATCTCCACCTCCAGGCGGATCACGTCTTCGACGCTCTCGAGGCATTCGAGGCGCGGGCGGTCGAGCGCGGGACGACGCCCGCAGCGCTCGCGGTCGCCTGGCTGCTGGCCCACCCACAGGTGACGGCGGTGGTCGTCGGCCCGCGGCGGCCGGAGCAGCTCCGTCCGGCACTCGATGCGCTCGAGCTCGATCTCTCGCCGCCGGAGCGCGAGCAGCTGACTGCGCTCTTCGCATGAGCGTCCTCGTCCTCTCGGAGCACGAGGTACGCGAGCTCCTGCCGATGGACGAGTGCATCGAGGCGATGGACGACGTCCTGCGCTCGCTCGCACGGGGAGAGCTGCACCAGCCGCTCCGGTTCGTGACCCGCCCACCCGGAGCCGAGAGCCTGATGGGCTTCATGCCCGCGCACCGCAGCGGCGCGGACTCGGTCTGGTCGCTGAAGGAGATCGTGATCGTTCCCGCGAATCCGGCGCGCGGGCTCGACGCGCACCAGGGCGCGGTGATGCTCCACGACGGCGAGACCGGTGAGCTGCGCGCGCTCCTGAACGCCTCGCCGATCACGGAGATCCGCACCGCCGCCGTCTCGGCCGTCGCGACAAGAGCTCTGGCGCGGTCCGACGCGCGCGTCGTCGCGATCCTCGGCGCCGGCGTCCAGGCGCGTTCGCACGCGGAAGCGATGCGCGCAGTCGTGCCCGACGCCGACCTCCGCACCTGGAGCCGCGGCGACGGCGGCACACCGGAGGAGGTGCTGCGAGAGGCCGACATCGTCTGCACCTGCACGAGCGCACGCGAGCCGATCCTGCGACGGGACTGGCTCGCCGCCGGAACGCACGTGAACGCGGTCGGGGCGAGCGTCCCGACGGTCCGCGAGCTCGACACCGACACGATGGTCGCCGCCAGCCTGTTCGTCGACCGGCGCGAGTCGGCGGTGAACGAGGCGGGCGACCTGCTGCTCGCCGGGCTCGACGAGGAGCACATCCGCGCCGAAGTCGGCGAGGTGCTGATCGGCAGCCATCTCGGCCGTGGGGACAGCGACGAGCTGACCGTCTTCAAGTCGCTCGGTCTCGGTGTCGAGGACCTCGCCGCCGCCGAGCTGATCGTCCGGAAGGCCCGCGAGCGAGGGATCGGGGTCGAGGTCGAGTTTTGATTCCCTTCGCAGAGATCGAGCGTGCGCGCGAGACGATCGCCGGCGCCGCGATCCGAACGCCGCTCCTCCGCCTGCCGGTCGACGGACCTACGGAGATCTGGCTCAAGCTCGAGAACCTGCAGCCGATCGGCTCGTTCAAGATCCGCGGCGCCGTCAACGCGATCCGGCAGGCGCCACACGCCGAGACGGCCAAGGGCGTCGTCACGGCGAGCGCCGGCAACATGGCCCAGGGTGTCGCCTGGGCCGCTCGCGAGCTCGGCGTGCCGGCGACGATCATCGCGCCGGACAGCGCACCGCAGACCAAGCTCGACGCGATCGCGCGGCTCGGCGGAACGGTGGTCAAAGTGCCGTACGAGCGGTGGTGGGAGATCATGGTCACCTCCGAGCTCGACGAGGCCGAGGGGATGTTCGTCCACCCCGTGCAGGACGAGCGCGTGATGGCCGGCAACGGCACGATCGGGCTCGAGCTCGCCGAGGAGCTACCCGACGCGGACGCCGTCCTCGTCCCGTGGGGTGGCGGCGGTCTCTTCACCGGGATCGCGAGCGCGCTCGCCGCCCTGCGGCCGGACCTGCCCGTCTACGCCGTCCAGCCCGAGACGGGCGCGGCGGTGACAGCCGCCCTCGAGGCGGGCGAACCGCGCGAGGCCGACTTCCGGCCGTCGTTCGTCGACGGAGCCGGGGCGAAGGTCGTGCTGCCGGCGATGTGGGAGCGCGCCCGGCCGCTCCTCGCCGGCGCCTACACCGTGACGCTCGACGAGACCGCCGCGGCAGTACGCCTGCTCGCGGAGCGAACGCGCGTGATCGCCGAAGGCGCGGGTGGGCTCTCGGTCGCCGCTGCGCTCTCGGGCCGCGTCCCCGGGCGCAAGCTCGTCTGCATTGTCTCCGGAGGCAACATCGATGCCGCGAGGCTGGCGACGATCCTCGGAGGGGAGACGCCGGACTAGTCGCCGGTCTTGCTGACCAGCGGGAGCAGGAACCAGACGACCGCGAACAGGCCGGCGGTCACACCCGTCAGCAGCGCGGTGATCGTGTCCTTGAAGAGCAGGTCGGTGACGAGGAAGACGACCGCGGTCATCCCGACCGCGAGGAACACGATTCCGACGATCGCAAAGGCGTTCGCGAGCTTGAGCAGCGACTCCTTGTCCGCGTCCCGAAAACGAATCCGGTGATGGGCGGCGGGCGCCATCAGGAAGACCGAGCCCGCCATGGTGCACAGGAGGGCCACCATGTACGAGTCCTTCTGAACGTCCGTCACCTGGCCGAAGCGCTGCGAGAACGGAACGGCGAGCAGGAAGGCGAAGAGCACCTGCACGCCGGGGAGTGCGACCCGCAGCTCGTTGAGGAGCTCGATCAGCTCGCGGTTGACCCGCTCCTCTTTACCTTCTCCCGGCTCGGGCATCGGCCGGGAGACTAGTCGCTACGCGGCGGCCGCCGTCTCGTACGAGTCGAGCTGATCCTTCAGCTTGCGGCGGATGCCGGCCAGGATCTGGGAGACACGGGACTCGCTGACGCCGAGCATCCGGCCGATCTCGGCACCGGGGAGCTCCTGTACGTGCACCAGGGAAAGGATGTGCCGCTCGCGCTCGGAGAGGCGGGCGATCGCGCCGCGCATGGCGGCGTTCCGGTCGGCGCCGAGCAGGGCCGACTCCGGGTCGAGCTCACTGTGAGGCGCCTGGATCGTCTCGCCGACCTCGATCGGAAGCGAGTCGTCCGCACCGCGCGCCGGAGCGTTCAGCGAGGCGACGTCCGAGCGGTCGATGTCCTCGAGGCTCGTCCGCAGCTCGTCGACGGTCGTGTCCAGCTCGGCGGCCAGCTCGGCCTCGGCCGGCATCGTGCCGAAGCGGGCGAAGTAGGCATCGCGGGCGCGCTCGATCCGCCGGCCCTCACGCCGGACCGAGCGCGAGGCCCAGTCCTGCTTGCGGAGCTCGTCGACGAGGGCGCCGGCGACGCGCGTCCACGCGTACTGCTCGAAGCTCGCGCCCTTCGTGGGATCGAAGCGATCGATCGCCTCCATCAGCGCCACGAGGCCGGACGACGCGAGGTCGTCGAGCTCGCAGTGCGCGGGGAGCTCGCGAACCTTGCGCGACGCGATGTACCGAACCATCGGGGCGTACGCGAGGACGAGCCGGTCGCGAGAGCGGGAGTCCCGCTGCTCTTTCCAGTTGCGCCAGAGGCCCTCGGCCTCCGACGTCGTCAGCCGCTGAGTGCTGGTCGTAGTCGAGCTGGTGAGCGTTGTTGACACAAGAGCCTCCGCAATAGGTATCCGACGTGCCGCCCCCTTGTTATCGGGTCGAATTGAGCCACGGCAGTAGTCACGTATCGGGCTTGCGGGCATCCCCGATTCGGGTGACGTTGACCCGCGAGTCAACCAGGCCGAACGACGCCCGCGAAGCGGAATCCGAGCGCCTGAATGGCGCCCGCGTCGATCAGCGCCTGCTCGAGCACCTCGGTCGCGACACCCGGCAGCGTCCGGTGCAGGTGGGGCACCAGCTCGAACTCCCGCTCGTCGAAGCGCGCAGCGAGCCCGTCGCGGAGCGCGGCGAACCCGTGCAGGCCGAGATGCTCCGCCTCCCACTCCTCCCTCAACTGCTCCTGTGAGGCGGGCGCCTCGCCGTGCCCGGCCGCCGCGAGCGCGCGCCGCTGGCCGTACAGCCAGTCGAGCGTCGTCTCGTCGAGGCGGTCCCAGGCGAACTCGTCCACGACGAGGACGCCGCCGGGCCCGAGGAGCCGCACGATCTTGTCGAGCCCCATCTCCAGATCGCGGACATGGTGGAGGGAGAAGCCGGCGACGACGCCGTCGAACGACTCGGAATCCTCGACGTCCTCGAGCTTCAGCCGCCGGAAGTGGTCACCGGGCGGGGCGAGCGGATCGATCCCGAGCACGTCGTACCCCGCAACGGCGAGCGACGTCGTCAGCTCGCCCTGGCCGCAGCCGACCTCGAGCACCCGCGCCGGCGGCGGCGGTAGGTGCTCGCGCACGAACTCGAGGAACGTAGATTGCGCCACATGCCGGAGACTACGGTGAAGGTCGGCCTCGAGGAGGCACGGCGGATCGCGGTGCGGGCGCAGGCGCTCGACGGGAGCGCAAAGGGCGTGCTCGAGACGGTGCGGCGCCTCGGCTTCCTGCAGATCGACGTCGTCGCGCCGGTCGAGCGGCCGCAGCACCTCGTCCTGTTCAGCCGGCTCGGGCCGAAGTACGACCGCGCGGAGCTCGACCGGCTGCTCTGGGAGGAGCGGGCGCTGTTCGAGTGGGACGCGTTCATCTACCCGATCGAGGACCTGCCGCTCGTCCGCGCACGGATCCGGGACTTCCGGCGCTCGCGGAGGACGAAGGGCCAGCGGTGGGCGGCCGAGTTCCAGGCGGAGAACCGTGCCTTCAAGCGCTACATCCTCCGCGAGATCGAGCGGAACGGTCCGCTCCTCTCCCGTGACCTCGAGGATCGCTCGAAGGGCGAACGTGAGAAGCACCGCTGGTGGGGCGCGAGGAAGGTCGGGCTGATGCTCCTCTGTCTCCACATCTACGGAGAGATCACGGTCGTCGGCAGGCAGGGCGGCGAGCGGCGGTGGGATCTCACCTCTCGCTGGTGGCCGAAGACGGAGACGGTCTCGATTCGCGACGGGGAGCGGCTCCGGGCCGAGCGGCGCTTCCGCACCCAGGGGGTGCGGCTGACCAAGGGCGAATGGGAGGCGCATCCCGACGCCGAGGACGGTCCGGTGCCGGACCGCGCAGTCCTCCTCTCCCCCTTCGACCGCCTGGTCTACAACCGCGACCGCGCCGAGGCGCTGTGGGACTTCCACTACCGGCTGGAGATGTTCGTCCCGAAGGCGAAACGCGAGTACGGCTACTACGTGCTGCCGCTCCTGGTCGGGGACAGCGTCGTCGGCCGGGCCGAGCCGCGCTTCGACCGCAAGACCGGTGTGCTGGAGCTGCTCGGGGCCTGGGGCGACACGTCCAGGCTGGACGAAGCCCTCGCCGACCTCGCAGCGTGGCTGGGCGCCGCTAGCATCAAGCGGTAATGGACTTCGAGACCAGGGCGATTCACGACGGCCAGGAGCCCGATCCGGCGACGGGGGCGATCACGACGCCGATCTACCAGACGTCGACGTTCGTCCAGGAGGCCGTCGGCGTCCACAAGGGCTACGACTACGCGCGCGTCGCGAACCCGACCCGCTCGGCGCTGCAGGTGGCGCTCGCCTCACTCGAGAACGCGGAGCACGGCGTCGCCTTCTCCTCCGGGCTCGGCGCGACGACGACGCTCATGCATCTCGTCAACCCGGGCGAGCGCGTCGTCCTGATCGCCGATGTCTATGGCGGCGTCTACCGGATGACGTCGCAGGTCTACGAGCCGAAGGGCTATCTCTTCGACTACCTCCCGGCGGCCGAGTTCGCGAATCTCCCGGAGCATCTCGACGCGAACACGCGGATGGTCTGGGTCGAGAGCCCGTCGAACCCGCTGCTGAACGTCGTCGACATCCGCGCGGCCGCCGAAGCCGCGCACGCGGTCGGAGCGATCCTCGTCGTCGACAACACGTTCGCGACGCCGTACCTCCAGAACCCGCTCGATCTCGGCGCCGACGTGGTTCTCCACTCGACCACGAAGTACCTCGGCGGCCACTCGGACGTCGTCGGCGGCTTCTGCGGCACCAACGACCACACGATCGCCGAGCGCCTCTACTTCCTGCAGAAGTCGCTCGGCGCCGTCCCCGGGCCGTTCGACTCCTGGCTCGTCCTTCGCGGGATCAAGACGCTCGCCGTCCGCATGCGGCAGCACTGCGAGAACGCACGCGCGATCGCAGGCTGGCTCGAGCAGCAGCCCGGCGTCGAGCAGGTGCTCTACCCCGGCCTGCCCTCCCACCCGGGCCACGAGATCGCGAAGCGCCAGATGCGCGACTTCGGCGGCATGATCTCGTTCCTCGCCGAGTCGGAGGAGACGGCGGTCGAGCTCGTCGGGCGGACGAAGATCTTCAAGCTCGCCGAATCGCTGGGCGGCGTCGAGAGCCTGATCGAGCATCCGGCCCGGATGACGCACGCCTCCACCGCCGACGCGCCATTCGCCGCGCCACGCAACCTGATCCGCCTCTCCGTCGGGATCGAGTCCGTGGACGACCTGATCGCCGACCTGGCGGCGGCCCTCGTTCCCGCGGCGGCGCACGCCAAGTAACAGACTGTTACTTGGCTACGGCTGAGCAACCGATCGACCTGTTCCATCTCGGCGCGGCCCGGACGGTCGGGGCGTACCTTCTGGACACGTCCGGGGGACTGTCCCTCTTCGATTGCGGGCCGACGTCGTGCCTGCCGGCGCTGAAGGCGGGGCTGGCGGAGCGTGGGCACGAGCTCGGCGACGTCAAGCGGCTCCTGCTCTCCCACATCCACCTCGACCACGCGGGCGCGGCGGGCGTGCTCGTCCGCGAGCACCCGGAGCTGACGGTCTGGGTCTCGGAGATCGGCGCACCGCACCTCGTCGACCCCTCGCGGCTGGAACGAAGCGCCCGGCGGCTCTACGGCGACGCGTTCGACGAGCTCTGGGGCGAGCTCGCACCGATACCCGAGGAGAACATCCGGATCGCGAGCGACCGAGTCGCCGGGCTCGAGGTCTTCCCCGCGCCGGGCCACGCCTCGCACCACGTCGTCTACTTCGACGGCACGACGCTCTACGCGGGCGATGCGGCGGGTGTGCGGATCCAGCCCAGCCGCTCCGTGCTTCCCCCGACGCCGCCGCCGGACGTCGACATCGAGGGCTGGTACCGCACGCTCGAGGAGATCGAGCGACGCGCTCCGGAGCAGCTGGCGCTGATCCACTTCGGGCTCGCGAACGACGTCAGCCGGCATCTCGGCGAGCTGCGCGAGCGGCTCGACGTCTGGGCCGGGCGTGTCGAGGCGGGCGCCACCGAGCAGGAGTTCGTCGCCGCCGCCAAGGCCGATCTGCCGCCGGAGGAGGCCGACGAGTACGACCGCGCGATGCCCTTCTGGCAGTCCTACCAGGGGCTGAAGCGCTACTGGGACACGCGTGCGGAGTAGCGCGCCGCTGCGGGAGCGCGAGTTCCGCCTTCTCTTCGCCGGCCGCACGATCTCGCTGGTCGGCAGCGCCATCGCACCCGTCGCGCTGGCATTCGCCGTCCTCGACCTGACCGGTTCCAAGACCGATCTCGGACTGATTCTTGCCTGCCGCGAGGTTCCGCTGATCGTCTTCCTCCTCGCCGGCGGGATCTGGGCCGACCGTCTGCCCCGAAACCGGGTGATGGTCGGCGCGAACGTCTTCAGCGCGCTCTCGCAGGCCACGACGGCCACGCTACTGATCACCGGCAACGCCGAGATCTGGCACCTCGCCGCCCTCGCAGCCGTCAACGGCAGTGCGTCGGCGTTCTTCTTCCCGGCCTCCTCCGGCGTGATCCCGCAGACCGTCCCAGCACCGATGCTCCAGCAGGCGAACGCTCTGCTCTCGCTGGCGATCAACTCGGCCATGATCGGCGGCGCTGCGATCGCCGGCTTTCTGGTGGCGGCGTTCGGCAGCGGCTGGGCGATCGCGGTCGACGCGGGCACGTACCTGGTCGGTGCGGCCTTCGTCGCGTTGATGCGGCTTCCCGCTATCGCTCCTGGCGAGAGCCCGCGTTTCCTCGCCGACCTCGCCGTCGGCTGGCGCGAGTTCCGAAGCCGCACCTGGCTGTGGGTGATCGTGACCCAGTTCTCGATCCTGCTGCTGGTCACGATCGGCTTCTTCAGCGTTCTCGGCCCGGTGATCGCAGACGAGGAGCTCGGTGGCGCCAAAGCCTGGGGCGCGATTCTGACGGCGCAGGCCGCGGGCCTCGTCGCCGGTGGCCTGCTCGGCCTGCGTTTCCGGCCGCGCCGGATGCTCGTCGCGGCCACGCTCGGGATCGTGCTGTGGCCGGCGCCACTGATCGCGCTCGGCTTTCCGCTGGGCGTGCCCGCCATCGCTGCGACCGCCTTTCTCGCGGGCGTCGGCAGTGAGATCTTCGGCCTCCTCTGGCACACGACGATGCAGCAGGAGATCCCACCCGACAAGCTCTCGCGGGTGTACTCGTACGACGCGCTCGGCTCGGTCGGGCTCATCCCGGTCGGATACGCGATCGCCGGGCCCGTCGCGGACGCCCTCGGGGTCCGGGCGACGCTCTGGGGCGCGGCAGCGGTCGGCATCACTGTCACGCTCGCCGTGCTCGTCGTACCCAGCGTCCGGCAGCTGGAGCGCCGCCACGCGGAGGCGTAGGCTGCCGGGGATGCCCAAGCCACCGGTCACGCCCGAGATCGACGCGTTCCTGCGCGAGCCGAACCCCGCCGTTGTCGCGACGCTCCGAGCCGACGGCTCACCGCACTCGGTCCCGACCTGGTACGACTGGGAGGACGGGCTCGTGCTCCTGAACATGGACGCGACGCGGAAGCGCCTCGAGCACCTGCGCCGCGATCCGCGCGTCTCGCTCACGGTGCTGCAGAAGGACGACTGGTACACCCACGTCACGCTCTTCGGCGTCGTCGAGCGCCTCGAAGCCGATCCCGATCTCGCCGACATCGACCGGCTCTCGCATCGCTACAGAGGCAGCCCGTTCCGCAACCGCGAGAGCCCGCGGGTCAGCGCCTGGGTGCGGCCGACCCGATGGACGCAGTGGCCTAGGCCCACCCCGTAACCAGCCAGCGGCGGCCGCGGAAGCGCCACCCCATCAGCGCGAGCCGGGCGCAGATGAGGACGACGAGCGCCGACCAGACGCCGACGATGCCCCAGTCGAAGGCGAGCGCGGCGAGCGCAACCACCGCCGACGCACGCGAACGCGACCACCATCGACCACATCAGGAACCGCCCGTCGCCGGCGCCGATCAGGATCCCGTCGAGCGCGAAGACGGCCCCGTTCAGCGGCTGCATCAGCGCGAACAGGAACCAGATCGCCTGGGCCCGCTCGACGACGGCCTCGTCGCTGGTGAAGACGTACGGCAGCACGCCCTGGAGCGCGAGCATGACGACGCCGAAGACCACGCCGGCGTAGACCGAGAGCCAGATCATCCGAACGCTTGCCGCGTAGGCTCGGTCGGTGTCGCCGGCGCCGAGGCCGCGGCCCACGATCACCTGGCCGGCGATCGCGATCGCATCGAGGACGAAGGCGAGGAAGATCCAGAGCGTGAACGCGACCTGATGCGCGGCGAGCGAGGCGTCGCCGAAACGCGCGATCACGGCTCCGGCGAGCGTGAACGCGCTCAGCAGAGCGGCCGTCCTGACGAAGATGTGCCGGCCGATCACGAGCAGCCGCCGCATCAGCGCGCGCGACGGGCGCGTGTCACCGCGAGCCGCCCGAAGCAAGACGACGATGAACGCAGCGCCCATCCCGGCCTGCGCGATCACCGTGCCCCACGCCGAGCCCTCGATCCCCCAGCCGAACCCGTAGACGAACAGCACCTCGAGCACGAGGTTCACGACGTTCGCCGCGATCACGATCACGAGCGGCGTGCGGAGGTCGGCGACTCCGCGCAGGTACCCCTGGCCACCGAGCGCGAGGAACGCGAACGGCAGCCCCAGAGCCGCGATCCGCATGTACGTGACGGCGTAGCCGGCGGTGTCGCCCTCGCCGCCCATCAGGTCGACGATCTGCGGCGCCAGGGCGATCACGAAGACGGCGATCTGCGAGGCCGAAGCCGAGCGAGAGCCAGAGCGCCTGGGCGCCGAGACGGTTCGCGACCTTCGCCTCGCCGGCTCCCGACGCCCGCCCGACCTGGGCCGTCGTGCCGTACTGGAGGAAGTTGAAGACACCGAAGAGCCCGGTGAGGACCGTCGCCGCGATCCCGAGCGCCGCGAGCTGCGGCCGCCCGAGGTGGCCGACGATCGCCGTGTCGACGAGCACGTACAGCGGCTCGGCGGCGAGCGCGCCGAGCGCCGGCACGGCGAGTCTCAGGATGTCGCCGTCGTACTGGGAGCGGAGCCTCAACGAACGCGAGCGATCGCTGCTTCGTAGGCGGCGACGTAGTCGGCCACCATGCGCTCCGGCGTGAAGTGCTCCTCGACGGAGCGCCGCAGCACGGCCGGGTCGAGCGCGTCGGCGGCCTCGAGCGCGCCGGCGGTCTCGCGCCAGTCGTCGATGATGATCCCCGTCCGGCCGTCCTCGATCACCTCGGGCACCGCGCCCCAGCGGGTCGCGATCACCGGCGTCCCGCAGGCCATCGACTCGATCATGACGAGGCCGAACGGCTCCTGCCACGAGATCGGGAAGACCGTGGCCCTCGCGTGCTGGAGCAGCTCCACCTTCTCCCCGTGCGAGACCTCGCCGACGTACTCACGGTCGCCGCCGAGATGGGGCCGGACGTGCTCGTCGAAGTACGCCTGCTCGGCGGGCTCGGCGCACTTGCCCGCGATCTTCAGCGGCAGCCCCGCCTCGAGCGCGATCGTCACCGCACGGTGCGCGCCCTTGTCGGGGCTCATTCGGCCGAGGAAGAGCAGGTAGTCGCCCTGCACGGGCCGGTACGGGTAGTAGGAGAGGTCGAGGGCATTCGGAACGTTCGCGATCCACGGCAGATTCGGTCTCGGCTCGCGCTGGCTCAGCGACAGCGAGATCAGCTGCGCCGGGGCGCCATCCGCACGATCTGCTCGTAGAGATCGCCCGGATGGCCGTTCGACCGGGCCGTGCACGGTGTGCACGAGCGGCGTCGGCAGCAGCGAGCCGAGCGCCAGGCCCATCAGTCCGGTGTGGTCGTGGATGACGTCGAAGTCGTCGTGCCGCGCGAAGCAGTTGAGCGCGTGCTGGAGCTCCCAGAACGTCTGGCCGATCCGCTCGCTCGGCGCCGTCTCGAACACGGCCGCGAGCTGCGCGCGCGTGCTGCGAGTCGCCGGATGCGAAGAGCGTCACCTCGTGGCCCGCATCCGCGAGCCCGTCGGCGAGCAGCGAGACGATCCACTCGATCCCGCCGTAGCCGGAGGGCGGGACCGGAAACCAGACCGGGCTGAGGATGGCGACCCTCATGCGACGGTCACGCGCCCGTTCGCGACCGCGACGTCCCAGGAGCGCCCGAACGCGCGCACGCCCAGCAGCTCGAGGCCGTCCAGCCAGCTCGGGCGCCGCCGCAGCGGTGGTGCGGAGCTCGCGGCTCGCCGGGTCGGGCTCGAGCCCGAGCAGCAGCCGCAGCAGCAGGATCGGCGTGCCCGCGGCCCACGCCTGCGGACGGGCTGCGGTCGGGTAGGCGATCGGGAACGGCGTCTCGCCGCGCTTGTAGCCCGCGAACACCTCCGGCAGCGACCAGTCGAAGAAGCGCGCCGCCTCGAGCAGGGCGCTCGCGATCGTCCACACGTCCGCCTCCCGCCCGGCGCGGGCGAGACCCCAGGCGCCGAGCGAGGTGTCGTGCGGCCAGACCGTGCCGTTGTGGTAGCTGAGCGGGTTGTACGCGGCATCGCGCGGTCGACATCGTGCGGATCCCCCAGCCCGACCAGAGCTCGTCGCCCAGCAGCCGGTTCGCGATCGTCTCCACGCGCTCGGGCGGGACGATACCGCTCCAGAGCAGATGGCCGAGATTGGAGCAGAGCGAGTCGACGGGCCGCTTCTCGCCGTCGAGCGCGAGCGCGTAGTAGCCGCCGCGCTCGTCGACCCAGTAGCGGTCGTCGAAGCGAATCCGCAGCGCCGCCGCCTCGGCCTCGAGCCGCTCGGCGAGCGGCACGTCGTCCCAGACGGCGCGCGCGAGCTCGGCGAGCCGGAGCTTGGCGTCGTAGACGTAGCCCTGCACCTCGGCCGGCGCGATCGGCGTCTGCGCGAACGAGCCGTCGTGGAAGCGCTGCGAGTCGCCGGAGTCCTTCCACGACTGGTTCTCGAGCCCGCGAGGCGTCCGCCGCTCGTACTCGACGAAGCCGTCCTCGTCGCGGTCGCCGTAGACGTCGATCCAGCCGAGCGCCGCGAGCGCCGGCTCGCGCAGCCGCTGCACGAGCGTCGGCGTCGCGCGGTCCAGCGCCACGTCTCGGAGAGCAGGACGAGGAAGAGCGGTGTCGCGTCCACCGTGCCGTAGTAGGTGCCGAACCACGTCTCGGCGGCCCGGCCGCGGCGGAGCTCGTGCAGGATCTTGCCCGGCTCGGCGTCGATCGAGGCGTCGTCCTCGCGCGCCTGCGAGTACCGCGAGCTCCTCGAGCGACGCGATCGCCGAGCTCCGGCCCGAGCAGCATCGTCTGCAGGCTCGTGATCAGGGTGTCGCGCCCGAAGACGGTCATGAACCACGGCATCCCCGCCGCGGGCAGCCTGCTCGAGCCCGTCGGCCGTCGCGCATCCGCAGCGCGGCGAGGTCGGCGACCGACTGGACGGAACGCCTGGCGCAGGTCGTCCGAGTCGGCGCGCAGCCGCGGAACGCTGCAGCTGCCACGTGGCGAGCGACTCGCGCACGTGCTCGCGCTCCTCGCCGAAGTGGCGCTCGACCGCGCGCGGTGACCTCGGCTCCCGGAGAGCGACGGTGACGACGTCGACCCGCAGCTCCCAGCGCTCCGCGGCGCGAGCTCGAGCTCGGAAGCGCACGCGCGGGCCGTCGATCGTGCCCGGCTGCGAGCAGAGCACCTGCGTCTTCGCGCCGAGCCGTCGCCGCTCTCCTCGAGCACGAGCTGGTTCGCCGCCGCGTCGAAGCCGCACGTCGGCCGGCGGCGGCAGCGGCCGCGCCGTCAGCGGGTGGCCGAGCGCGAAGTCGTGCTCCTTGACGGTGATGATGTCCGCGAAGTCGGTGCCGACCTCGAGCTCGAGCTCGAACGCGAGCGGCTCGGCGCTCTCGTTGCGGAGGATCAGGTGATCCTGCATGCCCGTCGCCGACGAAGCGCTCGCGCGCGATCGAGAGCGTGTCCTGCGGCAGGCCCGGGACGACGGGGTTGCGGAGGTAGAACGCCGCCGAGAAGTACTCGACCTTCCCGGACGAGAGCAGGAGCGGGCGGACGCCGTCGATCCGCAGCTCGAGCCGGGAGAGGAAGCGCGTGTCCTCGGCGAAGAGCCCGCTCGTGAGGCCGTCGAGGTCGCCGATCTCGTCGCAGATGCAGAAGGTCGATCCCTCGAGGATCGTCAGCCGCCATCGACGCCTAGCTCTGCGCACGATGCGGGCGCCGCTCGACTGGGCGAGCGCCTTCACCACGATCTCGTCGATGTTCACGTGCGGCGGCCGCGTCAGCGCGAACAGGACGCAGTCGGCGACCTCGTCCGGGCGTGACCGGATCCAGGCCTTCGTACGACGGACTTGGCCGCCTCCTCGTCGCCCCGGAAGCGGACGACGCGAGAACTCGGTCTCGACGAGGCCCGCATCGACCGTCGTGATCCGGATCGGGCGGCCGAGCAGGTCCTCGCGAAGCGCGTAGGTGTAGCCCCGCACCGCGAACTTGGACGCGACGTAGACGGAGCCGTTCGGGTAGGCCTGCGCGCCCGGCGATCGAGCCCATGTTGACGATGTGGCCGCCGTCTCGGATGTGCGGCAGGCAGAGGCGCGTGATCCGCATCAGCCCGGCGACGTTCGTTGCGATCACGGTCGCCTCGTCCTCCTCGGTCGACTCGTCGACCGGGTACGCGGCCGAGCGCCAGGCCGGCGTTGTTGAAGAGGATGTCGAGCCCGCCGAGCTCGTCCACCGCCGACGCGACGAAGCGCTCGCAGCTCTCCACGTCGGTGACGTCGAGCTCGAGCGCGACGTCCGCATCGATCCGCTCGACGCGCCGCGCTCCGCCCGCGACGCGGACCCCCTGGGCGCGAAGGTCTCGCACGACGGCCGCGCCGATCCCGCTCGAGGCACCCGTGACGATCGCGGTCTTGCCTTCGAGACTCACCGCGCCAGCTTAATGAGACCAGGTGCGTGCTCGACCTGAAGTGTCGTGTGCGTCACATCGAAGCGGTCGCGCAGCAGCACCTCCAGCTCGCGCCGGATGGCGTGGCAGTCCGCGCCGGCCGCGACGAGGACGTGCGCCGACAGGGCCGGAAAGCCGGAGGTGATCGTCCAGAGGTGGAGGTCGTGGACTCCGACCACGCCGCCGGTCGCGGCGATCGCCGCACCGACCTCGCGCGCATCCATCCCGGCGGGCGCGCCCTCGAGCAGCACGCCGACGGTCTCGCGCAGGACACCCGCCGTGCTCAGCACGACGAGCACGCCGATCACGATCGCCGCGATCGGGTCGGCGTAGGCCCAGCCGGTCGCGAGCACGACGAGGCCCGCGACGACGACGCCCGCCGACGAGGCGAGGTCGGCGAGCACGTGCAGCATGGCCGCGCGGATGTTCAGGCCCGACCCCGCACCGTGGAGCACCCGCGCGGCGACGAGGTTGACGAGGAGGCCGACGACACCGGCCGCGAGCACCCAGCCTCCCGTGACGCCGGGCGGATCGCCGAGCCGCCCGATCGCCTCCCAGACGATCCACGCGCCGAGCGCGACGAGGACGAGCGCGTTCGCGAGCGCCGCCAGCACCTCCGCGCGCCGCCAGCCGAAGCTGCGCTCGGGGGTAGCCGGGCGGTGCGCGAGCCAGGCCGCAAAGAGGGCGAGGCCGAGCGCGAGCGCATCCGAGAGCATGTGCGCCGCGTCGGCGAGCAGCGCCAGCGACCCGGCCGCGATGCCCGTGAGCACCTCCACGCCGGCGAACCCGAGCACGAGTACGAGGACGAGCGTGAGCGCCCGACGCTCGCCGAGCTCGTGCCGGTGGGTCGCCGCGCCAGCCATGCGCGTGACCGTAGCGAAGCCGCCGAGTGTTTGGCCGCGGGCGCTTTGGAAACGACTCCTGGAAAGCAGCACGCCGCAAGAGATTGCAGAAGGGAGTTCAGCTCATGAGACGGCGCCGGTGGTACGGGGTGGTTGCCCTCACGCTGGGCCTCGCGCTGACCGCGGGATGCGGGGGCAGTGACGAGGGGAGTAGCTCGGAGGACACGGCGAACGCGTCGGGCAACATCACCGTCTGGGCGATGGGCGCGGAGGGCGAGAAGCTCGACGTCCTCGCCAAGGACTTCATGAAGGCGAATCCGGCGATCAAGGTCGACGTGACCCCGATCGCCTGGGACGTCGCTCACGACAAGCTGCTGACGTCGGTCGCCGGCAACAAGACTCCCGACATCAGTCAGATGGGGACGACCTGGATGGGCGAGTTCGCGAAGACCGGCGCGCTCGACGAGGTGCCCGAATCGATCGACCAGGACTCCTTCTTCGAGAGCGCCGCCTCGACCGGCGTGGTCGACGGCACGGCCTACGGCGTGCCGTGGTACGTCGAGACCCGGCTTCTCTACTACCGCACCGACATCGCCGAGAAAGCCGGAATCACAGCCCCGCCTGAGACCTGGGACGAGCTGAAGACGATGGCGACGGCGATGAAGGAGAAGGGCGGAGCGAAGTACGGGATCTCGCTCTCCCCCAACAACTGGCAGGAGCTGCTGCCCTTCATCTGGCAGAACGGCGGCGAGCTCGTGACCGACGACGGCGGCGAGTTCACGTTCGACTCCCCGGAGGTCGTCGAAGCGCTCGAGTTCTACCAGTCGTTCTTCAAGGACGGCCTGACCGCCGGTTCGGTCCCCGAGGGCTTCGACATCACGCCCGCGTTCGTCCAGGGCACGCACCCGATGTTCTTCAGCGGGCCATGGCATATGAGCCTGATCGCGGACACCGGCGGCGCGGACTTCGAGGGCAAATGGGCGATCGCGAAGATGCCCGAGAAGGAGTCCGCGACGTCGTTCGTGGGCGGCAGCGACCTCGTCGTCTTCAAGGACGGCGACAACAAGGCCGCGGCGTGGAAGTTCGTCGAGTATCTCTCGACCCCGGCCGTACAGCAGAAGTGGTACACCACGGTGAGCGCGCTGCCGTCGGTCCAGTCCGCCTGGGATAGCGGGAAGCTGGCCACGGACGACAAGCTCAGCCTCTTCGGCGAGCAGCTCGAGGACGCGAAGACACCGCCGGTGATCCCACGCTGGGAGCAGGTGGCTGCGGACGCGGTCAACACCGAGATGGAAAAGGTGATGGTCGGGGACGCCTCGCCCGACCAGGGCGCGAAGAGCATGCAGGAGAAGGCGGCGTCGATCGGGACGCAGTGAGCGCCGACGTAACTCACGCAGACCAGGCGGTGCCTCAGCCCACCGCCTGGTCGCGGATCAAGCCGCATCTCACAGGCTGGCTGTTCGCACTCCCGTTCGTGGTCATCTTCGTGGTCTTTCTCGCGCTCCCGATTCTCGCCTCGTTCGTCCTCAGCTTCACGAACTTCGGGATCGCGAACATCCGGGACTGGTTCAGCGCCGATCTGATCGGCTTCGAGAACTACACGAACCTCTTCGACGACGAGAAGTTCCTGAAGGCCGCGCGCAACACGGGCGTGTTCGTCCTCTTCGGCGTCCCGCTCACGATCGCTCTCGGGCTTGCCGCAGCCGTCGGCGTCAACCAGGGGCTCGGGCGCGTCGTCGCCCTCTTTCGGGTCGGGTACTACCTGCCTGTCGTCACGAGCATCGTCGCGATCGCAGTCGTCTGGCGCTATCTGCTCGCTCCGGACACCGGCCTGATCAACCTCGCCCTAGACGTGGTCGGCATCGAAGGACCGAACTGGCTCGGCCAGCGCTCGACGGCGCTCGGCTCGATCATCGCGCTGGGCGTCTGGCGCAACCTGGGGTTCGACATGGTCATCTTCCTGGCCGCCTTGCAGGGGATCAATCCCACGCTCTACGAGGCGGCCCGTGTCGACGGCGCCAACGCGTGGGACATCTTCCGGCGGATCACGGTCCCCCTGCTTCGGCCGGCGATCCTCTTCCTGACCGTGATCACGACCGCCGGTTACCTGCAGCTCTTCGAGGAACCGTTCGTGATGACCGGCGGCGGGCCGCTCGACTCGACGCTGTCGGTCTCGATGTACGTCTACCAGCAGGGCTTCAGCTTCCTCAACCTCGGCTATGCGAGCGCGATCGCCTATGCCCTCTTCGTCGCAATCGTGGTGCTGGCGGCGATCCAGTTCAGGCTCCTGCGCTCGGACGAGACGGCATGAGCACCCTCGAACCCGCCAGGCAGCTACCGCCGGTCGTCCAGGTCGACACGCGGCCGGCGGCCCTCGCGAGCAAGTGGTGGATCTACGTCCTGCTCACCGTCGGCCTGATCGTCATGATCGGTCCGTTTCTCTGGATGCTGCTCGGCTCGCTGAAGACGCAGAGGGAGCTCCTGCAGGTCCCGCCCACGTGGCTGCCCGAGGACCCCTCGGCGGCGAACTACACGCGCCTCCTCGATCGGCTCGACTTCCCGCGCTATTTCTGGAACTCGACGCTGATCGCGGTGATGATCACGCTCTCCAATCTCGTGTTCTGCTCGATGATGGGGTACGCGCTGGCGAAGCTGCGCTTCTTCGGGCGGGACAAGCTCCTGCTGCTCGTTCTCGGGACGATGCTGATCCCGGGCAGCGTCACGCTCGTGCCGCTCTTCGTCCTGATGAGCAAGCTGAATCTGGTCGACAACATCTTCGCGGTGATCCTTCCGGCCGCGGCCGGCCCGGTCGGCGTCTTCCTGATGCGGCAGTTCATGCTCAGCATCCCGGACGAATTGCTCGAGGCCGCACGCGTCGACGGCGCGGGTGAGTTCTTCATCTTCCGGAGGATCGTGATCCCACTGTCGGCGCCGGCGCTGGCGGCGCTCGCGATCCTCACGTTCCTGCCCGCCTGGAACTCGCTCCTGTGGCCGCTCGTCGTCCTCACGAGCGAGGAGAACTTCACGTTGCCCGTCGCGCTCGCGATCTTCGCGCGGGGCCAGTTCGCCGCCGACTACGGCCTGCTGATGGCCGGCTCGGTCGTGCTCGTGGTACCCGTGATCCTGCTCTTCCTGCTGCTGCAAAGACACTTCACCCAGAGCTTCACGATGACCGGAATCAAAGGATAAGGGGGGTCTCCCATGCTCAAGCGACTGACACCGTTGCTCGTCCTCGCCGCGGCGCTCGTGCTCGCCGCGCCGGCCGCCGGCGCACCGCCGTCGGCGACGCTGAGTGGCTACGCAAAGGACACGTGGCACTCGTTCGACCTGATGCTGTACCCGAGCACCGGCCTCGTCGCCGACAACGTCTCCGCGGACGGAGTCCGCGCTCGCTACACGTCGCCGACGAA
Source organism: uncultured Gaiellaceae bacterium (assembly GCA_963765705.1). Lineage (GTDB taxonomy): Bacteria > Actinomycetota > Thermoleophilia > Gaiellales > Gaiellaceae > Gaiellasilicea. The sequence goes on from CAVXXJ010000004.1 coordinate 26,005, forward strand.
CATCGGCACCTACCTCTGGAGCACGATCGCGGCCCGCGACCTCGGAATCCTCTCGAACGCAGCCGCGGTGCAGCGGATCGGGCGAACGCTCACGACCGTCTCGACGCTCGAGCGGCACGGGGCGAGCGGCCAGTTCTACAACTGGTACGACCCGCAAACCGGGCAGAAGCTGACCACCTGGCCCGCGGACGGCAGCACCGTTCACCCATTTCTCTCGAGTGTCGACAACGGCTGGCTCGCGGCGGCGTTCGTGATGGTGGCGAACGCGGTGCCGGAGCACGCGGCCCAGGCGCGTGCGATCTACATGTCGATGCACTTCGGCTTCTACTACGACCCGAACGCGGGCCTGATCCGCGGCGGGGCGTGGCCGGACCAGCCCCCCGGCTGCAGCGTCTACGACCCGGCGAAGAACGTCTACTTCACCTGTCACCACTACGGCTCGCTGAACACCGAGCCCCGGATCGCGAGCTACATCGGGATCGCCCGCGGCGAGATTCCGGCAACGCACTACTTCAAGATGTGGCGCACCTTCCCGCCGACCTGCGACTGGTCCTGGCAGGAGACGAAGCCGGAGGGCGTCACGCGCACGTACCTCGGCGTCGACGTCTTCGAGGGGCACTACACCTATGCAGGCATGAACCTCGTCCCGAGCTGGGGCGGCTCGATGTTCGAGGCGCTGATGGTGCCGCTGCTCGTCCCCGAGGAGCAGTGGGCGCCCCGGAGCTGGGGCGTCAACCATCCGCTCTACGTCGCCGCGCAGATCTACCACGGCAAGGAGGAGGCCCACTACGGCTACTGGGGCTTCTCGCCCTCGAACAACCCGGACGGGGGCTACCGGGAATACGGCGTCGATCCGATCGGGCTCAATCCGGATGGCTACGCGTCCGACCAGGAGCGCACGCTCGTCGACTACGGCTTCGAGGGGTGTCGGGCCGGCGCGCCGCCTCCGTCACGCTACGGCCGCGGAGTCGTCACCCCGCACGCGTCCTTCCTCGCTCTCGACTTCGAACGGGGACAGGCGCTTGCGAACCTGGCGAAGCTGCGCCGCAACTTCGACGTCTACGGCGCCGGCGGCTTCTACGACGCAATCGACGTCGTCACGGGCAAGGTCTCGCGGTACTACCTCGCGCTCGACCAGGGGATGGTCATGGCCGCCATCGCGAACGAGCTGACCAGCGACCGGCTGCAGTCCTACTTCGCCCGCGAGATCGAGGCCGCGGTCCGGCCCGTGATCGGGATGGAGGAGTTCACTGCAGGCGGGTAGCGACGCCCGCGCAGACTGGGAGGCCCGGATCGGGCGGCGGCGCGGCGCGGCGGTCGACGTCGCGCTGCCGCCGCCCACCGGGCTCCGAGCCACGTCGGGTGCGGGACAGGTGACCCTTTGCTGGGAGCTCGTCGACGGGGCGATCGGCTACCTCGTCAATCGCGCGCCGACGGCGCGGGGTCCGTTCGCACCCATCGACCACGGCGGTCGCGACGTGCTCGCGGTACCCGGGCCGGTCTACTGCGACACGACCGGCGAGCGCGGCGAGCCGTGCTGGTACGCAGTTGCGTCCCTGGCGAGCACGGAAGCGGCGCCGGGAAACCTGTCCGAGCCCGTCGCAGCCTGCCCGCTCGACGAGGCGTCCGAGCCGGTCGACGTGCTCGTCCGAGCCGACCGCCCCGCCGGCCGGCTCGACCGCGTCTGGCGGATGATCGGCTCCGAGCACCTCTCCTTCCTCCTCTCGGAGGAGAAGGTCGCGGGCCACGCGATCGGTGAGGAGCTCGCAGAGGCCTTCCGACTCGCGCGGACGGAGCTCGGCGCCGACCGGGTGCGCGCGCACTCGATCCTGCACGACGAGCTCCAGGTGTACCGCGAGGAGAGCGGCGAGCCCGTCTACGACTTCTCGGGAGTCGAGCGGGTCTACGACAGGGTCCTGGAGCTTGGACTGCGCCCGGTCGTCGAGGTCGGCTTCATGCCGCACGACCTGGCGACCGACCCGGACGCGACGATCTTCGAGTACCGCGGCATCATCTCGCCGCCCCGGGACTGGGACCGATGGGGCGAGCTCAACCGGCGCCTCGCGGCCCACCTGGTCGAGCGCTACGGCGTCGAAGAGGTCGCCCAGTGGGGATTCGAGATCTGGAACGAGGCGAATCTCGAGGTGTTCTGGACGGGGACCCAGGCCGAGTACTTCCGCCTGTACGACGTCGCTGCAAGAGCGATCAAGTCGGTCGACGAGCGGCTGCCGGTCGGTGGTCCATCGACCGCGGCCGCCGGCTGGGTCGCCGACTTCCTCGACTTCGTCGTCGCCGAGGGCTCGCCGCTCGACTTTCTCTCCACGCACACGTACGGGAACCTCCCGCTCGACGTGGGCCGCGCGCTCGACGCGCGCGGCCTCGACGGCGTCGAGGTGTGGTGGACGGAGTGGGGCACGACCCCCACGCACTTCAATCCAGTCTCCGACTCGGCCTGGGCGGCGACATTCGTGCTGCACGGGATGAAGAGCGCGCAGGGACGCGCGGACGCGCTCGCCTTCTGGGTCGTCAGCGACCACTTCGAGGAGCTCGGCCGCCCGCCCGCCCTTCTGCACGGCGGCTTCGGGCTTCTCACCGTCGGCAACCTGCGCAAGCCGCGCTGGTGGGCGCTCGCGCTCGCCGAGGCATTGAGCGAGGAGCTCGTCGAGCTCGACCTGCGGGGAGACGGCGCCGGCTCGCTCGTGGACGGCTGGGCGGCGCGGCGGGAAGACGGCATCGACCTGCTGCTCTGGAACGGCACGCTCGAGCAGACGAGAGCGGCCGGCGACGCTCTGCTCGACCGGGAGCTCCGAATCGTCGTCAGCGGTCTCCGACCCGGCACGTACGGCGTGTCGCTCGCCCGCGTCGACGAGGAGCACTCGAACCTCGCCCGCGGGCGGCAAGGCGAGTCGGACTGGCCGACAGCGGAGGAGTGGGAGCAGCTTCGGAGCGCGGACCAGCTCGACGAACGAGAGCTCCCGCCGCTACTGGCAACAGAGGCCGGAGCCCCCGAGCTCACGCTCCGGTTGCCTATGCCCGGCATCGCGCGCTTGCGCTTTGACATGATGCCGCCGGGCCATTTGAATCAACAACTCGCACGCGAGGAGGACTGATGGCCGGTGTGACGTTCGCTGACGTGAGCAAGATCTACCCGGACGGCACGCGGGCGGTGAACGCGCTCAACCTCGTCGTCGAGGATGGAGAGTTCATGGTTCTGGTCGGCCCCTCGGGCTGCGGCAAGACGACCGCGCTCAGGATGGTCGCCGGGCTCGAGGACATCTCCGAGGGACAGCTGAAGATCGGCGAGCGGGTCGTGAACCACGTCCCGTCGCGCGACCGCGACATCGCGATGGTGTTCCAGAGCTACGCGCTCTACCCGCACCTCACCGTCTACGACAACATCGCGTTCAGTCTGAAGCTGAAGAAGACGGACAAGAAGGAGATCGACCGCCGCGTCCACGAGGCGGCCCGGATCCTCGGCCTCGAGCAGTACCTCGACCGCAAGCCGCGCGCCCTCTCCGGCGGCCAGCGCCAGCGCGTCGCGATGGGCCGCGCGATCGTGCGCGAGCCGGCCGCCTTCCTGATGGACGAGCCGCTCTCGAACCTGGACGCGAAGCTGCGCGTCCAGACGCGCGCCGAGATCAAGAACCTCCAGGACGATCTCGGGACGACCACGCTCTACGTCACGCACGACCAGGTCGAGGCGATGACGATGGGCGACCGCGTCGCGGTGATGCGGAAGGGCGAGCTGCAGCAGGTCGCCTCGCCGCAGGAGCTCTACGACCGGCCGGTCAACCTCTTCGTCGGCGGCTTCATCGGCAGCCCGGCGATGAACCTCCTCGAAGCGAAGCTCGAGAGCGCCGCGAACGGCGGCCTCAAGGCGGTCGCGGGCAGCCAGGAGATCGCGCTCGGCGAGGAGACGCTCTCCGCGCGCCCGGCCCTGAAGTCCTACGAGGGGCGCGACGTGATCCTGGGCATTCGCCCCGAGGATCTCGAAGACGCGACGCTCGAGCCCGACAAGGCCACGGGCCACGTGATCGAGGGCGAGGTCGAGCTGACCGAGGCGCTCGGCTCCGAGATCATGGTCCACTTCCGGATGGATGCGCGGCCCGCCATCACCGACGAGGTGAGGGAGCTCCAGGAGGACGCCGGCACCACCGAGGGGATCGGCACGCCTTCCCAGGAGGAGGGCGGCCAGACGATCATGGTCGGACGTTTCGGCGCGCGCTCCAAGGCCACGAAAGCTGACAAAGTCAAGGTCGCGGTCGACACCCGCGCCCTCCACGTCTTCGACCGGGAAACCGGTCTCGGCATCTACGACGGAAAGAGGGAGGACTCAAGAGGATGACGAAGCGACGCTTCATTCTGCTCGCGCTGCTCGTCGGCGTGCTCGCGTTCCTCGCCGCGGGTTGCGGCGGCGGCGACGACGAGGCCGGCGACGGCGGCGGTGCCACCACCGAGGAAGGCGGTGCCAGCAACGTCTCCGGCACGATCAGCGTCCTCGCCGTCTGGACCGGAGCCGAAGGTGAGGCTTTCCAGGCCGTCCTCGACGGGTTCAAGTCCGAAAACCCGGACGTGACGGTCAACTACAAGTCGGCGAAGGAGCCGGCGACGGTGCTCTCGACCGCGGTCGAGGGCGGCAACCCGCCGGACATCGCGGCGCTGCCGCAGCCGGGCTTCATGACCGACTTCGCTCAGCGCGGCGCCCTGAAGCCGATCGACTTCGCCACCGACGCGATCAAGGAGGGCTTCTCGCAGTCCTGGCTCGATCTCGGCACGGTCGACGGCGAGCTCTACGGCCTCTTCTTCAAGGGCGCCAACAAGTCGACGGTCTGGTACAACGTCGCCGCCTTCGAGGACGCGGGCGTCGAGCCTCCGGCCGACTGGGACGCGTTCATCGAGGCGGGCGACACGCTGAAGGCCTCGGGCGTCACGCCCTTCTCGATCGGCGGCGCCGACGGCTGGACGCTCACCGACCTGTTCGAGAACATCTATCTCCGCACGGCCGGCCCGGACAAGTACGACCAGCTGACGAAGCACGAGATCCCGTGGACCGACGCGTCGGTGAAGGAAGCCCTGACCGAGATGGGCAAGGTGCTCCAGAGCGACAACGTCGCGGGCGGCACCTCGAGTGCCCTCCAGACGGACTTCCCGACCTCGGTCACGCAGGTCTTCGCCGATCCTCCGAAGGCCGCCCAGGTGCTCGAGGGCGACTTCGTCGGCGGCGTGATCACCTCCGAGACGCAGGCGAAGACGCCGGACGACTTCAACGTCTTCTCCTTCCCGACGATCGGCGACTCCGGCAAGGTCGTCGTCGGCGGCGGCGACGTGATGGTCATGTTCAAGGACAACCCGGCCGCACGGGCCTTGATGCAGTTCCTGGCCACCCCGGAGGCGGCTGAGATCTGGGCCGCGAAGGGCGGGTTCTCCTCGCCGAACAAGAACGTCGACCCGGAGGTCTATCCGGACGAGCTGACGAAGCTGACGGCGACGGAGCTCGCGAACGCCGAGGTCTTCCGCTTCGACATGTCCGACCTGATGCCGGGAGCCTTCGGCAGCGACGCGCTGTTCACGCTGCTGCAGGACTTCCTGAAGGCCCCGGACGACGTGGACGGCATCACCACGAAGCTCGAGAAGGCAGCCGCGACGGCGTTCAAGTCCTCGTAGGAACCGAGGGGCCAGAAGCGTGAGCAGCACGGGCGTACAGGCGGAGTTTCCCCTCGGGGAGGCTCCGCCCGCGACGCCCGGCCCCGCCTGGCGGACCCGGCTGCTGCCGCTCAGCTTCCTCGGCCCCGCACTGCTCCTGCTCGGGGTCTGGGTCGTCTACCCGATGCTCGCCACGATGTGGCGCAGCCTCTTCTCCGATCGCGGCGACGAGTTCGTCGGGATCGACAACTACCAGCGGATCTTCACCGACGACCGCCTGTTGACGGCGCTGAAGAACAACGCGCTGTGGGTCGCGATCGTGCCGGCTGCCGTGACCGCGGTCGGGCTGATCTTCGCGGTGCTGACCGAACGGGTCCGCTGGTCGGTCGCGTTCAAGATCGCCGTCTTCATGCCGCTCGCGGTCTCGCTGTTCGCCGTCGGCGTGATCTGGCGGATCATGTACCAGCAGGATCCTGACCGCGGCGCGCTCAACGCCGGGATCGCCGCGATCAAGGGCGAGTTCACGGCCGAGGGCGTGCTCAGCAGGGCCTCGCCGTCGACCGACGATCTCGAGGGGTCTGCCGGACAGGGCTACGTGCTCAAGCAAGCGGTGCGACCCGGCGAGGTTGCCCTGCTCGGGCTCACAGGCGTGCGCGCGCCGGAAATCCCGGAGGACGCGGTGGACGCGGTCAAGCCCGAACCGCTCCAGGGCGGGATCACGGGCGTCGTCTGGAGAGACTTCAAGCCGGGCGGCGGAACGCCGGGCGAGGTCGAGTCGGAAGAGGTCGGCCTGCCGGGCGCGACGATCGACCTTCGCGACGAGAGCGGCAAGAAGATCGACAGCGCGAAGGCCGAGCCCGACGGGACGTTCCGGTTCGAGCAGGTGCCCGCCGGCGCCTACAGTGTCGCGATCTCGAAGGCGACGTTCGCGGAGCCGTTCAGGGGCGTCAACTGGCTGGGCGACAAGCTGATCACGCCCGCGATCATGTTCGCGTTCATCTGGGTGAACGCCGGCTTCGCAATGGTGATCATCGGCGCCGGCCTGGCCTCGATCCCGCGTGACACGCTCGAGGCCGCGCGCACCGACGGTGCCAGCGAGTGGCAGGTCTTCAAGCGGATCACGATCCCGCTGCTGGCGCCCGTGCTGACGGTCGTCTTCGTGACGCAAATCATCGGCGTGCTCAAGATCTTCGACCTCGTGCTCGCGATCGCACCTGGGTCGAGCCAGGACGACGCAGCGACGCTCGCATTCGTGATGTGGCAGCGGTCGTTCAGCGGGCAGAACCTGTTCGGGCTCGGCGCCGCGATCGCAACCTTCATCCTCCTGCTCTTCGTCCCGTTCCTGATCGTGAACATCCGGCGCTTCCGGGCGGAGACGAGCTGATGACGACGGTCGACGAGGCCATCGGCACCCCGGTCGCGACTCCGGCCGATCCCGACAAGCGCGTGTCGGCCAAGATCATCCGCGCCCTGCGCAAGCTGCCGATCCACATCATTCTCGTCCTGCTCGGTGTCTTCTGGCTCGTCCCGACCGCGGGGCTCTTCGTCACCTCGCTGCTCACTCCGTCCGACCAGGCCGAAGGCGGGTGGTGGAACTTCTTCGCCAAGCCGAGCACCTGGACGTTCGAGAACTACGCCAACATGTTCGACAACGAGGGGATCACGCACGCGCTCTGGGTCACCGCGCAGGTGACGGTCGGAGCCACCATCCTCCCCATCCTCGTCGCCTCGTTCGCCGCCTACGCGCTGGCCTGGATCGACTTCCCCGGCCGCGACTGGCTCTTCCTCACCGTCGTCGGGCTCCTGCTCGTACCGATCCAGATGGCGTTGATCCCGATCTTCCGGCTCTACAACGACCTGAACCTCTTCGACACGGTCCCGGGCCTGATCCTCTTCCACTCGGCCTTCGCGCTGCCGCTCGGGATCTTCCTGCTCCGGAACTTCTTCGTCGGCATACCCAAGGACCTGATGGAGGCGGCCCGGATCGACGGCGCCTCCGAGTGGCGGCTCTTCTTCAAGGTCGTGCTGCCACTCGGGATCCCCGCCATCGCTTCGCTGGCGATCTTCCAGGTGCTTTTCGTCTGGAACGACCTGCTCGTCGGCCTCGTGCTCTCGCAGTCGAACCAGCCCATCGCGCCGGCGATCGCCTCGCAGCTGCGCCAGTTCGGGTCGAACCTCGACGTGCTCGCGCCCGCCTCGTTCTTCTCGGCGATCATCCCGCTGACCGTCTTCGCGATGTTCCAGCGGTACTTCGTCCAGGGCCTGCTCGCCGGCTCCGTCAAGTAGCCCGGCGTGGCAGCGCGGGTCGCGATCGTCGGCTCGGGCTTCGGCAGCTTCGTCGCCTACGCGACCCTGCGGCACGGCGGCCTCGAGCCGGACGAGATCGCGGTCTTCGGCGACGAGTCCGACCCGGCCGGAGCCTGGCGGCCGCGCGCGGCCGCGATCCGCCAGCGGCTGATGCGCTCCGAGAGCAACGGCCACTGCTCGCCGACCTCGTTTCCCGGGCTCGCCGCGCGAGAGGCCGCCCGGACCCGCGACCTGGCGCCGGTACTCCGCAGTGTCTGCGACCGCTACCGGCCGACTGTCGCCGACTTCCTGCGGCACGTCGACGAGCTGCGCACGCGCACGCGCTGGGACGAGAGCTTCGTGCCGGCGCGGATCGACCGCATCGCCGCGACCGCCGAAGGCTTCGACGTCGACGGCCTCGGCGTCTTCCCCCACGTGCTCGTCGCGACCGGCCATCCCGGGCACGCGCTCCCGGCCGAGCTCGACGGCGACCCCCGAGTCGTCCACGCGTATGAGCCGCACGAGTACGCGTCGCGGGTCGCGATCGTCGGCGCCGGGATGGCGGCGGCGACCGAGTGGCTGAACGCGCTGGCGGCGGGCGCCGAGGTCGTGTCGGTGCGGCGGCGGGAACCGGTGCGCCGCCCGCTCAACGTCCCGCGGCCGCTGTTCACGAAGCGCGGCCTCACACCGTTCTACGCAGCCTCGCGCGAGCGGCGGGCGGAGCTGCTGCGGCAGCTCGGAGAGCCGTCGTACCCGCCCGGCCGGGGGTGGGACGCGCCACTCGAGCAGGCGCAGCGCGAGGGCCGGTTCCGTGTCGGGCATGACGTCGACGGCGCCGAGCAGGTCATCTGCGCGACCGGCTTCCGCCAGGGCTTCCGGCACGATCCGCTCCTCGCCCGACTCGTCGAGGAGCACGGCCTGGAGACGGAGGCCGTCTGGATCGTCCTCGCCGACGACTCCACCGTCCCCGGCCTCACCCGCAAGGGCCGGACTCTCGCACTCGCGGGCGCACCGGGCCAGTGGGCCTTCCCGGCCGCCGACACGCTCGTCGGCATGAAGGTCGCGGCCCGCCGCTTCCGGCGGAGAGTGGAATCGTGTCCTACACGCTGAGAGGCCGGATCGAAACCCGGCTCGCGGCGGCGCTCGCGCCCGCCGTCGTGGCGGCGACCCTCTGCCCGATCCTCCACGTCTGGTGGCCGCTCGAGCTGACGGGCCTGATGGTTGCGATCGGGCTCGCACTCGACACGCTCGTCTACCACCGTCTCCTCCCCTACCAGCCCGGCTGGACAGCCCTTCCGCTCGGGACCGTCGAGCTCGGCCTGACGATGCTTGCCGCGATCGAGCTCGGAGTCGGAGCGCCGCTGTGGCCCGCACTCGCGCTCTTCGCCGGTTCGTGGCTCCTCGCGCAAGTGCTCGCGCACTCGGGCCTGCCGCTGCTCCGGCTCAGCTGGCCGGAGGACGGAGGCGAGCTCGGCCCTGCCGGCACCGGCCTCCGGGCCGCAGCGCCGGTGGCGCTCCTCGGCGTGCTCGGGATCGCATGGGTGGTGGAGCCACCCACGGTCCACCTCGCCGCCGGGGTGCACGAAGGCCCGCTGGTGCTGGATCACGCGCAGACGGTCGTCGGCGAGCGCGGCACGATCGTCCGTGGCGGCATCCTGATCACGGCCGACGACGTCACCGTGCGCGACCTCACGGTCCGCGGAGGGGTGTACGGGATCGAGATCCGGGACGCCGAGAGCGTCGAGCTCGACGATCTCGTCGTCGAGGCGGCCGAGCTGGACGGCATCAACGCGCGCCAGAGTCAGGTCGAGATCCGGGACTGCACGATCCGCTCGCTCCCCGGCGCGGCGACGCAGGGGATCGACCTCTCCTTCTCCTCACGGCTCGCGCCGAGCATCGTCGACGGCTGCTCCGTCGTCGGCGGCAGCGAGGGCATCGTCTCGCACATGGCCAACGTCATGGTCCGCGACAACCACGTGACCTCGACCGAGCTGCGCGGGATCGCGGTCACGGAGATGTCGATGGGCGACGTCGAGGACAATGTCGTCGAAGACGCGCTCGGGGTCGGGATCTTCTGCGGCGACTACTCGCACTGTTCGATCGAGGACAACCGGGTCAGCGGGATGCGAGCCGACCCGTCCGGCAACCCGACCCGCGCCGGGATCGGGATCGTCGCCCACTACGGCGCCGTCGCGACGGTGGAGGGCAACACGCTCGAGCGTCCCCCGGCATCCTTCATCGGTGCCCGCATCGAGCATCCCTGAGCTCCGGCGCTCGAGCGTCGCGACGATCCTCGCCGGACAGTCGCCAACCGGTGCCTACGTCGCCTGCCCGGCGTTCGCGCAGTACCGCTACTCATGGCTCCGCGACGGTTCGTTCATCGCCGACGCGATGAGCCGGGTCGGAGAGGCGGAGAGCGCAGAGGCGTTCTTCGACTGGGTCGCCGCGATCGTCGACGCGGGCGCCGGCTTCGACGCGCGCTACACGCTCGACGGCGAGCGCGACACGACCGTGTGGCCGCACCCGCAACACGACGGCTGGGGTCTCTGGCTCTGGGCGTTGCGCGAACACGCCGCGCGGCACGGCGGCGGCGGCCGCCGGCGGGAGGCGGCGGCCCGAACGACGGCGCACCTCGAGCAGGTCCGCTACCAACCGTGCGTCGACTGGTGGGAGGAGCGAGAAGGAGTTCACGCGGCCACGCTCGCCTGCCTCGCGGCAGGCCTCGGCGACGACCTCGACCTCTCCCCGGCAGAGGAGCGGCTCGACGCGAGCCTGCTCGTCCTGCCGTTCCTCGGCTTCGGCGACGTCGACGTGAGCGCGCTCGTCAGCCCGGGCGGCGGCGTCCACCGTCACTTCGACGACACCTACTACGGCGGCGGGGAGTGGCTGCTCCTGACCGCGCTGCTCGGGCTGGCGGAGCCGGACTGCGCAGAGGAGCGGCTCGCCTGGGTAGGCGCGCACGCGGAGCCGGGCGGCCTGCTCCCGGAGCAGTCGCAGGACCACCTGCTCCATCCCGGCCACTACGCCCCCTGGGTCGAGAGGTGGGGGCCGCCGGCCTCGCCGCTCCTGTGGTCGCACGCGATGTTCCTCACCCTCGACCACGAGCTCTACGGGAGCTGACGTGCCGCCGCGGCTACAGCTGATCGCCCGCACCGGGCATCCCGACTTCCTCGACCTGCCGTGGGACGAGCCGCTGGCCGAGTGGACGTCGGAACGGCTGGTCGAGGTCGTGCGCGGGATCCACCGCCATGTCGTGCGCTTCGTCGAGTACGACAATCCACTCGGACCGGCGATCTACGCGCTCAAGGAGCTGCCGGCGCCGATCGCGCGGCGTGAGTACGGGCTGCTGCGGGCGCTCGCGGCCGCGGAGATGCCCGTGGTCGACGCTGTCGGGGTCGTCACCGAGCGCGGCGAAGGGCTCGAGGCGGTCCTGATCACGCGCCACCTGGACTACTCGCTCCCGTTCCGGACCCTGTTCGCGCGAGGGAGCGTGCCGGATCTGCGGCGGCGCCTGCTCGACGCCGGCGCCGACCTGCTCGTCCGGCTCCACCTCGGCGGCTTCTTCTGGGGCGACTGCTCGCTCTCGAACACGCTTTTCCGCCGCGATGCGGGAGCGCTCGCCGCCTACCTCGTCGACGCCGAGACCGGCGAGCTGCATCCCAGCCTCTCCGACGGACAGCGCCTGCACGACCTGGAGATCGCGGAGGAGAACGTCGCCGGCGAACTCGCGGACGTCGAGGCCGAGCTCGGCCGCGAGGGCGAGCTCCACCCGGAGGACACGGCGGCGGAGCTGATCGCCCGCTACGAGACGCTCTGGCACGAGCTCATGCACGAAGAGGTGTTCTCCGACGACACGCGCTACAAGATCGACGAGCGGCTGCACCGCTTGAACGAGCTCGGCTTCGACGTCGAGGAGCTCGAGCTCGTCGCGGGCGACGACGGCGGCTACCGGCTGCGCCTGAACCCGCGCGTCGTCGAGCCCGGCCACCACCGCCGGCGCTTGCACGCGCTGACCGGCCTGATGGCGCAGGAGAACCAGGCGCGCCGGCTCCTCAACGACCTCGCGCGTTACCGGGCGGAGCTCGACCGTGCCGGCAAGCGGCCCGTCCCGGAAACGGTCGCGGTCCACCGCTGGCTCTCCGAGGTCTTCGAGCCCGCGGTTGCGGAAATCCCGGGCGAGCTGTGGGGCAAGCGCGACGCCGCCGAGGTCTTCCACGAAGCGCTCGAGCACCGCTGGTTCCTCTCCCAGCAGGCCGGCGAGGACATCGGGCTGATGCCGGCCGTCGAAGCCTACGTCGAGGACGTCCTCCGCCACGCGCCGGACGAGCGTGCGGTGCTCGAACCGGGCGCGACCGAAGAGGAAGACGAAGAGGACTAGCCGAGCTCGATGCGGTCGATCGTCACCGGCGTGAGCGGTGCGTCGCGGCCGTCGCTCGGAAGCATCGAGATCTTGTCGGCGACGTCCTGGCCGCTCGTCACCTTCCCGAACACCGTGTGCTTGCCGTCCAGCCACGGAGCCGCCTCGGTCGTGACGATGAAGAACTGGCTCCCGTTCGTGTTCGGGCCGGAGTTCGCCATCGCGAGCGCGCCCTTCTCGACCTTGTGGTCGTTGAACTCGTCCTCGAACTGGTAGCCCGGCCCCCCGGTGCCGGTGCCTTGCGGGCAGCCGCCCTGGATCATGAAGTCGGGGATGACGCGGTGGAAGATCAGCCCGTCGTAGAAGCCCTCGCCGGCGAGCTTGGTGAAGTTCTCGACCGTCTTCGGCGCCTCGTCGGGAAAGAGCTCGATCTCGATGGGTCCTTCGCTGGTGTGAAGCGTGGCTTTGGTCATGCCGGGACGGTACTAAACCATGGTGTGGGAGCGATCCGGGCCGCGAAGCGGCCCCTTTAGGGGTCTTTGCGCGATGAGGATCCGCTTCCGCGGATACTCATCCTGCGCCAACTGGTAGCGGCCGCTGCCAGCCGCTCGGGCACGGTCGGGTGGGCGAACAGCCACAGATACGCGAGCCGGGGCGGAGCCGGGTCGGGCAGGTTGGCGTCGGACAACCGTCCGAACGCCGACTCGAACGCGTCGAGGTCGCCCGTCTGCTCGAGCGCGAAGCGATCGCACGCGTACTCCCAGCGGCGCGAAAGCGCCGCTTGCAGCGGTGCCCCCAGAAGACCCAGCAGCGAAGCGACGAGGATGGCGAACGCGGCGACGCGCGCATCCCCCGGACCGGTCGCGTCGAGCGCGTCGAGCACGGCTTCCGAGGAGAGGAGCGCCCAGAGCGCGACCACGACGGCCGCGACGCCTGCCATCGCCACCGCGGTTCCGAGCGCGACGTGCCGGTAGCGGCGGTGGCCGAGCTCGTGAGCGACGACGGTCAGGATCTCGGGCGTGCTCGCCTGCTCGAGGAGCGTGTCGTAGAGGACGACCCGGCGCGTGGCGCCGAGACCGGAGACGTACGCGTTCAGCTTCGTCGTCCTCCTGCTGGCGTCCGCGACGAGCACCTCGCGAACCGGCACTGACGCGTCCACTCCGAGCTTCAGCACCGCGTCGCGCAGGCTCGACGCCTCGACCGGACGGAACTTGTTGAAGATCGGCTCGAGGACGACCGGGGCGACGAAGCTGAGCAGGAGCACGACGAGGGCGCCGCCGGCAGCGGCCGCAAGCGGCCAGGCCGACGAGAACGCCTGCGCGCAGACGACGAGCCCGGCGAGCACGGCGCCCGTGAGGAACGAGCCGATCGCGACCGCCTTCAGCCGGTCGAGCGCGAAGTCGCGCGAGCTCTGGCGCGAGAACCCGAACGTGCGCTCGTGCAACAGGCCGAGCCAGACGCTGAGCGGCAGGCGCACGAGCGCTGAGACGTGCACGATCAGGACCCCGAGCAGGAACGCGCCGAGCGCCTCCGGCAGCGAGTCGACGATCCCGAGCACCGCCTGACCGAGGGGCGTGAATGCGAGCACCGCAAGCACGGCCAGCCCCAGCACGACGTCGGCGAGGATCGCGCGATAGCGCGGGTCGTGATAGCGGCGGGCGAGCTCCTCGCTGCCCGGCTCGTGCGCCCTGGCCTCCACCAGGCGTGTGTATCACAGGCCTTAACAAGCCGCTAACAGTTCTCAGTTTTCTCCGGATTACACTCCTTCAATGGCTACTGCGGAGCCACTCGCCGGCCTGTCACACGGGCAGCCGGCCCCCTCGACGGAGCTGGCCGACCAGTGGCGCCGGCTGACCAGGGCCGCGACCGCCGTGGCGGTGCTGACGAGCCCGGCGCTCTTCATCTGGTTCAAGGAGTACAACGGCTGGAGCGCGCTCTGGTCGCTCGTCGCCACCGTCGGCGCCGTGATCGTCTTCCGCGGCTTCGCCGACCTCTTCTTCCGCCGCCTGATTCCGTGGCCGAGCCTCTTCGGAGCCGACAGCGCGCAGCTCCGCGAAGAGGACGTGATGGGCCGGCGCCGGGCGTGGTACTGGCGCAAGAAGGCGCGGTTCGCGGTCGTCGTCGCCACCGTGATCACGGCCGTGTGGCTCGTCCGCGGCGGCTCGTGGCTCGGCACCGGTGGCGACATCCTGAGCGGCCTTGGCTCGGCGTTCTCGAACCCGGCCGTCCTGACGCAGATCGTCTTCGTCACCTTCCTCTTCATCGCCAACTTCGCGATCCTGATGGGCCCGATGCTGCTGATGGGGATCTCGCAGATCCGCGGTTTCGAGCCGGGCGACGCGCAGTGGGGCGTCAAGCTCGGCGACGTCCGCGGACAGGTCGAGGCCAAGGAGGAGGTGCGGCGCGTCGTCACGCTCTGGCAGTCCGGCGAGGCGTTCGAACGGGCCGGCGGCAAGCGGGAGCGCGGACTGCTCTTCCTCGGCGCGCCCGGAACCGGCAAGACGATGCTCGCCAAGGCGATCGCCACCGGCTTCAACTCGCCGTTCGTCTCCATCCCCGGCTCGGGCTTCGCGCAGACCTTCATCGGCGTCGACGCGATCATCGTCCGCTATCTCGCGTGGAAGGCGAAGCGGCTCGCACGCAAGTGGGGCGGCCAGTGCATCGTCTTCATCGACGAGATCGACGCTGTCGGCATGCGCCGCCAGGCACTCGGCGGCGGCGCGCCGATCGGCGGCTTTGCTCCGCCGGACATCTCCGACCACCTCTTCTTCGGCCCGCACGGCGCGCTCACCGGCAGCGGCGACCTGATCCTCGAGACGCGCCGCTGGCGCGAGCGGATGTTCGAGCAGCGGGCGCCCGAGCGTCCGGGAGCGTCCGGATTGCAGTCGCGGCTCGGGTCGATCCTCAACTTCACCTTCCCCGGCATGGGGCAGAACAGCGGTCTCGCCCTGAACCAGCTGCTCGTCGTCATGGACGGGATCGACAACCCGCCGTTCACGAAGCGAGTCCTCACGAGCAGGTTCAACACCTTCCTCGACGCCACGTACATCGTGCCGCGGCGGCTCGGGAAGATCCCGCTGCGGCTGCCGCCGCCCGGGCCGCGCGGTGACCAGATCTACTTCATCGGCGCCACCAACGTGCCGCTCGACCGGCTCGATCCTGCCCTGATCCGTCCGGGCCGGATGGGCCGCCACGTCTGGTTCCGCACGCCGACGAAGCAGGACCGGATCGACGTCTTCGACCTCTACATCACCAAGGTCTCGCACGAGGCCGACCTCGACACCGAGAAGCGGCGCGACGAGATCGCCCGGATCACCAACGGGTACTCCCCGGCCATGATCGAGCAGGTGTGCTCGATGGCACTGACGCTCGCCCACCACGAGGGGCGCGACCGCTTCGCGTGGGGAGACCTCGTCGAGGCGATGACGACGATCGAGTCGGGGACCGCGATCGGGATCGAGTACATCGCGTCCGAGACGCGTGCGGTCGCGATCCACGAGGCCGGGCATGCGGCGGCCGGACACGTCTTCATGCAAGGCGCCGAGTCGACGCGGCTCTCGATCCGGATGCGCGGCGGCTCGCTCGGGCACCACCAGGCGCTCGAGAAGGAGGAGCGCTTCAGCCGCTTCCGCAGCGACGAGATGGCGCGCCTCGTGTGGACGCTCGGCGCGATGGCGGCGGAGCACGTCTTCTACGGCGAGAACTCCAACGGCGTCGGCGGAGACGTCCAGTCGGCGACCGCGCAGGCAGCCTGGATGGTCGGCGCGTCGGCGATGGGGCCCGAGCCGTTCACCGTCACGCCGCTCGACGACGAGAGCGAGGAGGAGGCGCGACAGCGCGTGCTGAAGCGCTTCGAGGGGATCGGCCTCCAGATCATGAACCGCACGAGCGCCGGCGGCCCGTTCAGCGACAACCCGATCGCCGGCGTGCTAGGTGACCGCGACAAGCGCCAGACGGCGGCTCAGATCCTCGGCCAGGCGTACGTGTCCGCACACAACCTTGTCCTCCACAACAAGGACGCGGTCGAGAAGATCGCCGACGAGCTCGTCGTGCGCCGCGAGGTGTTCGGGGACGAGCTGGTCGAGATCCTGGACGACGCGAAGCTGCGGATGCCGGCGATCGACTATGCGAACGAGGACGCATGGCCGACGATGTGACCCCCGCTCCGGCTCCCGCAGCCGAGCCCGAGCTCCTGGTGCTGCCGACCCGGCGCGACCGGGCGCGCCAGACGTCCTACCGCTTCCGCTTCGGCATCCTCTACTTCGCCCTGGCCGCGATCGTCGGGGCGGGTGTCGGCTCGTTCATCGTCCTCGCGAGCCGCCCCTCGCCACCCCACGCGGCCGCCTGGTCGAACTGGGAGCCCAGTGGCAGCAAGCTCGCGCGCATGCGGCAGATCGCAGACCGGATCCCCAAGGCGTACACGCAGCCGAACGGAGAGCAGCTGACCGTGAGCCAGGCGAGCCAGCTCGCCGTGCCGACCGAGCAGGGCGACGTGCCGGTCACGTCGATCTTCGTCCGCCCCGACACCTCGCGGGGCCTGGCGGAGGAGGACGACATCGATGCGTACCCGGGCGCCGACGTCGTCTCGTACGGGCTCTGCGGCCTGGGCACCGGCTCGCAGTGCGCGATCACGGAGGGGAAGCCGGCGAGCGAGCGGTTCATGCTGCTGCGCCGGCAAGCGCTCGAGCTGTCGCTCTACACGTTCAAGTACGTCGACGACGTCGACTCGGTGCTGGTCTTCATGCCGCCGACGCCGAAGGGCGAGAGCAACGGCACGGTCTTCCTGCGGCGCGACGATGTCGCCGACGAGCTCCGCCGGCCGCTCTCTCGCCTGCTGCCGTCACGCACGCCGCGCGTCGGCGCGATCAGCGAGGTCGAGCTGGGCAACATCCTGCGCCTGACCCAGCCGCGAACCTACGCGTTTCAGTTCCAGGCCGCCTCGGACGGCAGGCCCGTCCTCGTCTTGACGCCGCCCTCCGCGGGCTCCTGAGCCAACCACAGGCGCTGGAACGGCAGGGCGACGACCCGCCCACGGCGACCGCCGGCGGTCAGTGAGACCCGAACGGACTCGCGTGCTCGGAGGAGCAGCTTCCGCACGACCGCAGGGTCGGTCCCCAGGCGGCGGGCGATCGCGGCCGTGTCCAGCCCGCCGATCTCGCTCAGCGCGAGCGCTGACCGCTCGACGGCAGGCAGGCCCGCCAGCGCCCTGGCTGGGGGCTCCGCCTCGGCCGGCTGCGGCCGGAGGAGCCAGTCGAATCGCCTCGTCGTGGTCATGCCTCAACTCCTCGAGCGTCGCTCTCGTTACATATGCAACGAAGAACGCCGGTTTGCAGGTGCGGGATAGACTCCCCGCCCGTGACCGAGGCGGCAAGCACGAAGGCGGACGACGTCGCGCTCGAGCTGGAGCAGGCGATCGTCTCGGGGGAGTTCGCGCCCGGCACGGTGCTGCGCCAGGAGCAGCTGTCGGCGCGCTACGGCGTCAGCCGCACGCCGATCCGCGAGGCGCTCCGCCGCCTGGCGGCGCTCGGCCTCGTCTCGTTCGAGCCCAACCGGGGTGTTCGCGTCCGCACGCTGACACGCGCCGAGCTGCGGGAGGCCTTTCTGATCCGGGCGGAGCTCGAGAGCCTCGCGACCGAGATCGCGGCGGAGCGGATGACGCGCGCCGACCTCGACGAGCTGGAGGCGATCGAGGATCGCTTCGCGGGGCTCACCGACGAGCTGCGCCGCGGCGGCCGGCTGGCCGCGGACCGGCGCGCCGACCTCGTCACCGAGTGGGTTCGCGCGAACCACGCCTTCCACGACGTGATCTACCGCGTCGCCGACCTGCCGATGGTCGAGCGGATCGCCAAGGGCGCCCGCTACTCCGGCTCCGCCGTCTGGGCCCCGGCGGACGCGGGCGAGCTGGACGAGCTCTACGGCGCGAACGAGCGACAGCACCGGGCGCTCCTCGACGCACTCGCCGCAGGCAGCCCGAGCGGCGCCCGGGCGCTCGCCCGGGAGCACGTGCTCTCCTCCGGCGCCCTGCTCGAACGGATCCTGGCACAACAGATTGGATCCAATACTGACCGAAATAGGAGTTGACGGGCGTCCGATTGGGTATCTAGGATCCGAAAACATCAATTTCGGATCCGAAGGAGACCTCAATGAGCGCGACGAACCACAACGGCACCCGTCCTGAACGCTCGGCGGCGGCCGACGCCCTCGACCTCGCCTGGGCCGCCGATGCCCGGTGGAACGGGATCCAGCGCGACTACGCAGCCGCCGACGTGATCCGGCTCCGCGGCTCCCTGCCGATCGAGCACACGCTCGCGCGCCACGGCGCCGAGAAGCTCTGGCGCCTCCTGGCCGAGGAGGCATACCTGGCTGCGCTCGGCGCGCTCACGGGCGGGCAGGCGGTGCAGATGGCGAAAGCGGGGCTGAAGGCGATCTACCTCTCCGGCTGGCAGGTCGCGGCCGACGGCAACCTGGCCGCCGACGTCTACCCGGATCAGAGCCTGTATCCCGCGAACAGCGTGCCCGCGATGGTGCGCCGGCTGAACAATGCTCTCCTCCGCGCCGACCGGATCGAGTGGGCGGAGGGCGCAACCGGCACCGACTACCTCTTGCCGATCGTCGCCGACGCCGAGGCGGGGTTCGGCGGCCCGCTGAACGCGTTCGAGCTGATGAAGGGGATGATCGAGAGCGGCGCGGCCGGCGTCCACTTCGAGGACCAGCTGTCGTCGGAGAAGAAGTGCGGCCACCTCGGCGGGAAGGTGCTCGTGCCGACCGGCCAGTTCATCCGCACGCTGCTCGCTGCGCGCCTGGCAGCGGACGTCATGGGCGTGCCGACGCTCCTCGTCGCGCGCACCGACGCCGACGCGGCGACGCTGATCACGAGCGACGCGGACGATCGCGACGCGGAGTTCATCACCGGCGAGCGCACCCCGGAGGGCTTCTACCGCGTCCGCGCCGGCGTCGAGGCGGCGATCGCCAGGGGCCTCGCGTACGCGCCGTACGCCGATCTCGTCTGGATGGAGACGTCGACGCCCGACCTCGACGTCGCGCGCGAGTTCGCCGACGCGATCCACGCCGAGTTCCCCGGCAAGCTGCTCGCGTATAACTGCTCGCCCTCGTTCAACTGGCGCCGCCACCTCGACGACGAGACGATCGAGCGCTTCCAGCGCGAGCTCGGGGCGATGGGCTACAAGTTCCAGTTCATCACGCTCGCCGGCTTCCACGCGCTCAACGAGTCGATGTTCGAGCTCGCACGCGGCTACGCGGCCGAGGGGATGCCCGCCTACGTGCGCCTGCAGGAGCGCGAGTTCGGGCTCGAGGCGGACGGCTACACCGCGACCAAGCACCAGCGCGAGGTGGGCGCCGGCTGGTTCGACGAGATCGCTCAGGCCGTCTCCGGCGGGCAGAGCTCGACGCTCGCGCTGAAGGGCTCGACCGAGGAAGCGCAGTTCGACGGGAGCAGCGCAGCGGCGCATTGAGGCTGGCATAGTCCCCCCTTCGCATGAAGGGGGGAAAGCCGATCCGCGTGCTCGTGGTCGACGACCACCAGATGTTCACGCACGCGCTCACGACCGTCCTCGAGCAGGACGGGCGCTTCGAGGTCGTCGGGACGGCCGCGACCGGGCGTGAAGCGGTCCGGCTGGCCAAGGTCGGCAACGCGGAGGTCGTGCTGATGGACATGTCGATGCCGGTGCTGGACGGCCCGGCAGCGACACGACGCCTCGTCGCGCTCGAGCACGCCCCGCTCGTGATCGCCCTCAGCGGTCACACCGACGGGCTCTCCCGCGCGGCGGCGCTCGAGGCGGGCGCGTCCGCGTTCGTGACGAAGTCCGAGGCGTTCGACGACCTGGTCAACACGATCCTCGAGACCTGCGGCCGCACCTAGCTGCGCTAGCGCCTGGCGACCAGTTTGTACACACCGTCGCGGGTGCGCACGACCAGCTTGGCGCCGACGAGCTCTCGACGCAGCGTGGCGACGTCGTGGTGGTAGCGCCGCAGCACCGCGTTCAACTCGCGTTCCCGATACGTGCGGTCGGTCTCGAGCTTGTCCGCCAGGTACTGGAGGACCACGGCGCGCTTGGCGCGCGAGGTGGGGATCGAGAGGAGCCGACCGTCACCGTCCAGGAAGTTTCCGAGCACCTTCTCGGCGTCCGTCATCGTCCGTCGCTGGTTGGAGTGCTTCGCGAGCCACTCCATGAGCTGCGAGTGCTCGACCCGCCACTCGCGGCCGATCCGGTAGCCCGGGATCTCGCCTGCCTGGAGCTTCCGCTGGACGACCTGGTGGTTCAGCCGCAGGAGGTCGGCGACCTCGCCTGCCGTGTAGAGGACGAGTTGGGACATGACCGTACTTTAACGTATTCTAACGTATTCGGACGGATAATCGGCGGGCGACGGCGCGAACCGCCGCCCGCCATGTAGCTCACCGAGGCCCAACGCGGAACGAGAAGCTCCGCTCGATCACAACGTTGTTGAGAACGATGCGGATGGCGCCGCGGATGATCTTGTTCGCCGCGTTGCGCGGGAGACGAACGGTGCAGATTGCGCTTCCACCGGAGACGCGCACTGCGGGTGTGAGTGACCTCGCGCCGAGTCGGAACGCGCATGCCACACGCTCGGCTCTGAGCTCCGCCGCGGCGGGAGTCGCCGGCCGAACGACGATCGCCGCGGTCATGCCCGGGCGAGCCTTGCGCGGGAGGTTGAGCGTCGCAGCGTCCAGGGCGGGCGGAGGCGGCGCTCCGCCGGGCGGAGGGGGTGTGCCGCCGTTCGCCGCGGCGGTGCCGGCGCAGACGGCGAGCGCCACCGCGACCGCAAGGGCGGAGAGAAGGCTGGAGGTTCTACTGAACATGTCGTTCCTCGCTTTCGGGTCGAGATTGAGTTGGAGCGCGGACATCAGTGGTCGGCTCAGAACCGGCAGGTGGCGGCCACTGCGAGGCGGCCGCTGTTGTAGTCATGGACGTCGAGGAAACCCCCGGCGCCGCCTGCGCCGACGAACCGGTCGGCGAACCAGTAGTACTCCGCGTAGGCGTAGTACGTCCCGGAGCTGTTGACGTTGAAGTGCGTCGCTCCGCTCTGCCAGTTCCGGCTGCCGTAGTCGTACCAGCTGTCATCGAACATGGCTGCCCACCCGTCGTCGGTGGCCTGACGGGCCTTCCAGGACCCCGGGATCCACTGGCGACTCTCGACGTGGTAGACCCAGGCGCGGTAGGCGACCAACTGCGTGTGAGATGGCCCGATCACGATGACGTTCCCGGCCGGGCTGACGGGAAGAGCCCTCAGGTGAGGTGCGGCGACGATGATCTGACCGTTGAGGCAGCTGGCCTCGGCCGGCTGATACGGGCCGATCGTTCCCCACGCAGCGCTTGCAGGAGCTGCGGTGACGAGGACGACGGCCGCGACGATGGCGAGCATCGTGATGTGGAGTTGCTTGCCCATCTGGCTTTCTCCTTGCTCGTGTCCCCGGCGGGGACTGTGCATCTGACGCTACGAGGGAGCAGCTGCCGCGTCGTTCGCCGGGATGACCCCAGAAACGTCACCGTCGCGACACTCGAAAGCGGCCGGGAACGGCCTGAGGCCGGGCCTGCGCCCGGCCTCAGGTGAGCAGTCGAGCGGCGCCTACGCCGGCCGGAGTTGGCGGCTGAAGCTGCGCGAGACGACGTCGTTGCCGATCCTGACCGTCATCTCGATGCGAACGTGGCCGGCTCCGCGCCGGCCGAGCAGCGCCGAGCAGGTGACTGTTCCGCCCGACCGGCGGGCGACGAACCTGAGCGCACGACCGGCGAGCTTGCCCCGGCACGTGGTCGCGATCCGGTTGCTGGGCGTCCCGCTGGGAAGCCGGAACGACATCGAAGCGACGAGGTAGCGCCGCGTCACCCGCTTGACGATGGTGAGCTTGCTGCGGAGGAGCGTCGCACCTGGGGACTGTGTCCCCGGGGACGTCCCAGGATCCTGCCCGGGGCTCCCCGGCTTGACAGGTTGCTGCGGACCGGTCGTCTGGCCCGGTCCCGAAGGGGGAGTGGCGAACGGGGGCGGTTGCGGCAGGTCGCCGAACGGCGGCGGCGCGGGAGGCGTAGGAAGACCCGGCTGCCCAGGGCCTGGCTGCACAGGGCCGGGTTGCACAGGGCCGCCCTGTGCCCGCAAGTTGACGTAGTAGGCGTCGACGTTTGGGGCGTCGTCGCGACCTTGCGTCGTCAGGTCGGCGGACCGGACCCAGAAGGCAATCGTCGCCGGATCGCCGAGCGACGCAGCGGCGATCGCGATCCGGAAGGGCGCAGCGGCAGTCGCGGAGAGCCCCGCAACCGCGGAGAGCTCGAAGGCGGAGCCACTCCAGCGCCAGTGGCTCACCTCGCGATTCGGCCCGTGGAGGACGAGCACCTGGTCGATCCCGGCGCTGCCGGTGCTCACCGCGTTGTCCGAGTCGATTCGGACCTCGTAACGGTGGGTGGCGCCGAGAGCGGCGACGCCGGCCGGGGTGAGTGTGAACGTCACCGTCCCGCCGCTCTGGTCGACGCTGACGGCGGTGAGGTCGGGTGCGCCGGAGGTCGCATCGCCCGCAGGATCGGCGAAGCTGCCGCCGGAAGCCACTGCCCCCGGCGCAACCACGGCTGCCGATACGAGCGTGGCCAGAATGAGAAATAGACGTGCCATGTGGTCTCCTTTGCGGTTGGGTCGGGACATGGCACTCACGCTACGGCCGGCTGGTTGCGCGGTCGTTCGCGCGCCCGACGCACCGACTGTGTCGGTGGCGACACTCGCATCGCACGCGAAGGGCACGGCACCAGGCCGCGCCCTTCGTGGCTGAACGTGGCTCGGCTACGCCTTGCAGTAGCCGTTCGACGGGCCGCCCATGTCGACGTGCTGAGCGACCGCCGACGTCTGGCCGCTGCCGACGTCGCTGTTTGCGTACCAGTAGTGCTGAACGACGACGGCGTAGTACGAGCCCGTCGCGACGGTGAACTGGGCCGTTTCCGGCTGGTTGGTCTGGAACGAACGGAACGTCGACGTGGTCCCGCCCCCGGTGACGTGGCTCCACAGCCACGCGCCCGTCGCCGCGTGCTCCCAGTGCTGATTCACCCAGCGATACAGAATCGCGCGCTGGGCGACGTGCTGGCCGGCCGCGGTCACCGGGCCGGCGACGACGCTCTGCACCTGCTGCATCGAGGCGCTGACCGTGATCCGGCCCTGGCCACACTGAGCCGTCGCCGAGTGCGCCGCGGTCGAGCCCGTCGCCGCGCCGGCGGCCTGAATGCCCCCGATGAGCGCGGCGGCGATCGCAGCGGCCGTGACGATCCAGGCTGCTGACTTCGTCATTGTGGTACCTCCCTCGGTCGTTGTTGGAGCTTCCGAGAGGAGGCTAGGAGCGTCGTGCGCGGGCGTCGTTCACGGCCGCGATACACGCAGCGTCACCGGCACGACAGAGGTGAGTGGGCGGTGAGAGGCTCGAACTCCCGACCCCCCTGCGTGTAAAGCAGCAGCGGGCACTTTGCGGACCGCCGCGCACTTCCTCGAAAGCCACTCCTCAGCAGGGATTTCTAGGCGATCCTGACGGCTTCGCTCAACGCCCGAATATAGGCCTCTGCGCCCATGCTGTGGGATGTATGTGGGATGGCGTTGTCGCCTGTTTAGCTAACAGACAACTCTGTTTCGCACCTTGGTGCATATGCCTGCTGACATGACCGTGGCGGTACCGAACGGCAGGGCATCCGCGATTCTGAACAGCGTCTGAACTTTCGGTTGCGGGGGCGTGAAACCGGCCTGGAACGCTCGCGCTCCGACGTCACGACCGCTACGACGGTGGGTACAGCACCAAGCGACCGCCTCACGCCTGAGCCGCACAGCGGATGTTCGACCGCTTCTGGCGCGACGACTCCGCCCGCCAAGCGAACCCGGCGCGGGTCTAGGCCTCGTGATCGCTCGGGCCTCGTCGAAGCCCAGGGCGGCACGATCTGGGCCGGGCAGCGCGCCCAGCGGCGCGGTGCACGAGTCTCCTTCACGCTCCCTGTCGCCGGCAGCTGACACTCCGACGGCAGCGGCCGACGCGGCAACATCAGGGATGGCGATCGCTGCTGTTACTTGACAACCAGTACCGGGCTCACCGTTCCTGTCGAGGGGTGAAGGATCCGCAGCTTGGAACCGCGGCCGGCGCGGACGTAGCGATAGAAGAAGCCGCGCTCCGTCGTCCGGTAGGCGCCGTTGACGGTATGCCACGCTCCGAGCCGGAATTGCTGCAGAAGGTAGGACTGCCGTCCTTCTCCTGGACGAACGTGACCCCAGACGGCGGTCGTGAGGTTGCGTCGGTACGCCTGCGAGGCTGCGACCATGTACGCACTGAGGGCAGGCTTGGCTCTGCCGCCAGCGGTGATGAATCCGCTCTGCCAGCGGCCCACATCGGGCTCATCGGCGTAGAGATAGTGAATGAGGATGTCGACGCGTTCGGCGTTGAAGGCCCGCCGGGCTGCGTCGCCGACGTAGCTGGCCTGGACGGCGGGTGAGACGCCGAGGATCTGGTCGGGCGGGTTGGTCTGATAGCCGTACTCGGTCAGCCAGATGCGCGTCGTGGAGCTGAAGTTCGCCTTCACGTGTCGGATGAGGCGGTCGAGCGTGGCCATTGTGATCGTCTCGCAGTGGTCGCAGCCACCGCTCCACGGCGTCTCGTTCCTCCGTAGCGGGTACGGGTGATGGGCATACGCGTCGAGGTGTGCGCGCGCGCCCCGCATACCCCGAATCCACTGTACGGGCGAGACGCCGCCGCTTCCTCCTCTCGGCGCCGTGACTCCACCACCGACGAGCGCCCGCGGATTCGCCGCCTTCAGGGCCGCGTAGGCCGGGTTCAGGAGCGTCTGCACGTAGGTCTTCGGGGACGTCGGACGGAGCCAGCGGCGCTGGTTCGGTTCGTTCCAGATCAGCCAGTGCCGGACGAAGGGGTAGCGCGTCTGCGCGGCGTACGCGAAGGCCGCGAGCGACCACTTGCTGCTGGGGGCCCAGTTGGCGCTGCGGCCCTGGTTCGCCCAGGCGGGAGTGCCCAAGAGGGTGACGATCGGCACGATGCCGTGCGATGCGAGAGCCGGAAGCACCGAGTCGGCGACACCCCAGCGATATGCCGGATCGCCGTCGTGGCGCGCATGGTCCGGTCGGGTCGTCGCGATGTCTCGCCAGTTGAGCGTGAAGCGCACGAGCTTGACGCCCATGCCGTCGAGTGTCGCAACGCGTTCATCGACCGTGCCGGGTCCGTAAGCCAGCCAGGCGTCGTCCTGGATCCCGTAGCGGATGGAGGGCGATGCTGTCGCGGGAGCAGGGTGCGAGAAGCCGCAAGCAAGTGCCACCGCGACGAGCAGGAACAGTAGTAGTGCACGTGTCATCGGCATTCCCTTCTACGTTGTTGCGGCCGAGATCGAAAGGACGGCATGTGTGCCGTGGGCGAGCAGGAGCTCGTTACGTCGATCCGCGGGGTCTCGCTCGAGGGTAGCCGTGCTTTCCGGACTCGGTGCAGCCAAGCGCCGAGTCGCTGCGTTTCATGAGGGGACGCTGAGGTGCGCCGAACATCGGCCGCCGCCGGTCGCCCGCAAGAGACGCCGAGCGCGGTGCCATGATCCGGCTCACGCCGCCTCGTCGGGCGGCTGGCCGCGGGTCGAACGATTCGACTCTCAGGCGCGCCGAAATCCTGTCCCGCCGACGCGTTGCTGACGGAATCTTGAGCGTCCCTGGCCACCGCCCTGACACTTCCGCAGGCACCATCTCCGGATGGGAGAACGCCTGCCTCAGAGCGTCAGCCAGTTCCTCGAAGCGCACATCGACTCGGTCGAGCAGCTCGACGCGCTACTCCTGCTGCGTGGGGAGCCAGGCCAGACACGCAGCGACCGACACACGCGCGACCTCGCACGCTGCTATCGACGGGGAACCGCGGTGATCGAGTCGATCTGGCTCCTTCTCGTTCAGCGACGTTGCGACGGCCGTGCTAGACGCGTGCCCCATCTCGTCGGCAGGCCTCGGATCCGCAGAATTGCGCCCGTATGAACGACGATCAAGATCGGGGACGCATCTACGGTTCCTACGTCTTCGACGGAAAGGAGCTGGCGGTCGTGGAGTCGCAGGACGGTTGGCGAGTCAACCACGACGGCAAGGAGGTAGAGCACGCGAACATCGACCACGCCCTCGCGGGTGCGGTCCGACGATCGCCGGGTCTGATGCTTGGACTTGTCCGGCAAATCCTGAACAGCGCGCCAGGCAGCGACCTCGGTTCGTGACCGGCCACCCGCTGCGCTGCCACCCAAGGCAGGTTCACGTGTACAGATGCGTGACGCCTTGCTTGCGGTGCCGTTTGGCATCGTGCGGGCCATGAACGCTGCCTCGTCGGCGCGTTCCCCTTGGAGGCGGCGCGCACGGATTGTTCGCCGCACACGTGTTGTCGTCCCCGTCTTGGTGATGATCGCGATGGCTGCAGCGCCGGCTGTGGCGGAGGCTCGCTCGCTCACCCTCGACGGCCCGGGAGCGACGCGTCGTGGCCACCAAGTCACACTGACTGGAAGACTCAACCCGGCGAAGCACCGCGTCCGGTTGGGCCTGTATCTCGGCTCGAGCGTTGTCGCCTGGACGTACACGAACGAGAATGGATTCTTCGTTGTCAGGCCGAACCTTTACACGGCGGGTGCGTACCGCGCACGCGCGCGTGGCGTCATCTCCCCGCCACATCGTGTCGAGATTCGACGGCGCATGCTGGACGGAGGAGAGCGCGGCCCTGACGTGATGGCTCTTGTTCGCCGACTCGACTCGCTCGGCTACGCGGTCGCAGACCGCGAAACAACCCGCTTCACAGGATCCGTCCGACAGACCGTCTACGCCTTCCAGAAGGCTCAGGGGCTCACAGTCGACGGCGTTGTCGGCCCTCTCACCAGAGCGCAGCTCCGCAACCCGCAACCGCTCGAGCCGCGTAACTCGGAGCCGGATGACCACATTGAGGTCGACAAGGCACGACAGTTGCTACTGGTCATACGGAACGGCAAAGTCGAGCGGATCATCAATGCCTCCACCGCCGGCGTACCCGGCTATCACACTCCCGAAGGCAGATTCCAGGTCTTCCGTCGGGTCGAGGGCATCGACGTTGGCCCGCTCGGCAGGCTCTGGAATCCGCTCTACTTCCGACCTGGCGGCTACGCCATCCACGGTTCCACGAGCGTACCGCCCGTTCCCGCCTCGCACGGCTGTGTGCGCATCCCGCTCTGGGAAGCTCGGCGACTGTTCAAGTCCGTGCCTTACGGCCGCGTCGTCTATGTGTACTGACGACAACAACCATACGGCTCGGTCCTGCGCGCCGCCTGGGCTACCAAGAGTCCAGCTGGAAAAGCGAGCCGGACCCGGGGGACAGGGTTAGTTGGTTGCACCAACTGAACGTCGACGCTCCGGCGTCGCGGCGGCAGAGCGCCATCTGCGAACGCATCGAGGACGAGGTCGGTGCGCATGTGGCCGCCGAATCACCAGCCGACGATCATCCGGCTGTCTCGAGGCGCGGAGCGCGTTCTCCGGCGGGCGCCCGCTCGGCTGACGCCGGAGCGGTTCGCCGAAGAGGCACGTCGATTCGTCGCCTGGTTCCAGACACTCCGGCGCAGGCCAGACCTCGTCCTCGTCCACCAGCACGGACTCGCGCACGCGCTCCTGAGCGCGGCACTGCCCGGCGATCGTCCGCTCACCATCCTTACCGGTCACGACCACAGGCAGCACTTCGAGCAAAGCGAGGCGGCGGTGCTCGTCACGGAGGCACGGTCGGCGCAGGTGGACCGTTCGCGATCGGCGAGCAACACGTCGGCTTCGCCGAGATCCGGCTTGGGGACGACGCCGTCGTGCAAACCGTGGACCTCATCGACGTCGAGCCTCTCTTGGGCAACGCGGTCGCCCGCCGGGCGGTGTTCGGCTGGTTGTTCGTCGGCTTCGCCTCAACGAGCCGCGGCGGCGTGCGCAGGCGGGCGAGCGGTGGCTCGCGACGTCGGTTCAGATCTCCTTGGAGGCTAGCCCGGAGGTGGCGCATCGTGCCGCCTACAAATTCAGCCGCTGCGCTTCATGAGGGAATAGTGACGTGGGGAGCTATCCAGCGACAATCAGAGGCGCTGGTCGACAGGGCCGTCGGCACCCATGATGCGGTCGCCCGAGCGGAACCTTGCCTCGCGCGAACGGAGCACGCGCAGCGAGTGCGAGAGCAATGACAGGGTCGAGCCCAGCGTTGCACCCAGGACGAGCACGGCTGCCGCCCGCAGCACGACGCTCGCCCAGGGGATCGCCGGGTCGACCGCCGCGAGTACCCCCACGAAGATCGCCGCGGCGCCGGCGCCGACAGCCGACGAACGCAGATTCCTCCGCCAAAGCGCACGGTTGCGCGCCCGTGCACCGAGTCCCCTCGGGTGTGACTGTTGCCCAGCCTGCGCCTGCGGTACACGAGTCTGCGTCGGCATCGCCATCGCTCATATGAATAGCGGCTCCGACGCCTGCAGTGGTGGTCTCGCGTGGAACTCTGATGCGACGCTGAAGATGTGCTGAGGATTTGCCCCGTGGTTAGGCGACCATCAGTTTGTAGCCGGCGCCGCGGACCGTGACTATCCGCTCTGGCTGGCCGGGATCACTCTCGAGCTTTCGGCGAAGGTTGGAGATGTGGACATCGCAGGCGTGCTCGTCGCCAATGTGGCTTGTGTCCCAGAGCTCTTCGAGGATTGCGCGCTTAGAGACGACCTGCTCCGGCCGGCTCGCGAGAGTCAGAAGCACCTTGAACTCGGAGGGCGTCAGGGTGACCTTCTGCCCCTCGATGCTGACCTCGTGCCGGGCGATGTCGATGCGCAGCGCACCGACGCGGCGTACGGGTCCGATGTCGTTCTGGTCGAGCTCACGTCGACGGAGGAGCGCACGCACGCGTCCGACGAGCTCAAGAGCCGAAAAGGGCTTTGTGATGTAGTCGTCGGCTCCCATCTCCAGCCCCACGAGCTTGTCGACCTCGGAGTCCTTGGCGGTGAGCATGATGATCGGCACAGCGCTCTGCGCTCGAACCTTCCGCGCTACCTGGAGGCCGGACACGTCGGGCAGCATCAGGTCGAGGATCACGAGGTCGTACTCGCCCGCGTCGATCTCGGCGAGCGCCGCCTCCCCAGTGTCGGCCGTTTTTACCTCGAAATGCTCGCGGGTGAGTGCATACGAGAGACCGGCAAGCAGGGTCGGCTCGTCGTCGACGACCAGAATCCTGGCATTCATCCCGCAACTCCTCCCGTAGGCAACACAAGCTCCACGGTCGTGCCGACTTCTTCGTTCGACCGTATCTCAATCGTTCCGCCGATCGCGCGTACCGACTGAGACGCGATCGCCAGTCCCAGCCCGAAACCTCCGTTGGTCCCGCTCCCGCGGTAGAAGCGCTCGAAAAGCCGTTCCCGGTGGGGACCTTCGACTCCCGTGCCGGTGTCGACGACCTGCACGGCGACGTGGGTCGCGTCGACCTGCCAGCCACGGATGAGAATCGAGCCCTGCTTTGTGTACCTCTCAGCGTTCTGGGCCACGCTCTGGAGCGCCTGCTCGAGCAGCTCCGGATCCGTCGCGACGGTCAGGTCGGGATCGCACTCCACCGCGACATTCACGGGAGCGGACGGCTCGAGATCGCCTGCGACACGTTCGAGTACCGGACCGAGGCGTACCCGTTCGCTGCGAGGCAGCTCCTGGCGAGCCTCGGCGCGAGCGAGTACGAGGAGCGCGCGGGTGAGCCTGGTGAGGCGGTTTGACTCGTGCTCGATGTAGGCAAGGAACTCGTCGCGGCGCGCCGGGTCATCCTTCGCCCCTGTCTGCAGCATCTCGACCGACGTGACGATGGCGGCGACAGGGGTTCGCAGCTCGTGAGCCGCGTTCGTTACGAACTCGCGCTGTGCGCGCTCGGTCCGCTCCCGTTGCGTGACGTCTGCGACGACGAGGATCGCGCCGTCGCCGTGCCCCTGGGCCGGGACGCCGGAGACCTGAAGCGTCTTGTCATCACGGAGGACGTAGACAGCCTCGTCCGGGCTGCTGCCGTCGAGCAGCGCGCGCATGAATCCGATGAGTTCCGGCTCGCCGAGCAGATCATCCAGTTTCGACCCGGGCTCCGCTCCCCGAAAGAGTTGCTGCGCGTGCGAGTTGGCGTATTCCAGCCGCCCATCGGCATCGACGAGCAGCACGCCGTCGTGGAGCCGGTCGACCAGCTGCTCAAACTGCTCCTTGTCCTCACGAAGTGTCGTCACGAGAGCATTGAGGCGCAGACGCATGCGGTCGATCGATTGGGCGAGGCTGCCGACCTCGTCAGGGAAGCGATCGCTCAGCTCGCGTGTGAAGTCCCCGCCTTCGATCGCGCGTGCGGTCTGTGCGATGCGACCGAGGCGGCGGCCGACGAAGCTTGCGAGGAGCAAACCTGCGCCGGCACCGACGAGGATGGCCCAGAGTGCTGCCTCGCCGGACTCATCCCGGACGATCCCGAGTTGCTGGCGCAGCTCCGGCCTCACCGAGTAGGTCACGAGCGCGTCGGCCGTGCCCGAGAGGAGTGGAAGACCGACGATGATCGTGGCGCCGTCGTCGCTGCTGCCGACGAACCGACGTCCCTCAAGCGCTGCGGCGAGCGCCTCGTCGGCTTGTAGGAGCTCAGCGAACCGAATACCCCGCGAGCGCTGTGGGGTCACCGGGCGACCGTCGTCGTCGAAGAGGTAGAGCGAAACTCGGCGGTCCTGCGCAATCTGCGTCGCTTCGCGCTCGAGCGAACCACGGTCCGGAACCGACGCGAGTCGGACCGCAGCACCGAATGAGTTCCCGACCGCGAACTCCTCCGCATTTTCCCGGAAGGCGTCCTCCGAGCGTGCGGCGGTGACGCGCACAACCGCGATGGCTGTGATCGCTGCGACAAGCGCGAACGCTGCCGCAAGCCACCACCGCATGCTCAGCCAGTAGCCGCCACGCATATGACTGTGTCTTCCCTCCGCGTTCAAGTCGAATCGCATGATGATCGCGTGGTATCGACATCGGCACGGCAAGACGCATAGCTCAGGGAATCTTGAGCGTTCCTGGCCACGGGGCTGACGCTTCCTGTGAGGGATTCGACCACAAGAGGCTGATCCGGTCTGAACTCGTGTCGCTGGGCCGTCGCGGCGCCGCTCTCGTTCTCGTTCAAGCCTGTGCTCGAACTCTCCAGCCGCGTCTGGCCTCCCGCACGAGGCTCTCAAGACCCCATGAGAAATCGCTTGGCGAAACGACCCAGGGGAACCCCGGGGTCAGAGGGTTGAACGTGAACGACATGCCCTGACTAGTGCCACTACGAGGAGGAACAATGCGTAAGATCTTTCTACCGACACTCTTGGCGATCGGCGTCTGTGTCCTGGGGGCATCCGCGGGAGGCGCGGCCCCGGCACCCACGCCCTGCGGTCCGGCGAGCGACGCGACGAGCGGCAACGACACCCTGACGGGAACAGCGGCCGCAGACAACCTGACCGGCCTTGGGGGCCACGACACGATCGTCGGCCTCGCCGGCAACGACTGCCTCGACGGTGGCGACGGCGACGACTCGCTCTCGGGTGGGGCCGGAAATGACCGGATCTTCGGCGGGAATGGGGCGGACGAGATCGCCGGTGGTGCTGGCAACGACCGCATCGACGCCGGTGGCGGCTTCAACGCCGTCGAGGGCGGGTTCGGGAACGACACGCTGCAGGGGGGCGACTTTCTCGACGACCTCTCAGGCGGACGCGGAAACGACGAGCTCAACGGCGGCGACAGCCACGACTTCCTCTCCGGCGGTCTCGGCGATGACGGCCTCAATGGCGGAGCCGGCATCGACGACCTCTCCGGCGGCAGGGGCAACGACCGACTCTTCGGCGCAGACGGCGACGACACACTCAGCGGCGGTCTGGGATCGGATCGGCTGAGCGGCGGCGCGGGCGACGACACGCTCGACGGCGGCCCAGGCGTCGATATCTACGAAGCCGGGCCGGGCAACGACTACATCGATGCCGCCGACGGGGTGGTCGAACGAGTGGGTTGCGGCCCCGGCACAGACACCGTCCTCGCGGACGCAGGCGATCGTCTGTTCAACTGTGAGCGCATCAGCCGCCTCCAACCATCGGACGGGTAACCCACCGAAATCTGACGCGTGCGGCGGCCCGGCATCGGGCCGCCGCATGCGTCTCGCGCAACGGGGTTGGCTCGATTGAGACCTCTGCGCGCGCATCAGCAAGCGCCGCTGGCACGCGTGAGCCTTCAAGACTTCCTGAACTTGTCAACGCCACGGTTCGGCGGATGTCCAACGGGTACGTCTACCCGTATTGAGTCGAAACCATGGAGGGAGATGTCATGCACAGGCCAACCCGCAGGTCACGGACACTTGTCGCGGCTCTCGCAACACTCGGCCTGGCAGCCGTTGTCGCGGTCTTCACAACGATCGGCTCGGCGAGCCCGGCAGCCATCCAGTACGCGCCGCAGAACACCGCCACGCCGACCGTCAGCGGCGACGCACGAGCCGGCTCGACCCTGACCACGACGAACGGCTCGTGGACGAGCAGTGCCGGCAACGTCACCTATAGCTACCAGTGGCAGCGGTGCGACTCCGCCGGCGCGAGCTGCGCCAACATCGGAGGTGCCGTCAACCAGACATACGTCGCTGCGACCGCTGACGTCGGTGGCCGGGTCAGATCGGTGGTGACCGCTCGGAACAACGACGGGTCGAGCGTTGCCACGTCGGCTCCGACCGCCGCGGTCGAAACGGCCGGCCCTGCCGGCCAGATCAAGCTGGCGAACGGACAGATCTCGATCCCAGCGTCGTCGGTGGCTCCGCCGGCCCGGCTCGTCGTGAGCGACATCGAGTTCTCGCAGAGCCCGATCAGGTCGCGCAACCCGTTCCAGGCGCGGTTCCGGATCACCGACACGCGACGGTTCGTCGTCCGTAACGCCATCGTTTACGCCACCGCGATCCCCTTCGGCCGGATCGTGCAACCGGCCGAGGTGCGCACCGACACGAATGGCTGGGCGACGATGACGATCCAGCCGACGCAGGCCCTGCCGCTCAGCAACGGCTATCTGCTGACGATGTTTCTTCGTGCTCGCAAGGAGGGCGATGATCTTCTGGCGGGCGTGTCGACCCGGCGCTTGATCTCGGTTCGTACGGCGAACCCGAGCTAGATCCCCCCAAGCGGGTTCAGGGAGCGGGCGCGCTCGAGCGCCCGCTCCCGGCTCGCACCCTCGCTCGCACGCGCCAGAAGGACCCAGAGCCGCCACTCGCGTGGGTCGCGCTCGACTGCCTTGCCGAGCACGGCCAGTGCCTGTCCGCGCTCACCCTGAGCCAAGAGGATCTCGGCCTGCACCAACGCCGCTTCGGTCGACCATGGTGCGACCCTCACGGCCTGCGTTG
The DNA here is from genome assembly GCA_963765705.1 of uncultured Gaiellaceae bacterium. Lineage (GTDB taxonomy): Bacteria > Actinomycetota > Thermoleophilia > Gaiellales > Gaiellaceae > Gaiellasilicea. Next base: position 59,658 of record CAVXXJ010000004.1, read on the forward strand.
CCCGCTGCCGCGCCTCGACCAGCCGGCCCGCCGCGAAAGACTGGCGGGCGTGGTCGAGCGCTATGGCGCCGGCGAGCGTCACCACCGAGGCCGCAACCAGCAGGACGGACGTGGCGAGCCAGAGCGGTCGCGCGCGCAGCGGGACCGGCGCGTCCCTCGTCTCGACGATGAGACTCGCCCCGAGGATCACGGTCGCCAGCGCCACGGAGGTGAGTTCCCAATCCCAATCGGCTCCCGCGTGTATGACTGCGGCCGCATAGGCACCGACCGCGAAAGGGCGCTGCCGGCAGCGCCCGGCCAGGAGCGGCAACGCGCAGGCCAGTGTCAGGATGGCCAGCCCGACAGGTCCCTGCTCGGCAAGCGTTTCGATGTAGAGTCCGTGCGCGTCCTGCGCACTCTGCGGGAAGTCACGTTCGAGCACCCAGAGTTGCGCGAACGTGCCAGCCCCGCTTCCGCCGAGCGGGTGACCCTTCACCCCTGCTTCCCAGGCGACGTCCCAGTATCGCTCGCGCTGGTGGCCCGAGAAAGTAATGGCGCTTAGAGCGAGCGCGCCCACCAGCATGGTGGTGCCGAGCACGCGCGCCCGGCCTCCCCAGCCGATCGCCGCCACGGCCAGACCGACCACCAGAGCAAGTTGTGAGCCGGTGCTCTCGGAGAGGATCAGCACGGTTGAGAGGACTGGCAGCACGAGCCATGCAGGCCGCCACGTCCGACCGGCCTCCACCGCCAGAAGGCAGCCGATTGCCGCCAGGATTCCGAGCCCGTTGGCGTACCCCACGGGCGCCGCTTCGGCGCCCGTTGTGCCGCCGTAGCCTTGCGCGCGGTGGATGAGATTCGCGACGCAGACGACCGAGATCGCCGCGAGGACCCCGAGCCTCAGCGCTGGGCCATCCTGACGACGGGCGATTGCGACCGCAGCCAGCGCGCCCGCTGCGACGACGAGATGGCGTTGCGCGTCGAGGATCGAGCTCGGCGCGCTCAGCGACCAGGCGGCACTGGCCAGCGCCCACAGCCCCGCGAGGACAAGCAAGCCGACGTAGAGCCGCTCCCTCGGAGCCTGTGGCCCGGAAGCCCGAACCGCGACGGCAAGCAGGGCGACCGAGGCCGCGGCCAATCCAGTCCAGCCCCACGACTGCGGCTCGTAGCCGCCACTTGAGGCGGCGAGCAGGGCAATCGCGGCGAAGGCCGCAAACGCGCAAGCAAGACCGCGCACGTCCAGCGCAGGCATTCCGCGCCGGAAGCTACACGCCTCCGCCGATGCGGGAGCCGCTCAAGACTCCGTCAGGATCTGCTGAGCCGATCTCGCCGACTGTGACGCCGCGGCTAGGGTAAACCACGGAAGGGAGCCGCACGTGCAGCGAACATCGATCGTGTCCTGGGAGCAACCGACCCACGTCGGGAGTCTCCGGGAGAGGCGTGTCCTGCACGTCGAAACCGACACCTTCGTCGAGGCAACCCTGGAAGACAACTCCATCGAAGTGCACTGGGCCTCGACCGGAAATCGGCGATCACGGCCGCATGCGCGTACGAGTACGACGCGTACCTGCTCGGCATCGACGCGCGAGACATGAGCCTAGTCGCCCTGGCTGAGGAGCTGGCCCGACTCGACGGCCGAGTTCCGGTCATTCTCATCGCAGACGATCCGAGGAGTCTGCCCCTGAGCCTCAACCTCACCTTCGTGAGACGCCCGTTCGCGCCCGGCGTGCTCCTTGGCGCGGTGGAAACCGCCTTGGGTGCCTATCGGGATGCCGCCTGATGTCAAACCGCGTTCGCGCCACAGGCGACGGGTCGAGGTCAGCCGTAGGCTCGCGCATCCTCCTTGTCGACGACGAGCAACTGCTCGCACGCAGTCTCGCCTACGCGCTCGAGCGGGAAGGATTTTTGGTCGAAGTCGCGACAGACGGGCAGGCCGCGGTCGAGGCTGCCACCTCCGGAGCCTTCAACCTGATCCTTCTGGATCTCGGCCTGCCGATTCTGTCCGGCAGTGACGCCTGCGTCGCAATCCGTAAGCAGAGCGACGTCCCGATCATCATGCTGACCGCTAGAGACTCGAGCCACGACGTCGTGCTCGGACTCGAGCTTGGTGCCGATGACTATGTCACCAAGCCGTTCAGCTCGGCCGAACTGGTCGGCCGCATCCATGCCCTGCTGCGTCGTCACCAGCTCGCGCGCCACCATTCGGTGTCGTGATCGAGATCGACGCGAGCTCCGCCCAAGTCCGATTCGGTAGAACGGCGTTTGGCAATTTTGGGTAGCTGCGATTGGAGGCCCCGTTTCCGAGGCCTCCAGGCGTTGCCGTCATTGCATTCGGTCATAGGCCGGTTAGGCCGGCTCTCATCCTAGACGGCGTAGTGCTCGCCGATGAGGGCGTAGTAGCGAGCGTCATTGCCATGCGTTGCCGGATCGAACTCCGGTGCGCTCTCGATCTCCTCCGTCGTGCGGTCGAGAAAGACCGTCTCGGTATCGAGATCGATGTGCTCGATGATCCCGAACGGAAGCAGCAGCTTCTTACCTGCGATCGATGCCCCGCAGTCAACGATCAAGCGACCAATCCCTCCGGTCTCAGTGGCCTCATCGACCTTGCCGATTGCGGCGTCCTTTGACTCGACGGCAAAACCGACGACGACTGCGGCACCGACCGGCGGGTCGATCGGCTGCGTCCAGATGTCCGCCATCACGACGCCTGAAGCGGCGCGATCATGGGTGTTGTTGCGCTGGTCCATCGTTCTCCTCCTTTGTCGTTGCCTTAAGCGTTCCCCCGTCCCGGCGAGCAAAGCGCGACTTCAGCACTTTGAGAGCCTTAGCTGCCAGGAAGCTGATGCGGCCCGCGCTCGACCCAGCACTGAGAGAGCCCGGCGCACGCCGGTCAACTCTGAAATACGCGCCGCCGTTCCTGGCACGCCCCTTACATCTTCCGCGCCGGGTCTGCGGTTACGGTGCGCGCAATGAGACGCGGACTCGTCGTCGGCCTCGCCGCCAGCTCTTCTTCGCATTTCCTGTGCACGCTGGCGCATCGCCTGTTGTTCGCTACGGCATCCAGGACGATGCCTGGTTGCTGTACGGGGAGGGGACCCTTGAGAGCCGGATCGAGACCCTCGACCGGCTCGGAGTCGACCTCGTGCGATTCACGATCGACTGGAGTGCGGTTGAGCCACAGCGCGGGACACGGACTGGAGCCGTATCGATCCGGTGCTTCGCGCTCTGCAGGCTCGCGGCGTCGGCGTCGTCGCGACGCTCTACGGCACGCCGCGTTGGCGAACGGTGGTCGTTCGACCAACTGGGCGTCGACCTCCAGCTCGACGTTCGCATCCTTCGCAGGCGCAGCTGCGAGACGCTACCCGTGGGTCAAGGACTTGTTGATCTGGAACGAGCCGAACCAGCGGCGCTGGCCACGACCGACGACACCGAGCACATACGTGACGAAGTTGCTCCATCCGGCTCACAGGCCTGCTACGGAAAACGCCCTGGAAACGGGGCTTTTCTATGCATACTGTTTCACCGGCGACTCGTCAGGCTCGCCCCGCGACGGGCCAGACGGCGGTTTCGTGGAACCGCTCGGCGCGGTCGCCCGGCGTGACCCTTGGTCGTGCCGGCTAAGAGCCGCTCCGCAAGACGAAACGTACCAGTGAGGCGAACCTCCGGCGGGACAGCCCGGATCGGCCGATACTCGGGCGAGCCCGAGCTATCCGCCAGGCACCGCTGTTGCAGGGGATTGTCCGCAAGCAGGTCCACGCCCGTTCTTGCGTTTCATGGCGCTGGCCGTTGCCCGCTCCATCCATACGCCGTTGCTACGTTGCCAATTTCGCAAACATGCGACGCACTCGTCGGACAAAAGTCGGCAGTCGCCCAGGATCTCGAACCGCTGGCCGACGCGCGAGTTGAAGGCGGCGACGCGACGCGGGACCCAGATGGGGGGCGGATGAGAACGCGCGCGGCAACCGCCCCCGATCGCGGCCGAGACCCGCGGATACTCGAGCGCCTAGCGCCAGTCGAAGGTCGGTAAGCGGGCGAGGACGTCGAAACCGGGAAAAACACCGAGCTGAATCGGTCACCAAGGTGAGCAGAGCGGTAGCGACGAGGAGAACGACGAGCTCTCGACGACAAGCGTCGATGCGAGCGTTGGGTAGGAGCTGCCCGCGGGAAACCCGCTTGCAGTTCCATTGAGGCGGGTATGCGACCCCTATGCGCGCCCGGATCCTCGCTTACGACGTCGGACTCGCTATCTGGGCGCTCGTCTGGATCGGGATGGGGTTCTTCGTCCACGAGAACGTGCGCGGGCTTGCCGAGCTTTCGGTCCCGGTGGTCAAGGCGAGCCGCGCACTTGACGAGACCGCGGAGGGACTCGACCGGATCTCATCGATCCCGCTCATCGGCGACGCGGCCAACCTCGACGCGATCAGGGCGCGCGTCCGAGAGGCCGGAGTGGAGGCCCGCGCCAGCGCGCGCGAGAGCCGCGAAAACGTGCGCACGCTGGCCTGGCTGCTCGGCATCTCGATCGCGCTCGTGCCGACGCTGCCCCTGCTCGCGATCTACATCCCGGTCCGCCGTGATTGGCGCAGGCGCGAGTGATCCGACTGTGGGTGCGGCTGGTCGTGCGGCTGCGTTATCTCGTGGTCGCGGGCTGGCTCGCGGCCGCGGTCGCCTCGGTGCTCTTTCTCCCCGGGCTCGGCGGCTCCGAGCCCGCCGAGCTCGGCGGGCTCGTGCCGGCGGACGCGCGGGCGCTCGCGGTGGAGCGCCACTCGTTCGAGTACTTCGACGTGCCGCTCCTCTCTCGAGCGGTCGTCGTCCAGCGCGATTCGGACGGTCTCTCGGCTGCCGAGCAGAGACGCGTGCTCGACCGGGCGCTGCGGATCAACACGCGCCAGGACGAGCTGCTCTCGACCGTCCTCTTCGCCCTTCCCATCCTGAACACCGGTGGGGTCTTTCCGAGCTCGCGCGAGCGCGGGACGACGGCCGTGACCTACCTCTTCTACGAGCCGTCGGCGAGCCTGCACGCGCGGGCGGCGCTCGCCGACACCTACGCCTCGCGGATCGAGAGCGATGGCGACGCGCTGATCGGCGTCACGGGCGCCGCGCCGGCACGGATCGAGCAGCTCGAGGCGATCGAGGGCGCTTTGCCGCTCGTCGAGCTGGCGACGGTGCTGCTGATCGCGCTCGTCGTCGGGATCACGTTCCGGTCGCTCGGCGCGCCGCTGCTCACGCTCGCCACCGCCGCGATCGCGTATCTCGTCGCGATCGGCGTGATCGGCTGGTTCGGCGAGACCTTCGGGCTAGCGATCCCGCGCGAGGTCGAGCCGGTGATGGTCGTGCTGCTGCTCGGGGTCGTGACCGACTACGCGATCTTCTTCCTCTCCGGCTTCCGCCGCCGACTCGCGGAGGACAAGAGCACGCTCGAGGCCGCGAGCGAGACGACGCGACTCGTCTCGCCGATCGTCGCGACGGCCGGGCTGATCGTCGTCTGCGGCACGGCGACGCTGCTCGTCGGGCGCCTGGAGTTCTTTCGCGCCTTCGGGCCCGGCGCCGCGCTCGCGGTGCTCGTCGCCCTCGTCGCCTCGCTGACGCTCGTCCCGGCGGCGCTTGCGATCTTCGGCCGCCTGCTCTTCTGGCCGTCGCTCCGACGCACGAGCCTCGACGAGGGCAACCGCAGGGGGATCTCATCCCTGCTTGCGAGCGCCGTCAGCCGCCGCCCGGTCGCGCTCGTCGTCGCGCTGGCCTCGATCGGGCTACTCGGAGCGGCCGCAGCCGAGGCGCGCGACGCGAAGCTCGGGTTCACGCTGCTGACCGGACTACCCGCGGGGAGCGACGTGGAGCGAGCGCTCTTCGCCGCAGGCACGGGCTTCGAGGCGGGGATCGTCGCGCCGACGATGATCCTCGTCGAGGGCGAGGGGATCGGCGCGCGCCGCGACCAGCTCGTCGAGCTGGAGGAGCGAATCGAGCGCCAGCCCGGCGTCGCCGGCGTGATCGGCCCGCGGGAGCTGCCGGAAGGGGTTCCCCGCGACGTCCTGCTTGCGCCCGATGCCGCCCGTTACGCCGTCATCCTGGCGGGCGATCCTCTCGGCGGCTCCGCGCTCGAGCACGTCCGCACCTTGCAAGCCAACTTGCCCGGTCTTCTGCGGACGAGCGGCCTGCCCGAGGCCGGCGCCGGCCTCGCCGGCGACACCGCGCTCGCCGCGGAGACGGTGGACAGCATCGTCGAGGACATCAAGCGGATCGCGCTCGCCGCCCTCCTCGTCAACTTCCTCTTCCTCGCGCTCTTCCTGCGCGCGCTCGTAGCGCCGTTCTACCTCCTGGCCGCAAGCGTCCTCGGCCTGGTCGCGGCGCTCGGCGTGACCACGCTCGTCTTCCGCGAGCTGCTCGGCTACGGCGACATCACGTACTACGTCCCCTTTGCAGGGGCGGTCCTGCTCCTCTCGCTCGGTTCCGACTACAACCTGTTCGTTGTCGGCCGGATCTGGCAGGAGTCGGCTCGTCGACCGACGCGCGAGGCGATCAGGGTGGCCGCGCCCAGGGCCTCGGGCGCGATCACGATCGCCGGCGTCGCGCTCGCAGGGAGCTTCGCCCTGCTGGCGCTCGTGCCGCTGCGGCCCTTCCGCGAGCTCGCGCTGCTCATGGCCACAGGAATCCTGATCGACACGTTTCTCGTGCGGACGCTGCTCGTGCCGTCGCTGATCGCGCTCTTCGGCGAGAAGGGCTGGTGGCCCGGGCGCCGCCGGCCGCACGTGGCCGGGCACGGATGATCGCAGCGCTGCCGAGTCTCGAGGCGTGGTGGCGGAGGCTCGTCGACAGCTTCTGGTTCGTGCCGGGCAGCGTTGCCCTCGTCTACGCGCTACTCGCTTTCGCTCTCGTCCGAATCGATCGCGCCGCTGGCACGAATGGTGCGGGCGTGGGCTTCGGCGGGGATGCCGATGCCGCCCGGGGGATTCTCTCGACGATCGCGGGCTCGCTGATCACGGTGGCCGGGCTCGCCTTCTCGCTCACGATCGTGATCCTGAGCCTCGTCTCGAGCCAGTTCACCCCGCGTGCGCTGCCACGGCTGCTCGCGGATCGCGTCAACCAGGTGGTCGCCGGCAGCTTCATCGGCATCTTCGTCTACTGCCTGCTCGTCCTCAGAACGATTCGATCCGAAGCCGGTCGGGCGCCCGGCTTCGTGCCGGGGCTCGCCGTCAGCGTCTCGATTGCGCTGGCGCTCGTCGCGCTCGCCCTGCTGCTCCTCTTCATCCACCACATGGGCCAGTCGGTCCAGGCCTCGCAGATCGCCGCGCGCATGGGCCGAGAGACGCTGCAGACGATCGACCGCATCTACCCGGGGCGATACGGACGAGCGCGCGCCGAGAGCGGCGCCGCGCTCGTCCACGCCTGGAGCGACCAGGGGGAGCCGCGGCTCGTCTTCCCAACGCGTCCCGGCTACGTCCAGGCGATTTCGGCCGAGGCCCTCCTAGAGAGCATCGACGGGGCCGGCGTCCGGCTCCACGTCGCGGTTCGCCCAGGCGACTTCGTCACCGAGGCGAGCGTTCTCGTCGCCGTCTGGTCCGCCGAGACGCCCGACGACGCAACCATCCGGGCGCTCCGGCGGGGGATCCCGATCGCGAGCGAACGCGATCTCAGGCAAGACGCGGCCTACGGGATCCGCCAGCTCGCCGACGTGGCCATCAAGGCTCTCTCTCCTGGGATCAACGATCCGACGACCGCCGACACCTGTATCGGCTACCTGCGCGCGGCGCTCGAGCGCCTGGCCGGACGCGAGATCCCCGGCGAGGTACTCCGCGATCCCGATCGGCAGGCGGTCGTCGTCAAACGGCGCCTCACCTTCGAGGAGTACGTGGACGGCGCGTACAGCGAGATCGGCCGCTATGCGAGCGACAACGCCAGGGTCGTCCTGGCCGTGCTCGGCGCGCTTGCCGGAATCGGTGAGTCCGCCCGCATCGCCGGGGCGTGCGAGCGGACGCCGATCATCGGCGAGCTCGCGCGGGCAGTCGCCGGGCCGGCTCTCGAGCAGGCCCGGACGGAACGGGACCGAGCGCTCATCCAGGACGGTCTAGAGCGCGTCGAGCACGCGGTTCTCGGCGGGTGATGTCCGGGCGCGCTCAGCGCTCAGGCGGCGGCTCCACGGACAGATCCGGGTAGATCTGCATGGCGATCGCTCTTGAAGAAGCACGCTTTCCCCATCCGCCGCGAGATGGGCGTCGTCCGCCCACCGCACGCCGCACGCCGCTCAACAGCCGCGGGCGGATTCTGACCTGGCGGACGGCGAAATGGATTTCGTAGTCCGTAGCGGTTCAGGGAACGACGAGCCGCAGCGATCGCGCGATCGCACAACCGAGGTACCGACGATCCGGTTGGCTCGCAGATTCGAGCGACGGACGCCCTGACGCGATCGGAATCCCTCGAATGAGGGACTCCCCGGCACGCGCGCTGGGCGATCCCTTAGTCATGCGGCTCGCAACACTGATCCCGCGCCGGCGGGCGCTCCTCGCAGCTGGCGCATCGACCTACGCGCTCGTCTTCGCGCTGTTTCTGATCTTCGAGCGCCCCGGCCTCGGGATCGGGCACGGCTTCTATCTCGGATTGATCTTCGTCGCCCTCGCCCGTGGTCCGATCGGCGGTGCTGGGGCGGGCGCGTTCGCGACGGTTCTGTATGCGATCGGAATCTGGGCCAACCCTCATGTCTCGCCAGCGACGATCCCTACCCTCGCCACCTCAATTCGCGGCGTCACCTACGTCGCCGTCGGCGTTGTCGTCGGCTGGTACGCCAGCCGCAACCGGACACTCAACCGGCGCTTGTCGGAGCTGGCGAATGAGTTGCGGACGCTCGCTGAGCGCGACCTGCTGACTGGCCTGCCAAACACGCGTTCTTTCGAGCCTGCGATCACTCGTCGCATCGACGACGAGGAAGCGTTCGCTCTACTCATCGCCGACGTCGACGGGCTCAAGCGGATCAACGCCGCCAACGGCTACGACGAAGGGAACGACCTCTTGCGCAAAGTGGCCGGGCGGCTCACCAGCAAGCTCCCCCCGAGTAGCGACATCGCTCGTGTGGGAGACGACGAGTTCGCGATCCTCATCCCCTGCACGAGAACTGAGGAAGCGGCGAACTACGCGACCCAGCTCGAGTCGTACCTCGACCTGGAAGACGGCGCTGTCACTTTTGGGTGGGCCATGCACCCCCGCGAGGGGACGAATGCGCTTGCTCTCTACCGCGTCGCGGGCGATCGGCTCTACGCGCGCAAGCTCATGCGCGGCCAGCGACGGGGCATCTTTGAGCTCGTTGAAGGCCCGGCCGCTGTGCTGGCCGGCCCAAAGATCCTCGCCTAGCCCGCCGCATCTCTCCCAGCGCGACGAGAAACGTAGCGCAGCTGCTGCTGAACGCGTGCCCGCGTCCAACGGTTCGAATCAGAGCTCCCAGCTGAGGCCGCGGTCGATCTCGACGACGCGGCGCATCGTCTCCATGGTGATCGGGTCGGCCCGCCCGTGGGCTTCGAGCATGCGGACGAGGTCGCCGGCGCTGGCGACCTCCGCGCGCAGACCCTCGCCGAGGGATTCCCTACGGGCCCGGTGGCGAAGGTCGTCCTGACCGCGGGTGCCGGTGGGCTGCGGGACGATTTTGATCTCACCGGCGTCGCTCTCAAGCACGATCACCGGCTCCCGCTCCGGGTCGAGCTCTCTGACGTCGAGCGGCTTGCCGTCCATGCGGCGCGCGTTCAGGTTCTCCAGCGCCTGCTGCAGCTTCTCCAGGTTCTGCGGTCGCAGCGACGGGGTGAGATCGAGGCCGCGGGTCAGCTCGTCCGACCCCTGGATCACGCGCGCGAGCGCGCCGATCACAACGAAGTAGACGCGGGTCTGCTCGAGCTCGCGCAGGATCGCGTACGGATCGAACCGCGTCGGGCTCACTGCTCCTCGAGCCGGTCGACCATGGCACGAAGGCGCTCCTGGGGCGTCAGCCGACTCACCTCCTGGATTCGGCCGTCGCGCTCGGGGTCGCGCTCGAACGGAACGAGCGCGAGCGAGAGATCGAAGCCGCAAGCCTGAAGGACTCGGCGCAGCGTCGAGAAGCCCGGCTCGACCGAGTCCGTTTCCCAGCGCGCGATCGAGCTTCGCGCCAGGCCGAGCCTTTCGGCGAGCTGTTCCTGCGAGAGTTCGGCCCGGAGCCGGGCAGCGCGCATGAGATCCCCGCTCGTCATAGTCCGGCGCGCGCTCGATGCCTCAGAGTCAAGTGCTGCAGCAGGCGCTCGAGAACTTGAACGCGCGCCGCTCCGATGGGAACCGGCATTTTCGAAAGCTCCTGATCGAAGGAGGTACCGATGGCCTCGATTCGCCCCTACCGCACCGCGAAAGGCGACCGCAGATACGAGGTTCGGTACCAGAGCTCGGACGGCGGTCAGCGCTCACGTTCCTTCTCCGCACACAAGGACGCGCACGCATTCAAGCTCGACGTCGAGCGAAAGCGCCAGGCGGGGTCGCTCTACGTCGCCGCTCCGATGCGGTTCGACGACGCCGCGCTCGAGTGGCTCGAACGGTTCGAGTCCGGAGCGGCCGGCCGAGTTCGCCCTCGGCCGAAGACGCTGGCCGTCACTCGAGAGTCCTTACGTCGTCTCGCCCCCGCTCTCGCACCTCTCGATCGATCGAGTCCGACGACCGCTTGTCGAGGACCTCGTTGCGCAGCTCGCCGCTGCCACGCCGAGACGAGCGGAGATGACCCTTGCGTTGTTGAAGCGCATCCTCCGCAACGCCGAGGAGCGTGGACAACCCGTGGATCCAGGCGTCTACCGCGTCAGGATCGCCACACCGGATGAGCGGGAGCCTGTGCTCCTCAGCTGGAGCGATGTCGACGAGCTCCGATCGTGGATGCCCGAGTACGTCGCCCGGATCGTGCCCGTCGCGATCCTCAGCCTCTGCCGGCAGGGCGAACTTCTGGCTCTTCGAGACATCGACTTCGATGAAGGCGCGATCTCGATCACAGGCCAAGGCGGTGCTTCTGGGCGAACGCCTACGAAGACTCGCGCCGGGCGGCGAACTGTCGACATCGGGCCGCTCGCGCTTCGGCTACTGCGCGAGCAGCAGCTCGCGCGGGCACCGAACGAAGTTGTCTTCTCTTCCCGACCCGAGCGGGCGGAGCATTCGAGCGTCACAACTTCATGGGACGGGTGTTCAAGCCGGCGGCGCGAGCCGCTGGAATCCCCGAGCTCACCTTCCACGACCTCAGACACACCGGCGCCTCGCTGATGATCGCGGCCGGCTGCCACGTCAAGGTGATCGCCGACCAGATGGGGCACGCCGACGGCGGCGCCCTCGTCCTCCGCCGCTACGGCCACCTCTACAGCGGGGCGCGCCGCCAGGCGGCGCTCGCGCTCGAGTCGCACGTTTCGAAAGCTACGACTGATCCAGCTGTGGGATCAGTGTGGGATGGAGATCAGGGGGCGTTGGAGCTGTGAAGATGAACTCCCTGCAAATCCAAGGTGGGCGGTGCAGGACTCGAACCTGCGACCCCCTGCGTGTAAAGCAGGTGCTCTACCAGCTGAGCTAACCGCCCGTTCAGTGCCCCCAACGGGATTCGAACCCGTGCAGCCACCTTGAAAGGGTGGTGACCTAGGCCGCTAGTCGATGGGGGCGGCCGAGGCAGGATAGCCTCGCCACCCGGTCGGCGTTTCCAGCGCGGCGCGTCGGTGGTCCGGCGCTAGCCCAGAACCGTGAGGACCATGATCGTGATCGCGAGGACCAGGCAGACGACCGACCACGCGACGACGCAGAACCAACCGAGTGAAATCTTCATTGCCTAAGTAGAGAGGCCCGCAAGCCGCAATTCCTTTCGTTCGAGTCGCGCTCTCGTTCGTGGCTAAAGTCGCGAAATGCGCCCGAAACGCCTGCAGCCGCCTCTCCCGTCACGGCCTTCGTGGTGGCTCGAGGAAGCGCGCGCGCACCGGCCGACCGAGATCGCAGCGGCGCTCGAAGGAGAGCTCGACGTCGACGTCGCGATCGTCGGCGGCGGCTACACAGGGCTCTGGACCGCGCTCGCGCTCCACGAGCGCGACCCCTCGCTTCGCATCGCGCTGCTCGAGGCTCGCGAGATCGGCGAGGGGCCGAGCGGCCGCAACGGCGGCTTCCTGCACGGCTACTGGTCGTCGCTGCCGACGCTCCGCTCCGTGCTCGGAGACGGTGCGGCGCTGCAGCTCGCGCACGCGTCGGCCAGGATCGTGCCGGAGGTGCGTGCGTTCTGTGAGAGCCGGGGCGAGGACGTCTGGCTGCGCGAGGCTGGCCTGCTGCGGGTCTCCGCCGGCGAGTCCGAGGATGCCGGGGTCGAACGGGCGGTCGAGAGCGCTCGGGCGCTCGGTGTCGAGGAGGAGGCCCAGTTGCTCGACGGGCCCGCGCTGAAGCGGCGCTGCGACTCGCCGCGCTTTCGCAAGGCCGTCCACTTCCGGGACGGCGCGATCGTGCAGCCCGCCCGGCTGGCGCTCGCACTCAAGCGCGCCGTGCTCGACGCGGGGGTCGCGGTCTACGAGCAGACGGCGGTCACCGCCGTCGAGCCCGGCAGGCTTGAGACCCCGGGAGGCGTCGTTCGCGCCCGCGAGCTGGTGCTCGCGTTGAACGTGTGGGGCACGCGCTGGCCGCTCGGCGGCCGCCAGACGAACTTCGGCAGCGCGGTCGTGCTCACGGAGCCGGTACCGGAGCTGCTGGAGGAGATCGGCTGGACGGGCGGTGAGGCGATCACCGACGGACGAATGTTCCTGCACTACTTCCGGACGACGCCCGACGGACGTGTCCTCATGGGCAGTGGCTCGGGCCGGCTCGGGCTCGGCGCCCACGTCGGCCCCGGCATCCTCGACGACGTTCCCGCGCAGGCTCGCGCCGAGCGCGGTCTGCGTGAGCTGCTCCCCGCGCTCGCAGCCGCGCCGGTCGCGGCGCGGTGGAGCGGCCCGATCGACGTCTCCGCCGACAAGCTGCCGCGCTTCGAGACCCTGCCCGAGGCGCGGATCCACTACGGCGCCGGCTACTCCGGCAACGGCGTCGGGCCGAGCTGGCTCGGCGGGCAGATCCTAGCTTCGCTCGCTCTCGGCGCCTGGGACGAATGGACCGCGCTGCCGCTCGTCGACCGCCAGGCCCGGCGGCTGCCGCCCGAGCCGTTCCGCTACGCCGGAGGGAAGCTCGTGCGCTGGGGCACGCTCGCCGCCGAGGAGGCGGCCGCCGCGGGTCGGACGCCGCCGCTCGCGGCACGTGCCGCAGCGGCGATCCCGCGCCTGCTGCGGATGCCGATCGGCACCCGCTGATCCAGCCCGTTGGTTCGGGGGCAGCGCTGCCGGGTACTCCGCCTGGGTGAGCGAACACGGCGATCGTTACTCGTTTCCTGACGCGACGGATCCGCCGTCTCCCGTGCAGAAGCCTTCGAGCTCCCTCCTCCCCGCGATCGCCGCAGGCCTCGTAGCCGCGCTCGTCGGCGGCATCGCCTGGGGCCTGATCGTGAAGATCAGCGACTACGAGATCGGCGTCGCCGCCTGGGGAATCGGCTTCCTCGCCGGGACCGCGGTCATGTTCGCAAGCCGTGGCGGCAAGGGGCAGCGCCTGCAGGTGATCGCTGTCGTTGCCGCCCTGCTCGGCATCCTGCTGGGCAAGTACCTCAGCTTCGCGTTCGCGCAGCAGTCGGTCGCCGACAACATCGGCCTCGTCTCCGGCGACATGTTCACGCTCTTCCGCGAGAACCTGGACGTCGTGTTCGGCCTGTTCGACCTGCTCTGGGTGGGCTTCGCCGTCTTCACCGCTTGGCGCATCCCGCAGGTGGACGTCGCCGAGCCGGCGGCCGCACCCGCGGAGTGATCCTCGTCAGATCCGGCAGGTAGCGCGGCCGTTCTTGACCAGGTACTGCTGGTGATATTCCTCGGCCGGCCAGAACGTGACCGCGGGAACGACCTCCGTTGCGATCGGCTCTGAGAACCGCGCCTGCGCACGCGCCTTGGACTCCGCGGCGGCCTCGGCCTGCTCGGGCGAGTGGGTGAAGATCGCGGAGCGATACTGCGTGCCGACGTCCCAGCCCTGCCGGTTCACCTGGGTGGGGTCGTGGAGGCTCCAGAACCTGTCCACGAGCTCGCCGTAGGAGATCTCGCTCGGGTCGAATGTCACCTCGACGCCCTCGGCATGGCCCGTGCGGCCGCTGCAGACGTCCTGGTAGGTCGGATTCTCGGTCTGCCCGCCGATGTAGCCGACCCTGGCGGCGGTGACCCCGGGCGTGTTCCGGAACTCGACCTCGACGCCCCAGAAGCAGCCCGCTGCGAACGTTGCGGTCTCGGTCGCGGCGCTCACGAGCGCTGCTCCAGCTCGAGCGCGCACGAGTTGATGCAGAAGCGCTGCCCGGTCGGAGCCGGCCCGTCGGGGAAGACGTGCCCGAGGTGACCACCGCACGAGGCGCACATGACCTCGGTGCGAACCATCCCGTAGCTCGAGTCGGTCTCCGTGACGACGCTGTCGAGGCTCGACGGCTCGACGAAGCTCGGCCAGCCGGAGCCGGAATCGAATTTCGCCTCGGAGCGGAAGAGCTCCGCGCCGCAGCCCGCGCAGCGGTAGACGCCGGCGTCCTTCGTGTCGTTGTACTTGCCGGTGAACGCGCGCTCCGTGCCCTTGCGCCGGAGGATCTCGTACTGCTCAGGGCTCAGCTCGGCGCGCCACTGCTCATCGGTCTTCTGAGTCTTCATCTCCATACGAATACGGTAGCTCACGCCTCCGGCGCGACAAAGGCCGCGATCGCGATGAAGTGAACCGCGGCCGCCGCGATCACGAGCACGTGGAAGATCTCGTGGTACCCGAACGTGCCCGGAACGGGATTCGGCTTCCGGAGAGCGTAGGTCGCCGCTCCGAGCGTGTAGAGGCCACCGCCGGCGAAGACGAGCACGGTCGGCGCGACGCCGAGATCGAGCAGCTCCGGCACCGCGGCGACGCCGACCCAGCCGAGCGCGATGAACACGAGCGCCGTCAGCCACTTGGGCGCGTCCACCCACGCGAGGTTGAGCACGAGCCCGGCCGCCGCGCCCGCCCAGACGACGACGAGGATCACGTCGCCGATCCGGCCGTCGAACGCGAGCAGCGCGAACGGCGTGTACGTGCCGGCGATCAGGAGCAGGATCGTCGAGTGGTCGAGCCGGCGCATCCACGTGCGCACCCGCGTCGAGCGCCAGTTGACGCGGTGGTAGAGCGCGCTGACGCCGAACATCGCGGCGAGCGCGACCGCGTAGATCCACGTCGCGACGAGCTCCCGACCGGAGTCCGACAGCGCCACGAGCACCGCGCCGGCAACGATCGCGACGTAGAACGCGTACTGGTGGAAGACCCCGCGCAGGCGCGGCTTCAGCTCGACGTCCATGCCGGAATTGTGCCCTACACTCGGCGTGCGGGCCGTTAGCTCAGTTGGTAGAGCAGGGGACTTTTAATCCCAAGGTCGCTGGTTCGATCCCAGCACGGCCCATCGCATCCGAGAGGAACCGAGATTCAGAGCGGCAGGCGGCCCAGAGAATCCGAGAGATCACGAAGGCGTGCACCGCACAAAGAATCCCAAGGTCACGACCGGTACTCGAACGCGAAGAAGTGCTGAACCGACGGGAGCTACGCCGACCTCGTGCGACAGGGATGGCGTTTAGGTCAACACGGGGTCAACAACTGCACTTGCGGAGCGGCCCCCTCCGCGCACACCAAAACGCCCGATTACGCCTACGGGCGAGCCCCTCGGTGGTAAGGGGGAAGACGGTTCGAGCGCCGAAGAGGGCTTCGAGCAAGCCCTGCGAATGGAACTTTCTGTTGTCTTCCCAGACGCCGCGCCAGAGTCTCGCGTAATCGATCCCAGCTCAATAAACGCGCAAGGGAGAGGGAGGAAACCTTGCGCCGACCTTAACCAGACCTACAAGACCCTTAAGATGCTCCGACGCGCCGCCGGTGCGTCGTGCCTTACCGGACGAGCGCTCCGCTCGGGCGCACGACTAGCCAGGTGCCGCCGTGGGTCACGACGTTCTGGCACTTGACTTCGCCCGCCTTCTCGTGGGCGTAGTAGTAGAGCGGCCAGCCGTTGTAGGTCACCTGACGGCGGCCGTCACGCCTCCTGACCGTGCCGAGCAGCGACTGCTTGACCGCTGTGCCGGCCTTGAGCGTGCCCGTGGCGAAGTAGACGGGCCACGCTGCCGCACAGTCCCCGTAGCACTGGCTCGGGCCGTTGCGCCTGTCGCGGGTGAAGCCGTAAAGCACACGTCCGTTGCCGGCGAAGAGGATCTTGCCGAACCGGGTCGTGCGCACCTTCAGCGTCAGCGACGGCGTCATCGCCTCGCGCGCGCGAACGCCGGAAGGCCCATCGCGCGTGATCGCGAACGCGGTGGTCGGAGCGATCACGGCGGTGAGGGCAACGAGAGCGAGCGTCTTCTTCATCTGGGCCTCCTCGGGCAGCGGGTTCACACCTAGCTAATCATCGGACCGTCACGAAATCCTGACGCGCTGCTTAACGTTGGCTGAAATGTCGCTTGCGCCTCCTAAGTCGATCCGCTCGATCGTCACCCTAGGCGGCGAATTCACGCTTTCGTAATCCGCGTCCGGTCACAATGGGTCCATGACGAAGGTGCTAGTCGTGGACGACGAGCGCATCGTGCGCGAGATCGTCGTCCGCTATCTCGAACGCGACGGCTACGCGACGCTCGAGGCGGAAGACGGCGAGATCGCGCGAGCGCTGCTCGAGCGTGACCAGCCCGACCTCGTCGTGCTGGACGTGATGCTGCCCGGCATGGATGGATTGGAGCTCTGCCGCTGGATTCGCGCCCGCTCGGAGTTGCCGGTGATCCTGCTCACGGCGCGCGGCGAGGAGGCCGACCGGATCGTCGGGCTCGAGCTCGGCGCCGACGATTACGTGACGAAGCCGTTTTCGCCGCGAGAGCTCGCCGCGCGCGTCCGCACCGTGCTGCGCCGCGCGGGAAGTCCGGCGGCTGCCGAGGAGCGGCTCGCGTTCGACGGGCTCGAGCTCGACGCCGAGAGGCGCGAGGTGCGCAAGCAGGGCGTCGAGCTGAAGCTGACGGCGAAGGAGTTCGACCTGCTCTGGTTCCTCGCCAGCCACCCGCGCAAGGTCTTCTCCCGCGACCAGTTGATGAGCCGCGTCTGGGGCTACGAGGCTGCGCTCGACACGGGCACGGTCACGGTCCACGTGCGTCGCCTCCGCGAGAAGATCGAGGACGCCCCATCGCGCCCGCGCTTCCTCCAGACGGTGTGGGGCGTCGGCTACCGGTTCGCGGCGTGATCGTCTTCCCGATCATCGTCGCGGTTTCGACGGTCGCCGTGGGCATCCTCGCGGCGTTCGCGTTGCGCGGGCTGCCGACGTTCCGCCTCCAGCTTGCGGCCTTCGGCCTGCTGGCCGCCGGCCTGCCGTTCAGCGCGGTTCTCCTCTCCGGTTTCGTCATGCTCGAGCCCAACTACCACCTTCCCGTCGTCGCGATCGGCGTCGGCTCAGGGCTGTCGGCGCTCGCCGCCGCGCTCGTCCTCGGCCGGCCTCTTCTGCGCGCGACCGAGCGCCTGCGCGCAGCCTCGACGACGTTCGCGAGCGGCGACCTCACCGCGCGAGCTTCAACGGCCGGTCCAGCCGAGCTCGCGGACGTGGCGGCGTCGTTCAACGACATGGCGAGCAACATCGCGCAGCTCTTCGACGCGCGGCGCGAGCTCGTGGCCTGGGCGAGTCACGACCTGCGCACGCCGCTTGCGAACATGCAGGCGATGCTCGAGGCCGTCGAGGACGGCCTCGCGGCACCAGAGGAGTACGTTCCTGCCTTGCGCGCGCAGGTGAAGGCGCTCGCGGTGCTCGTGGACGATCTCTTCGAGCTCGCGCGGATCGACAGCGGCTCTCTGACCCTCGAACTGCTCGACGCCGAGCTCGACGGGCTTGTGCGCTCGTGCCTGCGCGGCGTCGAGGCGGAAGCGCGCGCCCGTCACGTGTCGCTCGACGCTCGGGTCGCGGAATCGGTCACCGCCCGCTGCGCACCCGACAAAGTCGAGCGTGTGCTGCTCAACCTGCTTGTCAACGCGCTCCGTCACACTCCGTCGGACGGCTCGGTCGCCGTGCTCGTCGAGGAAACAGCGGACGAGGTGCGCGTGTCGGTCGAGGACACCGGCGAGGGGTTGTCGGCGGAGTCCCTGCGCCGGATGTTCGAGCGCTTCTGGCGCGGCGACCCCGCCCGCTCAGCGCGCGGCGCCGGCCTCGGGCTCGCGATCGCGCGCGGCCTCGTCGAGGCCCACGGCGGCCGGATTTGGGCCGAGAACCGGCCCGGCGGCGGCGCCCGCATCTCCTTCACCCTGCCAGCGGCCTGACGTGACCCGCGCGAGCTGCCCGCAATCTTTCAGTGAATGAAGCATCGCGCACGTCCGCTGATCTGGGCCGCGGCTGTCGGCTATCTCGTCGGCACTGCTCCGTCAGCCGCGATCTCCGCGCGTCTCGCCCCCGGCGGCTCGTTGGATCTTCGTTCGTCCGGCAGCGGTAACCCCGGCGGCCTGAACGCTCTGCGCCTGCTCGGACGCCGGGCCGGTGCGGCAGTGATCGTCGCGGACGTCGGCAAGGGCGTCGCCGCGTGCGTCGTCGGGCGGCGACTCGCCGGCGACCGCGGCGCGCACGTGGCCGGGGTGGCAGCGGTTACGGGGCACTGCTTCCCGCTCTGGGCGCGATTCCGCGGCGGGAAGGGAGTCGCGACGAGCTTCGGGCAGTGTCTTTACACGTTTCCGGTCTTCGCCCCCATCGACGCTGCGGTTGCCGTCGGGGTGCACCGTACGCCCGGTCTTCGCCGCCCGGCTCTCGCCTCTGTGGCGGTGTCCTCGACGACCTGGCTGCTCGCGAGCTTCCTCTGGTGGCGCCGCGGCTGGCCAAACCTCTGGGGGCCGCGCCCGACCGCTGCGCTGCCGCTCGCCAACGCCGCCACGATCGCGATCATGGCCTCGCGGGCGAGACGAGCTCAGCGCGAGCGGCCGGACGGGTTCGGGCCGCGCCGATGAGCGCGACAGTCGTCTGCACGGACTCGAGCGCCCTTCTCACCGAGCACGACGTCACTCGGCTCGGCATCGAGGTCGTGCCGATCGCGGTCATGCTCGACGGGGAGCACGTGCCAGGGGATCTGGAAGTGGACGACTTCTACGCTCGCGTGTCCGCCGGAGCACAGGCCGCGACGTCGCAGCCGAGCCCGGCGGACTTCGCCGCCGTGTACGAGGCGGCGGCCGAACGGGGAGCGCAGGGTGCGGTTTCGATTCATCTCGACGAGCGGGTCTCGGGCACGGCAGGCTCGGCCCGGCTCGCGGCCCGCGATGCGCCGATCCCGGTAACCATCGTCGCCGCCGAGACGGTGAGCTTCGGCGTCGGAGTCTGCGCTCGGACAGCCGCTGAGGCGCTCGCGGCCGGAGCGTCACAGGACGCTGCCGCAGACATCGCCCGCCGGCTCGGCTCGGTGGTGCAGAACGTGTTCGTCGCGCCGGGCGCGCCGGGTGGCCGCGTCTCCGATACGGCCGGGTGGGCGGTGGCGACGTTTGCGGCCGGGACAACGCGGGTGCTCTCAACCTGCCCGAGCCCCGCCGAGGCGGTCGAAGTGATGGTCGAGCACGTCCTCGGCAGCAGCCTGCAGATCCGCGTGGCGGTCGGTCATGCCGCAGCCGCGATCGAGCCCGCCGCAAACGACCTCGCCACCGCGCTCGCCGGCTCGGCCGCGGTATGCGTGCTCGAGCGCTACCGCGTAGGACCACCGGTCGGTGCGCACACGGGCGTGTCCAGCTTCGGCGCGTTCTGGTGGCAGGCGTAGAGGGTTACGCCGCCTTCTTCTCGCGCCGCACGAGCCAGCCGAAGCGGCGGGCGTACGCGTACACGGCCTCGGCGCCGGCTACGTGCACGGAGGTTGCGATCGTCGGATAGACGTGCGTCATCACGCCCAGGTCACGCACCTTGAGGCCCTGGCGGATTGCGAGCGCGAGCTCGTGGATCAGCTCGCCGGCGGCGGGCGCGAGGATGTGGGCGCCGACAAGCTTGCCGCTCGCGGCGACGAGGACGATCCGACCCTCGTCAGTGGCGTCGGCGCGCGCACGGTCGGAACGCGAGAGGTCGGCTCGCGACACCTCGACCTTCTGCTCGCCGTGCCGTTCGACCGCTTCGGCAACCGTCAGCCCTACATGGGCGAGCTCCGGGTCGGTGAACGTACACCAGGGAACGAACCCGATGTCCTTGGCCTTGCCGGGGAAGAACATGTCGCGGAGCGCGGCGGCGGCCTCCCGGCCCGCCGAGTGCGTGAACAGCCAGCGGCCGGCGACGTCGCCCGCGGCATAGACGGACTTGACGCTCGTGCGCAGGCGCTCGTCGACGACGATGCCGCGCGGCCCCACGTCCACGCCGACCTCCTCCAGGCCGAGGCCCTCGACCAGAGGAGTGCGACCGGTGGCTACGAGCAGCTCCTCGGCCTCCCAGCGCTCCTTCTCGCCGTTCGCGGCGCCGAGAACGGCCTTGTGCCCAGCCGCCGTCTCAACGCTCAGCGTGTCGATGCCCAAGTGCACATCGACGTCCTCCTCGCGCAGCCACGCCGCCACAATCGCGGTCAGCTCGGGCTCGTCCCGTGGCAGCAGCCGGTCGCCGCGCTGCAGCAGCGTCACTGAGACGCCGAGCCGGTTCAGCCCCTGGGCAAGCTCGACGGCGATCGGGCCGCCGCCGATCACGACGACGCTTCGCGGGGGATCCTCGAGCTCGAAGATGCTCTCGCTGGTGAGGAAGCCGGCCTCGCGCAGACCGGGCAGGTCAGGGACAGCTGGCTTGCTGCCGGTGCAGAGAAGCACGAAGCGCGTCTCGAGCAGGCGATCGCCGACCGCGACCGTGTTCGGCCCGACCAGGCGCGCCTCCCCGTGCACGAGCTCGACGCCGAGCGCCTCGAACCGCTCGGGGCTGTCGTCGGTCGTCGCGATCTCCTCCTGCACGGCGCGGATCCGCCCCCAGACCCGCGACAGGTCGATCTCCGGCTCGACCGCCGCGATCCCGAATCGGTCCGCGGTGCGCATGTGCTGGGCGACCTTCGCGGCTGCGAGCAGCGCCTTCGAGGGCACGCAACCCGTCCAGAGGCAGTCACCGCCGATCCGGTCGCGCTCGACCGCGGCGACCCGAAGCCCGAGCGCCGCCGCGAACTCGGCCGCGACGATTCCGCCCGAGCCCATCCCGATGATGACCAGGTCATAGCGCCTCACGACGCCTCTAGGGCGGCCTTGGCGAAGCCGACCGTGAAGGCGCGACACCAGATCACGACGGTCGAGTAGCGCTCCGTGTCCGTCCCCGCCGGGATCGAATACTGCTGCGTTCCCTTGTTGCCCTTGAGGCCGCCCAGGTCGACGAAGTCGTCGGCGTCGCCGTCGCTCCCGACCGGCTGGGCCGAGAGGTAGACCCGCAGGTCGGGGCCGTTGTCGGTGTCGAGGTCGGTGAAGGTCAGCACGCGCTCGCCGGAGGCCATCTCGACGACGGCGGCCGTCCCCGAAGCTCCGTGTGCGAGCCCCTTGAACGTGCCGCTCGCGAGCTGGACGTTGTCGCCGCCGCTCGACCCTGCCTGCGGCTGCGAGGCCGCCACGCCGGTCGCGACGTCCTCGACGACCGTCGTATCGCGAAACGTCGTCCAGGCGAAGACATTTGCGACGAGGACGGCGGTCGCCAGGTAGGTCAGCTGCACCGGTCGCTTCAGGCCCGGCCGCGCGCGCAGCCCAAACCGGATCGCCAGCGACGCGGCGACGAACCAGGCGGCCCCGAAGGCGATCGAGCTGTCATACCCCGGCGCGACCACGCCGGCGAAGAACCAGAGCCCGGCCAGGAGCACGACGACGGTGGCGGGAATGGCGATCAGCTTGAGCCACAGCGGCGCCCCGGCGGGTGAGGTGCGGTCGACTGAGAGATCCATCGTCAGCTTCCTTTCTTGATGATCGCTCGCGACAGCCCTATCGACCTGTCCAAAGCGCGGTATCCGGATGGAACTGACTCCACGCGAACCAGAACGCCTGGTGCGCGGGCAACTCCTCGCCGCCGCCCGACCTGGCGCGGAAGCCGCCGCCGTCGGCGACGAGCTCGACGCCTGCGAGCGCGACCGTATCGCCGGCCGCCAGGGCCGCTCGCGCTCGATCCACCGGGAAGGCCACAGGACGTCCTTCGGGGTCGATCACCCCGACGACCTCAACCTGCACGGGCAGCCGCGGATCGACGTCGCCGATCGGAAAGATCGGCCCGTTGTCGTCACGCCCGCGCAGTGGATCCTCCTCGTACGTGCGGCCGATCCCGCCGTCCTGCGCGACGATCTTCGTCTCGGGATGCGCGCGCTTCCACGCACCCCAGGTGCTCGACGCGACCGTCACCTGCTCCAGGACGACCCCGGCGTCCTGCAACGGGCCCGACAGAGCCCGGCCCGTGAATGTGTCGAGCACCGAGCGACTGCTCAGATCCCACATCACCTTGTTCGAGCGTGAGAGCAACCCCGAGGTGCGCAGCACGATCGGCTCCACGCCCGCGGGCACCGAGTCGAGAAGATACGCCTGCGCCGAGCGGCACAGGGTGCAGTACGGGATCCCGAGCCGCCGCCCCCCGACCGAGATGTTGACCAGCTCGTGCACCTCCATAATGTTCTTCGGCAAGGCGACCGCCTCGTCGCCGACGACGACGCCGAAAACGATCCGCTCGTCCGGGTACCAGTCGCCGCCGCCCGCCGCTGTCAGGGCCGGATCGTCGAGCGCAGGGATGCAACCGCGTGGGCACGGATTCGGATCGCCGAGACGGCGGTCGTCGATCAGGACGCCTCCCCACGAGACGAACCGCCAATCGATCTCCGAGTCGTCGTCGGCGAAAAAGGGCTGCCAGCCGGGCTCGAGCGCAACGAACAGCAGAGCCTTGCGCTCGCGATAACCCGGCGGCGCAGGCAGGTCCCAAGCGATCAGGTGGTCCGTCACGACTCGCCACGCCCCGTCGGAGAAGTGCCGATCCTTGCGCACGTCGACCCGGTCAGCCGCTCGAACACGGTGACCAGCTGACCTTCCTCGACGCTGCCCTGGTAGAAGCGCAGGAGGTCGGAGACGAGCCACCCGAGCCGGGCGTCGGGCGAGTCGCCGATGACGTTCAGCAGCTCGGGGTCGAGAATCCCCACGGCCGCTTCTGGGAGAAGCTGCGACAGAGCGCCGTCGACACGCTGTTCGAGCGGCCGGTCGATGACGATCGTCGGATCGGGAAAGGAGTACGCCGGCTCCGACGTGGTGGGTGCTCGCGCCTCATCCTCCCCGCCCCCGGCACAGCCGGAAACGACCAGGAGTAGCGTCGCGACGAACGCGCCGGCAACGAGCCTCATCGTGCCCCGACCATAGCCTCACCGCGGTCGCTGGGGGCTTACGTTTTTCCGAAATCTGCGCGCACAGATTAAGGCGCACGTAAGAGCGGCGAAAGACTGACGCAAGAATCCCGCCGTAGCGTCGTGGTCCACACAACGAGGAGGCGCAGATGCGCAAGTTCATCCTGCTGGGGCTTATGGCCTTGGCCACGACCGCGCTCGCCGTCGGTCCGGCGTCGGCCGACGACGACGAGCACGACGGCGAAGCCGCGAAGACATGGCGCGTCACGGTCACGAACCTGACTCCGCAGGGCCCGGGCGCACCCGGCTCACAACCCCTGTCGCCGCCGCTCTTCGTCGTCCACTCGAAGCAGGCGGATGTCTGGAGCGTCGGCGAGATCGCGAGCCACGGCGTGGCCGCGATCGCTGAGGACGCGAACAACGCCCCGCTCGAGTCGGCGCTGCCCCAGGTCCAGGGCGTGAAGACGGTCTTCACCGACGCCGGCGGGCCGATTCCCTCCGGGGTGACGCGCTCGTTCACGGTCGAGACGTCAGGCAGATTCAACCGGCTCTCGGTTGTGACGATGCTCGTCAACACCAACGACGCGTTCACGGGCTTGGACTCGCAGAGGCTGCGCGGCCACGGCTCGTCGCACGAGACGATGGCCTACGACGCCGGCAGCGAGCGCAACAACGAGCTGAAGTCGCACATTCCGGGACCGTGCTGCGGCAACGCGTTCGTGCGCGACCCCGAGGGAGCACTCATCGGCCCGCACGAGGGCATCACCGGCCGCGCCCAGCTCAGCCCAGCCCTGTACGACTGGAACGGCGGCGCCGCTCGGATCAGCATCGAGCGGGTCTCGTAGCATCCGGAGCTCGGCGGGCGAAGGAAATTCGTCCCTCGCCCGCCGGGAGCGGTCGACCGATCGCATCGTCCTAGTCCGCGGGCGGTGCGCTAAAAGGCGCGAGCGCGGGCCTGTCCTCCGGGTCTGCGAGCAGTGCGACACGGTCACCCGCGCGGAGCTGGAGGGTCTTCGGCGCGACGGCCGTCCCCTCGCGGACGATCCGCGTCACCCAGGCGCTCCTGCCGAGCGGCAAGCGTCTCAGGCGACGCCGACCACGCAGACGCTCGTTCTGCGACGCGGGCCGGTCAAGGGCAACCTGGTCCCCAACTAGCGGTCGCGGGGCGACTCGAGTATCTCCTTGAGCCGGGTGAGGTCCTTGCGGTTTGCGTGTCGCATCGCTTCGGCCAGCATGGGTGAGGCGACCTTGGAGAAGCCGGTCGGCTCGCCTCGGTTGCGCAGGATCATCCTCGTGCCGCCTTGAGCCGTGTCCTGCCAGGTGTAGGTCGTCTCCATGGCGAACGGCCCGTCGGCGGTGCTCATCACCAGCTGCTCGCCCGGAAGGAGCGTCGTCACCTCATAGGTGTAGACCAGGCGGCGGCCGAGGAAGCTGGCGACGAAGGCGATCCTGGCGCCGACGGCGAGCGGTCTCGCAGTTCTCCAGTCGACGCTCTTGATGTTC
Source organism: uncultured Gaiellaceae bacterium (assembly GCA_963765705.1). Classification (GTDB taxonomy): domain Bacteria; phylum Actinomycetota; class Thermoleophilia; order Gaiellales; family Gaiellaceae; genus Gaiellasilicea. The sequence continues at coordinate 84,482 of CAVXXJ010000004.1, forward strand.
GCGTACCAAGCAGGCGCGTTGTCGGGGTCGGCCGCGTAGGCGGCTACCTCGTCCCGCGGCCGGCCGATCTCAACCTCCGTCCGGACGTCGGCCGCCATCCGGCGTTACGTGAAGACGGGGTTCGCGCGGCCGGTCTCGGCATATTCCTTCAGCCGCACCATGATCTGGCCCCAGGTGTAGGAAACCCGGCCGGCCTCCTCGTCGTCGCTGAAGCCGGCATGTCGGAAGCTAACGGTCGAGCCGTCGTCTCGCGCGTCGACGTCCCAGCGGACGGTTGTGCCCACCCAGTGCGGCGGGAACGTCTCGGTCCGCCAGAGGACGGTGCGCTCGTCGGACTGCTCGAGGCGGAGGTCGAAGGGGAGCGGCGCCATCGCGAACTCGAGCTTGAGTGTCTCGCCAACCTCGCCAGGCACCTCGGCACGGCTCGTCCAGAAGCCCTTGACTCCCTCGGTGGTCCTCACGGCCTCGAGCACCGCCTCCGGGGCCGCGTCGACATCGAAGCGGAACAGGACGTCAGTCATTTGGGCTCCTTTCATTTCAGTGGAAGCGAAAACGTACCACACATTTCATTCACCGATAAAATGACCTCATGGACGCGCTACAGCTCGTGGCCGAGCCACGCCGGCAAGAGATCCTCCGCCACGTGTGGCGCGACGAGCTTCCCGTCGGCGAGCTCGTCGACCGACTCGACCTGAGCTACGCGGGCGTATCCCAGCACCTGTCCCTCCTGCGCAAGGCGGGCTTCGTCACGGTCCGTCGCGAGGGCAAGCAGCGGTTCTACCGCGCCGACCACGAGCGGCTGGGGCCGCTCAAGCAGTTCCTCGAGTCGTTCTGGGCAGACCAGCTCGATCGGCTCGCGTCGCTGGCCGAGGAGGCGGAGCGGCCATGACCGACGTCGTCGTCACGCGCCTGATCGCTGCCTCGCCGACGACTGTCTTCTCTTTCTTCACCGACCTCGAACGCTGGACCTCATGGCAAGGCGTCGACGGCGAGCTCGACGCGCGGCCCGGCGGCGTCTTCCGAATCCGGATGCCGGGGGACCAGGTCGCGTCGGGCCGATTCGTCGAGGTGATCCCTGAGCAGCGGCTCGTCTTCACCTGGGGCTGGGAGGGCGAAGCGCCCCCAGTGCCACCGGGCTCGACAACCGTCGTGATCGAGCTAGAATCCGACCCGGCCGGCACGCTGCTCCGCCTCACGCACAGTGCGCTCGCGCCACCACCCGTGGCCGAGCACCACCGAGACGGCTGGGAGCGCTACCTTGAGCGTCTGCGCGTGCGCGCAGAGGGAGGCGATCCCGGACCCGACCCGGCCCAGGCGTAGCTTCGCGCCCGCAACGTCGACCGACGCCGCGACCTTGCCTGTGCTGAGCGTCGCTCTTCGTGGAAGTCTGGGGGAGTTGTCGCCTCTGACGACAGATTGGGTCAACGGCAGGTCAACAAGCTCTCGTCAAGCCGCCCGAACACGTCCGATCCCAATTTCGCTCAACCATGCGCCTTTACGAACGTTCCCGAAACCTCGCCCAGAGCGACGGCATCCACTTTTAATCCCAAGGTCGCTGGTTCGATCCCAGCACGGCCCATCCGACGACGACGATCCGAGAGGAACCGAGACTTACAGCGGCCAACGGCCCAGAGGGCTCGAGAGATCGCGAAGGCCGGCATCACACGAAGAATCCCAAGGTCATCACCCGTACCGGACGCGCGAGCGAGTGTTGTTCCCACCGAGTAACGGCACTCGTGTCCGCCGGATGCTGTCGGGTCAACACGAAGTCAACACCTACTCGACTTGCGGAAGCGGCTTCCGCGCGCACCGACCGCCACGTCGTGCCGGGCGGCGGGCCCTGATCGACGGCCAGCCGCGCGCGACCTCGACTCCCGGGCGGTCACGTGATGCTCGTCGGGGAATGGCTAGGGCGCCATCACTCGTCTGTAGCGGATATCCGCTGCCTTGCCTTCAACAGCTGAGCGGTTCTTGAGCACCAACGATTCGGCAAGTGCGTGGCTGAACGCACGGTCGGCGGCGGCGCCAGGCCTCGAGACGGTCGCCCGAGTGGGTCCGTCGAGCGTCTGGGCAAAGACGTATCCCAGCCCGAACGCTCCGACGACAGAAGCCGCTCCGACCGCAACGGCGGCCCGAAGCTTGACAGTGCGGATCTTGGGCGCGAGGTACGTGTCCATGAGTTCAGTCCCTCCTGGTCGATTCGGCTGAATTCGAACGCTAGGGACTAGGCGAACGAGACACATCAGGGGACTCCACTAGGCTTTCTCGCTGCACGGGCCTACTATTTCGGTCACGTGCCGCCGCTCGTCGGACGTGACCCGGAGCTCGCGACGATCGACCGGTTCCTCCGGTCGGTCCCCGAGGGATATCGGGCGGTCGTTTTTCGGGGCGGGGCAGGCTACGGGAAGTCCGCGCTGCTGGAGGAGACCGTCGCCCGCGGGCGCGACCTGGGCTTTCGCGTCCTGACCGCACGGCCGGCCGAGACCGAAGCCGAACTTCCCTTCGGCGTCCTCGCGGAGCTGATGGAACCCGTCACTACATCGGAGCTCGATCTGTCCGTGCCGCAAGCGCGGGCGCTCGATGTTGCCCTCCGGCGGACAGACCCTGACGAGGCGCATCCTGTCGATCCACTTGCGCTCAGCCTGGCGGTGCGGGCGGCGCTGCAGGAGCTCGCGTCGCACGACCGCGTCCTCGTGGCGCTCGACGACCTGCACTGGTGTGACCCGCCGTCGCTGCGAACACTCAGCTTTGCGCTGCGGCGCGTGGATGCCGAGCTTGTCGGGCTGGTTGTGGGGGTCCGGTCGGGAACTGGGGCTGAGATCCAGATCCCGGCGCCCGACGGCCGTGTCGTCGACGTCGAGGTCGGCCCGCTCGACGAGGCCGCCTTTGCGACCGTCGTGCGTCGTGGCGGCGCAACTCGGCTTCCGCAGCCCGTTGTTCGGCGGGTCCATGTGGCGTGCGACGGAAATCCACTCTTCGGCAAGGAGGTTGCGCGGCTGCTCGCCGATGGAGGGTTGCCGGACGACCCGGCAGCGCCGCTTCCGGTGCCTGCCTCGGCTTCCGGCGCGATCCGCGGACGCATTGCCAAGCTGCTCCCCCGCACACGCAATGTCCTGCTCGCAGCAGCGGCGCTACCGCGCCCCACGGTGGACCTGCTGATTGCTGCGCACAGTGAGGTGGACGTCGAGAACGCACTCGAAGAGGCTGCGGCTGCGGAGATCGTCGTTGTCAAACTGGACCGAGTCAGCTTTACGCATCCGCTGATCGCAGCCGCCGTCTACGGAGCCGCCACGCCGCCGCAGCGCCGTGCAGCACACGCGCGGCTCGCGCGGGCTCTCGAACGCCCAGAGGAACGGGCTCCGCACCGCGCGCTCGCCACGACCCGTCCCAGCGCGGCCGTCGCCGCGGAGGTCGAGGCCGCAGCGGCCGCGGCGAGAGCGCGCGGCGCACTCGACACTGCCGGCCGGCTACTCGAGCAGGCGGCCGCCGTCACTCCGCTGCGTGAACGTGCGGCGCGAAGGAATCGAGGTCTCGAGGCCGCGCGCTGCCATCTCGCGGCCGGCGACACCGACCACGCCCGCAAGGTGCTCGACCGGCTCGTCGAGCTCTCGAGCCCCGGCGAGGAGCTGGCTGAGGTCTTGCTCGAGCTGGCTCTCGCAGGGGGAAGCTTTTCCCGCAGGGGTTTTGGGTACGCGACCGCCGCACTGGAGAACGCGCAGCAGAGCCCGGCGCTCGCGATTCGAATCCATGCCTGCCTAGCCGGTCTTCACATCACAGCGGGTGAGCCCGAGCTCTCGGCCGAACACGGACGTGCCGCGCTCGCTGCCGCCGAAACACTCGGGGACGAGGCGACGCTCGCGGCGACGACCGCCGGGGTTGTGTACGACGACTTCGTCCGCGGCAGGCCGATCGTCCTGGACGAGCTCGAGCACGCCGTCGAGCTCGAGCGCACCGCCGGAAGATCGACCTCGGTCTGGGACGACCGGCCGATTGGCATGCTGGCCCAGCTTCTGTGGCGGGTGGGTGAGCACGATCGCTCACGAGCGCTCCTTCTCGAAGAGCTGGGCGAGGCCGTCGAGCGGGGCGAGGAACGTGACCGGACCGGGATCATTGCGATGCTTTCGCTCGTCGAAATGGACGCGGGGAACCTCCTGATCGCCCGAGAGTACGCGGCCGAGCTCTTTGCGTTGGGAGAGCAGCAGGACGACAGATCGATCCGGCTGAGCGGTCTACTGGGAAGCGGCGCCGTACTCGCTCTCCTCGGCGACCTCGACGAGGCCGAATTGCGTGCGCGCGACGGCCAGGAGCACGCACTCTCGCCCTTGCTCGAGGGGTGGCTTGCCTGGGGCGATCACACGTTCGGACTGGTCGCACTCGACCGCGGCGAGCCGGCAGCCGCGCTCGAGCACCTCGAGCGCGGGGAGCGGCGAAACGACGCCGCCGGGTTCATGGACCCGGCCTTCAGGCAGCTGCCAAACGGAATCGAGGCACTCATCGCTCTTGGCCGCCTGGACGAAGCGTCTGGGCGGATCGCCGATTACGAGCACCGCTGCGCCCCGGAACGGCATGCGCGCATCCTGGCGCTGGTCGCCCGCTACAGCGGGCTGATTGCGTCACTTCGCGCCGAGCACGAGAAGGCCGAAGCGGAGTTCGCACGGTCGCTCGAGCTGCAGGAGCGGGCGCCGAGCCCGTATTACCGTGCGCGAACCCTGATGGCCTTGGCCGCGGCGCGGCGTCGGCACCGGCGGCGTGGTGACGCGCGGCGTGCGCTCGAAGAGGCAGTGGAGCTCTTCGTGCAGGCCGGCGCCGACGTCTGGGCCGAGCGGGCGCGTGCCGACATCGACGCCCTCGGGCTTCGGCGCGGTCCGGCCGGCGAGCTGACACCGATGGAGGACCGCATCGCCCGGGCCGTCGCGGCCGGCGCAACGAATCGCGAAGCCGCCGCGGCACTCTTCCTCTCCGAGCGCACGATCGAGTTCCACCTGCGCAACGTCTATCGCAAGCTCCACCTACACTCCCGCGTCGAGCTTGCCGCCCACTTCCCAGCCGACACAAGCGGCACCACGTCTGCTTAGAGGCCGGGGCTCCACTACCTGTTCGAGATGGAGACCTTCGTGAAGTCGTACTGGTCGAGCAGGTTCGGCTCCCAACCCTCGATGCCCGACCTGCGGAGGGTTGTGAACGTCGACCAGTACAGGGGGATGACCGGCAAACTTCCGCTCGGCCCCGTCAGCTTTGCCTCTGCCTGCGCATAGAGCTCGTGCCGCTCTGCCTGGTCGGGACTCGATCTGGCCCGCTCGATGAGGTCGTCGTACGCGGCGTCGCAATAGCCTCCCGGATTGTCGGCACCTTCGCACGTCCAGAGCTCCAGGAGGTTGATGTCGTCGACGTAGTCGGCGACCCAGCCCGACATCCAGACGTCGACCGACGAGTGGAGCGGCGGACTGAGTAGCTCAATGAACTCCTGGAAATTCATCCGGCGCAGCGTCGTCTCGATGCCGATCTTCTGCCACATCGCCTGGACCGCGACCGCGATCTCAGCGGCGGCGGATGGGACATTCGTGTAGACGAGGTTGAGTTTGCGCCGGGACGATGAGGCGCGGGCGAGGTACTCGCGGGCAGCTGCCAGATCTGCCGCTTGCGGAAGGAAGTCTTGGGCGATCGTCTTGAAGCCCGGCATGCCCTTCGGCGTCAAGCTGGTCGCCGGCTCCTCATCACCTTTGGTCACATTCTCGACCAAGGAGCGCCGGTCGGTCGCGAAGGCTAGCGCCCGGCGCAGGTTCAGATCCGGCACTGTCTTCATGTTGAAGCCGAAGTACTTCGTAGATAGGCCCGGGACGCGGACGTAGGCATCGCCGGCCCGCAGCCGCTCGACGTCGGCGTACGGAATGCACGCGTTCTCGAGGCAGGCGTCGATCTCCTTCGCCTCGAACGCGAGTAGCGCGGTCACCGCGTCCTTGATGACGCGTGCGTCGATCCGCCCGATCTTCACCATGGCGGCATTGCGCCAGTCCGCCCACTTCGCGAGCGTGAGGGACTCGTCGTGCCTCCAGGCAGTCAGGCGATACGGCCCGTTCGTGACGATGTTGGTCGGCTCCGTCCACTTTCGACCGAACTGCTCCACCGTCTTCCGGTGCACGGGAAGAAACGTTGCCGCCGCCGATTGAGCTATGAACCACGGCTGCGAACTCGTCAACCGGACTTCGAGCGTCGTCTTGTCGACCGCGCTCACCTGCACCCTGTCCCGAAGCGCCGCGCAGTCGTCCTGCTTGGCATCGCAGCCGTTGTACTCCCTCGCTCCGGCGATCCCATAGAGCTGATAGGCGGATCCCGACGCGAACTCGGGGTCGAGGACCCGCTTCCAGGCGTATTCGTAGTCGGCAGCGGTCACAGGATCCCCGTTCGTCCAACGACCGTCCTGCCGCAGGTGGAAGGTGACCGTCTTTCCTTTGTCGCTTATCTCCCAACTCTGCGCCAGGGCAGCCTCCGGTTCGAGCTCGTCGTTCAGCTTCACGAGCGGATCCATCATGTTCAGGGCGAAGTTCGCCGAGATGACATCGGGAAGGAGGCCGGGGTCGAGCGAGGGCGGCTCGGCACCAACCGCGACCCGCAGAATCGAGCCCGGACGGGACTCCCGATCATCCTCGCCGCTGCAGGCACCGCCCAACACGATCCACGTGACGGCGGCCACAACAACAAGAGCACGATCGAGGCGGATCGACCCCTCCTATCCTGTCAGAGCGACGTTGAGTCTGGTGCGGCAATTACGAACGTTTCGACTCCGGAAGTCAACACTCTTCATCATCGCCGGCTAGAGAGGCTCTCTGGGTCAGTTGTCTCATTTGACGACAGCCCGGGTCAACGTCAGGTCAACAAGCTTTCGTCAAACCACCCGAATGCACCCAACCCGCGGTGCACTCAACCATGCGCTTTCACGAACGTTCCCGAGACCTCGCGAGAGCGGCTTACCTGCGCAAGATCGGAATCTGCCGAGCAGATTCCGATCGCGCTAAGACCCCTGAAGCTGCGTGGGTCGGCCGCGGGGCTCGAAAGCGATGTGCTCCAGACTCACCCGCGGCGACGATCCCTTCGACACTGCGCCCGAACGCGTGTGTTACGGGAAGATCGCCTTCGCGATCCCGGCCTCTCCGGCGGCTCCAGTCCCGCTGGGGCTGCTACCGCCGCCGCTGCCGCCGGGACCGGGCGTGCCGACCGAGACCTTGGCGTCGCTCTTGACGTCTGCGGTCGACGTCCCGGCCTTGAAGATCCCGATGCCGGGGCCGCCGGCTCCGCCGCCACCGCCGCCGCCTTTCCCGCCTGCGCCGCCCGCGCCGCCGTTGCCGCCCGCGCCGATCTCGGACGTGCAGACCCTCGCCCCCCTGCCGGCGACGCCGCCCGCTCCTGCCTGGCCGCCGTCGCCGCCGCGCCCGCCGGCGCCGCCGTTCGCGGCCGCGACCGAGCTCGCCTCGACGACGATCTTCGATTCGAAGAGGTAGACCCCGAAAGAGCCGCCGCCGGCTTCGCCACCACTGCCGCCCCTGCCGCCGCCTCCACCGCCGCCGCCACCACCTCCGCCGTTGCCGGCGCCGTTGTTCGCGAGCACCGCCTGCTGGGAACCCCCGCCGCCGCCGCCACCACCGCCGTTTCCGTGCGTACCAGCTCCGCCGTCGCGGCCGCCCTGACCGTCCCAGAACGCGGCGGCGACAGGCGTCGAGCTCGCGCCTCCTTGGCCCCTCACTCCGGTCGCGCCGGGCGCGCCGTTGGCGCCGCTCTGCCCCCGCTGGCCGGGATCGCCCGCCGCTCCACCCGCGCCGCCGGCTGATCCGAGTCGCCCGCCGCCCCCGGGGGCGCCGCGGTTGATGCCGACCTCCTGGCCGCCGTGGCCGCCTGCCCCGCCCCGCCGATCGACCTGGCTCGATCCACCGGCCCCACCAAAGGGTTTGCCGATCCCGTCGCACGCCCCGGGCCCTCCGTCGCCTCCCTTGCCGCCGGTCCCGCCGGGCGGTCCTGTCCTCCCCGGAGCGCCGGCGACCCCGTCGTCTGCACGCACGACGACCCGCTGCAGCGTCAGGCTCGAGCCGCTCGCGCGAACGCCGTAGATGCTCGACCCGGCGGTCTCAGCCGCAGCTGTTCCCCGGATCGCGAGGTGCTGGAGGACGACGTCCTTGGCGCTGTCGGCGCGTACCGCCTCCCCGCTGCCGCTGATGAGCGGGAGCCCGTCGGGGTAGCGATCGCGACGCTGCCAGCTCGCGGGGTCGTAGCCGCCGTAGATCGAGATCCCGGACGAGAGGGACACGCGTCCGTAGCTGCCGAAGGCGACGAGCACGTACCGCTTCTTGCCGGTCGCGGCGGCCGTCAGCGCCGCCGCGATCTCCCGCTTCGGCTTCTCTTTCGTGCCGGGGTTCGCGTCGTTCCCACTGGGAGAGGCGAAGGTCGCGTCCCGTTCGGTGCCGTCGATCCCGTCGCAGTTGGAGTCGACGAACCCGAGTTCGGGCAGATCGGTCGCGCCCGGGTGGATCGCCGCGTTCTGCGGTGCGCAGTCTTCGGCGTTCGGGGTCCCGTCGCCGTCAGTGTCCGCAGGCGGCGATGGCGGCGGCGTGGGCGGAGGGTGCCCGTGCGGCTTCGCTCTTGCGAACAACTGCGCGGCGGCCTGGTTCCCCGCCCGGTCCCGGACCGGCTTCGCGGTCGTACGCCGGTAGCGAATCGCAGGCGCGGCCCTCGGGTCAGGCTGCGGGCGCTCGACGAGGAGCACCACGAGCGTCTTTCCCGTTCCCGTCGCGCTCCCTACCGAGCGGATCCGGTAGCCGGCCACCGTGAACGGATAGCGGCCGTCCCTGTCGGCCGAGTGGCGAACCCGCTCCGAATACACAAGCCTGACGCCGTCGGCGCGCGCATCGCCGTCCGCATCCAGCACCGACGCCACCCCGATCCTGGGCGGCTTCCGGTCCGGCGGCGCAGCCGCCGCCGCGACGACGACGGTCGCCGCGACCACGATCGCCAACGGAATCGTCCAGACACGGGTCATGGCTGCTCCGCTGCTTCGGACTCATCGAGAGCCTTGACCGTGTACGCCGCTTCCGTCATGAGGCCACGATACTCGCCTCGTATCCGGCGGCACAACGGCCGGCACTGTCACTCAACGCGGCGGTTCCGCGAGCTTCGGCTTTCCCGTCGGCGTTTCCTGCTGGGCGGTCTCTGTCACGATCGGTCAGAGATGGCGTCCGAGCTGATCGCCAGAGAGGAGGAGCTTGCCTCGCTCTTCGCCTTCGTCGACGACGAGCGGGGAGCGCCTGCTGCGCTCGTGGTCGAGGGCGAGGCGGGGATCGGAAAGTCGAGCCTCTGGCTCGCAGGCGTCGAGCATGCGCGCGCCGGGGGATTGCGTGTGCTCTCCGCACGACCGGCCGAGGCCGAGCGCAGCCTCGCTCACGCCGGTCTCGGCGATTTGTTCGTGGACGTCCTCGACCAGGTGCTGCCGGCGCTCCCGCCGCCGAGGCGGCGTGCGCTCGAGGTCGCACTCCTCCTGGAGGAGGCGGCCGAGGATGCGGTCGACCCGCGGGCGCTCGGGATCGCGACTCGTAGCGCCTTGCAGCTTCTCGCCGATGAGGTGCCGCTCGTCATCGCGATCGACGACATTCAGTGGCTCGACGCCTCGTCGGCGTACGCGCTCGCATTCGCGCTTCGCCGGCTCGCTGCAAGCAGTGTGCTCTTGCTGGTCGCCGAGCGGACCGGCGGCGCCGCGACGCGCAGGGGAATCGAACAGGGGCTGAGCGCGGAGCGAGTCCGGCGGCTTCCGGTCGGGCCGCTGAGCGCGGACGCGCTGCATCGGTTGCTCCTCGTCCGGCTCGGCAGGCCGTTCGCACGCCAGACGCTGCTCCAGCTTCACCGTCGATCGGGCGGCAACCCGTTCGTCGCCCTGGAGCTGGCGCGGGTGCTGGATCCGGATTTCAACACCGCTCAACCGCTGCCGGTTCCCGAGACGCTCGAGGAGCTCGTGCGCGCGAGGATGTCCGGGCTCCCGGCGTCGACCCGGCGGGCACTCGAGCTCGCCTCGGCGTTGGGCACCGCGTCCGAGGCCGTGCTGAAGCAGGCGGGCGTTGCGGCAGACGCGCTCGAGCCGGCGTTCGCGGCGCAGGTGATCGAGCGCGACAAGGGGAAGATTCGCTTCACCCACCCGCTGCTGTCGTCGGTCCTGTACCACGATCTCGGCGAGGAGCGAGGGAGCGTTCACGGACGCCTTGCGGACATCGTCGAGGATCCGCTCCTCCGCGCCCGTCATCTCGCGCTGTCGAGAGAGGAGCCGGACGCCGGCGTCGCCGAGGTACTCGACGACGCCGCGCGGCTGGCGGCAGATCGCGGCGCGTCGGAGGTCGCGGCCGAGCTGGCAGAGCAGGCGCTCCGGCTCACGCCCGCGGAGGAGACCGAACAGCACCATCGCCGAGCGCTGGCCGCGGCTCGCGCACATCACGCCGCCGGCGAATGGACGCGCGCCCACAGGATCGCGAGTGACTTGTTGTTGGCCGAGACGGAGAGTGGTCCGGTGCGCGCCGACGGGCTCGTCCTCCTGGCCGAGCTCGAGACCGTCGACCGTGGCGTCGCTCTGCTCGAGGAAGCGCTTGGCGCGGCGACCTCGCGGCCGGCGCTCCAGTCGGAGATCCACTGCCGACTCGCGTGGGCGACGCGCTTCCGGAGCGGCTACGTGCGCGCCCTCGAGCACGCCCGCGCAGCGCTCGAGCTCGCCGAGGGCCTCGACGACGATGCGCTGCGAGCCCGCGCGCACGTCGTGCAGTCGATCCTCGGCTGGATCGTCGGCGACGCCGACGCGCCGCAGCTGCCGGCGCGGGCGGCCGACTTCGCGACCGCGCTCGGCGGGGAACGACTGGTGCAGGAGGCGACGCTGGCGGTCGTGAACAACTTCGCGCCGTCGTCAAAGCGGGAGGAGGCGCGCGCGTTGCTCGAGGGCGACTACCGCGAGTGGCAGGACCGTGACGAGCCGCGAAGCGCCCGCGCGCTCTGGGGGCTCGCATGGGTCGAGTTCTGGGCCGGACGTTGGGCGCTCGCCGCCGAGCACGCCGCTCGCGCCTACGACATCTCGATCCAGTACGGCCTGGAGTTGCCGCAGGACCATCTTCCGATCGCGCTCGTCGCCGTCCATCGTGGCCAGTACGAGCTCGCGCGGGAGCATTCGCAACGCGCGCTCGCGCTGGCGGAAGACCAATTCGGGCTCCACCCGCCCCAGCACACGGCGATCCTCGGGCTGGTTGCGCGGGGGAACGGGGATCAGCACGAGGCGGCCAGGTTGCTCGGCGAGGCCGACCGGCAGGCGGCGGCGCTCGGGTGGGGCGAGCCGAGCATCCGCTGGTGGAGCGCCGACCACGTCGAGATCCTGCTCGAGCTGGGCCGGGTCGACGACGCGGCTCGGGTCCTCGACGCTTGGGGTGCGGACGCCGAGCGGCTCGGGCGCGAGTGGGTGCTCGCGCAGGTGACCCGTTGCCGTGGCCTCGTCGCCGGCGCCGAGGACACGGAGGAGGCGCTGGCGCTCCTCGAGAGAGCGGTCGCGGAGCACGAGGAGGTCGGGGATCCGTTCGGCCGCGCGCGCGCACTGCTTGCGCTGGGCGTCGTCAGACGCCGGGGCCGCCAGAAGCGGCCCGCGCGTGAGGCGATCGAGGCGGCGCTCGCAGGGTTCGACGAGGTAGGCGCCGTGGGCTGGGCGGAGCAGGCCCGCGCCGAGCTCGGCCGTGTCGGCGGGCGCAGGCCCAGCGACGGCGAGCTGACTCCGACGGAGCTTCGCCTCGCCACGCTCGTCGCCGAAGGCCGTTCCAACAAGGAGATCGCGGCGACCCTCTTCGTGACGCCGAAGACGGTCGGAACGACGCTCTCGCGACTGTACGCCAAGGTCGGCGTCCATTCACGGACCGAGTTGATCCGCCGTCTCGGCGAGCGGCCCGGGAGCAAAGTGTAGGAATTTGCCGACTTCCCGCCGGCGCACGATGTTCGTAGCCTCGGTGGCACGAAGCAGTTTCTCTTTGAAGGAGGCGGTCGTGGACGGGCAACGGACGGTACGTGAGCACGATGCACACGCGAAGGAGAAGCCCGGGGAAGCCGAGCAGCTCGAGCGCCTGCAGGATCTCGACGTGACCAAGGAGGCAGGCGAGAAGATCACAGGCGGCATCCCGAGATTGAATGGACTCCGGATCGGGAACTGGAACCGCGCCCCCCGCCGCCTCCTCCGTAGAAGTGCTTGAAGCTAGTTCCTCGTTGAGGCTTTACGCCCTCAATCTCTCGGTGAAGGAGGCGGTCGTGGACGAGCAGCGGACGGCACGTGAGCACGATGCACAGGCGAAACGGAAGCTCGAGGAAGCCGAGCAGCCCGGGCGCCTGCAGGATCTGGACGTCACCAAGGAGGCTGGCGAGAAGATCACAGGCGGCGTCCCGAGATTGGGTAACTCAGGCGGACCCGGCGGAGGAAGCGAAGGGGGATAGAGCATGACCGCCCCGCATGCAGCCGTCTCACAGGAGTTTACCGCCGTCGACGCGGCGCCAAGCGGAGACGCTTGGCGCGCGCAGCTGCGGGAGTTTCGCCTGGCAGTCGACGTGCCCGGTGTGTTCGACCCGGACGAGTGCGACCGGCTCGTCGGCTACATCGCCGAGTTCGGTCAGGCACAAGGCGAGATCTCGCGGGAGGACGGCAGCGGCGGCGAGCTCGCCCCCGAGGTCAGGCGAGTGCGCCAGACCGTCCTCCCCCGAAGCTCCGACACGGCCTGGGTCTACGAGCGCCTCGCGGGCGCGGCCGACCGCTGCAACCAAGAGTTCTTCGGGTTCGACTTGCGCGACTTCGACGAGGAGCTCGCGATCGTCGACTACCGGGCCGGCGACTTCTACGACTGGCACCTGGACTTCGGTCGGGAGGCGAGCTCGCGCAAGCTGAGCGTCAGCGTCGCTCTCTCCTCGCCGGAGGACTACGAGGGCGGCGCGCTCGCGTTCCCGACCCTCCAGTTCGATCGTGTGGCGCAAGGTTCCGCGGTGATCTTCCCCAGCTTCCTGCTCCACGGCGTCCAGCCCGTGAAACGAGGCCGGCGATGCGCACTGGTCGCATGGGTCGGCGGACCGCGCTTCCGCTAACTGGATTGCTGTCACTCAACAGGGAGGCGCGGTGGCGACGTAGGGAGCGATCGTGCAGTGGTACCCGCCCGCAATCAGGCTTGCGGCCATCGCCCTGGCCCCGTCGTCACTCCAGGAGTGAATCGTCACCTTGGCGGGGACACGGCCGGCGGCGACCATCCAGTCGACGAGGTCGAGGCCCGTCTCATCGGTCACGCGCCGGTGCGAAACCTCCGCAAGCGACTCCGGATCGTCGGGCCGCAGCGCGTCGTGGAACCCGAGGTCGTGGTCGAGAGAGCACTCGGTCACCGACGCTGTCTCGAGCAGGGCGATGGCCTCCGCGTTGGTGCGCGCCCAGACCCAACCCTCAGGCGGCGGGCGCACGTCGTCATGCCAAAGCTTCACAGCTGCGGCCGTTCGTCGATCGACTCCCGGGTCGGCGCTCGTGGTGGTCTCGGATCGGGGACGCGTCTGCGCGTTAGGGTAGACCGAGACGATGCGCCCGCCTGTATTGCTCGCTGTCGACGAAGATCTGGACGCTCTCGACGACGTCAAAAATCAGCTCGTCCAGCGGTACGCCCACGACTATCGGATCGAGTCCGTCGGCGACTCGGATGAGGCGTTGCGGACGCTCCAAGAGCTCGCTGACAGAGGCGAGGAAGTGGCGCTCGTGCTCGCCGCCTCGTCGCTGTCGACATCGGTGGGTCACCTCCTCGGGCACGTGCGTCAGCTGCACCCGCACGCCGGGCGTGCGCTGCTCGTTCCGACGAACATCTGGTCGGATCAGCCGACCGCCGACGCGATCCGTGACTCGATGGCGCTTGGACGCATCGACTATTACGTGGCTCAGCCGGCGGGCAGCCTCGACGAGGTCTTCCACGAGGCAGTCTCGAGTTTCCTGCTCGAGTGGGCAAGGGATCGGAGCGTCACTCCGCAGACAGTGCAGGTCGTGGGCGAGACCTGGTCCGGCCGGGCCTCCGAGCTGAGGGAGGTCTTCGAGCAATGCGCGGTGCCGCACGCTTTCTCCCTGGCGGAGTCGGAGAAGGGGCGTGAGCTGCTCGCCAGGGCAGGCTCCGACGCGAAGCTCCCGCTGATGGCGCTTCCCGACGGCCGTTTTCTGAGCGACCCCTCCAACGCCGAGATCGCCGAGATCGTCGGCGCCCCGGCCGCGCTCGAGGCACGCGACTTCGACGTGGTCATCGTCGGCTCCGGGCCTGCCGGCCTCTCGGCGGCCGTCTACGGCGCCTCGGAGGGGTTGCGCATCCTCGTGGTGGACGAAGGCGGCATCGGCGGACAGGCCAGGTCGAGCTCGCTGATCCGCAACTACCTCGGCTTCCCCATGGGCGTCAGCGGCAGCCGACTCGCCGAGCAGGCCTACCGGCAAGCGGTCGCGTTCGGCGCCGGCTTCCTGCTCATGCATCGAGTGACCGCCCTCGGTCGCTCCGGCCACCGGCTCGCTGTGTCACTCGAGGACGGGCGGCGCGTCAGCGCGAGAGCGGTGATTCTGGCCACCGGTGCGACCTACCGCCGCCTGGACGTACCCTCGCTGGAGGCCTTGCATGGCGCAGGAGTTTTCTACGGCAGCCCGATCTCGGAGGCCCCTGCGCTAAAGGACAAGGACGCGTACATCGCCGGCGGCGGAAACGCAGCCGGCCAGGCAGCGCTGCACCTCGCGCGGTACGCACGCCACGTGACGCTCGTCGTGCGCGCGCCGTCACTCCACGCCGGGATGTCGCACTACCTGGTGCAGGCGATCGAGGCGACCCCGAATGTGGAGGTACGTGAGGGCACCACCGTGGTCGGCGCGGGAGGCGACGGGCGTCTCCAGCAACTGCTCCTGCGCGACAACAGTGGAGAAGAAGTCACGGTCGCCGCCGACGCCCTTTTCGTATTGATCGGAGCTCGCCCGCAGATCGACTGGCTACCCCGGGAGCTCGCAAGGGACGAGTACGGGTTCCTCCTCACCGGAGCCGATCTGGACGGGCACGACTGGCCGCTGGAGCGCCGGCCGCTGCCCCTCGAAACGAGCATGCCCGGTGTGCTGGCCGTGGGCGACGTGCGCCACGCCTCGGTCAAACGGGTCGCCTCCGCGGTCGGCGCAGGCGCGATCGCCGTGCAGTCCGTCCACAGCCTCTTCGCCGACGAGCGGCCGCACCTCAGCACCCGGACCGAGACGAGAGTGTCGGCCGCGGGCTCCTGAGCGGCCGTTTGGCTTCACCGCGCGGAGATGACATACGTGGCCGACTTCACGGCCGTCGGAGAGGAATCGCCGCGCGTGAGCCCGAAGCGGACCGTTGCGGTGCCGCGGCCGACGACCCGGAACACGAGGACGACGCTCGAGCCCACATCGGCCTCGTCCCGCTGACGGAGCACGCGGGGATCGACGGGGCGTGCGACACGCCAGACGAGGCCGGTCGAGGGGTTCTGCCGTGGCAGCGCGACCGCGACGAGCGAGCCTGGACTTGCTTCGATCTTGCTTACCGGGCCCTTCGGGAGCGGGCCGATCGGAGTCGAGCCGTGCACGGTGGCGCGAGCGACCCCGACGCCCGCGAGGGCGGCGGTGATCGCCGCGAGCAGGATCCAGCGTACGTTCATCTTGGTTGTCTCTCCTTCGTTTGCGGTCTACGCGGCCCGGCGGGGCCGCTGGTCTGTGGCAGGCAGCAACTTCACACGCCTCCGGCTCGGCTCCACGACTGCCAGCTGCTCGATCGGGACCAGCTCGACCCTTGTGCCGAACAGCCCACCGCGAACGGCCAGGGCGGCCGGGCGTTCCGGGTCGGTGCCGTAGAGCACGTCCTCGACGATCCCGAGCCGGCCGTTCGCCGAGTCGACGCGGAAGCCGTGGCAGTTGCGCGTCCAGTACCTCTCGTCCATCCTCGTCCCCCTTCCGCCGTGCAGCGCACGACTTCTGCCTTCAAGGTCTTCGACGAAGCTCGCCGCTCGATCCTTCACCGACGTTCGAGCGACTCGCCTACATGTACGAGCTCGGCCCGGCTGAGGTCACCGGCAACGGTCAGTAGGACGCCGTCGGCCGCTGCCCAGAGGTGCGGGAGCACGCTCGGTGCGAGTACGAGCTCTGCCTGCTCGCCGGCAAGCGCTCCATCCGCGAGGACGATCGGCTGCGGTGTCGGCCGGAGCCCTGGCGGTGGTTGAAGCGGGTCCTCCGTCACGCTGCTCAGCCGTGTCGTCACCACGAGCTGATCGAGCCCTCGCCTGTAGGAGAGCGAGACCACACCGCGCGCGTCCGGGGCGGACACGGGCCGGTCGGCGACAGCGACCTCCGCGAGCGAATAGCCGGGCGGCACCCAGGCGGGCTGCAAGGGCTCGTAGCCCACCGCTGCCGAGACATCCTCGAGAGCAACGCGGCGGAAGCCCTCGTCGGTCACAGAGACCTCGGCACCCGCGGGGAACGATGGTCGGAAGGCGAGATCGTCCGACGGCGGGTTCACGACGAGGTCGTCGATCCGCAGCTCGTGCAGGACCCTGCCCTGCTTGCGCTCGATGATGGTCACCGGGAAGCCCGTGTCGCGGTCGACGACGATGCGCAGCTCGTCGCCGGAGAACTGCGGCACAAGCGTGTTCGGGGTCAGTGCGACGTCGAGCCGCCAGGCTGGAAGTCCGGCATGCTCGACGGCGACGACGCGGGGGTCGTCGCTGGCCAGGAGCGCGCGCACGTAGGCGCCGTACTCCGACGAGAGGATCCACACCGGCGGCCCCTCATCCGGCGGCCCTGGCGCGACTCCGCGGCGGATCGCGTAGAAGAGCGTGTCGCCACCGGCGCTCGAGCTCCGCTGCGCGGATCGCGCTGTTCCCGTCGCAGCGTCGTACGCGATCAGCTCGTCGTCGCTCGGCCCGCGGAGGAGAAAGTCTCCGTCGGCGGTGGCGGTGAAGCTCCAGCGCCGGCGGTCATCCGCTCCCGGCCCATCGGTGACGACGCTGCCGCTGAGGCTTCGCATCGACGCGAATGCCTCTCGGACCCGCGCCTGCACCTGCGCAGCGGACGCGACCTCCGGGCCGGCGATTCGTGGCGTGTGCGACGTCTCAGGCACCCCGATTGCAAGCAGAGCCCCTACCGCGGTGATCGCCGCGGCCGCTGCGACACTCCAGCGGAGACCCGCGCCTCGCCGCTTGCCGTGCCGCTGCTCTGCCCGCAGCCGGCGTTGCAGGCTCTCCTCGAAGCCGGGGCCATGTGTCGGCACGTCGAGCTTCCGGAGGGCGATCCCGAGCTCGTAGTCACGCTCGTACGTCACCCGACTCCCTCCTGCCGGTCTGCGTCGAGGGCCTCCCGCAGCACGCGCGCGCGCGCGGTTGAGGCGGGAAGCGACCGTCCCCTCCGGCACGCCCAGCACGCGGCCGGCGCTGCGGTAGTCGAACCCCTGCGCATCGACGAGGATGACCGCGGCGCGATCTTCAGGTGCGAGACCGGCAAGGGCGGCCGCGAGCGAGCTCCGGTTCACGACCGCCTCGGCGACTCCCGGCCCGACCTCGCGCCGGTCGGCGACGTCCGCAAGCGGCAGCTCGCGCGACCGAGAGGCCGCCTTGAGCTCATCCAGGCAGGCGTTGTAGACGATCCGATAGAGCCACGTCCCGAGCCGCGCCTCGCCGCGGAAACGCGGCAGGGCCCGAAAGGCGCGCACGTACGCCTCCTGGAGCACGTCGTCCATCCGGTGACGGTCTCCGAGCAGGCGGTAGGCAAGGGCGCGTAGCCCGTCGTCGTAGTGCTCGACGATGCGGGCGAACGCGGCATGGTCGCCCCGGCTGGCAGCGCCGACCACGTGGTGCCCGAGCTCGGCGGCCGGGTGCGTCATGACCAGCGCCATCCCAGGCTTAGACGTCCCCGCGACCCCACGCCTTCACGGTACTGACGCCACCCACCCTGGTGGCCGGGTGAGCCCGGTGGGAAATTGTGTTGTAGGCGCTCGCGCCACTCCCTAGACTCAAGCCCATGGTGTTGATGCCTTCTGGCACAAGCCACCAGCCGCAGGCGCGAGACACGCTGGCATGAAGCTCCCGCAGATCCTGCCGCCTTCGAACTTGCTGGAGCAGGTCGAAGGAGTCGAGCAGGGCCTCCGGCGCGGCCGGAGCCTCCGCGCGCTCGGCGTGCTGCTCGCAGCCGTTCAGGTCACGGTGCTCGTGCTCAACAGCTCGTGGCTGGCCGCGCTCCTCAGCGCCGACTGGGGCGAGGTCGCCGACCGGTGGCTGCTGCTCGTCCCGGTCTTCCTGCTGGTCCTCTCGATTCTGATGGTGAACTGGACGCGGTTCTGGCTCAAGGAGTCGCAGGAGCCGTTCCGCTACACGTACTCCATCGCGCCCTTCGAGCCGGCGGGGGAAGACGAGCCCAAGCAGCTCCGGCTCGCAGCCCTACAGCCGGATCTCCGCGAGCGGCTGAGCACACGAATTCCACGGCTCTCGCTGTTGGACGACTGCCCCAAGCCGGACCCGGCGAACGAGGCGTCCGCGCTGGGCGAAACGGTACGCCACGAGTCGCACATCCACATCAACGGGTACTACGCACGGAGACAACGGCTGCCGGACAAGCGCTGGTTCATGGAGATCGCAGTCTGGGTGCGCGTCGGCGACAGCAATCGGGCCGCAACGCTCGCGCTCCCCGTCAAGTACCCCCTCGACGACGGCGACAGCGAGGACGATCAGCCGCCCGAGCTACTGGGCCTGCAGTACGAGCAGTTGCTGGAGCGAACGTACTTCAGCGCCGCGACGGAGATCTACCGGCAGATCAAGCGGGACGTCGGCCGCAAGATCGACGTGCTTCCCAGCCGGTACTTCCGAGCGGCGGCGTACTTCCACGAGGCCAAGGACTACGCGCGGTCGAATACGCTCGATGCTTACAGCGAAGCGCGCGACCTCTACGCGCGAGCCCTCGAGCTGTACGACCCGGGCACTCGTCAAGTGCCGGACGCGATGGTGCGCAGGCCGTTCGCCTCCGTCGCTCGACTCTCGAGTCGCCTCCTGCAGTGGTTACGCCATCTCGCGGCGCACGTGATCGCACGTCTCGGGCGGGCGGAGGTGCTCGCCGCGCGGGCGCAGATCGGGTACGCGAACACGGTGCTCTACCGGGCCTTCCTCGCGAGCCTTCAGGGGCGTCTTGCCGATCCCACCTTCGAGACGATCCCGGTCGCCAGGAGCGCGGTGAAGCGGCTCCTCCGGTTGCCGCGGGACGTGCGGGGCCGGGACTCGAGCCTCTTCGACGCCTACGTCACCCTGGCGCTCTCGCACGCGCTCGCCAACTCGCCCGAGGCTGCCAAGAAGCTGGAGAAGGCCCACGCGCTGCGGCCGTTCGAAGCCGACAACGATCCGCGCTACCTGTTCGTCGCGGCCCTGCTGGAGGACCGATTGCTCTCTCAGGTCCCGCTCTTCCAGCGCGCAGCCGAGATCGACCCGCAATTCGAGGTCGCGCATTACCAGCTCGCAATGACCACCGAGCTGTTCTGGCGCACGCGACCCTCGCTCGAGCTCAGCATCGCGAAGACCGTCTTCCGCCAGTACGGGGAGGTGCTCAGGCTCAACCCCGGCAACATCGCGGCGTGGGCAAACCGTGGCTACGTGAAGTGGCTGCTCGGCCAGGGCGAGGATGCGAGGCGGGACTACCTGGGCGGCCGGCAATACAAGGACATCAAGCCGGACACGTACGTCGCGGAGCTCGACCACGGGCTGGCGCGCATCGCGGCAGAGGCGGGACGGTTCGAGGAGGCGTACGGGCACTACATCAACGCGGTCTCGGCCCGCCTCGCGCAGGGGAAGTGGTTCGGGCAGTACAGCCAGTACCAGTTCGATCTGATCAGCAAGGAGATGCTCAACCGGTTCGAGGGCTACAAGTCCAAAGCCGCCTGGCACCTGGCGCACCCGAGGGAGGAAGAGAGAGCGGCAACGACACAGCGGATTCGAAACTCGGTGCACGCGTTCGTCCTCAACGACTACGGCGAGGCGTGCCACAGGTACTACCTCCGCTCCGGCGACTACATCGCGCTCGAGCAGGCCTTCGAAGCGCTGAACGAGGCAGCCGAGTTGAACAAGCGGTACGTGCTGCCGTGGTGGAATCTCTATTGGGTCCAGGGCGAGCGTCAGAGAGTCTTCCAGCTCGCCGGCGGGCTCCAGCCGGGCGAGTACCTGGACAAGGTGGAGGAGCTCGAGCCTGGGTGGTCCGAGGCGGCCGCGGAGATTCTCAGGCGGCACAGTGACCGCGTCCGGGATGCCCGCCAGGAAGCAGACCGACTGAGCGAGGAGGCGAGGACCAAAGTCGGCGAAGCGACGCAGGCTCGGGTCGCGTCGCTGCGCTACGAGCTCGCGAGCGACTACCTGACGAAGACCGAGCTCGGCCTGCCCTTCGCCGACAGCCCGGGAGAGACGGTCTATGTGGATCCGCAGCTGCTCGAGTCGGAGGCCAAAGAGCTCGAGCGCCAAGCGAAGGTGCTGCGCGACGAGGCAGCAGACCGGGAGACGAAGGCGCAGCACCTCCCTCGGGTGCTGCTGCCGCATACGTGGCTGTGGCGAAAGGACGATGTCTGCACGGAAGAGAACTTCAACTGGGGTGCGCTCAGGAACAGGGCGTTCAAGCGGGAGCTCCGGTGGGAGCGGTCGCTCGACTACAACCACGTGAGGGGGTTGTTCGCGTGGACGGGCTACCGGCTGGGCGAGCAACAAACGCGATGGGCGACCCGCCTCGAGCGCCTGCTCGACCTGATCGAGGAGCGATTCTGGCCGAACGAGTTCGAGCTGCTCGCGTTGCGCAACGACCGCGCCGAGGAGACGCCGGCTCCGCAGCTGCGTCGGCTCAGGCGCCTGCGGCTGCCTCGCCGCCCGAAGCCGGCGCGGCCCAGCTACCGCGATCGGATGACGGACGTCGTCAAGCACTGGCTCACCTATGACGACACGGGCTTCGCGTCGTTGAGCTGGCTCGACCTCAACCGGCACGACACGTACGACCACTTCCAACGAGTGGCTGAGCGGGACGACCTTTCGCCCTACCTCTACCGCTGGCTCGGCGACAAGCTCGCCGAGAGGCACGTTGACGAGAGGCGCGTCGACCTCGCCGTCGCGGCCTACAAGAAGGCCATGGCGATGGACCATCCCGGCGTGCTCTTGGAGCTCGGTCAGAAGCTCGAGGAGCTGGGCCAGTTCGAAGCGAGCGTCGAGTGCTACGTGCGCGCGAAGGAGTCGAAGGATCCGATGATTCTCGAGCGGCTCGGCGACACGTTCATGGAGCTCGGGCGCTACTCGGAAGCGTTCGATGCCTATTCCCGCGCTCGGGAGCTCGACGGAGGCCAGCAGAGCGTGATGCACGACGAGCACGTCTACCGGGCGAACATCGCCAAAGCCCTTTTCGCCCGCGGTCGCTTCGAGCGGGCGCTCGCCGAGCTCGACGACGTCGAACCCGGCGGCGGGGATCTCGGGCCGATGTGGCGCTCCGACCTCGTGCGCGACGTGATCCAGGAGGGATCGATCCGCAGCTCCGACCAGCACGCACTCCTGCGATCATGGCTGGAAGCGCGCCAGCGGGACGCCGTGACCCTCGGCGAGATGCAGGCCGCGAAGGACGCTGCCGAAGCGCTGTTCCTGCTGACCGCCGATACCTACGCCGGGATGAACCGGTCCACCGGCTCAGTCGCCGCGCGGCTCGACGACGAGCTCGTGCCGATGACGACGCCGATCGTGCTCGAGGCGCATTTCGGCTTCTTCCCACAGGGGCGTGAGACGCCGGAGGTCTCCCGGATGATCGACGGGGACATCCCACACATTCGCGACGCGATTCAGGCGGAGACGGGTGTCGTCGTGCCGGGGTTCTTCATTCAGAGCAGCCCCGACGTGGCGGAACGGGAGTACGCAGTCCACATCAACGAGGTTCCCGTCTCGTCGAGCGTCGTTCCAGCCGACGTCGACGATCCCTATGCCGTCATGCTCGAAGGAGTCGAGCGTGTCGTTCGATCGCGTCTGGCCACGTTCCTGGACGTTCAAGCGGTCGAGAAGCTTCTCGACGACTGGTGCGAGACGACGAAGGGACGGCAACGCGTCGACTCGTTGCTGCAGACCGATCTGCACAGGCGGCGGTTCACGCTCGCACTCAAGGAGTTGGTGGCGGAGCGGGTACCCATCGTCGACATCGGGACGATCCTGGGCTCGTGCCAGGAGGCGGACCTCGCGAACGACGATCTCGCAAGCATCGTCAACCGGATCCGCTTCGCTCTGCGCCGGCAGCTTCCGGGCCGGACCGCGAGCAGGATGGTCGAGCTCCCCGCTTCTCTCGAGCAGCAGGTCGCCCAGTACGTCCGAAGCGCCGGACCGAAACGCTTCCTGGCGATGCCCGAAGCGGAGCTCGCCGGCCTTCGCGGCGAGCTCCACGGCTTGCTCGACGGCCAGAACGGAGACTCGGCGCTCGTCATCGCCAGGCCGGAGTTGCTGCCGTTCGTGCACCAGGTCGTCCGACTCGAGTACCCGCAGATCCCGGTCCTCGCCAGTGCGGAGCTCGCCGGTGACACGCCGCCGCGACCGAAGTCCCTCCTCGCCGGACTACGCCGATGACTCGCCGGAGCCCCCACGTCCCGATTCGGCTCGAGCTCGACCCGACCCTCCACCACGCGCTCGAGAGCGCGCGTCCCGGCCGCCTCGAGCGTGCGCTCGAGTCGGCTGTCTCCGGGGAGCTGATCCGGCTCGGGATTCCGGGCGCGCCGACCGTCGCCGTCGAAGCCGCCCGGTCGCGCCGGCCGATCACGATCTACGTGGCCGACGGGACCCAGCGCTTTCCGCAGTCATTGCTCGCGAGCGTCTGGAGCGTGGTGGCCCCGGCGGAGCTGCGGAGTCTCCCGGGCGCCGGGGTGCAGCGCGATCCCTCACGGATGGAGAAGTGGCTCGTCTCCCACGCCGCCGGCCTCGCGGCTGACGCCGAGGCCCAGTGGGACGCGGTCGTCGCCTCGCTCGTGCAGCTGACGATCGAGGCGTTGCGCCTCCGTCCCGCATCGTTGCTCGGCCCTGAGCAGGTGATGGCGTTCGCGAGCGGAGTGAGCCCCCCGCCTGCCCTCGGCACCGACGACCTCGGCCACGTCCTCCGCGGGCTGCTCGAGCTCGGTGTCTCGCTCGCCGACCGCCCGCTGGTCAGCCACGCGATCGCTCAAGAGACGACGTTGGGTCAGCTGCCGGACGACATCGTCGAGTCCGTGTACATGCGGCTGCGCAGCCGTGACATCGAGCTTCGCCTGCATGCAGAAGACCTCGAGCGCCTCCTCTCTGCGCCGGCCGAGGCCAGGCACTCGGTCTACGGAGAGGGCCTGGGTGGGTGGAGCGATGACTTCCTCCAGCTCGAGCGCCAGCTCTTCCACGACATCGGGCTTCGCCTGCCCGAAATCGTTCTGGCGCGAGCCGACGACGTCCGCCCTGGCACGGTCGAGGTTCGGCTTGGCGGGCGACCGCGGCTGCCCGTCCAGCTGAGCGCAGCGGACGCGCCCTCCGACGTCGAAGAAATACGCCGCGCGATCGTCGAAGCGCTCCACGTCGCGGTTGTCCGAGAGGCCGACCGGCTCGTCGGGATCGAGGACGTCGAGGTGCACCTCGGCTCGCTCCGGCAGCACTTCCCGGAGCTCGTCCGCACGGCCCTGGCGGCCTTCTCGGTCGGAGACCTCACTCGCATCGCGCGAGGCTTGCTCCGCGAGAGCCTGACGTTCAGAGACCTCCGAACCATCCTCGATCGACTGCTGGGCTACGAGGAGATTCTCGTCTACGACTGGGACGACCGGGCGCTCGATCCGCGGCCGTCGGCGAACGGGGACCGCCAGGCGAGCCAGCTGGAGTTCGCTCGAGCCAGCGTCACGGGACTGCTGCTGCACCGGCACATGAGGGCGGGCGCGCTGCCGGCGATCCGCGTGGAGACGGAGCTGGAAGGACGACTCGCCGGCCTCGAGAACGGTGCGCGCCGGCTGACCGAGAAGCAGCAGGAAACGATCCGAGGGTCGATCGCGGGCATGGTGACTCGGCTCGCGCGCCAGAACGTGTACCCCGTCGTCATCACGGCCGGCCCCGCGCGCGCCAGATTGCGGGAGATCACTCTGGACGAGCTGCCGGCGCTGCCGGTCGTCGCGCGGTCCGAAGTGCCGCCGGAGTACGAGCTCGAGGAAGTAGGCGTGGTCCGTCTGGCGTGACCCGAGAGAAGGCCTACCAGTCGCCGACGCTGCCGTCGGCGTAGAAGACGCGCTGGGGGAGCTCGGGCTCGAACGGGTGCGCGCGCACGACGTCGAGGTCGATCTCGATCCCGAGGCCGGGCCGCTCGCTCGGGTAGGCGTGCATCCCGTCCCGGTCGATCCGGTGCGACTCCGAGACGACCTCGGCGCGCCAGGGCACGTCGGCCGTCACCGCCTCGCAGATCACGTAGGAGGGCGTCGCCAGGCCGAGCTCGATCGAGGCCGCCGTGGAGACCGGCCCCTGCGGGTTGTGCGGGGCGAGCGCGACGCGGTAGGTCTCGGCGAGCGCCGCGATCCGGCGCGCCTCGGTCAGGCCGCCGCAGTGGGTGATGTCGGGCTGGAGCACGCTGCACGCCCCTTTCTCGAGCAGCTCGCGGAACCCGTGCGCGCCGACGAGCCGCTCACCGGTCGCGATCGGCGTCTTCACCGACCGCTGGATCGCGGCGATGTCGTCGGCCCGCTCCGGCCAGCACGGCTCCTCGAGCCAGTAGAGGCCGAAGGGCTCGAGCGCGGCCGCGAAGAGGTGGCCCATCCGCGGGCTCGGCCGGGCATGGCAGTCGACCATCAGGTCGATTCCGTCTCCGACCGCCTCCCGCATCGCGGCGACGCAGGCCTCGGCGTGCCGGACCGGCGCCAGCCCTTCGAGCGGCATCGTCGGCGGCACGGCCATCGTCTTGAAGGCGGTGAAGCCCGCTCTCGACCATCGCGCTCGCGAGCTCCGCGAAGCGCTGCGGCTCGTCGCTCTCGTAGAAGTCCTCCATCTTGCCGCCGCCGAGATGCCCGTAGAGGCGCACGTAGTCGCGGACGCGGCCCGCCCCAGAGCTTGTGGCAGGGGACGCCGTGCACCTTGCCGAGGAGATCCCAGAGCGCGATGTCGATCCCGCTCATCGCCGTGCCGCGGACGATCCCGCTCGCGTGCCAGAAGTGCTGGCGGAACATCATCTGCCAGAGGTGCTCGATCCGGGTCGGATCCTCGCCGACGATCAGCTCGGCGATGTCCTCGACCGCGCCGACGACGGCGCGGGTGTGCCACTCGAGCGTCGCCTCGCCCCAGCCGTACAGCCCGGGCTCGTCGGTGACGACGCGGACGAACACCCAGTTGCGCATCCGCGCGTGGCAGACGTGCGTCTCGACGGCGGTGATCTTCACGAGACTCCGCGCAGCAGCCCGACGCTCTCGTCGACGACGCGCTCGACCTCACCGCGATCGACGTTCGAGTTCGTGATCCCGTACGCCCAGCGGTACCTCTCCTGGTCGAGCAGGTCGTCGAGCGGGACGCCGTCGAGCAGGTCGAGATCCTCGCTGGCCGGCAGGTAGCCCGCGTAGTCGTTCGTGTAGCCGAGCGTGAACGTCGTCTCGAACGGGCTCCCCTCGCGGATGCGCGCGCCGCACTCGTTGAAGAGCTCGAACGGGTTCGCCGCGATCGCCGCATCGCCGATCCGGAGCACCTGCAGCTCGGCGCGGACGGGCTCGTCGGCACGGCGCACCATGTCCGCGTACATCGCGAGCGCGGAGCGCTGGTACAGGGCCGGGAAGTCCTGCGCGGAGGTCGCCGTGTGAACGCTCTCCGGCCACGCCTCGGGGAACTCGGGCGCCTTCATCGACTGCAGCTCGACGAGCCGCCGCTCGATCTCCTCGGCGTCCCACGGGATCCGGCGCCGCCGCAGCTCGACCCACCTCGAAGCCGCTGCCAGCTTCGCGTCGGCGGTCGTCTCGATCCCGGCCAGCGCCTCGAGCACGGCCTTGCCGACGGCGCGGCCGAACTCGTCGCGGCGCTCGAAGCTGTGCCGGCTCGCCTCGCGGTTGCCGAACCAGTAGTCCCAGGCGGCGATGTCGCCGGCGCAGCCCTGGAGGAAGATGCACTCGGCGCCCGGCACGCCCGCTTCGACCGTCTCGCGCAGCGGGCCGGGAAAGTCCGTGTTCCAGAGCAGCGACTCGCCGCCGATCAGCGTCGGATGGCACGCGAAGCTCGCGACGACGGCGATCGGCGCGCCGTCTTCGCCGTCCACCCGAAGCACCGGCACGGTGTCGTCCACCGGGCGCTCGCGGCGGACCCTGTTGACGCTGATCCCAGGTGCGCGACCGGTTCCCCAGCCGACGCGGGCCGGCCGCCGTCCGCGCCAGGCGGCGTACACGGCGCCGGCGAGCAGGTCGGGCAGCGACTCCACCCACGGCGCGAACGCCCCGGTGTCTGCGAGCCCGGCAACGGTCGAGCCGCGCGAGACGCTCGGCGCGCTGTGGTTGTGCGCGGCGTTCACGAGCACGGCCTCGGGCGGGATCCCGGTCAGCTTCTGCACGCGCTCGCGCACTGCGGCGGTCATGTCCGCGCCGGCGAAGACGAGGTCGATCGCGACGATCGCGACCTGCCTGCTCCCGTCGTCGAGGACGAGCGCCTGCCCGATCATCGGCTCGCGGATCCCCTCGGCGAGGCCGGTGCGAGCCGACCAGCACCCGTGCGGCAGGCCGGAGGGAGGGGTGACGTCGACACGGGCGACACCGGCGGTCAGATTGCTCACGGACGATCCTTTCTCATTGTTGGGCGACCAGCTCGGCGTACGCCTCCGGCCGCCGCTTCTTGAGTGCAAACCACGGGTTCTCGCGGGCCTGCTCGATCAGCGCGGGGTCGAGCTCGACGGCGATCCACTGGTCGCCGATGCCGGGCTCGGACTGCGCGAGCATCGATCCGTCGGGCGCGAGCACGTAGGCGCCGCCGACATGGGTGCTGTGCCCGTCGAACCCGACCATGTCCGAGAAGACGGCGTAGACGCCGTTGTCCCGGGCGAGGAAGTCGTGCAGCCGCGGTGGTGTCGGCCGCGCCTCGAGCAGCTCCTCCTGGGCGAGCAGCATGTCCGCCTCCGTCAGCTCGCGCTCGCGCCCGTCGAAGGTGAGGACGCCGCCGCCCGCAGGCATCGTCCGGTTCGCGTGCGGCAGCAGGATCACCTCGGCGCCCTTCAGCGCGAGGATGCGCCAGCTCTCGAAGAAGTCGCTGTCGTGGCAGATCGCGGTGCCGACGCTGCAGAAGCCGAGGTCGTACACGCCCCACTCGTACGCCTGCCGGAAGCGGAAGAACTCGTCGTAGGAGGCGTGCACCTTGCGCTGGAGCCCGATCAGGCCGTCCGGCCCGACGAGCGCGGAAGTGTTGTAGTGCGTGCCGCGGTAGAGCTCGCAGAACCCGTACGAGACGACGATCCCGGACTTCTTCGCCTGCTGCTGGATCGTGCGGAAGATGCGCCCGTCGTGCGGCTCGGCGAACCGGGTCACCTCCGGGCTGCCGTTGTTCCCGGTGACCGAGGTCTCGGGGAAGACGACGAGGTCGCAGCCCGCCTCGGCCGTCTCGGCGATCAGCCGCAGGTGCGTCTCGAGGTTGTGCTCGACGTCCAGATGGCGGACGTCGACCTGGGTGGCGGCGACGGTGAAGCGCTGCATCAGGCGAGCTCCGCGACGTCTGCCTCGCGGGCGACGACGATGATGTTGTCGCCCTGCTCGGTGGTGGCGACTGCACGGACGACGCAGACGATCCCGTCGGTCCTCGCGTGGATGGTCTCCGGCTCCCGGTCGAGCCGCTCGAGGAAGTGCATCCGGCCGACCGGCTCACCCGCCTGGACGCGCTGGCCGAGGTCGACGAGCGTCTCGAAGAGACCCGACTCGGGCGCGGGAACGATAGTTTTCGGGCTCGGTCGCCATCAGGAGCGTCGGCGGCGACTCGCGCCTGACGGGCTCGCCCTCGAGCACGCCGAAGTGCCGGAGCACGTTCGCGAGGCCGCTCGCGGCGAGGCGGTGGATCTCGGCCGTGACGTGGCCGCCGCCGCCGAGCTCGGTGCTGACGACGATCTTCCCCTGCCGCTCCGCTTCGCTGACGAGCAGGCCGGTGCCACCGATGTCGATGTAGACGCAGCACCAGTCGGTGTTCCACGCGAGCATCCCGTCGACCATCTGCCGCCGCTGCGTCGGGTCGTCGACCCAGTGCATCTCGGACCACGGCAGGTGGAGCGAGTTGCGCCCGCCGCTGTGGATGTCGACGATCACGTCCGCCAGCGGGAAGAGCTCGGTCGAGAGATAGTGGGCGAGCTGCTCGTCGGCCGGGCCGGTCGGAGAGCCCGGGAACGAGCGGTTCAGGTTCGCGCCCGAAGGCCAGAGGCGCGTGTAGGCGCGCGAGGCCTCCGGGCGAGGCGCAGGGGATCACGATCACGCGGCCCGTGACCTGCTCCGGCTGGAGCTCCCGAGCGAGATTGAGCGCGGCGATCTGGCCCTCCGGCTCGTCGCCGTGCACGCCGCCGATCACGAGCGCCGTCGGGCCTGCGCCGTTCGCGACGGAGACGATCGGGATCATCAGACCCGACCAGCCGGCGACGTTCGACGAGCGCGGCACCCGCAGCATCCCGACCTGCTTCCCGTCCGCCGTCGGGTCGATCGTGCAGGAAACCGGAGAGTCGCCCATTGCCCGCAGGCGACTCTAGAGGATTGTTGACAATTTCGCTATGATCGACAATCTGAACCGGCCATCCGGCATCGTTCCGAGGAGCCCTGCTTGAAGATCACCGATGTCGAGGCCGTTGTCCTGCGGCAATCCGCCGTGAACGAGGGGATTGCGGACGGCAGCCAGGACGACCTCGTCATCCTGGTCCACACCGACGAGGGGATCACCGGCATCGGCGAGGTCGACTCGGCGCCCGACGCCGTCGCGGCGCTCGTGCACGCCCCCGCGCTCGCACGCGATCGCGAACAGCCTGCGCGAGCTGCTGATCGGCGAGGACCCGCTCGACGTCGAGCGGCTCTGGGACAAGATGTACCGCGGCGTCATCTTCATCGGCCGCCGCGGGATCGCGATCCACGCGATCAGCGGCATCGACATCGCTCTCTGGGACATCAAGGGCAAGGCGCTCGGCAAGCCGGTCTGCGAGCTGCTCGGCACCGTCAAGCACGAGCGGATCCGCGCCTACGCGTCCCGGCTGATGCCGGACACGACCGAGGAGGTCACCGAGGCCGTCGCCGCGCTCCGCGAGCAGGGCTACACGGCGGTGAAGCTCGGCTGGGGCCCGCTCGGACAGGACCCCGACCACGACGTCCGCCTCGCCGCCGCCGCCCGCGAGGCCGGCGGAGACGGCGTCGAGATCATGATCGACGCCGGGCTCGGCTACGTCGCCGACGCACGCACGGCGATCCACGTCGCGCGCGAGCTCGAGCAACTCGGCGTCTACTGGCTCGAGGAGCCGTTCGAGCCGGACGAGTACGAGGCCTACGCCCAGCTCGCGGACGCTGTCGACCTGACGATCGCCGCCGGCGAGCAGGACGCGACCCGCTGGGGCTTCCGCGAGCTGATCGAGCGCGGCCACGTCGACCTGATCCAGCCCGACGTCACCCGGTGCGGTGGAATCACCGAGATGATGCGGATCGCGGCGCTGGCGGAGGAGCACGGCGTGGCGCTCGTCCCGCACGCCTGGAAGAGTGGGATCATCAAGGCGGCCTCGCTGCACGTGAACGCCGTGCTGGCCGGGGCGCTCTTCCAGGAGTACTGCGTCGCGGAGACCGAGATCAACACGAAGCTGACCCAGCAGCTGCTGCCGATCGAGGCGGACGGCTACGTCCCGGTCCCGACCGCGCCCGGACTCGGAATCGATCTCGACGAGGACGTCTTCTCGTCCCTACGCGTGGAGGCACGATGACTCAGATCTCATCCGAAGCCGCCGCGGCGCTCGCCGCCCGCGCGGCCGCCGTCATCCCGGGCGGCGTGAACAGCGGCCAGCGCCGCGTCCCCGGCCTCGAGGACCTCGTCGTCACCGCGACGAGCGGCTCGACCTTCACCGACGCGGAGGGCCGCGTCTACACCGACTACCACTCCGCTTTCGGCCCGCCGCTCCTCGGCCACAACGACCCCGACGTCGATGCGGCGGTCGTGAACGCGTCCAGCCTGATGGGCGTCGGCGTCACTCCGGTCGAGATCGAGCTCGCCGAGCGGCTCGTCGACGCCGTCCCCTCGCTCGAGAAGGTGCTGCTGACCGCGACCGGGAGCGAGGCGACCTTCCACGCGCTCCGGCTCGCGCGCACGGTCACCGGACGCCGCCACGTGATCAAGTTCCAGGGCTGCTACCACGGCTGGCACGACTCGGTGGCGATGAACGTGATCTCCCCCGCCGAGCGCGTCGGCGGCAAGGACCCGCTCTCGCAGGGGATCCTGCAGGAGGTGCTGGACGCGACGATCGTCTGCCGCTTCAACGACGCGGACGACGTCGAGCGCGCGCTGACCGACCACGACGTCGCCGCGATCATCCTCGAGCCGATCCCGCACAACATCGGCGCCGTGCTGCCGAAGCCCGGCTTCCTCGAGCGGCTGCGCGAGCTCGCGACCAAGCACGGCACGGTGCTCGTCTTCGACGAGGTGATCACAGGCTTCCGCCACGGTCTCGGCGGCTACCAGGCGATCGCCGGCGTCACGCCCGACCTGACGACGCTCGGGAAGGCGATGGCGAACGGCTGGCCGGTCTCCGCGCTCGGCGGCAAGGCCGAGCTGATGGACCTGTTCTCGACCACGCCCGGGCAGCCCGCCTTCTTCGCCGGCACCTTCAACGGGCATCCCGCGACGACCGCGGCCGCGCTGGCGACGCTCGACAAGCTCCAGCGCGAGCCCGTGCACGAGCACGTCTTCAGGCTCGGCGAGCGCACCCGCGAAGGGCTGCGCGACCTCTACGCGCGGCTCGGCGTGCCGGTCGTCGTCGCCGGCTTCGGCTCGGTCTTCGTCACCTACTTCCTCGAGGGGCCGGTCGAGAGCTACGACGACCTGCTCCGGAACGACGTCGACCTGTTCGTCGGCTACCGGCGCGAGCTGATGCGCCACGGGATCTTCGAGCTGCCGCTGAACCTGAAGCGGAGCCACTTCTCGTACGCGCACACCGACGAGGACGTCGATCGCCTGCTCGAGGCGACCGAGACCGCGGTCGCCGCGGCGCTGGCAGCACGCGCGTGACAGCGGCCACCCAGGTCTCCTGCACGATCGACCTCTCGGCTCCGGGCAAGCAGCTCGGCCGGCTCCAGCTCCCGAAGATCACGAACACCGGCGGCTGGGCGAGCACCTTCATCCCGATCGCGTCGGTCGCGAACGGGGACGGGCCGAACGTGCTCGTGCTCGCCGGAAACCACGGCGACGAGTACGAGGGCCAGGTCGCGGCGCTGCGCCTGATCCAGGAGCTGGAGCCGGAGCAGGTCTCCGGGCGCGTCACGATCGTCCCCGTGCTCTCGACCGCGGCGTCGAAGGCGAACACGCGGATGTGGCCGTCGGGCGTGAACTTCAACCGCTCGTTCCCCGGCTCGCCCGACGGGCCGCCGAACGAGCAGCTCGCCGACTACCTGACGCGCTTCCTCTTCCCGCCGGCGGACGTGATCATCGACATGCACTCCGGCGGGCGCACGGCCTGGTTCATCCCCTGCTCGCACATGCACGTCGTCGACGACGCCGAACAGCGCCGGGCGATGCTCGCCGGGATGCAGGCGTGGAACTCCGACTACCACTTCCTCTACATCGACGTCAACGGCACGGGGCTCCTCCCCGTCGAGGCCGAGAACCAGGGCAAGCTCGTGATCACGACCGAGCTCGGCGGCGGCGGACGCGTGCCGGCCGCCGTCCACGAGCTCGCCTGGAGCGGCCTCACGAACGTGCTCCGGCACGTCGGCCTGCTCGAGGGCGAGGTGCAGACGCGGGCCTCCCTCGGCAAGCCCGACGCCGTCATCCTCGACGGCCGCGATCCCGCCAACTACGTGATCGCGCCCGAGGACGGGATCTTCGAAGGCCTGCTCGAGCCGCCCGCCGACGTGCAGGCGGGCGACCCGGTCGCGCGGCTGTGGTTCCCCGACGACCCCGGCCGGCCGCCCGAGGTGCTGCGCGCGCCGGTCGACGGCGTGCTCGCCGTGATCCGCTCGATCCCGGCGACCGAGGCCGGCGACGGCCTCTTCACGACCGGCCAGCCCATCTCGCCCCAAGAGCTCATGGCACAGCAGCTCGCCTGACGTGAGGCGTCTTGGCGTGGCTCGGCGGACGGACGTTCGCGAGCCTGCGCAACCACCGCAACTTCCGGCTCTACTTCTTCAGCCACGCCGTGTCGTTCTCCGGCACGTGGATGCAGCAGATCGCCGCGTACTGGCTCGTGCTGGAGCTGACCGGCTCTCCGGTCGCCGTCGGCTCGCTCGCGCTGGCACAGGCGCTGCCCGTGACCATGTTCGGGCTCTTCGTCGGCTCGGTGATCGACCGCTTCGACGTCCGCCGGCTGCTGATCGTGACGGAGTCGCTCCTGAGCCTCGGCGCAGCCACGCTGGCCGTGCTCACGCTGACGGGCAACGTCGCGCTCTGGCACGTGTACGTGATCGCAACCTTCCAGGGGCTCGTCCTCCTGGTGGACAACCCGTCGCGGCACACGCTCGTCTTCCGGATCGTCGGCGAGGCGGACCTCCCCAACGCGGTCGCCCTCAGCTCCGCTCTCGGCACGATGGCGCGCATCGCCGGGCCCGGCCTCGGCGGGCTCGTCGTCGCCCTCGGCGGGGACGGGCGAGGCCTTCGCCGTCAACTCGCTCAGCTACCTCGCCGTCGTCATCGCCCTGCTCGCGATGCGTCAGACCTGCGCCCGTACGTCCCGCCGGCGGTGCAGACCGGATTTCGCAGCAGCATCAGGGTGATGCTCTCGTTCGTCCGCCGGTCGCGCCGGGTCGCCGTCGCGTTCTTCACGGTGCTCGCGGTGAGCACGATCTCGTTCAACTTCGACGTGCTGCTGCCGCTGGTGGCCAGGCGGACGCTCGACGCCGACGCCGACGTGTTCGGCCTGATCGCAGCCGTGTTCGGCGCGGGCGCTCTCTGCGGCGCGCTCTTCCTCGCGACGCTCGGCAAGGCGAGCCTTCGCCTGCTCCTGGCCGGGGCGCGGCGGCTTCGGCGTGCTCGAGCTCGTCCTCGCCCCGCAGCACGAGCTCCTTGCGGTCTGCGCCCTGCTCTTCGCGACCGGCATTTGCTACATGCTCTGGGGCACGAGCGCGCTCGCGTCCTTGCAGCTCGCGGCGCCGCAGCACCTGCGCGGACAGGCGGCGAGCCTCTACTACTTCGCGTTCATGGGCGGCGCGCCGTTCGGCGGCCTGCTCGCCGGCTGGCTCACCTCGCACGGCGGCACCGAGCTCGCCTTCGCCGTGGCCGGATCGGCAGCTGTGCTCGTCAGCGTCGCCGGCGCCACGGCCCTCGGCATCAAGCCCCGAACCACTCGAATCGAAGGAGAATGGAATGCAGATCACGCATAGCTACACCCACTGCCGGTTCGGCGTCGCCACGCGGGACATCACGCCGCCGGTCGGGATCTATGCCCGCTCCTGGGGCGCGGCGACACACGACGCGGCCGAGGGCGTCCACCGCCCGTTCGCCGCCACGGCCGCGGTCTTCGCGCCGCTCGACGGCGACAAGCCGACGCTGGCGCTGGTCGCAGCCGACCTCGGCTGGTTCCAGCACATCCCGGACGAGCAGACCTTCCGCGCGACGATCCTGGAGCGCACCGGGCTGGACGAGGCCGCGCTGCTGATCAACATGTCGCACACGCATTCCGGCGCGAACATCAACTCGCAGCTGGCGGACAAGCCCGGCGGCGAGCTGATCGAGCCCTACATCGAGCAGCTGACCGAGCAGATCGGCGCCGCGATCCTCGAGGCGCGCGCGGCGCTGGCTGCCCGCCTGGGTGATGTGGGGCACGGGCCGCTGCGCGCTGGCGACAAACCGGGACTTCTGGGACGCCGACGCGCAGCGCTTCGCCGCCGGCTACAACCCCGACGAGCCTGCCGACGACACGCTGCTCGTCGCCAAGGTGACCGGCGAGGAGGGCGAGCTGCGCGCGACGCTGTTCAACTACGCCTGCCACCCGACGACGCTCGCCTGGGAGAACAGGCTGCTGTCGCCCGACTACATCGGCGCCGCCCGCGAGGTCCTGGAGAGCGCCTTCGGTGCGCCCGCCCTCTTCTTCCAGGGGGCCTCGGGCGAGCTCGCCCCGCGCGACGACTACGTCGGCGACACGGCGGTCGCCGACCGCAACGGCCGCCAGCTCGGACACGCCGCGGCGGCGGCGATCGAGAACCTGCCGCCGCCCGGCACGCGGTTCGTCTACACGGGGATTCAGGCGTCCGGCGCCAACCTCGGCACGTGGGAGTACCAGCCGATCGACGCCGAGCCGGCCAACGAGAGACTGGCCGCGCAGGTCAGCCTCGTCCCGCTGCAGCGCAAGGAGGACCTCGGCGTCGTCGAGAGCCTGTCCGCCCCGGACTCGGTCCAGGAGCAGGAGAAGGCGCTGCGCCGCCGCTTCCTCAGCCAGGCGCTCGGCGACGGCCCGGTCTACGAGATGCCGGTCTGGACCTGGCGGCTCGGCGACGCACTCCTGGTCGCGATCCCGAACGAGCCGTACTCCATCCTCCAGGTCGAGCTGAGGCGGCGCTTCGCAGGAACGCCTCTGTTCGTGCTCGGAACGACCAACAGGACGATGGGCTACCTGTCGCCCGAGGAGACCTACGGCACGGGGCTCTACCAGGAGCAGCAGTCGCCCTTCGCGCCCGGCTGTCTCGAGCAGACGATCGAAGCCGCTGCTGAGGCGCTCGAAGGGTTGCGCGACAGCTAGGTCGGCGAGCAAGTTTCCGCCTTCGCCTCGATCGAGGGATCCGCCGCGCTGCTCGCGCTGCCGAACGACGACTGATAGTTCGCCGCCACAGCTTCACGCTCAGAGGGGGATTCATGTCGTCGAACAAGCCGTTCGGGCGCGCGTTGCTCGCGCTCGCAGCCGTGATCGCACTGTCACTCGGTACCGGTTGGAGCGGAGACGCCGCGGCGGAGGAGCCGGCCGCCACGATCACGCTGCTCGGTCCGGCCAGCGGTGGCACGGTCACGATCAAGCCGCTCCAGGCTGTCGCTTTCCGATGGGCAGTCGCGTGGCCGGTCGCACCGACCGGCACCGTCGTCTTCACGTGGGAGCTGGCGACGGATCCCGGGTTCACCCGTATCGCCTCGAGGGAGAACCACGCTTGCACGCTGGAGCAAGGCCCCAGCTGTTGGACGAGCTTCACGCCCGGCCGCGTCTACGAGCCCTACGGCACGAAGTGGTACTGGCGGGTTAGCGTCATCGGCGGCTCGACCAGCGCCACAGGGTCGTTCAAGGTGAACCTGCTTCGCGACACCGTCAAGCCGCGCGTTCGCGCAATGAGCAAGACCATCGTCCGCGGCTACGTCGCGACCTTCGTCGCACGGATGGCCGACGACCGCGGAGATCTACGGTTCCGCGCCACGCTCAGCTACCGCGGCCGGACCGTGATCACCGGCGCGTATCCCTTCACCACGATGGGCTGGGCCCGCCCGTTCGTCTTCGAGTCGGACAAGCCGCTCTCGAAGAGGGAGCCGACAGGCACCTATTCGTTCTGCGTCCAGGTCTGGGATCGGGGCGGCAACACCGCACGGCACTGCACCGGCGTCCTCGTGCGCTGAGGCGACACCCTAGGAGTCGCCGACACTGCGTCGGGCCAGTAGCGCTTCGGTGACTGAATGTGAGAGCGTCGGGCGGTGCGTCTCGGTTAGAGGCGGCCGAGGCGCAGAGGGTCGATCACCGCGAGCGTCGGGTGTCGCTGAGCGCGGGGTGAGACTAACCCCAGCAGGAAGGGGAACTAGGAACCATGCGCATCTTTCGACGAAAGCCTGACGACGAGCCGGTTGACATGAACGAGCGCTCGCCTCAGCTCGGTCTCAAGTACAAGGACTTGGCCGTCCTCGACCAGCTGATGAAAAACGGGGCCGATCTCACCGAGAGCAGGCACGTCATTTTCTACTCGTATGCCCCTGGCGAGGCCGTTGCGCAAGCCATGGGAGACGAAGCAGAGTCGAACAGCTTCGCCGCGACCATCAGCGAGCCGCTACCAGACTTCCCCGGTCAGTGGTCGGTACGTTGCGAGACACACGCCGTCCTGTCCCCAGAGTTCGTCCGTGATGCGGACGACTTCTTCCAAGGGCTCGCTGACCGGCACGGGGCAGAGTACGACGGCTGGGAGGCAAGCGTCTGAGGCTCGCTCACCTCGGCCAGCGTCCGGGAGTGCCACCTGTAGACAGACCTTGCGCGGCTTCCGGTTCAACAGCGACAGTGCGCGGCAATGGACGAACCGGAACGGCATGAGTACACAGCTGCGCTGCGCATCTCCAGCGAACGGCTCAACCTCGCCGAGGTCGAAGCACGCCTCGGCAAAGGGACTGACGGGCGCGACATCGGTGACCCCGTCATGCCGCGGCGACCGGACGGTCCGAGGCGGCGCCAGACTCACTGGTCCATGAACAGCGCGATAGCGCGAACGCGGCCTCTCGACGAGCACATCGACGAACTCGTGACCTTCGCCGAGTCGCATCGAGAGTCCCTCGAGTCTTTGCAGGCGGACTGCCAGATCGACATCTTCTGCGGCGTCTTCAGCGGCGTCGGTCAAGGTGGGTTTGCCATCGAGCCCTCGCTCAGCCGACGTCTAGGCGATCTGAAACTCGCCGTCGAGTTCGACATCTACTAGCCGGATCGCTGAGGAGACCCGGTGCGCGGACTGAAGCGTGCGGCGACCGCACGCAACGTTAGAAGCACGGAAGGATGACGTCGATGTCCCCGACCTCGATACGTTCGATGCGGCGCCCGAGGTGCACTTGGAGCAGGGTCATCGTCCGCCCCCGGCCCGAACTGAGCCAAGCGTCGAAGCAATCACCATCGAACGTGAAGCCGCGCCAGGTGCTCTTGCACCCTGAGGGGCCGACACCACCAGCCTCGTCAAGTCGAAGGCACCGATCGGCCGGGAGACGCGTTCCAACGCCAGTCCCGGTCGCGGTTCGGTAGTACGAGCTAGTCGTCTCGACTGTCTTTACCCGGTCGTCCACGAGTCCGACGCGGAGAAGCCCCCCCCCCGTGGATTCGGTAGAAGACGCGAATGAGGGGTTTGCCGTGGTAACGGGTTCCGCCCGGGAAGTAGTCTTGCAGGACGTTGACGCCGTCCGGCTCGCCGTATCGCCGCTCGACCGTGAGCCGGTGCATACCCAGACGCACATCGCCGATCGACCCTCCGAAGACGATACGCGGCGACTCTTCCGCCGGCGCGGGATCGGTCCGGTTGGCGCTGTTGCATCCCGCCGCCGCGATCAGACTTGCGACTAGGAACACACCACACCTGGCAGACGGATACCGGCGAAGCGGCTGCACCACGTAGCGTTATTGCGAAATTCGACGAGCCATGAACGTCGGCTGGGCGAGCGTGCTGTCACCCGGCACACTCGACGGCAAGGCTCTCGTACGGCTGACTAGTAGTCGCCGACGCTGCCGTCGGGCCAGTACCGCTGTGGCAACGGGGCATCCCGGGAGAGGCGCTTGCGGGCCTCCGCCTCGTCGAGCTCGAGCCCCAGTCCCGGACCGGAAGGCGCTGTCACGTAGCCCGCCTCTGCACGGGGCGCGTTCGGGAAGAGCTCGTAGAGCGGCTCGAGCTCCATCCACTCCTGGATGCCGAAGTTCGGCACCGCCAGGTCGACGTGCAGGCAGGCCGTCCCGTTGACGGGGGAGCTGGCGTGATGGAGCGCCGAGCGCTGCCCGTGCACCTCGCCGGCGGCGAGGATCTTCTTCGCCTCGGTGATCCCGCCGGCGTGGACGATGTCGATGCGCAGGTAGTCGAGGAGCTCGTTCTCGATCAGCGGCTGGAACTCCCACTTGTGCGCGAGCTGCTCGCCGGTCGCGATCGGCAGATTGACCTTGTCGCGCACCAGTCGCAGGGACCGAGGGTTGAGCGGACGGATCGGATCCTCGTAGAAGTAGAGGCGATAGGGCTCGAGCGCGTGGCCGAGGTAAGCCGACTCCGCCGGGCTGAACATCGTGTGCGCGTCGATGATCAGGTCGACGTCGTCGCCGAGCGCGTCTCGCAGCGACTCCGTGGCCGCGATCGTCTCCACGATCGACTTCTGAGGATCCCAGTGCGCCAGCGAGTGGTCGTCGAACGCGGCGAGCGGGCCGAAGCGGAGCGCCGTGAATCCCAGCTCGCGCCAGCGGTGCGCGTCCTCCACCAGCGCCTCGGCCGTGTCTCCCGTCAGGTGGCGGTAGACGCGCACCTTCTCGCGCGTCGGGCCGCCGAGGAGGTCGTAGACGGGGACGCCGAGCCGCTTTCCCTTCAGATCCCACAGCGCGATGTCGATCCCCGCGACCGCGCTCATGATCACCTGCCCGGTCGACCAGAACGTGCCGCGCACCATCTCACTCCACCAGTGCTCGATCTTCCCCGGGTCCTGC
This sequence comes from uncultured Gaiellaceae bacterium, assembly GCA_963765705.1. Taxonomy (GTDB): domain Bacteria; phylum Actinomycetota; class Thermoleophilia; order Gaiellales; family Gaiellaceae; genus Gaiellasilicea. The sequence continues at coordinate 123,045 of CAVXXJ010000004.1, forward strand.
CCGACCAGCAGCTCGGTGAAGTGGTCGAGGATGCCGAGCACACCGCGGCCGCGGCCGCCGAGGCTCGCCTCTCCGATGCCCGTCAGCCCTTCGTCGGTCCGGACGAGGACGATGATGACGGCGTAGTCGTAGCCCTCGCCGACGCTCACGGGTAGGGTCTCGATCTCGGTGATCTTCATCACCGCGAGCCTATTCTCCTGAGCCAATTCCCCGTGCGCATCGGCGTCCTCAGCGATCTCCACTGCGAGCTCGAGCCCGCAGGCTCGCGCTGGATCAACGTCTTCGAGCCCGAGCACCTGGACGAGCGCACCGACGCCGCGCTCGCGTGGTTCTCCGAGGCTCAGGTCGAGCTGATCCTGCTGCTGGGAGACATCGTCCAGTTCGCGAACCCGAGCGATCTCGAGCACATGTTTGCTCGTCTGGCAACAGCGAACGTCGCGCCGCTGGCGACCGTGGGCGGCAACCACGATCTCCGCCTCGGCGACGAGTTCGCCGACTGCGCCCGCAAGCATGGGATTCGGCTGCTCCACGAGGAGCCGCTCGAGGCGGTGACCGGTGTCGGCGTCGACCGGGGCCCGGCGCCGCCGCAGTACGTCGGTCAGCTCGGCGGCTGGGGAGCAGAACCCGACCTCGCCGTCGTCGCCTCGCACTTCCCGCTTCTGTCCGAAGCGTCCCGGGTCGCCGCGGCCGGGCTGCCGTACGCCGGCGACCTGGTCAACCGTGCTCGATCTCGAGGGCCGGCTCAAGTCCGACTCGCGGCCGAAGCTCCTCCTGAGCGGCCACATCCATGCGCGGTGCTCGACCCACGACGGACCGCTGCTCCAGTTCACTGTCGGCGCCGTGATCGAGCCGCCGTTCGACGCGACGCTGGTCGAGATCGACGGGACGAGCGTGCGCCGCACGGCTCGGCGGCTCGGCGAGATCGCCGTCACCGACCCGGTCTTCGCAGCGGACGACGAGCTCTGGCAGTGGACGGGCGACCGCTGGGAGCTTCAGCCCGCGTCGAGCGCCGCGAGCACGTCGGCGCTGTCCCAGACCTGACCGAACACCCGCGCGAAGCCGCTCAGCGCCGCGCGATGGTGCTGCTCGAAGAACGTCGCCGTCGCGTCCTCGACGACGATCACGTTGAAGCCGCGGTCGGCCGCGTCGCGCCCGGTCGTCTCGACGCACATGTCGGTCGCCATGCCCGCGAGCACGAGCGACTCGACAGCCATGTTGCGCAGCAGCCACTCGAGCCCGGTGGAGTTGAACGGCGCTCGACGTGTTCTTGTCGATCACGAGCTCGCCGGCCGCGGGCGCCAGCTCTGCGATCACCTCGTGCTCGAAGGTGCCGCGATGCCACAGCGCCGGTGCGCCGGTGCTCGCAAGCGAGTCGGCATCGCGACGGCGGCGGCGCTCGATCATGTCGCTGCCGTCGGCGAGGAGCGGCCCGTGACGCGTGAAGACGACGCGGCACCCCGCCGCTCGGAAGCCATCGAGCAGGCGGCGCGCGTTCGGGACGACAGTCTGCGTGACACGCGGCAGGTAGTACTCCGCGATCTCCGGATACCGCTCCGAGAGCATCTGCGGCAGCCCGACGTCGGCATTGCAGCCGTAGTTCTGGATGTCGATCAGGACGAGCGCGGCACGGTTCCAGTCGACCTCGAACGCCGGCCAGGGCATGTGCCAGCCGGCGAATGTCTCCGGCGAGTCGATGGGCGCCAGATCGCTCAGGATAGGGTCGACCCTAGATGATTGATCGGCGATTCCCGCACTCCCGCATGACGTGCCAGACACGGCGCCGGAACCACCCTCGCCCTTACCAAGGCCAACCAGCCTTGGCTGCGGACGAGTGCGGCCCCCGGCTTGGTCTGGAACGCCCCCGGGAGCACGCCCATCACCGATCAACCATCTAGATGATCACCGACGTCCACACCCACGTCGGCGAGTACCCGCTGCACATCAGCGAGAAGTTCGCAGCGGAGGCACGCGTCGCCTGGCCCGACGTCCCGCTGGGCGGCACCCTCGACGACCACTACACGGACGCGCTCGCCGACGTCGATCGCGCGGTCGTCCTCGCCTTCAACGCGCCCGCGGCCGGCTTCGTCGTCCCCAACGACTACGTCGCCTCGTACGTCGCGCGCGATCCCGGCCGGCTGATCGGCTTCGGGGCCGTCGACCCGTCCGACCCCTCGGCGATCGACGAGCTGGAGCGGATGAAGGGCGACCTCGGCCTCGTCGGCTGCAAGCTCGGCCCGATCTACCAGAACGTCGAGCCGCTCGGCCCCGCGTTCCTCCGCGTCTGCGAGGCGCTCGAGCGGCTCGAGCTGCCGATGCTGATCCATCAGGGAACGACCTTCGCCCGCTCGGGCTCGCTTCTCCTCGCACGGCCGATCCTGCTCGACGAGATCGCGTTGCGCTACCCGAAGCTCAAGATCGTGATCGCCCATGTCGGCCATCCCTGGTTCGACGAGGCGATCGCGGTCGTGCGGCGCCACCCGCACGTCTACGCCGACATCTCCGGGCTCGTGACGCGGCGCTGGCTGCTCTACCAGGCGCTCGTCAGCGCGACCGAGTACCGCGTCGAGCACAAGCTGCTGTTCGGCACCGACTACCCGTTCTTCACGGCGAGGCAGACGATCGACGGCCTGCGCTCGGTCACCGGCAACGCCTTCGGGCCGCAGATGCCGGTCGTCGACCCGCAGGTGGTCGAGGACATCATCCACCGCCCCACGCTCGAGCTCCTGGAGATCGCCATCCCGTAGGCTCTCGCCATGCGAGCAGCCGTGATCAGCGAGCTCGGCCGGCCGCCTGAGGTCGCCGACCGGCCCGAGCCCTCCGGCGAGGCGGTTTACGAGATCTCGGCGGTGTCGCTGAACCCGATCGACGTCAACGTCGGCGCCGGCCGCTACTTCGGCGGGCACCCGGAGCTCCCGTTCGTACCCGGCTGCGAGGGCGTCGGGCACGCGGCCGACGGCACACGCGTCTACCTCTTCGGCGACGGCCTCGGCCTCGCCCGCGACGGCCTGCTCGCGGAGCGGGCGGCAGCGCCGGCCGACCTCGGCATCCCGCTCCCGGACTCGGCGTCCGACGAGCTCGCCGCCTCGTGCGGCATCGCCGGCATGGCGGGCTGGATGCCCGTCGCATGGCGCGCACCCGTGCGGGAAGACGACCGCGTGCTGGTGCTGGGCGCGACCGGCACGGTCGGCCTCGTCGCCGTGCAGGCCGCGAAGCTGCTCGGCGCAGGCCACGTCGTCGCTGCGGGACGAAATCCCGAGCGGCTGCAGCGCGCGGCCGAGCTGGGTGCCGACGCGACGGTCAGCCTCGCCGAGGACGATCTCGTCGCCGCCTTCAAGGAAGCGGCCGGCGGCGCCGGGCCGACGTATATCGTCGACACGCTCTGGGGCGAGCCCGTGGCCGCGGCGATCCAGGCGGCCGCGCCGGGCTGGCGCCTCGTCCAGATCGGCCAGTCCGCCGGCCCGGAGGCGACGCTGGCCTCGGCGGCGATCCGCGGCAAGGTGGGCGAGATCTACGGCTTCACGGACTTCGCCGTGCCCAGGGACGAGTTCCGCGAGCACTACCTGCGCCTCGTCGGCCACGCGGCCGCGGGCAAGATCGTCCTCGACCTCGAGACGTACCCGCTCGACCGGATCACGGAGGCCTGGGAGCGTCAGGCCGCCGGCGCGAACGCGAAGATCGTCGTCCAGCTCGCCTAGGAGGGCTTGGCGGCGAGCTCGGCGACAACCTCCGCAGCCCGGGCGACCTCGGCGTCGCCGATCAGACGGTGGGTGACGAAGCGGACGCGGCTCGTGTCCCGCTCCAGGGCAAGGACGCCGTGCTCGGCCAGCAGCGGCAGGAACTCGTCCGGGTAGAGCTCCGTGGCGCTGACGTCGACGAGCACGATGTTCGTCTCGATCTCGCGCGGGCTCGACCTCGATGCCGGGGATCTCGTGGAGTAGGTCGGCGAGCTCACGCGCCCGCCGGTGATCGTCGGCGAGCCGGTCGACGAGCGTGTCGAGCGCGACGAGCGCCGCCGCGGCCGCGATGCCGGCCTTGTGCACGCTCGCGCCGCCGAGCCGCCGCAGCGTCTCGTGCGCGAGCTCGATCACCTGCGCGCGGCCGGCGAGGATCGCCCCCATCGGCGCGCAGAGTCCCTTGTTCAGGCTGACCGCCACCGTGTTCGCAGGAGCCGCAAGCTCGCGCACCGGGACGCCGAGCGCGACGGCCGCGTTGAAGAGCCGTGCCCCGTCGAGATGGACGTAGGCGCCGTGGCTCTGTGCCGCCCGGGCCAACTCGGCCGTCAGCTCCGGCGTCATGACGGTGCCGCCTGCCCGCGTGTGCGTGTTCTCGAGCACGAGCATCAGCGCGCCGGTCTCGACGATCAGCTCCTCCACCTCCGCCGGGTCGAGCCGTCCATTCTCCGCCCAGAGCGAGTCCGCCTCGAGGCCGGCGATCTCCTCGATCCCCATCGCCTCCGAGGTGAGAACGTGCGAGGAGGTCTCGAGGACGACGGTGCTTCCCCGCGGCGCGATCGTCAGCAGCGCAACCAGGTTGGCCATCCCGCAGGTGGGCACCCAGAGCGCCGCCTCCTTCCCGAGCAGGCCGGCCATGCGCTCCTGCAGCTCGTTGACGGACGGATCCTCGCCGACCGTCGCCCAGCCGAGCTCCGCCGACCGCATCGCCTCCCACATCTCGTCCGTCGGGGGCGCGTGCACGTCCGAGCGGAGGTCGATCACCGGCGCAGGAGGTGCCGGCCCGGCCGCGCGCCCGTGTGCTCGGCGCCGTCGACGACGAGGACGCCGTTGACGAGGACGTGCTCGATCCCGCGTGCGTACACGGTCGGATTCTCGCGCGTCGAGACGTCGTCGAGCTCGTCCCAGTCGAACACCACGACGTCGGCGCTGTAGCCCGCCCGCAGGAGGCCGCGATCCCAGAGGCCGAAGTGCGCCGCCGGCATGCTCGTCATCTTCCGGATCGCCTCCTCCAGGCGCAGCGTGCCCTGCTCGCGCACGTGGTGGGTGAGGTAGTGGACGTGTCCGGCAAAGCCGAGCGGGTGCTTCATGATCTCGCTCAGCGGGCCGCTGTCCTGGACGGTGAAGGTGTCGACGCCGAGGCAGAAGAGCGGGTGGCCGATCATCTCCGCCAGGTGCTCGTCGGTGAAGAGCGTCCCGACCGTGAGGATCGCCTCGTAGTCCGTGCCCGCGTCGGCGAGGATGTCGAGGTAGCACTCCCACGGGTCCTTGCCGAGCTTCTCGGAGATCTGCCGGAAGTTCAGCCCGCCGAGGTCCGGATACTGCGGAGTCGCCTGGAAGTGGACGCGCTCCCACTCGCCCTTGTGGATGAAGCGCCAGTAGCGGTCGCTCTCGTTGCGCATCCGCTCGCGGAGCGCCGGGTCGCGCAGCTTCGCCGCCGCGGCCTCCGGCCCGTCCTCGGCCACCCACGGCGGCAGGATCCCGGCCATCTGGCCCAGGCCCTCGCGGAACGGCGTCGTGTCGGCGAGGACGTCGAGCCCCGTCTCGCGGCTCGCCGCCATCTTCTCGACCGCGCGCTCCCAGCCGCGCTCGGGCGCGTTCGTGTTGTGGCGGACGTTCAGGTGCGAGATCTCCGCTCGCGTGCCTCCTGCCCGGGCGACCGCGAGGAACTCGTCGATCGCCTCGAGCAGGCCCGAGTCGCGGTTGCGGATGTGGCTCGTGTAGATGCCGTCGTACTCCCCGGCGACGGCGTTCAGGCGCATCAGCTCCTCGGCCGTCGCCTCCCGCCCCGGGTTGAACTCGAGCCCCGTCGACATCCCGAGCGCCCCCGACTGCATCGCCTCGTGGACGAAGCCCTCCATCGCCGCCATCTGCTCGGAGGATCGGCGCCGAGCCGGACACTCCCGCGGCGAGGCGGATCGCGTTGTGGCCGACGAACCAGGCGAAGTTCGGCGTGTGGCCGACGTCCGAGAGGAACTCGAGGTGCTCGCCGAAGGTCGACCACGGGATCGTCGGCTTGTCGAAGCCGAACGAGTGCAGCCGGCTGCGGATCGTCGGCTCGGATGCGTCGGTGACGGGCGCGTAGCTCCAGCCGCAGTTGCCGACGACCTCGGTCGTCACGCCCTGCCGGATCGTGCTCTCCGCGGTCGGGTTGGCGAGGATCGAGAAGTCGCTGTGGCTGTGCGGGTCGACGAAGCCGGGGCAGACGATCTTGCCGGTCGCGTCGATGACGCGGTCCGCGGTCGCGGCCGCACCGAGCCGGCCGACGTCGGCGATCTTGCCGCCCTCGATCGCGACGTCGCCGAGGTACGGCGGGCTGCCGGCGCCGTCGGCGACCCAGCCGCCACGGATCAGGACGTCGAGCAACTACTTCTTCGTCGCGGGCGTGTCGCCGACGTGCGGGCCGAGCCGCGGATCGAGGATGTCCCGCAGCCCGTCGCCGAGGAGGTTGAAGCCCAGCACGACGACCATGATCGCGAGGCCCGGGAAGATCGACAGCCACGCGCTGACGTCGATGTAGGTTCGCGCGGTGCTCAGCATGCTGCCCCAGGCGGCCTCCGGCGGCTGCGTGCCGAGCCCGAGGAAGCTGAGCGCCGCCTCGGCCAGGATCGCGACCGACAGGTAGACGGAGACGAGCACGAGCAGCGGCGCCCCGATGTTGGGGATCACGTGCTTGACCATGATCCGCAGCCCGCTCGCCCCGAGCGCCCGTGACGACTCGGTGTACGGATAGCCCATCACCTCGAGCACGGCGCCGCGCACGACCCGCGCGAACGCGGGCAGGATCACGATCCCGATCGCGATCATCGCGTTGCGGCGGTTCGGCCCGAGGAGGCCGGCGATGATGATCGCGAGCACGATCCCGGGCAGCGAGAACATGATGTCGACGAGCCGCATCAGCACCGTGTCGACGATCCCCTTGTAGTAGCCGGCCAGCAGGCCGAACAGGACGCCGCCGACGAAGGCGATCGAGACGGAGATCGCACCGACCTGGAGCGACACCTGCGCCCCGTGGATGATGCGCGCCATCGTGTCGCGGCCGAGCTCGTCCGTGCCCATCGGGTGCGCCCAGCTCGGCCCCTCGAAGCGGAGGGAGGCCAGCTCGTCAGGGTCGAGCCGCCAGAGCTGCGGCCCGAGCAGGGCGACGAGGACGTTGAAGACGACGATGGCGGCGCCGGCGAGCCCGATCGGGTTGCGCCACTTGCCCAGCCGCGTTGAAGCGGCGATGCCGCGTCTCGCCCCAGGTGTCGACGCTGGCCTCGCTCATTCCTGCGAGATCCTCGGGTCGAGGACGCCGTAGAGGAGGTCGACGAGCAGGTTGGCGAAGATGAAGGTGAACGCGATCAGCAGCGTCATCGCCTGGATCACGGGGTAGTCGCGCCCGAAGATCGCCTGCAGGAGGACGTAGCCGACGCCGGGCAGCCCGAAGATGGTCTCGATGATCGCGGCTCCCCCGATCAGCACGCCGATCTCGAAGCCGATGATCGTGACGACGGGGATCAGGGCGTTCCGCAGCGCGTGCTTCGAGATCACCGTCCTCCTGCCGACGCCCTTCGCGCGGGCGGTGCGGACGTAGTCCTGCCCGAGCACCTCCAGCATCGTCGCGCGCACCATGCGCATCACGATCGCCATCGTGAACACCGAGATCGAGAGCGCCGGGAGGATGAACTGGCTCAGGTTCCCGATCGGGTCGTCGAACGGGGAGATGTAGACGAGGGGCGGCACCCAGCCGAACACGCGCGACGTGAGCAGCAGCAGCAGCGTCGCGAGCCAGAAGCTCGGGACGCTGAGCCCGACGAGGCCGCCGACGCGCGCGGCGAGGTCCCAGCCCGTGTCGCGCTTGACGGCGGAGAGCACGCCGAGCGGGACGCCGACGACAGTCGCGATCAGGAGCGCGAGGAGGACCAGCTCGAGCGTGACCGTCAGCGCGTCGAAGACGATGTTCGAGACCGGCTCGGTGTTGCGGAGCGAGAAGCCGAAGTCTCCCTGCACGACGCCGCTGATCCAGCGCCAGTACTGCTCCGGGTAGGAGCCGTTCAGGCCGAGCTGCTCACGCGCCTGCTGCTTGACCTCCTCGCTGGCGGTCTGGTCGCCGCCGAAGAGGATGTCGATGATGTCGCCGGGCAGCAGCCGGACCATGAGGAAGATCCCGACCGAGACGACGATGAGCGTCGGGATCGCGAACGCGATCCGCTTGAGGATGTAGCCGCCCATGCTCGGCCGGTCCTACCGGACCCTGAATTGAGCTGGAGGGACGCCGCCGAAGCGGCGCCCCTCCAGGTCGACGGGACTGCTGTCGGTCACCCGTCCAGCCACACGTTGCGGAGCCCCGTGTTGAAGTCGCTGAACGCGACGTACATGTTCTTCACGCGCTTGCGGACGACCTGGTACTTCTTGATCGCCACGAGCGGGATCTGCACCGGGTCGAGCATGAGCTCCCGCTGCGCCGCCTTGTAGATCGGCACCCGCTTCGCCGGGTCGAGCTGGATCCGGCCGTTGCCGATCCCTCGCCACGCCTTGACGTTCCGGTACTCCGGGTACCAGATGTTGAAGACGGGGGCGGCCGGGTGGAACTCGGCCACGTACCCGTCGACATCGCCGCGCATGCCGCGACCGGTGAGATCCCAGTCGAACGTTCCCGCGGCCGTTGTTGGCGGCGAAGGTGCCGGCCTCCTGGGCGACGATCTCGACGTCGATGTTGATCGCCTTCAGCTGCGACTGGACGACCGCGGAGATCAGCGGATAGTCCTGCAGGGCGAACGTCGTCATCGTGACCTTGAACCCCCTGGACTCGCCCGCGTCCGCCATCAGCTTCCTCGCCATCGGCAGGTCGAACTTCTCGTACTTCTGCTTCAGCTCCGCGTCCGTCAGCGGCCAGGGGCCGTAGCCGGGCGGAACATGCCCCGAGTACTCGGCCTCGCCGCTGTAGACCCGCCGGATGATGTCCGCGCGGTTGATCGCGTGGTTGACCGCCAGGCGCACGCGCCTTCTTGTGCCACGGCTTGTCCTCGCCGCGCTTGATCGTCATCTGCAGCTCGCGGAAGGCGGCGTTCGGCCCCTTCAGGACGGTCAGGTCGCTGTTGTTCGCCAGCGACCGGGCGACCTCGACCGAGAGCGTCGCGCCGTCGATCGCCCCGGCACGCAGCGCCGCAACGCGGGCCTGCTCGTCGCCGAGGATCTTCAGCTGCATCGAGTCCATGTACGGGAAGCCCTTCTTCCAGTGCCTCGCGAACTTGACGTACTCGACGCGGTCGTTCGGCTCGTAGCCGAGCATCCGGTACGGGCCGGTGCCGATCGCGTTCCGGGAGACGTTGATCTGGTCGTAGAGACCCTCCGGGACGATCGGTGCGTAGCGCTGCCAGGCGAAGAAGCCGATGATGCGGGCGTCGGCCTGCTTCAGGTGCAGGATGAAGACGTACTTCGAGACGACCTGGACCCTGTCGATCGCCGGCACCTGCGCGACGGTGGAGATGCTCCCCGGCAGCGGCGGGTTGAGCATCCGCTCGACCGAGTACTTGACGTCGGCGGCCGTGACTTCCTTGCCGTTGTGGAACTTGACGCCCCGCTTCAGCGTCCAGCGGATCGCCGTCTTGTTGATGATCTCGAACTTCTCGGCGAGGGCGGGCCTGACGTTCAGGTTCCGGTCCCACTCGACCAGCGAGTCGTAGGCGAACTCCTTCGCCCAGTGGTTCGCGGTCAGGATCCCGCCGAACGGCGCCACATGCGCCGGATCCGACTCGAGCCCCCAGATCAGCCTGCCGCCCCGCTTGATCGGGACGGCGCGGTGCCGCTTCGTCGCCGCGGCCGCCGGTGCCGCCGAGGGCGCTCGCCGCAACGGCGCCCGCACCGACCTGCCCGGCCTTCTTCAGCAGCTCTCGGCGGTCGAGCTGCCCGCCGGCCGGGCTACCGGACGTAGTTTCGTCTGACATCGTGTCCGCCCCTCCCTCTCCTCTGAAAGGTCGGTCAGAGGATCTGACCGACCCTTGGTGCCTCTCCGTGAATGTCGTCATAGAAGACGGACTCACGGACTTGAAAGTTGGAAAGTCGCTGCACGGCTTCCGGGTCGAGCTCGACGCCGAGCCCCGGCGAACGGGGTACCTCGACGAGGCCGTCCGTCATCGCGAACGGCTCGGTGAGGACGTCGAGCTCCTGCAGCGGGTAGTGCGTGTCGCTCGCAAACGGGTAGTTGGACGACGAGGCGACGACGTGGACGTTGCCGGCTGTGGCAACGCCAAGCTCTGCCCAGCTGCCGATCACGCACCACTTGCCGGCTGCGTCGGCGAGCGCGCCGATCTGATGGGCGCGCCGCAGCCCGCCCGCCTCCGACGGGTAGACGACGAGCACGTCGCAGGCATCCGCCTTGATCAGCTCGAGCACGGAGCGCAGGTCGGTGCAGGCCTCGTCCGCGGCGATCGGGACCGCGACGGAGCGGCGCACCTGCGCCAGGCCCTGCACGTCGAAGTCCGGCACCGGCTGCTCGACGTACTGGAGGTCGAAGCGCTCGAGGCCTCTGATCCACTTGATCGCGGCCGGGACGCTCCAGATCATGTTCGCGTCGATCCGGATCTTCACGTCCGGTCCGACGCGGTCGCGGATCGCCGCGAGCGTGTCGTGGTCCTGCTCGAAGTCGCGCCCGACCTTGAGCTTCAGCTCGGTGTAGCCGGCGTCGACGAACGCGCCCGCCTTCGTCGCGTTCGCCTCCGGCGTGTCGATGAAGAGGTAGCCGACGACCGCGACGCGGTCGCGGCAGAAGCCGCCGAGCAGCTCCGCGACCGGGACGCCGAGCGCCTTCCCCTTCAGGTCGAGCAGGGCCATCTCGACGCCGGCGATCGCGTACGCGCCGATCTGGCTCCAGTTGCGCGTGAACTCCTCCATGCGGTGCACGAGCCACTCGACGCGCAGCGGATCCTGGCCGATCAGGAACTGCGCCAGCTCCGCGTCGATGATCGTCTGGATCGTCGGCAGCGTCGGTCCGGGCGCCTCGCCGACCCCGACGATCCCCTCGTCGGTGTGGATCAGGACGAGCAGTCCCGACGCCGAGTGCCTGGTGCCGCCGGGCCACACCAACGGCTCCCGCATGGGGGTCCGCACTGCAATTGTTTCGATTTTGGCGATCCTCACCGAGATGGATAGACTACGGCGCGCAGGCGCAGATTGTCAACCATTTTGAGATTGTCGACATGACCATTCCCACCGAGCCCGACCTGGGCCCGCCGGTCGCAGGCCCGCTGTCGCCGTCGACGGCGGGACGAAGGCCGGCCCGCGTGGCCAGCAGGTGATCGAGACGCTCCGGACCGCGATCATCTCCGGCCGCTTCGAGCCCGGCGACCGCCTGATCGAGTCGGCGCTCTCGGCCGAGCTCGGCACGAGCCGCGGCCCCGTCCGCGAGGCGCTCCGCCAGCTCGAGAACGAGGGCCTCGTGATGTCCGTACCCCTACCGGGGTGCGGTCGTCGTCGGCGTGTCCGACGAGGAGGTCCACGAGGTGCTGATCCCGATCCGCCTGACGCTCGAGCGCTACAGCTGGGCGCAGGCGGTCGAGCGAGATGACCGACGACGACTTCGCGGAGCTCGGGAAGCAGATCTGGCTGATGGAGCAGGCCGGGAAGGCGAACGACCTGCTGAAGCTGGTCGAGGCCGACCTCGGCTTCCACGAGATCGTGATCACCGCGTCCGGGCAGCAGCACACGGTGCAGATCTGGCGCACGATCTGGCCGCGGATCCGCGCCTACTTCTATCGCTACGAGCGCTTTCGCAGCTTCGAGGAGACGGTCGAGGAGCATCGCGAGCTGCTCGCCGCGCTGCAGACGCGCGACCCCGCGATCGTGCTGGACGCAGCTCAGCGCCACATCGACGTTCCCGCCCCGCCCGGCGCCCCGAAGGTGAAGCGGGTATGACAGCGCCGCTGCTCGCCGTCGAGAACCTCCGCACCGGCTTCGACACGCGCGACGGCTTCCTGCGCGCCGTCGACGGGATCGACTTCGAGATCGAGCAGGGCGGCACGCTCGCGATCGTCGGCGAGTCGGGCAGCGGCAAGTCAGTGACCGCGCTCTCGGTGATGCGGCTGATCGACCGGCCGGGCCGGATCTTCGGGGGCTCGCGCATCCTCTTCGAGGGCCACGACCTCGCCGCGCTCGACGAGGACGAGCTCGAGAAGATCCGCGGCAACGACATCTCGATGATCTTCCAGGAGCCGATGACCTCGCTGAACCCGGTGTTCACGGTCGGCGACCAGATCTCCGAGGCCGTGCAGCTGCACCAGAACGTCGGTCAGAAGGAGGCGATGGACCGGGCGGTCGAGATGATGCAGCTCGTCGGCATCCCGTCTCCGGCGCAGCGCGTTCAGGACTATCCGCACCAGCTGTCCGGCGGCATGCGCCAGCGCGTGATGATCGCGATGGCGCTCAGCTGCAACCCGAAGCTGCTGATCGCCGACGAGCCGACGACGGCGCTCGACGTGACCGTCCAGGCGCAGATCCTCGAGCTGATGAAGGAGCTGCGCGAGCGGCTCGGGATGGCGATCCTGCTGATCACGCACGACCTCGGCGTCGTCGCGGAGATGGTCGACGAGGTCGCGGTCATGTACGGCGGCCGGATCGTCGAGCGCGGCCCGGTCGCCGACATCTTCGCCAGCCCGCAGCACCCGTACACCGAAGCGCTGCTCGACTCGATCCCGCTGCTCGGGATGCGGTACTCGCAGCCGCTGAAGGCGATCCGCGGCGTCGTCCCGAGCCCGCTCGAGTGGCCGCCGGCCTGCCGCTTCGCGCCACGCTGCGACTACGTCTTCGCCAAGTGCCTGGCCGACGATCCGCCGCTGCTGCCAGTGCCGCCGCAGGAGTCCGCATGCTGGCTGTGCGAGAACGGCCGCCGCATCCCCCGGACGCACGGAGGCGATCGCATGAGCGTCGACCTCAGCACGACGCGGCTCGACCTCGGCACCGGCGGCGAGCCCGCGGACGTGCTGCTGAAGGCGCGCGGCGTGAAGAAGCACTTCCCCGTCCGCAAGGGGATGCTGAAGCGGACCGTCGGCCAGCTGCAGGCGGTGGACGGCGTCGACCTCGACGTCTTCCGGGGCGAGACGGTCGGCCTCGTCGGCGAGTCCGGCTGCGGCAAGTCGACGCTCGGCCGCACCCTGCTGCGCCTGCTCGAGCCGACCGCCGGCGAGATCGAGTTCGACGGCGTCGACGTGCGGCGGCTCGGCGGCTCCGACCTGAAGGCGATGCGCCGGCACATGCAGATCGTCTTCCAGGACTCGGTCGGCTCGCTCGACCCCCGGATGAAGGTGAAGGACCTCGTCGGCGAGGGCCTGCGGATCCACGGGCTCGAGCGCAAGCGCCGCGACGAGGCCGTGATCGACGTGCTCGAGCGCGTCGGCCTCAGCGCCGAGGCGGCCGGGCGCTACCCGCACCAGTTCAGCGGCGGCCAGCGCCAGCGGATCGGCCTCGCCCGCGCGCTCGTGCTGCGGCCCAAGTTCATCGTCGCGGACGAGCCGGTGTCGGCGCTCGACGTCTCGATCCAGTCGCAGGTGCTCAACCTGCTCGTCGAGCTGAAGAACGAGTTCAACCTGACGTACCTCTTCGTCGCCCACGACCTCGCCGTCGTCGGCTACATCTCCGATCGCGTCGCGGTCATGTACCTCGGCAAGATCGTCGAGCTGGCGACCTCGGAGGAGCTCTTCCGCCGGCCGCTGCACCCGTACACGATGGCGCTCCTCTCGGCGAATCCGGAGCCGGTACCGGGCCGCAAGCGCCAGCGGGTCGTGCTCCACGGCGACGTGCCGAGCCCGATCAACCCGCCCTCCGGCTGCCGCTTCCGGACCCGCTGCCCGATCGCGCAGGACATCTGCGCCGAGGTGGAGCCGCTGCTCGAGGATCACGGCGACAGCCACGGCGCCGCCTGCCACTTCGCCGGAACGCCCATTGCCCGAGAACGGCCGCCGCTGATCGGGTGAGCCTGCAGGACGTCCGGCTGCTGCACGACCAGCGGGTGCCGATGCGCGACGGCGATCACGCTCTCGGCCGACGTCTATCTGCCGCTGTCCGGCGGCCCGCACCCGACGATCTGCCAGTGGACGCCGTACGAGTCGACGCGCGAGCGCTTCGTCGGCTGGGGCGTCTGGTTCGCGCAGCGCGGCTACGCCGCCGTCGTCATGGACGTGCGCGGCCGCTACGAGTCGGAGGGCGAGTTCGAGGCCTGGAGCAAGGACGGCGTCGACGCTCACGACTCCCTCACCTGGGCGGCCGGCGAGGAGTGGTGCAACGGCAGGATCGGCACCTGGGGCCGCAGCTACGGCGCGCTCGTCCAGTGGCAGCTGATGCACGAGGGGCACCCGAACCTCGAGTGCATCGCGCCGCAGGTGATCCACGACGACTACTTCTGGGACGGCTACTGGACGGGCGGCGCCTTCCAGCTCGCGCTGACGCTCGGCGCCGCGGCGATCTGGACGAGCGCGATCAGCCTGGTCACCGGCCCGAGCGCGGGCGACCTGCTGCTGAACGACCGGCTCTGGCGCCACCTGCCGCTGATCGAGCTCGACGAGGTCGCGATCGGCCGCAAGGTCGGCTTCTGGCGCGAGTGGTGGGAGCACCAGGAGAACGACGCCTACTGGCACCAGTTCCACCACCGCCCCGACACGGTGACGGTGCCGATCTTCCAGCAGGGCGGCTGGTTCGATCCGTACTCCGGCTCGCACCTGCGCTAGTTCGCGGCGATCGGCGACCGCGTCCCGAACCGGGTGCTGATGGGGCCGTGGTCGCACGAGGAGGAGGTCGAGACCTTCCGCGGCGACGTCGACCTCTCCGCCGGCGTCACCGTGATCCGCGACCACGAGCTCGCCTTCTACGACCGCTACCTCCGCGACGAGGGGAACGACTGGGAGGAGCGCCCGCCGCTCGAGCTCTTCGTCCTCGGCCGGAACGAGTGGCGCGGCGAGAGCGAGTGGCCGCTGCCCGGAACCGAGTTCACGCCGTTCTTCCTGCGCAGCGGCGAGCGGCTCGACCGCGACGTGCCGCGCTCCGACGAGCCGGCCGACCGCTACGCGTACGACCCCGAGGATCCCGTGCCGACGATCGGCGGCGTCAACTCGGTGCTGACGATGACGCAGGGCGCCGCGGTGCCGATCCGCCCCGGCCCCTGGGACCAGCGCGAGCTCGAGGCCCGCGCCGACGTGCTCTCGTACACGAGCGACGAGCTCGACGAGCGACCTCGAGGTGATCGGCCCGGTCGAGATGGTGCTCTTCGCCGCGTCGAGCGCGAAGGACACCGACTTCTTCGTCCGCGTCTGCGACGTCTATCCGGACGGCCGCTCGATCTTCCTCACCGAGGGGATCATCCGCGCGCGCTACCGGAACTCGCACGAGGGCGACAGCACCGAGCTGCTCGAGCCGGGCGAGGTCGCCGAGTACCGGATCCGCTGCTATCCGATGGCGAACGTCTTCGAGCGCGGGCCATCGGATCCGCGCTCGACGTGACGAGCTCGAGCTTCCCGCGCTTCAGCCGCAACCTGAACAACGGCGAGGACGTCGGGACGAGCACCCGGATCGAGGTCGCGCAGCAGACCGTGCTGCACACCGACGTCTACCCCTCGCACGTCCTCCTGCCGGTCGTGCCGAGCTCGTGAGAGCCGACGAGATGCCGTCGATCGCGGTGGAGCGCGGCTCGCGGGCACGGACGTGCTGCCGCTGAAGGGAACGCTCGCGGCGCCGCTGCCGGAGCACGTCCGCGAGGCAGTGCTCGCAGCGATCGACGAGCACACGGTGACGCCGCCAAGCCGCGGCCACGTCGCGCTGCGCGAGGCGATCGCCCGCAGCCTGCCCGCGCCCGCCGACCCGGAGCGCGGGATCCTGGTCACGAACGGCGCCATGCACGCGCTCAGCCTCACCTTCCGCGCCCTGCTCGAGCCCGGCGACGAGGTGATCGTGCCGACCCCGTGCTACTTCTTCGCCGGCCTGATCGAGCGGGCGGGCGGCGTCTTCGTCCCGGTGCCGAGCTGGGATCCCGAGGCGATCAGCGAGCGGTGACCCCGCGCTCGCGCGCTCTCGTCGCTGACGAACCCGAACAACCCCGACGGCCATCTGCCGTCGCGGGCCGAGATCGACGCAGCTGCTCGCGCTCGCCGCCCGCCACGGCCTGACGGTGATCACCGACGAGGCGTACGAGCGCTGCATCCACGACGGCGAGCTCGCCTCCGCCTGGGGTGCGCCGAACGTGATCCTGATCCGCAGCCTCGGCAAGAGCCTCGCGATGCCGGCCTGGCGGATCGGCTTCGTCGCCGCCGAGCCGGCGGTGATCGACGCGCTGCCTGCGCGAGCTCGAGTGGGACGTGATCCGCGTCGGCCACGTCGCCCAGCGCGCCGCAACCGCGGCGCTCGACGGCCCGCAGGGCTGGCTCGACGAGGTTGCGCAGGGCTACCGCCGCGACCGCGACGCAGCCCACGCGATGATCGTCGAGCATCCGATCCTGAGCGCCCCGCTCCCGGCCGCGACGCCGTTTCTCTGGCTCGAGCTCGGCGAGCTCTCGTCGGAGGACCTCATCGCCGAGGGTCTTCCCGGTCGTCGACGGCGCCGCCTTCGGCACCCCCGGCTACGCGCGGCTGCCCTTCGGAGGCTTTGCGAAGCTCCGTGGCTGACGACTACCGGATCGGCGTCGACATCGGCGGCACGTTCACCGACGTCGTCCTGCTGGGCTCCGAGGGAACCCTGCGGACGAAGAAGGTGCTGTCGACGCCCGACGACTACGCCCGCGGCGTCGTCCAGGGCATCCTCGAGCTGCTGCAGGAGTCCGGGGCGTCGAGCCGGCGAGCGTGACCAAGGTCGTCCACGCGACCACGGTCGCCTCGAACGCGGTGCTCGAAGGGAAGGGATCGAGCTGCTGCCTGCTGACGACCGCCGGCTTCCGCGACGTGCTCGAGCTGCGGCGGCTGCGGATCCCGGTCATGTACGAGCTCCAGTACGAGAAGCCACGGCCGCTCGTCCCGCGCCGGCTGCGCTACGAGATTCCCGAGCGAACCGGCCCCCGAGGCGAGGAGTGGGTCGCCGCTGGACGAGCAGGCGGTGCGGGAGGCGGCGGAGCAGGCGCGTGCAGAGGGCGTCAGTCGTCGGTCGCGATCAGCTTCCTGCACGCCTACGCGAACCCCGACCACGAGCGCCGCGCCGCCGAGATCGTCCGCGAGGTCGTCGGCGACGACGTCTACATCACCTGCTCCTCCGAGATCCTCGCCGAGATCCGCGAGTACGAGCGCACGAGCACCGCCGTCGTGAACGCGTACGTCGGCCCTGTCGTCCAGCGCTACATCCGCTCGCTCGAGTCGAGCCTGGCCGAGGCCGGGATCTCGGCGCCGCTCCAGATCATGCAGTCGAGCGGCGGCGTCATGAGCGCCGAGGCCGCGATCCGGAAGCCTGCGCACCTGGTCGAGTCGGGGCCGGCGGCCGGCGTCGTCGCCTGCGCCTTCCTCGCGCGCGCGGCCGGGATCCCGAACGTGATCTCGCTCGACATGGGCGGGACGACGGCGAAGGCCGCGATTCTCGAGGACGGCCAGCCGGTGAAGACGTCGGAGTACGAGGTCGGCGCCGGGATCAACCTCAGCAGCCGCTTGATCAAGGGCGGCGGCTACGCGATCCGGCTCCCGTTCATCGACCTCTCCGAGATCGGCGCGGGCGGCGGCAGCCTCGTCTCGGTGGACGAGTTCGGGATGCTCCACGTCGGCCCCGAGAGCGCGGGCGCCGACCCGGGCCCGGCCTGCTACGGGCTCGGCGGCGACGAGCCGACGCTGACGGACGCCCTCGTCGTGCTCGGCTACCTGAACCCCGAGTACCTGACGGGCGGCGCGGTCGCGATCGACGCCGAAGCGGCAGCTGCGGGCCGTCGAGTCGGTGGCGGAGCCGCTCGGCAAGGACGCGATCGAGGCCGCCTACGGCGTCTTCCAGCTCGCGGTGGCGACGATGACGAGAGCGGTCAAGGCCGTCTCGACCTACCGCGGCCGCGATCCGCGCGAGTTCGTGCTCTGCGGCTTCGGCGGCAACGGGCCGGTGGTGGCCGTCGCGATCGCCCGCGCGCTGCAGATGCGCCGCGTGCTCGTGCCGCTCGCGCCCGGCGTCTTCAGCGCCGCCGGCCTGCTCCTGTCGGAGATCGAGCACGAGTTCGTGCGCACGCTGCTGGCCCGCGGCGGCGGGCGCCTCGTCGGAGGTGCTGCACGCCGGCTACCGCGAGCTCGAGGCCGAGGCCGAGCTCGCGCTGGTCGCCGAAGGCGTCTCCCGCGAGGCGATCGCGATCTCCCGCTTCGCCGACATCCGCTACGCCGGACAGGCCTACGAGCTGACGATGCCCGTCGCCGCCGGCGCTCCCGACCTCGGCCGGATCGCGGCCGACTTCAACGCCGAGCACCACCGCACCTACGGGCACGCCTCCGCGGACGCGCCGATCGACATCGTCAACCTGAAGCTGACCGCCCGCGCGTCCGGGAACGGCGACGCGCCGTACGACCCGCGCGCGGGACTTTGTGTTTCTGAAACACAAGCGGCGACGCGGCGCGCCTACTTCGGGCCCGAGCACGGCTCGCTCGACGTCGCCGGTGATCTCGCGCGCGGCGCTGCTCGACTCGCCGCCGCGGGAGGGGCCGCTGATCGTCGAGGAGTACGACGCGACCTGCGTCGTCCCGCCGGGCTGCCGGGTGACGCTCGACTCGCTCGGGAACATCGACATCGTCACTCGACTCATGAAGGTCGATCCCGTCACGCTGGAGGTGATCAAGAACGCGCTCGCGTCGGTGGCCGACGAGATGGCGCTCGTAGTGATGCGCAGCGCCTACTCGCCCGTCGTCCGCGACACGATGGACTACTCGACGGCGCTCTGCGACCGCGACGGCGAGCTGGTCGCGCAGGGACTGACCCTCGCCGTCCAGCTCGGGACCTTCCCGACGATCATGCGGCACGTTCGCGAGCACTTCGGCGAGGACATCGAGCCGGGCGACGTCTTCCTCGCCAACGACCCGTACGGCTTCGGCGGCCAGCACCTGCCGGACCTCTACGTGATCCAGCCGATCTTCCACGCCGGCGAGCTCGAGGGGTACGCCGCGACGATGGCGCACCACGTCGACGTCGGCGGCCTCACGCCCGGG
Organism: uncultured Gaiellaceae bacterium; assembly: GCA_963765705.1. Taxonomy (GTDB): domain Bacteria; phylum Actinomycetota; class Thermoleophilia; order Gaiellales; family Gaiellaceae; genus Gaiellasilicea. The sequence continues at coordinate 142,109 of CAVXXJ010000004.1, forward strand.
TCGATCGCCGTGCACGCGACCGAGATCTTCCAGGAAGGGCTGCGGCTGCCGTTGCTCAAGCTCTACGAGGCGGGCCGCGAGAACACGAGCGTGATCCGGATCATCGAGAAGAACACGCGCCAGCCGATCGAGGTGATCGGCGACCTGCGCGCCCAGATCGCCGCCTGCCGCGCGGGCGAGCGCGGCCTGATCGAGATCCTCGAGCGGTACGGCACGCTCGAGAGCCGCCGCTACATGGACGAGCTGCAGGTGCTGAGCGAGCGCCTGATGCGCGCCGAGCTCGCGGCGCTGCCCGGACGGCGTCTACGCGTTCGAGGACTTCATCGACGGCTTCGGCGACGAGCCGGAGCCGCTGCGGATCGCGGTCGAGCTGACCGTGCGGGGCGACGAGGTGTGGGTCGACCTCGACGGGACGGCGCCGCAGGTGGCGGCGGGGCTCAACTGCCCGGTCGGGATGGTCAACGCCGGCGTCTACTGCGCGTTCCGCGGCATCGCCGGCCGCGAGATCCCGAACGCCGGCGGCTACATGCGGCCGATCCACATCAACGCGCCGGTCGGGACGATCGTCAACCCGGTGCTGCCGGCGGCCTGCGGCGCGCGTGGCGTCGTCGGCTACCGCGTCTACGACGCCGTCATGGGCGCGCTCGCCGCAGGTCGTGCCCGGACAAGGTCGTCGCGCCGGGAGAGGGCGGGCCGACGCTGATCGCGATCGGCGGCTACCAGGACGGGAGCCCGTTCGTCCTCACCGAGGTGCTCGTCGGCTGCTGGGGCGCCCGGGCGGGCCGCGACGGCCTCGAGGGCGTGTCGAACCCGCTCGCCAACCTGTCGAACCAGCCGGTCGAGCTCGTCGAGAGCGACCTGCCGCTGCGGGTGCACGGCTACGGGCTCGTCGCCGACTCGGGCGGTCCCGGGTCGCTTCCGCGGCGGCCTCGCCTACGAGCGCTCGTACGAGCTGCTGGCCGACGAGGCGGTGCTGACGGTGCGCTCCGACCGGCGCGCACATCCGCCTTACGGCATCGAGGTGGCGAGGCAGGCGCGCCGTCGTCGAACACGATCCGCTCGGCCGGCGGCGATCGCGCCATCCCGACCGATGCCGATGGAAGCCCTGCAGCTGCGCCGGGGCGACGTCTTCCACCACGTCTCCGCAGGCGGAGGCGGCAGCGGCTCGCCGTTCGAGCGCGATCCGGCGCTCGTGCTCGAGGACGTCCTCGACGGGAAGGTGAGCGTCGAGGCTGCCCGGGAGCGCTACGGCGTCGTGGTCGAGGACGGCAAGGCGACCCGCCGCAGCAGTGAGCTTCGACGTCGTCATTCGCGGCGGCACTGGTCTACGACGGCACGGGCGCGGAGGGCCGCATTGCCGACGTCGGCGTCAAGGACGGCCGCATCGCCGCGATCGGCTCGCTCGCGCCGAACGGGCACGAGCTCGACGCCGCCGGGCCTGGCCGTCGCGCCGGGCTTCATCGACATCCACAGCCACTCCGACTACACGCTGCTGATGGATCCGCGTGCGGTCAGCGCGATCCACCAGGGCGTCACGACCGAGGTCGTCGGCAACTGCGGCTTCGGCTGCTTCCCGATCCGCGATCCGCAGCAGGCACGCCGCGCGATCTACGGCTACTCCGACGACCTTCCGATCACTGGAGCTCGGCCGGCGAGTACTTCGACGGAGCTCGAGGCCGCCCGGCCCGCCGTCAACGTGCTCAGCCTCGTCCCGAACGGGCAGCTGCGGCTGGCGACGCTCGGCCTCGCCGACCGGCCGGCCGACGCCGCCGAGCTGGCCGAGATGCAGGTGCTGCTGCGCGAGTCGCTCGACCACGGCGCCTGGGGCTACTCGACCGGTCTCGAGTACGCGCAGGAGCAGGCGGCGAGCGAGGACGAGCTGACGGCGCTGGCGCGGCAGGCGCCCTTCTACGCGACGCACACGCGCAAGCGCGACGAGGGCGCCGCCGACGCGGTCGCCGAGGCGATCCGCACCGGCGCGAACGCCGAGGTGCGGCTGCAGGTCTCGCACCTCGTCCCGCGGAACGGGATCGAGGAGAGCCGCCGCTGCATCGAGCTCGTCGACGCCGCACGCGACCGGGGTCAGGACGTCGCGTTCGACATGCACACGCGCACCTTCGGGCTGACGAACCTCTACGCGGCGCTGCCCGCCTGGGCACTCGGCGCCGAGCCGGGCGAGCTCGCGGCGATCCTGCGCGACCCGGCGAAGCGCGACGAGATGCGGCCGCACCGCTCGATCCTGAGCGCCGGCAACGACTGGTCACGTGTTGTCCTGCTCGACAACGAGATCTGGCCGGAGCACAGCCGCCGCGACTTCGCCTCGATCGCCGCCGACCGCAGGCAGGAGCCGCTCGACGCGGTCTACGACCTGCTGCTCGAGGGCCGCGACGAGCTGCACAAGCTGATGGTGATCATCCACGCCTACTCCGAGGATCAGCAGCGCGAGGCGTTCGCGCACAAGCTCTGCGTACCCGGCTCCGACGCGACCACCCTGGCGCCGAACGGCAAGCTCGCGGAGTCGTTCTTCCACGGGGCGTACACGTGGGCGGCGTGGTTCTGGCGGTTCATGGTGCGCGACGAGCGGCTGCTGACGCCGGAGGACGCCGTCTTCCGGCTGACGGGCCAGCCCGCCGAGCGGATCGGCCTGTCCGACCGCGGCGTCCTTCGCGAGGGCGCGCGCGCCGACGTCGCCGTCTTCGACCCGCCAGCTGTTCGCCGAGCGCGGGACGGTCTTCGAGCCGAACCTGCTCGCCGAAGGCATGCGGCACGTGCTCGTGAACGGCGTGCCGACGCTGCGCGACGGCGAGCTGACCGGCGAGCGTGCCGGCATGGTGCTGCGCCGCTGATTTGAGCTGGCGCCCCGGAGGCGAGATTCGAAATACTGGCGCCTCCAGTCGGCGATCGAGGAGGAGAGATGAGCCGGAAGCGCAAGGCAGTCGCGTTCGCGTTGGGAGTGGCCGGGATCCTGGTCCTGGCGGCCGGCCCAGCAGCCGCCGCGCCGGGAGACGCCACGGTGGTGCCGCTGCAGATCACCGGCCCGCCGGCGGAGCGACTCAACCTCGTGATCATGGGTGACGGCTACACGGCCTCCCAGCTCCAGAAGTTCCGCGACGACGTCGACCGGAACCTGAACGTGCAATGGAGCGTCGAGCCGTTCCGCAGCTACCGCAACTACTTCAACATCTACAGGCTCGAGATCGAGTCGCAGGACTCCGGGATCAGCTGCGACCCGGACGACGGCAACATCCGGCGGAACACGCCGCTGCGACTCAACTACGCAAACGTCTGCCCGGCCGACCCACTCGCGCGCGGGATCACGTACGGCCCGGCGCTTCAGTCGGGCGGCGGCTGCCCGACAGCGCCGACGGAGGGGCTCGGCGACCCGCGCTGCTCCGGCACGCAGCAGCACAACAAGTACCTGGCGATCTACCTTGCTCCTCTCGGCGTGTCCGGGCAGAACGTCCAGACGCTCGCGCTCGCGAACACGTTCACCTACGGCGGGATCGGCGGCACGCAGGCGACGACATCGGGCGGCAGCCCGCAGGGCCCGCTCATCTCGACGCACGAGCTCGGCCACTCCCTCGGCCAGCTGGCGGACGAGTACCCGTACTCGTCGCGCGACGTGATCAGGCCGTGCTACACGGGTGGCGAGCCGGGCTCGTTCCACCACACGATCCGGACGAGCGTCCAGGACATGATCAACACGCAGTTCAAGTGGTGGCGCTGGATGGGCGAGGAGAGCCTGTCGGGCGGCACGATCGGCCTGCACGAGGGTGGCAATACCTTCCCGTGCGGCGTCCGGCGGCCGAGCGAGCACTCGATGATGCGCTGGCTCGGCTTCCCCTTCGACCAGATCGGCCGCGAGCACATGACCTACCGGATCACCGGCCGGCGGAACGCGAACGCGATGTCGCTCCAGCACACGCCGGTCGGGCAAGTCGGCACGGAGGACGTGATCTGGGTCGAGACCCAGCACCCGAAGTACCACGAGCTGACGGTGACCTGGGCTGTCAACGGGGTCGCGGTGCCGAACACCGGCAACAGCCGCAACTTCGACCTCGAGGGCCGCGGCCTCGTCGCCGGCGACGTCGTCCAGGTGACGGTCAAGGACCAGACGCCGTTCGTCCGTGACCCGGCGTTCCTGGACGGACCGCGGATGACGCAGACCCGGCAGTGGACGGTCGGCACGCCGCTGACGCCCGCTCCGGTGACGCCGTCGTTCACGCTCTCGACGCCGACGAACCGCGCCGTGGGCGGCAAGGACGTCGTCTACGTCGAGACGACGCATCCCACCGACCGCGTGCTCGACGTGGCGTGGCAACTGGACGGCGCCCCTGCACCGAACGGGAACCGCCGGAACTTCAACCTGGGCGCGCTGGCGCTCGCCCCCGGGACGCACACGCTCAGCGCAACCGTCAGCGATCCGGCCGGCGGCGGCACCGAGACACGGACCTGGACGGTCGACAACACGCTCCCGACCGCGCCGCGGACGCTGACGCCGCCTCTGACGTCGCTGACGACTGCGCCGCTCCCGGAGCACAACGTCTACTTCGGAGAGTTCGACATGCGGCTCGACCCGCAGGACGACCAGCCCGGCTTCGTCGTCGGCGAGCTCCGTGAGAACGGCGACGGCTGGTTCAACTACTTCGGCTTCCCCGACCAGCCGTTCGGCACGCCGTTCACCTTCTCGCACTCCGGCAAGGTGGTGAAGGCGCTGACCTACGGGAACCTCGGCACGGGCGGTCTCTCGAAGGCCGCGTTCGAGCAGACGTTCCCGTTCGAATTCGAGCCGGGCTACGGCACGCACACGATCGAGCACCGGGCGATCGACGCGGCCGGCAACATCGGCACGCCGGGCCTGTTCAAGGCGACCGTGCTTCCCGGCGCGTCACCGGCCTGCACGACCACGATCACCGGCAAGCGCAGCAAGGGGGTGACGGTCGAGAGCGGCGTCACCTGTATCGCGGGCGCAACGATCGACGGCCCGGTCACGGTCGAGCCGGGCGCTTCGCTCGTCGTCTCCGACGGCTCGCAGCTCCATCGCGGACTGCACGCCGAGGGCGCTGCGGTCGTGCACGTCTTCGGCGCGACGGTGAACCGGAACACGAACATCTCCGGGACGACCGACGACGTGATCGTCGCCGGGTCGGAGTTCCGCGGCAAGCTGATCGTCGCGGACAGCAAGGGCAGCAGCTACGGCGTCGCGATCCTGGGCAACACGATCCACGACAAGCTGATCTGCACCGGCAACGACCCGGGCGTCACCGACTTCGGCGCCCCGAACAGCGTCGAGGGGAAGCAGGCGGGTCAGTGCGCTGAGCTCTAAGGGAGCTGATGCCTCCGTCCGGCGCGAGTGCTCCTCGCGCCGGGCGGAAGGCGACGTGCGTTAAGCTCACCCGGCGGCCGACGGACACGCCGTTGACCATGATGTTGTCGAGGATCGCGATCCCGAAGTGGTCGGGACCGGTGTCCGTGCCTTCGTCGAAGACGATGTCGATCGTCTGGACGACGCTGCCCGGGATGATCGGCGGGAACGCCGCGGCCGGCGACCAGGCGAGCCGCGTCCAACCCTCGCCGAGGATCTGCGAGACCGGCGGCGGCGAGGCGCAGCCGATGAAGTGCGTGCCGAAGTTGGTCACGACGTTGAAGCGCGGCGCTCCGGCGCCGCAGTGCGAGCCGAGCGGGCTGTTGTAGCCGCCGTGCTTGCGGATGTCGTAGCCGATGTCGGTCAGCTGGATTCCGGCGATGCCGCGGAGCTCGGCGCCTGCGGCGACGACGTTCGCCGTCGGCCCGGTCTTGGCGAGCAGGAGGCCCTGCACGTTCGGGTCGCCCCGGTACTGCACCGGGCAGCCGGGATCCGTGTACGCGCCGGCGACGATGTTGCCGCTCGAGTCGTAGGTGTTGATCGCCGCGTTGTACGGACAGCCGAGATGGTTGATCCAGTCGGACTTCGACCAGGCTGCCGTTGAACGGGTCGTACTCCCACGGATTGACGTCCGTCAGCTTCGGCCCTGCCGCGGCTCCGATGCTCGCGAACGCGAAGAACGTGACAATGACAGCCAAGATCGATCGCCGCATGAATCCCTCCCCTTCTGAATCCCTAAGACACACCCGGTGCGCGTCCTCTCTGGGTCGTTCCCCCAGGGTAGGTCTGCGCGGGAGGCCGTACAAGGCCAGAACGCGCCTGGTCCGAAGGCTAGGACCAAAAGACGACAGCCCCGGCGCGAGAGAACGCGCGCCGGGGCTGAAAACGGCTGAACTAAGCCGTTCGGCGGCCGACGGCGACGCCGTTGACCATGATGTTGTCGAGAATGGCAATCCCGAAGTTGTCGGGTCCGGTATCGGTGCCCTCGTCGAAGACGATGTCGATCGACTGGACGGCCGCACCCGGCGGGATCGGCGGGAACGCCGCCGCGGGCGACCACGCCATCCGGGTCCAGCCCTGGCCGAGCACCTGCGAGATCGGCGGCGGCGAGGCGCAGCCGATGAAGTGCGTCCCGAAGTTCGTGACGACGTTGAACCGCGGCGCGCCGGCTCCACAGTGCGAGCCGAGCGGGCTGGCGTAGCCGCCGAACTTGCGGATGTCGTAGCCGATCGTGTCGACCACGATGCCCGCGGACGCCCTTGAGCTCGGCGCCTGACGCGGCGATGTTCGCCGTCGGGCCGGTCTTGGCGAGCAGCAGCCCCTGCACGTTCGGGTCCGCCCGGTACTGCGTCGAGCAGGCCGGATCGGTGTAGGTGCCCGGAGCCGGTGTGTTGATCTCGGCCTGGTACGGACAGCCGATGTGGTTGATCCACTCGGACTCGACCAGGCTGCCGTTGAACGGGTCGTACGTCCACGGCGCAACCTCGGTGAGCCTCGGCGGCGGTACCGCAGCAACCCCGATGCTCACAAACGCGAAGAACATGGCGAAAACCGCCAATGTGGTTCGGCGCATGAATCCCTCCCTATCGCCCATGGACGCGCTTGTGCGCGTCCACACGAATCATCCCCGTGCCCGGGCGATGGCAAACGAGCCGGAGCCAGCGGCGAGGGCGCAGACGTGAGCGAGCGCGTACGTTGCAGTCGTGTCCTTCGACGCGGAGCGAGAGGTGCCGGAGCCACGCCGCCGGAGGTCCGGGAGGCGAATCGTGCTCGCGGCGTTGGGACCGATCTTCGCGATCGCGACCTTCGCGTACTTCCTGCCGCAGATCGCGGACTACCGGGACGTTTGGGGCGAGCTGAAGGAGCTCAACTGGCCGGCAGTGCTCGGCCTGGCCGCGGCAACGATCGTGAACCTCGCCACCTTCGCGCCCCCGTGGCAGGTCGTGCTACCGGGACTGCGGTTCAGGGATGCCCTCGCGCTCAGCCAGGTTTCGACGGCGCTGTCGATCGTCGTGCCCGGCGGGGCCGCGGTCGGCATCGCGGGGTCGTACGCAGTCCTGCGCAGATGGGGGTTCCGGACCCGGGAGATCAGTCGTGCGGTCGCGCTCTTCAGTGTCTCGAACCAGTTCGCCAATCTCTCCTACCCCGTGATCGCCGTGTTCCTGCTCACGGCGTTCGGAGGCGAGTCGGCGCTTCTGGCGACAGCGGCTTTCGTCGGCGTCGCGATTCTTGCCGTCGCCTTTGGGGCTCTCATGCTCGTTCTGGTCAGCGGCCGAATGGCGACCGAGATCGGCCGGCTGGCGGCGAAGGCCGTCGACGGAGTGCGGCGCAGGTTCGGACGCGCATCGGTGGGCTGGGGAGGCGAGAGCTTCGAGGCGTTTCGGCGGGATGCGTCCGACCTGCTGCGCCGCCGCTGGCACGTCTTGGTCGTGGCCACGTACGCGGGCTCGCTGACCGTTTTCGTCCTCATGCTGCTTTCGCTACGGGCGTGTGGCGTGCCCGGCGCCGACGTCTCGGCGGTCGAAGCGTTCGCTGCCTGGTCACTGGCCCGGCTGCTCGGTTCGTTCCCGATCACGCCCGGCGGGATCGGAGTCGTCGAGCTCGGGTTGACGGGCGCGCTCGTCGGCTTCGGCGGCCACAACACCGGCGTCGTCGCCGCCGTCCTCGTCTATCGCTTCCTGACGATGGCGCCGACCATCATCCTCGGCCTCCTGGCGGCGAGCACCGTCAGGCGATCGCGACTGCCTGCCCCCTCCTAGGGGCTGTCCGCCGCCGCGAGCTTCGCGAGGCGCCAGGGCCGAACGACATCGTCGTACAGCACCTGCACCATCGCGGCCGCGGGTACGGCCACGAACGCTCCTGCGACTCCGAGCAACGCACTTCCGACGAGCACCGAGACGAAGACGACGAGAGGGTGGATGTCGAGCTGATCGCCCTCGACGACGGGCGAGATCACATAGCCCTTCAGGTTCTCGATCACAACGGACGCCGCGAAGGTGAGCCCGAAAGTGCCGAGACCCTCGAAGGCGGCGATCGCGAGCAAGGGGATCCGGGCAAGCCACGGCCCAGCGCGGGGGATCGCCTCGCCCAGGGCGACAACGATCGCGAGGGGAAGCGCAAACGGGACGCCGATCAGGAGCAGGACGCCATACATGAGCGCGCCGACGATCACCATCACGATCAGCTTCGCGCGAAGGTAGTTGCCGATCCGCGTCCACATCGACACCAGTACCTCCCGCGTCTTCGGCCGGTGCCGGGGATGGACGAGCTCGAGAATCGCCGCGAGAATGCGCTCTCGGTTCGTCACGAGCAAAGTCGAGATCACGAACACGCTCAGCAAGTCGAGGAAGAGGGCGAACAGCGCCGAGGGCAGCTCGAACGCGCGTGCGGCCGCTCGCTCGCCGATCGCCTCCCCGAGCCGCGACACGCGTTCGTCGAAGGGGCCGATCGAGGGATACCGGTCGTACAGCTCAGCGTAAGCGTCCCGAACGCTGTCGTACCGGTCGGCATAGCCCGGTGCGGCGTCCCCGAAGTCGGCGACCTCCCCGAACAGGGGCGGTGTGACGAGCCAGACGAGACCCACGACCAGAGCCAGCGTCGCGAGGTAGAGGAGCGGCACCGCGACCGCGCGTGGCACGCGAAGCTTCTCGAGACGCTGTGTCGGCCCGGTGAGTGCAGCCGCGAAGAGAACGCTGATGAACAGGATCAGCAGCACGTGCTCGAGCCGCGCCAGGGCGAGCAGAGCAACCGCCGAGAGGAGCGCGAGCAACAACGCGACGTAGATCGGCAGCGCGCGCTGCAGCAGCGATCCGTGCGTGTCGGCAGGTGCGCTCATCGACGGCTTCCAGCTACCCACGGATCGTCCGCATCATGCGTGCGGTCTGGCCCGCCGGCCGGAGTCAGGCGCTCGTCTTGTCCAGCAGCTGAAGCAATTCGTGAGCGGCGAGCTCGACGTCCTTGTGACGCCACTCGGCGGCTCGGTACACGCAGGCGATCAGGCCACTGCGATGAACACGGCGAAAGTCGCCGTAGACGAACGCATGCCTGGCCTTCGTCTCGTCCGACGCTCCGGCTGTCAGGCCGAGATGCCACTCGCCGTACTCCTCCCACGAGTGCTGCTCCAGGAAGGCGTTCTCGGTGGCGGCGTCGGGCTGCACCTCGCCCCAGTCGCTGTCGAGGACGTACTGGCGAGCGACGATCGCCTGCCGCGCGCGTTGGACGGCCCGGTCGTTCAGCGCGTACGAAGCCATCGCCCATTCTGACGAACGTTCGACGTTCAGCGTTTCCGGACGACCTCGCAATCGGCGGCGACCAGATCGACGAAGTCCGCCTCGACGGTGTCCCGGCCGGGGCCGCACGCGACCGCATCGCGCCACGCGTCCCTCGAACGCAGGCGGTCGCGGCCCGGTCCGCCGTAGAGACGATCGACGTCCGCGCCTCCGACCAGGAGGTCGTTGCCGCTGTCGCCGTAGAGGACGTCGTCGCCTCGGCCGCCGTCGATCGCGTCGTTGCCCGCCTCGCCGTGCACGAGATCGTTTCCGGACCGAGCCGCGACGGATTGCGCTTCGGCGCCGGCCCGGATCGCATCGTTGCCGTAGTCGCCGCCGATCGAGCAGGCCGTCGTCAGCCGCCGGTGCCCGCGGCCGTCCGGCCGAATGACGTGAATCCCCTGACCCTTGCCGCAGCCGAGGCTCGCGTAGGCGATCGTCCAGCGCGGTGAGAAGCTCGGATGGCGACCTCTGATCACGCGCCGCACGTCTGCGCTGCCCGGACTGCCGACGAAGATCGAGTCTCCGCGCTGGAAGGCCAGTTGCTCGCCGTCCGGCGACCACGAGGGGAATGATGCCTTCGCGATCCGCTTCGCGCCGCCCTCGGGCCGGGTCACGAAGAGGTCGCCCGCGCTTCGGCGGATCACGTAGCTGCTGGTCGGCGCCCACGTCCCCCCGTCGCCGTGCCCGACGAAACGGCTCCGGAAGCCATCGCTCTCCCGAGCGACGAAGAACTCGGTTCGCTCCGAGAAGTCGTAGGAGTCGCTGTAACCGAGCCAGCGTCCGTCCGGCGACCACGAGATCCCCGACGGGGAGAGCGTGCTCCCGACCGCCTGCTCGCCGGTGCCGTCGTGCCTGATGACGTGAAGCGTGCCGCTGCCATGAACTCCGTCGTGATTGATCGCGTCGACGAACGCGATCCAGTCCCCGCGGGGAGACCAGTTGGGGGTGATGTGGTACCGGGCGTGACACGTCGTACACGGGGCCGGCTGCGCAATCTGCCGCAGCGCCGTTCCGTCGGCGCCGACCAAGAAGAGCGAAGTGTTCGTGATCGCGAGCTGGCGGCTGTCTGGGGACCACGACAGGTCGTGGCCCTCGGCGATCTGACGGGGATTCGCTCCGTCCGCGTCGGCGACGAAGACCTTGCTCGAGCGGATAAACGCGAGCTTCTTCCCGTCCGGCGACCAGACGCCGTCCGCGAGTGGGAGCCGCTGTTGCGCGACGCCGGTCACCTGCACGACGACGCGGCCGCGACCACGCCAGAAGATCAGGCGGCTCCCGTCAGGCGACCAGGTCGGGAACGACCCCGGGTCGTCCTCTCCGGGTGACTTCGCCGCGACCTGGGCCGACGCGGTCGTCGCCAGGACCGCGGCGGCGAGAAGAGCTGTGAGGACTCTCATCGGAGGATGCGCTCGACAGCTGTGACTCGATCCCGTAGCCCCGTGTCGATACGTGCTCGGTCGAAGCCATCGCCGCCGTTCAACGAGTCGGCGACGCCGTCGCGGGCGAGGAGCAGGTCGTCGCCCCCGTTGCCGAACAGGTCGTCACGGCCGGATCCGCCGTCGAGCCGGTCGGCGCCGGTTCCGCCCGCGAGCGTGTCGCGCACGGCGCCGCCGAAGAGCTCGTCGTCGCCGTCCTCGCCGTAGAGCGCGTTGCGCCCGCGCCCGCCGACGAGCCGGTCGTTCCCAATGCCGCCGCGGAGCTCGTCCCAGCCGTCGCCGCCGATCAGAGTGTCGTCGCCACCGAAGCCGCAGATCCGATCGGCGCCACTCGTCCCACGCAGCACGTCGTTGCCTCCGGTGCCGACGATGTCGCAGATCTCGATCGAGCGGAAGTCGAGGTCGAGGTCGCGATTGGGACCAGGAAGCGAAGGCGTGTCGCGGTAGACGAAGACGCCTGCCGACGCCGAGTAGCGGCCGCGGTAGCGCACCTCGACGGTCACTGTCGCTCCGGGCCCTAGCGACCCGAGCGCGCACTCCCACTCGAGAGGCGGGGGACGGCGGCAACTGCCCGTCGCCGGCTTCACACTCCTCAGCCGATTCCTGTCGCGATAGGAGACCAGCCAGACGTCTTCGAGCGTGCGTCTCGTCAGATTCGTCAGCCCATACGTGACCACGACGAGCGAGTTCGGGTGCGCCTTGCCCGGATCGATCGAGCCCGCCCCGAACGTGAAATGCGGTTCGGCGTCGCAGTCGAGAGTCGACGAGAGGCGCGCAGGCCCGAAGGCGGGCGCCTGGCTCTGGGCGATGCCCGGGTGGGGCCGCCACGCGGGCGTCACGTACGAGACTCCTACCGGGGTGAGTCGTCGACGAAGCCAGGGCTCGGGCTGGGACTCCTCCTCGCTCGGATCGCGTTGCGCGGCACAAAGCTGATCGCCGCTCCCGTACACGACATAGCGACCATCGGGCGACCAGGCCGGAGCGGTGGCCGCGATTGGCGACACCGCGAGGGAGCGCGCGGCGGCGCCCGGCTGGGGCGCGCGGGCAACGACCGCTCCGTCGCGGACGAAGGCGAGTCGCGCGCCGTCGGAGGACCACGCCGGTGAGGTGTCGGACGCCTTCCCGCTGGTCAGCCGGCGCAGAGCACTACCGGTCGAATCGATCACGTAGATGTCGCCGTTGCGCATGAAGGCGATCACTCCGCGCGACGACCAGCTCGGAGACTCGCCGGCTCCAAGCGCTCGCGTCTGTCCGTCCTGGAGGCGGATGATCCGGAGTGTCCCGCGGTCGGAGACGACGAGCGCCGCTCCGTCCGGCGACCACGAGGGCCTGTGGCCGGCCGCGACGCGACGCTCGGCACTGCCGACGGGCGAGACGATCCAGACAGCGCCGTCCCGCTCGAACGCGAGCGAGCTCCCATCGGGGGACCAGGCAGGGTTGTGTCCTCTGGCGACCACGACCCGCTCGCCACCGTCGAGATCGCGGAGCACGATCTCGCCCCTCCCTTGTTGGATGCGGACGACCGCTAGCTCACCCGTCGGCGCGATCGCCGCGCTCTGGGCGGGGCCGGCCACGACGGCTGCGAGCAAGACGAGTCCGGCCGTGCGCAGAGCGTGGATGACGACTCGGATCACGGGGCACAGACTCCTCGTAGGGAGTGCGGGTCCTATGTTCTCCAGGTACGGAGTTAGTGAACCTTCGGCCAGTGGAGGCGGCGGAGCTCGTTCCGCCGAATCTTTCCGGACGTCGTCAGCGGCAAGTCGTCGACGAACTCGATCTCGCGTGGGACCTCGTACGCCGCCAGGCGCGCGCGGACCAGGGCTTTCAGCTCCGCCGCCAGCGCTTCCGACGGGGACGTTGCGACGACGAACGCTTTGATCGCCTCGCCGCGGAGCTCGTCCGGGATTCCGATCACGGCCGCCAGCGTCACCGCCGGATGGCGGACCAGGCAGTCCTCGATCTCGCCCGGGCCGATGCGGTGGCCGGCGCTCGTGATCAGGTCGTCGGTGCGACCGACGAAGCGGTAGTAGCCCTCGCTGTCGACCTCGGCGAGGTCGCCGGTATGCAGCCGGCCGCCGCGCACCTTCTCGGCCGTCGCCGCCTCGTTCCGCCAGTAGCCGAGGAAGACCACCGGGTCGCTCTCGACCGCCACCGTCACCTCGCCGTCGACCAGCCGGATGTCGTGGCCCGGGTACGCGCGCCCCATCGAGCCGGGCTTCGCCGGCCAGGCGGCGCAGTTCCCGATCAGCAGGTTCGCCTCCGTCTGGCCGTAGAACTCGTTCAGCCTCGCGCCCAGCCGCTCTGAGCACCACGCCGCCGTCTCCTCCCCCACCATCTCGCCGCCGCTCGCAAGCGTGCGCAGCGACAGCGCCGGGCCGTCGTGCGCGGCCATCATCCGCAGCGCCGTGGCGGGCATGAAGACGTTGCGCACGCCGAGCCGCGGGATCAGGTCGAACGCCAGCTCGGGATCGAACTTCGTCGTCTGGAACGCGAGCACCGGACGGCCGTGGTAGAGGCCGGGCATGAGCACGTCGAAGAGGCCGCCCATCCAGGCCCAGTCCGCGGGCGACCAGATCAAGTCGTCCGGCTGCGGGAAGAAGTCGTGCGAGAGCTCGAATCCCGGCAGGTGCCCGTACAGCACGCGGTGGGCGAGCAGCGCTCCCTTCGGCGGCCCGGTCGTGCCCGACGTGTAGACGATCAGCGCCGGCGCATCGGCCGCGGTCGCCACTGGCTCGAACTGATCGGACGCAGCCGCCAGCAGCGCCGGCAGCTCGCGGTCGACGTCGATCGTCTCCACCCCTTCGAGCTCGCGGTCGGCGAGCACGACCGCCGGCTCGGCGTCGTCGAGCCGCACCGCCATCGCATCCGGGCCGAAGCGAGTCGAGAGCGGCACCGCGATCGCGCCCAGCTTGTAGACGGCGATGTGCGCGACCGCCGTCTCGGGCCGCTGCGGCAGCGCGATCCCGACTCGATCCCCCTCCCCGATCCCGCGACTCCGCAGCGCGTTCGCGAGCCGGTTCGAGTCGTCGGAGAGCTCGCCGAACGTGACGCGCCGCGTCACCTCCCGCCCGTCCGTTACGACGATCACCGACCGCGTCCCGCGGATGGCGCTCGCAGACGTCGACGCCCAGGTTCACCTGTGCCGGCACGTGCCAGCGGAAGCCGCCGTACAGCTGCTCGTAGCTCAGAGCCCAGAGACGCTCCAGCAAGGCGAGGTAGACCTGGCTCGCCCGCGCGAGCTCCGCGACGTCGACCGACTCGACATCCCCGTGCGCGCCGGTGCCCATCGGGCCGTGGTAGACGGTCGGGATCCCCGCCGCGTAGAACATGGCGCCGTCGGCGACGAGCCTCACGCCGCCCAGCGGGCAGATCCTTGCCCGTCACGTCGCGGTAGGCATCGCGGAGCGCGACCGCGACCCGGTGCTCGGGATCGATCTCGTAGGCGCCGCGCACCAGCCGCAGGTAGAGGTCGATCGTGCAGCCGGACGCCGCTGCGATCGGCTCGAGCAGCGCGAGGAAGTCCTCCTCCACCTTGGCGAGCGTGCTCCCGGGCAGCCAGCGGCGTGTGCCGACGAGCCGGCATTCGACCGGGTGGCGGTTGTAGAAGTCGCCGCCGTGTACCTCGCCGAGGAAGTACGTCTCGGGCCCGACGCGCTCGTGCTCGACCGCGGCCAGCTCCTCCGTTGCGCGCGCGGATCGCCTCGATCACCCTGGCGGCGACGTGGATCGGGTTCGGCGTGCCGGCGGGCGTCTGCAGCTCGTGCGTGACCATGCCCGGGCGCCGGATCGTCACCTCGAAGGTCGCGCAGCCCGGGTGCGCGACCGGGAGCGTCGGACCGCCGAGCTCGCAGACGACTCCGAAGTCGGCGGTGAAGCCGTGCTCGCCGAGGAGGTACTCGAGGTCCTCGCCGCGACCGCCGGGCGCCTCATGCATCCCGATCGCGACGATCACGAGCTCGCCGGGGAACGACCCCCGCTCCGACTTTCTCTGGGCAAGCACCCTCGCCGTCTCGGCCGCGCAGGCGAGCGCACCCTTCATGTCCGCAGTGCCGCGCCCGTAGATCGTGTCACCGTCGACGCGCGGATACTCGTGCGGGATGGGCACCGTGTCGAGGTGGCCGTTGAGAACGACCGTCGGCCCGGGCTCGCCGCCCCGAAGGCGCCCGACCACGATCGGCGTCTTCGGGAACCGGTCTTCGAGCACCTCGACCTCCAGCCCGAACTCCCCGAGCCGCCGCGCGTAGAGCCAGGCGACGTCGAAGGTGTCGCCGGTCGGGCTGTCGACCTCGACGAGCTCCAGGGTCAGGTCGCGCAGGCGATCTCCATCGACGTGCTCGATCATCGTTCCTTCCGCAGCTTCAGTGAGTGTGCAGGCGACGGTTCGACGCGCGATCGAGCTCGGCCTCTTCCCCCAGCGCGTAGTCGAGTGACTCGTCCAAGGTCAGTGCTCGTCCCTCTGCCCACGCATCTCCGAATACTTCCACACCAAGCACGGCGCGCAGCCGGGCGACGTCGGGCTCGGCGGCGGGCCAGCCGGGCTCGCACGGGTCGAAGCCCACCGACTCGCGAATGAGGCTCGCGCATGCGTACAGCTGCGCGGCGCGAAAAGGGAGACCCTCGGCGGAGGCGAGCCTCGCGCACACCTCGAGGTTCGCCGCCAGGCCGAGCCGCTCGCCATTCTCCCGCTGCATCGCGAAGCTCTCCGCGAGTAGCCCTCGAGCCGCATCATGGTCGTGCGCCTCCTGCGCTACGAGCGCAAGGTCCGAGAGGGCGTGCGAGATACACCACGGCTGGCCGAGCCGGCGTCCAAGGGCAAGGCTCTCCTCGAACAGAGGACGCGCCCTTTCAAAATCGCGACGCGCCAGCGCGATCGAACCGAGCGCCCGCAGCCAGTTCCCAACGCTGGCGATGTTCCCGGCCTGCTGCGCCCCGCGCACGCTCTCCTCGATCGTCCTCTCGGCATCGTCGAGATCCCCTCTCCATGCAAGCGCCATTCCGACGTTGAAGAGGAGCATCGCCTCCGTCGAGAGATCGCCCGACCGCCGCGCGATCACAAGTCCCTCCTCGGCAAGAGCGACCGCCCGATCAGCGTCGCCGGCCACAAGCGCGGAGGCGGTCAGAACGGCGAGTGAGCTCGCGACCCTCCGATCGTCTCCCAGCCTGCGATGGACGGGCAGGCTTGCATCGAGGAGTCGACGCACGGCCTCGTGGTCCCCCTGGACGTTCGCTATGGCAGCGATCGTCCACTGCACCGAAGCTCGTTGTGCACTCGAGCCTGACCCCAGCTCCAGGAGCCGCTCGAGCCGCTCGCGTCCCTCTGTGAGGTTTCCCCGTAGGTGCCAGAAGCGCCAGAGCTCGGCGCCGATCCGCAAACCGACTTCCGACTCCTCGGTCTCGGTCGCCCAGGTCAACGCACCGCGAATGTTGGCGAGCTCGGCGTCTAGCCGTTCGAGCCAACTCACCTGCTCCGGACCGCGCAACGCAGGCTCGGCCTTCTCCGCGAGCAGAGCGTAGGACTCGGCGTGGCGGCGACGCACCTCCTCGCCGTCACCACGCTCGGCCAGCCGCTCCAGCGCATACTCGCGAATCGTCTCCAGCATCCCGAAGCGCGGCTCGCCGGCGGCCATCCGCTCGGTACGAAGCAGGTTGCTGTTCAGGAGCGATTCCACACCGTCGACGACGTCGAGCTCGAGATCTCCGGCAACGGACTTGGCGCCTTCCACTGTGAAGCCGCCGACGAAGACGGCAAGGCACGTGAACAGGGCTTGCTCCTCCACCGTAAGGAGGTCGTAGCTCCACTCGATCGCAGCGCGTAGCGTCCGGTGACGCTCGGGCAAATCTGCACCCGGCTCCGCTTTCAAGAGCTCGAGCCTCTGGTTGAGACGCACGAGGATCTCGCTCGGCGAAAGCAACTTGATCCGTGCTGCCGCCAACTCGAGCGCAAGTGGCAGCCCGTCGAGGCGCCGGCAGAGCTCGGCTACCGCATCGGCGTTCAGCTCCGACAGCTCGAAGTCCACCCGCACATCGCGGGCGCGATCGACGAACAGGCGCACCGCTTCGGTGCGTCGGAGACGACCCACCTGCAAGGGGCGTGAGGGGTCGGGAAGCTCGAGCGGAGCGACCGGGTAGAGCCGCTCCTCGGAGAGCTCGAGCGGCGCGCGGCTTGTGACCAGAAGCTTCACGCCCGGCGCACCCGCGACGAGCTCGGAGAGCAGCGCTGCCGCTGCGCGCACGTGCTCGAAGTTGTCGACCACGATCAGCGTCCGTCGACTGCCCAGGTAGCCGATCAGTACTTCGGCCAGCTCCCTTCCCGGCGTCTCGCTCAGGCCAAGTGCGTCAGCGATCGCTGCCGTCACCAAATCGGGGTCGACGATCGGCGCGAGCTCGACCGTCACGACGCCGTCCGGAAATTCGTCGCCACTGCCGGCTGTCGCCTCGAGCGCGAGGCGCGTCTTGCCGGTTCCGCCCGCTCCCGTCAACGTCAAGAGCCGCACGTCGACTTGGCTCACGAGGTCACGAATCTCCCGCAGCTCGCGCTTCCGGCCGATGAACGAAGTCGATCGAGCCCGTAGGCTAGACGTCACCGGGGAGACGTCCAGCGCGGGGTCCTGCGCGAGGACTGCCCGCTCGAGGCTTCGCAACGCGGCCCCCGGCTCGATCCCGAGCGTCTCGACCAGCGTCTCTCGGGCAACGCGGTATGCCGCCAGCGCGTCTGCCTGACGGTCCGAGCGGTAGAACGCCAGCATGAGCTGGCCGCGCAGCCGCTCCGACAGCGGGTGCGCGGCGACCAGGACCTCGAGCTCGCCGACGAGCTCGGCGGCGCGACCGAGGGCGAGCTCGGCGTCGATGCGGTCCTGGACCGCCGAGAGGCGAAGCTCCTCGAGCCGGCCGATCTCACCCTGAGCCCATGGTTCGTACGCGAACTCGGCAAGCGGCGGGCCGCGCCACAACGCGAGTGCCTCCCGTAGGGTCTCGGCCGCGACCTGAGGCTCTGCGCCTCGAGCCTTGATCACGAGTCGCTCGAAGCGCTGCAGATCGAGATCGTCCGGGTTGGCACGAAGCTCGTAACCCGCTGGCCCGGTGACGATCGCCTCGGTGCCGAGCGCCTTGCGGAGCTGGGAGACGTACGTCTGAAGAACCTTCCCGGCCGTGGCCGGGGGACGACCTGCCCACAGATCCTCGATGAGCCGGTCGCTTCCGACCGGCTCGTTCGCGTGGAGCACCAAAATCGCCAGGAGTGACCGTTGCTTCGGCGCATCGAGCGCGACGACGCGGCCTTCGGCTGACGCTTCGAGCGGTCCGAGTATGCGGATGTCCATGGCGGGGCTTGCGTCGAGCGTAACACCGCCTCTCCCCGGTTGACAGGAGGCTACACCGGCGCTCTACCGCCCCTAGACCGGCTGCAGCGAACGTGGCCTCCATGCACCCGTCCGCGCTCGTGCTCGCAGCGATCGCCGTCACCGTCCCCGCCTGGCTGCTGCCAGGACAAGACGCTCGTGTCGGCACCGAGTTCGGGTTCACAGGGTCGGCTGAGGATTACGTCGTTCCGGTGGACGTCTGCCGGATTCGAATCGAGGTTGTCGGGGCGGCCGGCGGGCCGGCTGGAAGCGCAGGCACCCCCGGCGCAGGGTCAGGGTCGATGGCCGAATTCGGAGTCACTCCGGGAGAGACCCTCCGCGTCCGTGTTGGTGGTTGGGGCAGCGAAGCCGTCGGGTCGACTCCGGGGGCCGGTGGCTGGAACGGGGGCGGCGCCGGAGGCGAGGCAGCTCAGCGCTGGCACGGGCGGCCGGGCAGAGCCGGCTCCGGCGGCGGCGGGGCTACCGACGTACGGCGTGCCGGCGACAGCCTCGAGCACCGAGTCATCGTCGGCGCCGGAGGCTCTGGTGGCGCCGGCGGCGCAATCGGAGGTCCACTCGGCACCGGCGGTGGGGACGGAGGCGGTCGGACCGGCGAGGAAGGCTTCGCGGTCCTCGGATCCGTGAACTCGGCGACCGGCGGCAGCGGCGGGACCCAGGCGACGGGTGGGAGGCCTGGCCGGAACGCCCCCGACCGCTCAGTCACGGCGACCGGCGGCTCGCTCGGAGCCGGCGGCAACGGCGCCGCTGGATTCGCCAGCGGCGGCGGAGGTGGCGGTGGCGGGCTCTACGGTGGGGGCGGAGGCGGTTCCAGCCGCTCGTTCAGCGGCGGCCACGGCGCCGGCGGCTCGGGATATGGCCCCGCCGAGACGGTCTTCCGAACCGGCGTCGGCGCCGGCTACGGGCGCGCGAAGATCACGTACGACCCTGAGTCGCCCTGTTAGCCGGCGTCCTCGTCGGCGCTCACATGGTGAGAACGACCTTCCCGCGCGCGTGGCCCGTGCCCAAGTAGCGGAGAGCGTCGGCCGCCTCGGCCAGCGGGAAGCTCTTGTCCACGACCGGCTTCATCTTCCCGGCCTCCATCCACTGGCCCAGCAGCTCGAGGTCGTCCTTGTTGATCTTCGAGATGAAGAAACTCGCCTTCTGACTCCTGCCCAAGGCGGCAAGGATCGTCCCGATCATGTGACCCAGCGGCCCGATCCCCTTGTTCGACGGGAATTTCGCGCCAACGATCACGACTGTCGCCTCGGGTGTCAACACGCGCCGGAACTTCCTGAACGGCTTGCTCCCGGCGATGTCGATCATCAGCTCGTGGCGCTCGCCGAGCCGGGTGAAGTCCTCCTGGGTGTAGTCGACGACGCGGTCGGCCCCGAGCGAGCGGGCCTGCTCGACGTTCCTCGTGCTGCAAACCGCCGTGACGTCCGCGCCCAGCGCCTTCGCGATTTGCACGGCGAACGTGCCGACACCTCCGGACGCGCCGTTGATCAGCACCTTCTGCCCGGGCTGAACGCCGCCCTTGTCGCGCAGCGCCTGGAGGGCGGTGAGCGCCGCGACCGGCGCGGCCGCCGCTTCCTCGAATGACACGTTGGCCGGCTTCCGCACGAGGCGAACCTCGCGGGCGGGCGCGTACTCGGCCCAGGCGGCACCTGACGTGCCGAACACCTCGTCGCCCGGCCGGAGATCCGTCACGTCCTTGCCGACGGCTTCGACAACTCCCGCGATGTCGGCGCCCAGCTTCGTGCTCTTCGGCTTGCGCAGACCCCCGCCGAACGCCCGGACGAAGAGCGGCGCGGTCACCCCGTACCACTCGACCGGGTTGACGGAAGACGCGCGGACGCGAAGCAGCACCTGGTCGTCCGCGATCGCCGGCACGTCGACGTCGCGGAGCTCGAGCACGTCCGGCATGCCGTACCGCTCGTGGACGATCGCCTTCATCGTCTTCCCGGAGCGAGTCGTCGTCCGCTCCTGATGCAATTCCATGACCGTCACTGTCTCTCCTCTCGTATACGCTGTAAGCTTATGGTGTAAGCTATAGACGTACGGCGTAAGTTTGTCAAGTCATGGCCACGCAACCGAACACACCTCCACAGCCTCGAACTCCTCTGAGCAGAGAGCGAGTGCTGCGTGCCGCGCTCGCGCTCGCGGACTCGGGCGGAATCGAAGCGCTGACGATGCGCAAGCTCGGCCAGGAGCTCGGCGTCGAGGCGATGTCGCTCTACAACCACGTCGAGAACAAGGACGACATCGTCGACGGCATCACCGAGCTGGTACTCGCCGAGATCGAAGTGCCGTCCGGCGAGGCCGACTGGAAGACCGAGCTGCGGCGCACCGCGATCTCGTCACACGAGGCGTTCCTGCGCCACCGCTGGGCGTGCAGCCTGATGATGAGCAGGCCCAAGGCCAGTCCCCCGCGGATGCTCTGGATGGAGGCGGTCCTGCGAACGCTGCGGGAAGCCGGCTTCTCGGCCGACATGACCCATCACGCGTACCACGCCCTCGACAGCCACATCACGGGCTTCACGCTCTGGCAGGTGAACATGCCCTTCGAGACCAAGGCGGAGCTCCTCGACATGGCCGAGGTCTTCCTGCGCCAGATCCCCGCCGACGAGTACCCCTACGTGATCGAGCACGCCGAGCAACACCTCGCCCCGTCCAGCCCCGACGGAGCGACCGAATTCGAGTTCGGGCTCGAGCTGATCCTCGACGGCCTCGAACGGTTGCGGGACACCGACACGCACTGATGGACTACGACTACGACTTCGACTGCGTGGTCGTCGGCGGCGGCATCGCAGGGCTTGGCGCCGCCCTGGTGCTCGGGCGTGCGCGGCGGCGAACGCTCGTGCTGGACCGGAGCGGCCAGAGCAATCGGGCAGCGGCCCACGTGGGCGGGCTGCTCGGCCATGACGGCATGCCGCCGGGAGCCCTCTACGAGTTGGCTCGCACGCAGGTCGCCGCCTACGACACGGTCGCCCTGCGCGATGCCGAGGCGGTCGACGCGCGCGCCGAGGGCGACGGCTTCGTCGTCGTGCCCGGCGACGGCGGCGGCGAGGTTCGTGCACGGGCGCTCGTGCTGGCCACCGGCATGGACTACGAGGTGCCCGATGTGCCGGGATTCGCGGAGTTGTGGGGCGGCGCGGTGTTCCACTGCCCGTTCTGCCACGGCTGGGAGGTGCGCGACCGGCCCGTCGTCGTCTACGCCTCGGGTGAGGTCGCCGATCGCCTGGCCACGCTGCTGGCCGGGTGGACCGACGACGTGACGGTCGTCGATCCCGACGAGGTGGCGGGCCTGCGCGTTCATGACGGCGCCCTGCAGGCCGTGGTGCGCCGCGACGGCTCCGAGGCCCTCTGTGACGCGGTGCTCGTGCACGCGCCCCTGCATCGTCGAGATGCGCTGCCCGAGCGGCTCGGCGTCGCCCTCACCGACGACGGCTTCGTCGCCGTGGACGCGGAGGCGCGCACGAGCGTGCCGGGCGTCTACGCGGCCGGGGACCTCGCGGTCGCACCGCAGCAAGTCGCGATCGCCCTCGGGAGCGGGCATCTCGCCGGGCTCGTCGCGACACGCGAACTGCTGCTCGGCCGCGGTTAGCCGGCGCTTCGCGCGACGCGGAAGCCGATGTGCGACTGACGCCGCACCGGCCGGCTGTGGCTGCGCATCGTGCAGCGAGCCCAGGCGAGCCCCGGGCTTGCGAACGAGCCGCCCCGGAGCACGCGCTCGCCCGGCGGATACTCGGTCGAGGTCCACTCCCAGACGTTGCCGGCCAGGTCCAGCAGGCCGTAGGGACTGGCGCCGTCGGGATGAGAGCCGACCGGCGACGTGGATCCGTGCTTGATCCCGGCCCCGACCGCGGCGCGGCTCTCGTCCTCCTCGTCGCCCCACGGGTACGTGCGCGCGTCGGTGCCCCGCGCCGCCTTTTCCCACTCGGCCTCGGTCGGCAGCCGGCCGCCGGCCCAGGCGCAGAACGCGGACGCCTCGTCCCAGTCGACGAAGGTGACGGGATGGTCGGGCGGGGCCGGCCAGTGCGGCGGTGCGGTTGCGCCGGTCTCGGAGACGAAACGCTCGTACTGCTCGTTCGTGACGGGAGTCCGCGCGAGCTCGAACCCGTCCACGTCGACGTGCCGCTGTCCGTGCCTCACCCGCGTCGCGGCCGATCACATAGTCGCCGGCGGGCACCTCCACCCAGTCGAAGCTCTGGCGCGGCTCGACTGCGACGACACGGAAGCCGACGTAGGGATCGCGCGCAGCGGGGTGCACCGGCAGCCGCGCCGAGCAACGCAGATCGTCGGGGCCACTCAGGTACGAGCCGCCGCGCGCAGCCCCGTTGGCCGTCCACTCCCAGACGTTGCCCGCCAGGTCGAGCGCGCCGCACGGAGCCGCTCCTGCGGGGTGCAGTCCGGCCGGCGACGGCCTGCCGATCCCCTGTCCGAAGGTCGCTCGCGTCGTGTCGGGAGGCTCGTCGCCCCAGGGCCAGAGCCGGTCGTCGCCGCCGCGGGCGGCCGCCTCCCACTCGACTTCGGTCGGCAGCCGAACGCCGTTCTCGACGCAGAACGTCTCCGCATCCCCCCGCGAGACGTACGTCAGCGGCACGCCGTCGCCGCCGGTGACAGGTGTGCGGCCGATCCTGAAGCCCTCGACCCGGACGACGCGGCGCGGCGTCTCGTCCTCGTCGGGCGGATAGGCGACGGCGGCATCGATTCCCATCGGAAACGGCCCGGCCGGAATCGGCACCCAGTCGATCACCCGGTGATGACCGGCAAGACCACGTGCGAAGGGTGCTTCCCGTCCGCGTGGACCGCCTGCTCGGCGACGACCTGATGCGTGTGCCGGCCGATCGGCTCGCCGGTGTTCGGGTTCAGGTCGAGCCGGGGAAAGTTCGACGACGAGATGTCGATCCTGATCCGGTGCCCGGCCGCGAAGTGGTTCGAGGTCGGCGGTAGCTCGATCGAGACGGGCACGACCTCGCCAGGCGTGAGGAAGACCTCCTGCTCGAACCCTTCCCGGTAGCGGCAGCGGATGATCGAGTCGTTGATCAGCATGTCGTAGCCGTCCGGATAGTCTTCGTTCGCCGGGTGGACGTCGACGAGCTTCGCCGTGAAGTCGGTGTCGACGGCGCTCGACGAGATCCACAGGTTGACCCGCGCGCGGCCCGTCACCTCGACGGGCTCCGCGAGCGGCTCCGTCTGGTAGACGAGCACGTCGGGGCGCTCCGAGAGCCGCGGATAGGGCTCGCGGGCGGCGAAGAACTCCGGCGTCTCCGCCTGGTCGGCTGGGCCGGGCGTGAGGATGTTGCGCAGCCGTAGCACCGGGCTGAGGAAGCGCGACCATGCGGGCTCCATCCCTGCGCCCTCCGCGGGCAGCTCGCCGACCGAGCAGTAGTTGCCGCCGATCGTCGGGACCGGGTGCGCCGGGTCGTAAGTGAAGCGGCGCGGCTCCTCCACCCCCTTTGGCGGCTCCAGCGACAAGGAGCCGGCGCCGCCCAGATAGTAGATCGCCTCGACCGCGCGCGCGAGCGGCCATTCGTGCTCGTCGCGCCAGCGGCCGCCGTGGTCGAGCTTGCCGAGATCGGTCTTCCGGCCCGTGCCGCCGCCCATCACGAAGATCCGGACCGGCGCCTCGTCCTCGGGCGCGCCGCCGCCGTCCTCCTTCAGCCAGCGGTCGAAGAACGCGAGCTGCTCGGCGAAGTAGCGCTGGACGCCCCAGGCCGCGTCCGGGCCGAAGTCGACGTCGAGCGTGTAGGTCGCGTCTCCGCGCATGCCGACGTGACTCCAAGGCCCGACGACGAGACGCTGCGGGGTCGTGTTCTTCGCCGCCATCGACGCGAAGTACTCGGTGTCGGAGTGCGGGAAGCCGTCGTACCAGCCCGTCGAGTACGTCCCCGGGATGTCGGCGTGCTCGTCCCAGTAGCGGGTGTAGTCGTACTCCTTCCGCGACCAGAGCTCGTCGTAGCTACCGCGGGTGTAGTAATCGAGCAGGCACTTCTCCAGCGTCGGCACGTGGCGCAGTGAGGTCTGACCCTCGCGGTAAGGCGTCTCCCAGAAGAGCTCGCGCAGCCGCGTCAGGTCGGCCCAGACGTCGGCCTGCTTCGCGGGGTCATCGGCGATGTCCTGAGCATCCTGCGCGTGGATGAAGAGCGCCCAGAACATGTGCAGCTGCATCGCGCCGCCCTCGCGCGACTGGTGCTGGAAGCTGTTCGTCGGCACGACGTCGGGCCAGATCGCGGTCAGGTGCGGCGGCCGCTCCAGGGCCATCCGCACCTGCGTGATCCCGGCGAACGACGAGCCGACCGTGCCGACGCGGCCGTTCGACCAGCGCTGCTCGGCGATCCACTCGACGGTGTCGTAGCCGTCCTCGCCCTCGTGCGGGGTCGCGGCGTGGAAGTACTCGCGGGTGCCCTCGGAGCGGTAGCGGTCGCGGCAGTCCTGGAGGCAGACGCTGTAGCCGTGCGGGACGAAGAAGTCGGCGATCTCGCTGTAGCGCTTGTCCGTCTTGTCGTAGGGCGTCCGGCAGAGGATCGTCGGGTAGCTCCCCTCGACGAGCTCGCCGTCGCGGGCGGGGCGGTAGAGGTCCGTCGCGAGACGGATGCCATCCCGCATCGGCACCATCACGTCCTTGGCAAGCGCTACTCCGAATCCGGTCACGTAGCTCCTCTTTCGATCAGCAGGTTGCCGGCCTCGTCGACGAGCGCGCCGTAGCCTGGGTGGACAACAGTGGTCGAATCGAACTCTTCGACGATCGCCGGCCCGGAGAAGGTCGCACCGGCGGGCAGGGCGTAGCGGTCGTAGATCGGGCAGTCGACGTACCCGTCCGACTCGGCGAAGTACACCGGGCGGTGCTCCTTCGGCTCCGCCTCACCGTCGGCTTCGAGCGGGCGCGGCGGCGGCTTCGCGATCGTGCCGACGCTCGTCAGCCGCAGGCTCACGACCTCGACCGGCTCCTCGGGCGCGCTGAACCCGTAGGTGCGGTCGTGCTCGGCGTGGAAGCGCTCGAGCAAGCCGTCGCCCGCGGGGATCGTCAGCTCGAAGCTCTGGCCGACGTAGCGGAGGTCGATCTTCCGGACGAAGCTCATCGCCTCCCGCGCCAGGCCCTCCTGCTCGAGCTCGCCCTGGCCCGTCTGCTCGAGCTCGGCGAACGTCGCCTCGACCTCGCCGGCGTCGAGATCCTCCAGCCGGCGCATCACCGTCACGGCAGTGTCGAGCTTCAGGTCGGTGGTGAGCAGTCCGGTGGCGGAGAAGATACCGGGGCTGCGGGGGATCAGCAGCGTCGGCATCTCGGCGTCGCGGGCGAGCGCGTTCGCGTGCACGGGCCCCGCGCCGCCGAAGCCGAAGAGAACGAAGTCGCGCGGGTCGTAGCCGCGCTGGACCGAGATCAGGTGGAGCGCGTTGACCATCGCGGCGTTCGCGATCTCGATGATCCCGTTCGCCGCAGCTGTAACGTCGAGGCCGAGCGGCTTCGCGCAGCGCTCCTCGATCGCGGCGCGCGCGCCCTCGACATCGAGGCCGATCTCGCCGCCGAGAAAGTACTTCGGGTTCAGCCGCCCGAGCACGACGTTCGCGTCGGTCACGGTCGGCTCGGTGCCGCCGCGGCGGTAGCAGACCGGCCCCGGATCGGCGCCTGCGCTCTGCGGGCCGACGCGCAAGAGGCCGCCAGAGTCGACCCAGGCGATCGAGCCGCCACCCGCGCCGATCTCGACGAGGTCGACGACCGGCGTCCGCACGGGGTAGCCGGAGAGGGACATGCCGCCGATGCCCGCGCCCGCGTGGCCGCCGACGTTGTAGTTCTTCGTCACCGACGGCTGCCCGTCCTGGATCAGGCCGACCTTGGCGGTGGTGCCGCCCATGTCGAAGGAGAGGATGTCGGGGCGGCCGAGCGTCTCGCCGAGGTAGGCGGAGGCGATCACGCCGGCCGCGGGGCCGGACTCGACCATGAACACGGGCCGCGTGCGCGCTGCCTCCGAGCTGAAGACGCCGCCGCTCGACTGCATCACGAGCAGCTTCGCCCGGACGCCCGCGTCGGCGAGGCGGCTCTCGATTCGCTCCAGGTAGCGCTCGACGACGGGGCGGATGACGGCGTTGATCACGGTCGTCGAGGCGCGCAGGTACTCGCGGAACTCGGGCGCGACCTCGGCGGAGAGCGAGACCGGAATGCCGGGCAGCTCCTCGGCGAGGATCGCGCCGACCCGCTGCTCGTGCTCGGGATTGACGTAGGCGTGGAGCAGGCAGACGGCGACCGACTCGACCTGCTCGCGTCGCAGGATCGCGGCCGCCTCGCGCACCGAGTCGTCCTCGAGCGGACGCAGCACCTCGCCGGCCGGGCCGAGGCGCTCGGCGACCGTCACCGCCCGGTCTCGCGGGACGAGCGGCTTCGCCTTCTCGAACTGGGTGTCGTAGAGGGAGGGTCGCACCTGCCGCGCGATCTCGAGCAGATCGCGGAAGCCCTCGGTCGTGACGAAGCCGCCGCGCGCGATCTTCCCCTCGATGATCGCGTTCGTCGCGACGGTGGTGGCGTGGACGACGAAGCCCACTTGCGCCGCCGTCACCTCGCCGTTCGCGAGCGCGCGGTCGACCGCCTGCATGAACCCCTCCGACGGATCGGCCGGCGTCGTCAGCACCTTCGCGATCGCGACCGCCCCGGTCTCCTCGTCGATCAGCGTCGCGTCAGTGAAGGTGCCGCCGATATCGACTGCCACGCGCACGCTCATGAGACTTTGTGTTGAATCAACACTTTCTCACCGCCCCCCGCTTCGTTCTGAGGGTCGGAGTGCGCTTGTGTTGATTCAACACAAGCTCGCCTGAGCCGCTCCGTCGTCGTTGCGTCCAAGGTGCGGGAGCCGGTGTCGACCGCGACCTTGTAGATCTCGGTCGCGCGCTCGGCGCTGACCTTGCCTTCGAGGACGTCGCGCAGAACGCGCTCGGGGTCGCGCTCCTCGGGTGGCCCGTAGCCGCCGCCGCCGCACGTGCGGACGCTGATCACGTCACCGGGGACGAGGTCGAGCGTCGTCTTCGCGATCAGCCTCGTCTCGACGCCGTCGCGGACGTGCACGTACTCGGCCACTCGCCCGGTGTGCCCGCCGAACGCGCCCCATGGGCCTGCCTTGTCGCGGTCGGCGAGGACGGTGAAGGTCGTGTGGAGGTCGAAGAGGTAATCCTTGCGCAGGCCGAGACCGCCGCGGAAACGGCCCGGCCCCTCGGAGTCCTCGACGAGCGAGAGGCCGTTGATGCGCACCGGGTAGTTGAGCTCGGTCTCCTCGATGGGCGCGTTCTCGGTGTTCTGGCTGTGCGACTGGACGGCGTCGGGTCCGTCGCTCGCGTAGCGGCCGCCGTAGCCGCCCGCGAACGTGTCGTAGAAGCACGTGTACTTCCCGGCCTCGATGTCGAGCGAGCCGAAGCCCGCCTGGCACATCATCCCCTTCGTTCCCGCCGGCAGCCGCTCGGGGAAGGCCGGCAGCAGCGCGCGGACGATCACCTCGATCAGGCGTGCGTGCGTCTCCCAGCCGCCGACGACCGGGCCGGGCCAGCTGCAGTTCACGACAGTCCCGGCCGGCGCCTCGACGCTGATCAGCCGGTAGAAGCCGTCGTTGACCGGCAGGTCGGGGTCGATCAGGCACTTGAGGGCGTACGCGCAGGCGGAGAACGACATCGCGTAGGTCGAGTTCACGGGTGCGCGCCGCTGCGGGTCGGAGCCGGTCAGGTCGAAGCGAGCGCCGTCGGCGTCGATCTCGACACGAGCCTTCAGCTCGACGGTCTCGTCCGTGTAGCCGTCGGTGTCGACGGAGCCCTCGGCCTCGTAGACGCCGTGCGGCAGCTCGGCGAGCTCGGCCCGCGTGCGGCGCTCGGTGTACTCGAGTAGCTCCTCCATCGTCGCGAGGATCGTGTCGCGCCCATGGCGGTCGACGAGCGCGGTCACGCGGCGGACGCCCGTCGCGTTCGCGGCGATCTGGGCGCGGAAGTCGCCGGCCGTCTCGTGCTTCGACCGGATCTGGGCCAGGATCAGCCGGAAGACGTCCTTGACGATCACGCCGCCGGCGACGAGCTTGACCGGCGGCACGATCACGCCCTCCTGGAACACCTCCCTGAACGCTCCGATCGACGCGGGCGCGCCGCCGCCGACGTCGACGTGGTGAGCGAGGTTCGCCACGTAGCCGATCAGCTCACCCTCATGATGGACGGGCGAGATCAGGCTGACGTCGTTCAGATGGACGCCGCTCGGGTGCGGGTCGTTCGTGACGAGCACGTCGCCGGCCGACAGGTTCTCGGCGCCGTAGCTCCGCACCGACTTCGGCACCTGCTCGGCCATCGAGCCGAGGTGCACCGGCTGGGAGAACCCCTGCGCGACCGAGCGCAGCTGCGCGTCGAAGAACGCGCACGAGAAGTCGCCGCGCGTCTTGATGTTCGTCGAGTACGCGCTTCGCTTCAGCGCCAGCGCCATCTCGTCGGTCGCCGCGACGAGCGCATTGCGGATCACCTCGAACGTGATCGGGTCGTCATCTGCGCTCGCGCGGCAAAGCCGGCACCTCCGCACTCGGCGGTCCGTCGAGCCTACGCCGCCCGGCTGCCACCCGTACTCCTTCCGCGCGCGCTCGAGGCTCACTTTCCCTTCTCGCACGTCCCGCGCGACGAGCTCACGGTCGCGCTCCTCCGGCGGGCCGTAGCCGCCACCGCCGCAGGTGCGGTAGCTGACCGTGTCGCCCGGCTCGACCTCGATCGTCGTCTTCGCGCCGAGCCGGGTCTCGACGCCGCCGCGGATCAGGACGTACTCGGCGGGCTTCCCCGCCCCGCCGCCGAACGCCCCCGCCGGTCCCGGCCAGCGTGCGGTCGGCGAGGACGGTGAACGTCGTCGTGCGGTCGAAGACGAAGTCCTTGCGCAACCCGAGCCCGCCGCGGAAGCGCCCCGGCCCCTCCGAATCCTCGACGAGCGAGAGGCGGGCGACGCGCACCGGATAGTTCAGCTCGGTCTCCTCGACCGGCGCGTTCTCGGTGTTCTGACCGTGCGTCTGCACCGCGTCCGGCCCGTCGCTCGCGAAGCGGCCGCCGTAGCCGCCGCCGAACGTCTCCAGGAAGCAGTAGTACTCGTTCGTCGCCGCGTCGACGCCGCCGAAGCCGGCATGGCACATCATCGCCTTCGTCCCCGCGGGCAGCCGCTCGGGCAGCGCCGGCAGCAGAGCGCGGAAGATCACGTCGACGAGCCGCGTCTGCGTCTCCCAGCCGCCGACGACGGGACTCGGCCAGGTGCAGTTCGTCACCGTCCCTTCCGGCGCGTCGAGCCCGATGACGCGATAGAAGCCGTCGTTGACGGGCAGGTCGGGATCGATCAGGCACTTGACCGCGTAGGCGCAGGCCGAGAATGTCTGCGCGTAGGTGGAGTTGACCGGCGCGCGGCGCTGCTGGTCGGAGCCGTTCAGATCGAAGGAGACGCCGTCCGCCGTGATCTCGATCCGCGCCTTCAGCCGGACCGGCTCGTCCGTGTACCCGTCGACGTCGACGGTGCCCTCGGCTTCGAAGACGCCGTGCGGCAGGGCCTCGATCTCGGCGCGCGTGCGCCGCTCGGTGTAGTCGAGCAGCTCGCGCATCGTCGCAGTCACCGTCTCGAGGCCGCGGCGGCCGACGAGCGCCTGCAGCCTGCGGACACCGGTTGCGTTGGCGGCGATCTGGGCTCGGAAGTCGCCGCCGGTCTCGTGCTTGGAGCGGATCTGCGCCAGGATCAGGTCGAAGATGTCGCGCACGATCCGCCCGCCCTCGACGACCTTCACCGGCGGGATGATCACGCCCTCCTGGAAGACCTCTCTGAACGCTCCGATCGACGCGGGTGCGCCGCCGCCGACGTCGACGTGGTGCGCGAGGTTCGCGACGTAGCCCAGCAACGCGCCGTCGTGGTGGACGGGTGAGATCAGGCTGATGTCATTCAGATGGACGCCGCTGGGAAACGGCTCGTTGGTGATGATCACGTCGCCCGGCTCGAGGTTCTCGGCGCCGTAGTCGAGGATCGCGCGCGGCACCTGCTTCACCATCGAGCCGAGGTGGACGGGCTGCGTGAAGCCCTGCGCGACGGCGCGCAGCTCGGCGTCGAAGAACGCGCAGGAGAAGTCGGAGCGCGTCTTGATGTTGGTCGAGTAGGCGCTGCGGCGAAGGGTCAGCACCATCTCGTCGGTCGCGGCGACGAGCGCGTTGCGGATCACCTCGAACGTGATCGGGTCCATCAGTACGGCCCCTGTCGCTCGTAGCGCTCGCGCGCCCGCTCGACCGCGTCGAGGTCGATCTCGAAGCCGAGTCCGGGTCGCGTCGGCACCGTGCAACGCCCGCCGGCGATCTCGATCGGGGTCGTCGTGAGCTGCTCGGTGATCAGGTGATGCATCACCTGGTTGCCGTCGGTCTGGTTCGGGATACAGGCCATCACCTGCAGTGCCGCGAAGGTCGAGATCGCGCTCTCCGGGCAGGCGTGCCGGTTCATCGGGATCCCGTACGACTCCGCCAGGTACGCCATCTGCCGCCATCGCCAGAGGCCGCCCGACTCGTGGCTGCCGAGCACGATCGCGTCCGCGGCTTCCTCGTCGAGCACGGCGCGGAGCTCGGCAGTCGTGTGCACCGCCTGGTCGGCGGCGATCTTCGTCTCGACCGAATTTCGGACTCTCGCGAGACCGGCCACGTTGCCGGCTGCGACGGGCTGCTCGACCCAGTCGAGGTCGAACGCCTCGAGCCGCCGGATCGCGTCGACCGCGGTCGGCACGTCCCACGCCTCGTTCGGGTCGACCCGCAGCAGCGGCTCGGGGCCGATCGCCTCGCGCACGGCGGCGACGACCTCGGCGTCGTCGCGTTGCGCGCGACCGACCTTGATGTAGACCACGCGATGGCCCTCGGCGGCGAGCTCGGCCGCCTCGCCGGCGAGCTCGTCGGCCGTGTCGCCCTGCGGGAAGGCCATGAAGTCGACCTCGTCGTGAACGCGTCCGCCGAGGAAGGTCGAGGCCGGCACGCCGAGTCCCTTGCCGAGCGCGTCCCAGCAGGCTGACTCGATCCCGCTCAGGATCTGGAGCGAGAAGTGCGGGACGACGCGCCAGCGGCCGTGGCGCCAGAGGTCGCCGAGAATCGCCTCGATGTCTCCGGGCGAGCGGCCGACGAAGACGCGCGCCATCAGCTCGCCGTAGGAGACGACGGCAGCCGGGTCCTCGCAGATCGACTCGCCGTACCCGGTCACACCCTCGTCGGTCTCGACGGCGAAGAGGACGAGGTTCACGCCCTCCTGCACGCCGGAGCGGTAGCGGAACGGCTGCAGGAGCGGGAGCGCGATCGGCGTCGAGGTGACGGCGGTGATCTTCATGGGATCTCGACCCCGTAGAGCTCGCGTGCCGCCTCGCGGCTGACCTTCTCGTTCAGGACGTCCTTTGCGACAGCCGCGGGATCGCGTTGCCGCGGATCGCCCCAGCCGCCGCCTCCCGCGGTCCGGTGGTCGTAGACGTCCCCCGCCTCGATCTCGATCGAGAACATCGGCGGCAGGATCTCATCGGTCCCGTCGGGGTGGAGCAGCCGGTTGACCGAGAGCGCGCCGGGACCGCCGCCCGCGAGGCCGTAGGGCGCATGCTTGGCCCGGTCGGAGCGGACGATCAGGGACGTGCGCGGCGTCAGGCAGCGCCAGACGCGCTCGATCGCGAGGCCGCCCCGGTGCAGGCCGGCGCCGCCCGAGTCGGGCACGAGCCCGTACCGCTCGACGACGATCGGGTACTCGGACTCGGCGACCTCGACCGGGATGTTCGCCGCGAGGCTGGCCGGGTTCGTGAGGCCGTCGTTGCCGTCGGCCTCCGGCGTCCCGCCCCAGGTGCCGACGACGAGCTCGTAGAAGATGAAGCGCTCCCCGTCCGCGCGTTCCGAGCCGAAGATCGCGAGCGTGTTGCCGCCCTCGCCCGCGGCGGCCACGCGGTGCGGAAGCAGCTGGGCCAGAGCGCCGCAGATCGCGTCGACGATGCGGAATCCGGTCACGCCCCGCATCGAGGAGGCACCCGGCATCACGACCTCGGCGATCGTGCCGGGCTTCGTGAGGATGTGGATTGGGCGAAAGGCGCCGGCCGTGTTCGGCACCTCCACCGTCAGCGCAGAACGCACCGCCTGGTAGACGCAGGCCTGCACGAACGACCGCGTGCTGTTCAGCGACCCGCGCACCATCGGCGCCGAGTCGGTCAGGTCCGCGGTGACCTCGTCGCCTGCGATCGTCACGTGCGCCGTGATCGGCACGTCGCAGACGTCGACGCCGTCCGAGCCGAGGTAGTCGGTGAACGAGGCGGTGCCGTCGGGCCACGTCGCGATCTCCTGGCGGACGAGCCGCTCGGTGTAGTCGATCAGCGCGTCCATCAGCTCCGCGAGCGGCTCCGCGCCGTGCCGCTCGGCGAGCGCGACGAGGGCGCGCTCGGCGACCGAGCAGGCAGCGACCTGCGCGCCGAGGTCGCCGAACGTCATCCGCGGGATGCGCACGTTCGCCTCGATCAGCTTGAAGACGTCCTCGACCGGCTCGCCCTGCGAGTAGAGCTTGAGCCAGGGCATGCGGATGCCCTCCTGGAAGATCTCGGTGTTGTCGCAGGCGCTCGAGCCCGGTAGCCGGCCGCCGACGTCGCCGTGGTGGGCCGTCGTGCAGGTGAAGCCGATCAGCTCCCCGGCGAGGTGGACGGGCTTGAAGACGAAGATGTCCTGCAGGTGCATCCCGCCGTCGAAGGGGTCGTTCATCACGAAGACGTCCCCCGGCCGGATTCTCTCCCCGTAGTGGCCGAGGAGTGTCTCCATGGCGGCCGGGATCGAGCCGAGGTGGAACGGGACGCTGACCGCCTGCGCGACCGTCCTGCCTTCGGCATCGCAGACGACGGCGGAGAAGTCCATCCCGTCGCGGACGACTGTGGAGTGCGCGGTGCGGCAGATCGTCGTCGCCATCTCGTCGGCCAGCGAGGCGAGCGCGTTGCCGACGATCTGGAGCGTCACGGGGTCGACGCGGGCCCTAGTTGCCATCGCCGCTCCGTTCCAGGATCAGCGTGCCGGTGCCCGCGTCGCGGCGCGCCGACCAGCCGGGCGGGACGACGACGGTGGTGTCGTACTCGTCCACGAGCAGCGGCCCCGGCTCCGGCACCTCGCCGACGGACGAGCGCGTTCGCACGGGCACGTCAGTGCCGTCGATCCGACGAGTGGCGCCGGCGCCATTTGAGCCCGCGCCGTTCCCCTCGAGCTGGAACTCATGCGTCGCCGCCACCTCGCCGAGCGCCACGAGCCTCAGGGCGCGGATCTCGACCGGCGAGCCCGCCTGGTCCCTGACCCCGTAGAGCCGCTCGTGCTCGTCCTCGAAGCGCGCACGCAGGGCTGCCAGATCGCTGCCGGCTGGGAACGCGACTTCGACTTCCCAGCTCTGGCCGCCATAACGCAGGTCCGCCGTTCGCGCCCACTCGATCTCGGAGCGCCCCTCGAGCACATGGGCGAGCCTGGTCTCCATCTCCGCGAAGTGAGCTGCGACCACGCCGGGATCGACGGCGTCCACGTCCAGGTGGCACGTCCGCACCTCGTGGAACTCCGGCCGCGCGAACAGGAGGCCGACGGCGCTGAAGAGACCGGCGATCGCCGGCACGAGCACGGTCCGCATGCCGAGATCCTCGGCGAGCCCGGCCGCGTGGATCGGCCCGGCGCCGCCGTAGGCGATCAGCGCGAAGTCGCGCGGGTCGCGACCCTTCTCGGACGAGACCGCCCGCAGCGCCCGCGTCATCCGCGCGTTCGCGATCCGGTGGATCCCGCTCGCCGCCTCGAGCAGCGTCAGCCCGAGCGGCCCGGCGACGCGCAGCACCGCTTGCTCGGCGAGCTCGGCCGAGATCGAGACCTGCCCGTCCGCGACGGTCACCGCGGGCATGTAGCCGAGGACGACGTTCGCGTCGGTCACCGTCGGCTCGACGCCGCCGCGCCCGTAGCAGGCCGGTCCTGGGTCGGCGCCCGCGCTGCGCGGCCCGACCTGGAGCCCGCCCGCCGGATCGATCCAGGCGATGCTGCCGCCGCCGGCTCCGACCTCGGCGATGTCGATCGTCGGGATGCGCAGCAGCTCACCGGCGCCGCGGATCAGGCGGCTGCCGGCCGACATCGAGCCGCCGACCTCGTACTCGCGGCCGCGGGAGATGGCGCCGTTCTCGATCAACGACGCCTTCGCCGTCGTGCCGCCCATGTCGAAGGCGAGCAGGTTGTCGACGCCCAGCTGCTGCCCCATGCCGCGGGCGGCGACGACGCCTGCGGCCGGCCCCGACTCGAGCGCGAAGACCGGCCGCTCCTTCGCGTCGTCCGAGGTCATGACGCCGCCGGACGACTGCATGATCTGGAGCGGCCCGTCGAGCCCGATCCCGTCGAGGCCGGTCCGGATCCGGTCGATGTACGACGCCATCAGCGGCCGCACGTAGGCGTTGACGACGGTGGTCGCGGAGCGCTCGTACTCGCGCTGCTCCCGCAGGATCTCGCTCGAGAGCGAGACGTTCACCTCGGGGAGCTCCTCGGCGAGGATCGCGCCGAAGCGCCGCTCGTGCTCGGGGTAGAGGTAGGAGTGCAGGAAGCAGACGGCTACGGAGTGGACGCCAGTCCCGCGGAGGCGGTCGGCGAGCTCGCGGCTCTCGTCCTCGTCGAGAGCGCGGACGACGGTGCCGTCGGCGGCGACACGCTCGTTCAGCTCGAAGCGGAGGTAGCGCTCGACCAGCGGGGGCGGCTTGCGCCAGAAGAGGTCGTACATGTGCGGGATCCGCAGCCGGCGCAGCTCGAGCACGTCTCGAAAGCCGGCGGTCGTGACGAGCGCGGTCGGGCTGCCGCGCCGCTCGAGCACGGCGTTCGTCGCCACCGTCGTGCCGTGGACGACCTCGGCGACGCTCCCGCCGCCTAGCCCGGCCGCGAGGCCGCCGACCGCTTCGACGACCGCTCGGTCGTAGCTCGGCGGCGTCGAGAGCAGCTTGCGGAAGGCGACGCGGCCGTCGGCGCCGTGGAGGATGACGTCGGTGAAGGTGCCGCCGACGTCCACTCCCACCCGTGCTGCAGCGGTCACTCCGGCAGATCCAGGAGGTCGGCGAGATGCTGGCCCTGGTTGAGCGCGATGCGGAGCTCGTCCTCGGCATCCCGGATCGCCTGCGCCCCGGCCTCGACAGCGGGCCAGTCCGCGGCGGCGACGACGAGGATCGCGTCGCTGTCGGCAATCACCTGATCGCCCGGCGCGATCTCGACGCCGGCAACCGTCACGGGCTCGCCGACCGACAGCGCTCGCTCCTTCACGCAGCTCGCCGGCGCGAAGCCGCCGTGGAAGACCGGGAAGCCGAGCGCCGCGATCGCACCGCCGTCTCTGATCGCGCCGGCGATGACGAGACCCTGGATGCCGCGGTACTCGGCGTCCGTCGCGGCGAGGTCGCCGAAGTGACCGCAATCCGTGCGGCCACCGGCATCGATGACGAGGATCGAACCCTCCGGAGCATGCTCGAGCAGGCGATGCACCGCCAGGTTGTCGCCGGGCGCGCACGCGCAAGTTGCCGCCGGACCGCACAGTGCGGCCGTGTCGGTGATCGGCGTCAGGCCCACCACGAAGCGCGCCGCTCCGCCCGCCGCCTGCAGCACCTCCGGCGTCGAATAGAGCGGCGTCACGAGAATGAAATTTGAAATCTCATGTTGCGTTCAGGGCGACCGTAAACGAGACTGACGCGGAATGGAAGGGACCGCCGCACTCCGGAAGCGATTCGAGGCGATCTACACGGCCGCGCTCGCGGACATCCTCGACACGCGCGGGTACCGGGCCCAGACCCTGCCGCCCTCGATCAGGCCGCTCGAGCGAGGCATGAAGCTCGCCGGCCCCGCGTTCACCGTGCGCGGGAAGCCGACCCAGACCGGCTCCTACGACACCTCGCTCCGCAAGGTGCTGCAGATGCTCGGCGAGGTTCCATCGGGTCACGTCGCCGTCTACGCGTGCGACCACGCGGTCTCCGCGCATCTCGGCGAGCTCTCCGTGACCTCGCTGGCGGCGCGCGGCGTTGCGGGCTGCGTGCTCGACGGCGGCTGCCGGGACGTCGGCTTCATCGTCGAGCTCGGCTTCCCGGTCTTCTCGGCGCATGTCACGCCGGAGGACTCGACCGGGCGCTGGGAGCTCGAGGCGACGCAGGTACCGGTCTCGGTGGGGCAGGTGCGGATCGAGCCGGGCGACTGGGTGGTCGGCGACGAGGACGGAGTCGTCGTCGTGCCCGGCGCGATCGCGGAGAGCGTTCTCGCCGAGGCCGAGGAGAAGGCTGCGACGGAGAGCGAGATCCGCGCCGCCGTTCGCGACGGGATGCCGCCGCTCGAGGCCTACGAGCGCTACGGGACGTTCTGACATGAGCGGCGGGCTCTCGGATCGGGCAATCGAGCCGCTCGAGGAGCGGGAGTCGATCGAGGACCGGGTCGCGCAGTCGCTGCGCGCGCTGATCGTCGCCGGGCAGCTGCCCGAGGGCACGCAGCTCGTGCAGCGGGACCTGGCATCACGGCTCGGCGTCTCGCAGACTCCGGTGCGGGCGAGCCTGAGCCGGCTCGAGCGCGACGGCTTCGTCGCAGTCGGCTCGACCGGGCGCGCCTTCGTCAGCAGGCTGACGCGCGAGGACTTCGAGGAGATCTACGCCGCGCGGCTGGGGCTGGAGGGACTCGCGGCGCGGTGCGGCGCCGAGGCGGTCGGAGCCAAGCAGCTCGCGAGCATGCGGAAGACCCTGGAGCGGCTCGAGCGGGCAGCCTCGAAGCAGGATGTCGACGCCTACCTCGCGCTTCGCTGGGAGTTCTACGGCACCTGCTACCGCGCGAGCGGCCGGCGGCGGCTGGTCGAGGAGGTCGAGCGCCTGTACCGACGCTCCGAGAGATACAACCGACTCGTGCTCTCGACGCCGCAACGTTTCCAGGAGTCGCTCGGCCGCTACCAGGCTTTCTTCGCGAACTGCGAGGCGAACGACGGGCCGGCCGCCGAGCGCGGAGTCCAGGAGAGCCTGCGCTGGGGCGTCGACAGCGTCGTCGGCGAGCTGCCCTCCGAGGCGGACTTCGGGTGAGCGTCGCAGTCCAGGAGCTCCGCGAGGCACTGGTCGAGGCGCTCGGCGAGGACGCGCGCGTGTCGGACGGCGACTCCGAGCGCGACCTGCACGCCGCCGACATGACCTTCCACCGGCCGAGGCGACCGGACCTGGTCGTCTACCCGTCCTCGACCGAGGACGTCTCCCGCGTCCTGGCAATCGCGACCGAGCGGGGCGCTGCGGTGACGCCGTTCGGCGCGGGCTCGAGTCTCGAGGGCCACGTGATCCCGACGCGGGGCGGCATCAGCCTCGATCTCTCACGCATGAACCGCGTGCTCGAGATCGCAGCGGAAGATCTGAGCGCGACCGTGCAGGCGGGCGTGACGCGCACCGCACTCGAGCGGGCAGCCGGGGAGTACGGGCTTTTCTTCCCGGTCGATCCAGGCGCCGACGCGACGCTCGGCGGCATGGCCGCGACGAACGCGGCCGGGACGACGACGATCCGCTACGGGAAGATGCGCGCCAACGTCCTCGGCCTCGAGGTCGTGCTCGCCGACGGCACGATCGTCCGAACAGGCAGCCGCGCTCGGAAGACCTCGGCCGGCTACGACCTGACCGGGCTGCTCGTCGGCTCCGAGGGCACGCTCGGGGTGATCACGGAGGTGCGGGTGCGCCTCTACGGCATCCCGGAGCACATCGTCGCGCAGCGCATCTCCTTCCCGACGATCGACGCCGCCTGCAGGACCGCCGCCGCCGCTGTCGCGGCCGGCTCGGCCGTGACGCGGCTCGAGCTGCTCGATGCCTGGACGCTGGCGGCGATCAACGCCTACCGCGGTTCGAGCTACCCGGAAGGCCCGTGCCTCTTCGTCGAAGCGGCAGGGACCGAGGCGACGGTGGAAGCCGACCTCGCGCTCGTGCGCGAGCTGGCCGAGGCCGAGGGCGCGACCGAGATCGTCGACGAGCGTGACCCGACCGGTCGGGCCAAGCTGTGGGCAGCCAGACACGACGCGGCGTACGCGGCGGCGGCGGCCTCGCCGGGCAGGCACGAGCGCGCGACCGACACCTGCGTCCCGGTCTCCGAGCTCGCCGGCGCCGTCGCGTACGCCCGCTCCGAGGTCGAGCGCCTCGGCATCGACGCGGCCATCATCGGTCACGCAGGCGACGGCAACCTCCACGTCAGCATGCAGCTCGATCCCGACGACGCGGCCAAGCTGGCGATCGCGGACGAGCTCGTCGAGCGGCTCGTCGTCGACGCGCTCGCGCGCGGCGGTACGTGCTCGGGCGAGCACGGGATCGGCCTGGGCAAGATCAAGGCGCTCGAGCTCGAGCACGGCGACCTGGTGCCGCTGATGCGGGAGATCAAGCGAGTCTTCGACCCGCTCGGGATCATGAATCCGGGCAAGATCTTCAGCGACTCCGGCCCGGCGCACTGAGCACGCGGCGCCGGGGCCAGCTGTACATCGCCGCTGCGGCAGCGGCGTGGTCGACCGCGGGCGGGCTGCAGCGGGAGCTCACGGTCGACACGCCGACCCAGGTCGCGGGGCGGGCGATCTTCGCCTTCGTCGCGCTCGGCATCTTCGTCGCGATCAGGAACCGCGGCGGCACGATCAAGGCGTTCACGTCGATGGGGATCGCCGGTCTCGGGGTGGCCGTCTGCACGGCGGTCGCCTCGGGCACGTTCATCGTCGCGCTGAACCACGCAACGGTCGCGAACGTCCTCTTTCTGCAGGCCGTTTCGCCCGTCGCCGCGGCGTTGCTCGCCTGGGTCGCGCTCGGTGAGTCGGTCACGAAGCGAGCTGGGATCGCGATGGCCGTCGCGCTCCTCGGCGTCGGCCTGATGGTCGGAGGCCCGGGAAGCGGCGGCCTGCTCGGCGTCGGCGCGTCGCTCCTGATGACGCTCGCCTTCGCCGTCAGCATCGTGATCACACGTCACCGCCGTGACATCTCGATGGTGCCGGCGATCTGCCTCTCGCAGCTGCTCGTCGTGCTCGTGGTCGCGCCGTTCGCCCACCCCGCGACGGTCGGTGAGCGCGACCTCCTCTTGCTCGCGCTCCTCGGCGTCGCCCAGATGGGTCTCGGCCTGCTGCTCTTCACGATGGGCGCCAGGTTGATCGTCGCGTCCGAGGTGGCGCTGATCACGCTGCTGGAGGTCGTGCTCGGTCCGTTCTGGGCCTGGGTGGCCGTCTCGGAGACGCCGGCGCTGATGACCGTCGTCGGCGGCGTGGTCGTGGTCGTCGCCGTCCTGCTGCAGACGACGGAGAAGAGCGCGGCGTCGGCTGTCAGCCGACGACCGTACGCCGCTCCACGTCCGGATCCGTGAACACGTCGAGCTCGTCGCGGCTCGTCGAGGAGAACTCTGACACGACCGCCCCGTCCGACCCTGCCCGGAACCAGTGCAACGTGTCGGCCGGAATCGTGAATTGCTCGCCGGGGCGCAGCACGATCTCCTCACCCGCGACGTGCAGGTGGACGAGGCCGGCGCGGCAGCGGAACGTCTCCTCCTTGCCCGGCGTGCCGTCGAACGGAGGATGGCGGTGCTCCGGGCAGGTCTGGCCCGGATAGAGGACGAGCTCCTTCGCGCAGTAGCGGTCGGAATTCACGTAGACGAGCAGCTGCAGGCCGACTTCCCGGAGCCGCGAGAGGCCGAAGTCCGCGACCTCGATCGCCTCCCGCTCCGCGTCCGTCAGAGCGATCCCGGCCGCCTCGAGCCGCTCGCTCGCATACGCCTGCGCCTCGCGGAGCTCCTGCTCGGTGATCATCGCTGCAGGTTGGACTTGTCCGGTTGAATTACTATTCTCTTTTCACTCGGCATTGCGGCACGCAATAAGCCCCATCTTACACTCGAGCTAAGGCTCACCTTATCCAAGGATTCCCTTGACGCTCTTCCGCGAAATGATGCAGGACTTCTGGCGCTGGTACGAGCGCCATCAGACGCTGAACGTCGCGATCGCGGCCGCGCTCTTCGGTCTCCAGCTCGTGCACCTGGTGTGGCTGGCGGGCGAGCCGCTCGCCGACCGGGTCTTGGGAGAGCCGCTCTTCGATCCCGGCGGCCCCCTGCGCTGGTCGCTCGTCCTCGTCGACTACACGGAGATCCCCGCCCTCCTCTCCGTCTCACTGATCTACATCAACGACCTGCGGAAGCAGGGCGCGGCGTTGAAGCCGATCCTCTACCTGATCTTCCTCAACTCGCAGTTCCTCCACATCTTCTGGATCACCGACGAGTTCGTCGTCACCTCTGGAGCCGGAGGGACGT
Organism: uncultured Gaiellaceae bacterium; assembly: GCA_963765705.1. Classification (GTDB taxonomy): domain Bacteria; phylum Actinomycetota; class Thermoleophilia; order Gaiellales; family Gaiellaceae; genus Gaiellasilicea. The sequence continues at coordinate 182,775 of CAVXXJ010000004.1, forward strand.
CGTCGCTGCCCGCCTGGCTCGCGTACGTCGCGATCCTGATCGACTACCTGGAGCTGCCGGTGATCTACGACACGCTAAGGCGCGTGGTCGTCACGCTCCGCGAAGGCGGGCTGGCGGCTGTCCTGGGCCGTACGGACTAGGAGGGTTTGGCGGCCGGACGCCGGCGGGCCGACGGCGTTCCCGGCAGCAGCCTGCGGTGCCACCCTCGGCGGTCGAGGCTCCGCTGCCGAAGCAGGGCGGCGAAGGAGAGTGTGTTCGGTGTCCCAGCCCGCATCTGTAAGGCGCACCTTACAGGAACGGGACGCCGGCTGTGTTTCAAATCGCGCGACCGCGCAATGTAGAACGAGTGACGGGCATGGACTCCGCCGGCTTCAAGGTGATCACCCTTCCCGGCGAGTCGGACGCCTATACCGCGCCTCGGTTTCGCTCGGATCTCACGACAGCGCTCGGTGCCGACGCTCCCCTCGTCGTCGACCTGAGCCTGGCGACGTTCATCGACTCCACGATCGTCGGCGTCCTGCTCGAAGGGCTCGCCGAGTACGAGAAGCGCGAGCGCGAGCTTCTGCTGCTCCTCCCGGAGGATGCGGCACCGGAAGTGCACCGCCTGTTCGAGCTGACCGGCCTCTCCTCACTGCTGCCGGTCGTCGGGAGCTGGGACGAGGCGACGAGCCGCATCGCGCATTGATCCGTCTGTCCTAGCGCGGCGCGGCGAACGACGAGACGGCGTCGACGACGAGCTTCAGCCGCCGCCCTTCATCCGTCAGCCGGTACTCGACGCGCGGCGGCCGGGCGTCGATCACACGCCGCTTGAGCATGCCGGCCTGCTCCAGCTCGACGAGCCGCTGCGCCAGCGTCCGCGGCGGGATCGCCCCGACAGCCTGCTTGAACTCGTTGAACCGAACCGCGCCCTCGTAGGACGCCCAGAGGACGGAGACGACCCAGCGCCGCTCGAGGAGGCCCGCCACCAGGCGGACCTCCTCGGGCACGGGTCTGCAGCTCCTACACCGCATGGAGATGCTGTGACGCAGGCTCGAGCGCCAGCTCGAGCACCTCGTCGAGCGAGATCACAGGATGAAATGTCATCTCGTCGCGGACGTGCTCGGGCACGTCGTCGAGGTCCTGGCGATTCCGCTCGGGCAGGATCACGTCCGTGAGCCCGGCGGCATGCGCCGCCAGCACCTTCTGCTTGAGACCGCCGATCGGGAGTACCCGGCCCTGCAGCGTCACCTCGCCGGTCATGCCGATCGTGTGCTTCACCGGGCGGCCGGAGAGGAGCGACGCGAGCGCGGTCGCCATCGTGATCCCGGCGCTCGGGCCGTCCTTCGGGATCGCGCCCGCCGGAACGTGCACGTGGAAGGTCTGCTCGAACGCGTCCTCCTCGATCCCGAGCGCCTCGGCCCGGGAGCGCAGAGACGAGAGCGCGATCTGCACCGACTCCTTCATGACGTCGCCGAGCTGCCCCGTGAGGACGAGCTTGTCGCCCTTCGAGGACGTCGCCTCGACGAAGAGGACGTCGCCGCCGGTGCCGGTGACGGCGAGGCCGGTCGCGACCCCCGGCACGGCCGTCCGCTCGGCCGCCTCGCGGTAGAACTGCTGCCGACCGAGGGCGTCGCGCACCGCTTCGATCGTCAGCTCCACCGGCGCCTCGACCTTGCCGGAGGCGATCCGCGTCGCGGTCTTGCGGAGCAGCTTCCCGAGCTCGCGCTCGAGCTGCCGCACCCCCGCCTCGCGGGTGTAGTCGGAGACGACCGTCTCGAGCACGACGTCTGAAACGGAGACCTCGTCCTCGCGCAAGCCGTTCCGCTCGCGCTGGCGCGGCCACAGGTAGCCGCGGGCGATCGCGATCTTCTCGTCGGTCGTGTAGCCGTCGAAGCGGATCACTTCCATCCGGTCGAGCAGCGGGCCCGGGATCGAGTCGGCCACGTTCGCGGTCGCGATGAAGACGACCTCGGAGAGATCGAGCTCGAGATCGAGGTAGTGGTCGCGGAACGAGTGGTTCTGCGCCGGGTCGAGCACCTCGAGCAGCGCGGACGACGGATCGCCACGCCAGTCGGCCCCGACCTTGTCGACCTCGTCGAGCAAGATCACCGGGTTCATCGTGCCCGCATCCCGGAGCGCGCGAACGAGCCGGCCCGGCAGCGCGCCGATGTACGTCCTCCGGTGGCCGCGGATCTCTGCCTCGTCGCGGACGCCGCCGAGCGACATGCGAACGAATTCGCGTCCGAGCGCGCGGGCGATCGACTCGCCGATCGAGGTCTTGCCGGTGCCCGGAGGGCCGACGAGGGTCAGGATCGCGCCGGACCGCTTGTCCGGCTCGATCCCCCGCTCTTCGCGCAGCTGCCGGACGGCGATGTACTCGACGATCCGGTCCTTGACGTCGTCGAGGCCCTCGTGGTCCGCGTCCAGCACCTCACGCGTGTGCGTCGGGTCGAGGCGCTCCTCGGAGCGCTTGCCCCACGGGACGGCAAGGATCCAGTCGAGGTAGTTGCGGATCATCGACGCCTCGGGCGAGCTGTCGCCCTGCCGCTCCAGCCGGGAGAGCTCTCGCTCCGCCTGCTCGCGGACGGGCTCGGGCAATTCGATTTCACCGAGCTTGCGTCGGTACTCGTCGACGACGGAAGCGTCGTCCTCGCCGAGCTCCTTCCGGATCGACTCCATCTGGCGGCGGAGGATGTACTCGCGCTGCTGCTTCGCGGCGCCTTCCTCGACGTCGTCGCGGATGCGGCGGCGCACCTCCATCTCGGCCAGCCGCTCGCGCTGCAGCTCGATCGCCAGCGAGAGACGGTCCTTGACGTCGAGCGTCTCCAGCAGCTCGACCTTCTGCTCGAAGCTGAAGTCGGGTGCGTAGCCGACGGTGTCGGCGAGAGCGCCGGGATCGCTGATCGAGCGCACGAAGGCCGAGATCCGGCCGTCGTCGCCGCGCAGCTCGAGGATCTCCTCGACGATGGCGCGGTACTCGCGCTCGAGCTCGCGGGTGCGTGCGTCGGCGTCGTCGCTGTCGGGGCGCTCCTCGACGTGGACGCGCAGGACTCCCTGCGCATCGGTCTCGGCGGCTCCGATGACGCCCCGGTGCAGGCCGTTGAGCGCCACCGCGCGGCCACCGCCCGGCAGCCGCACGCGGTCGGTCACCTCGGCGACCGTGCCGACGCTCGCGTAATCGTTTTCGTGGCGCGGGACGAGCAGCACGCGCTCCTCCGACCCGACGTCCACGGTCAGGGTCACATTCATGTTCGGGAAGACGACGATGTCCTCCAGCGGTACGAGCAGCATCGTGCTCAACACATCACTCCTTCGGGGCCGGTGTCATACCAGCATCAACTACAAAAAGGATACCTGTATTCCCGGCCCTCGCAGTTGCCGTTCCACTAAACCTGCGTATGATCGGCCTCATGCCGCGGGCGACACCTCTTGCCGCCAGGAACGACACCCCGAAGGTGGGTGCGCGTGTCCGCTCGCTACGGCGCGAGCGCGGGCTGACGATCGAGCAGCTCGCCGCGGCCACGGCGCTGACGAAAGGCTTCATCAGCCAGCTCGAGCGCGACCGCACCGCTCCGTCGCTCTCGTCGATCGCCCGCATCTGCGACGCGCTCGGCGTGCGCCTGAGCCACATCTTCGAGCGCGAGCCCGCGCCGGCGCTCGTCCGCAGGAACGAGCGCGTGCGGGTGGACTCCGCCTTCTCCACCGACAACCACCTGCTCTCCTCGCGGGACGAGGAGCGCTTCCAGGCGATCGAGTCCGAGGTGGCGCCCGGGGCGGGCGCGGGCGACGAGCTCTCCCCGCTGCCGGGCGAGATGGAGTTCGTCTACGTGCTCGAGGGGACGCTCGAGATCCAGGTCGCGGAGGAGACGCACGTGCTCGAGCAGGGGGACGCGCTCACGTACCCGCTCTCGAAACCGCACACGTGGCGCAACCCCTCAGACACAAAAGCGCTACGCGTGCTCTGGGTTTCGGTTCCGAACCCGTACTGATTCCGCGCAAGATTCCGCTCAAGTCCCTCGCGGCGAGGCCGAACACAGGCCGGAACGATGCCTGCGCGCCTCCGACTCCCCCTTGCACTCCTCGTCTGCGCTCTTGCGACCGCGGCCCTCTCGCTGACGCTCTGGAGCGCGGAGAAGAGCGACGTCCGCGACGAGGCACGCGAGCGCAGCCGCGGTACCGCAGCGGCCCTGGAGCAGCGCGCCGGAGCCGCCGTTCTTGCTCTGCAGGGCGTTCGCGCGGCGTATGACGCCTCGTCGTCGGTCGGCCCGGAGGCGTTCTCGACCTTTGCGCGTGTACCGCTTGCCCGCCCCGAAATCGCGGCCGTTGGCTGGGTTCCGCTCGTCGCCGCGGCACAGCGAGGCGAGGTCGAGGCGACCGAGCGGATTCGCATCGAGGCACCGGCCGGCGTCCCCTTCACCTACCCGCTCGTCCGCCAGGAGCCGGCCGCGACGACCCTGGACGTCGCCGACCTCGGCTCCGATCCGTCGCTCGTCGAGGCGCTCAACAGCGCCCGCACCACCGGACAGCCCCGCCTCTCCGCCCCTGTGCGCCTTCCCGGCGACGGCCGGATCGGCGTCTACGCCTTCGTACCCGTCTTCGCCAAGGGCCTCCCGCTCCGCACGACCGCGCAGCGCCGGAACGCCCTCAACGGGCTCGTCGCAGGCGCCATCGTCTCGAGCGAGCTGATTCGCGCCTCTCAGAAGGGCTTGCCCGCAGGACTCGACGTGCGCATCACCGACGGCCCGACCGTGCTTTCCAAGAGCGCCGGTGGCAGCGCAATCGCGTTCGCGGAGCTCGGTGGCCGGAACTGGCGCGTCTCGATCGCCCCTGTCTCCGCCTCCCCCGTCGCACCGATCGGCACTGCCTTTGCCGGCGCCGCGCTGATGCTGCTGCTGGTGGGCGCCTCGCTGCGTCTTCGCCGGCGCGCCGCTTCCGAAGCCGCGCTCGAGACAACGCTCGTGCACGAGCGGAAGACCTCCGCCCATGCGCTCGCCCGCGCCGAGTCCACGATCGGCGAGGAGCAGCAGACTCGCCGGCTCGTCGCGGACGCAAGCGACGCACTCGTCCTCGAGATCGATCGCGACGGCCTGATCAGGTCGTGCTCGGCCGCGGCCGAGCAGCTGCTCGGCTACGCGGCGGCGGAGCTCGTCGGCATCGAGGTCTACTCGCTCTTGCACCCGGACGACCTGCTCTCGCCCGCGAACGGCCCGCAGCGGTACGCGCACAAGGACGGGACGTACATCGTGCTCGAAGGCCGCCGGCTCGTACGTCGCGACGAGCTGGGGTTCGTCGCCGGCGTCGTCACCGTCCTCCGCGGCCCAGCAGCCCTGACGCCTCGTACCGCGGAGCAGCGGATTCAGGATGCGGTCGCGCTCGAGCCCGATCCCGTCGAGCTGTTCTCCGTCGTCGCCGAAGAGACCGCCCTCGACCTCGGCGTCGACGCCGTCGCCGTCGTCCGCTTCGAGACCGGCGGCTTCGGCACGATCGTCGGCGCCTGCGAGCCGCGCGGCTCCATCCGTCTCGTGCCCGGCACGACGATCCCGCTCGAGGGAGACGAGCCGGCTGCGAAGGTCTTCCAGACCGGCAAGGCCGCTCCCGGAACGGCCCCGATCCGCATCGGAGCCCGCCTTTGGGGCGCGCTCGTCGCCGCGGGTGGCGACGCCGACCGGCTGCTCCAGCTGGCACTCGCAGCGCAGCCGCCGATCGCGTTCGCCGACGCGAGCGCGCAACTCGGAGCACTCGCAACGCGTGACCAGCTGACGAACCTCCCCGACCATCGCGCCTTCCACGAGCAGCTGCGCTCCGAGTCGCGGCGCGCGCAGCGCCACGAGCGAGCGCTCTCGCTCGTGCTCGTCAACATCGACGGCTTCAAGCAGATCAACGCCGAGCACGGCCGCCTCGCGGGCGACCGGGTGCTGGCGGAGGTCGGCCGCCGCCTCGCGGCGACCGTCCGGAACGGCGAGCTCGTCTCCCGGCTCTCGGCCGACCACTTCGGCTGGGTTCTCCCCGAGACGGAAGGGCTCAACGGCTGGATCGCGGCCGAGCGGGCACGACGCTCGCTCTCGGCCGCCCCGATCGAAGGGGTCGGGACCGTCACCGCCTCGGCGGGCGTCTGCGACTTCGAGGACGTCGGCGGCGCCGACGAGCTGCTCGCGCTCGCCGAGGTCGCACTCGTCCACGCGAAGACTTCAGGCGGCGATGCAACGTTCAGGTACAGCGCCGAGCTCGACGGCGACGACTCGGAGCTCGAGGTCGAGGACGACCGCGGCCTCAGTCGCCTCCGCGCGCTCGCACGCGAGCTCGACGCCGAGGATCCCGGTACCGAAGGGCACTCGGAGCGGGTCTCGCGCCTGTCCGAGAAGCTGGCGCTCGCGTGCGGCTGGCACGCCGACCTCGCGATCAGGCTCGCTCAGGCCGGCCTCCTGCACGACGTCGGCAAGCTCGGCATCGGCGAGGCGGTGCTCCGCAAGCCGGGCCCCCTGTCCGAGGGCGAGCTGGAGCAGATTCGCAATCACCCCGACACGGGCGCCGAGATCGCCGTCAGAGCCCTCGACGAGGAACAGCTTTCCTGGATCCGCCACCACCACGAGCGCTGGGACGGCGCGGGCTATCCGCACGGCGTCGCCGGAGAGGCGATCCCCGCCGGCGCACGGCTGCTCGCGCTCGCGGAGGCCTGGGACTCGATGACGTCGAGCCGGGTCTACGGCAGCGCTCTCAACGCCGCCGATGCCGTCGCCGAGTGCAAGCGGGAGCGAGGCACGCAGTTCGCCCCCGAGGCGGTGGACGCCCTGGAGCGGCTCTGGACACTCGGCGCGCTCGATGCCGCCGACGTTCGCGCCGCCTCGACCGACTAGCGCGCCCCCTACTGAGAGGGCTTCACGAACGTGCGCGTGACGAACGCGCCGATTCCGGCCATGGCTGCAAGTCCGAGGCCGGCGATGTTCGTCGTGGCGCACGTCCGGCAGGCGTTGCAGCAGACGGCGGCCATCGGCGCGTGTTCTCCGTACGTGCTCGTGGCCCGAACCACGCGGCTCTGCCAAACGGCTCTCACGGTGAGAGCCTAGCGCGGCTAGCCGCCGCGAACGAACCGCTGGAAGGCCTGGAAGGCGACCTGACCAGCGAGCTCGTCGGCCGCGGAGGCCTTCCAGGTCAGCACGCTGGCGACGAAGACTCCGCCCCAGAACGCGACGATCCCGTTGTCGTGTCGTGCGCTCGGCAGCCAGCCCGCCTTGTGCATCACGACCGCCGACGGGCCGAGGAAGCGGTCGAGCTTGCCGCGGTCGGCGACCTGAGCCAGCAGCCAGAGGAGGTACCGCGCCTCCGAGCCGCTGACGCCCAGGCGCAGCAGCGGCCCCTTCCCCGCGGCAGCCAGGTAGATCGCGCGCGCGAGCCGTGCCAAGTCCCATGCAGTCGTGTACTTGCCGACACCGAAGCTCGGCTGGCTCTCGATCGTGATCGGGATGGGCGCACCCGCGGCCGCGGGGCGGCGCACCTGATAGCCGCCGTACATGAGCGAGTCCTTCAGCCCGAAGGCGCGCATCGTCTCGTTCACACGGGCGGAGCCCGCCGACGTCGAGCCGGCGAGCCAGACCTCGAGGTCGTTGGCCGCCTGGTTGTCGGAGACGACGAGCATCTTCCCGAGCAGGCCTGCGAGCCGTGACTTCTCGTCCGGCTTGCCGTCGAGGGAGCGCATGACTGTGACCGCGATCGCCAGCTTGAGCGTCGACCCCGCCGGGAAGCGTGCGCGCGCATTCCAGGCTGCGCCGCGCCCGGTCCGCAAGTCCTGGACGTAGACCCCGGCCGTGCCGCCGTGGCGGGCTACGAGCGAGCGGACGGTGCGGGCGAGCACCGGATCGAGGCTCGTGCTGCGCTGGAACGGCATGGTCTTCGCCGGCAGGGCGTACACGGGCTCGACGAGCCGCGTCGAGCGACGGTTCCGCCCGTCCACCGCAGTGACGCGAACCCGCACCACACCGACGGTCATCGGGACGTTGAGCGAGAAGGACCGGCCGCGCAGCGGCTCCTGGGCGACAACGTAGCGTCCGACGTGGACGATGATCTGCTTCGTTCCGGGCGGCGCCGTACCGGCTACGAGACCGAATGACACCTCGCGCGGCGCCGGCGCGACGATCGCGGGCGGTGCCAGGGGTGGAAGAGCATCGGCCGGAGCGTCGATCATGCTCCCATGATGGCGATTCTCGCGCACCTCGACCTCGACGCGTTCTACGCGGCGGTGGAAGAGCTCGAGCAGCCGGATCTGCGCCGCAAGCCCCTCATCGTCGGCGGCGATCCGAAGGGTCGCGGTGTTGTCTCCACAGCAAACTACGTCGCACGGAAGTTCGGCATCCACTCCGCGATGAGCTGCGCCGAAGCGCTGCGCCGCTGTCCCGAGGCGGTCTTCGTCCGGCCCCGCCACAGCCTGTACAGCGAGTACTCACGGGCCGTGTGGGCTTCTGTCCGCGAGGTCGTCCCGCTCGTCGAGCGGACGGGCCTCGACGAGGGCTACCTCGACCTGACCGGCGTCGCCTCGGACTACTCCCGCGCCCGTGCTGTGGCCGGCGCCGTCCAGACATCCGTGCGCGGGGCGACGAGCCTCTCCTGCTCGCTCGGCGTGGCGCCGACGAAGGTCGTCGCGAAGGTCGCGTCGGACCGGCGCAAGCCCGGCGGCATCACGGTCGTGCCGGCCGGGACCGAAGCCGCCTTCCTGGCGCCCTTCGCCGTCCGGGTGCTGCCGGGAGTCGGGCCGCGTGCGGAGGAGCGACTGGCTGCCGCGGGGGTGACGACGATCGGCGCCCTGGCGGCGCTCTCGGATCTCGACCTGCGCGCGCTGCTGCCGGGCCAGGTCGGACGGATGCTCCGCGACCGCGCGCTCGGCATCGACGCACGCGGGCTCGAGACTTCGAGCGAGCGGATCTCGATCTCGGTCGAGGAGACCTTCGAGCGCGACCTGCTCGATCGCGACCTCCTGCACGCGGAGCTGCGCCGGATGGCCGAGCGGCTCGGCGCGTATCTCCGCCGCGACGGCCTCTCGGCCCGCACGGTCACCGCCAAGCTGCGCTACGCCGACTTCTCGATCCGCAGCCGCTCGACGAGCCTCGACGTCGGCATCGACGACCCCGATCGGATCGGCGAGCTCGCGTGTGGGCTGCTCGACCGCGGCCTGCGCGACCGCCCGGGTGCGCTACGGCTGGTCGGTGTCGGTCTCTCCGGACTGTCGGACTACCGGCAGCTGAGCCTGGACGAGACGGGCTAGAACAGGTCGCGGGTGTCGTCGCCGGCGAGGTCGGCCGGCGTCTTGCCCTCGTCGTTCGCGAGCGAGGGATCCGCACCCGCCTCCAGCAGCGCCTCGGCACTCTCGCGGTCGTCGTTGTTCGCCGCCGAGTGGAGCGGCGTGAAGCCGCCGTCCTGCGCGGCGTTCGGGTCGGCGCCGTGCTCGAGCAACCGCTTGACGATCCCCGGGTGGCTGCCGGCGGCAGCGCTGTGCAGGGGTGTCACGTGGATGTTCGCGTTGCGGGCGACGAGATTCACCTCGGCGCCGCGGGCGAGCAGGATCTCCGCCGCATCCTCCTGCCCGAAGAACGCTGCGAGATGCAGCGCCGTGAAGCCGTCCTTCGACCACGAGGTGACGAGCTCGGGCTCGCCGTCCAGCAACTCCTCGAGGCCGCGCGTCCGGCCGACGGCGGCGGAATCGAAGACGTCGAGCGGCGGGTTCGCCTCGAGCAGCGGCTCGACGAGCTCGCTCTTGCCGTTGTAGAGCGCGTACAGAACCGGGGAGAGCCCGTCGGCGTTCCGCTTTCCGGCCAGGTCCGGGTCGAGGTCGAGCTCGTCGCGGAGCGTGTCCTCGTCGCCGGCGTCGATCAGCTCGTAGACGTTCATCGCCGAAGCAGTGGCCTCGTCAGACAGGTGGGGCCGCCGTCGCCCTTGCGCGAGATCTCGTCGCCGCGGTACGTGAGCACCTCGACACCCGCGGCCTCCATCCGGCGGCGCGTCTCGTCGTTTCCCTCAAGCGCGAGCGCATGCCGAGGGCCGAGCGCGAGCACGTTCGGGCCCATCGTCTCGAACTCCTCGTCCGGCACCTCGACGACCTCGATCCCGCGCTCGTGCAGGAGCTCCATCAGCCGCACCGGCGCGAGCCGCGGATAGACGAGTGCGAGATCCTCGTCGAGCGGTGAGATCAGGCTCATCAGGTGCATCACCTCCGCGCGCCCGTTCCAGTGCGGGAGATCGTAGGAGAGAACGTCGGCGTCGGGGAAGAGAGCAGCGAGCTGCTCGACGCCGGCGGCGTTCGTGCGGTAGCCGCGGCCGACGAGCAGTGTCTCCCGGTCGAGCCAGAGCGTGTCACCGCCGTCGATCGTCCCCGGCGCCTCGATGCGGCCGGCGATCGGGATTCCAGCCTGGGCGAGATCGTCCTCGAGCGCCTCCGGCTCGCCCAGCCGCTCCTCCTTTCCCGGACGCAGCAGCACGGCGCCGCGCTCTCCGACGAGCAGCGGGTCGTACGCGTAGATCGCGTCGGGGTTGCCGCGCTCGCCCTCCGTCACGATTACCTCGGCCCCGGCGCCTTCGAGGATCTCGCGCAGCGCCTCGTGCTCGGCCACAGCCGCGGCGAGATTCGGCTCCGAGCGCCAGCCGTACTCGCGCCAGCGAACGGCGTCGGCGGCCTGCGGCGGCCGCACGAGCACGCGCAGCAGCGGCTGGGTCATCGATCGCGATCCGTAAGTGCTCATGGCAGGCGGAAGGCTAGCTCGCCCAGCCGCCGATAGCCGTCGACTGATGGATGATCGCCCTCGATCGTCCAGTCCTCGCGCATCCGGCCGGGCCGCTCCGGATCCTCCAGCGTCTCGTGGAACGGCAGCACCGGCACTCCCATACTCTCGACGAGCGCGTTGAGCTCGCGGATCCGAGCCTCGGCTTCCGGCCAGCCGTTGTTCCAGGGGAGGACGTTCGCGACCGCGACCCGCAGGCCGAGCTCGAGGCCGCGATCGATCATCGTGCGGAGGTTCGCCGCAGCGTCGGCGACGGGCCGCCCTTGCACGATGTCGTTGATGCCGCCCTGGACGACCAGCACCTCGGCGCCCGCAACGGCGTCGTCCAGCCACGTTGCGATCTCGTCGGTGCGCTTGCCGTAGACCGCGCGAACCGTGAACCGCAGCCGCGGGTCCGCGGCCGCCGCAGCAGCGGGCCAGCCGATCTCAGAGTCGCCGTCCCAGGGCGAGCCGGCCGTGATCGAGTCGCCGATCGCGGCGACGCGGATTTCCGGTACGCCGAGCAGGGCCCTTAGCCGGTAGAGCGCAGCTGCTGCGCCGTCTGGTTGTGCTCCGGCGAGCCGGGCTCGAGCCGTTCGAGCGCGTCGTGCCACGTGGCCCGCGCCTGCTCGTCCTGGCCCTGGCCGAGGTGCAGCGAGCCGAGATTGGCGAGCACGCGGCCGGCGCCGTGGCTGTCGCCCAGCTCCGAGAGGAGCGCCGCAGCTGTCTCGTACGAGTCGACAGCGCCCGCCTCGTCGCCCATGCGGGCCTGAGTCAGGCCGATGCCGTTGAGCGTCAGCGCCTCGTTTCGCCGGTCGCCCAGCGCCCGGAAGGTCTCGAGTGCCCGCTCCGCGTCCGCGAGCGCTTCCTCATACCAGCCCGCCTGACGCAGGTCGGCTGCCTGCTCGTTCAGGCGCACGGCCTCGGCACGCCGGCGGACCTTCGTCAGGTCCTGGCGCACGGACTTGGACGCGGCGGCCGCCAGCCCGCTTGCGGACGTCGCAGCCCGCCGGCCGGCCCGCGCAGCCGACTCGCTGCGTCGTACGGCGGTGTGGCGGAGCCCCTGCCAGTCGATCCGTGCGAACCGGGCCGACACTGCGCGGGAGCCACGGAGCAGCGCAGGCCTCATTGCCGGTCCCTCGAGCGCGAGCGCCGCGACCCCCAGCAGCCCCCCGATCACGATCACGACGTAGAGCGGCCTGAACCCGATGGTGATCAGGAGGGCGCCCCAGAACACGCCGAATGCGACCAGTGCGGCAAGCCGCTGCCGATTGCGAGAGAGCTCTCGCGACATCCGTTGAAAGGCTAAAGGATCAGTCGGCGGTTGCGCGCCAGTGAGGCGAGGACGGCGTCGATGTCCTCGTCGGTGTTGTAGAGGTGCAGCGAGACGCGGAGGTTGGAGTCGCGCTCGGAGGCGACGACGCCGTCCTCGGCGACCGCCGCGACGAGCGCGGGCGCGTCGGTGGAGCGGATGCAGACGAGCGGGCCGAGCGGCTGCGCCGCGACCGTCGCGCCCACTTCGCCGAGGCCGCCGACCAGCCGCTCGACGAGACCGCGGACATGAGCCTGGATCACGGGCACCCCGGCTTCCGCGATCAGCCCGACTCCGGCGACGCCGGCGTAGATGTTCGGCACCGGCGGCGTGCCCGCGTCGAAGCGCCGGCCGCTCCGGTGCGGTCGGTAGCGCTCGATCTGCATGTCGAACACGTTCTCGTCCGCGAACCAGCCCGTCTGCACCGGCACGAGCTCCTCGACGAGACCAGGCCGCAGCGCCATGAAGGCCAGGCCGGCCGAGGCGAGGAGGTACTTGACGGTGCCGCCGACGACGACGTCGCCGGCTTTCGCCGCCTCGAGCGGGATCGCACCGATTCCCTGATAGCCGTCGACGAGCATCAGCGCGCCGTGCTCGCGGGCGAGACCGTAGATCGCTTCGACGTCGTGCACGGCGCCCGTGCGGAAGGAGACGAGCGTCGAGGCGACGAGGGCGGTCCGCTCGTCGATCGCGGCCGCGTACGCCTCGGGATGCGGCTCGACCTGCACGACCTCGGCGCCGCGGAGCTCCTGCGCGTGCGCGATCTGGCCCACCGTCGGAAACTCGTTCTCCGAGATGACGATCCGGTTCCGCTCGCCCCTGAACTGCAGCGCGCTCACGAGACCGCTGATCGCCGCCGACACCGACGTCTGGATCGCGACGTCGTCGGGCGAGGCGCCGAGCAGCCCGCCGAACGCCGCCCGCGCCGTCTCGGAGCGCTCGACCCAGTGCTCCCACTCGGCGCCGTTCGCATCCCAGCCGTCGAGGTACTCCTCGTAGGCCGCGCGAACGACATCCGAGAGCGCGCCCTGCGAGCACGAGTTGACGTAGACCTTGTCGCGGAAGACCGGGAACCGCCCGCGAATCGCCTCGCCGACAGGAACGACCGGTAACGTGTCCTCAGCGGCCAAGATAGGCCTTGCGGAGCTCCTCGTTCTGGAGCAGGTCTCCCGCCTTTCCCTCGAGGACGATCCGGCCCGTCGAGAGCACGTAGCCACGGTCTGCGATCGAGAGGGACACGTTCGCGTTCTGCTCGACGACGAGCATCGCCACACCCGACTCGTGCACCTGCTTGATGATCTCGAAGCTCCGCTCGACGAGGATCGGCGCCAGCCCCATCGAGGGCTCGTCCATCAACAGCAGCCTCGGCTTCGACATCAGCGCGCGGCCCATCGCGAGCATCTGCTGCTCGCCGCCGGACATCGTCCCGGCCAGCTGCTTGCGCCGCTCGTAGAGCAGGGGAAAGAGCGTGTAGACGCGCTCGAACTCCTCCTTCAGATCGGCCTTGGGCCGCAGGTAGGCGCCCATCTCCAGGTTCTCGAGCACGGTCATCGGCGCGAAGACGCGCCGGTTCTCGGGCACGATCGCGAGCCCGCGCGCGATCCGGTGCGCGGTCGGCCGGCGGCTGATCTCCTCGCCGGCGAAGTGGACCGAGCCGTTGCGCGGGGAGACGATCCCGAGGATCGTCTTCAGCGTCGTCGACTTGCCGGAGGCGTTGCCGCCGAGCAGGCAGACGAGCTCGCCCTCCGCGACATGGAGGTCGACGCCCTGGAGAATGTGGATCTGGCCGTAGTAGGTGTCGACGGCCTTCAGCTCGAGCAGCGCGGTCCGGGGTGGTGGCGTCACTTCGTCGCCGTCGCCTTCGTACCCAGGTACGCCTCGACGACGCGCGCATCCGTCGCCACGGCCACGAAGGTCCCCTCCGCGATCTTGACGCCGTGGTCGAGCGCGACGACGCGGTCGGAGATACCTTCGACGACGTGCATGTCGTGCTCGATGACGAGGATCGTGTAGCCGCCGTCGGTGCGGAGCTGCGCGATCAGCTCGGTGATCTCGTGCGTCTCCTTCGGGTTCATCCCCGCGGCGGGCTCGTCGAGCAGGAGCAGCTTCGCGCCGGTCGCCGTCGCGCGCGCGATCTCCAGCCGCCGCCGGTTCGCATACGAGAGCGAGTACGCGGGCTGATCCCAGCGGTACCCCATCAGCCGCTGCCCGAAGAACGCGAGCTTCTCCTCGGCGAGCGCGTTGATCTCGCGCTCCTCCCGGCGCATGCCCGGCGTCCGCAGGATCGAGCGGACGACGCCGGCGCGGGTGCGGCCGTACGCCGCGGCCATCACGTTCTCCTTCACCGACATGTTCAGGAACAGCCGCAGCGTCTGGAACGTACGAGCGACCCCGAGCCGTGTGATCTGGTGCGGCGGCAGGCCGACGAGCGACCGCCCCTCGAGCAGGATCTCGCCCGCGTCGGGCTCGTAGACACCGGTGACGAGGTTGAAGAGCGTCGTCTTGCCGGCGCCGTTCGGCCCGATCACGCTGACGATCTCGCCCTCGTCGACGTGCAGGTCGAGGCCGTCGATCACCTGCAGTCCCCCGAACGCCTTCGCGATCCCCTTCAGCTCCAGCAGCTTGGGCATCAGACGATCTCCACGCGGGCGGTGCCGAACAACCCCTGGGGCCGCGCAGCCATCAGCGCGACCAGCATCGCGCCGATCAGGATGTAGCGCGAGACGGCCGGCTGCACGACCATCACGTTCTCCCAGACGCAGACCGAGACGTAGAAAACGGGGATGTAGGCGAGCGTCCGCCACCAGCCGCGGAGCAGTGTTATCCCGAGGATCGCCGCAACGAGGAGGAGGTAGGCCGCGCGGCCGACTTCGACCGGGTCGGCGGGCAGCAGGACCCACGAGTCGACGAGCCGGTCGATCCAGGTGGCTCCCACGACCTCGGCCGAGGTGCCGCGCTCCCAGAACGCGTCTGCGAGCGCGTGGACGACGAACCCGAAGACGATCGTCCCCGCGACCACCGTCGCCCAGCGCCAGAGCGGCTTGATCACGAACGGAAGCGTGAGGATGAGGAGACCGAAGAAGATCCAGCTCGCGTCCTCGGGCGTGCGCAGCGCTTCGAGCGAGACGTTGATCGCGATCGCCCCGATCGCGACGCCCGGGAGGCTGCCGAAGCCGCCGAGGATGACCATCGCGTAGAGCGTGATCAGCAGCGTCAGGTCGAAGTTGACCGGGAAGACGGCGCCCTGCGACGCGGCGAGGAGGGTTCCCGTCAGGCCGGCGACGCCCGCGCCGAACGCGAAGGCGAGCAGCTTCAGCCGGTTCACGGGCATGCTCATCAGCTCGGCTGCGAGCGGATCCTCGCGGAGCGCGCGCCAGGCGCGACCGGTCCGCGAGCTGTTCACGAACGCGAGCCCCACGAAGACGAGGACGAAGGCGCCGAGCGAGAGGTAGAAGTAGTCGTCGAGCGACTCCGCCCGCCAGCCGAAGAACCGCATCGGGTCGATGTCTGAGATCCCGTTCGGCCCGCGGGTGAAGTTGACCGCGCCGTCGTGGAAGGGCACGTTGAGGCGGTCGGCGTTGAGCAGGATCGTCAGGAACAGCTGCAGGAAGAAGAGCGTCACGATCGCCAGGTAGTCGCCGACGAGCCTCCGCGACGGCAGCCCGACGAGGAAGCCGAGCAGCACCGTCGCCGCGACGACGACCGGAATCACCCACTGCGCCTGCCAGTGCACGCCGAAGTGGCCGGAAGCGAGCATTGCGTAGCCGTACGCGCCGAAGCCGAAGAAGGCGATGTAGCCGAGGTCGAGCAAGCCCGCCCAGCCGACCGCGACGTTGAGCCCGAGCGCAAGCAGCATGAAGATCAGCGTGTCGATCCCGACCTGCATCAGATAGCCGGAGTTCGTGAAGAGCGGGAAGAGGGCGATCGGGAGGACGAGGAATGGCAGCTTGGCCCAGGTCGGGACGCGCTCGAGGCGCGCGCGCAACTCACCCTGCCAGCCGGACTCGCCGCTGCCGGCGACGCGCTCGACCCACTCGTCGACCCCGACGCGCGGGCGGTCGGCCGCGTCGGGCGGCGCCGGGAGGTCTTTGCCCTCGTCGCTCATACCTTGCTCACCGCCGCCTTTCCGAAGAGCCCGCTCGGGCGGAAGATCATCACGACGATCAGGATCGAGAAGACGATCAGATCCTTGAATGTATTCGAGACGTAGCCGGCCGCAAACGCCTCCGCGAGCCCGATGAAAAGGCCGCCGAACATCGCGCCCGGGATCGAGCCGATCCCGCCGACGACCGCGGCCGTGAAGCCCTTCAGCCCGTAGTTGAAGCCCATGAAGTGGTTGATCTGGCCGAAGACCAGCCCGACGAGGACGCCGGCCGCCCCGGCGAGCGCCGAGCCGATGAAGAACGTCTTCACGATCACCTTGTCGACGTCGATCCCCATCATCGCCGCCGCCTCGCGGTCGTACGCAGTCGCCTGCATCGCCTTGCCGAGCTTCGTCCGCTTCACGAGGGCGTAGAGCCCGACCATCATCGCGAAGGCGGACGCGATCACGACCAGCCGGATGATCCAGACGTTGAGGACGCCGACATGGAGCCCGGTGAAGGGATCGACGAGATCGAACGTGTCGTAGCTCCTGAAGTCTGCGCCCCAGAGCAGGAGGACGGTGTTCTGGATGAAGAAGGAGACGCCGAGCGCGCTGATCAGCGGCGCGATCCGCGGCGCGTTCCGCAGCGGCCGGTAGGCGAACCGCTCGATCGCGACGCCGAGAAAGCCGCCGCCGATCATCGACGCGATCATCATCAGGGCGATCAGGACCACGACCGGCACGCTCGGGTCGAGCGAGCCGCCGAGCTGGCCGAGCACGCCCCAGCCGATGAAAGCGCCGACCATGAGCACGTCCCCGTGCGCGAAGTTCAGCAGCTTGAGGATGCCGTAGACCATCGAGAACCCGAGCGCGACGAGCGCGTACACGCTGCCGAGCGTCGTCCCGTTGACGATGATCTGGACGAGTTTTTCCCAGTCCAAGGCGCGCCTACTCTCTCATGGCGAAGGGGCCCGCGTTCACGAGCCCCTTCGCCTGAGAGCCAACTGGTTCAGCCTGCGAGCGTGTACCGCCCGTTCGTGATCTTGAACACGTAGAACTTCGCGCCTGCGACGTCACCCTTGGAGGTGAACCTCACCTGGCCGCCGAGAATCGACGGCAGCCGCGTGCGCTTCACGTTGGCGGAGACTTCCGCCCGCGTCGCCCTACCGTCCTGGCACGCCGTGTTGATCGCGGACATCAGTACCCAGGTCGCCATGTAGCTCGGCGGCCCGAACGTGCCGAACGTCTTGTTCTTCGAGAAGGCGTTGTAGGCCTTCACCGTGGCGGCGCCGCCGCGGACGAGCCGGATGTCCGGCGCGAACGAGGAGACATAGCCGTTCCGCGGCTTGAACACGCCCGGCGAGTACGCGCCGTCGGTGCCGAGGACGACCGCCCTCTTCCCCTGCTCCCGGAGCTGCTGGGAGAGCGTCTGAGCCGCCGCCGCCGTCTGCGTGGCGAACACCACCACGTCGACGTCGTTGCCCACGTTCGTGACGAGCGACGAGAAGTCGGTGTCGGTGGCCGCGACGGACTCCGTCTGGACCTGCACCCTCTTCAGCCGGAACCGGTATGCGACACCCTTCGAGAGCGCCGTCGAGTAGTCGTCCTGCGAGTCGATGACGACGACCTTCTTCGCCTTCAGCTTCGTGACGGCGAAGTTGACGATGCTCGGTGACTGCACGAAGTCGTTCGGCACGACGCGGAAGAACGTCGGGAACTTGCCGGCCGTCGTGAGGTCGGTTCTCGTCGCGGAGCCGGAGACAGCCGCGAGCTTCGCGGTCTTGAACAGACCGGCACTCGAGATCACGGCCTGGCTCGTGGACGGGCCGATGACGCCGAGGATGTTCGAGTTCGAGACGAACTGGCGGCCCACCGTGCGGGCCAGGGACGCGGACAGCTGCGTGTCGCCCTGGACGATCTTGAAGCTCGTCTTGAACTGGCGATTGAACTGCAGCGCCGCGAACCTCGACCAGGAGATCTGCTCCTGGCCCAGGAAGGCTGCCGGCCCCGTGAGCGGCCCGGCGAACCCGAGTGACGCGCCGCGGCAATTGATCGCCTCGGCGGCCGTCGGGCCCGCGCTCTCCGCCGGGCGTGCGATCGCCGTCGCGGCAATCGTGGCCGCGACGAGGAACGCAACCCCGAGAGCGATTGATACTCGTTTCATGTACTTCCTCCTTTGGATGGCAAGACTGTGGTGCCGAAACTGTGAGAGGAGACGCGGGTGCCGCATGCGCAATCACACAGCGTTCCGTGTGTCATGTCAACAGACCCGGTTCTCTGCCGTTCACCCTGTCCCCCCTCTAGACTCCGAGGGCGCCGGAAAGTCGGGGACCGGCCCTCAGCTGAGGGCGTCGATCCAACCGGCGGTGTCGAGAAACTGGCGGAACTGCGTCGCCTTACCGTCCTGAAACGTCCAGACGTGGACGAACGGCACATCGAGCAGCTTCCCCGTTCCCTTCGCGCGTCCGCGGTAGCGCCCGAGCACCACCACGTTGCTGCCGGCGTCGAGGAAGTCGTCCGGGTCGGCGCTGAACTCGTCCCACCACTCCTCGTCCAGCGGGTCGAAGATCACGCGCCGCACTTCCTCGAGCCCCTTGTAGAAGCCGCCGTGCGGGAGGCCCTGCGCCTGGTGCCATTCGATCTCCGGATGCATGTCCGCGACCACGGCGTCCATGTCGTCACGGGCGAACGCCTCGTAGGAGCGACGGGTGGTTGCGACATTGCTCATCGGTGTCGGGTCCCTCTCTAGCCGACCATCGTCTTCTTGCCGGCGGCTCCGACCTTGAAGACGGAAAACGTTGCGCCCTTCCTATCACCGTGCGCGGTGAAGCGGAGGCTGCCCCCGAGGACGATTTTCCGGATGAACGTCGCCCGCAGATGCCGCTGCACCTCGGCCCGGGTGGCCGAGCCGTCCGCGCAGGCCTTCTTGATCGCCGCGATCGCGGCCTGGGTGGCCACGTACACCGGCGGGCCGAAGTTGGCGACGAACCGCGCGCCGTAGCCCTCGACGAAGGCGGCGTTGCCCGGGAGCCCGCGAATGTCGGGCGCGAATGCCGCCACATACGAGCCGGCGATCCTGAAGTCTCCCGAGTAGAGGCCGTCGGAACCGAAGAGGGCGGCGTCCTTGCCCGCCTTCCTCAGCTGCTGACCGAAGATCTGTGCGTTCGCGGCGATCTGCCATGGCAGGAAGACGACATCGACGCGGGAGCCGATCGTCGCCACGAGCGCGTCGAAGTCGGTCGCCTTCTGCGCAACCGACCGCCGTGTGACCTGGACGCCGGCTGCCTTCAACCTCGCCTGGGCGTCGTTCGCCAGCCGGCGTGAGTACGCCGACCGGTCGTCGACGACCACGACCTGCTTCGCCTTCAGCGTCCGGCGGATGAACCTCGCGATCGCCGGCGACTGGACTGTTGTCACTTGGGACAACGCGGAAGAAGCTCGGGATCGAGCCGTTCGTGAGCGGGGCACGGACGGCCGAGCCCGAGATGAACGGCAGCCGGTCGGCCCGCAGGAAGACCGGCGCGACCGCGAGCACCTCCTGGCTGCCGGCGGGGCCGACGACGGCGAGGACGCCCGGGTCGGCGTGGAACGTGCGCGCCACTGTCGCGGCCCGCGCCGGCTCGAGCTGCGTGTCGCCTTCGAGCAACTTGATCTCACCGCGGGCGAGGTTGCGGATCGCGTACCGCGCGAAGCCGAGCTGCTCCTTGCCGATGAACGCCGCGTCGCCGGTGATCGGGCCCATGAAGCCGATCCGCGGGCGCTCGCACGCGGCGCTCGGAGCCGACGCAGCCGGTTGCGCGGTGTCTGCGCGCGCCAACGACACGGCGACGAGGCCGAGCGCTGCGACGAAGACCAGCGCTACGGAGCCGGAGTCAATTGCGAGTTGTCCTCGTAAGCCCGTGATGCAGGATCGCCCGACGGGTGGAAGACGCCCAGGATCCGCATCATGCCCGGGCCGGTGTTCTCGATGCAGTGAACCTGCTCGGGCGGTAGGTGGAAGCAGGATCCGGGCCGAAGTGGGATCGACTCGCTGCCGATGTGCGCGAACCCCACGCCCTCGACGATGTAGCCGACCTCGTCGTAGGTGTGACTGTGGTCCGGTGCGCGGCACGGCTCGACGAGGCCGACGAACTGGGTCGCGTCCACGCAGCCGGCGTCCTGGTTGACGAGGTAGCGGAACGTGCGCTTCGCGTCGGCGCGGAGCTCGGGGCGGTCGGCGAAGCGGACGATCACTTCACGCGGCGGCCGGTACGCCTGCTCGACGGGCACGGTCGACGAGACGACGAGCAGCTCCTCGGGGCCGGGATTGTCGATCACGTAGGTCTCGCCGGCGCGAACGTAGGCGCCGGCTTCGGGCTCGAAGTCGTGCCGGTCTCCCTCGAGCTCGAGCGTCCCCCGGCCGGAGACGGCGTAGAGCAGCTCGTCGCGGTCGGCGGCTGCGCGCGGCAGCGACCGGCCGGGCGCGTAGCGGATGATGCGCTGCTCGAGCAGGGCCGACCCCGTGTGCGGGCCGTGCACGAGCTTCTCCAGGGCGGTGTCGCCCTCGACCCGGCGCCCCTCGACGTCCTCCTCGGCGATAACGGGTGTCGGCGGCATGACCCCCATCTACCTGCTCGTCGCTGTCATGTCAACAGAGGTCTGGCTTCGCCTGCCTAATGTTGCCGGGGTCTCGTACACTCGGTCCGTGAACGTCGTCGAGGCGGTCGATCTCCGCCGCACCTACCGGGTCACGACGGGCGCAATCCGGCGCCGGTCGCACGACATCGAGGCGGTCCGGGGGGTGAGCTTCACGATCCGAGAGGGCGAGCTCTTCGGCCTGCTCGGGCCGAACGGCGCCGGCAAGACGACGACGATCAAGATGCTGATCACGCTCCTGATCCCCACATCGGGCAGCGCGCACGTGCTCGGCCGGGACGTCGTCAAGGACGCGCGCTGGGTCCGCGAGCGGATCGGCTACGTGTTCGGCGGCGAGCGCGGCCTCTACGAGCGGCTGTCGGGCCTCGACAACCTGCGCTACTTCGCGGAGCTCTACGCCGTCGACCCTCGCCGCCAGCGCGCGCGCATCCACGAGCTGCTCGACCTGGTCGGGCTGAAGGGCCGCGAGGACGAGCGGGTCGAGGGCTACAGCCGCGGGATGCGGCAGCGGCTGCACATCGCGCGCGGGCTCCTGCACGACCCGCCGGTGCTCTTCCTCGACGAGCCGACGATCGGCATCGACCCGGTCGGAGCGCGCGAGCTGCGGGCGCTGATCGCCTCGCTGACCCAGTCCGGCAAGACCGTGCTGCTGACGACGCACTACATGTTCGAGGCGGACTCGCTCTGCGACCGGATCGCCGTGATCGCGAAGGGCGAGATCGTCGCGCAGGGGACGCCGCAGGAGCTCAAGGCGGCAGTGGAGGCGGGGAGCGTCGTCGAAGTGGAGGTCTTCGGGATCGACCAGCTGTCGGTCGAGCGGGTGCTGGCGCTCGAGGGCGTCCGCGCGGCAGTCGTCGAGGAGCACGAGCAGAAGCAGCTCCTGATCGTCCAGACCGCGCCGGGTCTCGAGCTGACGCACGCCATCCTCTCCCAGCTGAACGGCACCGACGTCGGCCGGGTGTCCTCGCGGGAGCCGACGCTCGAGGACGCGTACATCCAGCTCGTGACCGCCGCGTGACGCGCATCGCCCGGGTCGTGGCCCTCGGGCTCGTGATCCACGTCAAGCACCTCTCCCGGAACGCGTTCGACGTGATGGCGACCACGATCTGGCCGCTCGTCTACGCGACGCTCGCCTACTTCATGTTCCGCGCCGGCGGCGGGCCGGACACCCTCCTGCTGGCCTCGCTCGGCGCGACGGTGATGGGGATCTGGTCGATCACGACCGTCGGCGCGGCCGACGCGATCCAGCGGCAGCGCTGGGCCGGCGTGCTCGAGCTGCTCGTGGCGGCGCCGACGCCATTCTGGGCGGTGCTGCTCCCGATCACGATCGCGACCTCGACGATCGGGATCTACGCGCTCGTCTCGACGCTGCTCTGGGGCCGCTTCCTCTTCGGGATCCCGCTCGAGCTCGAGCAACCACTGCTCTTCGCGCTCTCGATCCCGCCGACGATCGTCTCGATCGGCCTGCTCGGCTTCGTGATGGCGTCCGTCGTCGTCCGCTTCCGGGCCGGCTGGGCGGTCGGAAACATGTTCGAGTACCCGGTCTGGCTCGTCACCGGGTTGCTGATCCCGGTCACGCTCCTGCCCTTCTGGGCGGAACCGGTCTCCTGGCTGCTCGCACCGACCTGGGGGATGAAGGCGCTCAGCGACTCGGCGATCACGGGTGGGTCGCCGCTCTTCGACATCGCCATGTGCCTCCTGCTCAGCGTCGGCTACGCCGTGGTGGGATCGATCCTGCTCGCGCACTTCCTCCAGTCGGCGCGTCGCCGCGCGACGCTGTCGCTGACATGAGCGCTTCGACGTGAGCGCCGCCAGAGTCGCGCTCGTCGGCGGGTTGATCAGCTTCAGGGGTCTCTTTGCCTGGCTGCACCCCGCCATCTTCGTGCCGACGCTGATCGTGCCGCCGGTCTTCCAGGTGCTCTTCTTCGCGTATCTCGGCCGTGCGGCGGAGCTCGAGTCGGACACGTTCTATGTCGTCGGCAACTCGATCCAGCTCACGGCCGTTCCGGGGCTCTTCGCGATCAGCCATGCGATCAACGGCGAGCGCAAGAGCCAGACGCTGGCGTCGCTGCTCGCGTCCCCGGCGAGCCGTGTCGCGCTCTTTCTCGGCCGCAGCCTGCCGGTGATGGCGATCGGCCTGATCGTCTCCCTCGTCAGCTTCGCGGTCGGCACGCTCCTGCTCGACGTCGACTTCGCCGCGCGCTCGCTGCCCTCGCTCGTGATCGTGATCGTGGCGGCGACGTTCTCGTGCACGGCTCTCGGCATCGCACACGCGGCGATCGGGCTGCGCGTGCGCGAGATGGCTGTCTTCTCCAACCTGGTCTTCGCCATCCTGCTCGTCTTCTGCGGTGTCAACGTGCCGCTGGACGACCTGCCGGGCTGGATGAGCACGGCGGCCCAGGGCCTGCCGGTCACGCATGCCGTCGAGGCGGGCCGCGAGATCGCCGCCGGCGCCTCGCTCGACAGCGTCGCGGGGCTGCTCGCGACCGAGCTCGGGATCGGGGTCGCGTACCTGCTGATCGGCTTGGCGCTGCTGCGGCACTTCGAGCACGTCGCGCGCCACCGAGCGACGATCGAGTTGGTCTAGAAACGCTTTAGAGCTCGAAGATCTCGAAGTCCTTCCCCAACACGTGGACGGCGACGTTCCGCACCGGCACGGGGCCGAGGTCGGCCGCGAACGAGCCGCGATGGGCGTGCCCGTGCAGGACGAGATCGGGCCGGTGGGCGCCGATCGGCGCCGCGAGGCGCGACGAGCCGAGGAACGCCCAGATCGGCTCCGGCTCACCGACGAGCGTCTCCGGGACCGGTGCGTAGTGAAGGAGGACGATCCGGCGATGACAGCCGGAGATCGCCTCGAGGCCGGCTTCGAGCGCCTCCACCTCGTGCGTCGTCTCGGCGTAGACCTCCCGCAGCAGCGGCTCGCCGAAGTCGGGCAGCTCCGCGCCGGGGAAGCCGCCGACGAATCCCTTGACACCGACGATCCCGAGCTCGACCGCGCCGACCTCGTGCACGGCGTAGTCGCGCTGGAGCACCCGGATGCCGGCGTCCTCCAGCATCGCGACCACCTCGTCGCAGCGGTTCGAGTGGTAGTCGTGGTTGCCGAGCACCGCATAGACGGGTAGCTCGAGTGGCCGGCACGCGTCGGCGAGCACGGCCGCCTGCTCCGGCTCGCCGTGCGTCGTCAGGTCGCCCGCGAGCAGCACGACGTCCGCCTGCTCCTGCACCGCCGCGAACGCGTGCACGATCCGCTCGCGCAGCGGTTCGGCGCAATGGATGTCTCCCGCCGCGGCAACACGGATCATCGCTCGGGCATGTTCACATGCCGCGGCTTTCACAAACGGGATCCGGGGTATAGGCCGGAACCATGGCCTTTACTCCGTCGGAGAACTTTCCCGACCTGATCGACGCGATGAAGCTCGCCGCGGGGGCGTTGCGCGACGCCGAGGTGCCGTACATCCTCGGCGGCGGGCTGGCCGCCTGGGCTCGCGGCGGGCCTCCGACCGAGCACGACATCGACTTCTTCGTCCGCGAGGAGGATGCCGAGCGCGCGCTGGCGGCGCTCGAAGCCGCAGGCATGAGGCCCGAGCGCCCGCCCGAGGACTGGCTGCTGAAGGCCTGGTCGGGAGAGACGCTGGTCGACCTGATCTTCCACCCCGCCGGCGGCAAGATCGACGACGGCTACTTCGAGCGGGCCGACGAGATCGAGGTCGCATCGCAGCGGATGCCGGTCGCATCGCTCGCGGACGTGCTGACGACCAAGCTGCTCGCCCTGACCGAGCAGGAGCCGGACCTCTCGTCCGTGCTCGAGCTCGCGCGCTCGCTGCGGGAGCAGATCGACTGGGACCTCGTCCGCACCCGCACCGCCGACTCACCGTTCGCGCGCGCCTTCTTCACCCTCGTCGAGGAGCTCGGCGTCGTGGACGAGCCGGCCGCCCAGACAGGCGGCCGGCTCGAATCACGTCCTACTTGACGGCGTTGTAGGCGTTCACCTCGCCGGCGCCGTAGAAGCCGTTGCGGCTTCCTCCGGTGCACTCGGCGAGGTACTGGTCGAGACCCGGACGCGGGTTGTAGACCCCCTCGGGACACGGCAGCCTCTCGGCCGTGCGCTCGAGGAAGGACGCCAGTGCGGCCGGCTGCAAGCCCGGATGCGCGGAGAGGGCGAGTGCTGCGACCCCGGCCGCGTGCGGGCTGGCCATCGACGTGCCCTGTGAGTAGCCCCAACCGCCGACGACCGAGGACAGGACCGCGTGCGTGATCGTCGAGACGGCCGGGTTCGGCTGCCGCGTGTCACCGCCGGGCGCGGTGACGTCGACGACGCCCTGGCCGTAGGAGGAGTAGTAGCTCTTCAGCCGCTCGGTGCCGACCGCCGAGACGGTGACGACTCCGGGCGCCTCTGCAGGCAGATCGACGCAGGCGCCGTTGATCTCGCGGGTCTCGGGCGGCGAGCTGCCGTCGTTCGGGCTCCCGGAGTCGATGAACTTGTGCTGCAGGTCGACGTTCGAGTTCCCAGCTGAGGCGATGTTGAGCACGCCCTTCGACTGCGAGTACCGGATCGCGCGCTGCACGGCCTGCCAGACCGGCCGCTGCCGCGCGTCGTTGCGGCAGTTGAACTCCCACGGGTCGATGAAGTAGCTGTTGTTCGTGATCTGCATGCCGTGGTCGGCGGCCCAGACGAAGCCGCACACCGCCGCCTCGGGAAAGATGAAGCCGGCGTCGGTGACGACCTTCACCGAGGCGACCTTGGCGCCCGGTGCGACGCCTGCGATGCCGACGCCGTTGATCGCTGCGGCGATCGTTCCCGCGACATGCGTGCCGTGGCTGGAGGTGGTGGGATTCCAGGCCGCCTCGGCCGTGTTGGGGACCCCGCCGAGGCAGGAGGCGCTCTTGTCCTTCGCGATCTGCGTCGCCAGGTCCGGGTGCGTGCTCGAGATGCCGCTGTCGAGCACACCCACGACGACGTTGGGGCTGCCGGTGGTCACCGCGTGCGCCTCGGCGACGTCGATCTGCGTCATGTCCCACTGCTGGCTCCAGAGAGGCTCGCCCGTCGGATTGCCCGTGGCCTCCTGTGCGGTGGAGCCGATGACCTGGAGCGATTCCTCCTCCTCGAGCGGGGTGCCGAGCCCGGTCGTAGAGGCGACGGCCTCGACACCCGCGCCGGAGGCAGCGGTCGCGAAGCCAGGATTGGTCGAGCGGGCCACGAGGACGCCGATCTGTGGGTAGGCGGCGACGACTGTGCCGCCCGCCGCGGCGACCCGCGCCGTGGCCTTGGCGGTCGAGTGGCCCTGAGGTGCGAGCACCAGATAGGTGGCGTCCGCGCCGGCGGCGGTCGCCGGAGCGCTGTGTACTGCGCCGACGGCGAAGCTGCCGGCAAGGGCAACCGCGAGCGCGGCTGTCAGAATCTTGCGGTTGATGCCTCTCACGAATGAACCTCCTCAGTAGACGACGCGGAACCGTAGCGGGTCTTACGTTTCGAAGAAGAACAGCTGCCAGGCTTCCCACCACGTGGGCGCCTCGACGCGGATCGTGCGGCCGTCGAGCCGCTCGACGCCGGGGTGAAAGCGGAGCCGGTCGGCCGGGTCGGTGCGCTTGAACTCGACCTTGACCTCGCAGGGGCTGCCTGGGTCGTAGGGCGGAACCGCCTTCAGGTCGGCGAGCGCCTGCTTCGACCCTTCCTCGAGCAGCTGCCGGGCGCGGACGGGCGGGATCATCCGCGCGGACGCTGCGCCGAGACCCTTCTTCACCACCACCGTCGTCAGGCCGTCGCCCAGGAGAGCCTTCCCCTCCTCGCAGGCGGCCTCGTCGCCGGTCACGAGCAGGACCGGGCAGCCCCACGTGCCGCAGAGCGCCGCGTTGATCCCCGTCTCGCCCACCTCGACGCCGTTGAACCAGAGCCGCTGGTAGTCACGGCCGGAGACGGTGTGGTTCATGTTCCCCAGCTGCTCGCCCGCCCTCGCGTGCATGCCGATGAAGAGCGCCGCGTCACAGCCCTGCTCGAGGAACTCCGTGTAGCCGGTCCACTCCTCCTGCACGACCCACTCACAGTCGGGGTGCAGGTTCTCGGGGATCAGAGAGTTGAACGTCCAGCCGCCGCCGGCGCCGTGACAGTCCATGACGACGATCTCCGTGGCGCCTCCGGCCTTCGCCCCACGCACCGCCGCGTTGATCTCCTCGGTGTAGAGCTTGCGGGCCTCCTCGTACATCGGATCGCCGCCGCTCGTCTGCTCGGGCTTGACGATGCCCGAGACCCCTTCCATGTCGCTGATGATGTGGACGCGCATGCCGGTAGGTTAAGCGCTCGTGGAAACCGGGCTCTCAGGCAAAGGCGTGCTGGTCACCGGTGCGTCGGGCGGCATCGGCTCTGCGTGTGCGCGCGAGTTCGCGGGCGAGGGGGCCCGGGTCGCAGTTCACTACCACCGCGGTGAGGAGCGGGCGCGAGCCTTGGCGGCCGAGCTCGGTGGAGCGCCCGTGCTCAGGGCCGATCTGACCGACGAGCTCGAGGTCGACCGCCTCTTCGAAGAGGCGCGCTCGGCGCTCGGCCAGATCGACGTGTGCGCCGCCGTCGCCGGTGTCTGGCCGTCGGAGGACGTACCCGTCTGGGAGTTGTCACTCGAGCGGTGGGAGCTGACGCTGCGCCAGAACCTGACGAGCTCCTTCCTGACCGCCCGCGGCTTTCTCCGCGAGGTCGAGCGCAACGGGCACGGCTCGCTCGTGCTCGTCGGCTCGACGGCCGGGATCGTCGGCGAGGCGGGCCACGCGGACTACGCGGCCGCGAAGTCGGCGTTGCTCGGAGGCCTGCTCCTGAGCCTGAAGAACGAGATCGTCCGCGTCGCGCCGACTGCACGCGTGAACGCGGTCGCCCCGGGCTGGACCGAGTCGGCGATGACGCGGGGGCACGTCGACCCGGAGGCGGTCCGCCGGATCTCGCGCACGATGGCGCTGCGGAAGATCGCCCAGCCGGAGGACGTCGCCCGGCAGGTCGTCGTTCTCGCGTCGGACGAGCTCTCCGGCCACGTCACGGGCCAGGTCGTCACGGTCGCGGGCGGGATGGAAGGCCGCATGCTGCACGAGGACTAGAGAACGAAAAAGCGACGGCTTACGCCGCCGCTTTGTGCTCATCACGCCGCAGGAAAGATTGCCGTCAGTCCCTCGAGCAGGATGAGCCGTTCACTGCATCGGCAACATCAGTGCAAAGCTTGACTCAAATGTCGTCGGCGGCCGCAGGCCGCCCTTCAGGGGTCTTCGCGCGACGCAGAAAAGGAGAGGGGCCCCGCCGCCAGGGGCCCCTCTTGGTGGCTCCCGGTCGAACTGGGAACCGGACTTCCTTCCGTGCTGCCCCCGCCACACCGGTGCGCTCGGAAGATGTCTTCAGTATCGGGGAGCCCCACGTCCCGGGTATCACCCTTCAGCGGTTGACTCGTCCCTCGAACGGGGTTGACCGCCTGCGCTTCACTACTCTCCCCGCATGGCAAGCCGCTTCGAGGAACGTCTGCGGACGGGGCCGCCGATCGTCGCGGACGGCGGCATGGGCACCCTGCTCTCGGGCGCCGTGCCGCGCCTGCGCTGCCCGGAGGAGGCGAATCTGCGCGCGCCGGAGAGCGTCGTCGCGTTCCACGCGAGCTTCATCCGCGCCGGCGCCGAGCTGATCGAGACGAACACCTTCGGCGCCAACCGGCGCAAGCTGGCCGCCCACTTCCTCGAGGACGAGCTCGAGCGGATCAACTCGACCGCCGTCCGCCTCGCCCGAGAGGCGCGCGAGGTCTCGGGCGCGGATGTCTTCATCGCAGGATCGATTGGACCGCTCGGAGAGGTCGAGCGCTTCGATGCCGAGCAGAGCAGCCTCTTCGCCGAGCAGGCGCAGATACTCGAGGGGCGTGGCGTCGACCTGCTCATGCTCGAGACGTTCTTCGACCTGGACGAGCTCGTCGCCGCGATCGCGGCCGTCCGCTCGGTGTCGTCGCTGCCGGTCGTTGCCCTGATGACCTTCGACGCGGACGGCCAGACGCTCGGCGGCGTCTCCGCCGGCGACGCGGCCGACCGGCTGGCCGGGCTCGAGGTCGCCGCGGCGGGTGCGAATCACAGCGCTGGCCCCGCGGCGGCGTTGAACGCGCTCGCGGCGATGCAGCGCGACGGGCTCGTGCTCGCGGCGCTCCCGAACGTCGGCCTCGCGAGCCTGGCCGGCTCACGCGTCGTCTTCCCGCACGCGACGCCGGACTACTTCGCCGAGTTCGCGGCGCAAGCGCGACGGCTCGGCGCGGGGATCATCGGCGGCTGCTGCGGAACGACGCCTGCTCAGATCACCGCGATCCGCACGGCGATCGACGAGGAGCGGGCGCCGGCCACGCCGCTCGTCGTCCACGAGCGGGAGCTCGCGGACGCAGCGTTCGCGACCACCGAGGAGACGAAGCTCGCGCGGATGCTGCGGGAGCAGGAGTTCGTCATCTCCGTCCAGCTCGATCCTCCGCTCGGCGGCAACAACAGCGCGCTGATCGAAGCCGGGCGCACGCTGAAGGAGTCTGGAAAGGCGCACTTCGTCGACGTCAACGACAACCCGCGCGCCCGCGCCAGGATGAGCGGGGTGATGGCCTCGGTCGCGATCGAGCGTGAGGCCGGGATCGAGACGATCCCGCACCTGACGACGCGCGACATGTCCGTCGCGGGCCTCGAGTCGCTCCTGCTCGGGGCGCACGCGGAAGGGCTGCACAACATCCTCGCCGTCACGGGTGACCCGCCCGAGGAAGGCGACTACCCGGGTGCGCGCGGCGTCTACGAGGTCGACGCGATCGGCCTGACCCGCCTCGTCTCCGGGCTGAACCGCGGCGAGGACTACCACGGGCGCGGGATCGATGCGCCCACCTCGTTCTTCGTCGGCGTCGCCGTCAATCCGTCCGCGGACGACATGGATCTCGAGCTCGAGCGCTTCGAGCGCAAGCTCGAGGCGGGGGCGCAGTTCGGGATGACCCAGGTGCTCTTCGACCTTGCGTATCTGGACTCGTTCCTCGCCCACTACGGCGGCCGCTCGCCGATCCCGCTGCTCATCGGCATCTGGCCGATGCCGAGCCACCGGCTCGCCGTGCGGATCCACAACGAGGTCCCGGGCATCGTCGTCCCCGATCCGGTTCAGGAACGGCTCCTCGCCGCCGGCGCCGACGCGGCGGAGGCCGGCCGCGAGCTGGCGCGCGAGCTGATCGTCGAGTCGCGCGAGAAGGCAGCGGGCGTCTACCTGGTGGCGCCGTTCCGCCAGCCGCTCGGCATCCTCGACGTGCTCTAGCGGACGCAGGGGCCGGACGACACCTCGCGCGCGCCGGCCTCGGCGAGGGACTCGCGGACGATCGAGCTCGGGACGGCGTAGCCGGCCGCCGAGCCGACCCGAGCCGCGAAGATCGTCGCGTGCACACGGCCCCGGCCGTCGACTGCCGGCCCGCCGGAGTTGCCGTGCTTGACAACACCGCGCAGCGTCGTGACGGTCCGGCGTACCGGCCCGCGACCATAGGCGTCGTCGGTGAGAACGTCACCCGTCTGGCCGATCCGGGCCGGCGTCGCGGTGAAGGGCCCGTTCTCCGGGTAGCCGAGGATCGCCACCGACTTGCCCTGGACCGGATCGACGAGCGTCAGCGGCCGCGAGCCGAGGCCCGGGACCCGCAGCACGGCCACGTCGTCGCGCGGGTCGAACGCGACGACGACCGCATCGTGATAGTCCCCATCGCCGCGGTCGACCCGTGCGTCCTTCATCCCGGCGACGACATGGGCGTTCGTGACGACGAGCTCCGGCCCCGCGACCCAGCCGGACCCCTCGATGCCGAGGCCGCAGGCTGTGCCGGTGACGCGGAAGACGCTGGGTCGCGCCTCTTCCACCCCGGCGCTCTGGAGCAGGCTCGGGTCGGGCGGCGCAACCTGCGCCAGCGGCCCGCGGATGGCGGCGAACGGGTCGACGCGCGCGATTGCGTCGAGCAGCCGCGAAGGCGGCACCCGCTCGTTCATCTCGCCGAGGATGCGCGAGCGCTGCACCTCCTCGCGCAGCTGCGTCTGGCCGGGTGTGTGCAGCGCCGCAGCGCCCGCGACCCAGACGATTGCCGCCCCGGTCGCCGCGCCGAGCGCCACCCCGCCCAGCGAGTCGAGCAGGCGCAGCGGCGGGATGACGAACAGGCTCTTGCGGATTGCGTTGCCGGCCATCGCCGCTGCCGTCTGGACTAACACGGCCGCTATGACCGCCCCTCCGAGCGCGACGAGCGGCGTGTAGGGCGACGAGCTCCCGGAGAGGAACTGCGGCGCGAGCTTGGCGCCGAAGTACGCCCCGGCAGCGATCCCGGCGAGCGAGAAGGCACCGGCGATGAGCCCGCGCCGGAGCCCGTTGAGCGCCGCCAGTCCGATCACGGCCGCCGCGATCCAGTCGACCGTCGTCATTCCGCCACCCTACTGAGCGACCCGGCTACACTGTCCCCCGCCCCGGGGGGCGTAGTTCAGTTGGTTAGAACGCCGGCCTGTCACGCCGGAGGTCGCGGGTTCGAGTCCCGTCGCTCCCGTCCTCGAAGTCCCCGGAAACGGGGACTTTTTCTTTCGGCGTCGCGTTCTCGCGCCTTCGCGCGATGGGGTGTGGATGGGGCCGTGAGCTCGTCGAGGGCGTCGAGAACGCCCCGATTCGCGTCCGGGAAGAGGTGGCCGTAGAGGTCGAGCGTGACGCGGATCGACGAGTGGCCCATCTGCGCCTGGAGGTACTTCGGATGCGCGCTGGCCGCCACCATCAAAGCCGCGTAGGTGTGGCGAAGGTCGTGGAAGCGGAAGCCGCGTCAGCTTCGTACGGCGGACAGCCGGACGGAAGACACGGTGGCGGAAGTTGTCGTCGTTCAGGATCTCGCCCCGCGGCGAGGGAAAGACGAGGCCGAGGTCGGTCGGTTTGCGCGCGAGGAGCTGGCGCCGGAGTACGCGGGCGGCACGCGCAGAGAGGTCGACGCGACGGCGCGACGCGCGCGTCTTCACCGGCACAAGCTCGCCGTTGTAGGTGCCGCTGTCGACGCGCACGGTCTTCGCCTCGAGGTCGACGTTGCGATCGCGCAACGCGAACAGCTCGCCTTGGCGCAGGCCGGTGAGGGCGGCGACGAGAACCATGTTCCCGTAGGGCGCGACGGTGTTCGCGGCGAGCTCCTCGACCTCGCCCCACTCGAGGAAGCGCATCTCTGCTTGCTCGCGTCGCGGCGCTTTGACGCGGAAGACGCCGTCGTCAACGAGGTGGCCGCGCTCCTTCGCGTTCGCGAGCATCTGCTTGAGCAGGCGCAGCGTCAGCTCCGCCTGTCGCGGCGCGCGCTTCGCGAGCGCGGCGACGTGGTCCTCGACGGCGGCAGGCCGGATCTCGTCGAGCGCGACGGCGGTGAACGCGTCGAGGTGCTGCGGCACTTCGCGCGCGCGCTGAAGCGTGGAGGCGCGGACGCGGAGCGCATAGCGATCGAGCCAGCCGCCGGCGAACTCGCCGAGCGTCTCCGGCGGCGCTTGGTAGAGCGCGCCGAGCGACGCGCGACGCCGCTGCTCGAGGACGAAACGGTCGGCGTCCTTCTTCAGCACGAACGAGCGCGAGCGCTCGCGGCCATCGACGCCGACCCAGCGAGCGCGGTACCGCTTGCTCCCGTCCCTCAGCCGGTACGTTTCGATGTGCGCCATCGCTACTCGAACAGCCTAGGCTGCCCGTCGTCTTGCGGCCTCGTCGTCTTCGGCCGGGTGCGCCTCTTCGGCTTATTCTCTCGCGGCTCCGGCTGCCTGCGCTCGCCCTGCCGGTGGTCGGCGATCCAGACGCGGAGCTCGTCAGGGTCGAAGCGACGCGTGCCGCCGATTTTGTAGCTCGGCAGCTCGCCGGTCGCGGCTTGGTCGTAGACCCAGTTCTCGTGCACCCCGAGCAGCTCGGCGACCTGGCGGACGGTCATCATCGGATCCATCGCTGCTCCCTTCCGAATCGAAGCAGTTAAGATAGCATATATGGGTCACAGTGTAAAAAGGGTCGCGTACGCTGTGCAGGCTTGTACACTTGCCGTGTGCGTGGCGGCGAGCTGATCCGGGAGGCGCGGCTGCGGGCGGGCCTCACCCAGACGGAGCTCGCCGAGCGCACCGGCCGCGAGCGCTCCGTGATCGCGCGCTGGGAGCAGGGGCGGTTCGCCGCCGATCGAGGCCTGCTGGAGGTCATCCAGGCCTGCGGCTTCGACCTCCCGCTCGAGCTCGCTCGCGCTCGACAGAGCAGCCGACGAGCGGCTGCAGCGAAGAACGCTCGACTCCGCCGAGCGGCGCGTGCAACGGCTGCTGCAGAGCCGGGCAGCAAGTGGCCGGGCAAGGCGCTGATGGGAGACTCGTGGCCAGGCCGCCGCGTTCGACCCGTACGCGATCCTCGGCGCGCTCGAGCGCCAGCGTGTCAGCTACGTCGTGATCGGCGCCTTCGCCCGCGTCGTCCAGGGACGCCGAGGTGACCGACGGCATCGACATCACGCCCGCGATCCGCGCCGAGAACCTCCGCCGCCTCGCACTCGCGCTCGAAGACCTCGACGCCCCCCGCGCCGACGGGAAGCCGATCGACCTCGCGACGAACCTGGCCGAGCCGTCGCTCGAGCTGCGAGCGCGGCGGGCGAACTCAAGGTCGTCCCCGAGCCGGCCGGCACGCGCGCGGCTACGACGACCTCCGCCGCGCGCGCCGACCGCGAGCCGATCGGCAAGGGCCTCCGTCCCTCGGTCGCCTCCACCGCCGACCTCGCCCGCATGCTCGCCGCCCTCGGCCGCGAAGCCGAACATGCCGAAGCTGCTCCGCCTCCGCCGCCTCAAGAGACTCGAGCGCAGCCTCGGCCCCGAGCTCGGCCTCTGCCACGGCATCGAGCGCTGACCCGACCATGACCACCGCGTACAGCAACTCACTCACCCTGATAGCAGGCGAGACACAGATGCACTACCAGTGCGGTCACGCCTCAACATTGGTGTATGCGTGTAGGCGGCGGTGACGAGCGTTGGCGAAGCGCCGGCAGCGACGCAGACGCGGAAAGGAGCAACGGCATGGTCCGAAGCCGGGCGGCGTATTAGGGCCGGATGACAGCCAGCTCGGACGAGTCGATCGGCTGGTGTACTCGCGCGAGCAGGCCGCACATGTGCTCGGCATCAGCCTCGCCACCCTCGACCGGCGCGTCATCCCGGCGATTGCAACCGTCAAGACCGAGTGGGGCGCGCGGCTGATCCGCGCCCACGAACTCGAGCGGTACCTCGCCGAACGGCGGGAAGAACCGCGCACGCGGCCCCGCCGCGCTGCGCGTTCGGGCCGTAAGCCAACGCTCCCACCCGACATCGTCGCCCGCATCCGTCGCGAGCACGCACAGCGGCCAGCCTCGCCGAGATCGCCCGGCGGCTCAACCATGACGGTATCCCCACCGCCCAAGGCGGACGCCAGTGGTGGCCCTCAACGGTCCGCGCGATTGTTACCCGCACCAGCCCGCCTGTGCCTGATCGGGCAGCCGAGACAGCAAGCTGAATCAGAGAATCTCCCATGCCTTGCGGCCCCGCTAGTTTGGCGCCCGTGCCAATCTCGCGACAAGTCCGCCGAAACGTCGGCGACACGATCCTCATCCGAGCCTTGCCATGGTCAGGGTCCCTCGACGAAGTTGCTTTCCTCGGCCGGCTGTATGACCTTGAGAGTCTGCCGTCGTTCGACCATCGGTTTGGCACCGCGGCACGCGATATCTGGCAGCACCGGGTCAACAACCTCAACGACTGGGATGACGACTGGGTCTTTCACGACCCACGCTTCAACATCTAGGCGGTGACGACGAGAACTTGCTTGCCTTCCTATCCGAGATGCTGCACCCGCTCGTGCGCCGCGGCGACGGCGCCGAGACCGCCACGCTGGCCGAGGCATTCAACGAGATCCTCCGTCCCGATGGGTGGGAGCTTGTCCCCGGGAAGAAGAAGGTCGGAGGCCTGCCGCTCTGGTCAGCGCGTCCCCTCGCAGCTGAACGGCGTGTCCTTGCCGACGCCGCAGAGGAGATCGTCGACGCGCTCAGCTCCGCAAACATCGCTCGACAGATCCAGCGTATGGAGGCGTCGATCGACACGGATCCCGACCTCGCAATTGGAACCGCCAAGGAGTTTGTCGAAAGCGTCGCGAAGGCAATCCTTGAGGCGCGCCTGATCGAGTACGACCCGAAGCTAACCTCTACGGGCTCGTACAAGCGGTCGCCAAAGAGCTGCGCCTTACACCGAAGGGCATCAAGGACGACGTAAAGGCCGCGGAAACGGTGCGCCGGCTCCTTGGGAACCTCGCCCAGATCGTCCAGTCGATCGCTGAGCTGCGTAACGCGTATGGGACCGGCCACGGCAAGGGTCTTGGCCCGACACAGCTCGCGCCTCGACATGCGGCGCTGTCAGTAAACGCTTCGATCACGCTCGCGACCTTCCTCTTCCAGACGCACGAAGACCCGTCCCGCTGACCTGCGGAGACCGCTCGCGGACGCCGCGATCATCCACGCCGACATCGCGGATCGGAGCCGTAGAGCTACGTCCGCGGCCGACGCGCCAGGCATGTGGCGCTCCCGCAAGGCCACGCAATGCCTGGGCCACTCGGGCTCCTGCCCCTGCAACTCCCACGCGATCCGCCCGCGCCGACGCCTGCCCGCGCTTCGAACACCCATAGCGCCACTTACGCAGTTGGACCTGCCGCCATTGACAAGAAACGCTTGACGACTTATTCTAGGTTAGTCATTTACTAACGGAGGAGGTCCACCGTGGGGACAACGGAAATCGAAGACCTTCAGGCCACCCTCGCCGGCGACCTGGATCGCGCGGCCCTCGACCGGCTCGGCATTCGGTACGACTTCCAACCCGCGTTGCCCTTGCGCGACCTCGACACCGACGCCTCGCGCGCCGTCTGGAATCAGGCGCGGCTCGGGGACCCGGTGGATGCTGATCATGTCGACGAGCTCGTCGCAGAACTCGAACGCGGTGTCGAGTTCCCGCCGATTATCTTCTATCGGGACGATGCCGGAAAGGCTGCCGTCCTTAGCGGTAACCATCGCCGGGAGGCCTACGCCCGCGTGGGGCGCGAGGAGATTCCGGCCTACGAAGCCTCCGGACTTGCCGGCCTCCGAAAGGAAGACCCGAGGGTGCTCAGCCTCATCTATGAAGCGAACCACGGCCACGGCCTGCCGGTGTCTCTCGATCATCGGGTCCACCAAGCAATGGCACTGATCGAACACGGCTACAACGTCCGTGCGGCGGCGGCTGCGGTCGGCATCCCCGAGAGTCGAGTGCGCGACCACTACGACGCTGCGCGCGCCACGCGCAGACTCGAGGTCGACCTCGGCGTGGATACAACGGCCATTCCCATCTCAGCGCAACGACGGATCGTGAATGTCCGCAATGACGTGATCGCCAAGGCGATCGCGGACGTTGTGCCGCTTATGGAGAAGAAAACGCAGGAGGTCAACGAGCTTGTCAAGGCAGTCAACGTGGAGCGCACCGAGGAAGCGCAGCTCGCCGTGGTAGCCGACTACGCAGAGACGCTAAGGGCGCGTACGCCGACCCTGTCGCGGCGCGGCCGACCACCGCGCGAGGAGGGAAAGGGCCCAGAGCTCCGCAAGCTCGACGCCGCGCTCGGCACGATCCTCCGCTTCGACATCGAGACGCTGCGCAGCGGCCTCACACACGAGGAGCGCGAGCGTTTGATGGCCCGCGTCGGCGACGCGATCGAGAAGCTGAACTCGGCACACGAGGTGCTGTGATGGGCGCGCGCCCTGCCTGGGTAGATGCCGTGTACGAGTTCCTTGCCGACCGGAACGGTGCGGCGCCCCTCCGTCAAGTCGCCGAGGTGGCGGCTGCTCGGGTGCCGCCGGGTCCCGCCTGGCGCGAGGGGAATGCGAAGCGGAAGACCGACGCTCGCTACCGAGGCGGTGCCGACGAGCTCCCTGACCTGAACGAGCTGAGCATCATCCGCACAGGGCAGAAGCGGATCGTCCTCAAAAGCATCTACTACGAGCGGAAAGCGGCAGGCTCGAGAAGTACGAGCAGGATGGGCGGCCGTGGCTTCGACTCGTCGCCACGAGTTAGTTATTGATCGTTATTTTTTGATAGATTGTGAGCATCGTGGCACGCCGGTCTCTTGACAACCAACCGATGCACCGCCCGCGCGTACGCCGAACCGACAGCTAGAGCCGTGGAAGCGAACCTCGTCCTCACAAGCGCTCCTCCAACAGTTGGAAATCCGGGAGGCGAGGTACTACTCGGGGAGCTGCACCGCGGGATCTTCCTTGTGACCGCCTACCCGACTTGGCTCGACTTCGGCGGAATCGTCGAGGTGAGCTTCGAGCCCGAGGAGATCGGCATACATGAAGTGGAGCTCGCGGGAACCGTGGTGGGCACGACGGAGTCTCACGTGCTCGCGAACTGGCCGCTCGAAATCCCACCCGCGGACAGCGGCTGGCTTGCACCTCGAACTTGGTCCTTTCCGGTGCCGATCGAGTTCGGGGTTTACGGCGACGTCGACATGGCGCTCGAGATCCGCATCGATCGAGCGAGCCTTGCGCGTCGGTGCATCCTCGTCCGGAGCTTCAGCCTCTGAGCCGCTGAAGGCGGCAGGCCGGCGACGCTAGCCGCCGCGACGGTGACGCGCTAGCTGGGCACTCGTCGGCGCAGGTCCAAGAGGGAGCCGTGGGCCGATAGGTGAACGTCACCTTGTCCACCTTGACGACCCTGTGGTGCTTCGCGGCCGCCTCTTCGAGAGCCTTCCGCTTGTCATCAGACGCGCTCATTACTGAGGAGAGTATCGGCATCTGCGCTCGCCACCAAAGCCCCAACTGGCTCGCACATGGGATGAAGACTAGCTCGGGCGCCATCGGCTGCAGATGCACTCTGGATCCGGGACCTGGCGGTTGAAGGGATACGCCTCGAGCCGAAGCGCATCAACGCTCACGCCGAGCGGTGCATGCTCAAGCCCGCCAGCAACGAGCGCAAGGACAGCCGTCGTCGCGGCTCCCGCTGCGGAAACCGTCAAGGCGGCAACACTGGGTTCGGGCTCACCCGGTAGACCTGTCACGTATCCCTCCTCCTGTAGCGAGCCTCGCTCGTAGTCGGACATCAACTCAAGCCGGATGCGGTGTGGGTCGAGTCGCTGCCAACACCAGAGGCACGGGCCAGCCGGCAGCTGAATCCGCCGCTCGAAAAGGAGCGCGTCCAGTTCGCCGGTCGTCCGCACGCCAACGCGGACACCGACGTCAATCAGGGGGATCGCGCCTCGAGCCGAGAGTTCGGTGAGAGCGGCGCGACTTGAGTGCGTATCGGTGGCGCCAACGAGCAGATCGCAGTGAAGGAGATGGCCGAGCACCTCTGGCTCGCGCACGTCTCCCTTCACGGCACGCAAAGACGTCGGCGAGTCCGATCCGACGCAATCCTGCCGCGACCGCGTCTACCTTGGCCGTTCGTCTGTCCGCGTCCTCGCGAGTGACCGCAAACACGCGTCGCACGTTTGAGTGCTCGACGATGTCGTTGTCCACAAGCGTAAGTGCGCCGACACCCATCCGCGCCAACGTCTCCGCGACCGGCGCGCCAAGGCCGCCGACCCCGACGATGCCGACGCGCAGGCGCCGAAGGACTCGATGGTGCTGGTCTCCAAGCGCTCGGCGCTGGCGGTCGTCGAGCTCCGTGTCCGATAGGTCGGCCGGACTCGGTTCGTGGAGTGCAAGTCGTCGTCCCGCAAGCAGGATCCGGTCGAACTCGCGCAGCTCACCATGACGGTGAAGAACGCCGCCCCAGCCGCCTGGACTCACGACAAGACTCGCGAAGGGCCCGTCAAGCAGCTCGTCGAGCGCACGCCCTAAGCGGAGGGTCGTCTTGGAATCGATGCGGCTGAGCCGCGGCAGGTGACTATCGAAAGGATGACTGTGGATGAAGGCGAGGCCGCTTCGCGCGTTCTGTGCCGCCGAGATAGCTGCAGAGATCATCGTCCCCGAGGGCGTAAGGGCGTCTTCCTCCTGGGCTTCCCATTGTTCGGCGACGTCGATGAGCGAGCCGAGCACGAAACGCTCGGAACCGTGTCGTGTCACTTGGTGGAGCCGCGCGAACGCACCATGCTCCCTGGGCGACGATCGGAGAAGATGCCTTGCTAGTTCGCTCGCCCGGATCGCATCGGTAGCGAGATACGTCACTGCGGTCGCTGCAGTCTGGCTCTCGCAAACTCGAAGTGACCGAGCAGGTCGTCGCGGCCCGGCACCCACGGGGTGTTCCGATGCCAACTGAAGCGTCGCCACGGCCGGCCGAAGTGCATCTCGAGGTTGGACGACGCCGGCTCGGCACCTGAAGCGAGGACGAGGTCTGGGTCGACCCAGAACATGTCCATCTCCGACTGTGGATACAGATTCGTCGTCTTCAGGAGCAGATCTGTTGTGGCAATCGAGTAGGCGCCCGGCGGGAGCGGAACATCGCGGATGACGATCCGACCTCCGCCCCTTCAACCAGAACGTCGACCGCGAAGCCTTGTTCGCTCAGGCGCTCGAGGTCTTCTACGAGCACCTCGTTCCCCGCCGCGGCCGCCGTCTTAATGGCGGCGCCAAAGTTGGCGTTACCTGGGATGGCACGGAAGTGCATGCCGTTCTTGACGTCGATCGACTCGGAGCGGTCAATCTGCGTGCCGCCGCTTGGATCGCCCTCTCCCTTAAGCAGAAAGAGGTCGTAGTCCGGGCCGTAGTCGCCAGCGTTGAGGATCTGCTCGCCGGTCTGGGGAGACGAGGGCAGTTCGACTTTTCTGCGGTTGATGAAGACGTGAATCGCCATTGCGCACGTTCCTTAGCTCGAAGGGCAGATGTAGAGGCGCTGTCGGCTCAGCGCCTCTGCTCACGCCCCCTTCGATCCATCA
This sequence comes from uncultured Gaiellaceae bacterium, assembly GCA_963765705.1. Lineage (GTDB taxonomy): Bacteria > Actinomycetota > Thermoleophilia > Gaiellales > Gaiellaceae > Gaiellasilicea. The sequence continues at coordinate 222,383 of CAVXXJ010000004.1, forward strand.
ACAGAAGGACCTCGAGCCGCTTGACCAGTTCGTCCATCGTCTTCACATCGAGCGCGCCCCGCTTGCTCGCGAACCGATCGGCGGAGACGGATCGGATGTGCTCGCACATCGCATCACTTGGGACGTCGAGACCGCCTTCGGGCGGGTCGATCCGGAAGTGGGTTCCGATAGCGCGGATCGTGGAGTCAACGGAACGACGACATGAAGATCTGCCTTTGTCTTGTTGAACCAGTCTGACGACGACCACCGCCGGCCGCTCCGCGCCCTGCTCGTGGCCCTTCGGAACGCCGAAATCGACATTCCAGACTTCACCCCAGCGCGCGTCTGACATGCCTAGTCCTCGACCCCGTCCGCCAAGGATCCCTCGAGAACCGCCCGTTCGGCCAACTCGTCCGCCCAAGCCTCCTCGTCCGCACGTAGGTCGGCGTACGCCATGACGGTCGAATCGATCACGCTTTGGATGAAGCCTTCGTCGAGCTGGACGTCGTCGAGCACAATCTTGGGCGCAGGAGCAGCCCCTCCTCGCGCACCTCGAACTCGACCACCGCGCCTTCCTCAAGCTGCGCCTGCTTCCGCACGTCGGCCGGGATCGTCAACTGGCCGCGATCCCGGAGCGTCGCCATTGACCGCTTTTCCATGCTGTCCTCCTTCATCGTCTGTGCAACAGTAGCACGTATTAATTCTGATGTCAAACTTCTTACGTATGAATACTGAGGCACGATAGGACTTGCCCACATCTCCGCCCTGAATCTGCGTCAGATGTCATTGGCCGGCTAGGCAACGCGCTCATGGGGTATCGATGGCGCGAGCGGAAAGGGGAAGGCCGTGAACCATGCGGTGAGCGAGTTGGCTCGTGACCCGCGATTTCCCTGCTACTCGGGTGCTTCCGGGTCGGGGCGTGAAGGCTCGTGGCGCCGCTCGCGCGGCCTGTCACGCCGGAGGTCGCGGGTTCGAGTCCCGTCGCTCCCGTCCTTATTTGCAGCAGTTTCCGCGAGTGTCTCGGTCCGA
>CAVXXJ010000005.1:0-112718 GCA_963765705.1 uncultured Gaiellaceae bacterium
AGAGAATCGCGTCGGCGCCGAGGAGCGTGCGCGCCTCGGTGAGGAAGTCCGTGTCGATCGCGACGCGGTAGTCCGGGCCGAGCGCGAGCGTCTTCGGGCCGAGCGACGTCTCGAGCGAGACGAAGACCCGCGACGGGCCCGGGAAGTCCTTGATCAGGTGGGCGAGGTCCTTGATCAGGCCGGCCCGCGCCTCGCGGGCGTCGATCTTCAACCGGATCTCCGTCCGCTCCTGCACCGCCTCGAACGCCGAGAGCTCGAGCGCGATCAGCTTCGTCTCGCCTGCTGCTTGTGGTCGATCCGGCCCTTGACGATCAGGATCCGGTCACGACGCACAGCTCCCGCGCCGCCGCGTAGGTCGAGTTGAAGACGACGACCTCGCCGCCGCCGGTGACGTCGTCGAGCGCAGGAAGACCATCAGGTCGCCGCGCTTCGTCGTCAGCTGCTTGACCGCGGAGACGATCCCGCCCACCGTCACGACCTCGCCGTCGCGGCGGCGCTCGAGCTCGGAGAGGACGCGTCGGTCTTGCGCCGCAGCTGCTCGCGGATGGCCGACAGCGGATGCTCGGAGACGTAGAGGCCGAGCGTCTCCTTCTCGAGCCTCAGCAGCTCCGGCTTCTCGTACTCGCTCGCCGGGATCGCCGGATGGTGCTTCGGGCCCTGCTCCTCCTCCGCGCGTGTCGCCCAGATCGAAGATCGAGCCCTGGCCCGCGAGCCGGTCGGCCGCTGCTTCTGGCCCCAGGCGAGCGCCTGCTCGAGGCACGCGAGCATCCCCATCCGGGAGGCGCCGGTCGAGTCAGCGCGCCGCACTTGACGAGCGCCTCGAGCGACCGCTTGTTCACCACCTGCGGGTCGACGCGCTCGATGAAGTCCCAGATCGACTCGAAGCGGCTCCCCTCCTCGCGCGCCGCGGATGATCGCGTTGCGCCGCCGACTCGCCGACGCTCTTGACCGCGTTGAGGCCGAAGCGGATCTTCCCCTCGACGACGGCGAAGTCGGTCTGCGACTCGTTGACGTCGGGCGGCAGCACCTCGATGCCGAGCTCGTGGCAGGCGTTGACGTAGAACGGCACGCGGTCCTTCGTGTTCATCACCGAGGAGATCAGCGCCGCCATGTACTCGCACGGATGGTTCGAGCGCAGCCAGGCGGTCCGGTAGGCGATCAGCGCGTAGCAGGCGGCGTGCGCCTTGTTGAACGAGTAGTCCTGCGACTTCTCGATGTCGTCCCAGAGCTGGCGCGCAACCGGGTCGGAGGTGTTGTTCGCGATGCAGCCGCTGATGAACTTGTCCTTCAGCGACGCCATCAGCGAGTGGATCTTCTTGCCGATCGCCTTGCGCAGGTCGTCGGCCTCGGCCGGGCTGAAGCCGCCGATCTGCTTGGCGATCTCCATCGACTGCTCCTGGTAGATCGCGATCCCGTACGTGTTGCCCGTGATCGCCTTCAGCCGCGGGTCGATGTAGGTGACCGCCTCCTGCGCCCGCCTTGCGCTTGGCGTAGTTCGGGATGTACTGCATCGGGCCCGGCCGGTAGAGCGCGACGAGCGCGATCAGGTCCTCGAACACGGTCGGCTTGACCTGGCGCAGCGCCTCGCGCATGCCGGACGACTCGAACTGGAAGACGCCGGCCGCCTCGCCCTTCGCGAGCATCGCGTAGGTCTTCTTGTCGTCGATCGGGATCGTCGTGATGTCGATGCCGCCGATCAGCTCGACCGCCTTGTCGATCACGTCCAGGTTGCGCAGGCCGAGGAAGTCCATCTTCAGCAGGCCGAGCGCCTCGACGTCGTTCATCGAGAACTGGGTCACGACCTCCTGGTCGGCGCCCTTCTGCTGCAGCGGGCACGACGTCGATCAGCGGCTGGGCGCCGATCACGACGCCGGCGGCGTGGATCGAGTCCTCGCGGGTCAGGCCCTCGAGCGGCTGCGCGAGGTCGATGATCTCCTTCGCGGCCGGCTCGGCGTCGAACGCCTTCCGCAGCTCGGAGCCGGGCTTGAGGCAGTCGTCGAGCGTCTGGCCCGGGCCTTCCGGGATCAGCTTCGCGATCTTGTCGACGACGCCGTAGGGGATCTCGAGCACGCGTCCGGCGTCGCGCACGGCGGCGCGGGCGGCCATCGTCGCGAAGGTGATGATCTGCGCGACGCGGTCGCGGCCGTACTTCTCGGGCACGTAGTTGATGACGCGCTCGCGGCCGTCGACCGCGAAGTCGATGTCGATGTCGGGCATCTACTTGCGGCCCGGGTTGAGGAACCGCTCGAACAGCAGGTCGTAGCGGATCGGGTCGATGTCGGTGATCTCGAGCGAGTAGGCGACGAGCGAGCCGGCGGCCGAGCCGCGGCCGGGGCCGACGCCGATCCCGTTCACCTTCGCGAAGTGGATGAAGTCCCAGACGATCAGGAAGTAGTCGGCGAAGCCCATCTCCTTGATCGTCTTCAGCTCGAACTGGAGCCGCTCGTGCAGCTCCGGCGTCACCTTGTCGTAGCGGCGCTCGAGGCCGCGCTCGCACAGCTCGACGAGGTAGTCGAACGCGTCGCGGCCGTCGGGCGTCGGGAACTTCGGCAGGTAGGATCTTGCCGAGCTCGATCTCGACGTTGCAGCGCTCGGCGACCTCGAGCGTGCGCCGCATCGCGTCCTCGTGGCCGGGGAAGTCGAGCGCCATCTCCTCGGGCGTCTTGAAATAGAAGTCGTCGGTGTCGAACTTCCAGTGGTTCGGGTTCTTCAGCGAGTCGCCGGACTGGATGCAGAGGAGCGCCTCGTGCGCGCGGGCGTCGGCGGCGCTGAGGTAGTGGACGTCGCCGGTCGCGACGGGCGGCAGCTTCGCCTCGGCGGCGAGCTCGACGAGCTGCGGCAGGACGCGCTGCTGCACGTCGAGGTGCGCGTTCTGGAGCTCGACGTAGACGTTGTCGCGCCCGAAGACCTGCGCCAGCCGGTCGAGCTCGGTCGCGCGCGTCGGCGGGCCGGTTCTCCTCGAGCGCCTTGCAGACGCGGCCCGAGAGGCAGCCGGAGAGCGCGATCAGCCCCTTCGAGTAGGTCTGGAGCAGCTCCCAGTCGACGCGCGGCTTGTAGTAGTAGCCCTCGAGGTAGCCGAGCGAGGAGAGCTTGATCAGGTTGGCGTAGCCCTCGTTGTCTCGGCGAGCAGCGTCAGGTGCGCGTAGCCCTTCGCGTGCGGGCGTGCGGTCGTCGGCGACGTAGACCTCGCAGCCGACGATCGGCTTGACCCCCTGCTTCGCTCGCCGCCTTGTAGAGCTGGACCGCGCCGGCGATCGAGCCGTGGTCGGTGAGCGCGACGGCGGGCATCTCGAGCTCGCGCCGCGCGGGCCGCAGCGCGGGGATCCGGCACGCCCCGTCGAGGATCGAGTACTCGCAGTGGACGTGGAGGTGGACGAAGTCGGCGGGCACGGAGGGGCCATTGTACGGCGGCCCCCGGAAGTCGCCCTTCACCGTCCTGGCCAGGGTTTTCGTCGCCGCCGGCGCTTGTCCGGGGGGTCCAGACGGCATAAAGTGGCCAGCAGTGAGAGGTGCCGCCACGCTGCTCGCCTCGTCTGCCCAGTGGCAGGTGGGGCTCGTGCTCGGCATCGTCGTGGTCCTGGTCGCCGCAACGATCGTGATCGCAATCGTGCTGCTAGCGCTCCGGATCGCGAAGCAGGCGAAGACGGCCGTAGGCGCGGTCGAGGTGGTGCGCCGGCAGACCGACTGAGCTCGGCGGCATCGGCCGGATCAACGACTCTGGGGTGCGGATCCTGCACGCAGCCCGCGCCCTGCGGAAGGTGGCGGTCGGGAAGTGATCGTCGCGGTGACCTCCAACGAGTACTGGGCGATCGCGCTCGGCCTCGGGCCGTCGCGGCCGTGATCGTCGCGGCCCTGCTGCTGGTGCTGGTGCTGACCGTGGGGAGCATCGAGAAGTCGGTCGACGGCCTGCTGGAGATCGCGGGCAAGGTCGCCGCGAACACGGCGAACATCCCGCAGCTCGAGGCGACGGCGCCCGTCCTGGCCCTGATCGTGGACGAAGCGATCGTCCAGGACGGCTACATGAACGCGCTCACCGACGGGTTCGGAGCGGCATGAGCGACAACGAGCTCCTCGCGCTGCTGACAGTCGTGCTGGTCGCCGTCGTCGTGCTCGTGCTCGCGGTCGCTCTCATCCTCGTCCGCAGGAGCCTCGCCCGCGACCTCCGCAGGGCTCGCAGCGCTGGCAGGCGCGCTGGACGGCGTCGAGTCGGGCCACCTGCGTCCGCTCGAGGGCGCGGTGACCGCGATCAACAGCCAGTTCGACATCATTCTCGGCGCGCTGCCGGGAATCGCGAGCAAGGCGGCGATCGTCGCCGAGCGGAGGCCGCGATGACCCTCTGGTGGATCGGCAACGTCGTCCTGCTCGTCGTCGTCCTGCCGGTCGTCGTCTACCTGCTCCGCGGCGTGCTGGGCGCAGCGAGGAGCATCCGCCCGAGCGTTCGGCAGATCGCGGCTGTGGCTGCCGCGGGATCGAAGGATCTCGACGCCACCGCACTGCTGCTGACGACGCAGGAGCACGTCGCCAACACCGTCGCCGGCGTCGCAAACTACGGCGGCTCCCTCGACGTAATACTCGACGACCACTCGTAGGGAGGAGGTGACGGTGCTCGCATACACGGCAGTCAGCGCGGTCACGATCCTCGCGGTCCTGCTGCTCGTCCTCGTCCTCGTCGTCTACCTCGTCTCCGTGATCCTGGAGCTGCAACGGATCACCAACGGCCTCGACGAGGTGATCGCCCACGTCGGCGAGATCGTCCAGAAGAGCGCGCCCGTCAACGACGTCGTCACGAACATCAACGAGCAGCTCGACGCGGGCGTCGACCTGCTCGAGGGGCTGCTCGTGAAGAAGGCAGGTCTGACGGACGCGGTCGGCCTCGTCGAGGGCCTGTACGCCGGCGCATCCGCAGCCGGGTTCCGGAGCTTCCCGGAGAGCACGACGATCACGGCGCCGCGCATCGGCGAGGTCTACACGCGAGGCACGCTGACGCTCGCCCGGCTGGGCCGGGAGGCGCCGATCGCAGCCGGGAACCCGGCGGGCCCCGCGCTTCGGGACGTCGAGCGAGGAAGCCTCGCAGCACGAGAGCTGTACCCCGACGGCCGCCAGGCGAGACCCGAGTCACTACCCCGCTCCCCGGTCATCGGCACCGACGCGCCCGTGCAATACGAGCAGCGGGAAGACATCGGCGCACCGCGCAAGCGGCTGCCGGACCGCACGGCCTAAGGACGAGAGGAGCCCAGTGCAGACGCCCGCCGCATTCGAGTACGAGCGCGCGACCAGCGTGGAAGGTGCGATCGCGTCGCTGCAGAGGCTCGGTCCGGAGGCGCGCGTGATCGCGGGCGGCCACAGCCTGCTGCCGATGATGAAGCTCCGGCTGGCGAACCCCGAGCACCTGATCGACATCAACGACCTGAAGGAGCTCTCCTTCATCCGCGAGCAGGACGGCGAGATCCGGATCGGAGCGCTGACCCGTCACGTGGAGCTGCTCGAAGTCCGAGCTGCTCGCCGAGCACCTGCCGCTCTTTCGCGACGCCGAGAACGTGATCGCCGACCCGGTCGTGCGCAACCGCGGCACGATCGGCGGCTCGCTCTGCCAGGCGGACGCCGCCGAGGACCTCTCGGCGGTCTGCTCGGCCGTGAAGGCGAAGGTCGTGATCCGCGGCGCCGAGGGCGAGCGGGTGGTCGGGATGGAGGACTTCCATGTCGGGCCGTACGTGACCGCGGTCGGCGACGGCGAGCTGCTCACCGAAGTGCGGATCCCGCTGCGACCGGGTGCCGGCAGCGCGCACGAGAAGGTCGAGCGCCGCGCCGGCGACTGGGCGATCGCCGCCGCGTCAGCCGCGGTCTGGCTCGAGGGCGGCACGATCGCCGACGCGGGCATCGCGCTCAGCGCGGTCGGGCTGACGACGATCCACCTCACCCGGGCCGAGGAGCTGCTGCGGGGCAAGGCACCGTCGGAGGAGTTGTTCACGCAGGCGAGCGAGATCGCCTCGGAGGACTGCTCGCCGAGCCAGGACGGCCGCGGGCCGGTCGACTACAAGCGCCATCTCGCGGGCGTGCTCACGACACGCGCCCTGCTGCGCGCGGCGGCACGCGCCCAAGGTCAGGAGGCCTGAGGATGCACGTCTCGATATCCGTGAACGGCAAAGAGGTCTCCCACGAGATCGAGCCTCGCCTGCTGCTCGTCCACTTCATCCGCGAGACCGCCGGCCTGACCGGCACGCACTGGGGCTGCGACACCTCCAACTGCGGCGCCTGCGTCGTGCTGATGGACGGCGAGCCGGTGAAGTCGTGCACGATCCTGGCGGCGATGTGCGAGGGCCACGAGATTCGCACCGTCGAGTCGCTCGAGGTGGACGGCCGCCTGGATCCGGTCCAGATGGGCTTCCACGAGACGCATGCGCTCCAGTGCGGCTTCTGCACGCCGGGGATGCTGATGACGGCGCGCGCTCTACTGGACGAGAACCCGGATCCGAGCGAGCAGGAGATCCGCGTCGCGATCTCGGGCGCCATCTGCCGCTGCACCGGCTACAAGAACATCGTCAGCGCCGTGCGCTGGGCCGCTGAGCACGAAGCAACCGCGAAACAGGGGGCCTGAGCATGGCACGTCGTCGAGAATCTTCCGAGCGCAGCCACCGAACGCCCGATCGGCTTCGGCCGGCTGAAGCGCAAGGAGGACGCGCGCTTCATCCGCGGCCAGGGCACCTACCTCGACGACGTCCGGCTGCCCGGGATGGTGCACGGGGCGATGCTCCGCAGCCCGTACGCGCACGCGCGCATCGTCTCGATCGACACGTCCGGGGCGCTTGCGCACCCCAACGTGGCGGCCGTGATCACGGCGAAGGATCTCGAGACGCTGGGCCTTGCCTGGATGCCGACGATCTCCTACGACACGCAGGCCGTCCTCGCGGGAGACAAGGTTCGCTTCCAGGGCCAGGAGGTCGCGTTCGTGATCGCGACCGACGAGTACTCGGCGAACGACGCGCTGCAGCTGATCGACGTCGAGTACGAGCCGCTGCCGGCGGTCGTGAACGCCCGCAAGGCGCTCGATCCTGACGCGCCGCTGATCCGCGACGACAAGGCCGGGCAGCGCGACAACCTCGCGAGCCCGACGTGGGAGGCCGGCGACGAGGAGGCGACGAACCGCGCGTTCGCCGAGGCCGACACGATCGTAGCGCGCGACATCATCTATCCCCGCTGCCACCCGGCCCCGCTCGAGACGTGCGGGATGGTCGCCGACTTCAACCCGGAGACGGGCCAGCTCGACATCTACAACGGCAACCAGGCGCCGCACGCCCACCGGACCGTCTACGCGCACGTCGCCGGGCTCGCCGAGCACATGATCCGGATCAAGTGCCAGGACATCGGCGGCGGCTTCGGCAACAAGGTCCCCGTCTATCCCGGCTACGTGTGCGCGATCGCCGGCTCGATCGTGGCCGGCGTCCCGGTCAAGTGGATCGAGAACCGGACCGAGAACCTCGTCTCGACCGGCTTCGCCCGCGACTACATCATGCGCAGCGAGATCTGCGCCAAGGACGGCAAGATCACCGGCCTGCGCGTCGACGTGCTCGCCGACCACGGCGCCTTCGACAGCACCGCGCAGCCGACGAAGTTCCCGGCCGGGTTCTTCCACATCGTCTGCGGCTCGTACGACCTCGAGGCCTCCCACGTCAAGGTGAAGGCCGTCTACACGAACAAGGCGCCGGGCGGCGTCGCGTACCGTTGCTCGTTCCGGATCACCGAGGCCGTCTACCTCGTGGAGCGCATGGTCGACGCGCTCGCGATGGAGATGAAGGTCGACCCGATCGAGCTGCGGATGAGCAGCTTCATCGGCGCCGACCAGTTCCCGTACGAGACGACGACCGGCTGGACCTACGACTCGGGCAACTACGCCGAGACGATGCACGTCGCGATGGACATCGCGGGCTACGACGCCCTCCGCCCCGAGCAGGCGGAGAAGCGCGCGCGCGGCGAGCTGATGGGAATCGGCGTCGCCTTCTTCACCGAAGGCGTCGGCGCCGGGCCGCGCAAGCACATGGACATCCTCGGCCTGGCGATGAACGACGGCGCCGACCTGCGGGTGCACCCGTCCGGCAAGGCCGTCGTCAGCATCAGCTGCCAGCCGCAGGGCCAGGGCCACGAGACGACGTTCGCGCAGATCGTCGCCGAGGAGCTCGGCATCCCGCCGGAGGACGTCGAGGTCCGCGACGGCGACACCGACCGCTCCCCCTACGGGCTCGGCACCTACGGCAGCCGCTCGACGCCGGTCTCCGGCGGCGGCGGTCGCGGTCGTCTCCCGCAAGGTGCGCGACAAGGCCCGGCTGATCGCGGCGACGATGCTCGAGACCCGGCCCGAGGACCTCGCGTGGGAGAAGGGCCGCTGGTACGTCAAGGGCGATCCCGAGAAGGGCTCGCTGATCGAGGAGATCGCAGCCCGCGCGTACAGCGGCGAGGCGATGCCGGAGGGAATGGAGGGCGGTCTCGACGCGCAGGTGATCTACGACCCGCCGAACCTCACCTACCCCTACGGCGCCTACATCGCGGTCGTCGACATCGACCCGGATACCGGCCACGTCACCGTCAGGCGCTTCATCGCGGTCGACGACTGCGGCGTGCGCATCAACCCGATGGTCGTCGACGGCCAGATCCACGGCGGGCTCGCCGAGGGCGTCGGGATCGCGCTGATGGAGCTGATCTCGTTCGACGAGGAGGGCAACTGCCTCAACTCGTCGTTCATGGACTACCTGATCCCGACCGCGCTCGAGTGCCCTGACTTCGAGCTCGGCGAGACCGTCACGCCGTGCCCGCACCATCCGCTCGGAGCGAAGGGCGTCGGCGAGTCGCCCAACGTCGGCTCGCCGCCGGCGATCGTGAACGCAGTCATCGACGCGCTGCACGCCTCGCACGGCGTCGAGCACCTCGACATGCCCTGCACGCCCGCCCGGGTCTGGGCGGCCATGCAAGGGCGTCCCGAGCCACCGCAATGATGAGCGCCGCCGTGTCGCGGCGGGCGCAGGAGCTCGCCGCCCAGGGCACGGTGTTCGTGACCGCGACGGTCGTCCGGGCGCAGCGTCCGACGAGCGTCAACGCGGGTGACGTGGCGCTCGTGCTCGCAGACGGCACAATCGAAGGGTTCATCGGCGGCATGTGCGCGCAGCAGAGCGTGCGCGTGTACGCGCTGAAGGCGATCCAGAGCGAGGAGGCGTTGCTGTTGCGAATCGTTCCCGACGGGCCGATCGGCGACGGACCCGAGCACGGCCAGGAGGTCCCGATCGAGGAGGGCGCCGTCACGGCGCGGAACACCTGTCTGTCCGGCGGGACGATCGAGATCTTCCTCGAGCCGGTCCTCCCCGCTCCGCGCGTCCTGGTCGTCGGCGACACGCCGATCGCAGGGGCGATCCTCTCGCTCGGCGCAGCGCTCGGGCTCGATCCGGTCGCGGTGGAGGGAGGCGGCCCCCGAGCCGTCCGCCGCCGATCTCGCGCTCGTCGTCGCGGCGCACGGACGGGACGAGCTGCACACGCTGCGCCTCGGGCTGGAGGCGGGCGTGCCCTACATCGGCCTCGTGGCCAGCCCCAAGCGCGGCGCCGGCGTGCTCGCCGAGCTGCGCGCCGACGGGGTTGCCAAGGAGCACCTCGACGCTGATCGACGTCCCCGCCGGCCTCGACATCGGCGCCCAGTCCCCCGGCGAGATCGCGCTGTCGATCCTCGCGAGCATCGTCGCCGTGCGCCGTGGGAAACAGGCTTCCGCACCGGCAGCGGCCGCGAGCGCCCCGAGCTCCACCGCCGCGACGCCCGGACCCGACGCTCGCCATCGATCCGATCTGCGGGATGACGGTCGCAGCCATTCCGGGCACGCCGTCGGTGCAGTTCGAGGGCGAGACGATCTACTTCTGCTGTGAAGGGTGCCTCGCCAAGTTCGAGGCGCAGCACAAGCACGCCGTCGCGGCGAGTGAGTCGAGCCCGCGCGAAGTCACGGGCGAAGCGCCGGGCGAGATCCGCCGGCTCGTGCCCGACATCGAGATCGCTCGCCCAGCGCCTCGCCGACGTCGACTACCTCGTCGACGAGGGCCTGGCGACGTCGATGTTCCTCAGCCTGCGCCTGCCACAGCCCCTGCTGCTCGAGGGCGAGGCGGGCGTCGGCAAGACCGAGGCCGCGAAGGCGCTCGCGACCGTGCTGGACACGCCGCTGATCCGCCTCCAGTGCTACGAGGGGATCGACGCGGCGGAAGCGCTCTACGAGTGGAACTACCCGCGCCAGCTGCTGAGCATCCGCCTCGCGGAACGGGTGGCGGCTCCGAGCTCAGCGAGGAGCAGCTGTTCGGGCCGGACTACCTGATCCGGCGTCCGCTCCTGCAGGCGCTCGAGCACCCCGGCCCGCGACCCGCGGTGCTGCTGATCGACGAGATCGACCGCGCCGACGACGACTTCGAGGCGTTCCTGCTCGAGCTGCTCGCAGATGCGAGCGTCACGATCCCGGAGCTCGGCACGATCCGCGCCACGCATCCGCCGGCCATCGTGCTGACCTCGAACCGGACGCGCGACCTGCACGACGCCGTCAAGCGCCGCTGCCTCTACCACCGGATCGAGTACCCGACCCCGGAGCGCGAGGTGGAGATCGTGCGCCGCCGGGTCAAAGGCGCGTCGGAGACGCTGGCGGTGCAGGTCGCGAACGCCGTCTCGCGCATGCGCGACAGCGACGTCCAGAAGCCGCCCGGGATCGCGGAGGCGATCGACTGGCTGGCGGCACTGAGCCTGCTCGGCGTCGAGCACCTGGACGTCGCGGCCGTCGACCGCACGCTCGGGTCGGTGCTGAAGTACAGCGACGACCAGGAGGTGATCCGCGCGGCCGGCCTCGAGCAGCTCGTGCGGCCCGGTGACTAGCTTCGGCGTCGAGACGATCGAGCTCGACCTGCCCCCGCTCGTCGGCTCGTTCAGCCGGCGCCTGCACGACGCCGGGCTGCCGATCACGCCGAGCGCGCCGGCCGACTTCGCGCAGGCGCTGACACTCGTCCGGCCGCTCACCCGGCGGCGGCTGTACTGGACCGCCCGCGCGGTGTTCGTGACCGACCCCGCGCAGATCAGGGCCTTCGACGCGGTGTTCTTCGCGATCTTCGGCAGCCGGGTCGACGGCGAGGACCTCGAGCTCGACGACGCACCGACGGCCGCCTCGGCGCCGGACGACCGGCCGAGATCCGAGCACAAGGCCTCGCCCGGCGACGCCGAGGACCTGCGGCACGAGCGCGTCGTCACCGCCCGGCGACGCAGAGGATGACCTGGCCGAGATCGAGGTGCCGCTCGCGCTGGCGAGCGACGAGGAGCTGCTCGGACGCAAGAGCTTCGACGCGCTCGAGCCGTACGAGCTCGCGCAGCTCTATCAGCTGATGTCGCGACTGGAGCTCTCGACGCCGAAGCGGCAGACGCGCCGCTACGAGAAGGGCCGCCGCGGGCGAGCGCATCGACCTGCGCCGCACGCTGCGCGCCAGCCTGCGCACGGGAGGCGATCCGATCCGCCTCGCACGCCGCCACCGGCGCATCGCCCGCCGGCGGCTCGTGCTGCTCTGCGACATCTCCGGCTCGATGGAGCCCTACGCCCGCGCGTACCTGCAGTTCCTGACTCGCCGCCGGCAGCTGGACCGAACGCCGAGGCCTTCGTGTTCGCGACGCGCCTGACCCGGCTGACCCGGGCGCTGGCCTCCCGCAACCCGGAGCGCGCGATCCAGCGCGCCGCCGCGGCCGCGCCGGACTGGTCGAGCGGAACCCGGATCGGCGACGCCTTGAGGGAGTTCAACGACCGGCACGGCCGCCGCGGCATGGCCCGCGGAGCCGTGGTCGTGATCCTCTCGGACGGCTGGGAGCGCGGCGATCCGATGCTCGTGGGCCGCGAGATGGCCCGGCTCGCGCGCCTCGCGCACCGGATCGTGTGGGTCAACCCGCGGGTCGGCGCCGGAGACTTCTCCGTCCAGTCCGGCGGCATGGTGGCCGCGCTGCCGTACTGCGACGCGCTCGTCAGCGGCCACAACTTTCAGGCGCTCGACCGAGGTCGCCGAGGCGATCGGGGCGGCGTCGTGGGAACGGTGACATGCCCGCGGCGAACGCGGGCGCCGAGGAGGTCGAGCCGTGGGCGAGCGCGGTCCCGGTGCCGGGCAGCTCGGTCGGGATGCCGAGCGGCCACGGCCCGAGCAGGGGCAACACGACACCGGGCTGGGCCACCGATGAGTGAGGCCTCACCCAAGCTATGCATCTACCCCGGCTGCGAGCGACCGGCGGTCCCCGCCAACCCGCTGGGCGGTCCGCAGCCCTCCTTCTGCGATCTGGACGAGCACAACGCGCTGACGGCCCACCAGGAGCGTCAGCGCCTCGCGCCAGCGCACCGACCCAACGAACGAGGAGGCGAACCCAATGACCGACGAGGCTACCGGGCTGTCTTTCTACGCGTGCACCCCACCGGCAAGATGGTGCTCAGCCTGACCACCGAGCCCGACGGGAAGGAGGCCGAGTACGCGCAGCTCGTCGCCGACGAGCTCGGCGTCCCCGCGCTCGACGTCAAGGTCGTGCCCGCGGACACGGACCGGTTCGGCGTCGGTCACGGCTTCAACACGAGCCCGTCGGAGGGCACACCCGCCGCGATCGCGAGCGCCACCGAGAAGATTCGCGCCAAGGGCCGGCTGCTCGCGGGCATGGCGCTCGGAGCCTCGCCGGAGACGCCTGGAGTGGGTCAACGGGGCGTGGGCCGGCGCCGAGGGGCGACCGACCCGACCCAGGTGAAGACGGTCGAGCAGATCGCGCTCTACGCGCACGGAACGGGCGAGCTCCCGCCGGGGGTCGAGGGAGGGCTCGACGCCCAGACCGTCTACAGCGGCTGACGACTCAGCTCGGCGGCAGGACGGCGTCGAGCACGACCTCGACCTCGTCGACGACCTTGAGCGTGCCGAACAGCGTCGAGTAGGGCGAGATCCCCCAGTCGCTCTGCTTGACGACGGCGCTTCCCGTGAGCGCTGCCGCCGTCGACTGTGAGCTCGAACGCGAGCGGACGGGTCTTCGCCGAGGAGCGTCAACTCGCCCTCGACGCCGAGTCGTGCGGCCGTCGGCGCCAACCGCCACCGAGGTCGAGCGGAACACGATCTCCTGCCGCTTCAGGACCTCGTCGTCGATCGTCTCCTCGATGTTCGCCTTGTCGTCGTCACCGAGCGCCTGCATCCCGCCGGTTCCCTCGTGGACGCGAAGCGAGGCGGCATCTGCGGTCAGTCGCGACGCCGGCCTCTTCGCCGACCTCGAGCGTCGCCTTCCAGGCGGTGACGTGGAGCACCAGGTTGTGCCCCGCCTTGGCGGCGGCGCCTGTGCGTCCCGTCCGCACCGAGAGGCACGCCGTCGGCCTGGTCCGAGCTCGTACGTGCCTGGCTCGATCGACATTTCGCGGAGCCTATAGTTCGAACTCTAAGATGAGCCCTCGATGGCCGTCGTAGCTGGAACATTCCTTCTCGACCGTCGAAGCCGATCGACGAGAGCTTCGCGACGATCCTCGACCTGGAGCGCGTCGTGCCGTGCGTCGAGGGCGGCAAGGTGCTCGAGACGACCGGGCCGGGAGCGGTCCGGGCCGAGATCAAGGTCAAGATGGGCGCGATGTCGATGACGTTCACCGGCACCGTCGAGATCGTCGAACAGGACGCCGAGGCTCATCGCGCCGAGATGAGCGTCAAGTCCAAGGAAGCCGGCGGACAGGGCCACGCGAACGCGAACGTCGTGATCACGCTCCAGGACGGCGGCGGGACGATCCACACGAACGCGCAGATCACGGGCAAGGCCGCCTCGATGGGCGAGGGCGTGGTTGCCGGCGTGCTCGACGCGCTGATCAAGGACTTCGCCGGCAAGCTCGGCGCGCTCTGACCCGGCGATGGCGACGATCCCGATGCGAGAGGTCCGCGCCGGCGAGGTGCCGCGCGACGGCGGCACGGCGATCCAGGAGGACGCGGACAGGCCCGTCTTCCACGGCAACGGCCCGGACGACTACGTCTGCGTCGAGTGCGGCAATCTGCTCGCCACGGCGATGCACCCGCAGCAGATGACGAAGAAGGTCCGCGTCCGCTGCGGACGCTGCTCGACGGTCAACGTGTCCGTCATCGACGGGTACGAGGCCTCCGTCAGACGGCCCGAAGCGCCAGGAGTGACTCCCGGTGGCGGCGGTATGCCGCCGCCCCGTCGCCGTCGACGGCGGCGATCCGAAGGACGCGGCGGATGGCCCATCGCGGGTGCGGCGAGGTCGAGCAGCGCGTCGCGGTAGGCCCGCTCCCGCTGGATCCCGCCGAAGCCGAAGCCCTTGGCCGCCAGGGCGCGGTCGAGGCCGTCGGTCCGCTCGCACCAGCGCGCGGCAGAGCTCCCTGTGCTCGTCGAGGTCGAAACCGACGGCCGCAGCCACCGGGTAGAGCTCGAGAGCGGCCAGGCGGAACGACGTGAAGTGATGCGACTCGTCGACCTCGATCACGGTTCCGGTCTGCTCGTGCACGAGCTCGACGGGGAGCAGCAGGTTCTCGCGCGACGCGTGCAGGACCGAGACGTCGCCGCCGAGCCGGGCGTAGATCGTCCCGAGCGGCTCGAGCACCGCGGTCACCGGCCCGGCGAGCGCCGGCTCGCGGCGCGCCTTCGCAACGCGTTCGAGCCCGACGTGGCCCTGCTCGCTCAGCCAGTCGAACGACTGACTCCCGAGCACGATCCCGTCCTCGGCCGCCGCCTGCGCGAAAGCCCACTGAGCATCGCCCGGCGCCACTCGGCGGATGCTAGTTCGTTGCTAGAGCAGACGAAGGCGGCCGTGCAGCTGGATGTCCTGCTCGACCCAGGCGGGGCCGCGCCAGGCGATCACGTCGAGGCTCGGCTCGCAGAGGGCGCGCGCGCGAAGACGCGTCGCGAGCCGCTCTACGAGCCGTTCCTCTTCACGGCGTGCGTAGAGCGCCGCGAAGTGCGGGTCGACCCAGCTATAGGACACGGCTGTACTCGATCTCCCAGAGCGGCGTCCAGGTCTCGCCGCCGTCGACGGAGCGCTGCCAGGACCAGTCGAGCGAGTCGCGCTCGATGTTCTCCCAGCGCATCCGGAAGATCGCAGGAGCGCCGTCGAGCTCGCCGTTCCGGCGCAGCTCCATGACGCCGTTCTCGAACGAGCCGGTGAAGTCGAGGTAGCTGCCCTCGCTGTCCACCCACGTCTGCTTCCAGCAGCTGGCGCCCCGGTCGTAGACGGAGAAGCTGAGTCCCTGGAAGTCGAGCGAAGGGCGGCCGTCGAAGCTCTCGACGACGACCTTGCCGTCGAGGTCGAGGTAGACCGAGTTGGTGGCGACCTGCCGGCGCTCGCCGTCGTCCCACGAGCAGTCCCACTCGCCGAGCCAGAAGTCGAACTGGCGCGCCGCGTCGAGCTGGACGGTCAAAGGCTCGGCGTGGACAGCGCTCATGTGGACTACAACGCCGAGCATGCAAAGGAGTTAGGGGTCTTAATCGAAGCGCAACAGTTGCGCAACGGCGACTTACGCCGAAAAGCGGCCTCAAATGCTGGTTGCAAGCGGGATTAAGGGGCTAAAGATGGGCGGCCGCGCCGAAGCGCGGCCGCCCATCAAGCGGCGTTACTTGCTCTTGCGGTCGAGCCCGTTCGGCTCGCCCGCGTCGCCCTTCGAGTAGTCGCAGACCCCGCGTCGGGAAGATCGCGTTCAGGCGGTCGACCTCCGCGTCGGTCGGCGTCCACGAGCCGTAGAGGCCGCGTGCGAGCGCCTTCTTCACGGGCTGCAGGTGGCACTTGAAGATGCCGCCCTCGATCGGGCCGCCCGCGACGGTCCGCGAGGTCCCGAACGGCGGGAACGCCTGCGCGCAGGCTCCCTTCGGGCCGCCGTCGAGGATCCCGTTCCACACGTTCGGGCCGGTCGCGAGCAGCGAGCCGTCGACGTTGAAGCAGGAGTCGGACGCGCCGGCCGGCTTGTTGCCGCCGACGCCGAGCTCCGGGTGCGCCTTGATGTTCTTCAGCCACTGGTCGAGCACGAGCAGCGCCTGCGGCGTCTGGTCGAAGCGCGTGCCCGGCTGGCCCGGCTGCGGCGCGGCCGTGAACCAGATCAGCTGGTTCGACGCGTCGCCGTCGTAGTTCAGCAGCCGCTGCCTCGCTGCGAACGACTGGTGCGAGTTGTGCATGTCGAGGAACGCCTCGAGGTAGTGGCGCCAGTCGATCACGGGGATGTCGAGCTTCCCGCGGAAGACCATCCCCGACCGGTACGCCGCGTGCTGCGCCTCGCGGTTGCCCTCACGCCTCGGCGCGGGGGTTGCGCCGCCGTCCGGAGAGAGCTGCATGTTGCGTGCGCTCCAGACGTCGGGCGGCTGTGACGCGCAGAGGGCCGCGATGTAGGGACAGCCCTCCTGCACCATGTCGGCCGAGCGCTTCCACGACCCGACGTTCGCGTTCAGGTCGAGGAACTGAGCCGGAGTGATCGCGCCACTCTTCACGGCCGCGAGCCCGTACTGGACGCCCACGTTGTCCCAGGGCGTGCGGGCGAAGCCCGTCTCGTCGGTGCCGTAGATGTTCACCAGGTCGCCCCAGTGCGTCCACTCGACCGGCCCGTGGACGGCCGGGTTGTATCCGGGCGCCGTGCCGAAGTGCGGGTTGAGCGCGAGCGGCGAGAGGCCGCGCCAGCCGTTGATGCACTCACTCGATCCGGGAGTCGGCATGTACGGCATCACAGCCGCGTACGGGATTCGGCATCACCGACGAGGCGTTCAGGCCCTCGATCAGCGTCCGGTTCACCCACGTTCGCCACATCGAGAGCGAGTCCGAGAGCACCTTCGAGTCCATCCAGCGCTCGAGCAGCTCGCAGTCGCCGACGTGGATCGTCTGCGTGACCATGTCGGGATACGAGTACTGCGGCACGCCGGCGTCGATCAGCCCGGGATGGTTCTGCCCGTAGACGTACTGCTGGATCGCGCCGCCGGAGCCGCCGACCGCGACCGTGTACTCCGGCTCCGCGTACTTCGAGACGAAGTGGTCCTTGACCATGATCGCCGTCTCGCCGCCGAGCTGGAGGTTGTAGTGCGTGTTCGTGCGCGTGCCGGACGAGTAGAGGACCGCGAAGCCCATCCCCAGGCCGGGCAGGTAGCGCATGTCGCCGCCGCTCGCCGCTCCCTGAGTGTGGCCGATCGCGACGCCGCCGGAGAAGCTGAACAGCGCCTTCCGGTTCCAGGCCGAGAGGTCGAGCGTCGAGGTCTGCGAGAACGGCGAGAGGACCAGGATCGAGTACATGAACCGGTTGATCACGCCGCGCTCCCAGCGCGCGATCATCGGCACGGTCAGGCCGTCCATCGTCGTCGTGTGCACGATCGCGGATGCGGGGGGCGGTGAGGCCGGGTCGTACGCGATCAACGTCGTCGGGCTCGAGGTCGGGCGATAGACGTACGACACGACGGTCGGCGTCTCGCAGGTCGGCGACTGGGCGATCGGCGGCAGCCCCATCCCGGCGGCGTTGCCCGTCGTCGCGCAGACGAACGGCACCTGGTGCGGCCCCGAGAAGATCGGGCCCTGGATCGGGTTGTTGACGAGCTTGAGCTTGTCGCGATGCTGGTTGCCCCGCCCGTCCTTCGCGATCAGCAGGCTCTCGCCGAGCGGCAGGCCGGTGACGACGCCCTCGAGCTGGTGGTTCCCCTCGGGATCCGGCCCGAAGACGGAGCGGACGTCGACGCCGTTCAGCGTCACCTCGACGTCGCCGAACGACGTGCCGGCGGGCACGGCGATCTCGATCCGCGCGTCGCCGCCCGAGACGTACTGCGCCGGGCTCGAGACGACGCTCAGCTCGATCTTGTCGCCACCTGCCATCGCGGCCGGTGCGACGACGAGCGCTGCGCCCGCGGCGACAACCGCGGCGAGGCGCCTGGAAAATCGATTCATGTTCTCCCCTTCCACACCCTGATTGGTGCGAGGACTATCCCCGGAAGCGGCGACCAAGGTCAAGCGCGAACCCCTCGCGAGAAAGCAGAGCGACCCGGTTTACGCCTACATTGCTAGGTCGTGCTCGAACTGGTCTGGCAGCAGGACGCGACCGCGTCCCTCTTCACCCGTGATCCGGACGGGACGGTTTCGGGTGCCCGAAGCCTCGGCGTCCACGAGCTGATCCGGATCGCCGAGTCGCCTCCGGCCGACGCCGGCGCAAGTGCGCTCGCGGCGTTCGCCGTCGTCGAGCTCGCACATCGCTCGGTCACCGAGGGTCTCGTCCACCCCTATCTCGAGCACGTCGGCGGCGCCTGGCACGCCTTCTGGGGCGCCACGCTCGACGAGAGCGTGCAGACGACGCTCGACGGGATCGCCGCTGCGCTCCCCGAGGCCGGCGCGACCGCGTTCGGCGGCGACCGTGACGAGACCGTGCGCGACCTGTACCCCGTCCTCGTCGACCAGATCGCGCGCGACCGCCTCCAGGCGGGACGGGTCCGGCTCGCCGCCTCGCTGCGAAACGGCCGGCCGACCGCGGTCGAGCTCTTCCTCGACGGGCTCGGCGCAACCGATCCGGAGCTGCCGCGCCACGCGGGCTATGCGGCGCTCAACCGCCGGCTCTCCCGCTGGCTCGACGACGGCCTCGGCCGCCGCTCCTCGGCCCCGTGGAAGCTCAGCCTGCACCTGGACGAGCGCGGGACGGCGCTGGTGCTCGAGCTGTGGCTGCACGCGGAGGACGACCCGACGCTCGGGCTGCCCGCGAGGCTGCTCGCGGAGGAGGGCGACGAGGTCTTCACGTTCCTCCGTGCGAGCGACCCGCACCGCGACCTGGCCAAGCAGCTGACCGAGATCGAGCCGCTGCTCGCCGACCACGGCATCCGGTTCGACCAGGTGACGCCTGCCGAGGCCGAGCTCGACGGCGACGAGGTGCAGCTGTTCCTGCGCGAGGCGATGCCGCTGCTCGAGGCGCGCGGCGTGCCGGTGCTGCTGCCGGGCGCCTGGCTGGGCTCGCCGAGCAAGCTGCGGATCAACCTGACCGCGACGAGCAGCGGCGTCCCCGTCCGTTCGAGCGGCCTGCTCTCGACGACCTCGCTCGCGACGTTCGACTGGAAGCTCGCCATCGGCGACGTCGTCCTCAGCGAGCAGGAGCTCGCCGACCTCGCCGCGGCGAAGGAGCCGTTCGTCCGCGTCGCCGGCCGCTGGCACGCGCTGCGCCGGACGGACGTCGAGAAGGCGCTGCGCTTCCTCGAGCGCCGCCGCACCACCGGTGTTGGAAGTACTGCCGGGATCGTCGAGCTCGTCCGCGCCGTGTCAGGGGCTCGAGACGGAGGAGGCAGGGCTCGAGCTGGGCGCGGTCTCCCTCGACGCCCCGCTCTCGGACCTGCTCCAGGACGGGGAGCACCGCTTCAAGCCCCTGCCGACGCCCGCCTCGATGCGGTTCGCACTCTTCCCGTTCCAGGAGCGCGGTCACGGCTGGCTGCGGATGCTGGGCGACCTCGGTGTCGGCGGGATCCTGGCCGACGACATGGGGCTCGGCAAGACCGTCCAGGCGATCGCGATGCTCGCCTCCGAGCGCGAGGAGGCGGGACCCGGCGTGCTCGGTCCGACGCTCGTCGTCTGCCCGATGAGCGTCGTCAAGCAGTGGGGTGCGGAGATCGCGCGGTTCGCGCCCTCGCTGCGGGTGTACAGCCACCACGGCAGCCTCCGGCTCGCCGGCGCCGCGCTCGCGGAGGCCGCCCTGGCGTCGGACGTCGTCATCACCTCGTACGACATCGCCACGCGCGACGTCGACTTCCTCGCCGCGATCGCCTGGGACCGGCTGCTGCTCGACGAGGCCCAGGACGTCAAGAACCCGAACACGAAGCGGGCGCGCGCGCTGCGCCGGCTGCCGGCGCGGCGGCGGCTGGCGATGACCGGCACGCCGATCGAGAACCGGCTCAGCGAGCTGTGGGCGCTGATGGACATCGTCAACCCCGGCCTGCTCGGCTCGCGGGAGTGGTTCGAGCGCGCGTTCGCGCGGCCGATCGAGACCCACAGCCACGACGGCGCGCTGGAGCGGCTGCGCTCGATCGTGCAGCCGTTCATCCTCCGCCGCGCGAAGGACGCGCCCGAGGTCGAGCTGGAGCTGCCGCCGATCACCGTCAACAAGGACTACTGCCGGCTGACCGTCGAGCAGGCGAGCCTGTACCGCGCCACGGTCGACCACTGGCTGCCGCGAATCGAGGCGCACGGAGACCGCTTCGGCCGCCGCGGCGCCGTGCTCGCGATGCTCAGCCACCTGAAGCAGGTGTGCAACCACCCCGAGATGCTGGTCGCGACCGGGCAGCCGCTCGACGGCCGCTCGGGGAAGCTGGAGCGGCTGCTGGAGCTGCTCGAGCAGGTGCCCGAGGGCGACAAGGCACTCGTCTTCACGCAGTACCCGGGCTTCGACCGGCTCGTGCCGCATCTCGAGGAGCGGCTCGGCCGCAGCGTCGGCTTCTTCCACGGCCGCCTCAACGCGCGCCAGCGCGAGCACCTGCTGGACGAGTTCGCGACCGAGGACGGGCCGACGCTGCTCGTGATCTCGATCCGCGCCGGCGGCCGCGGGCTCAACCTGCCGGCCGCGAACCACGTCTTCCACTTCGACCGCTGGTGGAACCCGGCCGTCGAGCAGCAGGCGACCGACCGAGCGCACCGCTTCGGCCAGCGCAAGCCCGTCTTCGTGCACAGCCTGATCTGCACGGGAACGCTGGAGGAGCGGATCGACGCGCTGCTCGACTCGAAGCGGGAGCTCGCGGAGAAGGTGATCGCCGCCCGCTCCGAGGACTGGCTCGGCGATCTCGACCTCGGCGCGCTGCGGGCCGCCGTCGAGCTGTCGACCGATCCCGGTGAGGTGGCCGCATGATCGGCAAAGGCCCCTGGGCGCGGCTCTTCGCGACGGCCGTCGTTCCGGACGAGAGCTCGTCGGTCGCCGAGCACGGGCGCCGGCTCGTCGAATCGGTCGAGCAGGTCGTGGTCGAGGCCGGAACGCTGTCCGCGTCGGTGGACGGGTGCGAGGTGACGATCGCCGCCGATCCCGGTGCCGCCGCGCATCTGGACCGCGCTGACGCGCTCGGCGCGGAACAGCCCTCAGATCCTGGCGGCGATCGAGGGCCGTGCGCAGTCCGTGCACCTCGAGCATCTGATGACGCTCGACTGGGAGCGGCCGCTCGTGCCGCTGAAGCGAGAGCTGGCGCGCCGGTGCTCGTGCGAGCGCGGCGGCGCGTGCGAGCACGTCGCCGCTCTTGCGTACTCGTTCGCCGAGGAGATCGACCGGGATCCGTCGGCGCTGCTGCGCTGGCGCGGTGTCGACGTGGCCGAGGAGGCCGAGCCGGAGCCGGAGCCCGCCGCTGCCGTCGAGACGGTCCCGCCGGAGGCGTGGGAGGCGGGCGCGCTGCCGGAGCTCCGGCCGCTGCGGCCGCTGCCGGTCGGAGCTGTCCTGAAGCGCCTGGGGCCGAGCGGCTTGAAGGTCGGCGGCGACGATCTCGCAGACGTGCTCGAGCGGGCCTACGAGGAGTTCGCCAAGAGCGGGAGGAAGGGATGACGCAGCTCGTGCAGGCGGTCGACGCCGTCGCGGCGGAGACCGGCTTCTCCGGGGTGGTTCGCGTGGATCGCGGCGGGCAGACCGAAGTGGCCAGGGCGTATGGCTTCGCCCATCGCGGCTTCGAGATTCCGAACACGATCGAGACGCGGTTCGCGACCGCGAGCGCGACGAAGGGCCTGACCGCGCTTGCCATCGTGAGCCTGATCGAAGCAGGCTCGCTCGAGCTGTCCACGACAGCGCGGTCGGTGCTCGGCGAAGACCTGCCGCTGATCGCCGACGACGTGACGGTCGAGCACCTGCTGTCGCACCGGTCGGGCATCGGCGACTACCTCGACGAGGACGACGAAGACATGGACTTCGCCGACTACCTGCTGCCGGTCCCCGTCCACGAGCTCGTGACGACCGAGGACTACCTGGCCGTGCTCGGCGGCTTCCCGACGAAGTTCCCGGCGGGCGAGCGGTTCTCCTACTGCAACGGCGGCTACGTCGTGCTCGCCCTGATCGCCGAGCGGGCAAGCGGGGTCCCGTACCACGAGCTGGTGCGCCGCCATGTCTGCGAGCCCGCGGGGATGCACGACACCGAGTTCCTGCGCTCCGACGAGCTCCCCGGACGCACCGCGCTGGGGTATCTCGAGGTCGACGGCGTCACGCGCACGAATGTCTTCCACCTGCCCGTCCGGGGGACCGGCGACGGTGGGGTCTACACGACCGTCGCGGACGTCAGCTCGTTCTGGGCCGCGCTCTTCGCCGGTTCGATCGTGCCGGCGGACTGGGTGGCCGAGATGGTGCGCCCGCGCAGCGACGTGCCGGACATGTCCAGACGGTACGGCCTCGGGTTCTGGCTCCATGCGTCCAGCGACGCAGTGATGCTGGTGGGCGGCGACACCGGCGTCTCGTTCACGAGCGTCCACGACCCGGCCGAAGCGATCACCTACACGGTGATCTCGAATACCACGGACGGCGCCTGGCCGGTCGTGCGCCTGCTGCTGACGCGGTTGTCGCCCTAGGAGGGTTTGGCGAAATATCGGCTGAGCCGTCGGGCGACATTCCGCCAAACCCTCCTAGACGGCATCGGGAGCGACCGCCCGGGCGGTCAGCGCCTCGATCGGCACGAACTCGAGCGCGCCGACGTGCGTCGCGCCGAGCACGACCTCGGGCGCCATGCCGGCCTCGTGCGCCTCGAGCCACCGCGGCGCGCAGAGGCACCAGCGGTCGCCCGGCTGCAGCCCTTCGAAGCCCCACTCCGGGCGGGGCGTCGAGAGGTCGTTCCCGGCCTGGCGGCTGAACTCGAGGAACTCCTCGGTCATCACCGCGCAGACCGTGTGGCTGCCCACGTCCTCGGGCCCGGTCCCGCAACAGCCGTCGCGGAAGAAGCCCGTCATCGGCTCGAGCGAGCAGGGCAGCAGCTCGCCACCGACGACGTTGAGGTCGGGCTCGCGGCTCACGATGCGGAGCCTAAATCAGCGAGAGCGGCGCCGCTGCCGGTTGCCGGAGCTGCGCTGACTCGGATTCGGCTTCGGCCTCGTGGCGACGACCATCCCCGAGGAGGCGAAGGACTCGCCGTGGCCGAGGCGTGTGGCGAGACGGCTGACGTCGCCGCGCTGCTCCGGGAGGACGAGCGTGACGCCGGTGCCGCTGCGGCCGGCCCGGCCGGTGCGGCCGACGCGGTGGACGTAGTCGTTGTCGCCGTGCGGCGGGTCGAAGTTGATCACGTGCGTGATGTCGTCGACGTCGAGGCCGCGGGCGGCGACATCGGTGGCGACGAGCGTCGAGACGCGCCCCGACTCGAACTGCGCGAGCGCGCGCTCCCGCTGGTTCTGCGAGAGGTTGCCGTGCATCGCGACCGCCTTGATGTTGTGCTGGCGCTCGAGCTTGCGTGCGAGCTTGTCGGCGCCGTGCTTCGTCCGCACGAAGACGAGCGCGAGCCCGCGGTCCGAGGCGGAGCTGCTCGACGAGGCGGTCGAGCTTGTCCTCGGCGGTGACGGCGACGAAGGTGTGGTCGATCTCGCCGCGCTGCGCCTCGGCGGGCGCGTCCGCCTGGACGCGGACCGCGTTGACGGTGTAGGCGCGGGCGAGCTCGGCGACTGCGCCGTCGAACGTGGCGGAGAAGAGCATCGTCTGGCGGTTGTCCGGGACGCCGCGGAGGATGCGGTCGACCTGCGGCTTGAAGCCCATGTCGAGCATCCGGTCGGCCTCGTCGAGGATGAGGACGCGGACGGCGGTGAGCGAGACGGCGCGGCGCTCGATCAGGTCGAACATCCGGCCGGGCGTCGCCACGAGAATGTGGGCGTCGCGCGCCTTCTTGATCTGAGCACCGATCGGGGCGCCGCCGTAGACCGTCTCGACGCGCAGGCCCTTGGCCTTGGCGAGCGGGCGGATGTCGGCCGCGACCTGGAGCGCGAGCTCGCGGGTCGGGCAGAGGACGAGCGCGCCGGGCCGGGCGTTCGAGCCGGCGGTGCGCTCGACGATCGGCACGGCGAAAGCGAGTGTCTTGCCGGAGCCCGTCGGCGACTCGGCGAGAACGTCGAGGCCTGCGAGCGCGTCCGGCAAGACGCGGGACTGAATTGCAAAGGGATGGGTGATCCCGGACGCCTTGAGCGCACCGATGACGGGCGCGCTGACGCCGAGGTCCTGGAATGACTTTGACACGTGTTCTACTCCTTGATTGACGAGCATGCTCGAGACGCAACTGACCTCGAACACCTAAAAAGGAGGAACGAGAAGCTAGATCTCCACGGGGCCGAATGGCCTGCCGTGCACCCAAGGTAGCGGAGACATGTCAGGAAAGTGTGTGCAGCCGTTGTCATGCACCCCAGAGGAAGGAGCGAATCGAATGGACCAGCCAACCGCGGAGCGGGCGTTGCGCCGGCTCGAGCCTCTCGTCGGCGAGTGGACACTCGAGGCGGTGGGAGCCGACGGAACGCCGTGGCCGGGCGGCGGCAGGGCCACCTTCGAATGGCACGCCTCGGGGGCACACCTGGTCCAGCGCGCGACGATCGACCATCCAGAGGCGCCCGACAGCGTCTCCATCTTCGGCTGCGATGCGGCCAACGGGACGTACTTCCAGCTCTACTCCGACGCGCGCGGCGTCTGCCGGGTCTACGAGATGAGCATCGGCGACGGCGAGTGGAAGCTCTGGCGCGAGGGCGAGCCGTTCGCCCAGCGCTTCTCGGCAACCTTCAGCGACGACGGCAACACGATCGAGGGACGCTGGGAGCTCGCCGAGGACGGCACCAACTACGCCACCGACTTCGACCTCGTCTACCGCAGAGTCGACGCCTAGGAGGGTTTGGCGGAATATCAGCCGATATTTCGCCAAACCCTCCTAGGGCTTGCGGGCGACCGCCTCGACCTCGACGAGGATGCCGCCGGGCAGGCTGACGCCGACGGTCGTGCGGGCGGGATACGGCTCCTGGAAGATCCCGCGGTAGACCTCGTTGAAGGCCGCGAAGTCGCCGAGGTCGTTGAGGTAGGCGTTGACCTTGATCACGTCCGCCGGGCCGCAACCGCCCGCCCGGAGGCACGCGAGCAGGTTCTCGAACACCTTCACGGTCTGCCCGCCGATGTCGTCGGCCGTCAGCTGCCCGGACTCGTCGAAGCCGACCTGACCCGCCGTGTAGACGAGGTCGCCGCTGACGACGACCGGGGAGTACGGCGCCGCGGGACGCGCGACGCCCTCCGGCTGAATCGCTTCCTTCATCCTTCACCTCACCTTTCCACGTGCCGCTGTCGGCAGCGTCTCGACGACCTCGCCGCCGCGGTGCATGACGATCTCGTCGTGCATGTTGGCGGCGGTGCACGCATGGTTGGGGACGATCGTGACCCGGTCTCCGATCTCGGGCGGAGACTCGCAACGGCTGACGTCCACGTAGCCGTGCTCCTCGTTGAGCGCGTAGACCTCGGCCTCCGGATGCTCGACGAGCAGGCCGTGGCCGGTGGCGCCCACCGCGAGATCCGACGTGAGCGTCTTCGAGCCGGCGTCGATGATCGCCCGCTCCCGCGTCGGGCGGCTGACGACCGTCGCGACGATGTGCAGCGCGCAATCCTCGAGCGGCACCGAGCCGTTCGCGATGCAGGCGCGGTCGCCGTAGATGTAGGTGCCGACGCGGAGCTCGTCGACGACGGCGAGCTCGTGCGTGCGCTCGGCCGTCGGCGTGCCGCCGCCGCTGACCCGGCCGGCGGAGAGGCCGCGCGCCTCGACGGCCTCGCGGGCGGCCTTGAGCCACGGCGCCGTCTCCGGGAGCGACGGGTACGTCATCAGGCCTGCGAAGCGCAGTCCCTCGAGGCCGTCGACGAGCTCGGCCAGCTCGGCAGCCTCCTCCGGGGTCTGGACGCCCGTCCGGCCGAGCCCGGTGTCGCACTCGACCAGGAAGTCGACCTCCACCCCGTGCCTGGCGAGCACCGGCGAGAGGCCCTCTGCCACGACCGCCGAGTCGCCGACGACGGTCATCTTCACGCGCGCCGCGAGGGCGGCGAGCCGCTCCGCCTTCGCCTCCCCGACGAGCGGGAACGAGAGCAGGATGTCGTCGATGCCGGCGTCGGCCATGATCTCGGCCTCGCCGAGCTTCTGGCACGTGATCCCGACCGCCCCGGCGTCGAGCTGGAGCCGGGCGAGCTCGGGCAGCTTGTGGGTCTTGATGTGCGGCCGCAGCGCCACACTGTGCTCATCGCAATAGGCTTGCATACGCGAGATGTTCCGCTCGATCGCGTCGAGATCGGCGGTCAGGACTGGGGTCTCGAGGTCGGACACCTGCATCCGCCGACGTTATCTCAGCGGCAGCCGTACTACACTCCGGGCCGGTTGGCCGGCGCATTCGACCTGACTGGACGCCGCGCCCTCGTCACGGGCGGCGGCGGCGGGATCGGGCGCGGGATCGCGCGCGCACTCGTCGACGCGGGCGCCGGCATTGCGATCATCGGCCGCTCGGCGAGTGCCGACGAGGCGGCCGCGGAGCTGGGCGGCATCTCCGTCCGCGCCGACCTCAACGACCGCGACGCGCTCCGCCGCGGCTTCGAGGAGGCAGTCGGAGCGCTGGGCGGGATCGACATCCTCGTCAACTCACACGGGATCGGCCGCGCCTCCGACGCGGTCGACCACGACCTCGGCGACTGGGACGAGGTGATCGAGGTGAACCTGACGGCGACGTTCGAGCTGTGCCAGCTCGCGGGGCGGATCATGGTCGCGCAGGGCGGCGGCAAGATCGTGAACATCGCGTCGGTGATGAGCTTCCAGGGCGGGTTCCGCATCTCCTCGTACGCGGCGAGCAAAGGGGGCGTCTCACAGCTGACGATGGCGCTGGCGAACGAGTGGGCGCCGCAGGGCGTCAACGTGAACGCGATCGCGCCGGGCTACGTCAAGACCGCGCTGAACGCGCGGATCTGGCGCGACGACCCCGAGCGGACGAAGCAGATCGACGTCCGCATCCCCGCCGGCCGGTGGGGCGATCCGGCCGACATCGGCGGCGCGGTCGTCTTCCTCTCGTCCCCCGCCGCCGACTACGTGCACGGCGTGACGTTGCCGGTCGACGGCGGCTGGCTCGCGCGCTGAGTGTCGATTACTTCACGCTCCGTTCGTCGTCTTAACTGAAGGCGCACTCCGCCCACACGACGAGAGGAGCACGACATGGCAGGTCAGATGGTCCACCTCGAGATCCCCGCGGGTGACACGGCGAAGGCCCGTGAGTTCTGGGGCTCGCTCTTCGGCTGGCAGTTCGAGGAATACCCCGGCAGCCCGACCGAGTACCACATGACGCGGTTCTCCGACAACCAGGGCGGGGCGATCGCCGAGGCCGACGGCGACAAGCGCGGGCCCCGCGTGTACTTCGACGTCGACGACATCAAGGCCGGGGTCGCTCAGGTCAACGAGCTGGGCGGCCAGACCGGCGAGCCGATGCCGGTGCCGAGCATGGGCTGGTTCGCGACCTGCACGGACACAGAGGGCAACGACTTCGGTCTCTGGCAGACCGACCCGAACGCGGGCTAGCCGGAGGCGCCCAAACCGGCAGAGCGGAGCGCGCGGCCCGCGAGCGCGCCGGTGTGCTTGCCGTCGTCGACGACGACCACACCGTTCACCAGCACGTACGGGACCCCCTCCGGGTGGCGGCGGGGGTCTTCGTACGTCGCCGTATCGCGAATCGTCTCGGGGTCGATGCAGGTGACGTCGGCGGCCATTCCGGGACGAATCAGCCCACGGTCGGGGAAGCCGAGCCTCTGCGCGGGTAGCGAGGTCATCTTTCGCACCGCCTGCTCCCACGTGAGAATCCCGAGCTCGCGCACGTAGACGGCGAAGTAGCGCGGGAACGTGCCCCAGCCGCGCGGATGCGGCCGGTCGCCGACGATGATTCCGTCGCTGCCGACGGTGTGCGACCAGTGCGCCATGGTCGTGCGGACGTTGTCTTCGTTGCCGAAATGGGCAACAGAGGAGACTCCGAGACTGCGCTCGGCGAGCAGATCGCAGACCCAGTCGATCGGCCGCGCTCCGGCAGCGGCAGCCGCCTCGATGACCGGCCGTCCGTCGACGTGCACGATCGACCAGTCGACCGGGATCTCGTGGAACCCGTCCGAGCCGACATCCTCGATCTCCACGCGCAGGCGCTCGCGCAGCGACTGGTCGCGCAATCGCTCGATCGTCGCCGCACCGCCCCCGACGTGCATCCAGCTCGGCAGGATCGAATGCAGATAGGTCGAGCCCGCGAGGTAGGGATAGGTGTCGAGCGTCACCTCGATCCCGTCGTCTCGCGCCTGGTCGATCATCGCGAGCAGCTCCGGCGCTCGGCCCTTGTTGACCGGAAAGCCGAGGTGGGCGTGCGCGAGGTGGAGCGGCACGCCGGAGCGCCGCGCGATCTCGATGCAGTCCGCGTACGCCTCGAGCGCGCGCTTGCCGTAGCTGCGGTGGTGCGGCGTGTAGTACCCGCCGTACTCGCGGACGACCTCGAGCAGCGCGACGATCTCGTCGTCGTCGGCGTACATCCCCGGGGTGTACGTGAGGCCGGTCGAGAGTCCCACGGCGCCGTCCTGCAACGCCTCGGCGAGCAGCCGCTTCATGTGAGCGAGCTCGTCCGCCGTGGGCGGCCGGTCGTCGGTGCCCATCGCGATCATCCGGATCGTCCCGTGGGGCGCGAGGTACGCGGCGTTGATCGCGATCCCGTCCCGGTCGAGCCGGTCGAGGTACTCGGCGACGGTCCGCCAGCTCCAGTCGAAGCCGGGCGGGTCGTCGTTCCAGCCGGCCAGCTGCCCGCGGAGCTGCTCGAGCACGTCATCGGTGACAGGCGCATAGCTGAGCCCGTCCTGGCCGAGCACGTCGAGAGTCACGCCCTGCATCACCTTCGCCTCGTGCGCGGGATTGACGAGCAGTTGCAGGTCGGAGTGCGTGTGCATGTCGACGAACCCCGGACAGACGAAGAGGCCGCTCGCGTCGATCACGCGCTCCGCCGACTCGTCGACGCGGCCGACCTCCGTGATCCTGCCGCCCGCGATGCCGACATCGGCGCGGTACCAGGGATTGCCGGCGCCGTCGATCACGCGGCCGCCGCGGATCAGGACGTCGAGCATGCGGAGAACCTACTGCTCGCCGGGTCAGGTTTGTGCGCCGTGCCCGCAGGTGACAGATTCCACCGGCAAGCCCTCATCGAATCGGAAGGAGTCAGCGCATGGCCGACAGCGTCTACCGGGTAACCGAGGTGATCGGCGTCAGCACCGAGTCGTGGGAGGCAGCCGCCCGCACGGCGGTGGAGACGGCAGCCAAGACGGTTCGCGACCTGCGGGTCGCGGAGGTGAGCCGGCAGGATCTGACGATCGAGAACGGCAGCGTCACGAGCTACCGCGTGCGCCTCTCGATCTCGTTCAAGTACGACACGGGCGACTGACCTCACCCGACGGCGGAACGGAGGCGCGGCCGCGGCGCGTGAGGGCGCCGCGGCACGCGTCGGCGTGCCTTGATTTGCAACTCGTATTTCACTGAATTGCTTGACAAGCGCATCGCAACTAGGCACACTCTTTGGCTTCGTGGCTGAGTGCGTTGCTCGGCCCAAGCGGGAAAGGAGGTCAGCTTGATCAATACAGAGCTCAATAGCGTCGGCTGGCCTCTTCGCTTCGCGGCGTAGAGCGCCCGTCCCGCTGGCACAAACTAGTACTGCAACTCGGCTTGCCACTTGCGTGGCCGGCTACCAGTGAAGCGCCGCAAAGGCAACGGGTTTCTCGTACCCGTAATTCGACACGGAAAGGACGGCTCGGTGAGCAGATTCTCGACTGCACTCGCATACGCAATCCGGCTCGATCGGCACGCGACATCGGAAAGGAGGAAGCATCATGCTGCACTACGAAGCACTTCAACAGCTGAACCATGATCGCGGTGAGCAGCTCCGCCAGGCGGCCGAAACGCATCGCCTCGCCCTGCAGACGCGCGGTCGGCGTCACCGGCGCAATCGACGGCTGGCACTGGACGCAACCCTCGAACTGCTCCAGCGAAGCCGGCGCCACGCGCGAACCTCCGCGTAGCTCCATGGCATCAGCCACGCACCCCCATCGCCGCGTGCCTGGATCTTGACGAGAACGCCTCCGTCGGGTCCAGGCACGCTGCCAGTTCTCAGCCTCCGGGCTTGAACCGCTCCAGTCCGACGACGACGAGCGCGCCCACCGCGATCCCGGCCACCGCGGCGATCGTCTGCGCGCTGTCGACCAGCATCCACCTGAGGAAGCCCCACGCGGCTAGGTAGCTCCAGCCTGCGATCGCGGCCGAGTAGACGAGCGCCCAGCCGCGGTCGTGCGCGAACCAGCGGCCGGGCCGCACGCCGAGCACGCCTCCAGCTCCGTGGAGGCCCTGCACCGTCGGGAAGGCGAGGAGCCGCTCGAGCTCCGCCGCGCGCCGGATCAGCGCGTCGTAGACCTGCGCGTTCCGGAGCTCGTAGACGAAGATCCCGAGCGTCGCGACGAGACCGAGCATCGCGACGCCGATCAGCTCGGTCGCGGGTCGCGGCTCTCCGAGCAGCCCGACCGCCGCGCCCGAGATCGTCGGCACGAAGGCGAGCATCTTGATCCGCACGTCCGTCAGTTCGCGAATGAACTGAGTTGTCTGGTCGTAGTCGAGCCGGACCGCGTCCTCCACCGCTACGGCTCCACGCCGTAGGCCTCGGTGAACGCCTCCTGTGCGTACGCGAGCGACGCGTACGCGAACCCCCGGTCGCCCCAGGTCGTCCCCCAGCTGTTCCGGACGATGAACGCATCCGGCGTGTAGCCGACGAGCGCGACCGCGTGGCCGCCGTGAGCAGTCTTCGGCTTGTAGACGTCGAGCACGCCCTTGGTCGACGTGGCCTTGTCCCAGGTCGAGTCGACGTTGAGCCGGGTCAGGATCGGCCCCTTCGTCGCAAGCCAGACACGCCAGTTTCCGATCTCGTGGCCGAGGTTGAAGTACATGCTGATCTTCAGCTGCGCCGCGATCGCGTAGAACGTCGACGCGCTGCCGCGGTACCCGACGGCCGACGCGAACGGGAGCACCGTGTCCTTGACCGAGCCGAACTTACGGGCGACGTCGAGCGCCGCCTTCAGGCTCGTCCCCTCCGCTTCGACGAACGTCGTCGGCCGCGAGTTGAACTCGTCCGTCTCCTTGGCCGCCATCCACTGGAAGCGCGGCGAGATCAGCTCGCTCGTGCCGATCCGGTTCGTCTTGACGAAGTGCCAGCGCAGCAGCGCATCGGCGCTCGCCCAGCCGACGCACGAGCCGGTCGACCCCTGGTCGTTGATCTTCCACCACAGCGCCCGCAGGTCCTTCCGCGCCGGGATCTGTGGCGCTGCTGCGACGAGGCCGGCGTCCTCGGCGGTCTCGAGCCGCCAGTCGTCTTTGGTCTCGGTCGAGGGAACGCAGTTGAGGATCCGCTTCGGTTGTCGCTTCGGCGCGGCCTTCGGCCTTCGCTTGGGCTTTGCTGTCGGTGGTTGCTTCCGTTGTCTCATCTGGCTACGCCTCCTCGGGCATCGTGGACGGCTGTCCGGCGAGCGGACACGGGCCGCAACCGCGCGACCATGCTCTTACGGCCGTTCGGCGCTGTCAAGCCGGGCGCTGGCAAGCTGGCGGGATGGACGACTCTCGCCTCTCGCTCGAGCGCCGGCTGCGGATCGCGGCGGTCGTGCTGATCCTGGCGTGGTTCTTCGTGCCCGGCGTACGGGACTGGATCCCGGCGTGGGTGCCGTTTCTCGCCTTCGCGCTGCTCGAGCTGAACTTTCTCGTCGGCGGCCTGCGTGACTGGGGATCGACTCCGGCGAAGCGGGGGCGCCTCCCGCAGGAGAGCGACATCGAGGAGCTCGGCGGCGAGGAGTGGCTCGAGCCGGTGCTCGTCGAGGTGGACGGGCGGGACGTCTGGCTCCCCGAAGGCGCCGAGAGCGAGGAGGATGTCGAGCCGGCGCCGCCGCTCCGGCGCCGCGCCTCGGTGCTGGGCCGGCTCGAAGGCGTCGCCGTGCTCGCGGCGCTCGCGTTCGTCCTGCTCGTCCTCGTCCCGCGAGGCGGGTGGGACGGGCTCGACGCCGACGACCGGGCGAAGACGGAGGCGCTGCTCTCGGCGGAGGCGGGCCGGATCGCCGGCCACGAGGCGATCGTCCACTGCGACGCACGCGGCGAGGCGGTCGGGATCGTCCAGCACGCAGACGGCGTCGCCGAGGTGGGCGGCCGCAACGCCTATCTGACGCCGGCGATCTGCTACCGGCTCTACCGCCTGGCGTTCAAGGACGACGAGGGCGCTTTCAGCCAGACCGCCCGCGCGATCGCCGTCCTCGCCCACGAGGCATGGCACCTGCACGGCGAGTCCGACGAGGGCGTCACGAACTGCTACGCCTTCCAGAGCGGCGTCGGGCTCGGCCGCCGGCTGGGTCTCTCGGAAGGCACGGCCGCCCGGATGATGCGGCAGCAACTCGCCGACAACGCGGTGTACGGCCGCTCGGCGCCGGAGTACGTCGTCCCCAGAGACTGCCGCGACGGCGGCCGCCTCGACCTCGATCCGGCGAGCAGCCGCTTTCCCTGACCCGCGCGCTTAGTCCAAACGAGTCAGGCGGGACGGCCCCGATACAGAAGACGATGTGCCCAGATGGTTCTCGAGGCAGGCGAGCGACCCACGATCCTCGTCGTCGAGGACGACGAGACGATCCGGGAGCTGATTCGGAAGCTGCTGGCTCGGTTCGGCGCACGCCTCCTCATCGCCGGATCCGCCGAGGAAGCATCTGCGTTCGCCGCTGCCGAGCCGCGGATCGATCTGCTGCTGACGGACGTCCAGTTGCCCGGTGCGAGCGGC
Source organism: uncultured Gaiellaceae bacterium (assembly GCA_963765705.1). Taxonomy (GTDB): domain Bacteria; phylum Actinomycetota; class Thermoleophilia; order Gaiellales; family Gaiellaceae; genus Gaiellasilicea. Next base: position 32,772 of record CAVXXJ010000005.1, read on the forward strand.
ATGGAGCTCGCCTCGACGTTGGGCGGCACACACCCTGACATGAGGGTGATCTACATGACCGGCTGGCGCGACCACGCTTCGCTCGACAACGTCCCTGACGCGATGATCCTGAGCAAGCCGTTCCAGCTCAAGGAGTTGGAACGGATCGTCGCGAGCGCGCTCGGCCGCGATGACGCGCGGGCTTGATCTAGGGCTACTTGCGGACGTCCTTGCTCGCGACCGCCGCGAGCGCGACGTTCATCGCCGAGACGCCGGTCGCCAGGATCGCCGAGCGCGGCGGTAGCTGCTTCGAGAGCCCCGCGGCCGCCGCCGAGATCGTGTCCGAGACGTGGACGAGCAGCGCGACCCGCAGCGCGTGCCTGCGCACGGCCTCGTCGCGGCTGAGCAGGTCGATCGCGATCAACACCGTCCGGATCCCGAACATGCGGCCGATGTGGACGGCCGGGCCGTGCGCGTCGGCCTCGGTGCCGAGCCGCTTCGCGAATGGTCCCGGCGCGACGAGCGCGGCGCCGCCGTTGAAGAGGCGGACGCCGGCGAGGGCGATGCGGGCGTAGTCGCTGCCGGTCATCTGTCGAGGGCATCTTGAAGGATCGAGCGGCACCGTGGTAGGTTCGCCGTGCCGTTCGTCGGAGGGAACCCGGATGCCGCTCGACCTGCCGGATCTACTGAAGATGGAGAAGGACGAGCTCGACGAGCTCTTCCGCCAGAGCCCCGCGGGCCCGCTTCCGGACGGCGACGCCGACGGCATCGTGCTCGTCGAGCCGGGCTCCGAGATCTCCGGGGTCGCGTCGAAGATCATCCACCTGGTCGCCTGGCGCGGCAAGGTCTTCCGCCGGGACAAGGGCGACCTGAAGAACAAGATCCTGCCGCTCGGGATCAAGGCGGTGCGCGCGAAGGTCTACAAGGATCCGAGCTGGTTCGACGGCAAGGAGACGATCGTGCTCGACTACTCGAAGACCTCCTTCCTGGCGCGCAAGGTTCGCGACGAGATCCGCGAGGTCTCGCCCGGCGTCTACCTCGGGCTCGTCTTCTGGGAGCGCGACAAGATCGCCCTCTTCGCGCTCAAGTTCGCCCAGTGATCCCGCTGCGATGCCGTATCAGCGCGCGCTGACGATCGTCGCGCCCGTCCGCGCGGGCGCGCGCGGCGAGCTGGAGAGCCTGCTCGCGACGATGGGCAACGGGGTCGCGAACGGCTCGGTGGTCGACTTCGGCAAGCTCTCCGGGCTCCACTTCGCCCGCCTCGCCGTGATCGAGGAGGACCAGGGCCTCCCGGCGCACCTGATCCTGATGACGGACGTCGACGTCTCGGCGGCCAAGCACCTCGGCGAGCTCGCGGAGCAGGAAGGCCTCGACCGCCTGTTCGCCTACTGCGAGGGCTACAGCGGCGACCGGCTCGGCTACCTGCGCCGCCACGCCGTCAAGGAGCAGGCCGTCTACGTGAACACGCGCGGCCGCACGGCGAGCCAGATCAAGCAGGAAGCGAAGCTGCGAGAGGCGATCCAGGACTTCCTCGACAGCGGGGACTGGAACGGCCGCAGGCCGGCCGAGATCCGCCAGGCGGTTCGCGAGCACGTGCAGAGCAATCCAGAGCTCGCGTGGGCGCTCGAGCCGGCGGAGCGCCCCAGCCGCCTCGCCCGTCTCCGCGAGAAGCTGCACCTCGTCGGGATGCCGCTGCTCCTGCTCCCCTTCCTGCCGCTGCTGCTCCTCTCCCTGCCGGTCTTCGCCGTCATCCTCCGGCTGCACGAGCGCCGCGACGGGACGCCCCCGCACGTCAAGCAGAGGGAGGAGCGCATCCTCGAGCTGGCGGCGCTCGAGGACCATCTCGTGCACAACCCCTTCATGGCGGTCGGCCACGTCAAGCCCGGCGCGTTCCGGATCCTGACGCTGCGCGCGATCCTCCTCGGGCTCAACTACACGACGCGTCACATCTTCAACCGCGGCGTCCTCTCGGGCGTCAAGACGATCCACTTCGCGCGCTGGGTCTTCATCGACGGCAGGCGGCGGATGTTCTTCGCGAGCAACTACGACGGCAGCATGGAGAGCCTACATGGACGACTTCATCGACAAGGTCGCCTGGGGTCTCAACCTCGTCTTCTCGAACGGCATCGGCTACCCGAAGACGAGCTGGCTGGTCTTCGGCGGCGCCAGGCACGAGCTCGCGTTCAAGGACTACCTGCGGGTGCACCAGGTGCCGACGCACGTCTGGTACTCCGCCTACGGCGACCTGACGGCGCTGAACATCGCGCAGAACGAGCGGATCCGCGCGGGCTTGCGCGGCGGCGACGAGCAGAAGTGGGTGCAGGCGCTGTGACGCTCGAGCTCGCGGACGTCCAGGGGCTCTTCGCCCGCGGCTACGGCGACCTGAAGTCGGCGGCCTTCCTCCTGCTGAAGGTCGAGGATCGCCGCCGCCGCGCGGCGCTGGCTCGGTGAGGCGAGCGTGACGACGGCCGAGGACCGCCGACCGGAGCACGCCGTCAACGTCGCGTTCACGAGCTCCGGGCTCGAGCGGCTCGGGTTGCCTGCGGAGACGATGGCGACGTTCTCGAACGAGTTCGTCGCCGGAATGACGACACCGCACCGGACGCGAATCCTCGGCGACCTCGGCGAGAACGCGCCGGAGCGCTGGGACTGGGGCGGCCCCGCCGCGCCCGTCGACGCCGTGCTGCTCCTCTACGCGAAGGACGATGCCGCCCTCGACGCACTCGAGCAGACGCCGCCCGGGTTCTGCCTCGTCAGCAGCCTCGGCACCGCCGACCTCGACGGCTTCGAGCCGTTCGGCTTCCGCGACGGGATCTCGCAGCCGTTCGTCGAGGGGCTCGGCAAGACCGGCCCACGCGAGGCGACCGTCCGCGCCGGCGAGTTCCTGCACGGCTACGTGAACGAGTACGGGCAGACGCTCGACGAGCCCCTGCTCCGCAACGGCAGCTATCTCGTCTTCCGCCAGCTGAGCCAGGACGTCGCCGGCTTCTGGCAGTTCGTCGACGAGGCGACGCGGCGCCCCGACGGGAGCAGCAACCCGGACGCGCGTCTACGGCTCGCGGCGAAGATGGTCGGCCGCTGGCCGAGCGGCGCTCCGCTCGCGCTCGCTCCGGACGCGGACGACCCGAGCCTCGCCGAGGCGAACGACTTCGGCTACCACGAGGACGATCCGCGCGGCGTGCGCTGCCCGGTCGGCTCGCACATCCGCCGCTCGAACCCGCGCGACTCGCTCGACCCGGACCCCGGCAGCGACAGGTCGTTCGAGGTCAACCGGCGCCACCGGATCGTGCGGCGCGGCCGCGAGTACGGGCCGCCGCTATCGGTCGAGCAGGCGCTGGCGGAGCCCGACTCGGCCGAGCGCGGCCTCCACTTCATCTGCCTGAACGCCAACATCGCGCGGCAGTTCGAGTTCGTCAACCACACCTGGCTGAACAACACCAAGTTCGGCGAGCTCTACGACGACGCCGACCCGTTCTTCGCGCCGGGCTGCTTCACGATCCCCACCGACGGCGTCCGCGAGCGCGTGACCGACGTGCCCCGGTTCGTGTTCGTCAAGGGCGGCGCCTACTTCTTCCTCCCCGGCCTGGCGACGCTCCGCCACCTCGCCTCGCTCTCTAGAACTTCTCGTCGCCGTCCGGCTCGTAGTGCTCGACGTCGTTCATCTGCTGGCGTAGGCGCGAGAGCTCGTAGTACATCCGCTTCCGCGCCCGGCTCTGGTTGCCGAGCGGCCGGTGCTCGGGGATGCAGTGCCACGGGTTGAAGGTGAGCTTGCGCGCGAACGCGAGCTGCTCCGGCGAGTCGAAGGTCTGCTTCGGGATCCTGAGCACCGCGGCCGGCACGCGCGGCGAGAGCTTCGTCGGCCAGAGCACGGCGTTGTTCTCGATCGGCATCTTGAACGGGTCGGTCTGCAGCTGGAGCAGCACGTCGAACTCGACGTCGCGCTCGGCGAGCGTGGCGACCATCGCGTCGCGGAGATAGTTGTCGGGCGGGCGCAGCGGCAGGCGCGGCACCCGCGTCTTCGTCTCGAGCCTCGTCTTGAACGAGTACTGCATCGCCTGCCCTTCCCCGAGCAGGTACGGGACGCAGCCGAAGTAGTCGCCCTCGAGCGGGCTCGACTGCGTCTTCGTCCACAGCAGCTGCATGAACGAGTCGAGGAAGTGCGAGTTGCGGAAGGCGGCGAAGTGGAAGACGGACGCGTTCCGGTAGCTCCAGTACTGCAGGTTGGCGTTGGCCTTCACGTCCGGCGTGACGAAGGTCGGCGTCGAGACGCCGGTCATGTCCTGCGTCTCCTTCTCGTCGTCCAGGAGCTTCGGCCCGGGGACGCCCATCAGCTTGACGCTGATGCTCATGAAGCCGACGTCGTCGATGTCCCTCGTGATGTACGGCCCCGGCCCCGAGAAGCGCACCCAGGCGCGGAAGGTGCGCGGCTCCGCGTAGATGCCGCGGCGCATGTTCTCCGGGCAGGTCGTCGCGGACGATGAACTCGGCGCGCACGATCCCGTGCGTCTTCGTGTTGCCGCCGCGCTCGAAGTGGCCGGGGTTCCAGAGCCGCTTCATCTGGGCGGTGAACTGATCGATGATCGCCTGGACGTGCTCCTCCTCGTCCGGCTGGATCCGCTCCTCCGCGATTCCGAGCCCCTCGTCCTTGCGCCTCAGGTTGATCAGGAACGTGGTCAGCGTCGAGAGCGGGCCGCGGAAGAGCTTGTCGAACAGCGGGGCGGAAGAACGGATCGAAGCGGCGCTCGACCTGGATCAGGAAGACGCCGACGCGCGAGATCAGGTTGCGCAGCGGATTGCCGGTGTCGGGCGGCGGCAGCCCGAAGCCGGGGCCGGGATTCGAAGGCTGTGGTGTCGGCTCGCCCATGTCTGGTGGCGGCCGCCGCAAGCCGCGCGAGGATCGTATTACGGCGTCGTCGGGATGGAAACCTCACGGTGCTCGCGGCGCCGGCGCAGGAGCAGCACGCCCACGAGCAGCAGCAGGGCTTCGACGACCGTGATCGCGAGCCGGTTGATCACGATCGAGCCGAGCGCGACCGCCTCGCCGACGACCGCGAGCAGCAGCCCGTACATCGACGCCTCGCGGACGCCGAGGCCGGAGGGGGCGAAGATCGCGAGCACGGCGACGATCGCTCCGACGGCGCTGACGCCGCCGAGGAACGGGATCGAGGAGAGCGACGGGTCGCCGCCGACCGAGCGGAGCATGAACCACATCGCGGCGCCGCCGAGCGGCCACGTGAGTGCATAGAAGCCGAGCAGCTGGAACGCCGTGCGCGCCGGCAGCGGCGTCACCTCGCCCGCGCCGAAGGGGCGCAGCAGCCGGCCGGCGACGTTCGCGAACACCGGCGGGTAGAGCAGGAACGAGACGAGGATGCCGAAGGCGCCGAGCGGCAGCAGCGGCACGTCCGCGCCGCCGATGATCACGAGCCCGACGAGGAAGACGCCGACGCCGGCGACAGCGGAGAGCCCGGCCTCGAGCAGGATCGACGCGAGCACGACGGGCGTTTCCTTGACGCCGAACCGCCGCAGCGCGACGACCCGCGCCGTCGGCGTCCACACCCCTCCGGGGATGTACTTCGCGAGCATCGAGAGCATCTCGGACTGGAGCGCGACCCGATACGGGATGTGGATCCCGTACGCGGCGAGGATCCGGATCCAGCCGAGCACGAAGACGAGGTAGTACCCGGCGACGATCGCGACCGCGAGCGCAAGGTCGCTGAGATCCGCGTGCCGGAGCCGTGGCCTCGCGTCCTCCCAGACATCACGCATTGCCCAGCCGAGGGCGCCGAGCAGCACCGCGAGCCCGATCAACTCGAGCGTCACGTAGACGCGCTTGTCGCGGAGCACCCGCGCGAAGCGGTTGTCGGTGAGCCTGTTCACCCTTCCAGCCTACGCGCCGGATGTCGCTTCACCTCGACAGCGCGTCGATGCAGGGACGTGTTAAGACTCGCGCAGCGAGATGGCGGCGTTTCCGCAGCGCTACAACGACGACTTCCGTGGCTGGCCGGTTGCCCCCCAGCATCAGCAGCATCCGGTCCGCGGCACGTTTCTCGACCCACGGCCCGACCCCACCTTCGGCGCGATCTACCACACCGGCGTCGACGTGGCTGTACGAGACGACCGGCCCGAGCAGGGCGCTCCCGCCGGCCGGACGCACCGCGTCTACGCGATCGAGGGTGGCGTCGTCGAGGTGGCGACCGAGCCCGGCGTCCGCGGCAGCATCCGCATCGGCCACTTCGGCTACGGGCACGTCGACGCGCGCGTCAAGCGCGGCGACCGGGTGCGGGCGGGGCAGTTCATCGGCTGGACGACGAAGGGCTCCTGGCACGTCCACTTGACCGAGTTCCACACCACCGACAAAGGCACGACGGTGCTGCTGAACCCGCTTCGGCCCGGCGGGAAGGTGAGGCCCTACGCCGACACGGCGCCGCCGGTCATCCACGACGTCCGCTTCTACACGCCGGCACTACCGAACTGGGGCCGCAGGATCACGGGCGTGGCGCAACTGCCGCCTGCCGGGAAGCGGCTGGACAAGTCGAGCCTGGCCGGAGTCGTGGACATCAGGGCGCGCATCAGCGATCCGCAGTCGTTCATCGGCTGGTTCAAGGACGTCCCGCTGCTCGCCGCGCCGCACCATCCATACCGGCTCGGCCTGCTGCTGATCGAACGTCCGAGCGAGCGGGTCGTGCTACGACGCACGGTCTACATCGCCGCCAACCAGATCCCGATCGCGACCGAGCAGCACTACGCGCCCGGGACGAAGCAGAACCACCCCGCCCAGCTCGCGCTCAACCGCAAGGTCCACGGCGCGGGCGAGTACTGGTTCCGGCTCTTCCAGAAGCCCTACTGGAACACGACGCGACTGAAGAACGGCCGCTACCTGCTGGTCGTCCGGGCGTGGGACGTAGCCGGCAACCGCGTCCGCAGGGACGTCGAGATCGCGATCCGGAACCCGGGCGTCTGATTCGATGAGCTACGGCTGGCCGGTGAAGCCCTTCGACGAGCAGCACCCGGTGCGCGGGTTCTTCTGCGATCCGCGCATCGGCGCCAAAGGCAGCAAGGCACTCCACTTCGGCATCGACGTCTGTGCACCGGACGGGACCCCGGTCTACGCCGTCGCCGGCGGCACCGTTCACTCCGAAGGGGCCCAGAACGTCGGGGTCGTCACCGGCAGCGGCCGCTCGCACGGCTACTGGCACATCGTCAAGCACGTCCGGCACGGGCAGCGGGTGCGGAAGCACCAGCTGCTCGGCCACGTCGCGAGGACCTGGGGCCACGTCCACTTCGCCGAGCGCATCGACGGGCACTACTGGAACCCGCTCCGTGAAGGCGCACTGACGCCGTTCCACGACTTCGGTGCGCCCGTGATCGACCGGATCGTCGCGGAGCGTGGCAGCAGAATCCTCAAGCCTGGAGCCTTGATCGGCGTCGTCAACCTGATCGCGGTCGCGCACGACAATCCGCCGATCTCGGCGCCGCCGCCCTGGCGCGGGATGCCGGTGACGCCGGCGCTCATCCGCTGGCGGCTCGTGCGTGACGGGCGCGCCGTGATCCCGTGGCGTGTGGCGGTCGACTTCCGCACCACGCTCCGAGGCGAATTCCAGTTCCCCGAGGTCTACGCCGCCGCGACGCGTCAGAACAAGCCGCCGACGCGCGGCCGCTACCGCTTCTGGCTCGCGCGCGGCTGGGACACGCGTCGCCACCGCGACGGCCGCTACCGCCTCGACGTCGAGGCGGCCGACATCCGCGGCAACGCCTCGCGCGGGCATCTCGAGCTCGTGCTGCTGAACGACGAGGTCTAGGACTCCGCCAGCTCGACGAAGCGGCAGAGAGCGTTCGCGAGCCGCATCTGCGGGATCGAGCGGCAGTTGACCTCGAGCAGCTTCGGGCTCGCGACGAGGTAGGCGAGGCAGCGCGCCCGCGAGATCGCGACGTTCAGCCGGTTGCGCGAGAGCAGGAACTCGAGCCCGCGCGGGACGTCCTCCCCGCTCGAGCTCGCCATCGAGTAGATGACGACGTCCGCCTCCTGGCCCTGGAACTTGTCGACGGTGCCGACGCGCACGCCCGGCAGCGCCTCCTGGATCGCGTTCACCTGCGCGTTGAAGGCGGCGACGACGATCACGTCCTCGATCCCGTGCGCGCGCAGCCGCTCGACCTCGGCGCGCACGACCGCGACCTCCTCCGCCGACTCCTGCCGGTGGCCCTCGTGCTCGACCGGGAGGTAGCGCAGCCCGGTGCCGAGCGGCGTCGTCCGCTCCGCCGCGACCGGCGCCGGCTCGAGCCGCCCCTCGTAGAACTCCTCCGAGATGTAGCCGCAGATGTCCGGATGGAGCCGGTAGGTGCGCTCGAGGAAGAGGCCGCGGTCCGGCGGGACCGTCTCGTCGTCGCCGAGCAGGTGCCGCAGCACGGACGCGCCGCTGCCGGCCGGGTGCGTCCCCTGGATCACCTGGTCGAGCTGCTGCGGGTCGCCGACGAGCACGACGTTCCGCGCGGCCGTGCCCATCGCGAGCGCGTCGGCGAGCGAGACCTGCCCCGCCTCGTCGACGAAGAGGTAGTCGACCTGCTGGTTCTCGCGCGCGAAGAGCCACGACGTGCCGGCGGCGAGGTCGGCTCCGACGCACTCGTCGGCGTGCTCGACGTCCTTGACCTCGTCGCGGCCGTAGAACGACTCCGAGTTGCCGGCGCTCGCCTTCTTGCGCCCGTCGAAGGCGATTCCGAGCTCCGCGGCCGCCTCGACCACCGCGTCGAGCAGGTTGTGGATCGCCTTGTGGCTCGTCGAGGCGACACCGACCGACTTGCCGTTCGCGAGCAGGTGCGCGATCAGCCGTCCGGACGTCCACGTCTTCCCGGAGCCGGGCGGTCCCTGGATCACGAGGTGGCGATCGTCCAGGCTCGTCACGAGCTGCTTCATCTCGTCGAGGTCGGAGGTCTGAACCGACCGGTCGAAGGGCTCGCGGCGGAGGATCGACTCGACCGCGGGGTAGCGGCGGTCGCCGGCGAGGAGCGAGCGGCCGAGCCGCATCAGCGCCTCCTCCTGCTCGGGCGTGTTGAAGGCGCTCTTCGGCAGGATCGACTCGGGCAGGTCGACGTCGTCGAAGCTGCGCCCGCGCTTGAGCGTCAGCCGCCGTGCCTCCCGGTCGACGTCCGTGATGTTTCCCGGCGACTTGAGCGTGTCGCGGTCGACGGTCTGCTGCCCTTCGCGGATCTTGTGCTCCTGCGGCGGGAAGGTGAGCGTGTACGCCCACGAGCGGTCGACGCGCGTCGGCTCTCCGACGACCGTCAGCCCGCTGATCGACTCCGCATCCTCGAACAGCTCCTCGGAGGTCATCTCGATCCGGTCGAAGTAGGCCCACCAGACCGGCTTGCGCTCGCGGTCGTGGTAGTCGAGCAGCTGCGCGGCGAGCTCCTCCCCGGCGTCGAGCAGCTGCGCGCGGAGCTCGGCGCGGACCTCCTTCACCTCCGGGATCGGCCTCGGCTCGGGCGGCTCGGGCGGCGGGAACGGCCCGAACTGCGCGAGCGCCTCGTCGCGCCGCTCGAGCAGCCAGTCGCGCAGGAGCCGCGTCGCGATGCAGTCCTCCCGGTTGTAGGCGTCGATCTGGTCGAGCAGCGCCTGCTCGCCGGTCTGCATCCACTGCTCGAAGATGACGATCGAGGCGCCGCCGTCCTTCACCTCCGCCAGGCGCTCGAAGTCGAGGAACGCTTCCAGCTCCTTCAGCCCGTAGCCGGGCCGCGAGACGCGGACGGCGTTGCGGACGACGCGGTAGAGGTCGACGAAGACCTCGCGGCGGAGCAGGTCGTCGAGCTCGCGCTCGCGGGTGCCGTAGCGGCCCATCAGCCGCTTGAGCGCGGTGATCTCGTAGGGCGCGTAGTGGTAGACGTGCAGGTCGGGGTGGCGCGCGAGGCGCTCGTGGACGAGGTCGACGAAGCGCTCGAACGCGAGCCGCTCGGTCTCGTGGTCGTGCGCGTGGAGCGGCGTGAAGTTGCCGTCGACGTCGAGGATCCCCCAGAGGTACTCGAGCGAGCCGTCGGCGTCCCAGAACGGGTTGCCCTCGAAGTCGAAGAAGAGGTCGCCGGGCGAGGGGTCGGGCAGGAGCGAGAAGCCGGCTTCCGGCTGCGGCTGGAGGAGCCGGTAACGTCGTCGACGCCGGTCTCGCGCGCGTGCAGCTGCAGCTCGGCCTGCTCGCGGTTCTTCGCCCACGAGTCGGCGCTGATCCCGGCCGGCACGGGCTCGGCGGGCGCGCGCCCGAGCGCGGCGAGCGTCGTGATCCCGGCGGTCTCGAGCTTCTCGATCTGGCTTCGGTAGACGCCGGCGACGCGGCGAGAGGTGGTCGACGGAGTCCCAGTACGCGTCGCAGATCGGCTTGAAGTCGCAGATGCGGCAGTGGTCGACCGGGTACGGCTCGGTCGGCGGCGGGTCGGCGACGAAGCGCTCGAGCCGCGAGCGGACGCGCCGGTAGTAGGCGGCGAACTCTTGTGGTCGGAAGGACTTCTGCTCGCCGTTCCCGAGCAGGACGTGGATGTGCTCGGGCTCGCGGCCCTGGATGCGCGCGAGCTGCTCGTTGTAGAAGAGGAGCTGGAGGATGTAGGCGGGCTTCGCGGAGCGCGCGAGCTTGGTGTCGAGCGCCTCGTAGGTGCCGTCCGGCTGCTTCATCAGGAAGTCGGCGACGCCGCGCCAGCTCTCGTGGGCGAGGACGCCCTGGTAGATGACGTCGGCCTCGCCGGCGCGGATCGCTTGCGGCTGTGGCGACGGGCGGCGGCCTCGTAGTCGCCCTCCGGGTCGGGGATCTCGAGGACGGTGTTCCCCTGCGCGCGGAGGCTCTCGAGGTAGGCGTGCTCGTGCTCGAGCCCCTTGCGGAAGATCAGCTCCGCCTGCTCGTTCTCGACCTCGGGCCGCTCGACCTCCCCGCGCGCGTGCGCGAGCGAGAGCGTCGTCAGGTGCTCGCAGGCCAGGAAGGCCGTGACGTCGGACGGCGAGAGGTGGAGGCGGTCGTCGTGAAGGCGCATCGCCTAGGAAGTATCAACGGCGGTCCGGACTTGCCTTACGCGCGTTGCCTTCGACTGACCGAACTCGATCGGCTCCTGATTGCGAACAAGGAGGTCTTGAATCAGCGACCTCGGCGAGCAAGCGCGCCCAGGTACACCCCGGCGCAGACGATCCCGCCGCCGAGGATCGTCGTCGCGGTGATCCGCTCATCGGCGACGAGCGCGCCGAGCGCCACCGCGACCACGGGCATCAGGACGAAGATGTACGACGTCGACGAGGCGGTCCACCGCTGCACGACGACGAGGACCATCAGGAACAGCGCGACCGTCGCGGCGACGAGGTAGACGAGCGCGATCTGGGTCTTGCCGGCCTCCGGCAACGCCAGCGTCTCCCCCGCCGCCGCCGACACGACCAGCAGCGCGCCCGCGCCCGCGGTCATGCCGACGAAGTTCATCACCACCGGACTCAGCGGGCCGCAGCGCTTCGAGATCACGACGGACTCCGCCGCCGCCAGCGCCGCGACCATCAGCAGCACGAACGACGTCCAGCCGAAGTCGACCGAGCCGGACTGGAAGAAGATCAGCGCCGAGCCGCCGAGGGCGATCACGGCGCCCGCGACCGCACGGCCGCTCAGCCGCTCCATCCGGTGCGCGACCGCGAGCAGCAGTGTCAGCAGCGGGCCGACCGCCATCACGACCGCGCCGATCCCGGCCGGCACGTCCTGCAGCGCCCAGTACAGGCACCCGTACGCGATCGCGAAGGCGAGCAGTCCATACAGAACCACCAGGCCGAGCACCCGCCCGCGCGGGAGCGGCAGCCGCAGCGCCACGACCAGCACGGCGAAGACGGCCGCCGCCAGGCCGAAGCGGAGACCGGCGCCCCACAGCGGGTCGAGCTCCCGGTTCGTGTACCTGATCGCGACGAAGTTCGAGCCGCCGACGACGACGGCGCCGATGAACGCGGCGAGGCGCGAGGCGGTCGGCCGAATCGGTGGCTGTCGACGGCGTGGCGATCCGCCGACGGTACAACGCCGCGACCGATGAGATTCCACGACCGCGCCGGTCGAAGCTGTGACACTTCGTTTCTCTCGCACAAGGAGGAGGCCCCCATGCCCACACCCACACTCGTCACCGGCGCACCCTGCTGGATCGACCTGTTCAGCTCCGACACCGACAAGGCGAAGGACTTCTACGGCCAGCTGTTCGGCTGGACGACCCTCGACCCCGGCCCCGAGTACGGCGGCTACTTCCTCTTCCAACTGGACGGGAAGGTCGTCGCCGGCTGCATGGGCAACGACGGCGAGCAGGGCTACCCCGACTCGTGGACCATCTACCTCAACACCGACGACGCCGACCGCACCGCCGCCGACGCGGCCGCGCACGGCGGGCAGGTGCACATGGAGCCGATGGACGTCACCCAGAACGGCCGCTTCACGATGATCTCCGACCCGGGCGGCGCAGCGGTCGGCGCCTGGCAGCCGCGCGACGTGAAGGGCTTCGAGGTCCGCAGCGAGCCCAACACCGCCAGCTGGTTCGAGCTGCACACGCGGGACTACGACAAGGCGGTCGCCTTCTACCGCGACGTCTTCGGCTGGGACGCGCACACGGCCGCCGACGAGGAGAACTTCCGCTACACGACGCTCGGCGAGGGCGAGAGCGCGCTCGCGGGGATCATGGACGACTCGCCCTACCCGGACGACGGCGTCCACTCGGGCTGGGTCGTCTACTTCCGGGTCGACGACGTCGACGCGACCCTCGAGCAGGTCGAGGCGCTCGGCGGGAAGATCGAGCGGCCGGCGGAAGACACTCCGTATGGGCGGCTCGCGGCCTGCACCGACCCCACGGGCACGCGCTTCAAGCTGATCGGCTAATCGCAGACGGCGATCCGCGACACGAACGCGGAGACGCGGCCGGCTCGGATCCGGGCAAGCAGGCCCGGGTACGAGCCGCCGCCGACCTCGGCGCAGATCTGGCGCGTCACGAGCCAGTAGCCGCTGTCGGCCGGCCCTCCCGACCTCAGCCGCGCCTTCGGGTACAGCGCACGCACCCGCGCGGCCGTGTCGCCGACGCGCAAACCGACAGCCGTCCGCCACGCGGCTCTCCCCGTGACTGTCACGACCAGGGCGACGCCTCTCGTGCACGGCTTGTCCTCGAACGTGAAGAAGTTGACGACGAGCCGAGCGCCCTTCCAGCTCTGCACGCACGACTGGCCGAACTCGGTGCGGCTCGTCGACGGAGCGCCGAAGAGCGCCCTCACCTGCGCCGGCGTGCTGCGGCCGATCACGATCCCGCCCGCGCTGCGGTCGCCGTGGATCACGCGAACGCTCGTCGCAGCCGTCGCGGCGCCGGCCAGAGCAGCCAACGCGAGCGCCGAAGCGACGGCGACCCGCAAGCTACGGCTGTCCGGCAGGCGGCGGGAACGCGGCCCAGCCGCGCTCGGCCAGCGTCGCCAGCGAGCTCGACTTGACGCCCGCGTCCGAGACCGTCAAGACGGAGTCGCGGACGACCATCGAGCGGCGGACGCCTGCCGAGTAGCCCAGCTTCCCCGCTTCGTGCTCGATGCGGCCGGCGGGGTCGATCCCGCGCGTGCGGCCGACGCGGTAGCCGACGGCGCGCTGCTCGAACGGGATCACGACGAGCCCGGTGCGCGGCCAGTAGAGAAATGCGTGGTGGTCGGACTCCGCCTCCGACCAGCCGAGGCCGATGTGCTCGGTGTGCAGGCGGGTCGGGCTCCTCAGGTTCGAGACGTCGAACAGGGAAAGCTGCGTGCCGGTCGGGCGGCCCTCCTCGGTCGCGTCCTGGCCGACGCCGAGGATCAGCCCCTCGCCGACCGGGTGCAGGTACGCCGAGTAGCCCGGGATCTTCAGCTCGCCGAGCACGCGCGGGCGCTCGGGGATGGCGAGATCGAGCGTGTAGAGCGGGTCGATCTGCCGGAACGTGACCACGTAGCCGGTGTCGCCGATCATCCGCACCGCGTAGACGCGCTCGCCCTTGCCGAGCTCGCCGATCCGGCCCGCCTGGACGAGTGCGCCGCCGGTGGCGCGCAGCGTCGTCAGGAACGACTCGGACTCGCCCTGGCCGGGGCCGACCCACCACGCGGGGCTCTCGGTGCTGACGACGCGCAGGACGCCCTTGTACTCCGAGAGCGACCACTGGCTGAGCAGGTAGCCGGCGACGTCGCCGCTGCCGCGGTACTGCGTCCGCAGCGGGCTCGAGATGTCGAACTTGTGGATCGCGGTGTGGACGCCTTGCTTGTCGGTCATCGGCTTGTTCGGGATCGGGACGGTCGGCCCAGCGCTCGGTGGCGACGTAGAGGGCCTCGGGCGACGCGTAGACGATGCGGCCGTCCGTCATCACGGCGACGGAGTCGACGGGCTCGAGCCCCTTGGCGAGGTCGACCGTGAGCACGGTGAGCATGCCGAGGCCGGAGAACTCGGGCGAGCGGCGGACGTGGCGGCACTGGACGAGCGCATGTGCCGGCCCGGCCTTCGCGCCGGCGCGCTTGATCCGGTAGGTCGGCAGCCAGCTGCGCACCTTGGACGAGGCGACGACGGCGCGGTTCTTCTTGGCGGTGGCGGCGAGGTTCTCCTTCGTCCCGGTCTTCGGCTGCGCGAACGGCAGCTTCGACGGCACCTGCGCCGACGCGACGATCCGCACGCTGCCGCCGACGAGCCGCGCGGCGACGTACGAGCCGTCGAGCGTGAGCGTGCGGACGAGCCGCAGCTGCTTCGGATCGGAGACGTTGATCTCGGCGAGGACCGACTGCGCCGGCTGGAAGGGCGCCATCCGCGCGGCGATCGCCGGCAGCGGCTCGATCCAGTAGCCGCCGCGCGAGAGCACCAGCAGCCGGTCGCCGTGCAGCAGCAGCTCGTGGCTCATCGCCGGGTCGAGCGCGAGCGAGTCGAGCAGGCACGGGCTTCGGATTGCGGACGTCGACCGCGTTCAGCTTCCCGTTCGCGACCGCGTAGAGGGTGTTGCCGTCCGTCTTGACGATGTCGGGCTCGTCGACGCCTTCCTCCTGCACGTTCGTGCCCGAGAAGTCGACGCCCTGCTTGGGTGGCGCGTCGCCCGCGCGCGCCGTCTCGGCAATCCCGAGCCGGGCGCCGAGCCCGTACGGGGCCGACGAAGCGGGCGGCGTTCGACTTCGCGTACGTGAGCAGCTGGCCGCACGAGCCGAAAGCGGCCAGATGCGGCGTTTTCGCGGTCTCAGCGGCCGAGCGATCCGTGGTTCCGACGAGCGCGGCGGCGACGATCAGCGCGAGCGCCGCGAGGAACGCGACGCGTCTGGAGAAATTCATCACGCCCTTTATACGTCACAAATCGCCAAACCGTCACATCCGAGGTGTGGAGTTCAGCACCGCGGGGAAAAACGACGTTGCGAGGGCGTGTCGTAGCGACAGGGTCACGAAAGGAGCTCGAATGAGTCTGCTCTGGATCATCATCATCGTCGTGCTCGTGCTGGCGTTGCTGGGCTTTTTCGGCCGCGGCCGCTTCTAGTAGGCCCCGCCTGCACCAGGTATAGGCCGTCCGGCACTCGCCGGGCGGCCTTTTTTGGCGACCATGTGTAGGTGGAGACACTCGTCGCCGACGTTCTCGCACGCGCAGACAGTGCGGCTTCGCTGCCGCGGCTCGGCGGCATGGCCCGTCCGAACGGCGTCGTGATCGTCAGCGAGCACTACTGGGCGTTCGCCACGAACACCGGTGAGCTGCACGAAGGCGAGATGCCGAAACGCCGCGCGCGCCGCCCGGATCCCGCTCGTGCGCGGCCTGATGCAGCTGGCGGCCTCGATGGCTCCGCTCGTCCGCGGCCGGGGCGTCGCCGGCTCTCGCGAGCGCCTCTTCCTCCTCGTCGTGCTGCTGGCACCGCTCGGCTTCGTCGCGCTGCCGAGCCGGCTCGAGCTTCCCGCCGGGCTCCTGTCGACCGCACTGATTCTCGTCTGGCTCTTCCGCGGACGCACCCTGCGCCTGCACGGCGCCGAACATCGCGCAATCGCCGCGGCCGAAGCGCGTTCACTCGAGGGCACATGGAGCGGCTCGCTGCGGCCGAGCCGCTTCTCTCCACGCTGCGGCACGAACTTCGCCGCGCTCGCGATTCCGGTCACCACCGTGTTCGACCGCCTGGCGCCGAGCGTCGCGCCCTGCTGCGGTCGTCGGCGCGTTCGTCGCCGTCGTCTCGATCGGCGTCACGATGGAGCTCTGGAAGGCGGTGCAGCATCCCTCCGGCCTGCTCCGCGGCCTGCTGCTGCCCGGTCTCGCGCTGCAGCGGCTGACGACGAGGGAGCCCGAGCTCGCGGACACGCAGGTCGCGCTCCGGGCCGTTGCGTCCGTGCTTCGCCGCGAGCTCTAGGAGGGCGGCTCGGGCGTGAGGCCCGGCGCTCTTCATCACCTGGAACACGGCTCCTGCCGGATCCTGGATCACGGCGAGCCGGCCGATGTCGGGTAGGTCGAACGGCTCCATCAGCGCCGTGCCGCCGAGCTCCTTCGCGCGCGACGACGATCTCGTCAGCGTCGTCGACGGCGAACGTGACCGACCAGGACGGCGGCTCGCCCCCGACCGGCTCGCGGACGCCGCCGATACCTCGGCCGGCGACCTTGATCACGCGGAACGGCTGCTCGCCGCCCATGTCGATCTCGTCGACTCCGTAGCCGAAGACGGCGACGTAGAACTCGGTCGCCCGCGCGGGGTCGGGCGTGTGGCACTGGTTCCAGAGCAGCGTGCCGTGCTCGTTCGCGAGCTCCGCGCCGATGTGCTCCTTCGCCTGCCAGACGCCGAAGGTCGCGCCGGTCGGATCCTGCGCGACCGTCATCCGGCCCGAGTCGAAGACGTCGAACGGATCCATGAAGACGGTGCCGCCTGCGTCGCGGATCTTCGCGGCGGTGTCGTCGACGTCGTCGCTCGCGAGGTACGTCGTCCAGTACGACGGCATCCCCTCCTGCTGCGGCGGGCTGGCCGCGGCGACGTACTTGCCGCGCAGCGTGAACATCGTGTAGCCGCCTGCCTCGGGCTCGCTGGGTGACCTGCGCCTCCCAGCCGAAGAGGCCCGTGTAGAACTCGACGCTCTTGTCGAGCTCGGGGCTCGTGACGTCGACCCAGCAGGGCGTTCCGTGCGCGTACGACGTGAATTCGGCCATGCCCGCGAGACCTTAACCGCCGTGTCGGTGGCGGCAGTTCCTCGGTGAACGTCGGCGGCGGCGCCGTCGTCGGCAAGGGCGGCGCGGTGGTCGGCAGCGGCGGAACGTCGTCGGCGGCAAGTCACGGGCGGCGCGGTCGTCGTCGGAGGAGCGGTCGTCGGGGGCGGTGCGGTCGTCTGCTCTGCGTCGTCGTCTCCGGCTCGGTCGTCGTGGTCGGCGGCGGCTCGCTCTGCTCGGTCGGCGGCCCGCTCGTGGCGGTCGGGACGGGAGACGGAGAGCGACGGTCGTCGGGCTCCTCGGTGGTCGAGTTGTCCGCGGTCGCGAGGAACGCGGCGCCGATTCCCGCGGACTGCGACGAGCACGACGGCCGCGACCGATCGCGAGCGTTCGGGTGCGCGGCCGGCGCGCCGGGCGCGGGCCGCGGTCGCTGGATCAGCGTCGCCGGCTCGGTGCTCGGGCGGATCTCCGGCCGTACTCGAAGACCGCGAACTGGCTCGCCGTCCACCTCGCCGCGGTCGAAGATCCGGCCGATGCTCGGGTGCTCGGGGCGGCTCCGCGGCGGCCTCGTCGCCGATGAGCACGACGACGTCGCGGTCGAGATCGGCGTCCCGCGCGCGCCAGCCCGGCTCGAGACGTTCGAGCAACTCGTACCGGTCCGCCACGATCCGCTGCGCCACCGCGAAGACTTTCCTCGAATGCGGGAGTTGTTAACCGCCGAGCCAGTACGCCATCAGGATCGCGTCGACGTACTCGCCGTCGCGGCGGTAGTGGTCCTTGCGGAGCCCCTCGCGCTCGAAGCCGAACTGCTCGTAGAGCTTGATCGCCGGCTCGTTCCAGGGGAAGACGTGCAGCTCGAGCTTGTGGATGCCGGCGTCGCGCGCCCAGGAGACCGCCTGCTCGAGCAGGGCGCGCCCGATGCCGCGGCGGCGGTGGCTCGGCGGCGACCATCAGGCCGAGATCGGCGACGTGTCGGCTGGCGGTATGCGGGTCGCGGGCGATCGAGAGGCGGCCGACGATGGCGCCGTCGTCCTCGGCGACGAAGACGGCGGCGTCCGGATGGCGCTTCAGCGCGCGGATGTAGCGCCGCTCCTCGGTGACGCTGCGCCAGCCGTCGGTGTTCAGGAGCCAGGCCTCGGGCTCGCGGCCGACGGTCGCGCCGAGCGCGACGAGCGTGGCTGCGTCCTCGGGACGTGCGGCGCGGATCGAGATCATCCGACGACGATCCCGTGGCCGCCGCGGCGCGGGTCGCCTGCCGCGGCGAGGGTGCCGTCGGACCTGCGCTCGACCGCCGAGACCCCGCCGAAGTAGAGGTTGCGGCCCGCCCAGTGCACCGTCGCCCAGCCCTCGGGTGCGAGCTCCGTCACGCCGCCCTCGAGGTGGAGGACCTCGCCCTCGACGTGGATCCGCGGCCGGTCGATCGCCTCCTCGAGCGGCGTGCCGCGGAGAACCGTGTCGGCGACCTGCGCGATCGCGCCGGCGAGCCGAACGGAGCCGGCGCTGCCGAGAGCGAGGCGCGGGCGGCCGTTCTCGAGCACGAGCGTCGGCGTCATCATGCTCGGCAGCCGCGTCGCCGGGCGTCGATCGGCGCGTGGCCGATGACGTCGAGCTCGCCGAGCATGTTGTTCAGCTGCGTGCCGCCGCGGAAGATGCCGGAGCCGGAGCCCAGGGTCGAGGAGAGCGCGGCGGCGTTGCCGTTCGCGTCGATCACGGAGATGTGCGTCGTCCCGGCGACCGCGAGCGGCGGCGCCGAGTCGTAGCCGTGACGGAGCGCGTTGGCGCGCTCGTCGAGCGTCTCCGCGGTCGCGAGCTGCTCGAGCGCCGCAGCGACGACGGCGCCGCCGCGCGAAGGTGCCGGCGTCGTCAGGACCTCCAGCTCGCCGACCGCGTGCGGATCGGCTCGGGCGTGGCGACGCGGTAGGCGGCGAGGTCGTCGGCGAGCTCGGGGATCAGCTCTGCGACGGCCCTCGAGCCGTCGTCGCGGATCCGCTTCAGCGTCGGGACGAAGTCGGCCGGTCTCGATCCGCCCGTGGACGCCGTAGATCCTGCGGCCGCCTTCGTCGCGCTGCAGGATGCCGGTGAGGATCAGGTGCAGGAAGCGCTGTGCTTCCGTCGCGTCGAGCCCGCTTCGCGGCCAGCTCGATCGCGGGCTCGACGAGCTGTGGCCACGGCATGCTGGCGAAGCGGCGATGCGCCTCTTCGAGGCCGGCGACGAGGCCGGGGACGGCGACGGAGCCCTCGCCGACGTGGAAGATCTGCGTCGAGGCGTCGCCGAAGTCGATCACGATCTCCTCCATCTCGCCGAGCGCCAGCGTGGGCGCCGCGAAGAAGCAGTCGAGCACCGTCATCTCTCCGTCGACCCAGGCGAGCAGGAAGCCGCCGCCGGCGGGACCGGTCAGTGGCCCCTCGGTCACGGCCGCGGCAAACGCGGCTACGATGCAGGCGTCGATCGCGTTCCCGCCTTCCGCTAAAACCCTCGCGCCTGCTTCCGCGGTGACTCGATTCCCAGCTGCGATCGCTCCCTGCATGAATTCAGGGTAAAGATCTGGCCGGGATGCCGATAAGACCCGTAGGAACCTTCTGCCGACGGGGAACGTTGACACTAGATGCATCTCGAATTCGAACTACGTAAGCGCCACCTCGCCCTCTTCGTGGGATCGATCGCCGCACTCGTCGCGATCGCCGCGACGCCGCAGCTGCTCGGTCATCGGGTTGCCGACGGCTTCGACGGGCTCGCGGCGGCAGAGGCGAGCTGGCTCTGGCTCGCCGGCTGCGCCTTCGGCGCCTCGCTCCTGGCATCGGCATCCGGCTGGGCCTCGGCTCTGACGCGGTGCGGCGGCGAGACGACGCGCCCCGACTCCGCCGCTCGCTACTGCACCGGCTCGCTCGTCAACGCGGTTGCGCCTGCCAGGCTCGGCAGCGCCGTCCGCTTCGCGCTCTTCGCCCGCGTCCTCCCCGCCGAGGGGCGGCTCTGGGCGGCCGGAGGCATCGCAACGTCACTGGCTGCCGTCCGCCTGCTCTGGCTCGCGCTCGTGCTGGCGCTCGGGTCGCTGAGCGGCCAGCTCCCCCGCTGGCCGATCGCACTGCTCCTCCTCGGGGTCGCGATCGCGGCCGCCGTCGCCTGGCGTGCCCGCAACACGCGGCCGGGAGCGCGCTACACCCACGCGCTCGACGCCTTCCGCGTCCTCGGCCGCTGCCCGCGCGCCGCCGCCCAGATCGCCGGCTGGGTCGGGCTCGGAATGGGATTGCGCCTCGTCGCCGCCGCCAGCATCGTCGCCGCCTTCGGGATCGACCATCCAGTCACGGCTGCGTTGATCATCATTCCGGTGCTCGACCTCGCCGGCCTGCTGCCGATCACGCCGGGCAACGTCGGCGTCGCGAGCGCCGCCATCGCATTCGCACTGACCGCCAACGGGGCCGCCTCGGACGTAGCCCTTTCGGCCGGAATCGCCTTCGGCGTCGTCGAGACGCTGACCACCTTCGTGCTGGGCACCGGCAGCCTGCTCTACTTCGCCGGCGGCCGTACGGACGCTCGCCGCTGGCGCACCGCTGCCGTCAGCGTCACCGGCTGTCTCGCGCTCTGCGCCGCGTTCGGCGCCACCGTGCTCGTCCCGCTCGTCTAGCACTCTCTTGACGCGGTGATCCGCGCCTGCGTCTACTAGCGCGACCGCAACAGAGAGGAAGGTCATGCTTGATCGAGCCGATGTCTACGCGACGATTCCCGCGCAGGACTTGGAGCGCGCCAAGTCGTTCTATGCCGAGAAGCTGGGGCTGAGTCCGAAGGAGGAACGGCCCGAGGGACTTCGGTACAGGTGCGGGTCGGGCGCGTTCCTGCTCTTCGAGTCGAGCGGCGCGGCCTCCGGGGCGCACACCCAACTCACCTGGGACGTTGCCGACATCGAAGCCACGGTCGCGACCCTCCGTAACAACGGCGTCGTCTTCGAGGAGTACGACCTACCCGGCTTCAAGACCGTCGACGGGATCGCCGAGATCGCCGGCGAGAAGGGAGCCTGGTTCAAAGACAGCGAGGGCAATCTCCTCGCGATCGGAGAAACGACGCCCGACTAGGAGGATGGCGATAACCGCCTAGAGATCCTCGTTCCGCTTCACGGCCTCACGGGCCCTGTAGAGCCAGCAGTTCCACGTAGTTGCCGGAGTTAGCTGCGCAGGAAGCTCGGCGGCTCGAGCGGGTCTTCTGTGCGCGTGGGGCTCGTGTTCGCGGTGAAGCTCGGCGTCGTGCGGCGGCGGGTGCCGCCCAGGCCCGTGGCCACGACGGTCACCCAGACCTGGCCGGCGAGGCGCTCGTCGACCGTGGCTCCGAAGATGATGTTCGTGTCGTCGGTGGCGGCCTGGCGGACCGTCTCGGCGGCGTCGTTCACCTCGAGCAGCGTCAGGTCCTCCCCGCCCGCGATCGAGAGCAGGATCCCGCGGGCGCCGACGATCTCGGTGTCGATCAGCGGGCTCTTGAGCGCTCGCTCGGCGGCCTGCTTCGCGCGGTCGTCGCCGGTGGCGAAGCCGATTCCCATCAGCGCGGAGCCGGCGTCGGACATGATCGTGCGCACGTCGGCGAAGTCGAGGTTGATCAGGCCGGGCATCGTGATCAGGTCGGTGATGCCCTGGACGCCCTGGCGGAGGACGTCGTCGGCGATCTTGAACGCGTCGAGCATCGAGGTGGAGCGGTCGAGCACCTCGAGCAGCCGGTCGTTCGGGATCACGATCACCGTGTCGCAGGCAGCGCGGAGCTCTTCGACTCCCTGTGTCGCCGAGCTCATCCGCCGCGAGCCTTCGAAGCGGAACGGCGTCGTGACGATGCCGACGGTGAGGGCACCGAGCTCGCGTGCGATCCGGGCGACGATCGGGGCGGCGCCGGTGCCGGTGCCGCCACCCTCGCCCGCGGTCACGAAGACCATGTCCGAGCCACGCAGGGCGTTCTTGATCTGGTCGTAGCTCTCCTCGGCGGCGCGGCGGCCGATGTCAGGCTCGGCGCCGGAGCCGAGACCCAGCGTGAGGTCGCGACCGATGTGGATCTTCACCGGAGCGTCGGAGATCTGGAGCTGCTGCATATCGGTGTTGACGGCGACGAACTCGACCTGCGAGATGCCGGCGTCGATCATCCGGTTGAGCGCGTTCAGGCCGGCGCCGCCGACTCCGGCGACGCGGATCACCGCGAGGTAGGAAGCGGAGTCGCGCGGGGCCGCGTACTCGAGCCGAGGCGCGGGCTCGGGCATCGACTCGTAGCGGGTGACCGGCGGCTCGTACGGCTCGTAGACCGGCTCGCGGGCAGGCAGCGGCGCAGGCGGCGAGGGTGCGGGCGGTGCGGGTGCAGCCGGTGCTGCGGCGGCAGCCGGCTTCTCGCGCTTCGGCGACACGGGTGGCGGCGCGGGCGCTGCGGGTATGGGAGCAGGTGCGGCCGCGATCGGCGCCTCCTCGGCGAAGTCGGGGACGTGCTCGACCGTCTTCTCCTGCGGCTCCTCACCCGGGATTTCAGGTGCAGCGACCGGCGTGGGCTCCTGTCCTTCAGCCTGCCGCTGGGCGGCTTCCGTCGCACGGAAGAGCTCCGCGAGCGGGCCCTCACGCATGCTCGCGCGATTTCGCGCCATCGAGCACCTCCTTCGCCAGATCGCGGTAGCCCTCGGCTGCCGTCCCGGACGGATCGTATTTCAGCACGGATTGCCCCTTCACGGGCGCCTCGGCATAGCGGACAGTCTTGCGGATGCGCGTCTTGAAAACGAGTTCGCCGAAGCTCTCCTCGAGGATCTCGACGGCCTCGCGCGAGTGCAGCGTGCGGCGGTCGAACATCGTCGCCAGGATCCCCTCGATCTTGACGTCGGGATTCAGGTTCTCGCGCACCATCGCGAGCGTGTTCTCGAGCTGCACGAGCCCGCGCAGCGAGAGGTACTCGCATTGCACGGGCACGATCACGCCGGTGGCGGCGACGAAGGCGTTGATCGTCAGCAGCCCGAGCGAGGGCGGCGTGTCGATCATGATGAAGTCGTAGGCGTCCCTCACCTCGAGCAGCGCCTTCTCGAGCGCACGCTCGCGGCCGATCATCGCGCTGAGCGCAAGCTCGGCGCCGGCGAGGTCGATCGAGGAGACGGCGACGTCCACCTCGGCCGTGTGGATGATCTCCGAGATCGGGAGCCGATGAACGAGCACGTCGAACATCGAGCGCTCGATCGCGTCGGGGTTCATGCCCTGGCTCATCGTCAGGTTTCCCTGCGGGTCGAGGTCGACGACGAGCACGCGGAAGCCCTTCTCCTTGAAGGCGACGGCGAGGTTCAGCGTCGTCGTCGTTTTCGCGACGCCTCCCTTCTGGTTGGCGAACACGATCACCCTCTGCAACGACTTCTCCTCGGTGGCGGTGTGCGCTCGAACGTTCGGGCGCGGTAGCAGACGCATGAGTCCCATGTGGGAGCGCCTTTCAAGGGTACAGCCGCTTTTCCTTCACCCTGCCACCGACTGCCGCTCGCCGTTGTCGCGGTCGAGGTCCTGGAGCCGGGAGATCACATGCCGATTATGTCCCGTGCCAGCGCCGTGCGTAGGCGCTCGACCACCTCCTCGTTCCCGTTCGTCGCATTGCTCTCAGGTGCGGAGCGTTGCTCGCGCGTCCACTCCTCCGCCTCGCGCAGCAGCCCCCGCAGCTCCGCGAGCAGCTCGCCGGGCGCCGCACCCTCACGGTCGAGTGCGTCGATCCGGTCGAGCCGGGCGAGGACACGAGCTTCCTCCATGGAGACGACGCTAGCGCGGGAGTCGTGACGAGAGGCTCACGCCTTCGTCGCGAATGTGTGCCGATTCGACCGGCTAGGCGGTCTCGGCGAGCGGCGCCGTCCGCAGGCCGAGCAGCGTGTCGTCGAGCGAGCGCACGAGCGCGATCCGATCGCCGTGGCGGAGTGTCTCGACGAGGGAACGGCGGACGGACACCTCCGCACGCTCCGAGGCCTGCTCCCCAGAGGCCAGCGCCCGCAGCGCAGCGTGGATGGCGCGGCGCTCCTCGCTCGAGTCGCCGAGGAGTACCGCGGCTCGCAGCTCCCACGTGTGGCCGAGCAAGCCCGCGAGGGCGCCGCGAAGCTGCTCGGAGCGGAACGGCTCGTGCTGGAAGAGCGACAGCTCCCAGCGGTCGAGCGCCTCGGCAAGGGCGGTGTCGGCGTCGGCGAGCGCCAGGCGCGAGAGCAACTCGCGCGTCAGCTCGGCGCGGAAGGAGTCGAGCCGCGTCGGCTCGCCCGGCGGTTGGGTGGCCGCGATCGGCAGGACCGGCTGGATCCCGAACGGCCGCCAGTCGAGGCGCTCGAACAGGACCGGCCCGGCGGCGACGGGAGCGCCGGTGGCGAGGCGGATCGCGGAGACGGCGTCGGCGAGCTCGGCAGGCGCGTCCGGTGGTTCCGCCCCGGCCTCGAGCCCGCGCTCCAGCTCGAGCACGCAGTAGCGGTCGACCTCGCGCCCGAAGTCGCGTGGGAGGAGGCCCTGCGCCTCGGGCCAGTGGTGAGCGAGCTCGCCCGTCGCGGCGGCACGGATGCGGATTCCCGCACCGAGGTCGACCTGGGTTACGACCGAGATGCCGACCAGCGGCGCCACGGCCGCGTACGCATGAGACGCGCCGAAGAGCGAGCGCTCGAGCTCGGCGTAGGCCCGCTCGAAGGAGGTGTCGTCCCAGTCGAAGCCGCCGCACGACTCGGCGGTCGAGATCAGCAGCGACAGGAGAACGGTTCGGAAGAGCGCCTGCTCCTCGGACGGCCTCGGCCCCGCGTGCGCGCGCGCGAAGATCGCGGCGGCCGGCTCGCGCAGGAGCTCGTCGAGGGCGATCCGCGCGTCCTCCCGTCCCGCCAGCGCGCTCGCGCGCGAGTCGACGAACGTCCGCACGAGCGGCCGGTACTCGTACAGCGCCGGCCCGTCCCGCTGCACGTGCTCCTCGAAGGCAAACGGGAGGTCGTCGCCTTCCTCGAGCGCGCGGCCGAGGAAGACGAAGGCGCCCAGACAGAAAGAGCGCAGGGTGAGATGTAGTTGCGGTGCGCGTACCGCCATCCATCCTGCTTACTCCCCCGGCGGCCCCGCTCCTGCTTGACAGCCCGGGCACCAGTACGCCGTCCGGTTGTCGTCGCCCTGCCCGCGCGAGCGGACGATCGTGCTGCAGCGAAGGCATGGCCGACCTGCGCGCCGGTACACCTGGCGGCCGGGCCTGCCGCTCGCGAGCGCCTCCTGCATCAACCGGCGGGCAGCCGCGACCGCGTCGCGCAGCACCTCGTCGCTCGCCTCGCCGACGCGCACCCAGGGCGATACCTGGATCGTCCAGAGCGCCTCGGCCATCCACATGTTGCCAATCCCGGCAACAGACCTCTGATCCTGGAGCGCCTCGCCGAGCCAGCGCTCGCCTGTCCCACGCAGCCGGGTCACAGCGGCATCGACGTCGAAGTCCTCGGCGAGCACGTCCTGGCCGAGCCGGCGCAGGTTCCTCGACTCGAGCGTCAGCACCGGCCCGTTCCAGAGCACGCCTTCGAGCTCGTCTCCGCGCAGGACGAGCCAGGGAAGCCCGGTCCGCGCCTTACCGCGCGGCTCGATCCGCCAGCGACCCGTCATCCGCAAGTGGCTGCGGACAACGATGCCGCCTTCGAACCGGAGCAACAAGTTCTTGCCGACCGCCTCCACCGCCTCGAGCACTCGCCCGTCGACGCGCGAGGCCACGCCGGTCGCCTGGGCGCGCGGATTCGGTGATTCGACCTCCAGCCGCTGGCCGACGAGAGGCTGCAGCCGCCGCGCCGCGCGATGAAGAGCGTCGCCCTCGGGCACGCTGCGAGCGTAGCCCCTTGACGATCAGGCGACGCGCGTGAACGCGCTCTTGCCCGTGTACATCGACGCATCGGCGGCGGCCAGCAATCCGTCGGCGTCGCGTGCGTCGGTCGGGTAGACGGCAAGCCCGATCGACGCGTTGACCTGCAACTCGACGGCGCCGACCGGAATCGGATCGACGAGCAGGCTACGAAGCCTGCTGATCACGGTTTCGGCGAGCTCGGTAGCCTCCTGCACGTCGAGGTCGGCCAGCACGATCAGGAACTCGTCGCCGCCGACCCGGGCGACGACATCGGTCTCACGCGCGCCGGCCCGGAGCAACGAGGCGACCTCGAGGAGCACCAGATCGCCGTACGAATGACCGAGAGCGTCGTTGATGTCCTTGAAGCGGTCGAGGTCGATGCACAGAACGGCGACGGCGAGACCGGTGCGCCGCGCGCGAGCGAGCGCCACGTCGAGCTGCTCGTGCAACATGCGGCGGTTCGGCAGGTGCGTGAGCTCGTCGGTGGTTGCAAGGATCGTGAGCTTGCGGTTCGTTTCCTCGAGGCTGCGCTCGACGGCCTTCAGGTGGGTGACGTCCGTGACCGCCGTGCCGACCCCGATGATCCCGCTCTTACCGGGAACGGGGTAGTAGCTGACGAGATGGCATTTGCCCTCGGAGTTCTCGACCTCGATCCCGAGCACAGGCGCACCCGACTCGATCACTCTACGAGCCAGCGGCTCGAGGATGTCGGCATTCATCGGCGCCAGCTCGCGGAGCGTGAACCCCTCGATCTCGTGCCGCTCGTGGCCCATGATCTCCGCGAGCGCCTGGTTCACGCGCTCGTGCCGGAGGTCGCAGTCGAGTAGGCCGAAACCGGCCGGCGCGTGCTGGAAGAAGGCGTCGAGCGCGGCACGATGGGTGTTGGCGCGCTCCGCGGTGCGCAGCAGCCGATCACGCATCGAGCAGGTCATCACCGCGGCACCCGCCAGAGTGCCGGCGCCGAGGATCCAGATCTGCGCGGCATCGCCGGGCGGATGAGTGTGGCCGAGCGCGATCGCCCAGAGTCCTGCGGCGACGAGGAACTGCGTCAGCGCCTGCCTGCGGCTGAAGAAGAACGAGACGTAGATGATGATCCCCAGGTACAGCGAGGCATAGAGCTCTCCGGACGGCTGTACGAGCGTCAGCGCGGCGATGATCAGCGTTCCCGCGAGAGCGATCAGCCGGTTGACATGGCGTCCCAGCCGCTCGTAGCAACAGACGAGTAGCGCGGCCAGGGCAGAGCTAGCCCCGATGGCGACGAGCGCCGCGATCGTCAGGTCGTGCCCGGCCGTGCCGGCGGCGAAGACGAGGGCCCCCAGGGTGAGGAAACCGATCGCGGCGGCTCGTGCCGCGAGCAGCGTCCGCCGCACATCCGGCGGCAGTTCGGCGGGATCGAGCCCCACTCGCTGGGCGAGAGTCGGAGTCACGGCCCGGTGATCGGGCGCTGCGCCGGGGAAATTAGGTGACTTTGGGTGAACTTACGGGCGCAGCACGGCGCGGCGCGGACCCGCGAGGAACCCTGCCTCGACGAGCAGCGGCATGATCTCCGTCTCGGTGACCGGACGACCGTCGAAACGCTCGACCGCGAGCCGTTTGGCGCCCCCGGACCGGACGTACTGGACGAGCGCCGCAACCGCCGGCCGCAGCCACTCCTCGTCCGGCTCGCGGAGCGGCACGAGCGTCCTCCCGCCGCGCTCGACGAACAGCGCCGCCTCGCCCCCGAGCAGCACGACCTGAGCGCCGGCGACCCGCGCCGCCCTCGCCCCGGCGCGCTTCGGCCACGGCAGCGCAGCGCCGTACGGCTGTGCAGGATCGGCGGCGGCGAGCACGAGCGGCTCGGGATCGTCCCCCTCCCCATGACCAGAGCGGAGCTCGCGCAGGCGCTCGACCGCCCCGGGCAGCGCGAACTGCGCGCCGCCGAGCCCTTCGACGAAGTAGCCGCGGCGGCAGGCGCCGATCGTCTCGAGATCCTTGAGCTCCGAGTAGACGGCCCCGTAGCCGCCCGGAATTCCCTCGCCGCGCACGCCGTCGCGCGTGACGATGCCCTGCCGCTCGAGCAGCAGCTCCGCGAGCGCGCGCCGGTCGGGAGCGCCGGCGAAGAGGCGACCGGTCGGCGACCAGCGCCCCTGTGTGCTCGTGATCGACGCCCCGCGCGTGCGCGAGAAGCGCCGGGTCCGGACTCCGGCCCTGTTGCGCGGCGTCTCGTAGCGGCGCCCGGCCCGGAGCGGCGTCCAGGCGTCGTTCGTGACCTCGCCGGCCCAGACGAGCTCCCAGAGCGCGGGCAGCGCCGACTCGGCCTCGAGGCCGGTCTCTGCCAGCAGGTCGCCCCAGAACATGGCGCTGCGCGCGAGCGCCTCGCGGATCGCCGCCGCCTCGGGAGTCTCCGGCGGCGGCGCGCCCGCCGGCAGGCCGAGCACCGGCGCGTCCTCGCGGAAGTAGACGGCGACGCGATCGAGCCCGGCGCCGACCCAGACCAGCTCCCCGGCGGCGCAGAGCCCGTCGAGCCACGCAGGCTGATAGCCCGGGACCCGGCGGGGCAGCACCTCGCTCTCCCACAGCGTCACCGGCAGGGCGAGACCCTGGAGCGGGACGAGCGCCTCGCGCAGCGTGGCACGCCGGCCGACGCCGTGCCACGCCGGTAGAAAGCGGCCGAACGAGGCTTGCTCGGCCGGCTCGACCTCGCGACGGAGTGCGGCAAGCGAGGCTCTGCGGAGGCGGCGGAGCACCTCGGGGTCGCACCACTCGCGCTCGCTGCCGCCCGGCCGAAGCTCTCCGCGCACGAGCAGGTCGGCCCGCTCGAGCTCGTGGAGCATGCTCTCGAGCGGGAGCCCGAACCGCTCCTCGGCCTCCGCTGTCGTGAACGGGCCGCGGCCCTTCGCGAACCGGAGCACGAGCTGGCGGAGCGAGTCGGGGCCGCCGGCGAGGAAGGCTTCGGGAAGCCCGCCGGGCGGCATCGCGCCGAGCGCGTCGCGGTAGCGGCCGGAGTCCTCGGCGGCGATCAGTCGTTCCTCGCCCGCGAAGCGAACGGCGAGAGCGCGGCGCTCGGCGAGCAGGATCGCGGCCTGGCCCTCGTCGTACTCGCCCGCGCGCAGGTCGCCGCGGCGGCGCAGCACGTCGTGGAGCTCGTCGGGGTCGCGCGGGTCGCCGCGAAGCTGCTGCTCGACGTCCGCCAGCGCGTCCGGATCGATCAGCTCGCGCAGCTCCTCCTGGCCGAGGAGCTCGCGCAGCAGGTCGCGGTCGAGCGACAGCGCCTGCGCCCGGCGCTCGGCGGGCGGCGTGTCGTCCTCGTACATGTAGGTGGCGATGTAGTCGAAGAGCAGCGAGCTCGCGAAGGGAGACGCCGAGGCCGTCTCCACCTCGACCAGGTCGAGCTCGCGCGTCTGCAGCCCGTGCAGGATCCCCTTCAGCGCCGGCAGGTCGAAGACGTCCTGCAGGCACTCGCGGTAGGTCTCGAGCACGATCGGGAACGAGCCGTACTTGCGCGCGACCTGGAGCAGGTTCTGAGCTTTCAGGCGCTGCTGCCAGAGCGGCGTGCGCTGGCCGGGCCGCCGTCTCGGGATCAGCAGCGCGCGGGCGGCGTTCTCGCGGAAGCGGGCGCCGAACAGGGCCGTCTGGCCGACCTCGCCGACGACGAGCTCCTCGATCTCGTCCGGGCCGATCAAGAGGTCGGCAGTGCTCGGCGGCGCATCCGCCTCGGGGAGGTGGAGCGCGATCCCGTCGTCGGACCAGATCGACTGCACGTCGAGCCCGATCGACTCGCGCAGGCGCGCCGCGAGCGCCATCCCCCACGGCGCGTGCACGCGGCCGCCGAACGGCGTCAGGATGCAGACGCGCCAGTCGCCGATCTCGTCGCGGAAGCGCTCGACGACGATCGTGCGGTCGGAGGGGACGACGCCTGTCGCCGCCGCCTGCTCGCGCAGGAAGGTGAGCAGATTCTGCGCCGCGCGCGGATCGAGGTGGTAGTCCTCACCCAGGCTCGCGAGCGCCTTGGCGTCGGAGCGCGCGACGAGCTCGCGTGTGGCACGGCCGATCTTCTCCCCCAGCTCGTACGGGCGGCCGACCCCTTCCCCCTTCCAGAACGGCACCGCGCCGGGAACACCGGGAGCCGGCGAGACGAGGACGCGGTCGCGCGTGATCTCCTCGATTCGCCACGTGGAGGCGCCGAGCATGAAGGCCTGGCCCTGGCGCGCCTCGTAGACCATCTCCTCGTCGAGCTCGCCGACACGGCCGCCGCCGTCGACGAGATGGACGCCGAAGAGGCCGCGGTCGGGGATCGTGCCGGCGTTGGTGACAGCGAGCCGCCGCGCGCCGGTGCGACCGCGGATCACGCCGGCGGTGCGGTCCCAGACGATGCGTGGCCGGAGCTCGGCGAACTCGTCGGACGGGTAGCGGCCGGCGAGCATGTCGAGCACGTTCTCGAGCTGCGTGAGCGAGAGATCGGAGAACGGATAGGCACCGCGGACGAGCCGGTGCAGCGCCGACGACCTCGATCTCGTCCTCGGCGACGATCGCGACGATCTGCTGCGCGAGCACGTCGAGCGGGTTGCGCGGGATCTTCGTCTCCTCGATCTCGCCGCCGCGCATGGCGCGGGCGACGACAGCCGACTCGAGCAGGTCGGCGCGGAACTTCGGGAAGATGCGGCCCTTCGAGGTCGATCCGAGCTCGTGCCCCGAGCGGCCGACCCGCTGCAGGCCGCGAGCGACCGACTTGGGGCTCTCGACCTGGATCACGAGGTCGACTGCGCCCATGTCGATCCCCAGCTCGAGGCTGCTCGTCGCGACGAGGCAGGGGATGCGCCCCGCCTTGAGGTCTTCCTCGATGATCACGCGCTGCTCGCGGGCCAGCGAGCCGTGATGGGCTCGCGCAACCTCTTCCTCCGCGAGCTCGTTGAGGCGGATCGCCAGCCGCTCGGCGAGCCGGCGGCTGTTGACGAAGACGATCGTCGAGCGGTGCTCCTTGACGAGCTCGAGGATCGCCGGGTAGATCGACGGCCAGATCGACTTGGCGGTCGACTCGTAGCCGGATGCCATCACGACATCGTCGAGCGGCACCGGCTGCGACAGCTCGCTGTTGGTTCCCAGCTCCCGCAGGTCCTCGACCGGGACGACCACCTCGAGGTCGAGCTCCTTGCGCGTGCCCGCGTCGACGAGCTGAATCTGGCGATCGCCCGAGACGAAGCGACCGATCTCCTCGAGTGGGCGCTGCGTCGCCGAGAGGCCGATTCGCTGTGCCGGCTTGGCGAGCAAGGCGTCGAGCCGTTCGAGGGAGAGCGCCAGGTGCGCGCCGCGCTTCGTCCCCGCGACGGCATGGACCTCGTCCACGATCACGGTCTCGAGCGAGCGCAGAGTCTCGCGAGCCTGCGAGGTCAGCATCAAGTAGAGCGACTCCGGGGTCGTGATCAGGATGTCGGGCGGCTCCTTGACGAGCTCGCGGCGCTCCTTCTGAGACGTGTCGCCGGTACGGACGCCGACGCGGAGCTCCGATTGGAGTCCGGCGAGCGGCCCGCGCAGGTTGCGCTCGACGTCGTAGTTGAGCGCCTTCAGGGGCGAGACGTAGAGCAGCCGCAGCCCGCCACCGGGGTCGCGATCGAGCTGGTCGATCCCGTAGAGGAAGGCTGCGAGCGTCTTGCCCGAGCCGGTCGGCGCCTGGATCAGGACGTTGCCTCCGGAGGCAATGGCGGGCCAGCCTTGCACCTGCGCCGGCGTCGGCCCGGCGAAGGCGCGCTCGAACCAGCCCCGCGTCTTCGGCGAAAAAGGCGCGAGCGGATCCATGCTCACAGCCTAGCGGCGGCTACTCGTCGTCCTCCTCACCTGAGACCGCAAAGAGCAGGAACTGCGTGAACGCCGCGGGCGAGAAGTTGTTGTCGCTGACGAGGATCAGGGAACGGCGGCCGTCGGGCAGCTTCTTCCCGAACGCCATCCCCTCGACGTTGTCGAGCGGGATCCCGAGCACCTCGAGATCGAGCAGCAGCGTCTTCTCGGCCGGTCGCAGGCCGGCGAGCAGCGTGGCGAGGCTGTCGAACCCGTTCACGTCGTCGGCCCGCTGGAGCGAGACGCTGTAGAGCTTGATCGTGTTGCCGGTTCCGGGAGCCCCGACCGAGAACGAGCGCTCCATCGAGAGCAGCGAGTTCTTGTTCAGCGGCAGCAGCTCGACGAGGCCGCTGACCGCGAACTGATTCGCAGGTACCGGCGGCTCCGCGATCGGATCCGTCCAGTAGACGAACTGCCGGTCGAGCGTCCCGCGGTGCAGGTCGTAGCGAAGAATCCGTGCGGGGCTGCCGGCGGCGACCGTCGCAGGCGGCCCGTCCTGCACGACGGCGCCCTCCGTGCCGGTGAAGAGGTAACGGCCGCTGGGCGGGATGCCGGCACTCTCGAAGCCGAGGTTGAGACGAACACCGCGACTGCCGTCGGCGACGGGCAGGAACGCAGCCGGAACGGGAAACGCGCGGAGCTGGCGGCCGTCGAGGGCGAACTCGCGCACCCACGGGTCGATCAGCCGGTTTGCGAAGCCCTCCGACGTGATCACGAGCGTGTCTTGCTTCGTCAGCGCGAGACCCTCGGGATCGAGGCTGAGCGGCGCGAACGGCTGGCCCGAAGCGTCGCGCAAAGCCGTCACGGCGAGGATCTCGACGGCGGGCGCACCGCCGGAGACGCCGATCCGGAGCGTGTAGAAGCGCACGCCGACCTGGTCGTCCGAGATCGCATAGAAGACGTGGCGGCGGTTGTCGTAGGCGATGCTGGAGAGGCCGCCGAACGTCGTGCCCTGGAACTGGGTCGCGGTCGGGAAGATCTGCTGGCCGAGGAACTGCAGCGTGAGGTTGCTCGTAGGCCCGCCGCCGTTGGCGGAGGCGGCCCCGGCGGTCGCGCCGATGAGGGTGAGCGCGACGAGCAGCAGCCGCGCGAGCTTCGTCAGTCCGAACGCCATCTCGCACCTCCGGTCCGTTGGTTTGGCGGACCGACCCTACTCAGGGCGCGTCAGGCGAGCAAATAGACGGTGAAGACGATGGCGAGCACGACCGCGACGATCACGATCACGACCAGCTGGACGCCGCCGAGGATCAGCCACGGGGTGCGCGCGCTCTTCCCCTCGGCTGCTTCGTGCGCGAGCTCCTCGACCTTCTCCTCGGCCTTGTGCAAGGGTTCCGACATGGTCGTGGCGTACCCGCCTCGCTAGGATCGAATCGTGCCCGATGCACTCCACTTCACCGGAAACGCCGAAGCGGACGAGCTGATCGCCGCCGAGCCGCTCGCGCTCCTCGTCGGCTTCGTCCTCGACCAGCAGGTCACAGTCCCGACCGCCTTCGTCGGGCCGCTCAAGCTGAAGCAGCGTCTCGGCCGCCTCGACGCCGCCGAGATCGCCGGCCTCGACCCGGACCACCTGCTGGAGGTCTTCCGCCAGAAGCCCGGCATCCACCGCTTCGCGGGGAACATGTCGAAGCGCGTGCAGGAGATGTGCGCCGTCGTCGCGGAGGAGTACGACGGCGATGCGAGCCGGGTCTGGCGCGATGCGAGCGACACCGCCGACCTGAAGCGGCGGATCGAAGCGCTGCCCAGGGTTCGGGGAGATGAAGGTGAAGGCGCTCGCGTCGGTGCTCGCCCGGCGCTACGGCAACTCGATGGCCGAGCCGCTCGTGCCTGACCATCCGATGCTCGGCGACGTCGACTCGCCGGAGGCTCTCGCCGAGTACCAGGCTGCGAAGCGGGCGTTCAAGGCCTCGCTTCGGGCGCAGGCCGGGTGATCGAGCTTCGCTTCTACCGCGACGGCGGCCAGACCGCGGTCGACATCGCACATCAGGCTGCCGAGTTCTTCGGCGGAGCGCAGAAGAGCCTCGAGCTGGCGCTCTACGACATCCGCCTCCACGACGAGGCGGCGGAGATCGTCAAGGGGGCGCTCGTCGGCGCGCAGGATCGCGGCGTCGCGGTCCGGCTCGTCTACAACGTCGACCACCCGGGCCCGATCCCCGTGCCGCCGCCGCCGAAGACGGCGCCGGAGCTGCTCGAGGCGCTGCCGATTCCGACGCGGGCGATCGCCGGCGTGCCCGACCTGATGCACCACAAGTACGTCGTCCGCGACCGTGAGGCGATCTGGACCGGGTCGATGAACTGGTCGCAGGACTCCTGGACGCGTCAGGAGAACGCGATCGCGATCGTCCAGTCGGGAGAGCTCGCCCGTGCCTACGGGATCAACTTCGACCAGCTCTGGGAGGACGGGAGCATCCTCGGCGGCACGGTCGACCCACGGCCGGTCGACATCGGCGGAGTCGAGGTGCGGCCGTGGTTCACGCCGGACCACGGCGAGGCGCTGGCACACCGGATCGCGAAGCGGATCGGACAGGCGAAGCGCCGCATCCGGATCGCGTCGCCCCTGATCAGCTCGGGCCCGATCCTGGGCACGCTCGCGGAGGTGTGCTCCGACGGCAAGGTCGACGTCGCCGGCGTCGTCGACGACACCCAGGTGGACGGCGTCCTCTACCAGTGGCGGATGAACGGGAACGCGAGCTGGAAGGTGCCGGCGCTCCGCCGCTTCCTCGAGACCGCCAGGTTCACGGGCAAGCCGTCGACGAAGTGGGCGCCCGACACGGTGCACGACTTCATGCACGCGAAGATCACGGTCGCCGACGACATTTCCTTCCTCGGCAGCTTCAACCTCTCGCACTCGGGCGAGCTGAACGCCGAGAACGTGCTCGAGATCCGGGACGCGAAGATCGCCGACCAGTTGGCCGCGTTCGTCGACGAGATCCGGGCGCTCTACCCGCTGGTGACGCTGCCGGAGGACAAGACTCTCCCGGTCGCGGCGTCTCCGCTTCTGTGAGAACACTTGCGCTCCTCTGCCTGAGCGTGCTCGCGCTCGGGGTCGCTGTCGCTTCCGCAGCCCGCTTGCCGCAGGCTCCCGGCTGCGCGGTCTTCCCCGCGACGAGTCCCTGGAACAAGCGCGTGGACAAGCTGCCGGTCGTGCCCAACTCGACCGCCATCGTCGCTGCGATCGGCGAGGGCGACCACGTCCACGCGGACTTCGGCTCCGGGCTCTGGGAGGGCGGGCCGATCGGGATCCCGATCACGGTCGTGCGCGGCACCCAGGCGAAGACGCGCGTCCAGTTCGAGTACGCGTCCGAGTCGGACAAGGGGCCGTATCCGATCCCGGCGAACGTGGCGATCGAGGGCGGCCGCGCCGCCGACGGCGACCGGCACGCGCTGATCGTCGACCGCGACCGCTGCAAGCTCTACGAGCTCTTCAACCTCCGCCCGATCAACGGTGGATGGCGCGCCGGCTCCGGTGCGATCTTCGACCTGCGCTCGAACAAGCTGCGCCCGGCCGGCTGGACGTCCGCCGACGCGGCCGGGCTCGCGATCCTGCCTGGTCTCGCGCGCTACGAGGACGTGGCGAAGGGGCGGATCGACCACGCGCTCCGCTTCACCGTCCAGGACACACATCGCTCCTACGTCTGGCCGGCGCGTCACTTCGCCAGCGACAAGCGTGACCCCAACCTGCCGCCGATGGGGATGCGCTTCCGGCTGAAGCAGACCTATCCGATCGGCGGCTTCCCGCGGCAGGCGCGAATCGTCCTCCAGGCGCTGAAGGAGTACGGGATGATCGTCGCCGACAACGGGTCGAACTGGTTCATCAGCGGCGCCCCGCATCCGAAGTGGTCGAACGACCAGCTGCACACGCTGGGCCGCGTCCCCGGCTCCGCGTTCGAGGTCGTCGACGGGACCAGGCTCAAGCCGTAGCATCGGGGCCATAGCATTTGAACCGTGCGGCCACAGCCCGACCGGATCGAACGCCTCCCGCAGCAGTACTTCGCCGGCCTCCTCGCGCGCGTCGCCGCGGCCGCGTCGCGGCCGGGCGCACCGGTGATCGACCTCGGGCGCGGCAATCCCGACATCCCGCCGCCGCCGCACGTCGCCGAGCGGCTGGCCGACGTCGCAGCAAGCCGTGAAGCGCGCGTGCACGGCTACGCGCCCTTCTCCGGCCTGCCGGCACTGAAGGAGGCAGTCGCCGCGCGCTATCGCGACGTCTACGGCGTCGACGCTCGATCCGGAACGGGAGGTCGCGATCGTGCCGGGGATCAAGACGGCGCTGGTCGACTTCGCGCTCTGCGTCGCCGAGCGCGGCTCGACGATCCTTCTCCCCGATCCCGGTTATCCGGACTACTTCTCCGCCGTCGCGCTGGCTGGCGCACGGCTCGCGGCGCTGCCGATCGAGCCTCGGCCCGACTTCGCCGCGGCGCCCGGCGACGCGGCCGCCGTCTACCTGAACTACCCCTCGAACCCGGTCGCTGCGGCCGTTCCGGAGGGGACGTTCCCGGACGCAGTCGCGTATGCGGGGCGCACGGGAGCCGTCGTGCTGCACGACTTCGCCTACGGGGACCTCGTCTTCGACGGGCGGCGGCCGGCGAGCTTCCTCGCCGAGCCGGGAGCGAAGGAGGTCGGCGTCGAGCTGTTCTCGATGTCGAAGACCTACGGGATGGCCGGCTGGAGGCTCGGCTTCCTCGTCGGCAACGCGGAGATCGTGCGGCGGCTCGAGCTGCTGAACGACCACGTCCGCGCCGGGATCTTCGTCGCGCTGCAGGAGGCGGCCGTCGCGGCGCTGACCGGCCCGCAGGAGAGCGTCGAGGCGCGGCGCGCGCTCTACGAAGCGCGGCGCGACCGCGTCGTCGCGGCGATCCCGGGCGCCCGGTCGGAGGGGACGTTCTTCGTCTGGCTGCGGCTGCCGGACGGCGTCACCGTCGAGCGGATCCTCGAGGAAGCTCGCGTCGCGCTCGCGCCGGGTGAGGGGTTCGGCTCCCGCGGCGCCGGTCACGCGCGCATCTCGCTCGCTGTCTCCGACGAGGTGCTCGACGAGGGCATCGAGCGGCTCGTGCGGGTGCTGACGGAACCCTGATCCGTCGCGCGGTGTACCACGTTCAGATGAGAACGTCCCTCGTCGTCCTCGTGGCAGTGCCGCTTCTCCTCGTGCCGTCGGCGAGCGCGAAGGACTTCGGCCCCGGCGACCTCCGAGTCTGCAACGCGAAGCGCTGCGTCCCGATCGTCAAGCGCGACGTGCTGCCGCTGCTCGGGGCCTTCTACTACAGCGGCGGCGCCCTGACGCGCCATTCACAGCCGTCACTCGGAACGCCGTACTTCGAGCTGCGGTTCCGGAACGGGTACGCCACGGGCATCGTCGCCACGCGGCAGCTCGACCGCTTCCTCAGCTACGGCGTCCACCTGGAGCGGTTCGCGCGCTACCAGTGGTACGGAGTTCAACGCCGCTTCGCGGCGGAGCTCCGCCGCCTGACCGCCGGGATGCGCCCGTACCGCCTCACGCGCGCGGCGATCGCCAAGTCACACTGACGTCAGCGGAGCCGCGTCCAGTAGACCTCGGCGCGCAGCGGGCGGACGTGCTGCCCGTCCGGGATCAGCCGCTCCAGCTCCGCGCGGATCGCTGCCCGCTCCTCCGGCGACCGCGACGCGACCTTCGACTGCGAGACGAAGTAGGACACGAGACCGGCGCGATCGAGCACCTGCTCGTGCTCGAAGACGGCCTCCTCGAGTGGCCCGAACGACGAGCCCTCGAAGGAGTTGCGCCACTCGCCGGAGCCGAAGTAGCGGTGCTTGAGGCTGCGCGCCGCTTCGCTGAGCCGCTCCATCAGCTCGTGCACCCCGGGGAGCGTCTCCGACCTGTCCTCCTGCCAGCGATTCCAGAGCAGGACGAGCGTCCCGCCCGGACGGAGCACGCGCTCGATCTCACGCAGTACCTCCGGCCCGCCGAACCAGTGGAACGCCTCGGCGACGAAGACCGCGTCGACGGCGTCGTCCGGCAGCGGGATCGCCTCGGCCGTGCCCGCAAGCGTCTCGCCCCAGCGGTTGGCCGCGCGCATCAGGTCGTCCGGCTCGACGGCGATGACGTGGGCGAACCGCCCAGCGAGCACCTCGGTCAGCTTCCCCGTGCCGGCAGCGAGGTCGAGCACGTGTGCATCTGGAGGGACACCGGGCGCCTCGACTGCCGCCACCGGCCAGGTCGGCCTGCCGCGCACGTAGTCCTCGACGGCGATGCCGAAGCTGCGGCCGAGCTCCGAAGCCATCGCTACGAGACGCCGGCGAGGAGGAAGGCGCGGCTCTCGCGCAGCATCTCGCGGGCGATCACGAGGCGCTGCACCTCCTGCGTGCCTTCGTAGATCTGCGTGATCTTGGCGTCGCGCATGAAGCGCTCGACCGGATACTCCTTGATGTAGCCGTAGCCGCCGAGGATCTGGACGGCCTCGACGGTGACGTCCATCGCGGCGTCGCCACAGAAGAGCTTCGCCATCGCCGAGGCCTTGGTCAGCTCTGCGTCGTCGACGCCGTCGTCGCACATCTGGCCGAAGCGGTAGAGCAGTCCGCGGGCCGCCTCGCAGGCGGTCTCCATGTCGGCGAGCTTGGCGGCGATCAGCTGGTGCTCGGCGATCGGCTTGCCCATCGTCTCGCGCGTCTTCGCGTACTCGAGCGCGTAGTCGGTCGCGCCCTGTGCGATCCCGAGCGCCTGCGCAGCGACACCGGGCCGCGAGCGGTCGAGTATGCGCATCGCGATCTTGAAGCCCTCCCCTTCCTCGCCGAGCAGGTTGCCCGCGGGGATGCGGCAATCGTCAAAGGCGAGCTCGCCGGTCGTCGAGCCCGAGATCCCGAGCTTCGGCTCCAGGCGCGTCACCGAGAAGCCGGGCGTCTCGGCCTCGACGACGAACGCCGAGATTCCCGAGTGGCCCGCGTCGGGATCTGTCTTCGCGAAGACGGTGTAGAGCTTCGCGACGCCGGCATTCGTGATGAAGCGCTTGCTGCCGTTGAGGACGAACTCGTCCCCGTCGCGCCGGGCCGTCGTCAGCATCGCCGCTGAGTCGGAGCCGGAGCCGGCCTCGGTCAGCGCGTAGGCGGCGAGCCACTCGCCGGTGGCGAGCTTGGGGAGGTAGCGCTCCTTCTGCTCCTGCGTTCCCGCGAGCTTGAGGCCGAGCGAGCCGAGCTCCTGCACCGCGAGCAGCAGGCCGCTCGTCGCGCAGACCTTCGAGACCTCCTCGATCGCGACGAGCGCGAGCAGCGTGCCGGTGCCGGCGCCGCCCCACTCCTCGTCGTAGAGCAGCCCGAAGAGGTCGTGCTCGCGGAAGAGCTCGACGACGTCCCACGGGAACTCGTGCGACTCGTCGATCTCGGCAGCGCGCGGCGCGACCCGCTCGCGCGCGAGCGTGCGCACGAGCTCGCGGATCTCGCGCTGCTCCTCGGTCAGGACGTCCCAGGCCATCATCGGATTGTACGGGGCTGTGTCACCCGGTCGTTTCGCGCCGTGCGATGGGCTCGAGGCGGACAGGGAGGGCACCCGTCCGGAGCACGAGCGCCAGGTCCTTGGCCTCCTGCAGATTGCCGAGTCCGGAGATCTGGGCACCATTCGTACCGCTGATTCCGTTTGGGTACTGCTCCCAGTCGATCGACGGCCACGACTTGATCTCGCGGTCGAACACGATCGCGAGGTGCTGATACGTGTCGAGCGGGTCGACGCTGCCGCCCGAGAGGTTGAAGCGTGCCTTGCCACGGTCCGCGAGGGCGTTCGTGAGCTCCTCGAATTCGACAGCGCCGTCGTTCGTGAACTGCATGATCACGACCGGCTCGCCCGTCGTCGTGTCGAAATCTTGACGCACTCCGTCGAGCTGCACGTCGCCGCCGTCCAGCTCAGGAACCAGAGGTGGGTCGTACCTGAACAGATAGTGGAAATTCGTGCGTGGGTTCTCGACGAAGACGCCGGGACAAGCCTCCTCGCCGATCCCGCACTCCAGGGCCACGGTCTCGGGCGGAGCGCCGAGAATCTTCCGCGACTTTGCTGCGACCGGAAAGCCGGCGTGGTCGATCGACGGACCGACAAGGTTCTTCTCGAGGTCGAAGATCTCGAGCAGGCCAGTCCTCGTCGCGAGCTCGACGATCCGTTCTCCGTCGGTCGGTCCGGCACGATCGACGTGGACGAAGACCCGTGAGCTCGATCCCTGCGTCACGCTGCTGCGGATGCCTGCCTGATCGAGCCGCTCCTCCAGGATCGTCACGGCTCGATCGAGCTCGGATCCCCGAAGGGGGCCTCCGCTGAGGCTGAACGCGCGGAACGTGACCTCGACGCGCCGGTCGGAGCCACCCGAGTCGGAACCTCCCGAGCACGCTGAGGCAAGCACGGCGATGACCAGAGCGAGGACGCAGGGAGCGAGCCTGGTCATCGGCGCGCTGTTACTCGGGCTCGTCCCAGGTGAAGACGACCGACGGCGCCGACCGCTCGACTGGCCCGTGGTAGACCGCCTCGACGTTGTTGCCATCCGGGTCGAGCACGAACGCGGCGTAGTAGCCGGGGTGGTACTTCCGCTCGCCCGGGCCGCCGTTGTCGCGCCCGCCCGCGGCGAGCGCCGCGTCGTAGAAGCGCTGCACCGTGTCCTCGTCGCCGGCCTGGAAGGCGAAGTGCAGGCCCTTCGTCGGCTCCCCGTCGGTGCTCACGAACAGCTCGTCGGCCGAGAACCAGTCGTCGCCGCCCCGAATCTCGATCCCGAGCGGCGCGAGCGCTCCCTCGTAGAAGCGCCGGCTGGCGCCGAGGTCCGCGACGCGGATGTGCACGTGATCGAACAGTCGTCCTGCGTGGGCGTCGCCCATTGGAGTGAAGACTATTGCGGATACCCCGCTCGGGTGATGACGCGAGAGCCCGATCGGAGAATGCTGATTCCGGGACGCTCTCCCTGCGGCGAAAGGTTCCACGAAATGACTGCGGCTGAACTGAAGCGCAAGCTTCGCAACTCTCCGTTCGCACCCATGAGTTCCCGTATTCAGTACGGGAACGCGTAGGGCGCGATGCCCGGCGGCGGTGGCGGCGCTGCCGCCGGGCTCATTCCACACCTGCAGCAGCTTCGCGCTGCCGAAGCACGCGCCGCAAGAACCCCGCCGTGGCATCCAGCTCCCGCTTGGCATCGGGCTCGAGGCCGGCGACGATGTGCTGGTAGGAAACGGCATGGTGAAGCGGGATGACAACGGCTGCGAGCGCAACGGCCTCCTGCAACCGCTCGGCCGTGACGGCGCCGGCCCAGGGCTCCAGGTAGGCATCCAGCAAGGCCGCTCGATTCGACTCGTCGTCCTCCGATAGAAGCGAGAGCAGGTCGATGAACGGGTGGGCGATGCACGCGTCGCTCCAGTCGAAGTAGACGAGCGCTCCGTTGCGCCGCGCGACGTTGAACATGTGCAGGTCGCCGTGCACGAGCGTCGACGGCAGACCGGCGGCGGCGAGCCGGCGGCAGCACTCCTCCAGCGCCGGCGCCAGCTGCCTCAGCTCCTTCACCTCGTCCGACGTGAGGCCGGCGATCGCTTCCGGATCGCTCACGAGCGGCGCGATCTGAGTCTCCAGGACGTCCAGACGCCGGTCGAGGCACCCGTCCGCGAGAAGCTCGTCCGTCAGCTCGGCGCTCCGGCGCTGCAGGCCTGCGAAGCGGCGCAGCGCCTCTCGGTGGACGTCGAGCGGAGCACGGAACGGGAACAGCTCGTCGAACTGCTCGAGCAGCAGCCAGCCGGCCTCCGGCTCGACCGCCAACGGCATCGGAACGTGGTCCGGAAACCGGTCCGCCAGACGGGCGGTCACCATCCCCTCTTCGACGAAGTACGGCAGCCGCGCCGGGACCTTGAAGTAGAGGTCGGGGCCGTCGGTCTCGACTCGCAAGACCGACGAGATGCTCCAGTGCTTGACCTGCTCGATTGCGACGACGGTGCGGTGCAGGCGCGCTGCCTCGGCGTCGATCCAGGCCCGTACGCCCGCGAGCCAGCCGGGCCGCGCCCAGGGCGGCCGCTGCTCCGGCACATCGCCCCGCTGGAGGGCATCGAGGTACGCATCGAGGACGGCCCGGTGGCCTTCATCCTTGAGCCGTAACGCTGCCAGCTCGGCGCGCCCGGCCCAACGTCCGTGCCCCGGTCCGTCCCACGCCGGGTCCAGCAGCTCTACCTCGAAGATCGCGTCGATCCGCTTGGCCTGCTCGGCCTCGTGGACCAGCCGCAGCAGCCAGAGCCGCGTCCCCAGGCGCCGCTCGAGCGCAGGGAGGACGACCTTCGTGTTCGCGCCCCAGACGGCCTCGTGGACGAGGACGTGAGGCAGCCGCCACTCCCGGTCGCTCCTGAGGAGCAGGACCTTCGGCTCGCGGGGGTGGCGCACCGCCGCGAAGAGATGCGAGCGCCAGGCCATCTAGGCCGGTTCGATGCGGCCGCGGACCTCGCCGAGCGGCTCGCCGCGGAGCACGACTTCGTCGCCGTCCTCCAGGAACGTGCGCGTACCGCCGCCGACTGAGATCGGCTCGGAGCCGTTCCAGGTCAGCTCGATCAGGCTGCCCTCGCTGCCGCGCTCGGCGCCTGAGATCGTGCCCGACGCCATCAGGTCGCCCGTCCGGATGCTCGCGCCGTTCGAGGTCGCGTGCGCGAGCTGCTGCGGCATCGTCCAGTAGAGACCGCGAGCGTTGCCACGTGAGACAACGGCGCCGTTCAGCTCCACCTCCAGCGGCAGGTCGAAGGCCCAGTCACCGTCGACACGCAGGTGAGGCAGCAGGCTCGGGCTCCTGGGCGGGCGCGGCGACCCGGCGGTCTTCGAGCAGCGGCAGCGGCGTCACCCACGCCGAGATCGAGGTGGCGAAGCTCTTGCCGAGGAACGGGCCGAGCGGCACGTACTCCCACGCCTGGATGTCGCGAGCGCTCCAGTCGTTGACGAGGACGACGCCGAAGACGTGCTCGCGGAAGGCCGACGCGGGCACCGGCTCGCCGAGCGCGCTCGGGACGCCGACGACGAAGCCCAGCTCGAGCTCGATGTCGAGCCGCTTCGACGGGCCGAAGACGGGCGACTCCGCGTCGGGCGGCTTGGCCTGGCCCTGGGGCCGCCGGATCGGCGTCCCGCTGACGACGACCGTCCCGGCGCGACCGTGGTAGCCGACGGGCAGATGGCGCCAGTTGGGGAGCAGCGGCTCCGAGTCGGGGCGGAACATGCGGCCGAGGTTCGTCGCGTGCTCGAGCGACGAGTAGAAGTCGACGTAGTCGGCGACGGTGAACGGGAGCAGCGGTTCGACGTCCGCGAGCGGGATCGTGTCGCCGGCTGCCGCCGCGGCCACTGCCTCCTCGGTCGTGCGTTCCCAGGCGGGGCGACCCTGCGGCAGCAGCTCGTCGAGCGAGCCCTCGCCGAGGTCGACGACGGCGTCG
The DNA here is from genome assembly GCA_963765705.1 of uncultured Gaiellaceae bacterium. Taxonomy (GTDB): domain Bacteria; phylum Actinomycetota; class Thermoleophilia; order Gaiellales; family Gaiellaceae; genus Gaiellasilicea. Next base: position 75,853 of record CAVXXJ010000005.1, read on the forward strand.
CCGGAGCGGAAGCCGAGATGTGGCGCGCCGCCCTGCGTGAACGTCCCGAAACCCTGGGTCACAGGATGCCCAGCTCCTGCAGGTCGGCCACGGGCTCGAAGAACGAGCAGCTCCCGACCGCGACGAGCTGCTCGCGCCGGACCCGCGCGAGCTCGTCCGCTCCCGCCTCGCGGTCGCGCCAGCAGAGACCGGACGGAATGAGCTCCACGTGCTCTTCGAGCGCATCGGCGTCAGCGAACGCGCAGGCGGCGAGCACGTTCAGGAAGCCGTGCCGGCCCTCGGCCGCGAGCGGGTGGTGCAAGCCGGCGGTCGCCTTGAACGGAACGCCCGCCTCACGACAGGTCTCGAGGAACCGGCCGAGCGCTGCGGCCGAGGGAACCTCCGCTCCGCCGCAGCGCACTTTCGCGCGCAGCCCGCGCCCGGCGAGCTCCGCCACCTTCGCTTCGATCCCGTCTCCGAGCGGCAACTCGACGTACGCCTCGCCGGCGAGCCCGTCGAGCCCCGCCTCCCAGCGCGTCTCGACCGCCTCGGCGCGCATGTCGCCGCCGTACGGCGCGTCGACGAGTACCGAGAGCGCTCGGTCCTCGCCCTCGAGCTCGTCCAGCCGCGAGGCGGGCCAGACGAGCCGCGCCAGCATCCAGGCGTGCTCGTCCGCGCGGGCGCGGCGGTCCTCGTCGAGCGCGTCGGGCACCGAGAGGCTCGCAGGCGGGAAGAGCGGCGCGTGGTCGATCAGGTGCGCGAGCGCCGCGCGGCGGGCATCCAGCATGAGCCGAGTCTAGAAGCGGCTCAGGCGCGGCGGAACGTGATCGTCCGGCTGAAGCCGCCCAGGTAGCCCGCACCGGCCTGGTTGATGCTGATCGCGACTCGAAGCCTCGAGACGCCACGCGGCAACGCAGCCCTGAACGTGACCGGTCGGAAGAGTGCGGTGGAACGGCTGTTCAAGCGCAGGCGCTTGATCGTGACCCAGCGTCCGGCCGCCGTCCGCCGCTGCAGCTGGACGAGGCGGCCACGGAAGGAGTGGGCGCCGGCGACGCGCGTCGAGAGCAGGCCGGCGGAGGTGCGGCGAAGGGCAACCGCCGGCCTGACGCCCACGGTCGTCGACCCGCTCATGCCGCGGTTCCAGCTGGCCTGGTAGGACGTGCGAATCGTCGGCTTCGCCAGATAGCGCCACGTTCCGTCGGCCGCGGTCAGGACCGTCGCGATCGAGCTGGACGATCCGTCGCCGAACCTCTGGGCGAACACCGTCACGGTCTCTCCGGCACGCTTCGTCGGGACCGACCCCGCGAGCAGGATGCCGCGGCCGTAGACGACGCGGAGCGCGGGCGCGGTGAGCGTCACGCCGACGGTCGTGAACGCCACGTCGGCTCCATGACTCGTGCCGGCGTCGCTCGTCGCGACGAGCCGGTAGTGGTAGGTGGTCCCCGACGCCAGGCCCGAGAGCCCTGCGGTCAGGCCTCGCGCCCCGGAGCTCGAGCCGGCGCTTCGCCTCGACGTCTGCGACCCGTAGCGGGTGGACGTCCCGTACTCGAACCACCAGCTCGTCGCGCGTCCTCGCGGGTCGGCCGAGCCGGTGAGCGTCGCCGTCGTCGAACCGACGTCGCGTGCCGCGCCCGTCTGGACGAGCGGCTGGAGCGAGGTGCTGAAGCTCCGGTCGCCGCCGGCGGTGGTGCCCGAGGCGTTCGTCGCGACCAGGCGATAGTGATAGGTCGTGTTCCTCCGCAGGCCGGTCAGCGACGACGAGACGCTGACCGCGTTCGTGCCCGAGCCTGCGCTCCTGGCCGTGGTCCTGGAGCCGTAGCTCGTGGTCGTGCCGTACTCGAAGTACCAGTTCGTCGCCTGCCCGTTAGCGGTGACCCTGCCGTTGAGCCTCGCCGAGGTCAATCCGATCGAGCTCGCGGCGGTGGTGACCACCGTCGGCACCGTGGTGGTCGAGAAGGTCTGGTCGGCGCCTCGGCTCGTGCCGGCGTCGCTCGTCGCGACGAGCCGGTAGTGGTAGAGCCGCCCTCGTGTCAGGCCGGAGACCGACGCTGAGACGCCCGTCGTACTCGTTCCCGAGCCCGCGCTCCTGTCGGCCGTCTTCGACCCGTAACTGGTGCTCGTCCCGTACTCGAAGTACCACGTCGTCGCCCGGCTGTTCGGATCGACGGTTCCGTTGAGCGTGGCGGAGGTCACCGTGACGTTCGTCGCCGAGCCGGTGACGGCGACCGGGGTCGCGGACGTGGTGAAGATCCCGTCGGCGCCGCGAGCGGTGCCGGCGGTGTTGGTCGCGACCACTCGATAGTGGTAGGTCGTGCCCGGCGTGAGCCCGGGCAGGTCGGCGGAGACGGCGGCGTTGGTCGTGCCCGAGCCGGCGCTCACGTTCGCGGTCTTGGCGCCATAGCCGGTGGTCGTCCCGAACTCGACGTACCAGGTCGTCGCCTGACCGTTCGGATTCACGGTCCCGGTCACGGTCGCGGTGGTGGGGCCGACAGCGGTGACCGGACCGGTGCTCGCAGCGGGTGCGGCGGCCGCCGCCACACCGGACCAGGCGAGCACGACCACTGCCAGGAGAGCTGCGATGCCGAGCAATCTGCGGATGCTTGCACCCTTCGTGTGCATTGCCACCACTCCACTACCCACCAGCGGTAAGGAGGATGCAAGGAGAGTGGAAAGGTTCTGTTGGGCGGTCGAACGATCGGGCTAGGCTCACCGCCGATGATCCTCGAGAACGGCGTCGTCAGGTCGATGGACCCTTCGCTCCCCGCCTCGCGGGCGCTGGCGATCGCGGGCGCGTACGTCGCCGGCGGCGTAGGCGTGCACGAGACCGCGCTCGCGAGCCCGGACGTCGTCGACCTCGGCGGCCGCTGCGTGCTCCCCGGCTTCACCGACTCGCACGTGCACTTCCCGACCTGGTCGCTCGCGCAGCGCCAGGTGAAGCTCGACGGGTGCGCGTCGCTCGACGAGGCGCTCGCCCGCATCGACGAGGCCGACGGTCGCTCCCGGCCGGTGGCTGCGCGGCTACGGCTGGCGCGACGGCGACTGGAATCCCCGCACCGAGCCGACCAAGGAGGCGCTCGACGCGGTCACCGGGGAGACGCCGACGATCATGATCTCGAAGGACTACCACTCGGTCTGGCTCAACTCCGCCGCGCTGGCGTCCGCGAGCGGCGATCTCGACGTCGCGGGCGGCGTCGTCGAGCGCGACGAGCAGGGCGAGCCGACGGGCGTCCTCCGCGAGGAGTCGGCCTGGCGCTTCCGCGACCGGTACGTGCTCACGACGGAGGAGGAGTGGGTCGAGGCGACGCGCGCCGGGATCAAGCTCGCGAACTCGCGCGGAGTCGTGGCGATCCACGACAAGGACGGCTGGCTCGGCGCGCCGGGGATCTTCCAGCGGGTCCGCGAGGAAGGGAATCTCTCGCTGCGCGTCTGGGGCTCGATCCCGCACGAGCGGCTCGACGACGTCGGCGGCGCTCGGACTCCGCTCGGGCTTCGGCGACGAGTTCCTCCGGATCGGCTACCTCAAGTGCTTCATGGACGGCACGCTCGGCTCCCAGACCGCGCTCATGACCGACGGCAGCGGCGTCGAGATCACGAGCCGCGAGGAGCTGGAGGAGATCGTCCGTCGCGGCGCCGAGCGAGGCTGGCCGGTCGGCGTGCACGCGATCGGCGACCAGGCCAACCGCAACGCGCTCGACGCGTTCGAGGCGACGCGCGACGCGTGGGAGTCGAAGGGCCTGCGCCAGCGGATCGAGCACGCGCAGTGCCTGGCAGCCGAGGATCTCCCACGCTTCGCCGATCTCGGGATTGCCTGCTCGGTGCAGTTCTCGCACGCGCCCTCCGACCGCGACCTCGCCGACCGCCTGTGGGCCGAGCGGCTCGACGGCACATACGCATTTCGCTCGCTGCTCGACTCGGGCGCGGTGGTCGTGAACGGCTCGGACGCGCCGGTCGAGGAGCTCGAGCCGCTCGCGGGCATCGCCGCAGGCGTGCTCCGGTCGATCGACGAGCGACCCGCCTGGCGGCCGGAGGAGGCGTTGACCGTCGAGCAGGCGCTCCACGCGACGTGCGTCTCCCCCGCCTGGCTTTCGCACGACGGCCGGCGGCGCGGCAAGCTGATTCCGGGGATGCTCGCCGACCTCGTCGTCCTCGACCGCGACCCGTTCGCAGTCGAGCCGGAGGAGCTGCGCGAGCTCCAGGTCCACGCGACCATGGTCGGCGGCCGCTGGGTGCACAATCCGCCTCCCTGGGACTGACGGTCAGCGCCGCCGCGAGGGGATCGTGAAGCCGCGGCGGCGGCGCACCATCCTCGTCAGCGCATAGGCGAACGGGCTCGCGAGCAGCATGGCGAACGCCGCACCTCCCCAGTTCCGCTCCGAGGCCGCGGCGGCCGCCATGCCCGCCAAGATCGCGATGAAGGCGAGCAGCAAGGCTGCATTCAGCGCGTAGAAGCCTCGCGTCGCCGGAATTTCTTCCGGCGTCGCTCCGAGCTTCTCGCCGCTCCAGCGCACGTCGCAGTCGTTCAGGAAGGAGCACAGCTCGTCCGCGGGCACGCCGTAGGTGTCGGGAAGCAAGTCGGTGTCGAAGATGCCACGGACGCGAACCGCAGCCTCCAGCCAGGTGGCGATTCCCGCGGGACGCCGGTCGGCCCGGGCGAACGCGACCCCGGTCCAATTGGGGATCCGGTGCGCTCGGAAGGTCCGCGTGTAGCACCGTTCGAGCTCCTCCCAGCGGCGGTGGCGCGACACAAAACAGTGACGAACGTGGACGCCGTCGCGCTGAACGAGGAGCCGGCTGGAGCCGGGAACGAGCTGCAGCAGCCAGTAGAGGGCCAGTGGGCCGCACAGGACGGCGATCCCCGCTCCGAGCAAGCGCGTGAACGCGTCCGACGCGACCCCTTCGCCGAAGAGGATGAAGGCGCCGATCCCCGTCATGAATGCGTACCACGTCCCGACCAGCAGAGCCTTGAGCTTCGTGACGAGGGACTGGCGCAGGACGACGGGGAGCGCATCGGGATCGAGGCCGTCGCGGGGCACACGCTCCCCCTACCCGTGGTGAGGTCGCGCTAGGCCCGCTCGGCCCAGACGCGGGCGAGCTCGACGATCATCGCCGCCGCGGCGGCCATGTCCTGCACGCTCGCCCACTCGCGCCGCGAGTGGTACTCGGAGCCGCCGGTGAAGAGGTTCGGCGTCGGCAGGCCCCGCTGCGAGAGCCGGGCGCCGTCGGTGCCGCCGCGGATGATCGTGTGCACCGGCTCGATGCCGATCCGGCGCACGGCCTCCTCGGCCGCCTCGATCACCTCCGGGTGGAGGGAGATCACCTCGAACATGTTCCGGTACTGCTCCTGGTCGACGACGTCCACGGAGGCCCGCGGCTCCCGCTCGGTGATCTCTGCGGCGAGCCGGCGCAGGAGCGCGACGTGCTCGACCATCTTCGCCGCATCGTGGTCGCGCACGATCAGCTCGACCATCGCCTCCTCGGCGCCGCCGCTGATCTTCGTCGGATGGACGAAGCCCTCGCGCTCCTCGGTCGTCTCCGGAGAGAGCGAGTCGCCGGGGAGCGAGGCGACGAAGTCGGCGGCGAGCTTGATCGCGTTGACGAGCTGCCCCTTCGCGGTGCCGGGGTGCGTCGAGCGGCCGCGGATCGTGACGTTGACCTTCGCCGCGTTGAACGTCTCGGCCTCGATCTCGCCGGGGGCGGCGCCGTCGAGCGTGTAGGCGAACTTGGCGCCGAAACGCTCCAGGTCGAGGTGCTCGGCGCCACCGGCGACCTCCTCGTCGACCGTGAAGCAGACGCGAAGCGGCGCGTGCGTCTCGTCCGGATTCCGCTTCAGGTATGCGACGGCGGCCATGATCTCGGCGACGCCGGCCTTGTCGTCGGCCCCGAGCAGGGTCGTGCCGTCAGTCGTGACGAGATCGTGCCCGACCTTCCCCTTCAGCAGGGGCAGCTCCTCCGGATCGAGCACGACGCTGGGATCGCCGGGCAGCACGATGCGGCCGCCGTCGTACCCCGCGTGCACCTGCGGGTCGACCCCGGTGCCGCTCACGTCCGGCGACGTGTCGACATGCGCGATCAGCCCGATCGCGGGCGCCGACTCGACACCGTCGAGCGAGCCGTAGACGTAGCCGTGCTCGTCGAGCCGGACGTCGTCGAGCCCGATCTCCTCCAGCTCGTCGCGCAGCACCCGCGAGAGGTCGAGCTGCTTCTCGGTCGAGGGCGAGCCCTCGACGCCGGCCTTCGACTGGGTGTCGATGCGGACGTAGCGCAGGAAGCGCTCGAGAACGTCGTCCGCGAGCTCGGCCGCGAGCGGCGTCACGAACTGGGCCTTAGGAGAGGTCGCCAAGGCGGGTGTAGAGCTCCTTGATCGTGGCGACGCCGCGCGGGAAGAAGTCGACGAGCATCCGCTCGTTCGGAGAGTGGACGTTGCTCTCCGGGAGCGCGAAGCCGGTGAGGATCGTCGGGATGCCCTGGTCTGCGAGCGCGGGCATGATCGGCAGCGTGCCGCCCGAGCGGGTCAGGATCGGGCGGACACCGAACGCGTGCTCGAAGGCGTCCTGGGCGATCTTGATCACCGGCGAGGTGGGGTCGACGAGGCCGGGGCGAGTCGAGCCCTCGAGCTCCTCCACCTCGACCGTGGCGCCCTCGGGCACGGCTTCGTGCAGCAGGCGCTCGACCTCGGGCGCGACCGCCTTCGGGTCCTGGCCCGGAGCAAGGCGGACGGTGAAGTTCGCCTGCGCCTCGGAGACGACGGTCGTGTTCTTCAGGCCCGGCTTGCCGCCGAGGATGCCGTTGACCTCGACCGAGGGCTCGGCGGTCGTGCGGAGGTAGAACTCGTCGGCGGCCGCGGAGTCGTACGGGATCGCGCCCGCGTCGCGGAGCACGTCCGCCCCGGTCGGCTGCTTCGCCCAGCCCGCGCGCTCCTCGTCGGTGACCGATGCGATGCCGACCCTGAGCGCCTCGGGAACGCGGCCGTCGCGCGGCAGGATCGCGCCCAGCGTCGTCATCAGGACGTGGATCGCATTCTGCGCCGCGTTGCCGTACATCCCCGAGTGCAGGTCGCGCGTGCCGGTGCGGACGCGCATGTTGAAGGCGGCGAGCCCGCGGGTCGCGATCGAGAGCGCCGGCAGGTGCCGGTTCTCCATGCCGCCGTCGAAGATCACGCACGCATCGGCGCCGCGGTCGTCCTGCTGGAGGAACTCGACGATCGACTGGCCGCCGACCTCCTCCTCGCCGTCCGAGACGACGCGAACGTTGACCGGCAGCGCGCCGTCGGCTGCGAGCAGACCGGCCGCGTGCAGCAGCATCCAGAGCTGGCCCTTGTCGTCGGCGATGCCGCGGGCGTAGATCCATTCGTCGCGAATCGTCGGCTCGAACGGGTCGGACTCCCAGAGCTCGAGCGGCGCCGGCGGCTGCACGTCGAAGTGGCCGTAGCAGAGGATCGTCGGCGCACTCGCGGCGTCGGTCGACGCTCGGATCTCGCCGACGACGAGCGGTCGCTTCCCGTACGGGATGAGCTCGGCCTCACCGCCGCCCCGCCGGATCTTGTCCGCGACCCACTCCGCGGCCTGCTCGACATCGGCCTGGTGCGCCGGGTCGGCGCTCACCGAAGGGATGCGCAGCAGCTCGCCGAGCTCGTCGAACCAGTCCTGGGGGAGTTCGCTCACGGCGGCGAGTCTAGTCAGGCGGCGCCTGGCCGCGCGACAGGACTGCACTTTCGGGCGATTGCGGGTTCCCGAAAAGCTCACAGGATGCGACCAGATGAGAGTTACTGCGGCGCTCTCGCTCCTGCTGCTTGCACTGCTCTCCGGGGCGGGCTCCGCCCGCGCGGGCACAGACCTCCTGATCGGCGTCCACGACGACACGATCAAGTGGACGGAGCAGCCCGCGCCGATCCTCGACACGATGCAGGCGCTCGGTCTCGGAGGCATGCGCATGACGCTGGAATGGCGTCCCGGCAAGCGGCACCTGTCCGGTCCGGAGCACGATGCACTCCGCCGCGCGGTCGCCGCGCACCAGTACGGCGTGCGGATCGTGCTCGGCGTCTTCGGCCGCCCCGCCGACGCACCGCGCGCGGCCGAGGGTCGAGAGGACTACTGCCGCTTCGTCCGCAACGTCATGCGCCGGTACGGCGAGATCCGGGACGTCGTGATCTGGAACGAAGCCAACTCGGACACGTTCTGGCAGCCACAGGAGGGCGCGCCGGCCGACTATGCGGCGCTGCTCGCCCGCTGCTGGGACGTGTTGCACGCGTCATTCCCGGCCGTGAACGTCCTGACGACCACGGCCTCGAGCCACGAGCCTGCCGCCTTCATTCGCGGGATCGGCGCGGCGTACCGCCTCAGCGGCCGCGCGCTGCCGCTGTTCGACAGCATCGGCCACAACCCGTATCCGCTCTTTCCGGGCGAGTCGCCGAACGCCCGCCACGACGTCTACATCGGACAGGGAGACTACGACCGCCTGGTGCGAGTCCTCGACGAGTCCTTCGCCGGCACAGCCCAACCGGCCACGCCGATCTGGTACCTCGAGAACGGCTTCCAGACGACGGTCGCGAACGGACGCCGCACCCACTACACCGGCCAGGAGAACATCGCGCGCACGCTCGCGCCGGCCGAGCAGGCGGCACAGCTGGCGACCGCGCTCCGGCTCGCCAGCTGCCAGCCGCGCGTGGCCGCCTACTTCAACTTCCTCCTCGTCGACGAGACGCTGCTCGAGGGCTGGCAGTCAGGCCTGCTGTGGGCCGACGGGAAGCGCAAGCCGGCGTTCGCCGCCTACCGCGCGGCGATCGCCGAGATCCGCGGGGCGCCGTCGACTGCACCGCTGTCCGGCAGGCCTAGGCGACGTCGCGCAGCTGTGCCGCGAGCGCCAGGGCGCGAAGCTTCTTCAGGCCCTGGTTCTCGATCTGGCGGATCCGCTCGCGCGTGACGCTGAACGTGCGGCCGACCTCGTCGAGCGTCCGCGGCTGCTCACCGTCCAGGCCGTAGCGCAGCTCGAGCACGCGCCGCTCGCGTTGCGAGAGCGACTTCAGGATCGAGCGGAGCGCCTCGTTCCGAAGCGTCTCCTCCGCCAGCTCGTCCGGCAGCGGCGCGGTCGCGTCGGTGAGGAAGTGCCCGAACTCGGACTCGTCCTCGTCGCCGACCGGCTTCTCCAGCGAGATCGGGGTCTGGGCGCTGCGCCGGATCTGCTCGATCTCCTCCGGCTGCAGGTCGAGCTCGAAGCCGATCTCCTCGGCGTTCGGCTCGCGGCCGAGCTTGGCACGGAGCGCGCGCTCGGTGCGGACGATCTTGTTCAGCTTCTCGACCACGTGCACCGGCATCCGGATCGTGCGCGCCTTGTCGGCGAGCGCCCGGGCAACCGCCTGGCGAATCCACCAGGTCGCGTAGGTCGAGAACTTGAAGCCCTTGCGGTAGTCGAACTTCTCCGCGGCGCGCACGAGCCCGATCGTCCCCTCCTGGATCAGGTCGAGGAAGGGCAGGCCCTGGTTGCGGTAGCGCTTCGCGATCGAGACGACGAGGCGCAGGTTCGCCTCGACCATCGCCTGCTTCGCAGCGTGCTCTCCGCGCTCGATCCGCTTCGCGAGCTCGACTTCCTGAGCCGCGGTGAGCAGCGGCACCTTGCCGATGTCCTTCAGAAAGAGCTGCAGCGTGTCGGTCGAGACCTCGCGGGCGACGGCGACCTCCGCCTCGGCCTCCGGCTCGTCCCGCTCGACGACCTCGATCTGCAGCTCGTCGAGTGCCGAGTAGAACTCGTCGATCTGCGTCGCGTCGAGGTCGAGCTCGTCGAGCGCGCCCGCGATGTCGTCCGCGAGCAGCTTCCCGGCCAGCTTTCCACTCTCCAGCAGCGCCTTCGCCTCGACCGTCGCCATGACGTCGAACGCAGGCGCCTCTACGGTGCCAGTGCTACCTGTCGATCCCCTTGTTGCGCTCACTTCGGCTCCCCCTCCGATTGCGCTCACCGTAGTCGCGATTCGGCGAAATCGCAACACTCTCCTAACAAAGCTGCGAGAGCTTGCCAGAACGTGCTGTCCGCTGCATAGGCCGTTAGGCCCATTTTCACGGTCAGCCGGTCCCGACTTTCGCGAGCTCGGCGAGATACCGGCCCGCTTCGCGGGCGATCCGGCTGCCGGGCTCGCTCTTCTGAGCCAGCCGCAGCTGTCGTTTCGCCTCGTTCACGTCGCGCTGCCAGAGCAGCAGGACGCCGAGGTGGAAGCGGATGGTCGCGGCCTGCGGGAAGCGCCGCGTCAGCGGTCCGAGCCGCGAGAACGCCGCCGTCGGATCGCTCTTCTCGTACCGGCCGACCGCGTCGGCGACGAGCGCGTCGACGTCGTTCGGCGCCAGCCGCAGTGCGTCGGCGAAGGCGCGTCGTGCCGAGAGCGGCCGGCCGAGCCGCTGCAGCGCGATCCCGTAGAGAAGCCGGCCGCTCAAGCTGTCAGCGCCGCGCAGCCGCTCCAGCTGCGCCGCCGGCGTGCCGCCCTCGATCGAGTACGGAAAGCTGGGGACGAAGATCGGCAACCCAGGCGCGAAATCGGGGTTGATCAGATCGTCCGCACGGACTGCATACGGGGTGTCGGGCTCGACGTCGCGGGCTTCGCGCCAGGCGGTCACCGCCCCGACCGTGCCGGCCCAGAACCGTGCCAGGCCGACGTGCAGCTGAACCAGCGCGCTGCGGGGGTAGAGCGCGCCGAGCTGCTCGATCCGGTTCCCGCTCGCCGGCCAGGCTGCGAACGCGGCGCCAAGCTTCGCCTCGAGCGAGTCGAAGCGCCCGAAGATCCGCCGCGCGTCGCCGCGACGACCCGCCTCGTAGAGCTCGGCCGCGCGGCGGAGCTCCCGCGCCTCCGCGTCGTCGCGAATGCCCAGCGAGAGCACGAGTGGCGGGAAGCCCTCGCGCGGCTGCGGCTCGACCGCGCTCTCCGCGCCGGAGTCCCGCTCGTCTGCGCTGAGCACCGCCGCACCGGCGACGACCCCGCCGGCCAGCAACGCCAGCGCGGCGACGATCAGCGCGGTGCGGGCGCGAGCGGACACGCGGCCAGCCTAGCCACCGGCCACGTGCTCCTCGACCGCCTGCGCGACCTCTTCCGCGCTCGGCATCGCGTCGATCTCTGCCTGGACGCCTCTCGCCGCCTCCGCGTAGGCCGGGTCTCGAGAGCACGGCGTCCAGCGCCGGCCCGATCGGCTCTCCTGTAGGCACGTTCGCCGCGACGCCGATCCGCTGCACAGCGCGACCGCGTTGTCGAACTGGTTGGCGCCCTGTGGCACGAGGACGAGCGGAACGCCGGCCGCGAGCGCACCGAGGAGTGTCCCGGAGCCGCCGTGCGAGATGACCGCCGCGACGGCGGGCAGCACCTGCGCCTGCGGTACGAACCGCTCGATGCGGACGTTCGTCGGGACGGCACCGAAAGCCTCCGGATCGACGTCACGGCCGACCGTGACGACCGCGCCGACGTTGGCGTCGCCGAGCGCGTCGAGGAGCGGCCGGAAGGCCGCAGGCGTGTTGAACACCGTCCCCATCGTCGCGTAGACCAGCGGGCGGGGCAGCTCGTCGAGCCAGGCAGGAGGCTCGGCGGCCTCGAGCGCCGGCCGAAGCCGGATGCTCTCGCCAAGCGGCCGGTCGCCGTCGAGAGCCGGCGGAACCAGATCGATGTAGAGGCCGCTGAACGCACCGCCGTAGCGGTCGGGCTGCAGGCCGGCCTGCCGGTAGAGCGGGGCGACCGCCTCACCGGCGCGCTCGATGGTGGGGATCGGCGCCATCGTCCCGAACGCGTGATTCACGCTCGGAAGCCCGAGCGCCGCCGCGGCGATCGGGCTCGCAAGATCCGCGCTTTCGTACACGATGACGTCGGCTCGCCAGGAAGATGCCGCGTCGATCAGCCCGGGCAGCTTCGCCGGTGCATGCCCGTCCGCGAACAGGTACGAGAAGACGTAGTGGCGCCGGTCGAGTGCGGGGAGCCGACCGACCGCCTCCCGCTCGCGGTCGAGCCGGATCGTCTGGGCAGTCGCGTGGTCTGTCCCCGCCGCCAGGGTGTCGAACCCCTCCGCCTCCACGTGACTTCGCCACGACGCGGCGGTTACGACAGCCACGTCGTGACCGCGAGACCGCAGCGCCCGAGCCAGTGGGAGGAGCGGCCGGAAGTGGCCGTCCAGCGGAGTCGTGCTGAGCAGGACGCGCATTCGCCGATCATCGCGATTACGGGAAGAAGCGCGACGCATCTATCGTTTCGGACAGAGATGGCGACGTACCGTGAGCTACTGGCCCAAGTGCGGGCCGAGATCGACGAGGTCGGCGCGGCCGAAGCGCGTGAGCGGCAGGGCGAGGCGCTGTTCGTCGACGTGCGCGAGCGCGAGGAATGGGAGGAAGGCGCCGTGCCCGGCGCGCTCCACGTTCCCCGCGGCTGGCTCGAGTCGCGGATCGAAGGGCTCGTCCCCGACCGCTCGACCGAGATCATCCTCTATTGCTCCGGCGGCACTCGGACCGTCTTCGCGGCGAAGGCGCTGCAGCGAGCTCGGCTACGAGAACGTCACCTCGCTCAGCGGCGGCTTCACGGACTGGAAGCGCAACGGCTTCGAGGTCGAGACGCCGCACTCGCTCACCCCGGACCAGCGACGCCGCTACTCGCGTCACCTGCTGATCCCCGAGGTCGGCGACGCGGGCCAGGAGAAGCTGCTCGAACTCGCGCGTCCTGCTGATCGGCGCCGGCGGACTCGGCTCGCCCTCGTCGCTCTACCTCGCCGCGGCCGGCGTCGGCACGCTCGGGATCGTCGACGCGGACGTCGTCGACGACTCGAACCTGCAGCGCCAGATCGTCCACTCGACCGACCGGCTCGGCGAGCCGAAGGTGTTGTCAGCCAAGAGAACGCTCGAGGCGCTCAACCCGGACGTCGAGGTGAAGACGTACGAGGAGCGGCTGACCTCCGAGAACGTCGAGCGGATCCTCGGCGACGGCTGGGACGTGATCGTCGACGGCGCCGACAACTTCCCGACGCGCTACCTCGTCAACGACGCGTCCGTCTGGCACGAGATCCCGGTCGTGCACGGCTCGATCTACCGCTTCGAGGGCCAGGTCACGGTCTTCAACCCACCGGACGGCCCCTGCTACCGCTGCCTCTTCCCCACCCCGCCGCCGCCGGAGCTCGCTCCGAGCTGCGCCGAGGGCGGGGTGCTCGGCGTGCTTCCCGGGATCATCGGATCGCTGCAGGCGAACGAGGCGCTGAAGCTGCTGCTCGGCACCGGCGAGACGCTCCAGGGGCGGCTGCTCCTGTTCGACGCGCTCGGGACGACCCTCGACGAGGTCGCCGTCCAGCGCGATCCGAGCTGCCCGGTCTGCGGCGAGCACCCGACGATCACCGAGTACGTCGACTACGTCGAGTTCTGCGCGGGAGTGCCGCGCGTGACGAAGGTCCGGATTCCTCCGACGCTGCGAAACGACGTCGGCGGGCTGCGCGAGCTGCTCGGCGAGGGCGAGACCGTGCGCGAGGTGCTCGAGGACGTCGCCGGCCGCTATCCGGCGCTCGAGGCGCAGCTGTTCGAGGGAGGCTCGATCGCGCCGTTCGTGAACGTGTACCTCGGGGGCGAGGACGTCCGCACGCTCGACGGGCTCGAGACCCGGGTCAACGGGTCCTCGGTCATCTTGCTGCCGGCGATGGCCGGTGGCTGCTAAGACGGTCGCCCCCAACCTCCTCGACCTCGTCGGGAACACTCCACTCGTCGAGCTCTCCCGCTTCGCGCCCGGACCGGTGCGCGTGTACGCGAAGCTCGAAGGCCAGAACCCGACCGGCTCGATCAAGGATCGCGTCGCGAAGGCGATGATCGAGGCCGCGGAGTCCGCGGGCGAGCTCGAGCCCGGCCGGCGCCTGCTCGAGCCGACGAGCGGCAACACCGGCATCTCGCTCGCGCTCGTCGCGAAGCTGAAGGGCTATCCGCTCACCTGCGTGATGCCTGAGAACGCGACCGAGGAGCGGCGGCGCCTGCTCCGGCTCTACGGCGCCGAGATCATCGAGTCGCCGGGCGCCGAAGGCTCGAACGGCGCCGTCCGGCTGGCGCTCGAGCTCGCGGAGCGCGACCCCGGCTGGTTCATGCCGTTCCAGTACGCGAACGCGGCGAACCCGCGCGCCCACTACGAGGGGACGGGCGCCGAGATCGCGGAGACCCTCGACCGCGTCGACGTGCTCGTCGCCGGCCTGGGGACGGGCGGCACGCTGATGGGCGCCGGAGCACGGCTGCGCGAGATCGTTCCCCGACGTCGTCGTCGCAGCAGCAGAGCCGCTGCCGGGCGAGGCCGTGATGGGGCTGCGGTCGCTCGCGGACGGCTACGTGCCCCCGATCCTCGACGTCGAGCGGCTCGACCGGAAGCTGCTCGTCTCGAACGAGGAGTCCGTCAGAGCGCTGCGCGAGCTGCTCGACACGGAGGGGATCTTCGGCGGCGTCTCCGCCGGCGCGGTCGTCCACGTCGCCCGCACGCCTCGCGGCGGAGCTCGAGGACGGCGGCGTCGTCGTCTGCATCCTCGCCGACGGCGGCTGGAAGTACCTCTCCGCCGACTTCTGGGACGCCGACGACGTGGCGGAGTCGATGGAGCGAACGGTCTGGTGGTAGTCCCGGCGGAGGTTCGCGCCGAGCTGCGCGCGCACGCCGAGGAGGAAGCGCCCAACGAGGCCTGCGGGCTCGTCGTGCTCAAGGACGGCGTCGCCGAGCGGTACGTGCGCGGGCGGAACGCGGCCGCGTCGCCGTACCGCTTCGAGCTCGAGGTGCCGCCGGAGACGTGGTTCCTCGAGGACGAGGGCTTCGAGCTCGCCGTCTTCCACTCCCATCTCTCGTCCCCACCGCGACCGTCGCGCACGGACGTCGAGAACATCGGGCTCTGGCAGGGCAAGCCGTACCTGATCCTCTCGCTCGGCTCCGACACGCTCGCCGGCTGGACGATCGACGACGACCGCATCGAGCCGCTGGCCGTCACGCCATAATCGACGCGATGGACGAGCTCGAGCCTGGACTCTGGCGCTGGACGGCGATCCATCCGGAGGCAGAGGAGGATCCCAAGCCGGGTAGCCCGGCCGACTGGCCGGCGGAGGTCGGCTCGGTCGCGTACGTCGCGGACGACGCGCTCGATCCTGATCGACCCGCTCGTCCCCGGGGACATGTGGACCGAGCTCGACGGGCTCGCTCGCGAGCGCAAGGTGCACGTCCTGACGACGATCGGCTGGCACCGGCGCAGCCGCGACGAGGTCGTGGATCGCTACGGCGCATCGACCTCCCGGGCGCGGAAGAACCTGCCGACCCAGGTGGTGCCGATCACGCTCCGGGGCGCCGGGCGAGACGATGTTCTGGCTCCCGGAGGTGCGCACGCTCGTGCCGGGCGACCGGCTGCTCGGTGACGGCGACGGCCGCGTCCGCGTCTGCCCCGACTCGTGGCTCCGCTACCTGAAGGGCAGCATCGACGGAGCGCAGCTGCGGGTGCTCCTGGCGCCGCTGCTCGACCTTCCGGTCGAGCGCATCCTGACCTCGCACGGCGAGCCCGTGCTCTCGGGAGGTCACGAGGCGCTGCGGCACGCGCTCGCGTGAACGTCACGGAGCTCGCGCCCGGTCTCTGGCGCTGGACGGCGCCGCACCCGGACTGGAAGGAGGGCGCCGACTGGGAGCAGGACGTCGGCTGCGTCTACTACGAGGCGGCCGACGCCACGGTCCTGATCGACCCGCTCGTGCCACCCGCCCGAGCGCGAGCGGTTCTTCGAAGCGCTCGACGCGACGTCGAGCGGCGCGGACTGCCCGTCGTGATCCTGCTCACCTGCCCGTGGCACGAGCGCAGCACCGCGGAGCTGACGGAGCGCTACGGCGCCGGCGACGCGCCGCCGGCAGGGGTCGAGCCCGTGCTCGTCCTGCCGGAGATCGAGGAGACGCTCTGGTGGCTGCCGGAGCACGGCACGCTCGTCGCCGGCGACGTCCTGCTGGGCGCGCCGGACGGCGTCACTGTCTGTCCGGACTCGTGGCTCGAAGACGAGGCCTCACCGGCGGCGATCCGAGCGGCGCTCCGAGCGCTCCTCGACCTGCCGGTCGAGCGCGTCCTCGTCTCGCACGGCGAGCCGGTGCTCGAGGACGGCCGCGCGCGCGCTCGAGCGCGCGCTCGGTGGTGAAGTGGAGCCCGCTCACAGCGCTCACTGAAGGACGGAGACCAGCCGCAGGGTGGATTCCTCGCGACGACAGTCGTACTCTCCGCTGAGCCATGGCCAACCTCCCGAGCGGCACGGTGACGATGCTCTTCACGGATATCGCCGGCTCGACGCGCCTGCTCCAGGAGATCGGCCGCGACTCCTACATCGAGGCGTTGAGGTTGCACCGGCGCCTACTCCGCGCCGCTGCGAGCCGGCATGGTGGCGTCGAGGTGGAGATGCAGGGCGACTGCTTCCTCTTCGCCTTCGCGGGAGCCCGGCCCGGCGTCGCCGCCGCCGCCGAGATGCAGCGCGATCTCGCCGGCCACGACTGGCCCGAGGAGCCGATCCACGTGCGGATCGGCATCCACACAGGCGCACCGGCCGTCGACGGCGATCGCTACGCCGGCCTCGACGTCCACCGCGCCGCGCGCGTCATGAGCGCGGGTCACGGTGGCCAGATACTCGTGTCGGCGGAGACCTACGCGGCGACAGGCGACGAGCTTCCCGACGGGCTCGCGCTCCGCGACCTCGGCGAGCACCGGCTCAAGGACCTGCTCGAGCCGCAGGGCATCTACCAGCTCGTCGTGCCCGGCCTGCCGGACGAATTCCCCGCGCTCGCGGCGCTCGGGACACAGGTTGGGCTCCCCGTCCCTCCGAACCGGCTGGTCGGCCGCGAGCAAGAGCTCGGCGAGATTGCGAGCCTGGTCGAGTCGGGCACGCGCCTGCTGACCCTCGTCGGCCCGGGCGGCACCGGAAAGACCAGGCTCGCGGTGCAGGCGGCCGCGGAGCTCTCGGATCGCTTCCCGGACGGCGTCTGGTTCGTGGCGCTGGCGCCGATCAGAGACGAGGCGCTCGTGCTCGGCGAGATCGCACGCACCGTCGGCTACCGCGAGCAGCCCGACACCGACCCGATCGGAGGACTCGCAGCCGCCCTGGCGGGAAAGCGCGCACTGCTCTTGCTCGACAACTTCGAGCACGTCGGCGGCGCGGCTCCTTCGATTCCCCGGCTGCTGGCCGGAGCGGCGGATCTGAACGTCCTCGCCACGAGCCGCGAGCCGCTCCACGTGAGCGGCGAGCAGGTGCTGGCGATCGAGCCGCTTCCGATCGACACCGACGCGGCGATCCTCTTCGCGGAGCGCGCCCGTGCCGCCACCGGCGACTTCTCGCTCTCGGACGCGAACGTGGCGACCGTGGCTGCGATCTGCGCCAGGCTCGACGGCCTCCCGCTGGCGCTCGAGCTCGCGGCGGCGCGAATCCCGTTGCTCTCGCCGCAGGCGCTCCTGGCCCGGCTCGACGAGAGCCTCGGGCTCCTCACCGGCGGGCCGCGGGACGCCGAGGACCGCCAGCGCACGCTGCGGGGCACGATCGACTGGAGCTACGAGCTGCTCACCGTTCAGGAACAGGAGCTGTTCGCCCGGCTCGCCGTCTTCGCCGGGGGCGCCCGCCTCGATGCCGTCGAGGGCGTCGTCGGCCCGGACGTGCTCGACGGGCTCTCGTCACTCGTCGACAAGTCGCTCCTGCGCCGGAGTGACGATCCGGACGGCGAGCCGCGCTTCTGGCTGCTCGAGACGATGCGCGAGTACGCCGCCGAGCGCGCCGAGGCAGCTGAGGTCGCGGGCGCGACGCGACAGCGGCACGCAGAGCACTTCCTCGCGTTTGCGGAGCAGGCCGACCCGGAGTTCCGGGGACCGCGGAACGCCGAGTGGATCGATCGGATGGAACGCGAGCACGACAATCTCCGAGCTGCTCTCACCTTCCTGATCGGGACCGGCCAGGGCGAGCCGGCGCTCCGTCTCGCGGCCATCACCTCCCGGCTGTGGATCCAGCGCGGCTACCTGAGCGAGGGACGCGACTGGCTCGAGGCGGCGTTGGCACTCGAAGGCCCGTCCCCGTCCCGGGCTCGGGCGTTGCGCCGCCTCGCGATCCACTCGTGCGAGGTCGGTGCGATCGACCGCGCGGCGTCGTCGGCCGGGGAGGCACTCGAGCTCGACCGGGCCGCCGGCGACGGCCGGGGCGTGGCGGAGTCCGCCGGAATCCTCGCCGACGTCGCGGCGCACCGCGGCGACCTCGAGACCGCCGGTGCGATGTACGAGGAGGCTGTTGCGCAGGCGCGTGCCGCAGGCGACGAGCGTGAGCTTGCGATCAGCCTCTACAACCTCGCGAATGTCCGGCACCTCCAGGGGGCCGACACAGAGGCCGAGGCGCTGTTCGAGGAGGCTCAGAGCGGATTCCGCGCACTCGGCGACGCGCTCGGCCTGGGCGGCTCGCTCTTGAGCCTGGTCGGGATCGTGAGTCCGCGCCGCGACTACGTCCGCGTGAGCGAGCTGCTGAGCGAGGCAGCGGAGTTGCTCGCCGCGATCGGCTTCACCAGCGGCCTGCTCGACGTGGTCGAGGCCTCGGGACGGGTTGCAGTCGAGACCGGGCGGATGGACGCCGCCGCGAGGCTCTTCGGCGCTTTCCATGCGCGCAACGAAGAGATCGGGCGAGCCGGAGTGCACCCGGCGGAGCTGGCGGCGCACGACGCTTCGATCGGCGCCGTTCGGTCGGCTCTCGGCGCCGAGCCGTTCGACGAGGCCTGGCAAGCAGGTGCTGCGCTCGGCGTCGAGGCGGCAGTTGCGGAAGCCCTCGAGACCGTCTCGGCGATCGCCGCCCGCGAGGCGTCCCTCAGAGCCTGACGGCTCAGGCGCAGAACTCGGCCGCGACGGCGACGTAGAGGTCGCGGCAGCGCTCGGCGCTCGCCAGCTCGACCCACTCGACCGCGGCGTGGGCGCCCTCGCCGCGGGGGCCGTAGAGCACCGCCGGGATGCCGGCCTCGGCGAACAGGGCCGCGTCGGTCCAGAACGGTGCGCCGTGCACGTCCTGCGACCCGGTTCGACCCTGCACGAGCCGGACGATCTCCTCGTCGGCCGGGATCTCCAGCGGATCCCGTCCGAACGGGAAGGTGATCGAGGCGTCGGCGTCGCCGAGCAGCCCGCGTAGCTCGGCCTCGACGTCCGGCCGGCGCTCGCCGGGAATCGTGCGGCGCTCGCCGCTCAGGAGGCACCGCGCCGGATAGCTCGAGTACTCCTGGCCGCCTTCGATCAGGGAGGCGTGCACCGACCCGGTCCCGAGCAGCGCATGGGGAGAGCCGGGCCTGGAGCGATCGATCGAGCGCCTCGATCGCGACGAGGATCGGGACCCATCTTGGCGATTGCGTCGATGCCGAGATCGGGCCGCGATCCATGTGCGGCGCGGCCGCGGGACTCGATTTCGAAGGCGAGCCAGCCCCGATGAGCGATGCACAGTTTCTCGTCGGTCGGCTCGGCGACGATCGCCGCGTCCGCGCTCCAGCGTCGCAGCAGGCTCTCCGTGCCGATGCTGCCGGCCTCCTCGTCTGCCACCGCCGTGACGATCACATCGCCGCGGAGGCCGAGCCCGGCGCACTCGACCGCGGCGAGGGAGATCGCCGCGAGGCTCGCCTTCATGTCGTAGGCGCCTCGGCCGTACAGACGTCCGTCCTCGACGCGGGCACTCAGTCCGCCGTCGGGCTCGAGCAGCCCGACGGTGTCGAGGTGCCCGTTCAGGAGCAGCGAGCGGCCACCGCCGCTGCCGCGGGCGACGCCGATCACGTTCGGCCGGCCCGGCGCGGCGTCCTCGACGTGGACCTCGAGCCCTGCCTGCTCGAGCCACTCGGCGAGCACGCTCGCGGTCGCCGCCTCGCCACCGCCGGTCGAAACGAGCGTCGGGTTGACCGAATCGATCGAGACGAGCCGGGCCGCGAGCTCCTGGAGAGCGCTCACGGGATCGACTTCAGCGCGGGGTACAGCGCTCGATAGCGGCCATAGGCGTCCCGGTAAGCCTCAGTCCAGGCGGGGTCCGGCTCGACCACGTCCCGCACACGCACGCAGGCGGCCACCGCCTCCTCTGCAGAGCCGAACACGCCTGCCGCGACGCCGCCGAGCAGAGCCGCGCCGAAGGCAGCACCCTCCTCGACGGCCGTGCGCTCGAGCGGCAGCCCGAGCACCGAGGCGACGATGCGCAGCCAGAGCTCGCTTCGCGCGCCACCGCCCGAGACGCGGCCCGCCACGGGCTCGACGCCGAGCTCGGCGAGCAGCTCGAGCGAGTCGCGCAGCCCGAAGGCGACCCCCTCCAGCACGGCACGTGCGAGCGCGCCCCGGTCGTGGCGGAGCGCGAGCCCGGTGAACGCGCCCCGCGCGTCCGGATCGGGGTGGGGCGTGCGCTCGCCGGCGAGGTAGGGCGCGAAGAGAAGATCCTCAACGCCCGGCGGCCACGTCGCCGCCTCGGCCAGCAGCTCCTCGTAGCCGGCGCCGAGCACATCGTGCAGCCAGCGAAACGAGCCCGCCGCGGACAGCATCACGCCCATCGCGTGCCACGTGTCCGGAACGGCATGACAGAACGAGTGCAGGCGCGCCTCCGGGTCGGCCGCGTACGCGGGCAGCGCCGCGAACACGACTCCGGAGGTGCCGAGCACGACCGACAAGCGGCCGGGCCGGTCGATTCCGACTCCGAGTGCGCCCGCCGCCTGGTCGCCGGCGCCGCCGATCGTCGTGCACTCGTGCGCCTCCGGCAGCCAGGCGGCCGGGAGCTCGAGCAACTCCAGCAGCTCGCCGCTCCACCGTCGCCGCGCGACGTCGAAGAGCAGCGTCCCGGAAGCGTCTGCGGCGTCAATCGCCCGCTCCCCGGTGAGCCGGAAGCGGACGTAGTCCTTCGGGAGCAGGATGTGCGCGATCCGCGCGTAGACGTCCGGCTCGTGGCGGCGCAGCCAGAGGAGCTTCGGTGCCGTGAAGCCCGCGAGCGCGCGGTTGCCGGTCAGCTCGATCAGGCGCGCCAGGCCGACGCGCTCCTCGATCTCCGCGCACTCGGCGCCGGTGCGCTGGTCGTTCCAGAGGATCGCCGGCCGCAGCACAGCGTCGTCTGCACCGAGCGCGACGAGGCCGTGCATCTGGCCCGAGAAGCCGAGTGGATCGCCGTCCTTCCAGCCGAGCTCGTCGAGCGCCGACCGGCTCGCCTGCCACCAGTCCTCCGGGTCCTGCTCTGCCCAGCCCGGTTGCGGTGTCGAAAGCGGGTATTCGCGCTCGACGCGGGCGAGCACCTCTCCGGCAGGCGAGATCGCGATCGCCTTGACGCCGGTCGTGCCGACGTCCAGCCCGGTGAGCCTCGCGTCGCTCAGAGCTCGACGGCTTCGCCGGATTCGGCCGAGCGGTAGAGCGCCTCGATCACGCGCGCCTGCGCGAGCGCGTCCTCGCGCCCGAGCAACGGCTCCGCCTCGCCGGCGATCGCGGCGGCGAAGTTCGCGAGCTCGAGTGTGTAGGGATCGGCCGCCGGCACGTCCACCTGCTCCCCGTCGAGGAGCACCCGGCCACCCCAGTCCGCGCCGCCAAGGCGCCTCGAGCACGAGCGTCCCGTCCTCGCCGATCGCCTCCATGCGCTGCCGCTCCGGCAGCGTGAACGACGCGTCGAACTGCGCGACGACGTCGCCGGGGAAGCGGAGCGTCCCGTAGAAGTCGACGTCGACGCCCGTCGGGCCGACCACCTGCTCGCCGTAGACGTGCTCGGGCTCGCCGCCCAGCAGCCGCGCGCCGCTGACGCAGTAGCAGCCAACGTCCATCAGCGCGCCGCCGTCGAGGTCGGCGACCATCCGGATGTTGCTCAGGTCGCGCAGCGGGAAGCTGAACGTCGTCCGGATGTGGCGGAGCCGTCCGATCGAGCCATCCTCGACGAGCTTCCGCGCGACGGCAGCCTGCGGGTGGTGACGCCACATGAACGCCTCCATGACGACGACCCCGGCGCGCGCGGCGGCGTCCCACGCCTCCTCGACCTCGGCCGACCGGCGCGAGTAGGGCTTCTCGACGAGGACGTGCTTGCCGGCCTCGATCGCCTTCATCGTCCACTCGTGGTGCATGCCGTTCGGGAGGGGGATGTACACGGCGTCGATCCCGTCGTCTTCGAGCAGCTCCTCGTAGCTGCCATGGGAGCGTCGGGATCCCGTGCTCGCTCGCGTACGCCTGCGCGCGGGCGGCGTCGCGGCTCGCCACCGTCGCGATCTCGACTTCCGCGGGCGGAGCCTTGAGCAGCGCGTCGTTGATCTTCGCGGTGGAGAGCAGCCCCAGCTTCACCGCGAGTCCAGTCCGGCCGCTGTCAGCGCCCTTCGCGCGAGCGCGTCGTCGTCGACGCCGGGCAGTCCGCTGACGCCGACCGCACCGACGCGCCGCTCGCCGTCGAACGCCGCGACGCCGCCGAGGAAGAACGTGAAGAACGGATCGAAGCTCGCGAGCTCGGCCGCGGCCGAGCCGACTTTCTCGGCGAGGGCCGCGTCGACACCGCGTCGCTCCGCGCGGCCGTGTACGCCTTGCGCTGGGCGTTCAGCCGTGTGTCGGGCGCGGCGCCGTCCATCGTCGCCGCGGCGACGAGCTCGCCCCCGGCGTCCGCGACGAACACGGAAACGGGGCCGGGCGCCTCGCCGATAACCGTCTGCACGACCGCCTGTGCTTGTTCCAGCTTCACTCGCCCTCCAAATCGGTGAGACTTCTCGCAGACCTTACGCGACTCGATATGACCAACGACATCGGCATCGGCATGCTCGGCTACGCCTTCATGGGCAAGGCCCACTCGCGCGCGTTCCAGGAGATCGCCCACCTCGACACGCCGTTGCGGCCCCGCCTCGTAGCGGTTGCCGGCCGCAACGAGGACGCCGTCGCGGCGGTCGCGGCTCAGTTCGGCTACGAGCGTTGGACGACCGACTGGCGGGACATCGTCGCCGACCCGACGATCGGCCTGTTCGACAACGGCGGCCCCAACTCGCTGCACGCGGAGCCGACGATCGCCGCGGCCGAGGCGGGCAAGCACGTCCTCTGCGAGAAGCCGCTCGGCCGCGACGCGGACGAGAGCTACGAGATCTGGCAGCGCGTGGCCGCGACCGGCGTCAAGCACCTGTGCGGCTTCAACTACCGCTTCGTGCCGGCGGTGCGGCTCGCCCGCGAGCTGATCGAGGCCGGCGAGCTCGGCGAGATCCGCCACTTCCGCGGCCGCTACCTCCAGGACTGGGGCGACAATCCGACCCTCGCCACCTGGCGCTTCCAGGCCAAGGAGGCGGGATCCGGCGCACTCGGCGACCTCGGCACGCACGTCATCGATCTCGCGCGCTTCCTCGTCGGCGAGATCTCGACGGTCGCGGGCCTCGTCCACACCTTCGTGCCGGACCGGGAGGTCGACGACGCGCTCGAGGCGGCCGTCACGTTCGAGAACGGCGCGGTCGGGACGCTCGAGGCGACGAGGTTCGCGCTCGGCCGGCGCAACGCCTTCCAGTGGGAGATCAACGGCTCCAAGGGCTCGGTCGCGTTCGACATGGAGCGCCTGAACGAGCTGCAGGTCTTCAGAGGACGACGGCGACCGCGCGCGGGGCTTCAAGACGGTGCTCGTCTCCGAGGCCGAGCATCCGTTCTGGGAGCACTGGTGGCCGCCCGGCCACATCATCGGCTGGGGCGAGACCTTCACGCACGAAGCGCTCCACTTCCTGCGCGCGATCGCGGAGGACACCGACGTCGCTCCGTACGCCGCGACGTTCGAGGACGGCTACCGCGCGGCAGAGGTGTGCGACGCGATCGTCCGCTCGGGCGAGACCGGCGACGCGCAGTCACCAACTGTCTACGTACCGCTCCGAGCGGGTCTCAGCGGCCGGCTTTGCGCTGGCGCCGGCGGAGGATGGTGTCGAGCGTGACGGCGAAGAGCAGGATGCCGCCGGTCGTGATGAAGATGACGCCCTGGGTGAGGTTGAGCGTGTTGAGCCCGTTCGCGATCGTCGCGATCACGAGCGCGCCGAAGAGCGCGTCCTTGCACCTCGCCGCGGCCGCCGAAGAGGCTGGTGCCGCCGATCACGGCCGCGGCGATCGCGTCGATCAGGAGCGTGCCGCCGCCCGCGTTGAGGTCGACGCTGTTCAGGCGCGCCGGCGAGGACGACGCCGCCGAGCCCGGCCATCGCGCCCGAGATCATGAAGACGATGATCCGCACGCGCGCGACGTTGATGCCGGCGCGCCTCGCCGCCTCGGCGTTGCCGCCGACGGCATAGACGTGCCGCCCGAAGGTCGTCCGCTTGGCGACGAACGTCGAGCACGAGGAGCGACGCGATCATCAGCAGCAAGACGAACGGGACGCCGCGGTCGCGGTTGCTGATCACGACGACGACGATGGCGACGGCCACGCACTGCGACCGACCTTCGCGACGATCAGCCAGGGGTCGCGGACCGCGACGCCGTGGCGCCGGTGGGAGACGAAGGTGCTCGCCACGCTGGCGACGTAGATGCCGCAGGACGACCGCGGCGATGATCCAGCCGGCCTTGTTCGAGAAGAAGTAGTTGGCGGTGTTGTTGACCGTCTCGTCCTGGATCACGATCACGCCCTCGGCCTCGATCGACTTCTGGATCACGCCCTGCCAGATCTGGTAGCCGGCGAGCGTGACGACGAACGCCGGCACGCCGATGAAGGCGACGAACGAGCCCTGGAACGCGCCGATCAGCGCGCACACCGCGACGGCGAGGAGGATCGCGACGAGCCCTGCGACCTCGTTCCCGTCCGGCACGGTCAGCTTCGCGACGACGACCCCGGCGATCCCGCTGATGTAGCTGATCGAGAGGTCGATCTCGCCGATCAGGAGGACGAAGACGACGCCGTAGGCGAGCAGCGTCACCCCGGCCATCTGCGTGATGATGTTGCTGAAGTTGCCGGGGCTGAGGAAGTTGTCGGCCTTGAAGGAGAAGAAGACGACGATCACGGTCAGCCCGATCAGCACCGGCCAGCTGCCGAGGTTGCCGCCGCGGATGTTGTCGAGCGCGCGCTGGTACAGGCTCGTGCGGCTCGAAGTCCGGGGGGCGGCGGTCGCGTCGGTGCTCACGCCGCCGGCTCCGGGGCGACCGAGGGGATCCCGGAGACCTTCGTCGGCACACCGGCCGTGATCGCCTGGACGACCTCCTGCTGCGTCGTCTTGTCGCGCTCGTAGACGGCGATGCTGCGACCGAGCCGCAGGACCGTGATCCGGTTCGCGAC
Organism: uncultured Gaiellaceae bacterium; assembly: GCA_963765705.1. Taxonomy (GTDB): domain Bacteria; phylum Actinomycetota; class Thermoleophilia; order Gaiellales; family Gaiellaceae; genus Gaiellasilicea. The sequence goes on from CAVXXJ010000005.1 coordinate 101,006, forward strand.
CGCGAAGATGTCGTGGAGGTTGTGCGAGATCAGCACGACGGCGAGCCCCTGGTCGGCAAGGCGGTCGACGAGCTCGAGCACCTGCTGCGTCTGCGCGACGCCGAGCGCCGCGGTCGGCTCGTCGAGGATCACGAGCCGGGAGTTCCACATCACGGCGCGGGCGACGGCGACCGACTGCCGCTGGCCGCCCGAGAGCGTCGCGACCGGCTGCCGGATCGAGCGGATCGTCGTCACCGCGAGGCTCTTCATCGTCTCGGCCGTCTTCGCCTCCATCACCGGCTCCTTGAGCCGGTGGAGCACGTCGCGGGCCTCCCGGCCGAGGTACATGTTCTGGACGACGTCGAGGTTGTCGCAGAGCGCGAGATCCTGGTAGACGACCTCGATCCCGAGCTTCGCCGCGTCCTTCGGCCCGTGGATGTGGACATCGTGGCCGTCGAAGACGATCTCGCCGCTGTCGGCCGCGTGGATCCCGGCGACGCACTTGATCAGCGTCGACTTGCCGGCGCCGTTGTCGCCGACGAGCGCCATGACCTCGCCGGGCCGGACCTCGAAGTCGACCTCCGTCAGCGCCTGGACCGAGCCGAAGCTCTTCGAGATCCCGCGGAGCTCGAGGAGCGGAGCCGATGTCGGTGCCGTGGCCGCTGTCATCAAACGAAGAAACGGGGGCCGCCCTGGTGGACGGCCCCCGTCGGTCGCACGTCCTAGTTGCAGAACTTCTTGTAGATGCCGACGCAGACCTCGCTCCTCTTCAGGTACCCGTTGAAGAGGATCTTGTAGTTCGCCTTCGTGATCGACACGGGCGCGATGATGTACGCCGGCAGCCGCTTGCTGCCGTTCGCCACCGTTCCGGTCTGCTTGGGCTTCTGGCCCTTCAGCAGTGCGACGGCTGCGGCGGCCGTGGTCGCGGCTCCCGCCCGCTGGTCCTTCCAGACCGTCATCGTCTGCCAGCCCGAGATGATGTTCTGGACACCCTGCGCGGTCGCATCCTGGCCGCTGAGCGCGATCGGCTTCAGCTTCCGAGCCTTGAGAGCCACGATGACAGCGTTCGCGAGGCCGTCGTTGGCCGCCGCGACGCCCTGGATGTTGTTGCTCGTCTTGACGAGCATCTGCTCGAAGATCGTCCCCGCCTTCTGGTTGTCCCAGCCCGGCGTGAACTGCTGCGGGCCCTTCTTGAGGGTGCCGTTCTTGTAGAGCGGGTTCAGCACCGACTCGTAGCCGCCCTTGAAGAGGAACGAGTTGTTGTCGGTCTGGCCGCCGTGCAGCTCGGCGACGACCGGCTTCTTCGTGTACAGGCCCTTCGCCTTCAGGCCCGCGACGACGCCCTTGCCCTGCAGCACGCCGACGGCCTTGCCGTCGCACGAGATGTAGATCGCGGCGCTGCCGCCGATCACCTGGCGGTCGTACTCGATCACCTTCGCACCACGCGACCGTGCGGCGGCCTCGATCGCGATCGACGAGCCCTTGTCGAGCGAGATCAGGATCACGACCTTCGCGCCGTTGGCGAGGCACTGGTCGGCCTGCGTCTTCTGCTTCTGGGGATCGCCGTTGGCGTTGGTGATGACGTACGAGACGCCGGCCTTCTTGAACGCCGCCACGAAGCCCGGCCGGTCCTGCGTCTCCCAGCGGACCGACGACTTCGGATCCGGCAGCAGGACGCAGATGTCCGCGGTCGCCGTCTTCTTACTCGACTTCGCGACCGCGCCCGTGACGGAAACGCTCACCGTCAAGACCACGATCCCGAGAGCAACGATGAGCTTTTTCACGATTCGTTCCCTCCATCTCGTCGGACAGGAATCCGGACGTGTCCAAGAGCGGCCACCCTCGTCCGGACTGATAGACCTAGCGCCCAAACTAAACTCGTCGGCCCACCCGCGTCAAATTGGGCCGAGAGGAAACGCCGGTACGCGGGGCCTAACATGACCCCATGAGCGCGCCCGCCACAGCCGGCCCGTCGCTGCGCTTTCGAGGAACCTCGTATCCGGTTCTGCTCCCGTCGCTCCGCGACCCCCGGCTTCACCTGGCCGCCGTGATCGTCTCGCTGCAGGTGCTCGGACAGGTGGCGTTCGACTTCCGGCTCTCGATCGCCCAGATCCTGATCTCGCTGCTCACGTGCGCGGTGCTCGAGGTCGGGATCGCCTTCCGGAAGCAGCGCGTGATCCTCTGGCCCGCGAGCGCGCTACTGACCGGGAACGGTGTCGCCTTCATCCTCCGCGTCCCGGGGACCGAGCACGGGGACTGGTGGAGCACGCATGGCTGGTGGATCTTCGCCGGGGCAGCCGCCGTCTCGCTGCTCTCCAAGTACCTGATCCAGTTCCGCGGCCAGCACATCTTCAACCCGTCGAACTTCGGTCTCGTGCTCTGCTTCCTGCTGCTCGGCCCCGAACGTGCCGACCCGCTCGAGTTCTGGTGGGGGCCGATGTCGGCGTGGATGGTGCTGGCGCTGGCGATCATCCTCACGGGCGGCTTCGCGATCCTGCGGCGCCTTCACCTGCTGGAGATCGCGATCGGCTTCTGGGTCACGTTCGCCGCGTGCCTCGCGGTGCTCGCCGCGAGCGGCCACGCGATGACCGCGCGCTGGCACCTCGGCCCCGTCTCGGATTGGTACTTCTGGCAGGTACTCGCGTTCTCGCCCGAGATCCTCGTCTTCCTCTTCTTCATGATCACCGACCCGAAGACGATCCCGGCGGGGCGGGCCGGCCGCCGCGCCTACGCCGTCGCGATCGGCCTGCTCGCGGCGCTGCTGATCGCGCCGCAGACGAACGAGTTCAGGAGCAAGGTCGCCGTGCTCACCGCGCTCGCTCTCGTCTGCGCGGCGCGGCCGCTGATCGAGCTGTTCCTCGCCGCTGCCAGGTCGCGCGGCTGGTCCGTCGCCAGGCTCGGTGCTGGGATCGCGCGACGGACCGTGGGCGCGGCGGCGCTTGCGGGAGCCGCAGGCGTTCGTCGGCTTGCTCGTGCTCGCCGGGATCCCGGCCCGTTCGAGCGCGGGAGCGGCAAACCCGCCGACCGCCGCCGCGAACGAGCTCCTCGCGGTCACGGTCGCCCCCTCGGAGGGCGTCGCGCCGGTGGATCGCCGCACGGCGCAGCAGATCGCGCGTGACGTCGTCGACGACCTCCGGATCGAGGCGGACGCCCTTCGCCGGCGTGATCGCGGTCGCGCGGGCGCCGGATCGGACGGCCCCCGTCTCGCAGGGCTGTGGCGGCAGATCGACGCCGCGGCCGGACGCAACATCGCCGTTCCGGAGTACCGGGTCGAGCGCGTCGGCGTCACCCTGGAGCCGACGGAGGGCCAGGCGCCGCCGACCGTCGTCGCCAAGCTCACGGGCACCGTCGAGCTCGCGACCTACGCAGGATCGCCGGCGACGCTCGTGCGTCGCGCCGCGCCGGTGCGCTTCACGCGGACGTTCGAGCTCGCGCTGACGCCGAGGCCGCTACCTGATCGTCGGCTCGCAGAGGAGAGCCGGAGGCGGCCACGACGCCTGCTCCGGTCCGCTCGAACGCCTTCGGCGGCGTTCGGCTACGCGACGTCGCCAGGCAGGTCGGGCTCGACTTCCGCCACGGCGCCTTCCGCTTCGCGATGTCGAACGATGCGCCGGCGATGATGGGCGGCGGCCTGTGCTGGCTCGACTACGACGACGACGGCTGGCTCGACCTGTTCGTCGTCAACTCGTACTCGGACGACGACATCGCCGTCTGGCTGGAGCGCGGCGGCTTGCCGCGAGCCACCCTCTTCCACAACGTGCGGGGGAAGTTCGTCGACGTGGGCCGAGGCTCCGGCGCGGACCTGCCGGTGCGCGGAAGCGGTTGCGTGGCAGCCGACTTCAACCTCGACGGCCACACCGACCTGTACGTCACCACCACCGGCTACAACTTCGCGACCGACGGCAACGACGCGCTGCTCTGGGGGAACGGCGACGGCACGTTCACGGAAGGCGCCCGCGCGGCGGGAATCACGACGCAGGGGCTGGCATGCCGGTGCGGCGGTCGGAGACGTGAACGGCGACGGGCGGCCCGACCTGTTCGTGGCCGGCTACGCCGACCCCAACGCGCCGATCCCGTCCTCCACCGCGGGCTTCCCCACCAACCTCCGGGCGGTGCGCGACCGGCTCTACCTCAACGAGGGCGTGGACAGGAACGGCCGCTCGAGGTTCCGCGAGGTAGGCGAGCGGGCCGGGCTCGAGGCAGCCCGGCTCGACCACGGCCTCGGGGCCGTCTTCACGCGACGTCAACGACGACGGCCGGCTCGACCTCTACGTCGCGAACGACGCGGACCCGAACCGGCTCTACCTGAACGTCGCCCGCCCCCGAGGAACGGCCGATCCGGCGGGACTCGGGTTCCGCCTCGAGGAGCGCGGGCGCAGCAAGGGCGTCGCCGACCCCAACGCGGGCATGGGAATCGCCGCCGCGGACTACAGCCTCGACGGCCGCGAGGACCTGTTCGTGACCAACGCCCGCAAGCAGCTGCACGCGATCTATCGCAGCGCGACCGCGAAGACCGGGGAGCCCTCGTTCGCGGACGCCCGCCCGGACTTCGCCGCGGCCCTCGGGACGAGCTATACGGGCTGGGGCGTCTCGTGGGCCGATCTCGACCTCGACGGCAATCTCGATCTCGTGCTGACGAACGGCGCCATCCCGCTCCTGAACCTGAAGCAGGACGCCCAGCGGATCCAGGTGCTCGAGAACCTCACGGGCGAGGGGCATGCGGGCGAGTTCGCCGACGCCGGCGCCGCCGTCGGGGTTGCCCCCGGGGCTGCGCACCAACGGCCGCGGGCTCGCTGCGGCCGACTACGACAACGACGGCGACCTCGACGTCGCGATCAACTCGATCGGCGGACGCCTGATCCTGCTCCGGAACACCGGCGCCACCGGCCACTGGCTGGAGGTGCAGCTGCGCAGGTTCGCTCCGGGCGCGACCGTCACCGCCGTGCTTCCCGACGGGCGGAGACTCGTTCGGGAGCTGCATGCCGGGAGCAGCTACCTCTCCTCGGAGGATCCCCGGGCTCACTTCGGTCTGGGCTGGGTGCCGAGGGTCGCCGAGCTCGTCGTGCGCTACCCGGACGGCAAGGAGACCCACCTCGGCAGCGTCGCCGCCGACCAGATCGTGATCGCGCCCTAGACTCTCCGCATGAGTGCCGAGACCGTCCTCACGGACGACGCCGTCGAGTTCCTGACCCGCCTGCAGCGAGAGTTCGGCCCGCGGCGCGAGGAGCTGCTGGCGGCGCGGCAGGAGCGGGCGCAGCGGCTCCGCGAGCGGCGAGCTGCCCGACTTCCTGCCGGAGACCAAAGACGTCCGCGAGGGCGACTGGCAGGTCGCGCCGGTGCCGGAAGCGCTGCAGGACCGCCGGGTCGAGATCACCGGCCCGGTCGACCGGAAGATGGTGATCAACGCGCTCAACTCGGGCGCGAAGATGTTCATGGCCGACTTCGAGGACTCGAACTCGCCGACGTGGGCCAACTGCATCGAGGGCCAGCTCAACCTCACCGACGCGCTCGAGCGCACGATCTCACTCGACACCGGCGAGAAGCAGTACTCGCTGAACGACGAGATCGCGACGCTGCTCGTGCGCCCGCGCGGCTGGCACCTCGAGGAACGGCACTTCGAGGTCGACGGCGCGCCGATCTCGGCGAGCCTGTTCGACTTCGGCCTCTACTTCTTCCGCAACCACGCGCGCGGCGGCACGCTGGTTCTACCTGCCGAAGCTCGAGTCGCACCTGGAGGCGCGGCTCTGGAACGACGTCTTCGTCTGGGCGCAGGACGAGCTCGGCGTGCCGCAGGGGACGATCAAGGCGACCGTCCTGATCGAGACGATCCTCGCCGCGTTCGAGATGGACGAGATCCTCTACGAGCTGCGCGAGCACTCGGCCGGGCTGAACGCCGGCCGCTGGGACTACATCTTCAGCGTGATCAAGAAGCTCGGCCACCGGCCCGAGTTCGTGCTGCCGGACCGTGCCGACGTGACGATGGCCGTGCCGTTCATGCGCGCCTACACGGAGCTGCTCGTCAAGACCTGCCACGCGCGCGGCGCGCACGCGATGGGCGGCATGGCGGCGTTCATCCCCTCGCGGCGCGATCCCGAGGTGAACGCCGTCGCGCTCGCGAAGGTGCGCGAGGACAAGGAGCGCGAGGCCGGCCAGGGCTTCGACGGCACCTGGGTCGCGCACCCCGACCTCGTCCCGGTCGCGATGGAGATCTTCGACCGCGTCCTCGGCGAGCGGCCGAACCAGGTCGAGCGGCAGCGCCCGAGGTCACCTCGACGGCCGTCGAGCTGCTGGACGTGGCCGCCACTCCCGGGCGAGATCACCGAGGACGGGCTGCGCAACAACGTCTCGGTCGGGATCCAGTACCTCGCCGCCTGGCTGCAGGGCTCCGGCGCGGTCGCGATCTTCAACCTGATGGAGGACGCCGCGACCTCCGAGATCTCGCGCTCGCAGGTCTGGCAGTGGCTCCGGCACGGAAAGGTCGAGCGCGCCGACGTCGAGCGCGCGATCGACGAGGAGATCGCGAAGCTCGGCGACGGCTACGACGAGGCGCGCGAGCTCTTCGAGCAGGTCGCGCTCGGCGACGAGTTCGTCGAGTTCCTGACGCTGCCCGCCTACGAGCGGATCGACTAGGCAGACTAGGACCTTCGGCCTACGAAAACCCGCCGCGCGGCCCATTGCATCGACCCCCTCCGAGCCGAGAACATCGTTAGATGAGCGACGGACAGATCCTGCTCTGGTGCGTGGCGCTGATCGCGCTCGAGCTGCAGCACCTGAAGTGGATCGTCTGGGAGCACTGGGACTGCCGCCGCTGCGGCGTCAAGCACCGCGACTGCGGCCACGGCGCCAGGCTCGTCAAGTACTTCTAAGGCTAGTCGCCCGCGACGAAGAACTGCCAGTCGCCGTCGGCGGTGATCGCCGTGCGGTAGCCGAGGTAGCTGCCGCCCGCCTTCATCGAGTCGATCTGCTCCTGCGTGTAGAGGCCCGCGTCGACGAGCGCCTGCCAGGCCTCGTCGGTCGGCGACTCGTCGTACGCGGTCGGCCAGGCGTAGGAGCCGCGACTCGTTGCGCGTGTACGGCATCGTCAGGATCGTCGCGAGCGTCGCGCATCGGCTTCGGCTCGGCCGCGGGTCCTCCTCGAGCGCCGCGCCAGTAGTCGGCACGCGTCCGTCGCGCGCCGTAGCTGAAGGTGAAGCCCTCGCCCTTCTCGAGCGCGATCTGCTCGAGCGTGTCGTAGTCGCACGCGACCGCGGCGTCGAAGACGCGCTTGCGCACGTCGGCGACCTCGGGCGGCAGCTCCTGCTCGGGCAGCGTCAGCCGCAGGCCGGCGGTCGAGCACTCGACCTCGGGCTCCGTCGCCTGGCGTCACGGTCACGGTCTGCGTCACGGTCACCGGCTGGGTCGCCGCCGCGTCGTCGGTGCTCGTCCGAGCCGCAGCCCGGCAAGCGGCAGCGCGAGCAGCGAGCACGAGATGAGTGCGAATCGGCTTTCATCGCAGGCCCCGCGTTCTGTCAGAGGTGAATGGATCCCTGTGCCAGCGCCTCGCCGTTCGGAGTCCTCGGCGCGGACGAGCACGACGCGCACGAACGAGCCGCGGCCCGAGACCTCGGCCGGCTCGACGAAGGCGCCGAACGGCTGCACGACCTCGCCGTCGACGGAGAGCTCGCCGCGAAGCACGCAGCCGATCCCCGGGCCCCGCCGCGGGGCCGCCGTCGAGCTCGCAGCGCATCGCGTAGTCGGCCCAGGGATCGAGATCGACGTGGGCGGAGAGCTTGGCGTCGTCGGCCGACCACTCGGTCAGCTCCCAGCGCAGGACCGTGGCGCCGTCGCTGCCCGCCGAGATCGTCGCCTCGTCGGCGCCGAAGGCGGCACGGCCCGCGTGCAGGCCGGCCAGCTCGCCGGAGGCGACGTAGACGATCCGGCCGCCGGCGGGAGCGCGAGCTTCTCCCCCGGGGCCAGCAGATCCTCGTACAGCGAGAGCGAGGTCATACGCCGAGACATGACGTACTTGATCTCGAGCCAGTCCTCGACGCCGTACTTCGAGCCTTCGCGGCCGTTGCCCGACTCCTTCATGCCTCCGAACGGAGCAACCTCGGTGGAGATGAAGCCGGTGTTGACGCCGAGGATCCCGTACTCGAGGCCTTCCGAGACGCGCCAGACGCGGGCGAGGTCGCGGCTGTAGAAGTACGCCGCGAGCCCGTAGGGCGTGTCGTTTGCGAGCGCGATAGCCTCCTGCTCGGAGGCGAAGCGCTGGATGCCGGCGACCGGGCCGAACGTCTCCTCGCAGCTCATCGCCATCGCGTTCGTGACGCCGGTGAGCACCGTGGGCTCGAAGAACGTGCCCTCGAGCCGGCCGCCGCCGCGCACGAGCTCGGCGCCGCCGGCGGTCGCGTCGGCGACATGGCGCTCGACCTTCTCGACCGCGGCCTCGTCGATCAGCGGCCCCACCTGGACGCCGTCGTCGAGGCCGTTACCGACGGTGAGCGCGCCGACCGCCGCCTCGAAGCGCGCGACGAAGTCGTCGTGCACCCCGTCCTGGACGAGGATCCGGTTCGCCGAGATGCAGGTCTGGCCGGAGTTGCGGAACTTGCAGAGGATCGCGCCCGCGACCGCGGCATCGAGGTCGGCGTCGTCGAAGACGACGAACGGCGCGTTGCCGCCGAGCTCGAGCGAGACCTTCTTCACCGTGCCCGCGCACTGAGCCATCAGCAGCTTCCCGATCTCGGTCGAACCCGTGAACGAGAGCTTGCGAATCGCCGGATTCGACGTCAGCTCGCCGCCGATCACCGGTGCGTCCTCGGCGTCGCCCGTGACGATCTGGAGGACACCTTCGGGCACGCCCGCCTCCGCTGCCAACTCGACGAGCGCAAGCGCCGAGAGCGGCGTCTGCTCGGCCGGCTTGATCACGATCGTGCAGCCGACGGCGAGCGCCGGCGCGGCCTTCCTGGTGATCATCGCGGCGGGGAAGTTCCAGGGAGTGATCCCGGCGGAGACGCCGATCGGCTCCTTGAGCACGACGATCCGCCTGTCGGCCTCGTTCGCGGGAATCGTGTCGCCGTAGACCCGCTTCGCCTCCTCGCCGAACCACTCGAAGAACGACGCGGCGTATGCGATCTCGGCGCGGGCCTCCGCGAGCGGCTTGCCCTGCTCGGTGGTGAGCAGGCGCGCGAGCTCCTCCTGCCGCTCGAGCATCAGGTCGGAGCAGCGGCGCAGGATCTGCGCTCGTTCCTTCGCCGGCCGTGCGCGCCAGGCCGGATAGGCGCGCTCCGCCGCGGCGATCGCGCGCCGCGTCTCCTCGACCCCGTGGCGCGGAACCTCCGCGATCACCTCGCCCGTCGCGGGATTGGTGACGGAGAACGTCTGCGTGGACGCGACGGCGGTCATCGCTGAAAGGATAGTCAGCAGGTTGCTCGCCGACGCCCACACCGACCTGCTGCTGGAGCTCGCGCACCGCGAGCACCGGCTCGGCGAGACGAACGTGTTCGCGCAGACGTGGCTGCCGCTGCTCGAAGCAGGCGGCGTCGGCCTCCAGGTCTGTCCCGTCTACATCGAGCTCGAGCTCCAGCCCGAGGGGAGCCTGCGCGAGGCGCTCCGCCAGGTGACCGCGCTCCTGCACGCGGTGCGCGAGAGCCCCGAGCGCGTCCTGCAGGTGCGGACGAAGGCAGATCTCGACGCGGTGGAGCAGGGCGAGCGGATCGGGCTGATGCTCGCACTCGAGGGCGTCGAGCCGTTCGGGTACGAGATCGCGACGGCGGACCTGTTCTGGGAGCTGGGCCTGCGGATGGCCGGACTGACCTGGAACAGGCGCAACCCGTTCGCGGACGGCGCCGCCGACGACGGCGGCCTCTCCGGGCTCGGGCGGAGGCTGCTGGCGCGCTTCGCGGAGCTGGGCCTGATGCTCGATCTCTCGCACGCCTCGCCGCGGCTCTTCGACGAGTGCCTGGAGACCTACGCGGGCCGGGTGTGCGTCACGCATGCGGGCTGCCGCACGGTCAACGAGACGCCGCGCAACCTCAGCGACGAGCAGCTGCGCGCGCTTGCGGATCGCGACGGGATCTTCGGCCTGATGCTGCACCCGATCGCGATCGACCCGCAGCAGCGGACGATCGAGCGGGCGATCGACCACCTCGAGCACGCAGCCGACGTGATCGGACCGGATCGTGTCTGCCTCGGTGGCGACTGGACGAAGCGGCTGAACGAGTTGATGCCCGGGCCGGCGCCGCCGGACGGCCTGATGCCGCCCGGGCTCGAGGTGGGGTCGACGATCGAGGGCCTCTCCGGGCCGGATGACTACCCGGCGCTGGCAGACGCGCTGCGAGCTCGCGGCTGGGAGGAAGACCGCGTCGAGGGCGTGCTCTCGCGGAATCTGCTGCGGTTCGTCCGCGAGTCGCTGCCCGCGGACTAAGGAGTCACGAGCACGCGGCCGGGCTCGCCGGCCAGGCTTGCCTTGAATGCGTCGTCGGCGCGGTCGAGCGGGAACGAGGGGCCGACGAGGCTCGCGAGCTCGAGCTCGCCCGAGCGGACGAGGTCGATCAGCCGCGGCAGCGCGATCGCCGGATCCTCGGAGCCGTAGATCGTTCCGGTCAGCGTCTTCTCACGGTTCGAGAACTCGAACGGGTCGAGCTCCAGCTTCTCGCCGCCGGCGGGGAGGCCGACCACGACGGCGGTGCCGCCGCCGCGCGTCCAGCGAAGGGCGAGCTTCGTCGTCGCAGGCGCACCGACGGCGTCGAAGGCGTAATCGACGCCCTCGGGATCGAGCTCCTTCATCGCCGTGCGCAGGTCGTCGGGCGCGCAGGCGCGAGTTGCCCCGAGCCCGAGCGCCTGCTCGCGGCGCGCCTCGACCGGGTCGACGACGAGGACCTCGGCCGCGCCGGCGATCCGCGCGCCCTGGACGACGAACTGGCCGACGCCGCCGGCTCCGATCACGAGCGCGGTGAACCCGGGTTCGGGCCGAGCTGCGTTCAGGACGGCGCCGACGCCGGTGAGCGCGGCGCAGCCCAGCAGAGCAGCGTGCTCGAGCGGCACGTCGTCGGCGAGAGGCATCGCGGCTCCCGCGGCGACGACGACGTGCTCGGCGAGCGCACCGGTCGCCGTCCCGCGATACACCGTCTCGCCGCCGAGCGAGAGCCCGGTCCGGCCGCCCAGCAGCGTTCCCTTGCCGATGGCCGAGGAGAGCGGACCGCAGGCGGCGGGCCGCCCACGGCGGCACGGGCCGCACTCGCCGCACGCAGGCGCCCAGGAGAGGACGACGCGGTCTCCCTCGCGGAGCGCCGCGTCGCGCACCGACGGCCTCGACCACGCCTGTGCCCTCGTGGCCGAGCACGATCGGAGTCGGCCGGTCCCACTCGCCCTTGTATGAGTGCAGGTCGGTGCCACAGACGCCGATGGCCGTCATCCGGACGACGACCTCGCCGGGCAGCGGCTCCTCGACATCGAGCTCTTCGAGGACGAGCGCGCCCGGTTCGTGCATGACTGCCGCGCGCGTCTTCATCGCATCAGCATCCCGCCGTTGACGTCGAGCGTCGCGCCGGTGACGAACCCGGCCGCGTCCGACGCGAGGTAGGCGACGGCAGCCGCGACCTCGTCCGGTTGCCCGAGCCGGCCGACCGGGATCGTCTTCAGCATCGCCTCCAGCCGTTCCGGCGCCACGGTCGCAACCATCGGGCCGTCGATCGCCGCGGGCGCGACGGCGTTCACGGTCACGCCCGAGCCGGCGAGCTCAGTCGCGGCGTGCTGG
>CAVXXJ010000006.1:0-567826 GCA_963765705.1 uncultured Gaiellaceae bacterium
CGAACCCGCGTCCGCGGACGCACCGGATAGAGCCTCTACAAGCGTAGTCTGCGCTTTGGTTTCGCCCGGCGGCCGGTTCGCAGACGACCTACCGACGGACTAGCCACTCCTGCAATGTCGCGCCTCAGGCGAGTGGCTCTCCCTCGGCGCCGAGCCCGATTGTTGGCGCCGGATCCCTGGCCTCGGGCCGTACCAGGGGCGGCGTCGCCGATTCCTAGTTACCTAGGCAGCGAGTGCGAGATCATTCTTCGCATTTGTTCGTTTCCCGGTGGATTTACGAGGCCGACCGGGGACCTCGGCTTGCAGCTCTACCGGAGAACCGACCACGTCGAAACCAGGTCGCCCCCGTATGTTTGTTGTCCCTATTGTAGCTGCGTGCTGCGGATCAGGGAGATCGCGGAGGACGAGCTCCCCGAGCTCGTCGAGGTGTCGCACGCGGCGATGCCGCGCGAGCATGCCACCGTCTCCGGCTTCGTCGACTGGCGCCGGCAGGCCGCCGACATGGTTTGGATGCTCGCCGAGCGGGACGAAGAGACCGTCGGCGGCGGGTTCGCGCTCGTCGGCTGGCACACGCCGCGACACCGCGCGATCGGAGTCGCGCTCGTGCCGCCTCGACACCGCGGGGCCGGCATCGGGATCACCGTGCTCGACGCGCTCGAGGGCTGGGCCGGCGACCACCACGCGACCGAGCTCGAAGGCCCCGTGAGCGAGGACGACGAGGGCAGCCTCGCCTGGGCAGCCCATCACGGCTACACCGAGGTCGGACGGAACTCGCGGCTCGTCCTCGACCTGACGGCGGTCGAAGCGCCCGCGCCGAGCCCGCCGGATGGCGTCGAGATCGTCACCTGGGCCGAGCACCCGGAGCTCGCGGCCGGAATGTACGAGGTTGCCCTCGAGGCGACACCGGACATCCCGGGCGAGGAGGAGGTCGACGTCGGCACGCTCGAGGAGTGGCTCACCCGAGACATGCAGGGTGACAGCGACGATCCGAATGCAGTCTTCGTCGCGATCGCAAACGGCGAGGTCGCCGGCTACGCAAAGCTGTCACTGGAGCGGGACCGGAGCGACCGCGCCTACCACGACCTCACGGGCGTGAAGCGCGCCTACCGCGGCCACGGGATCGCAGCCGCGCTCAAGCGCACCCAGATCGCGTGGGCCAAAACGAACGGCTACACGTCGCTGCAGACCTCGAACGAAGTCCGGAACGAGCCGATCCGGCGCCTGAACGAGCGGCACGGATACGTCCTTGAGCCCGGCGTCGTGATCGTGCGCGGCGTGGTCTCTAGCGGCTGAGCGCCTCCTCGATCGCCCGCTTCCCGACCACGCGTGCCAGGTGGGAGCGGAACTCCGCGCTGGCCGACACGTCGGAGGCCGGGTCGGCGCCGTCGGCCATGTGGGCCGCCGCATCCTCCTCGCCCGCGACGAGCGCCTGCTCGGCCGCGGTCGCGCGGAGCGGCGTCGCGCCCATGTTCGTCAGCGCGAGCCGCGCCTCCTGGACGCCGCCGTTGTGGCGCACGATCGCGGCGACACCGACCGTCGCCCAGTCCTGCGCGCGCCGGGTGAACTTCAGGTACGACCAGCCGGCGCCGGCGAGCTTGGGGATCCGGATCTCGGTCAGCAGCTCCCCCGGACCGACAGCGGTGTCGAAGACGCCCCTGAAGAACTCCGCCGCGGACACCGTCCGCTCGCCTTCGGGCCCGGCGATCACGAGCTCGGCCTCCAGCGCGAGCATCACCGCCGGCAGGTCGGAGGCGGGGTCGCCGTGGGCGAGCGAGCCGCCGATCGTGCCGCGGTTGCGCACCTGCGGGTCGCCGATCAGCCCGGTCGCGTGCGAGACGATCGGACAGTGCTCCTGCACGAGCGGGTCGTTGACGATCGTCCTGTGTCGGGTCGTCGCACCGATCGCGAGCGACTCGCCTGCATCGCTGACGTACGCGAGCGAAGAGAGGCGGCCGACGTCGACCAGCAGCTCGGGCCGTGCGATCCGGAGCTTCATGGCCGGGATCAGCGAGTGGCCGCCCGCGAGCAGCTTCGCGTCCTCGCGTGAGCCGAGCAGCTCGAGCGCGTGCTCGGTCGACTCGGCGACCTCGTAGTCGAACCTGGCGGGGATCATCGTGCCTCCTCGAGCGCGCGCCAGACCCGTTCCGGGGTGGCGGGCATGGCCAGCTCGTCGATGCCGAAGGGTGAGAGCGCGTCGACGACGGCGTTCATCACCGCCGCGGGAGACGCGATCGCGCCGGTCTCCCCCACCCCCTTCACGCCGAGTGGATTGTCGGTGGAGCGCGTGACGGTGCCGTCGAGCTCGAACGTCGGCAGCTCCGCCGCCGAGGGCACCATGTAGGTGACCATGTTCGACGTCAGCAGGTTCGCCTCGTCGTCGTACAACGCCTCCTCGAACAGCGCCGCCGCGACTCCCTGCGCGATCCCGCCCGCAACCTGTCCGTTGACGATCGTCGGGTTGACCACGACGCCGACGTCGTCGACGGCCACATAGCGGCGAAGGTCGACCGAGCCGGTCTCCGTGTCGACCTCCACGACAGCGATGTGCGTTCCGGCAGGCCAGCTGAAGTTCGGCGGGGTCGTAGACCGCGGATGCCTCGAGCCCGGGCTCCATCCCGTCGGGCAGGTTGTGCGCCGTCCAGGCGGCGAAGGCGGCCTCGGCGACCGTCATCGTCCGGTCCGTGCCTGCCACCGTGAAGGTGCCGCCCTCCTCCTGGACGTCGTCCTCGTCGACCTCGAGCTGGTGGGCCGCGATCGCCTTCGCCTTCGCGATGATCTTCTCCGCGGCCTGCCAGAGCGAGACACCGCCGACGGTGAGGCTCCGGCTGCCGTAGGTGTCCATGCCGAGCGGTGACACCATCGTGTCGCCGTGGATCACCTCGACGCTCTCGAGCGGCACGCCGAACCGATCGGCGACGAGCTGCGAGAACGTCGTCACGTGACCCTGCCCGTGCGGTGAGGTGCCGACGATCGCCTGCACGGTGCCGGTCGGGAGGAACCGGACGGTCGCTGCGTCCCAGCCGCCGGCGACGTACCGGATCGCGCCGAGGATCCGCGACGGAGCGAGGCCGCACATCTCGACGTAGGTCGAGAAGCCGATCCCCAGCTGCTTCATGTCGCCGCGCTCGCGCCGTTCGGCCTGCTCGGCGCGCAGCGCTTGGTAGTCGACGATCTCGATCGCCTTGTCGAGCGACGCGTCGTAGTCGCCCGAGTCGATCGTGAGCCCGGCGGCGATCGTCGCCGGGAACTCGCGGATGAAATTCTTCCGGCGCAGCTCGACCGGGTCGACCCCAAGCTTGCGCGCGAGCGCATCGACCGCTCGCTCGATCGCGTAGGTGGCCTCGGGCCTGCCGGCGCCGCGGTAGGCGTCGGTCGGCGTCGTGTTCGTGTAGACGCCGACGCACTCGAAGTCGTAGCCCTGAATGCCGTAGCAGCCGCCGTAGAGCCAGGCACCCAGGATCGGGATTCCCGGCGTCACGAGCTGCAGGTACGCACCCATCGCGGCCGTCAGCCGCACGCGCACGGCGGTGATCGTCCCGTCCGCGGTCGCCGCGAGCTCGATCTCCTGGACGACGTCGCGACCGTGGATGGTGGCGACGTACGCCTCCGAGCGCTCCTCGATCCACTTGATCGGGACGCCGAGCTTCCGCGCGAGCGCGAGGCAGAGCGCCTCCTCGGCGTAGATGTTCAGCTTCGAGCCGAAGCCGCCGCCGACGTCCGGAGTGATGACCCGCAGCTTCGCCTCGGCGATGCCGGTGGCGAGGGTGAGGGTCGTCCTGAGGATGTGCGGGATCTGGGTCGACGACCACATCGTGTACTCGCCCTGGGTGGGAACGGGCTGCACGATCACGCCTCGCGGCTCGATCGCGTTCGGAATCAGGCGGTTCTGGCGATACCGCTCCTTCACCGTCACGTCGGCCTCGGCGAACAGCCGCTCGGTCTCGCCCGCCTCGAGCTTCCAGGTGTAGCAGTGGTTCGTGCCGAAGTCGTCGTGCAGGATCGGAGCGTCGTCGCCGAGCGCCGCCTCGACGTCGCTCACCGCGGGCAGCTGCTCGTAGTCGACGTGGACGAGCTCGGCGGCGTCCTTCGCGAGCGCACGGCTCTCGGCGATCACGACCGCGACGCCGTCGCCGGCGTAGCGCGCCTTGTCGACCGCGAGCGGCCAGTGCGTCGCCAGCTTGATGTCCTCGGTGACGGGCCAGGCGCACGGAAGCCCCGCCGCCCACTGGTCGGCGAGGTCGGCGCCGGAGAACGCCGCGACGACACCCTCGGCCTCGAGCGCGGCGCTGAGGTCGACGCTCGCGATCCTGGCGTGCGCGTAGGGACTCCGGACGACGACCATCCAGACCATTCCCGGAACGACGATGTCGTCGATGAAGCGGGCCTGGCCGGTGAGCAGCTCGGGATCCTCCTTGCGGGCGACCGGCGAGCCGACGAACGTCTGCTTCTCGGTGGTGGCCATCACGCCACCGCCGCCGCCGCGCGGACGGCCTTGACGATGTTCTGGTAGCCGGTGCACCGGCAGAGGTTGCCCTCGAGGCCGTGCCGGATCTCGTCCTCGCTCGGGTCCGGGTTGTCCGCGAGGATGCCGGCGACGGCAAGCACCATCCCGGGCGTGCAGTAGCCGCACTGGAGCGCATGGTGCTCGTGGAAGGCCTGCTGGAGCGGGTGCAGCGTCCCGTTCTCCGCCAGCCCTTCGATCGTCGTCAGCTCCGTCCCGTCCGCCTGGACGCCGAGCAGCGTGCAGGACTTGACCGACTCCCCGTTCAGGAGCACGGTGCAGGCGCCGCACGAGGAGGTGTCGCAGCCGACGTTCGTCCCGGTCAGACCGAGGCGCTCGCGGAGGACGTAGACGAGGAGCTCACGTGGCTCCAGGTCGAGCTCGTGGCGAACGCCGTTGACAGCAAGCGAGACACGTCTCACGGTGGCCTCCTCGTCAGCGGTGAGGCGACCCTACCCGACTACCGGCGAGACTTCAAAGCGCGATCCATCTGCCGCTTCGCGTCGCGATCGGCGATCGTGCGGCGCTTGTCGCCCTTCTCCTTGCCGCGGGCGAGCGCGATCTCGATCTTCACCCTTCCGTCCTTGAAATAGAGGCGCGTCGGGACGATCGTCTGACCCTTCTCGCGCACCTTCCCGACCAGGGACGCGATCTCGCCGCGGTGCAGCAGCAGCTTGCGGTCGCGCGCGGGCTCGTGATTGGCAATGTTGCCTTGGTCGTAAACAGCGATCTCGGCGCCGATCAGCCAGACCTCGTTGCCGCGAACGTCGGCATACGCCTGCGCCAGCGTGACACGCCCGTCGCGAAGCGACTTCACCTCGGTGCCGGTCAGCACGACGCCGGCCTCGAACCGCTCGAGCAGCTCGTAGTCGAAGCGGGCGCGGCGGTTGTCCGCGATCAGCTTGGTTCCGGTCTGTTTCGCCATCAGGGTCAGTGTAGGTAGCGTGAAGCCGTGGTCACCGCGCTCGCGTTCGCAGCATCCGGCTGGGGCATCGCGATGGCGGTGTCCCCGGTGCTGCAGATCCGGAAGATCGTCCAGCACCGCTCCTCGCGCGGCGTCTCGCTCGGCTACATGGTCGTGCTGCTGATCGGCTTCCTGCTCTGGTTCGCGTACGGGGTCTCACTCGGCAACTGGTTCATGATCCTGCCGAACGTGATCGCGACCATCGTGATCGTCGCGACGATGGTGATCGCGCACCGCTACCGGCGGCCGTAGCAGCGCTCGCAGAGCGCGAACCAGGGTGCGCAGCTCTGCCCGCACGACTTGCAGCGTCCGACCGACGGCGTGCGCACCTCGGCCGCCAGCTTCGCGCTGACCCGCTCGGCCGCCGCGGTCTCCAGCTCGGCGGCGCGCTCGATCGTGACGCCGGCGACGTCCGTGTACTGGAGCGCGAACCAGCGGAGGATGCTCGCGGTTCGGGCGGCGTGCTCGGCATCCTCGAGCGAGGCGTCGCGCAGCCGGTTCGTGTCGAGCAGCCACTGGAGGACCGGGCGCTGGGCGCGGTCGCCGGCGACGGCCAGCGCGAGCGTCGCGAGCAGCTCGACGTTGTCCTCGTCCACGGGCGCGTTGACGAGCTTCCAGGTCTGGTCGAGCGACAGGCTGCGGCCGCGCTCGTTGAGCCGGCGCTGCACCGTGTCGAGCCGGACAAGCAGCGGTCCGATCGACTCGACCGAGAGCCAGCCTTCGGTCGCCCACCGCCGCATCGCCGCCGTGTGCCACGCGCGCAGAGCGGCAGCGAGCTGGTGCGTGCCCTCGACCGGCAGATCCTCGAGCCGCGGCCGGATGCGCGCCGTGTCGACGACGCGGTAACCCATGTGACCGCCGGGCAGCGGCACGTGCGGCGTCAGCGCGGACTCGATCAGGTCGGGATCGGCGTTGGCCCAGACGATCCCCGTCAGCACACCGACGTGGCCGCGCTCGACGAGGCCGAAGCGGCCGGCGCGGCCGGCGATCTGCGCGATCTCCCAGGCGTGCAGGTCGCGCCGCTCCTCGCCGTCGAACTTCTGCGACTCCGCGAACAGCAGCGTCTCGCAGGGGAGATTGACGCCGTGGCCGAGCACGTCGGTTGCGCAGCAGACATCGGCCTGTCCGTTCATGAAGCGCTCGATCTCGAGGCGCCGCGACCCGAGCGGCATTGCGCCGTAGAGCACGGCGACGCGGCCGGGCTGCCGTCGGTTCAGCTCCCCGGCGAGCGCGAGCACGGCGCGTCGGCTGAAGGCGACGACGACGGTGCCGGGCTTGAGGCTCTGGAAGGAGACGGCGCCGGTCCAGTCGAGCGGCGCCTTGCGCTCGAAGAAGCGCACCTCCGCCTCGGGGAACGCGTTCTTGACGAGCGGCAGCGCCTCGACGGCCCCGAGCAGGAGGATGTGCTTGTACTCGCCGGCGAGCAGCAGCCGCGTCCACGCGGAGCCGCGCTCGTTGTCGTCGGCCCACTGCACCTCGTCGAGCACGAGCACCTCACCGGACAGTGGCGCCATCTCGGCGGTGCAGCAGATGATCGGTGCGTGCTCGTTGATCCGCTCCTCGCCCGTGACGAGGCCGACGAGCTCCTCCCCGAGCTGCGCGCTCAGACGCCGGTGCGCCTCCTGGGCGAGCATTCGCAGCGGCGCCGCGAAGACGCCGCGGCCCCCGGTTCTCGCGCGGTCGGGATCCGCTTCTGCGGATCCCGACCTGGCGCAAAGGCTGTCGGCGAGGAACTGGAGCGCCGAGTGCGTCTTGCCGGAGTTGGTCGGGCCAACGTGGGCGACGACTGTCTCCGGCTCGACCCGTCTGAACGGCAGGACGATGTCGGGCTCGGGCACACGGACGTGCGCGGCTCGGCGCTGGCGGCGCTGTCCGCGGCTCGGCCGCTTCTGGCGGCCGCGGTGCTCCCGGCGGGATGCCACGGGGCGCTAGATGGCTGACCGGTGATTGGCCCGCGAGTGCGGCAATTGCCGGTCAGTCATCTAAACCTGCAGGAAGCGGCGTAGCGTGAGGCCGGATCCGACCGCGCCGACTCCGAGCCCGACCAGGAGCAGGATCAGGGCGTTCACCGCGAACGAGAGCGCCTCGACGTCCGAGGACGATTCGATCCGGCCGAGGATCGCCGGCAGCGCCAGCTCCTTGCCGAGCAGGAGCAGCAACACGGCCACGAGCGAGCCGACGAGGCCGCAGATCAGGCCTTCGAGCATGAACGGTCCGCGCACGAACCAGTTCGTCGCCCCGACGAGCTTCATCACCTCGATCTCACGGCGGCGCGAGAAGATCGAGAGGCGGATCGTGTTCGCGATCAGCAGCGTCGAGGCGATCAGCAGCACGATCACCGCCGCCAGGAAGACGATCTCGATCACGCGCGCGACGCGGAGGATCCGGTCGGCGGTCTCCTTGCCGTACTTGACCTTGTCCACCCCGGCCGGCACCGGTTCGAGGCTGGCGGCGATCGCGTCGACGTCCTCGGCGCGCACCGGCACGATCTCGTGCGACGGCGGCAGCGGGTTCGCAGGCAGATCCTCGGTCAGCTCCGGGAACTTCTTCTCCATCCGCTTCAGCGCGTCGGCCGCGGAGACGAAGGTGACCGACTTGATCCGCGGATCCGCATCGAGTTGGGCGCGGACGGCGTTGATCTGCGAGTCCTTGGCGTCCTGCACGTAGAAGACCTTGACCAGCAGCTCCCGCTTGACGTGGTCGGACCAGGACACGACCCACGACCCCAGCGCGATGAAGAGGCCGAGCAGGAACATCCCGATCAGCACGGTCATCGTGGCGGCGATCGTGGTCGAGAGGTTCGCCCCCAGCGAGCGCAACGACTCCGAGAAGAGCAACCTGACCCTCATTCGCTCTCGTAGCCTCCGCGGCGCTCGTCGCGCGCGAGCCGGCCGTCCTCGAGCGCGATCACGCGGCGGCGCATCTTGTCGACCATCTCGCGGTCGTGGGTGACCATCAGGATCGTCGTGCCCGCCCGGTTGATCCGGTAGAGCAGCTGCATGATCCCGACGGAGGTGTCCGGGTCGAGGTTGCCTGTCGGCTCGTCGCAGATCAGGAGCGGCGGGTGGTTGACGACGGCGCGCGCGATCGAGACGCGCTGCTGCTCGCCGCCCGAGAGCTCGTCCGGCAGCGAGCCGTTCTTGTCCGAGAGGCCGACGAGCGAGAGCGCCTCGGGCACCTTGCGCCGGATGTTGGCGGTGCTGTCGCCCTGCACCTTGAGCGCGTAGGCGACGTTCTCGGCGGCGGTGCGGTTCGGGAGCAGCTTGAAGTCCTGGAAGACGCAGCCGACGTTGCGGCGGAGCAGCGGCACCTTCGAGTGCTTGAGCCGTGTCAGGTCGCGGCCGCCGACGAGGATCCGGCCGGCGCTCGGCTCGAGCTCCTTCAGCAGCAGGCGGATCATGGTCGACTTGCCCGACCCGGACGCGCCGACGACGAAGACGAACTCGCCCTTGTCGATCACGAACGAGACGTCGTTGAGGGCGACCACGTTCGGCTCGTAGACCTTGGTCACGCTCTCGAACACGATCATCGTCCCCGCGATCGAGGCGTCGATGTCGGCCGGAACGCCGTTTTGCGGCTGGACGGCCGCCGGTTGGGTCACGTCTGTCTGCAAGGTGGGGTCAGTCACCGGAATCAGGGGGAAGTCGGCCGCCTCGATCGTGCGCCGCTCCGGCTTCTGGGGAGGATCAAGTCTAGCCGACACGGCGGTTAGACAGCCTTTCCGGCGGCCTTCGCGAGCAGGTACTCGCGCACGAATCCGTCGAGGTTGCCGTCGAGCACGCCCTGAGCGTTGCCGACCTCGTAGCCGGTGCGGAGGTCCTTGACGAGCTGATAGGGCTGGAGCACGTAGCTCCGGATTTGACTCCCGAAGCCGATGTCCTGCGCCGCGCCGCGCTCCTTGGCGAGCTCGGCCTCGCGCTCCTCCTCCTGGAGCTCGACGAGCCTCGACTTGAGGATCCGCATCGCCGTCTGCTTGTTCGAGGTCTGCGAGCGCTCGTTCTGGCACTGGACGACGATCCCGGTCGGCAGGTGGGTGATCCGGACGGCGGAATCCGTCTTGTTGACATGCTGCCCGCCCGCTCCGGAGGCGCGGTACGTGTCGATCCGCAGGTCGTCCTCGTCGATCTCGATCGCGCTTTCCTCGGGCAGGAGGGGTGCGACGACGGCCTGGGCGAACGCGGTGTGGCGGCGATGGGCGCTGTCGAAGGGGCTGAGGCGGACGAGCCGGTGGACGCCGCGCTCGGCCTTGAAGAGGCCGTAGGCGTTCTCCCCCTTCACCGTGAACGTCGCCGACTTGAGGCCGGCCTCCTCACCCGGGCTCGCCTCGACGAGATCGGACTGGAAGCCCCGATCCTCGGCCCAGCGGAGGTACATGCGCAGGAGCATCTCCGTCCAGTCCTGCGCGTCCGTGCCGCCGGCGCCCGAGTGCACAGAGACGACGGCGTCGCCGGTGTCGTATTCGCCGTTGAAGAGCGCGTCCTCCTGGAGGCGCTCCAGCTCGCTCCGGATCGGCTGCAGCTGCGACTCGATGTCGCCGGCGAGCTCGGGCTCGAGCTCGAGCAGCTCGGCGGCGTCGTCGTGCTCGCGCTGGAGCCGCTGGTAGCGCTCGAGGCGCTTCGAGAGCCGGGAGTGCTCGGTCGAGACGGCGGTCGCGCGCGCCTGGTCGTCCCAGAAGCCCGGCTCCCCCAGCTCCTGCTCGAGCTCGGTGACGCGGGACGCTACGGCGTCCGGGTCAAAGGTAATCACGAACCCAGGCGAGCTGGGCTCTGATCTCCTCGAGCTGCTGGTCGAGCGGGATCGCGGTCTCGGACATAGCCCGGCATCGTAGCGCCAGGAGGAGGGTGGGCGGCCGGTCGGCCGCCCACCCCTTCATCGCTTACTGCAGTGAGACGTCGTCGACCCGGAAGGCCGTCGTCAGGGTGAAGTCGGTCGTGGCCCGGAACTGGACCCGTACCGTCTGCCCTCTCCAGCTCGCGAGGCTGAAGGACTTCTGCGAGTACGCGCTCGCATTGCGGTTGCTGAACGTGCCGAGCGTGCCGAGCAGCGCGCCCGAGGTGCTCCGCACTTCGACGTAGAAGAAGTCGTAGGCGGTTGCCAGGGACTCGCTGGTCGTGATGGCGAGCCAGAACGTGAGGTTCGCGGGATGTCCCGCCGGGATGGTCACGGTCTGGTACTCGCTACCGCTGGCATTGTTGTAGAAGCCGAGCACGGTGTAGCCCGTGCCGGAGTGCTGGTTCCCACCGGCGGACCAGTAGGCGTCCCCGGAGAGCGTCCAGGGCGACGCCGATCCTTCGAACCCGCCGTTGACGATCAGCTGGCCTCCACCGCCGCCGCCGTTGCTCACCGTCACGTTCACGTTCGAGCTCGAGCCGACGTTCCCGGCGGCGTCGTAGGCCCGGCTCTGCAGGGTGTGACCGCCGTTCGACGCCGTGGTCGTGTTCCACGAGATCTGGTACGGCGACGTCGTGTCCGAGCCGGTCAGCACGCCGTCCACCCAGAGCTCGACGCGGGTGACCCCGACGCTGTCACTGGCATTGGCCGCAACCGTGATCGTTCCGCTCACCGTGGCGCCGTTCGTCGGCGAGGTGATCGACGTGGTCGGCGGTGTCGTGTCTCCGCCACCGCCACCGCCGAAGATCGAGTAGAGCAGCCGGTTCGGCGAGCCGCTGCCCGGGTTCGTGACCTTGTTCGGCGTCGAGTTGGCAATCAGTGCCGATGCCGCCGTAGCCGCCGAGGCGCCGGGGTTCGTCTGGAGGTAGAGCGCGAGTGCGCCTGCCACGTGCGGAGTCGCCATCGACGTCCCGCTGATCGTGTTGGTCGCGGTATCGCTGGTGTTCCAGGACGACGTGATGTTCGAGCCCGGCGCGAAGATGTCGAGACACGTTCCGAAGTTGGAGAACGAGGAGCGAGCGTCGGTGTTGGTCGTCGATCCGACCGTGACCGCGCTGGCCACGCGAGCCGGGGACGAGTTGCACGCGTTCGCGTTGGAGTTGCCGGCGGCGATCGCGTAGCTGACGCCCGCGCTGATCGAGTTCGCGACGGCCTGGTCGAGAGCCGTCGACGCGCCGCCTCCCAGGCTCATGTTCGCCACTGCGGGCTTGACGTGGTTCTGGGTGACCCAGTCCACGCCGGCGATGACGCCCGCGTTCGAGCCCGAGCCCGAGCAGCTGAGCACGCGCACGGCATGGAGCGTGACCTGCTTGGCCACGCCGTAGGTGGTGCCTCCCGTTGTCCCCGCCACGTGCGTGCCGTGGCCGTTGCAGTCGTTCGTGCCGTTGCCGTCGTTCACCGACGTGAAGCCGTTCCCCATCCGGCCGGTGAACTGCTGATGGCTGGCGCGGACACCCGTGTCGATGATGTAGGCGTGAACGCCCAGCCCCGTCTGGTTGTAGTTGTAGGTGTTGTTCAGCGGCAAGTCGCGCTGGTCGATCCGGTCAAGCCCCCAGGTCGCAGGGGTCTGGGTCGCGAGTGTGTGGAAGACCTGGTCCTCCTCGACGTACTCGACCCGCGGGTCGTTGGCCAGGGCCTGCGCCCGCTCGGCTGTGAGCCGCACGGCGAAGCCCTTGAGCGCGTACTGGTAGACGTCGCGGACGGCGCCGTTGTGCGCGCGACCGAGCTCTTGCGCAACAGCTGCCACCAGCGGCCGCTGCGAAGAGTGTTCGTTCGCAGACCGGGCGGTGTTGGACTTCAGGACGACGATGTAGTCGGCGACGGGCTCCTGCGCGTCGCTCGCTGCACCGGCACTGGACGGTACGACCACGGCGAAGACAGCTGCCGCCGCGGCGAGAACCCTTCTTGTCATCTTGTTCCTCCTGCGAGGGGTACTGGACGTGAAACGCGCCGCCGCAGGGCGAGGGGGGATCCTACGCTACAAACAATAAAAGTGTGCGCTTAGCGCCGGCTCTAGGCGCCGTGGCACTTCTTGAACTTCTTGCCCGAGCCGCACCAGCAGGGATCGTTGCGGCCGACGTCCTTGTGCTCGTTGACCGCCGTCGCCGTCGCGGTGCCGCCCCCGGTCTGCGGCGTGAACGCCGTTCCAACCGAGCCCGCAGCTGCGCCGCCCGCGGCTGCGATCACCTCGGCGCCTGCGGTCGTCTCGTGCTGGTACTGGAGGTTGCCGTTCCCCTGCGTCGGCTCGGGCTGCGGCTCGTTCAGCTCGATCTGGGCGTGGAAGAGCGTCAGCACGACCTCCTCGCGGATCGTCCCGCCGAGCTCCTCGAACATCGCGTGGCCCTCGGCGCGGTACTCGACGAGTGGGTCCTTCTGCGCCATCGCGCGGAGGTGGATGCCGTCGCGGAGGTAGTCCATCGAGTCGAGGTGGCTGCGCCAGCGCGAGTCGACGACCTGGAGCATCACGTAGCGCTCGATCTCCCGCATCAGCTCGGGCCCGTAGAGCTTCTCCTTCTCCTCGTACGTCTCGAGCGCGTCGTCGACGAACTCCTCCATCAGCGCCTCGCGCTCGAGCTCGACCTCGTCGCGTAGCTCCTCGACCGTGATGTCGGTGCCGTAGAGCCCCTGCATCTGCGCGACGAGCGCGGCGAGATCCCATTCCTCGGCGAAGTCGCCCTCGGTCGCGTTGGCGACGTTCGTCTCGACGACCTCGCGGATCCACTCGCGCACCTCGTCGGAAAGGTCGTCGCCGTCGAGGACGCGGCGGCGCTGCTCGTAGATCACCTGGCGCTGCGTGTTCATCACGTCGTCGTACTTGAGGACGTTCTTCCGCGCGACGAAGTTCTGCTCCTCGACCTTCTTCTGGGCGTTCTCGATCTGGTTCGAGAGGATCTTCGCCTCCATCGGCTGGTCGTCCGCGAGCTTGAAGCGCTCCATGATGTTCTTGATCCGGTCGCCGGCGAACAGGCGCACGAGGTCGTCCTCGCCCGAGAGGTAGAAGCGCGTCAGGCCCGGGTCGCCCTGGCGGCCCGAGCGGCCGCGGAGCTGGTTGTCGATCCGGCGTGACTCGTGCCTTTCGGTCGCGAGCACGTAGAGGCCGCCGAGGTCGACGACTCCTTCGCCGAGCTTGATGTCGACGCCGCGGCCGGCCATGTTCGTCGCGATCGTGACGGCCTGCTGCTGGCCTGCGTCCTTGATGATCTCGGACTCGCGCTCGTGCTCCTTCGCGTTCAGCACGTTGTGCGGGATGCCGCGCCGCTTCATCAGCTCCGAGAGGTACTCGGAAGTCTCGACGGCGATCGTACCGACGAGCACCGGCTGGCCCTTCTCGTACCGCTCCTTGATGTCGTCGATCACGGCCGCGAACTTCGCGTCCTTCGACTTGAAGATGAAGTCGTTTTCGTCGCGCCGCGTCACGGGGACGTTGGTCGGGATCTCGACGACGTGGAGGTTGTAGATCTCGACGAACTCCTTCTCCTCGGTCTTGGCGGTGCCGGTCATGCCGGCGAGCTTCTCGTAGAGGCGGAAGTAGTTCTGCAGGGTGATCGTCGCGAGCGTCTGGTTCTCCTCCTGGATCTTGACGCCCTCCTTCGCCTCCACCGCCTGGTGGAGGCCGTCGCTCCAGCGGCGCCCCTCCATGATCCGGCCGGTGAACTCGTCGACGATCTTCACCTCGCCGTCCTCGATCACGTAGTCGACGTCACGCTGGTAGAGCGACTCCGCCTTGAGCGACTGGATCAGGTGGTTGACGAGCTGGACGTTGGTCGGGTCGTAGAGGTTCTCGATCCCGAGCGCGCGCTCGATCTTGTCGATCGCGGTCTGCGCCGGCGAGACGGTCTTGTGCTTCTCGTCGTAGAGGTAGTCGGCGCCTGAGAGCTCGGTCTCGTCCTCGCCCTTCTCGCCCTTCCGCGTTGCGGGCGCGGCGGTCAAGTCCTTGACGATGCGCGCGAAGTCGTAGTAGGTCGTAGCGGCGGTCTCGGGCTCGCCGGAGATGATCAGCGGCGTTCGCGCCTCGTCGATCAGGATCGAGTCGACCTCGTCCACGATCGCGAAGTCGTGGCCGCGCTGGACGAGACCGTCCTTCGTCACGGCCATGTTGTCGCGGAGGTAGTCGAAGCCGAACTCGGAGTTGGTCCCGTACGTGACGTCGGCGTCGTAGGCGAGCTTGCGCTCGGCGAACGGCATCATGTTCTGGATCGCGCCGACCGTCATCCCGAGGCGCTCGAAGACCGGCCGGTTCCACTCGGCATCGCGCTTGGCCAGATAGTCGTTCACCGTGACCAGGTGCACACCGGTGGCGGGAAGGGCGTTCAGGTAGAGCGCGAGCGCGGCGACGAAGGTCTTGCCCTCACCGGTCTTCATCTCGGCGATGTCGCCCTCGTGGAGGACGATCCCGCCCATCATCTGGACGTCGAACATGCGCTGCTGCGACTCGCGCCAGCGCGCCTCGCGCACGGCCGCGTAGGCCTCGAACAACAGCTCGTCGAGCGGCTCCCCGTTCTCGAGCCGCTCGCGGAGGGCGGCCGTCGTCCCGGCCAACTCCTCGTCCGAGAGCTTCTGGAAGTCGGGCTCGATCGACGCGATGTAATCGGCCTGGGCGGCGAGCCGCTTCATGCGGCGCCCCTCGCCGAGGCGAAGGACCTTCTCGAGCTTCCCGAAATCGGTGGTCGGCATCGACGTAGGGTAGCCGCTGGTGACTTTCTTCACGGCGGCTTCACGGAGGGCTAACAGCTTCGCAGTAGCGTTCGGAGCGTGAGGCGACTCCTCCTCCTGGCCGCCGTCCTGGCACTGGTTCCGGCCGCTACGGCGGCGAACCTGCGCGAGCGCCCCGTGGCCGGAACCGTGTCTGCGGTGGGCATCGCGGGAACGGAGATCGAGTATGCCGACCAGTACCGGCGCGGCTGCCACGAGGTGCGCCGCTGGGATGTCGCGACCCGCGGTGACGTTCGAGTCGCGAGCCACTGCTTCGTCTCAACGAGCACCGGCAGCGGCGTCGCGGCGGCTGCCGTGTCGGAGGGCCGTTCGTTGTGGCTCACCTACACGGGCGGCAACATCCGCGAGTGGTCGCTCTGGACGAAGGGCGACCGCGCTCGTGCGAAGCGGATCGCGTTCGTCGCGGCCGACGTCGACGGTCCCGCGCCGGTCGTGATCGGTGCCGCCTGGGAAGGCTCGTTGCCGTACGCCGTCGGACGCAAGATCGTCGTGCTGGCGCCGGATGGCTCGCGAAGGCTCGCCGTCGACGCGCCCGACCGGGTCGTGTCGCTCAGCGCCCACTCACGAGGCTTCGCCGCCGTGCTCGCGGACGGAAGCGTGCTGAGGATCGGCCCCACCGCTCGGATCCTCGGCGTGACGCCGTACGAGCCCGGCTTCGCGCAGGCGGCGGTGCTCGCCGCGCCGGGCCTCGTCGTCAAGACGGTCGAGGGGCTCGAGATCCACCGGGACGGGGCCGTGCGCAAGATCCCGCTGCCGGCAGGATCGCGCTTCTTCGGCCTCTCGGAAGGGCTCGTCGCCTACGGCACCGGGCGGCAGCTGAGACTGCGGGACACCGCGAGCGGCAAGGACCGCCTCTTCCGGACGTTGGCGCCGCGGTTCCAGGCGCAGCTCGGGCGGCGCGGGATCGTCTACGCGT
The DNA here is from genome assembly GCA_963765705.1 of uncultured Gaiellaceae bacterium. Taxonomy (GTDB): domain Bacteria; phylum Actinomycetota; class Thermoleophilia; order Gaiellales; family Gaiellaceae; genus Gaiellasilicea. The sequence continues at coordinate 15,985 of CAVXXJ010000006.1, forward strand.
CCGGCCGCACGCTCGGGTTCGCCGCCTGGGTCATCGTCAGCGGCTAGAGCTCCGTCACTTCGACGTGGAAGAGGTCGCCGTCGAGCCGGGTGCCGATGATCACCTGGTCGTTCTCGACGAGCTCCAGCTCGTCCGCCTCGTGCCCAGGGAACGCCCGCACCTCGATTCGCTTCGCCGCCACCGCCCAGATGCCCTCGCTGCGGCGGACGCCCTCGGCACGGTACGGCGGCGGCACCGACGCCTCGACCGCTTCGGCGAGCGCCGACAGCGACCCGTCTGGAACGTCCTCCTCGACGAGCAACGTTCCGTCGGGAAGCGCCGTGAAGTGGACCTGGTCTCCCGGCAGCTCGGCCCGCGCGCTCGCGACGGTGTCCCACTGGCGCGGCCGGTGGACGCCGTGAAACGCGACCTCGCCGAGAGGCGAGGGCTTGCCGAACGCATCGGGCGGCGCGCTGAGGAAGCCGTCGGCGAGGCCGTGGAGCAGCCCCGCGGCACGCGAAGGCTCCCGCTCCGGCGCACCGATGTCGAGCCCGGCCTCGGCCGCGAGCTGCTCGTGGAGCGCCCGGCTCCGACGAAAGAAGCCCAGGGCTAGAGACTCTCGGCCTGGGGCTCGATCAGCCCGTAGCCCTCTGTACGCCGGCGATAGACGACGTTCGTCTTGCCGGTGTCGACGTTGACGAAGACGAAGAAGTCGTGTCCGACCAGCTCGAGCTCGAGCGCCGCCTCGTCCGGAGTCAGCGGCTGCAGGTCGAACTGCTTCGACTTCACGATCATCTGCTCGAGCTGCTCCGCCGAGAAGTTGGGCTCGCCCGGCGGCGTGTGCCCGTTCGCCCGGCGCCCGGCTTCCTTGCGGCTGCGCTTCTCGCGATACCGCTTCACCTGGCGCTCGAGCTTCTCGACCAACTGGTCGATCGACGCCTCGTACGAGGTCGACGCCTCGCGCGCCCGCAGGGTCGGGCCCTTCGTCCAGATCGTCGCCTCGGCGACGTGGTTGTCGGCGATCGACGGGTTGTGCTCGATCGCGAGCTCCAGCTCGACCTGGGTCGGGTCGGCGAGTTGGCGCTCGAGCTTGCCGAGCTTGTCCTCGGCATACCTCCGGATCGAATCGCTGATCTCGACGTTTCGGCCCTTGACCTGAAGTCGCATCGCGTCTCCTTCGTCCGGTAGTAGACCTCCAGGGTAACGAACGCCCATCATCGGCGGCGTGTTCTCGGTTGTCGTGAAGCTCAGCGCACCGCCCGTGCGAGCGTCACCACCTCCACTCTGCGCGCGCCGCCGCGCCGCAGCGCGGACGCGGCCGCCGCGGCTGTGGCGCCGCTCGTGTAGACGTCGTCGACGAGGCAGACGCGCGACGGCGACGCACGCGCGGAGGCGAAGGCGCCGGCGACGTTACGGCGCCGCTCCTTGAGGCCGAGCCCGCGCTGGCGTTCCACCGACCGCGACCGCCGGACGAGGGAGGTGACCGGCAGCTCCCACATGCGCCCGAGCTCGCGCGCCAGCGCCTCCGCGGGCCGGTGACCCCGTTTGAGTGCGCGCTCGCCGTCCGAAGGCACGAAGGCGAGGGCTCCGACGTCTGGACGGGACAAGGTCTCCGCGACGAGGGACGCTGCTTCACGCGCGAGCCGCCGCTGGCCCCGCTCCTTCCACGCGTGGACGAGCCTGCGGGCCGGTGCGTCGTAGACGATCGCGGCGCGCGCGGTCGCGAACGCGATGCGCCGCCCGCTGCATTCCGCGCAACGCTGGACCGGCCATGCCCCGGGCGCCCCGCACCGCGCGCAGAACGGCGGCGAGAGCCGGATCAGCGAGTCGCGGCAGTCTGAACAGAGCGCCCTGCCGGGCAGCTCACAGGCCGCACACCGCTGGGGCAGAAGCACATCGAGCAGCACTGCTGCGACTGTACGCGTGCACCTGTCACAAAGGTGTCACGGAGTCGTGCCGACTCTCTAAATCTCGAGCGCGTACTCGTCGCGCTCCGGGAGCCCCTGGGCCCGGCGCAGCATGTTGTCGGCCGCGAGCAACTGCTCCTTGTCGCCGATGTCGAGCCACACGCCCGTGAACCAGTAGGCGTAGACCGGCTCACGCGCCTGCAGCCAGGCGAAGAAGCTGCCGGACTGATCGGGGGCGTTCCCCTCGGCGAGGTACTGCCCGACGAGCGGCACATGCTTGCGGTGGTAGATGTAGGTCGCGGTCGCGGCGAGCGTGCTCGCCGGCTCGGCCGGCTTCTCGACGAACGCGACGACGCGGTCGTCTCCGGCCACGTCGACGATCCCGTATTGCGACGCCAGCGCGAGATCGCCCACGTCGTGGACGGCGACCGCGCTCGCCACGCCCTTGCGGCGCCAGAAGTCGACGTAGTCCTGGAGGTCGTAGTCGAAGAGGTTGTCGCCGGCGATCACGAGCACGTCGTCGTCGATCTCGGCGCGCTCGAGCGTGAAGGCGACGTCGCCGATCGCGCCGAGCCGGTCCTCGTTCGTGCTCGTGCCGTCGTCGTGCACCGTCACGCCCTCCTTGAACATCGCCCAGTGCTGGAAGTCCTGAGCGAAGCGGCTGTTGGTGACCACGTGCACCTCGTCGATCTCCTCGACCTCGCGGATTCGCTCCAGGATCCAGTCGACCATCGGCTTGCCGCCGACGGGCAGGAGACACTTCGAGAGGTCGTCGGTGAGCGGCTGGAGCCGCGTCGCATAGCCGCCGGCGAGGATGATCGCCTTCACGCGAACCGATGCTCCTTGACCGCATCGAGACCGTCCTCGGGACCCCACTGGTGCGCGATCCCGCGGCTGTCGAAGAACCTCTCGACGCGGAGCTCCAGCTCCTGTTGGAGCGTCGGATCGCCTGTCGCGAGCACGCGGACGAACGCATCCGCGAGGAAGCCCTCCTCCCAGCCCTGCAGCCGCTCCAGCTCTCGCAACGGCTCGGCCAGCTGATCGTGAAACGGCGCAGGCCGCCGCTCGGCAGCGAAGAGCAGCCGGATGAGACAGAGACACGAGTGAGCAGCCTGCATCCGACCGCCGAGCTCGTCGCCGCGGCGCCAGGCCTTCAGCGAGCGGAAGAAACAGTTGAGGTAGCCGTCGTAGAGCTCGTCGAGATCCTCCCAGGCCCGAGCTCCGGCGTTCGCGACGATCGCCTCGACGAGCGCGGCGACTTCTCCGTCCCTGTCGGCCACGATCTCTGCGGTGACGTACATCGGCGTGTAGCCGTCGGTCGACTCGGCGCGCATCCGCAGCCGCTCCGGAGACGCGTAGCTGAGGTCCGCCTTGGGAGGCCCGGGACGTCTCTCGAGCAGCTCACCGCGCTCGGATCGTGCCGCGTAGCTCGCGTCCGTGACCACGCGGACGAGGTCGTAGTCGGATTCCGGCCCGTCCACGCCGGCGGCGCGGGAGCCGTGCAGGATCAGCCCGATCGAGTCGGGATCGTTCTCGACCTCGGCCAAGATCTCGTCGAGGACGCTCACGCGTGCACCACCCGCGGGAGCGACTCGGAGTACGGGGCGCGGTGCACGCCCTCCTCGGTCACGATCGCGCCGATCAGCCCGGCAGGCGTGACGTCGAATGCCGGATTGCGCGCGGCGAAGCGCGAGGTGATCTCCGCGCCGTCGCGCTCCTCGATCGGGATCTCCGCACCGCTCGCCGTGTCGGGGTCGATCGTCGAGGTCGGGGCAACGATGTAGAACGGGATCGCGTGGTGCGCAGCCGCGACCGCGAGGCCGTAGGTACCGATCTTGTTCGCGGCGTCGCCGTTCGCAGCGATCCGGTCGGCGCCCGTGACGACGCAGTCGACCTCGCCGCGGCTCATCAGGTGGGCGGCGGCCGAGTCCGCGATCACCGCATGTGGGACGCCGAGCGCCTCGAGCTCCCAGGCGGTCAGCCTCGAGCCCTGCAGCAGGGGCCGCGTCTCGTCCACCCAGACATGTGCGAGCAGACCCTCCTCCCACGCAGCGCGCAACGCGCCGACCGCAGAGCCGTAGCCGCCGGTCGCGAGCCCGCCCGCGTTGCAGTGCGTGAGCGCGCGCGTCCCTGCGCCGAACAGCGCAACCGCGTGCGCCGCCATCCTGCGGCAGCGCTCCACCTCTTCCTCGTGCAGCGCGCGAGCCCGCTCCGGGCTCGGGTCGCCACGCATCTGCTCGAGCGCCCAGACGAGGTTGACGGCGGTCGGCCGCGACTCCGCGAGCACGCGATAGGACGAATCGAGGTCCTCCCCACGCTCGGCGGCCAGCGCGTAGCCGTACGCCGCGGCGACGCCGATCGCCGGCGCTCCGCGCACCGCAAGCGTCCGGATCGCTTCCGCGACGTCGGCCGCCGACTCGCACCGGAGCTCGACGACCTCGTCCGGAAGCCGGCGCTGATCGAGTACAACGACCGCGCCGGCCTCCAGACGAACGATGCTCTGAGGGGTTAGGTCCCCTCGTCCCACGAGGCCAGGTACTTCGCCTGCTCCTCCGTGAGCTGGTCGATCGTGATGCCCATCGTCGCCAGCTTGAGCCGGGCGATCTCGTTGTCGATCTCCTCCGGCACCACGTAGACCTTCTTCTCGAGCGAGGCGGCGTTCTGGACGACGTACTCGGCCGAGAGGGCCTGGTTGGCGAAGGACATGTCCATCACCTGGGCCGGGTGTCCCTCGGCGGCGGCGAGGTTGACGAGGCGGCCGTCGGCGATCAGATAGATCCGCCGGCCGTCGCTCATCGTGAACTCCTCGACGAACTCGCGGGCGAGCCGCGTCTCGGCGGCCAGGGCACGCAGCGCCCCCAGCTCGATCTCGACGTTGAAGTGGCCCGTGTTGGCGAGGATCGCCCCGTCCTTCATCAGCTCCATGTGCCCCTTGGCGACGACGGACTTGTCGCCGGTCGCGGTGATGAAGATGTCGCCGATCTTGGCGGCCTCCTCCATCGTCATGACCATGAAGCCGTCCATCACGGCCTCGATCGCCTTCATCGGGTCGACCTCGGTGACGACGACGTTCGAGCCCATGCCCTTGGCGCGCATGGCGACGCCGCGGCCGCACCAGCCGTAGCCGGCGACGACGAGCACCTTGCCGGCGAGCAGGACGTTGGTGGCGCGGATGATCCCGTCGAGCGTCGACTGGCCGGTGCCGTAGCGGTTGTCGAAGAGATGCTTCGTCTTCGCCTCGTTCACGGCCACGACCGGGAACGCGAGCTTGCCGTCGCGCTCGAGCGCCTTCAGCCGGATCACGCCCGTGGTGGTCTCCTCGGTGCCGGCGATCACGTCGCCGAGCTGCTCGCGGCGGGCCGTGTGGAGGACGCCGATCACGTCGGCTCCGTCGTCCATCGTGATGTGCGGCTTGTGGTCGACCGCGGCCTCGATGTGCTGGTAGTACGAGTCGTTGTCCTCGCCCTTGATCGCGAACGTCGAGATCCCGTACTCGTCGACGAGCGCCGCGGCGACGTCGTCCTGCGTCGAGAGCGGGTTGGAGGCGCAGATGACGACATCGGCGCCACCCGCCTGGAGCGTGCGCATCAGGTTCGCCGTCTCGGTCGTCACGTGCAGGCAGGCGGAGACCCGGTAGCCGGAGAGCGGCTGCTCGGACTCGAAGCGCTCGCGGATCGCGGTCAGCACCGGCATCTGCCGGTCGGCCCACTCGATCCGCCGCACGCCCTCTTTGGCGAGCGCCAGATCCTTTACGTCGTATCGCTTGGTCGTGGCCATCAGTCCCTTTCGTTGTCAGCCGGGCAGTGTAGGCAAGTCGTCAGGCGACCAGGAGCCGCTCGTGCTTCCGCTGCTCCCAGTCGACCCAGTCGGTGGATTGTGAGCTCCCGTGCAGCCAGGTCTCGATCACGGCTCGCAGCTCGGGCTCGCGACGCAGGCGCGCCGCGAAGGCGAGCTCGTCGAGCTCGACGCCATGCCGCTCGCGGAGGTCTCGAAGCGAGCGGAGCTGGTTCAGCTCGCGAAGGCCGTAGAGCCGGTAGCCGGACCGAGTCCGCTCCGGGACCACGAGCGACGCAGCCTCGAGGTAACGCAGCATCCGGGGCGACCAGCCGGTTTGTGCGGCGGCATCCCCTACGGTGAGCGCCTTCATCACCCGAACCTTACCATAATCGTGTCAATGTTGCGCGTTACCGTCGCAGCGTGCGACTCGCCACCGCCGCGGCATTCTCACTCGGGCTCTTCGCTGCGACCCTCGCCCTGTTCCTGGTCGAGCCGGCGGCCGGGTTCTGGCTCGCGTTCTTCCTGCCGCCGTCGGTGATCGCAATCGCTTTGGCCCGGAGCGAATGGCTGCCGTTGCTCCTCGTCCCCACCCTGTCCGCCCTCACGCTCTGGGCCTTCAGCACACCGGGCGTCTACATCATTCCGGCGGCTGGAGGCATCCTCGGCTGGAGCCTGCTCGGCGTCGTCATGGTGGTTCGCGGCCTCAGGGGCCGCGATTGGAGCCGCGCTTGGCGCGTCACGCTCGCAACCGGCATCGTCGTTCTGTTCACCGGCTTCGCGACGATGCCGCTCGACCTGCGCTTCTGGCTCAGCGAGGACGCGATGAACGAAACGGCCCTCGCCGTGATCCGCGGTGAGCGCGACCCTGACACGATCGACCGCATCGGGCTCTGGAATGTCAATCGCGCGTACCGCAGCCCGGGCGGGATGCGGTTCACGGTCAAGGGAGCGGGCTTTCTGTCCTACGCAGGCTTCGCCTACCAGGCTGATGGGCTGCCGCCCCCGAGCGACGGAGACTCGTTTCGGTACTGGCGCCGCGGCTGGTACATCTGGGACGGCGGGTCCAGCTAGGCCTCAGAGGTTCCTTCGCGGCCGTACAGATCCTCGAGCCGGACGACGTCGTCGAGGTGCGGCGTGGAGACCTCGATGATCGTCGTGTCCTCGATCGCCGTGACGCGGTGGACGGTGCCGGGCCGATAGCGAAACGCCGCTCCCGGGCCGATCACCTCCTCGCTCAGGACCTTCTGGCCGGCCTCGCCGAGCTCGAGCTTGGCGCGGCCGGACTGGACGAGCCACGACTCGTCCTTCTCGTTGTGGAACTGAAGGCTGAGCGCGGCGCCTGCCTTGACGAAGAGCACCTTGCCGCAATACGCCTCCGAGAGCGCCCAGATCAGCTCGTGCCCCCATGGCTTCTCGACCTTCCTCACATCGAAGGCCCAGCGGTCGAGGGAGTCGATGTTCGGAGAGTCCAGGTCGGTCACGGGAACGTCACTGCGCCGGCGGCGAGGGTCTCCTCCGCCGCTACACGCAGCCCGTGGTCGAGCATATTCCTGTCACCGACCTTCGCGCCAGGTCCGACAACGGCCAGGCCGCGGACGTCGCAATCGGCGCCGAGCTCGGCCCGCTCGCCGATGATCGCGCCGGACACGTTCGAGCCGCTCCCGACGGTCGCGCCGGCGCCGACCACGGACGACTCGATCGCCGCACCCTCACCGATCCTCGCCCCGGCGCCGATCACCGCCAGGCTCCCGATCCGGGCGCGCGCGCCGATCGACGCTCCCGCGCCGATGAAGACAGGCGGCACGAGCCGGGCGTCCGGGCTCACCTCGGCACCGGGCGAGACGAGCGTGTAGTCGGCGCCGAGCGCGTCGCCGAGCTCGGTGACGAAGTTGCGCTCGAGGACGTCCCGGTGTGCCTGGAGATACGCGTCGGGCGTGCCGATGTCGAGCCAGTAGCCCGACAGCGCGATACCGGAGACCGACTGCTCCTCGACGAGCTGCGGGAAGACCTCACGCTCGATGGAGACCGACCGTCCAGGCGGGATCAGGTCGAGCACGTCCGGCTCGAGGACGTACATGCCGGCGTTGATCAGGTTCGTGTCGATCTCCTCCGGTCGCGGCTTCTCGAGGAAGCTGACGACGCGTCCTTCGCGATCGACGCGCACGAGCCCGTAACGGGTCGGATCCTCGACGGGCGTCAGCAGGATCGTGGCGCGGGCGCCGCGCTCGCGGTGGAACGCGACCAGCGCATCGAGGTCGGTCTCGCGCAGCGAGTCGCCGTTGAGGGCGAAGAACGGCCCGTTGACTCCTTCCGCCGCGAAGCGGATCGCCCCGCCCGTGCCGAGCGGCTCCTCCTCGACCTTGTACTCGAGCCGAAGGTCGCCGTACGAGTCGCCGAAGTGCTCGTGGATCTGCGTCGGCAGATAGCCGCACGAGATGATCGCCCGGGTGACGCCGTAGCGGCGGAGATGCTCGAACGTGTAGGCGAGCTGCGGCCGGTCGACGAGCGGCAGCATGTCCTTGCGTGTCTGGTCGGTCAGCGGCCGCAGCCGGGTGCCGAGGCCACCGACCAGGATCACCGCGGGCAGGCTCACGGTTCGAGACCGAGATCGGCGGCGCGGCCGATGCCGTCGTACGTGAAGCCGGCCGCACGCAGCTCGGCCGGATCGAGCATGTTCCGGCCGTCGATCAGCAGCGGGTTCCGCATCCGCTTCGCCGCCTCGTGCCAGTCGAGCTCAGCCAGCTGGGGCCACTCGGTCACGAGCACCGCAGCGTCGGCGCCGTCGAGCGCCTCCAGCGGCTCGGCGCAGATCGTCGCGCGCGGCAGTGCGGCGACCCCGTCTGCGACCGGGTCCCACGCGCGCACCTCTGCACCCTCGGCGACGAGCCGGCCGGCGAGCACGAGGCTCGGCGCCTCGCGCATGTCGTCGGTGTGGGGCTTGAACGCGAGGCCGAGCAGCGCAACGGTCTTGCCGCGCAGGCTGCCGAGCTGCTGCTGCAGCTTCCCGATCACGCGTCTCTTCTGCAGCTCGTTCACCTCGATCACGGCGTTCAGGAGCTGGAAGTGGTAGCCCGAGTTGGCCGCGAGCTGCTTCAGAGCGAGCGAGTCCTTCGGAAAGCAGCTGCCGCCGTAGCCGATGCCCGCGCGCAGGAAGCTCGAGCCGATCCGGCGGTCGAGGCCGACGCCCTCGGCCACGCGGACGACGTCCGCGCCGGTCGCCTCGCAGACGTTCGCGATCTCGTTGATGAAGCTGATGCGGGTCATCAGCGCCGCGTTCGCGGCCAGCTTGATCATCTCGGCCGACGCGACGTCGCAGTGCACGATCGGAGCGTCGATCCCGCGGTGCAACTCCTCGACGGCGGTGCTGTCGGCCGCGTCGAATGAGCCGATCACGATCCGGTCTGGGTACTGGAAGTCCCGGATCGCCGTTCCCTCGGCGGTGAACTCGGGATTGGAGGCGTAGCCGACGTGCTGGAGCCCACGCTCGTCGAGGCGGTGGCGCACCCTCGCGCCGGTGCCGACCGGCACGGTGCTCTTCATCACGAGGACCGCTCTCCCCTCCAGGCCGGAGAGCTCGTCGACGACGGTCCAGATCGCGGAGAGGTCCGCGTCGCCGGAGTAGGTCGGTGGCGTGCCGACGGCGACGTAGAGGAACTCCGCGCCGGCGACAGCCTCGGCGACGTCGAGTGTGTAGGTGAGGCGCTCCGCGTTCCGGCGCAGCAGGTCCTCGAGCCCCGGCTCGTAGATCGGCACCTTGCCGGCGCGAAGCTGATCGATTCGCTCGGGAAGAACGTCGCGCACGACGACGTCGTGGCCCAGCTCGGCGAAGCACGCGCCGGTCACCAGACCGACGTAGCCCGCACCGAAAACAGCGATCCTGGACACCGGCGGAACCTATCTACTTGATGTTACGAAGAGGTTTGAGACCCTTCGCGATCGCGAGCATGGTCTCGTTCGAGAGCTCGTCGAGCAGCGTGTTCACGACCCAGTAGCTGGCGCCACCCTGCCGCAGGACGACCATGTGCAGCTTCGGGCCGGTGTAGTGGAGCTCGTATTTTCGGCCCTTGATCGTGCGCGTCACGTTGCGCTCGGAGAGGACGGGCGCGTCCTCCCAGTCGGTCATCTGCACGCCCCAGTACCGCTGTGCGCCCGTGCGATAGGTGAGCCGGATCGTCTTGTGCTTCCCCTCCGGGTCGATCCGGTACAGGCGGATCGGACGCTCGCGGTCGATCCAGGAGCTCCGCTCGAGCACGGTCGGCACCATCAGCTCGAAGGGCAGCTTCTTGGCGCGCTCGCGGAGCAGCTCCAGGGAGGCTTCCGCTCCGGGCGAGACGTTCGCCTGCTGCCGCTGCGGCGTCTTGTCGACGGGAGCCTCGGTGAGCGTCCCGTGGAAGGTCTGGCCGACGACGACCGTCAGCAGCGCGTCGTTCGAGAGCGCCCTGACCGTTGCATCGAGCGGCGCGATGTCGTCGGTGCCGAACAGGACCGCGACCTTCTTCGCGGCAGCCTCCGCGCCGGGCTGGGCCTGGTCGAAGTGGATCCGGGTCTTGAAGTACTCCCAGTTCGGCGCGTTCCCGTTCTTGCCGTCCGGCGCGTAGACCATGTGGTAGCCCCGCTGTGAGAGGAGATAGCTCGCCGTGCCTGCCGAGCCGGGGACGCCGTTCCCGTTCAGGACGTTCACGGTCGTCTCCCGCGGTGGCGGCGCCTCGTCGGCGACCGGCTTCGGCTTCTCGTTCAGCGCGACGGCAGTCGCCTTCTCGGGCGCCTCGACGTCGGGGTTGGCGAACTCCTGGACCGCCTTCTTGATGTTCTCCTCCGAGACGAGCAGGTCGAACGCGGCCGTGTCCTCGATTCCCTCGAGCTTCGGCTGGAAGAAGTGCCCCGGCGGGAGCTCGTAGGCGAAGAAGGCGTAGTCGAGCACGGTGCCGCCGTCGAGCTCCTTGTTGCCGCCGACGCCCACCTCGACGTTCTTCGTGATCGTCTTGATCACCTTCGGGAGGTCGAGCACGCCTGTGCTCGCCTTGATCTGATCCTTGAACGCGCGCACGAAGAGCTGCTGCCGGGCGAGACGGTAGAGATCGTTGTCCGTGTGCCGGTAGCGCACGAAGTCGAGCGCCTGGTAGCCGCCGAGCTTCTGGTAGCCGGGGAAGAGGTTGATCGTCGCGTAGCCGAAGTCGCCGCCGCGGTCGTTGAAATAGCGCCGGTCGACGTCCATCCAGACACCGTCGACCGCGTCGACGAGCTGGCGGAAGCCGCGGAAGTTGACCGTGATCAGGTAGTTGATCGGGAGCCCGGTCAGCTTGCGCACCGTCTCCAGCGTGCCCTTCGTGCCGCACTCCGAGTACGCCCCGTTGATGCGTGCGCTGAACGTGGCTCTACCGGGGCAGTGGATCTCGACGTAGAGGTCGCGCGGGAACGAGAGGAGCGAGATCGACTTCGTCTCGGGATCGGCCCGGACGAGCATGACGGTGTCGGAGCGCGACGTCGTGCCGGCGCCCTCGCCGGCGCGCTGGTCGTAGCCGACGACGAGCGCCGTCGCCGGCTCTCCCGGCAGCGCGACGTCCAACCGCTTCGCGGCGATCTTCACGTCCGGTGTCGTCGCCACGACCTCCGCGACGCTCTCGTGGAACCAGAGGTACGCGCCGCCGGCGATCGAACCGAGCACGACGAGCAGCGCCAGCACCGCCCAGACGACGATCCTGCGGAGCGTCGCCCAGCCCGAACGCGGCGGCGGCTCCGGCTGGCGGTAGATCGTGATCGGCGAGAGCGCGCCCGGGGGTAGTACCGGCCGTCCGTTCCCGGTCACAGCCGCCCCGCGGCCAATGCCTCTCTTCAACGTCGTCCGCATACGCAAGACGCGGGCGCTCGAGCACCCGCGAGATGCCCAGGATACCGGAGCGCTAGGTCGTCGCCGCTCTGACCGAGGCGAGCGCGTCGGCGAAGAACGCGTTCTCGTCGGGCGTGCCGACGGTGATCCGCAGCGCCCCGGGGGCGCCGAAGCCACCCATCGGGCGCACGATCGCGCCCTGGCGGAGCAGCGCGTCGTAGAGCTGCGGCGCGTCGTCCCCGACGTCGACGAAGAGGAAGTTCGCGACCGCGGGTCCTGCCGGCTCGAGCCCGTGCTCGCGGAGGGTGCGCTCGAGCGTCTCGCGGCCCTCATGGGTGAGCCGGCGCCGCTCCGCGAGCTCCTCGGGCGCGTCCATGCTCGCTAGCGCGGCGACCTGGGCCTGCGTGTTGACGTCGAAGGCGCGCCGCGTCTTGCCGATCGCCTGGATCACGTCAAAGGGCCCGACCCCGTAGCCGATCCGGAGCCCCGCGAGGCCGTAGATCTTCGAGAACGTCCTCAGGACGAGGATGCGCCGGCCGGCCTTCACGTACTCGGCGACGCCGTCCGGATAGTCCGGGTGCTCGATGTACTCGAAGTAGGCCTGGTCGAGCACCGTGAGCACGTGCTCGGGGACGCGGTCGAAGTAGTCGTCGAGCTGCGCGCGGGTCGTCATCGTTCCGGTCGGGTTGTTCGGCGTCGCCACGTAGACGAGCTTCGTGCGAGGCCCGATGGCGGCGAGCAGCGCCTCGAAGTCGTAGTGGTCGTCGACGAGCGGCACCTTTTGCGGAACGGCCCCGAGCTTGAGCGTGTCGAGGACGTAGCTGACGAAGGACGGCCACGCGGTGACGACCTCGTCGCCCGGATCGAGCGTCGCGACCGAGAGGTGGCCGATCAGCGCGTCCGCGCCGGCCCCCGTGACCACGTTCGCCGGATCGACGCCGTGCCGCTCGGCGAGCGCGCGCCGGAGGTGGAAGGCGCCGCCGTCGGGGTAGCGATTGAGCTGGCCCGCGCAGCGCTCCATCGCCTCGAGCGCGGCCGGGAACGGGCCCCAGGGGCCTTCGTTCGAGGCGAGCTTGACGACGCGGTCGAGGCCGAGCTCGCGCTGAACCTCCTCTTCCGGCTTCCCCGGCTCGTACGGAACGAGGCCGTCCAGGGCCGCGCGGAACAGGCTCACGACGGTGTCAGCTCCCGGAAGCCTGCGGCTCGTCGTCCGAGCTCTTGCGCCGCCAGAACACGAGGAAGCCGACGATCGCAGCGAGCATCGCGATCAAGCCCTTGTTGGGCCGCTTCGACCCCTCCACGGTTCCCGGCAGGACTTCCTTCGCCTTCTTCTTCAGCACACGCTTGGCGACGATCCAGGTGAGCCAGCCGGTGACGGCGTTGCGCTTGTTGAAGATGCTCATCCCCGGAGGCTAACAACAAGCCCGGCCTCGGGCCGTTCCCGACGTGTCCCAGGGACAGTCCCTGGGACACGTCCCAAACAGCCCCCATTGGGTTCGAGCGCTTTTGGGAGCGAAGCGACCCTTCAGGGGTTTTCGCGCGGGCACGGGCTCTGCCCGTGTCCTTGCGCCATAAAAAGCGAACCGCCCCCTCTGCGGCAAGGGGGCGGTTCTGGGAGAAAGGCGGGGCCGGCGGGCGGCACGGCCCCTATGTGGGGACGAGGGCACGTCCTTGGCTATAAAGATGCCACCTCCGGAAAAACCTTGCGCTACTTTCGAAAGTTTTTTTCAGGCTAGGCCTGAGCGGGGGTTTTCCGCTTGTTGGGCAGGTGGATCGCGCGGCCGAGCGCGACGAGGCCCGCCTCCTTGATCGCCTCGGAGAGCGTCGGGTGGGCGGCCATCCCGTCGGCGACGGTCTCGACCGTCGACTCGGCGTCGATCGCGACCGTGCCCGCCTCGATCAGGTCGGTCACGTGCGGCCCGACCATCACGAGCCCGAGCAGCTCGCCGTACTTCGTCTCGTGGATCGACTTGACCCAGCCGACCGTCTCGGCCTGCATCACGGCGCGCGCGTTCGCGACCCAGGGGAAGACACCGACCGCGACGTCGTCGCCGTGCAGCTCGCGGGCCTGCGCCTCGGTCAGGCCCACACCGGCGATCTCGGGATCGGTGTAGATCGGCCGCGGCACCGCGGGATTGTCGATCGTCGCCTCGTGGCCGCAGGCGTTCTCGGCGGCGACCTCGCCCTCGCGGAAGGCGGTGTGCGCCAGCTGCCAGTAGCCGGCGCAGTCGCCGACCGCGTAGATGTGCGGCACGGTCGTGCGCCGGTGCTCGTCGGTCGCGATTCCCTTGCGCTTGTCGAGCTCGACGCCGATCTCCTCGAGCCCGAGCCCCTCGACGAGCGGAGCACGGCCGACGCTGACGAGCATCAGCTCCGCCTCGACCGTCTCGCCGTCGCCGTAATGGACGGTCAGCTTGGAGCCGTCGTCGTCGACCTTCGTGCACTGCTTGCCGAGCTGGAGCGCGATCCCGCGCTTCCCGAACGCCTTCGCCAGCTCCTTCGCCGCGTCCGCGTCCTCCTGTGGGATCAGCGTCGCGAGCATCTCGACGATCGTCACCTCGGAGCCGAAGCGCTGGAAGATCGACGCGAACTCGCAGCCGATGATCCCGCCGCCGAGAACGACCAGGCGCTTTGGGACCTCCGTCTGCGCGAGCAGTCCGGTCGAGTCGACGCAGCGGGGCGAGTCGAGCCCTTCGATCGGCGGCATGATCGGGAACGAGCCGGTAGCGACGATCGCCTGCTTGAAGGTGACGTCCTCCCCGCCCTCGACCGCGATCGTGTTCGCGTCCTTGAAGCGGCCCTTGCCCTTCACCCACTCGACGCCGTTCGCCTTGAAGAGGCCCGCGATCCCGCCCGTCATCTGCTTGACGACGCCGTTCTTCCACTCGACCGCCGTGCCGAAGTCGAGCTCCGGCTTCGAGACGTTGACGCCGAACTTGGCGAAGACCTCGTCGGCCTGGTGCAGCGCATGCGCGGTCTGGACCCACGCCTTCGTCGGGATGCACCCCACGCGCAGGCAGGTGCCGCCGAGCTCGGGCTCGAGCTCGATGCAGGCGGCCTTCACTCCCAGCTGGGCGGCGCGGATCGCTGCGGTGTACCCGCCGGGACCCCCGCCCAGAACGGCGACGTCAACTTCCATCTCTCAGCTCCCTCAATTCGTAGTCGAATTCGATGCTAGCTCCGCGACCATCGTCCACGCCTCGTCGCCCTCGTCGACGACGGCGAAGCCGTGGCGCTCGTACAGCTTCCGCGCCGGGTTGCCCGGCTCGACGCTCAGGCTGAGCCGGTCATAGCCTGCCGTCTTCGCCTTCCCGATCAGGGCCTGCAGCAACTCGTCGCCGATTCCGTGCCCACGCTTGGACGGCACGACCGCGATCGCGAGCTCCGGCGTCGACTCGTCGACGAAGCCGTAGCCCGGCTCGGCGCCGCTGAAGACGCGGAACCAGGCCGCGCCGACCGGAAAGCCGTTCTCGAGCGCGATCACCGCCGTGTCGCCTGGCCTGCCCCACCCCCGCACGTAGCGGGAGACGAGCGACCCGGGGACGCGCTCGCGCCAGTAGTAGGCGTGGTGCAGCATGTCGCGGAGGAACCGGACGTCCTGCGTGCCGCCCCGTCGCAGCAGGACGTCGCTCATGCGTCGAGGGACTGAGCGAGCTGGATCCGGTTGCCGTCGGGGTCGAACACGTCCACGAGCCTGATCTGCCCGTGCAGCTCGAAGACGACGCCCACCTCGACGCCGGCTTCACGCAGGCGCTCGGCGTCACGCTTCACGTCTTCGACGTCGACGTGAGCGACGCCGCCGTCCTCGTCGGGCTCTCCCACCGCCAGTGCGATCTCCATGCCGCCGTGCGTCAGCCGCGACCAGCCCTCCTCGGAGTCGAGGAAAGCCTCCTCGAACCCGAGCGTGTCACGGTAGAAAGCGCGGGCTGCGTCGAGGTCGCGGACGCGATACCAGACCGTCGCCATCAGTGCCCCTTCCAGTGACGATCTCGCGTTTCTGGCGAGTGCCCGGGGCCGTCAGGCAAGGACGCAGGGAGCGCCGATCTGCAGGCAGATCGGCGCGACTGAGAACGCCGCCTGACGGTTCCGGGTGCCGCCAGAAATGCCCTGATTGTTGCTGGAAGGGGCACTACAGGGCCAGCGCGGGCTCTTCCAGGAGCTCCTTGACGGTGCGGAGGAACTCGGCCCCGTCGGCGCCGTCGACCGCCCTGTGGTCGCATGTGACCGTCATGCTCATCAACGGGCGCACCACGACCTGGCCCTCCCTGACGACCGGCTTCTCCTCGGTCGCGCCGACGGCGAGGATCGCGGCCTGCGGCGGGTTCAGCACGGCGATGAACTGCTCGATCCCGAACATGCCGAGGTTCGAGATCGTGAAGGTGCCGTCCTCCAGGTCCGCCCGCTGCAGCTTGCCGTCTCGCGCCCGGCCGACCACGTCCGCGCGGGCCGCGGCGATCTCCTGGATCGTGCGCCGGTCGGCGTCACGGATCACCGGCACGACGAGGCCGTTCGGGGCTGCGACGGCGATACCGACGTGGGCGTACGGGAAGCGGAGGATCTTCTCGCCCGCGAAATGCGCGTTCACGGCCGGATGGCGCACGAGCGCCGCGGCACACACCTTGGTCAAGAGGTCGCTGACCGTCGGCTTCGTCTCACCTTCCTGCAAGCGCGCAACGAGCCGCTCGCGCAGCTCGAGCGCGCGCGTCATGTCGACCGAGACGGTGAGCTGGAAGACCGGCGCCTGCCAGGCCTCTGTGAGTCGGCGGGCGATCGTCTTGCGCGTCGAGGTGAGCTCGATCTCCTCGACCTCGCCGGCGGCGGCTGCGGGAGCGGCGGCCGCCGCGGGAGCCGCCGTGGGCTCCGCGATCACGCCACGCTCGACGTCCTCGGCGACGATCCGGCCTTCGGGGCCGCTGCCCTGCAGCTGCGCGATGTCGATGCCCTTCTCGCGCGCGAGCCTGCGTGCGAGCGGAGACGCCTTGACGCGGCCGTCCGGACGCACCGGCGCGTCCGTGACCGCGGCCGTCTCGGCCTGAGCGGTCGCGGCAGCGGCCTGCCGGCCGCGCTCCCGCTCGTCGTCCATCTCGTCGGCAGGCGAGCCCTCTTCCTCGGGGTGCTCGTCCGGCTCGGCGGCGTCGTCGGACTCGGCCTCCGGCGCCTCCTTCTCTTCCTCCTGCTCGTCCTGCTCGGCAGGCTTGCCGTTCCCGGACGGGACGTCCTCGCCCTCCTTGCCGATGAACGCGATCGTCTTGCCGACCTCGACCTCGCCGGAGTCGACGACGATCTTCAGCAGGACGCCGTCGGCCTCGGCCTCGACTTCCTGGGTGACCTTGTCGGTGTCGAGCTCGTAGAGAGGCTCGCGCTTCTTGACCGCTTCCCCCTCGCCCTTCAGCCACTTGACGATCGTGCCGGACTCCATGCCCTGGCCCAGCCGCGGGAGCTTGACCTCGGTCGCCATCAGCTTCTCGCGACGGTCCGTTTCACGGCCTCGAGCACGTCCGCGGCGTGCGGGACGACCCACTGCTCCATCGCCGGCGCGAACGGGAGCGGCCCGAACTTCGCACCCACACGCTCGACCGGCGCGTCGAGATAGTCGAAGGCGCCGTGCTGGATCACCGCAGTGAGCTCGGCGCCGAAGCCGCCGCGCGTGACCGCTTCGTGGGCGGTGACGGCGCGCGTCGTCTTCCTCACGGACTCGATGATCGTCTCCTCGTCGAGCGGCAGCAGCGTCCGCGGGTCGACGACCTCGACGGAGATGCCGTCCTTCTCCGCCTCCTCGGCCGCCTGCATCGCCTCGGGAACCATCCGCCCGATCGCGACGACGGTCACGTCGGAGCCCTCGCGCATCACGCGCGCCTTGCCGAGCGGGATCGGCTCGATCTCGTCCGGCACCGGGCCTTTCAGCGGATAGAGCAGCCGGTGCTCGAAGAAGATGACGGTGTTGTCGTCGTAGATCGAGCTCCACAGCAGCCCACGCACGTCCTCCGGCGTCGAGGGATAGACGACCTTGAGGCCGGGCACGTGTACGAACCACGACTCGAGCTGCTGCGCGTGCTGCGCGCCCGGGCTCCAGCCGGCGCCGCCCTGGGTGCGGATCGTCAGCGGCACCTTCACCTGGCCGCCCGACATCGTCCGGTGCTTCGCAGCCTGGTTGACCAGCTGCTCCATCGAGAGGGTCAGGAAGTCCTGGTACATGATCTCGACGACCGGGCGCATGCCCTGCATCGCAGCGCCGATGCCGGTGCCGACGATCGCCATCTCGGAGATCGGGGTGTTACGGACGCGCTCGGGCCCGAACTCCGCGAGCATCCCCTGCGTGACACCCATCGAGCCGCCCATCTCGGCGATGTCCTCGCCCATGATGAAGACGTCGTCGTCTGCGCGCATCGCGCTCGACAGCGCGTCGCGGACCGCCTCCCGGTAGGTCAGCTCAGGCATACACGTACTTGAGGGCGTCCTCGGGCTTCGGGTCGGTGCCTGCCTTCGCGAAATCGACCGACCCCTCGACGATCGCCTCGATCTCGGTCTCGAGCGCCTCGAGCTCCTCGTCGGAGAGCTCGAGCCGCGCGCGCAGCAGCTCGATCGGATCCTTCGTCTCGCGCAGCTCGTTGAGCTCGTCCTTCTCGCGGTAGACCTGCGGATCGCCGATGTAGTGGCCGACGAGCCGGTACGTGCGGACGTTGAGGAAGACCGGCCCCTGGCCAGAGACGGCGTACTCGCGAGCTTCGCGGGTCGCCTCGTAGACAGCTTCGACGTCCTGGCCGTCGACGTCGATCGAGCGCATGCCGAACGCGACGGCGCGCTGTGAGAAGTCCTCGATCGGCGAGTGCTGCGAGATCGGCGTCGACTCGGCCCAGCCGTTCATCTCCAGCACGAAGAGCGCCGGCACCTTCCACAGCTGGGCGAGGTTGAGCGACTCGTGGAACGTGCCCGTGTTCGTGGCCCCGTCGCCGAAGAAGGCGACGCCGACCCGCGGCTGCTTGCGGAACTTGAACGAGAGCGCGGCGCCGGTGATCGCAGGGAAGCCGCCGCCGACGACCGCGTTCGCTCCCAGGTTCCCCTTCTCGACGTCGTAGAGGTGCATCGAGCCGCCGTAGCCGTGCGAGCAGCCCTCGAGCTTCCCGTAGAGCTCCGCCATCACGGCGTTCACGTGCGTGCCCTTGGCGATCGTGTGCCCGTGCGCGCGATGCGTCGACGCGATCACGTCGTCCGGCTCGAGCGCCGCGCACACACCGGAGGCGACAGCCTCCTGCCCGATGCAGACGTGGAGGAAGCCCGGCAGCTCCCCGGCCCGGAACCGCTCCTCGACCTTCTCCTCGAAGCGGCGGATCAGCAGCATCTCGCGGAAGAGCTCACGCAGGCGCTCGTCCGAGAGCACCTCGTTTCCGCGCGGCATCTTCTCGACCTTCGCCATTGCGGGCTTCATTATGCTGACGCCGCATGGGGCTGGTGAAGCAGTGGCGACACCTCGGATCCGAACTGCCCGTGGGCTGGGCGGAGGCTCGCTTCGCGCTCACGGTGCCACGGCCCGACGATCGGGAGCGCGCGGCGTTCCTGCTCAGTCCCGCGAGCCCCAGCCTGGCGGGTGACACGTTCCGCTTCGCCGTCCGCAAGACGGGCGGGACGATCGGACCCGACCAGTGCACCAAGCTACTCCGCAAGCTCGACACAGAACGACTCCGCGGCACGCTGACTCTGCTCGAGACGGTCCGTGGCGAGCACCGCGAGGAGTCGCCGAACGTGGTGCTCGCAGACGCGTGGGCAGCGGCGGTCGCTGCGCTGCCGCCCGACTGGAGCGACCTGTACTGCGAACTCGAGCTCGATTCGAGCGACTACCTCCAGCGGGCCGCGTTGCTTCTGGCTCCGATCAACCCCGCACGCGTGCCGGACCGCAGCGCCTTCCGCTTTCGCGTCGCTCACAGCTTCGGGTACGGCGCCTCGCCACAGATGACCGGACGCTGCCTCGAGCGGGTCGACACGGAGGGCGTCACGGGCAAGCTCACGATCCTCCACGCACTCTCGGACACGCACAACGTCGCCACGCAGGGGCCTGTCTGGCGGGTCGCCGGCAAAGCGGTCTAGAAACCGCAGCCGCGGGGTACTCTGGCGGCGTGAACGGCGATCCCATCTCCTGGTTGATGGTCGAGCCCGGCTGGACGGTCGTGAACGCGCACGGCGAGAAGGTCGGCAAGGTCGACGAGGTGCTCGGCGACGAGCAGATCGACATCTTCCACGGGCTGGTCGTCGGCGGCCAGGAGATCCTGGCCGACCGGGTTGCCGAGATCGTCGAGGGCGAAGTCCGGATTCGCTAGGCCAGCTCGTCCGCGAGCGTGCGGGCGGCGGCGGCCGAGCTCGCGACCACGAGGCACGTGTCGTCTCCTGCGATCGTGCCGACGATCAGCGGATGCCCGATCCGGTCGAGCGCACGCGCGATCGCCGGCGCGGCGCCGATCTCCGAGCGGATCACGACCAGGTTCTGCGCCGCGGTGACGCGCCGGCCGAACTGCTCGAGGATGGACGCCAGCGCGGCCGCCGGATCGGAGCGCCTGCCGCCCGGGACCGCATATCTCGCCCGGCCGAGCTCGTCGTGCAACTTCTCGATCCCGAGCTCGCGGAGGTCACGCGAGAGCGTCGCCTGCGTGACCGCACAGCCCGCGGCGGCGAGCGCTTCTCGCAACTCCAGCTGGGTGCCGACGCGGCGGCGTCCGATCACGCTCTCGATCAGACGCAGCCGCTCCTGCTTCGGCAGCGGTCGGGCGTCGGTATGCATCGTGCTGCATAACCTTCCAGGTTTGCCGGTCCTCCGGGCAGGCAACCTGGAAGCCATGTCGACGTCGACGCCCCAGGTGCCGAAAGCACCGTCCGGCCCACAGCACTCTCCGCCGAAGAAGCCTCGGTCGAAGCCGAGTCCGCTCCTCGTCGCCGGGGCCGCATTCGGCGTCGGCACGTTGCTCGCGAAGATCATCGACTGGAGAGGCCATGCCCACCCGCGCCGCTGAGCAGAGCCCCGGGGTCGGCACCGCCGCGAAGCAGGTCGCCGAGCACGCGAGCACGCTCGCGAAGCTCGGGCTCGAGCTCGCCCGCCTCGAGGCGAAGCGCAAGGTGGGAGCGATCGGCATGCTGGTCGGCGCCGCCGTCGTCGCCGTCTACGGCCTCGGCTTCCTGCTGGCGACGATCGCCGTGGCGCTCGCCACCGTGGTCGACGCGTGGCTCGCAGTCCTGCTCGTCACGCTCGGCCTCTTCGCGATCGCCGGCATCCTGGTCGCGCTCGCGCTTGCGCGGTTCAAGAGCGGCGGCACTACGGGGAGCGACAATGGCCACGGCTAGCAGCAACGGCCGGTCGCCGGAGATCGTGCGCCGCGAGATCGAGCGCGAGCGCCGGGACCTCGAGGCGGCCATGGAGCAGTTGAAGGACGGGCTCGGGGACGTGACCGACGTCACCGCCAAGCTCCGTGGCAAGTTGCCCGTCGTCGCCGCCGGTGCGCTCGGCGCAGGCTTCTTCCTCGCCGGCGGGATCGGCGCGACGATGCGCCTACTCGCCCGCAAGGGCCGCGAGCGCTGAGCGCCGGCGTCGGACAGACGCCGTCCAGCCCCTGGCGGCTCTCGGCCCGCGAGTGGATGAGCGTCCTCAAGCGGTCGTTCAAGTCGTTCCTGGCCGACGACGCCATGGGCCTGTCCGCCCAGGTGGCGTTCAGCTCGCTGCTCGCGTTCTTTCCGGCGATGGTCTTCCTCGTCGGCCTGCTCGACCTGATCGGAGCCTACGAGACGCTGCAGGAGTTTCTGGCGCCGGTCGCGCCGGGCGATGTCCTGAAGACGATCGACACGCTCCAGCAGGAGACGTCGAAGGGCACGTCGGTCGTCGCGTTCGTCGTCGGTGCAGCCGGAGCCACCTGGGCCGCCAGCGGCGCCATGAATGCGGTGATCAAGGCGGTCAACCGCGCGTACGACCGGGTCGAGACGCGGGCGTTCTGGAAGACGCGGATCATCGCAATCGTGCTCGTCGCGCTGACCGGGCTCGTCCTGGCCGGCCTGCTGCTGCTGATCGTGTTCGGCGGCCCTCTCGGCACGGCGATCGCCGACAAGGCCCGTCTCGGCGGCGCCTTCGAGCTTCTCTGGGCGGTGCTGCGCTGGCCGATCGCGTTCGTCGCGATCCTCCTCTTCTTCGCGCTCGTCTACTACCTGGCGCCGAACGTCGACGTCCGGAGCTGGGTGTGGCTCACGCCCGGGTCGCTCGTCGGGGCCGTCTCGTGGCTCGTGCTCTCAGGGCTCTTCGCCCTCTACACGAGCTTCTCGGACACGTACTCGAAGACGTACGGCGCGCTTGCGAGCGGGATCGTCCTGCTGCTCTGGCTCAACTACTCCGCGTTCGCGCTCCTCTTCGGCGCCGAGCTGAACTCGGAGCTCGAACGGCAGGCCGAGATTCGCGCCGCCGGCGGTGAGGACGCCGGACTCGTCAAGCCGAGCCGACGAGGCTAGGTGACCTTGATCGAGCCCTTGACGTTCTTGGGGCTCCGATCGGAGAAGAAGCGGAGCGTCCCGGCGGAGAGCTTCACCTTCCACGTGACCGTGCCGAGGGCGGCGAGCCCGGACTTGCGGTTGACGCCCTTGCCGAGCAGGTGGGCGTTGTGCACCTTCGAGCGGTCGCGGACGACGACGCTGTAGCTGCCGGCCTTGAGCCCGCGCAGCGCCTTGCCGGCCGCGTTGCGGAGCGTGATCGTCGCCGTCGGTCCGACCGTGAGCAGGAGCTTCTTGACCGTCGGAGCGGGCGGTGGTGGGGGCGGAGGCGGCGGTGGCGGCGGGTTGCCGGCGACGAACGAGCCCTTCATCGTCGTCGAGTGGGGATCGCACACGAACTGATAGCGGCCCTCGACCAGCGTCACGGTCCAGGTGACATTCGCGGTCTCCTCCACCTGCGTGAACCGGTCGACGCCGGGGCCGGAGAGATGGAAGTTGTGCTCGACGTCCTTGTCGCTGACGACGACGTCGTAGACGCCGGGGTCGACCTTCGTGACGATCGAACCGTCCGGATGGGCCAGGCGGATGAAGAAGCTGGGGCCGACCGTGGCGATCAGCTCCGGGTTCGCGGCGACGGACGGCGTCCCGGCGGGGGCGAGCACGAATGCCGCGGCGGCGACGAGAGCGACGAGACCCCTGAGACGCATCACCTCGATTTACGGGCGGCCGGTGGGATCGGATTGCGGCTAAGCGCGCAGCTCTGCGTCGAAGCGCTCCGCCAGAGCGGCGACGATCTGCTCGCGCAGCCGCCCAGCGTCCTCGTCCGACAGCGTGCGCTCCGGCGACTGGAACGCGACCGCGAGCGCGATCGACTTCCTCCCGGGGCCGATCTGCTCGCCCCGGTAGACGTCGAAGACGCGCACGTCGCGAAGCTCCGGCCCTGCCGCCTCACGGGCGGCCGCCACGAGGTCGCCTGCGGCAACAGCCTCGGCCACGACGAAGGCGAGATCCTGCTTGACCGCCGGGAAGGTGACCACGTCCTCGTACTGGATCGCATCGCGCGACGCGGCGAGCAACGCCTCGAGGTCGAGCTCGAAGACGCCCCAGGCTCCCTCGAGAGCAGTCGGGTGGAGCTCGCCGAGCCAGCCCTCGCCGACGCGGGCCGCACGGCCGGGATAGAGAGACGGCCGAGCCTCACGCTCGATGTGCAGCTCCAGCTTGAGCGCTCCGTAGAGCGACTCGATGACGCCCTTGACCGCCGCGAAACCACCCTCGACGATGCCGCCGACGTGGAGCTGCTCCTCGGGTAGGTCATCGCCGCGCGCCAGGTAGACACGGGCGATCTCGAACAGGCCGATCCGCTCGTTGCCGACCGACACGTTCCGCGCGGCGGCGTCGACGAGGCCGTGCAGGAGCGTCTGCCGGAGGACAGCCTGGTCGCCCATCGGGTCGGGCAGCGCCAGGCCGTCGGGCTCGGCGGCGGCGGGCACGAGTGACGGGCTGTAGATCTCGGCCAGACCGAGCCCTGCGAGCACGTCCTCGACCCGGCGGCGCAACCGCTGTAGCGGCGTCAGCGAACCGAACATCTCGCGGCGCACGGGCAGCGTGAACGGGACGAAGTCCATCCGGACCCGGGCGACCTCCTCGATCAGGTCGACCTCACGGGTCACGTCGCGGCTCCGCCAGGTCGGCACCGTCACGTTCCAGCCGTCGTCGACCTCGAAGCCGAAGCTGTCGAGGATCCTGCGCTGCTCGTCCGGTGGCGTCTCGAGCCCGATCAACTCGTCCGCGCGAGCCGGCCGGAACGCGACCACGGGACGGGCCGGCAGCTCTCCGTGGACGTCGGTGTCGCCCAGCCAGCGGGCGTCGGCGAGCTCGACGAGGAGCTGCGTGGCGAACGACGCGGCCTGCGGCGCGAGATACGGGTCGACGCCCTTCTCCCAGCGATTCGAGCCCTCGGTGCGCAGCTTCAGCCGCTCCGAGCTCCGCAGCAGCCCGAACGGCTCGAAGTTGGCCGCCTCGAGCAGGATCTCGGTGGTCGAGTCCGTGACCTCCGTCTCCTCGCCGCCCATGATTCCCGCGAGCGCGATCGCGCGCTCCGCGTCGGCGATCACGAGGTCACGCTCGTCGAGCTCGCGGTCGACGCCGTCGAGGGTCCGAAGCTTCTCCCCGCGCGCCGCCCGCCGGACGACGATCCGGTCGCCGGCGAGCGAGCTGCGGTCGAAGGCATGCAGCGGGTTGCCGAGCGCGAGCATGACGTAGTTCGTGATGTCGACCACGTTCGAGATCGGGCGCATGCCGGCCCCCGTGAGCCGCGCGCGAAGCCAGGGCGGCGAGGGTCCGAGCCGGACGTCACCGAAGGTGCGCGCCACATAGCGCGGACAGCCTTCGAGGTCGTCGATGCGGACATCGATGCTCTCCGTGCCGCGCGGCTCCGGATCGGTGCCCGGAGGCGGCGCGAGCTCGAGCCCGAAGAGCGCAGCCACCTCTCGTGCGACGCCGTAGACGCACAGCAGGTCGACGCGGTTTCCCGTCGGCTCGACGTCCAGGATCAGGTCGGCGAGCGGAAGCACGTCGGCAAGCGGTGTCCCAGGCTCGGTCTCGGGCAGGACCATGATCCCGGCGTGGTCGGCGCCGAGCTCGAGCTCGCGCTCGGACAGGATCATCCCCCTCGAGACCTCGCCGCGCAGCTTTGCCTCCCCGAGTGGTTCATCGACGCCCGGGAGCCTCGCGCCCGGGAGAGCGACCGCGACGGTGGCGCCGGCGCCGAAGTTCCAGGCGCCGCAGACGATCTGCCTCGGCGAGCCCTCCCCCACGTCGACCTGGCAGAGCTGGAGCCGGTCCGCGTTCGGGTGCTTGCCCGCCTCGAGCACCTTGCCGACGAGGAAGAGACCGTGATTGCCGTTCTCGTCGGCCGGACCGCGCGGCTCGATCGTGTTCACCTCGGCTGCGCTGATGCTCAGCCGGTCGGCCAGCTCGGCGACGGGCATCGGCAGCGGGACGTAGTCCGCAAGCCAGGAGACGGGGACTTTCATCAGAACTGCCTCAGGACGCGGAGATCGTTCTCCCAGAAGGGGCGCAGGCCGGGAACCGCGTGGCGGAGCTGGGCGGTCCGCTCGAGGCCCATCCCGAACGCGAAGCCCGTCCACTCCTCGGGGTCGTAGCCGACGTTCTCGAAGACCGCCGGGTCGACCATGCCCGAGCCACCCATCTCGATCCAGCCGGAGTGCTTGCACACCCGGCAGCCCTCGCCGCCGCAGATCGGGCACGAGACGTCTGGCTCCATCGAGGGCTCGGTGAACGGGAAGTAGTGCGTGCGGAAGCGGACGCGGCGCTCGGCTCCGTAGAGCGCGCGCATCACGTGCAGGAGCGTCCCACGCAGATCCGCAAGCGTCAGGCCGCGGTCGACCGCGAGCCCTTCGAACTGGTGGAAGATCGTGAAGTGCGTCGCGTCGATCGTGTCGCGCCGGTAGACGCGGCCGATCGAGACCATGTAGATCGGGGGCTCGCGCTCTTGCATGATGTGGATCTGCGAGGGCGAGGTCTCCGTGCGCAACAAGCGCTCGCCGTCGAAGAAGAAGGTGTCGCGCTCGGAGCGCGTCGGATGCCATTCCGGGAACGCGAGCTTGTCGAAGTTGAACTCGACCGTCTCGACCTCGCGGTCGTCCCGCACCTCGTAGCCGAGGCCGAGGAAGGCGTCCTCGACGGTTCGCCGGACCTGCGTGATCAGGTGGAGCTGGCCGACGGGCGGCGCCTCGCCCGGGAGGGTCACGTCGAAGTCGACGTCCTCGACCACGTCCGCGGCGAGCTCGCGCTCGCGCTGCTCGAAGGCCTCCTCGATCGCTGCGCGCGCAGTGTTGAGCGCCATCCCCGACTCGCGGTCGCGCACCTCGCGCAGCGCCAGCTTGAGCGCGCTCTTGCGGCCGAGGTAGCGGACGCGCAACTCCTCCAGCGCGTCGCCGTCCACGGCCGCTGCGATCGCGGTCCGTGCTTCGCTCTCGAGCGCCGTGGCGTCCATCGCGCGACGATAGCATCGGTTTCTTGAGCGCCTACGACGCCTTTGCTCCGATTTACGACTGCTGGTTCCCGGACGTGACCGAGGACGTCCCCTTCTACGTCGAGCTCGCGCGCGAGAGCGAAGGCCCGCTCGTCGAGCTCGCGGTCGGCACCGGGCGCGTCGCGATCCCGGTCGCCCGGGAGACGGGCCGGCACGTGCTCGGCATCGACTCGTCGCCGGCGATGCTCGCGGAGGCCGAGAGGCGCGCGCAAGCGGCCGGGGTCGATCTGGAGCTGCGCGAGGGCGACATGCGCGACCTCGAGCTGGACGAGCCGGCCGGGCTCGTGTACTGCCCCGCCCGCTCGCTGGGCCACTTGCCGACCTGGTCCGACCGGCGGCGCGTCTTCGAGCGGGTCCACGCCGCGCTGCGGCCAGGCGGGCGCTTCGCGTGGAACTTCTTCGTCTTCGACCCGCGCATCGCGGCCCGCAACGACGGCGAGTGGGCCGAGCAGAACGGCATTCGGCACCGGATCGACCACGCGAAGCACGACAACCGGATCGACATCACGCTCGAGAGCGGCGACACGATCTCCCTCTGGTGGCTGAACCGGTCCGAATGGGAAGGCCTGATCGACGTCGCCGGCTTCGAGGTCGAGACTCTCTACGGCGGCTTCGCCCGCGAGCCCTTCGACGAAACCGCGAACGAGTTCGTCTGGGTTGTCCGCAAGCCCTAGTCCTTACGATGCGATTGCCCGGGTCTACGACCCGTGGAGCGCCAGCGTCACCGAGGACGTGGAGTTCTACGTCGAGGAGGCGCGGGCTTCGGGCGGGCCGGTGGTGGAGCTCGCGTGCGGGACCGGCCGGATCTCCGTGCCGGTGGCGAAGGCCGGCATCCGCGTGATCGGCGTCGATGCGTCGGCCGGGATGCTCGCGGTCGCGCGGGACTTCGCCACGGCGGCAGGCGTCGAGGAACGCCTCGACCTGCGGCTGGGCGACATGCGCGAGCCGCCGGTGGAGGAGCGTGTCCCGCTCGTTCTCATCCCATTCCGCTCGCTCCTGCACATGACGACCGAGCCCGACCGGCTGCGCGCGCTGGCTGCTGCGAACGAGCTGCTCCTCCCTGGCGGCCGGCTGGTGTTCGACGTCTTCGCGCCCAGCAGCGAGGACGTCGAGGACACCCACGGCCGCTGGCTCGAGCGCGAGCCCGGGATCTTCGAGCGCGCCGACTGGGACGAGGGCGAACGCACGCTGACGCTGTCGGTCCGGCGTGGCGAGGAGGCGTCGACGATGCACCTCGCGTGGCTCTCGCCGCTCGAGTGGCGGCAGCTGCTCGACCGGGCGGGCTTCGAAGTGGACGCGGAATGGGGCTGGTTCGACCGCCGACCGTATGCGGGCGGAGAGGACGTCGTGTTCGCCGCAACCCGGCGCAGTTAGGGTACGGACATGCTGCTCTGGATCATCCTCGGCGTCATCGCGCTGCTCGTCGTCGCGCTGGTGCTGCTCTACAACCGACTCGTCACCCTCCGCAACCGGGTCGAGAACGCGTGGGCGCAGGTCGACGTCCAGCTCAAGCGCCGCTACGACCTGATTCCGAACCTCGTCGAGACGGTCAAGGGCTACGCCGCGCACGAGCGGGAGACGTTCGAAGCCGTGACAGCTGCGCGCACACGCGCGGCGGCCGCGCAGGGCCCGGCGGAGCAGGGCGCCGCGGAGGGCATCCTCGGCCAGGCGCTCGGCCGCCTCTTCGCGGTCGCCGAGGCCTACCCCGAGCTCCAGGCGGACGAGAACTTCCGGCAGCTCCAGGAGGAGCTCGCGCAGACCGAGAACCGGATCGCCGTCTCGCGCCAGGTCTACAACGACACCGTGCTGACCTACAACACCGCCATCCAGACCGTGCCGGGCGTGTTCTTTGCGGGCCCGTTCGGCTTCACGAAGAAGGAGTTCTTCGAGGTGGAGGGCGAAGCCCGGGAGGCGCCACGCGTCGCGTTCTAGCCGCGGTTGTTCTCGCGGCGCTCGTACTTGCCGGGGACGCCGCCGCGAAGTCGTTCGCACTGCCCGCTGCAGACGTCGTCGTCCAGGTTGCCCCGGATGGGTCGCTGGTCGTCGACGAGGTGATCGCATTCGCGTTCGACGGTGACTTCAGCGGCGCGTTCCGCGAGATCCCGCTGCGCGACGGCGAAACAGTCGACCAGGTTGCGGTCTCCGAGGAGGACGTCCGGTACCGCCCCGGCGGCTCCGCAGAGCTTGGCTCGGCCGGCGACGCCGGAACGTTCGGGGTGACGGACACGGACAAGGGTGTGCGGATCGTCTGGCACTACCGGGCGCAGTCCGAGCAGCGGAGCTTCCGTCTCCACTACCGCCTCCGCGGCGTCGCGGTCGCCTACGACGACGTGGTCGACGTGAACGTCAAGGTCTGGGGCGACGAGTGGGCGGTCGGCCTGCAGCAGCTCTCGGCGGCAGTCGTCGGCCCCGCCGAGGTCGTGCGGGCCTGGGGGCACCCGGTCGTCGTGCGCGGCGACGTCACGCTCGACGGCCCGCGCGCGAACCTGCGCGCAATCGAGATTCCGCCCGGCCGGTTCGTCGAGCTCCGCGCCCTGTTCCCCCGGCGGGTGTTCACATCGACCGAGGGGATGCGGGTCGAGTCCGGACCGGGCCTCGAGCGGATCGTCGCGGAGGAGCGCGAGGACGCGGCGGCGTACGAGCGCGACCGGGCGAAGATCGACGAGGCGCTCGACAACCTGCCGCGGACGATCGCGCTGCTGCTCGCCCTCGCCCTCGGGCCGGCTCTGCTGGTGATCGGCCTCGTCTGGTGGTTCTACGGCCGCGAGCGCGGGACGTCCTACGACCGCGAGTACGAGCAGGAGCCGCCGACCGAGACTCAGCCCGCGCTCGTTCCGTCGCTGCTCGCACAGGGCGGCACGCCGGGTTCGCTGGAGTTCACGGCGACGTTGTTCGACCTGATCCGGCGCGGCCGCTACCGCGCCGAGCCGGTGACGACGGAGCGGAAGATCTGGGGTGGCCTCAAGACCCAGCAGGTCGCTGACCTCGAGCTCACGCTCGGCGACGTGGAAGCGCCGATCGAGGCGTTCGAGGCGCCGGTGGCGCTGGTCGTCGACGCCATCCTCGCCGAAGGGCCGGAGCGCCTCTCGCTCTTCCGCGACCGGATCGAGGACGACCGCACTGCGAACTCCGCGCGCTTCTCCTCCTTCAAGTCGGCCGTCGGCGCGGAGATCACGGGCCGGAAGTGGTTCAGCAACGTCGGGCTCGCGGCCCTGCTCGGCGGTGCGGCGGTCCTCGCCGTCGCGGGCGGGCTGACGCTGTTCGGCGGGATCAAGTCCTTCGAGCCCGTCGCGCCCTCGTGGGGCAGCATCGTTGCGATCGCGCTCGGTATCTGTGGGCTCGTCGGCGCGACCACGCTCGTCGGCGCGGCGGTCAACCGCCGACTCTGGCGGCGCCGCACGCCGACTGCGCAGGCGGAGGCCGAGCGCTGGGAGGCGTTCCGGCGCTACCTGACCGACTTCCCCCGGCTCGACATCGCGCCGGCCGCGACGCTCGAGCTCTGGGAGCGCTTTCTCGTCTACGGGATCGCGTTCGGGATCGCCGAGCGCGTGCTGCAGGGCGCCCAGCTGCACATGCCCGAAGCGCTCGCGCAGGCGAGCAACCTGTACTGGATCGGCCCGCACGGCGATCTCGCGTCGGGCCCGACGTCGATGAGCGTCGGCGACCTCGCCTCCGGGTTCGGCTCCGCGCTCGCGCCTCCGTCGTCCGGGTCGGGCGGGTTCGGCGGCGGCTTCTCGGGCGGTGGCGGCGGAGGCGGCGGCGGTGGAGGCGGCGGCGCCTGGTGAGGTTGGCGCCGGTCGCCCTGGCGATCGCGCTCCTGTCCGGTTGCGGCGGCGACGATCGAAAGGAGGCGGTGGCCAAGCCGCCGCCCTGCAGCCCCGGCGAGCACGTGCTTCGGCTCGAGAACGGACAGGCCGCCCGCATGCGGGTCACGCCTCCGGCTTCAGGTGCGCGGGCGCTCGCGGTCGTCCTCCACGGCGCCGGGCAGACCCCGGCTGACGCACTGCTGGCGTTCCGCGGCGGCTGGGACGAACCGGGGCTCGTGCTGATCGCTCCCAAGTCCAAGGGCCAGACGTGGAGCGTCCTCGATTCGCCGGACGATCGCGACCTGGAGTCCGTCAACCTCGCGCTCGGGGAAGCCTACGAGCGCTGCCGGATCGACCGGACGCGAATCGCGGTCGGCGGCTTCTCGGACGGAGGGACGTACGCCCTGACGCTCGGAATCTCGAACGGCGAGCTCTTCCGGGCGATCATGGCGCTCTCGCCCGGCGGCATCGTCGGCGGCCAGCAGGCCGGCGTTCCCCGCGTCTTCGTCTCGCACGGCACGCTCGACGGCGTCCTGCCGATCGATCGGGCCGGCGACGCAGTCGTGCGCCAGCTCCGGGATGCGGGCTACCCCGTCGAGTACCGGCGCTTCGTCGGTGGCCACGAGGCCTCGACCGAGACGTCGGCCGCCGCCGTCCGCTGGTTTCTCGCAGGCGCCTAGGGCCGCCGCGAGCGCTCGTAGAGCGCGATCGCGCCCGCGACGCCGACGTTCAGCGACTCGGCCGCCCCGCTCGTCGGGATCGTGGCGACCTTGTGGCTCTGCGCCACCAGCTCTTCCGGCAACCCCTCGCGCTCCGCGCCGAGCACGAACGTCGTCGGGCCGGAGAGCTCCAGCTCGTGCAGCGGCGTGCCGCCGTGCGCGACCAGCGCCACTCGCTCACCCGGCGCGTCTTCCCAGGCGAGCAGGGGCACGCGGAAGATCGCCCCCGCCGACGCGCGCAGCGCCTTCGAGCCGAGCGGGTCGGCGCAGCCCTCCGAGAGGGCGATCGCGGCGCCGAACGCGTCAGCGGCCCGGAGCAGCGTGCCGATGTTGCCAGGGTCGGCAACGTGCCAGAGCGCGAGCGCAGTCTCGCGCGGCTCCTGCGGCAGCGCGGCCGTCCGGAAGACGGCGATCACGCGCGCCGGGTGCGGCAGCGTCGAGATCGCAGCGAGCAGCTCGGGCTCGACGTTCTCGCCAGCGATCAGAAGCTCGATCGGCTCGATCCCGGCGGCCGACGCCGCCTCGACCAGGTCCTCGCCCTCGACCGCAAAGAGCCCGAGCTCCTCGCGCTTGCGCTTCTGCGCGAGGAGCTTCCGGACGAGCTTCAGCGTCGGGTTCGACGCCGAGGTGATGATCAAGGCAGGCGGGCGTGGCGAGCGACGCTCCGCCACGCCCGCCTTACGCGGCCTTGGACGACTCGAGCGCGGCCTTCGCCTGCTCGACGACGGCCGTGAAGGCGGCCGGGTCGGCCACGGCCAAATCGGCCAACACCTTGCGGTCGAGCTCGATGCCGGCCTTGTGCAGGCCGGAGATGAACTGGTTGTACGACATCCCGTTGGCGCGGGCTGCGGCGTTGATCCGCACGATCCAGAGCTGCCGGAACGTCCGTTTCTTGTTCTTGCGGTCGCGGTAGGCGTAGACGAGCGAGTGCTCGACCTGCTCCTTGGCGTAGCGGTAGCTGCGGCTCTTGAGCCCCCAGTACCCCTTCGCCTGGCCGAGGACCTTCCGGCGCTTCTTGCGCGCGTGGACTGATCGCTTGACCCTCGGCATCTACTTCAGCCCCAGCAGCTTCTTGAGCCTGGGCGCGTCCACCTTCGCAACGGAGTAGTCCTTGCCGAAGGCGCGCTTACGCTTGGCCGACTTGTGCTCCAGGTTGTGGCTCTGCATCGCGTGCCGGCGCAAGATCTTCCCCGAGCCCGTCACTTTGAAGCGCTTCTTCGCTCCGCTGCCCGTCTTCATCTTTGGCATCTGATTTCACTCCTGCGTTTTTCGTTGGGCCCAGCAGCATGACCATGTTGCGACCGTCGAGCAGCGGCGGCGACTCGACCGCGCCGATCTCCTTGATCTCTTCGGCGAGACGAAGCAGCAGGTCGCGGCCCCGCTCCGGGTGCAGGTTCTCGCGCCCCCGGAACATGATCGTGACCTTGACCTTCGCGCGCTGGTTGAGAAAGCGCACGACGTGGCCCTTCTTCGTCTCGTAGTCGTGAATCCCGATCTTCGGCCTGAACTTGATCTCCTTGATGTTGATCTGGGTCTGATGCTTGCGGGCGAGCTTGGCCTTCTGTTCCTGCTCGTAGCGGTACTTGCCGTAATCCATCACTCGCGCGACCGGAGGATCGGCCGCCGCGGCGACCTCGACGAGATCGAGCCCCTTCGAGTAGGCGTACTCGCGCGCTTCCTCGGTCGACTTGATCCCGATCTGCTCGCCGTCCTCGCCCACCAGGCGGACCTGGGGCACGCGGATGTTCTCGTTGATCCGGTCCTGCGGCTGTGGAACGCGCCGGTCTTCCGGACGGCGTCTGGGCCTCAAAGGCTGTTCACCAAGCTCGTGGAATCCTCCTCATGGACGACAAAAACCGCTGCACGCAGCGGCCACTTTTCCTCATCCAACCGGCTCGGTTGAACCCTCGCGAACTCTCGGCTCGGGAAGGTGAGGGGCAGTGGTCCGCTCCTGCTTTTCAGGCCTGGATCGTAGCAATCTCTACGCGGAACCGTTCGAGCAATTCCTCGAGGCTCATCGTCGACTGCTCGCCGCCCCGCTCGCGGACCGCGAGCGACGCGTCCGACTCACGGTCGCCGTAGACGATCGTGTACGGCACCTTCTCGAGCTCGGCGTCCCGGATCCGCTTCCCGAGCGTGTCGTCGCGGTCGTCCACCTCGACCCGGAAGCCGTCCGCATCGAGCCGGCGGCGCAGGTCGTGCACGGCTTCCCGGTGGGGCTCGGCGACCGGGATCAGGCGCACCTGCACGGGCGCGAGCCAGAAGGGGAAGGCGCCGCCGTAGTGCTCGACGATGATGCCGATGAAGCGCTCGAGCGAGCCGAGCAGGGCGCGGTGGACCACGACCGGCGTGTGCTCGACGTTGTCCGGCCCCATGTAGGTGAGACCGAACCGCTGCGGCATTTGCGCGTCCGCCTGGATCGTCCCCATCTGCCACGAGCGGCCGAGCGTGTCCTGCATGTGCAGGTCGATCTTCGGACCGTAGAAGGTGCCCTCGCCCTCGCCGATCACGTAGGCGATCTCGTGCCGCTCGAGCGCGGCCTGCAAGATTCCCTCGGCGCGATCCCATTCCTCGTCGGTTCCGAGCCGGCTCTCCGGGCGCGTCGAGAGCTCGGCGTGCGGCGTGACGCCGAAGATCGCGTACAGATCCTTCGCGGACTCGATGCAGGCGTCGATCTCCCCCGGTACCTGCTCCTCGGTGCAGAAGATGTGCGCGTCGTCCTGCGTCACGTGCCTGACGCGCAGCAAGCCGTGGAGAGCCCCGGCGAGCTCGTTGCGGTGCAGGGTCGAGCTCTCGGCGTAGCGGATCGGCAGGTCGCGGTAGCTCCGGAGCTGAGAGCCGAACAGAAGCATGTGCCCGGGGCAGTTCATCGGCTTCAGCGCCGCGTGCGGCTCCTCCCCCTCGCCGCCGACGAGGAACATGTTCTCGCGGAACTTCTCCCAGTGGCCGCTCGTCACCCAGACGGTCGTGTCGTAGATCAGCGGCGTCTTCACCTCGGAGTAGCCGCGCTTCTGGTTCTCCCGCCGGCGCAGGTCCTCCATCTGGTTCCAGATCACCATTCCCTTCGGGTGCCAGAACGGCGAGCCGGGCGACTCCTCGGAGAGGTGGAAGAGATCGAGCTCGCGGCCGAGCTTGCGGTGGTCGCGCGCCTTCGCCTGCTCCAGCCGTTCGAGGTGCGCGTCGAGGTCGGCCTGCGAGTAGAACGCCGTCCCGTAGATCCGCGTCAGCTGCGTGTTCTTCTCGTCGCCGCGCCAGTAGGCACCGGCGAGCGAGGTCAGCTTGACCGCCTTGATCGGCTTCGAGTCCTGCAGGTGCGGGCCGCGGCAGAGATCGGTGAACTCACCCTGGGTATACAGAGAGATGTCGCCCTCGGCCGTGTCGACGAGCTCCGCCTTGTAGGGCTCGTTCTCCGCCAGGAAGCGCTGCTTGGCCTCGGCGGCCGAGATCTCCTCCCGCTCCCAGGAACGACCCTCCTTCAGCTCGCGCTGGATCTCGGCCTCGATCCGCTCCAGATCCTCCTCGCGAATCGGCTCGGGGAACTCGAAGTCGTAGTAGAAGCCGTTCTCGATCGGCGGGCCGATCGCGATCTTGACGCCCGGATAGAGACGGCGCACGGCCTCCGCGAGCAGGTGCGCGGTCGAGTGCCGCAGCACCGAGAGGGCGTCCGGGTCGTCCTTGTCGCGGATGGTCAGGAACTGGACCGGCTGGCCGTCGCGGAGCGGCAGCCGGAGATCCTGTACGGCACCGTTCGAGCGCACGAGCACCGCCTGCTCGGCGAGCTTCGGCCCGATCGCCCGCGCGGCGTCGAGGCCGGTGGCGCCGTCCGGAAGTTCGAGTTCCGTCGAGTCGGGGAGAACGACCTTCATGAGCGATCAGGATACTCAGGAGCCGCGCGAGGACGACCGCAACGAAGAGCTCGAGGGATCGCCGGTCCCGGATCCCGAAGAGGAGCAGGGCGACGCCGAGGACGTGCCGGAAGCCGACTAGCTCAGCGGCGCCGGTGCCGCCATCGTTGCCAGCGGCGGACGCCGCCGTGCATCCATGAGGTGGTGATTCCGAGGAGAGCGACCGTGAAGGCTGTGGATCCGATTGCAGAACCGGCGGTCCCGGGCACGGCAAGGGTGATCAGGGAGAGTGCGGTGGAGACGGCGAGCGTGACGGCGAGGATGCCAATCCACTTGTTCGCGCGTGGGAGCCGCTGGATGTAGTCCCAGGGAAGCGCACGAAGCAGCTTGATGTTCGTCAGCAGCGAGAGCGTGGACACGAGCGCACGGCCGATCCTGAAGGCGAGCCAGACGAAGATCATCAGGCGGCCTTGAGCATGAGTGCGCCGAACGCGAGCAGGCCCGCGATCCACTGGATATGGACAAGGGTCGTGTAAACGATGGCGTCGAGGTGTTGCCGTGCCTGGTCGTCCGCCGGATCGAAGCGCAGGACGCCGTCCATCGTGAGCAGGGCGGGGGCGGCTCTTCCTCGTGCCTCCTGGGTCACCGCGAGGTTCAGCTGCGCGGCCGAGTTGTGCGGGTCGATCTCGAGTGCGCGCCGGTACCAGCACTCTGCTTCCTTCAAGTCATCGATCACCGAGCTCGAGGTTGCCCCGTGCGATCAACCCACCGAGCTCATGGGGATCCAGCTCCAGCGCTCGGTCCACGGCCTTTCTTCCGGGTGTGTACCGCCGCTTGAGGACGTAAGCCTCAGCGAGCAGCACATGGCAACTCGCGACATTCGGGGCCGCCGCAGCGGCCTCACCGGCGTGCGCGACCGCCTGTTTCGCGCGGCCGAGCTCCAGACACGCAAACGCCGCGAGGTAGTGCCCGCGATAGCCCCCGGGGCTGAGGGCGATCAACCGCTCGGCCGTCTTCAGAGCCTCGCGCGGGTGGTCGGCGAGCTGCGCCTCGGTCAAAGCCCCCAGCAGACCGCTGTGGTCCGGGTCGGTCGCAAGCGCGGCGTGGAGCAGCGCGATCGCCTCGTCGGTGCGACCGAGCTCCGTCAGCAGCTCTGCCCGCCCCTGCGCGTCGTAGGCCGCTGTCACAGTCGTTTGTGGCGCTTCAGATACGCCAGAAGCTCGTCGTACGTGCCGTCGCCGTTCGCGAACAAGACGACGTTTCGCGCCGCGTCGAACCACGGAGGCGTCGACGGCCGGACCTCGCCTAGAGCCGCCTCCAGGTCGCGCATCTCGATCAACCGGCGCTCGCCGGACCGGATGGCGTCGGCGAGCGCGCGTTCAGCCGCGGTCTCGCAGACATGGGCGATGTCCGCACCCGACAACCCGTCGCTCGCGCGCGCGAGCTTGCCCGGATCAACGCCCTCGATCGGCCGGTCGCGCAGATTGGTTCGGAAGATCGCCTCGCGGGCCTCGGTATCCGGCGGCAGCACGAGCACCATGCGATCGAAGCGCCCGGGCCGGCGAAAGGCTGGGTCGACGTCCCATGGGTGGTTCGTCGCAGCGAGTACGAAGACACCCTCGTTGTCGCTGCCGATCCCGTCGAGCTCGGCGAGAAGCTGGTTGACGGTCGTTCGCATCGCACTCGCGTGAAGCTGCGAGCGCTTCTGCCCGAGTGCATCGAGCTCGTCGATGAACAGCACACACGGTGCGTTGCGCCGGGCGAGCTCGAAGAGGTCGTGGAGGTTGCGCTCGCTGTTTCCGATCCACATGTCGAGCACGTCGTGGATCGAGACAGACAGCAGTCCGGCACCCAGCTCACCCGCGAGCGCTCGAGCGATGAAGGACTTCCCGCATCCGGGCGGTCCCCAGAGGAGAAGCCCTCCGCGCAGGCTCTTGCCGTAGAGCTGCCGCAACTCCGGGTTGCGCAACGGACCGAGGAACGCCGACTCCAGTCGCTCCTTCACTGCAGTCAGTCCTCCGACATCAGCAAGACGAACGGCGACGCGCTCGATCTCCCACGCCTCGGCATCAACCTGCCCGTCATCGACGAACATGGGAGCCGCGACAGCGTCGAGCTCAGTCTCGGCCTTCGCCCAGTCGAATCCCTGGCGGGTCGCGTCGGCGGAACCGACCGTCGGGACCGCGACGCGACCCATCAGCGCGCGAGCCTCCGACGACGACGGATCCGCTTCGAGCACCGTCCCGATCATGCGCAGCGCCTCGCCCACGTGGCCGGCTTCGAGCAGCAGTCCCGCAAGGTGAAGCTTCAGGGGATCATCCGCCGGCGCGGCGTCAACAGCAGCGCGCAGGCTGGCTAGCACCCGGTCGTCGGACACGCGTGACCCCCTATGCGACGAACCTGCGGCAACAGCATCCCTCACCTCATCGGCATCCGGTCGGCGGCCTTGAGCGGCGGGGGGTTCGCTGAGACCGACTAGCTGATCGCGTCGCGCCAGCGGCGGTGAATCACGACGCCGGCGACGAGCACGACGAGGATGAACAGCATTCCGAAGACCACGAGGGCGACCGACGTCTGCTGTCCGAGCGCGACCACCTCGAGCACCGGTGCTTCGCGCGAGCCCGCGACGACGACGCGGTAGCTGCCGCGCGGGACGTCCGGGACCTTCACCCCGACGGTTCCGCCTGGGCCGAGCTGCCCGAGTGCGACCGGCGCGGCCGCCCCCTCCAGAGACTCGAGCGAAACGGCGCCGGGCGGGCCGGAGACGGTGACGGTCTCCCCCACGGCTGCACGGACGGGGTCGACCGTGACCGGGACCGCTGCGCCGGCGCCGGCCGGCAGGAGCACCGCGACGAGCGCGAGGAAGGCGGCCGTTTTCACGATCGCGAGTGAGGGTATCCCGTGTTCAAGCAACCAAGGGGGAATCCGATGCATCAATCCATTCGCGAGGCGATGACGCCGAGCCCGACCACGGTCGAGGCCGGCACCACCGCCGCAGAGGCTGCACGCACGATGAAGTCCGAGGACGTCGGCTCATTGCCGATCGTCGACGGCGAGCGCCTCGTCGGCGTCGTCACCGACCGCGACCTTGCCATTCGCGTCCTGGCCGAAGGCAAGAGCGCCGACACGCCGGTCGGCGAGATCGCGTCGAAGGACATTGTCACCGTCGACCCGCAGCAGAGCCTCGAGGAGGCTGCGCGGCTGATGGCGGAGCACCAGGTTCGCCGCCTGCCGGTGACCGAGGAGGACGGCAAGCTCGTCGGGATCCTCGCGCAGGCCGACGTTGCCCAGAGCGGACACGACTCGCTCACGGGCGAGGTCGTCGAGCAGATCTCGCGGTAGAGCTGACGTAGCGGCGCCCGGCCCCGAGCGGGCCGGGCGCCTCCAAGGAGGGATCGCCGCAGGAGGCTGGAAACCTCCGGGGTGCTGCGGCGCCTTCACGAAATCCTTCCAACCCCTCACCCGAACGGTTACAGGGCTCGGCGATCCTTGCCGATAGACGATCTGTAGTGGGGGTTGCCGTCTACCAAGGACCGTTCGAGCGCGCGCAGGCCGAGCGCCTGCTCTGGCGAGCCGGCTTCGGGCCGCGGCGCGGCGAAGCCGAGGCGCTGGCGAAGCTCGGGCTCCGCGCTGCCGTTCATTCGCTCACCCGGCCGGGTGGGGAGAAGTTCGTCGGCCCCAAGCCCCGTGACGAGAAGGGCCGCGGGCTCGCTCCCGGCGACGCCTGGGGCCACGACCATCTCTGGTGGCTCGACCGGATGGTGCGGACGTCCCGCCCGCTCGTCGAGCGGATGACCCTCGTCTGGCACGACTGGTTCGCGACCTCGCTCGACGGCGTCGGCTCGCAGAAGCTGATGCTGAACCAGAACAAGCTGCTGCGCCGCCTCTCGCTCGGCTCGTTCGACTCGATGCTGACGGAGATCACGAAGGACCCGGCGATGCTGCTCTGGCTCTCCGGCACGGAGAACACCAAGTGGTCCCCGAACGAGAACTACGCGCGCGAGCTGATGGAGCTGTTCACGCTCGGCGCCGGCAACGGCTACTCCGAGCGCGACGTGCGCGAGCAGGCCCGCGCTCTGACCGGGTTCAACAACGACTGGAAGCGCGGCCCCGGCCACGTCAACTTCCGCTTCGAGGCCAAGCGCCACGACCAGGGGCAGAAGCAGGTCTTCGGCAAGAAGGGCGACTTCGACTGGCAGGACGCGGTGCGGCTGTGCCTCCACCACCAGAAGCATCCGGCCTTCTTCGTCGACAAGCTCTGGCGCTACTTCGTCCCGACGGCGCCCGACGCGGCGACGCGTGGCTCACTCGAGGCGCTCTACCGCAAGGACTTCCAGATCCGCCCCGTCGTCGAGGCGATCCTCCTCCACCCGACGGTCCACGCCGGGCCGCGGATGGTGAAGCCGCCGGCCGTCTACACCGCCGGCCTACTGCGCTCCCTCGGCCGCGGCGTCGACACCCAGGCGTGGTCGTGGCTGTCGGGGATGTCCGGCCAGCGGCTCTTCATGCCGCCGAACGTGTCCGGCTGGGACGACGAGCGCTGGCTCGACACAGCGACGTTCCACGGTCGCTGGGAGGTCGCGAACTACGCCAGCATGCCCTACGCGTTGACCGACAAGCAGGCTGCGTCGCTGCCGTCGGAGCCGAAGGAGCTCGTCGAAGGCGCGATCAAGTTCTGGGGCTCCCCGACGCTCCGGCCCGAGACGCGCGCGGCGCTCGTCGGCTTCGCGACGAAGGCGATGGGCGACGCCAACCAGAGCTGGAAGAAGACGAGCTACCGCTTCCTGACCGCGAACGCGCTCCGCCAGC
Source organism: uncultured Gaiellaceae bacterium (assembly GCA_963765705.1). GTDB lineage: Bacteria > Actinomycetota > Thermoleophilia > Gaiellales > Gaiellaceae > Gaiellasilicea. The sequence goes on from CAVXXJ010000006.1 coordinate 55,166, forward strand.
TGATCGCCGTCTCCCCCGACCTCCAGACCTCGTAAGGACGCTCATGGCCCGCTGCTGCAACGACTTCTCCCGCACCGACCTGATGCGCCGCGCCGCGGCCGAGGCCGGACGCGGATTGCCGGCAATCGAGGCGGGGATGCCGGTGCCCGCGGGCACCGGGCTCGACCGCCGCAGCTTCCTCGCCCGCAGCGCCGGCCTCGCGCTCGCCGTCTACGGCGGCTCCGCGTTCCTGCCGCGCGCGTTCGAGGAGGGGATCGCCGCAGCCACCGCGGCCGGCCCGCAGCGCGTGCTCGTGTCCGTCTTCCTCGACGGCGGCGCCGACTCCCTCTCGATGCTGTTCCCGAGCGGCGACCCGCTCTACCGCCAGCTCCGTCCGCGGCTCGCGCTGCCCGCTTCGGCCGGCCTGCCCTTCGCGGAGGACGACCGGCTGCGCTGGCATCCGTCGCTGGCCGGGCTCGCGACGCTGCACCAGGAAGGGAAGGTGAGCGTGCTCCCGGGCGTGGGCTACACCGGCCCGGACCAGTCGCATTTCACCTCTCGGCACTTCTGGGAAGTGGGCGCGACGAGCGAACAGCTCCGAACCGGCTGGCTCGGCCGCTACCTCGACCGCGTCGGCTCGCCCGACAACCCGCTGCAGGGCCTGTCGCTCGAGTCGCGCCTCCAGCCGGCGCTCGCGACCGCGAAGATGCCGGTCGCGTCGATCGACGGCCCCGACCGCTACAGCTTCTGGACCCGCAACGTCTGGGGCGACGTGAACAACCGCCTGCTCGACGCGATCGGGACGCTCGGCGCCATCCCGACGGGCGGCGACGCAGCGCTCGTCCAGGCAACGTCGGTCGCACGCCAGGCGGCGCGGCTGCGCGAGCAGCTGCTGCCGTTCACGCCGAAGGGCGACGCGCCCGGCTACACGAGCCCGGTTGCGTACCCGAAGGCCGAGGACGACGAGTTCCCGCGCCGCCTCGCCGGTCTCGCCGCGATGCTCGGCGCCGGCCTGCCGGTGCGCGTCGTCGCGCTGACCGCCCCCGGCATGTACGACACCCACGACGACCAGCCGGGCGAGCTTGCGAACGGGCTCAAGCTGACGGCCGAGAGCCTGCTCGCGTTCCAGCGCGACCTCGAGGCGCGCGGTCTCGCCGATCGCGTCCTCGTGCATGTCTGGTCGGAGTTCGGCCGCCGCGCGAAGGAGAACGGCTCGAACGGAACCGACCACGGCGCGGCCGGCGCAGGCTTCCTGGTCGGCTCGCGGGTGAACGGGCAGATGATCGGCGAGTTCCCGGGGCTGGCAAAGCTCGACAAGGACGGCAACCTGCGCGCGACCTCGGACTTCCGCGGGCTCTACGGCAGCCTGCTCGAGCAATGGCTCGGCGCCGACGCCGAGGCGATCATCCCGGGCGCCGCGAAGTTCGCGCGGCCGAACATCCTTCGATGATCGCGACCGCGCTGGTGCTCCTGACGCTTGCCCCCGCGCGCGTGCAGGTGGGCGCCGACGAGTTCAACTACTCCCTCTCGCGCCAGTCGATCAAGGCCGGCCCGGCGATCGTGCAGCTCGTCAACTACGGCGAGGACGAGCACGATCTGCGGCTGCGCCGCGCCGGCGGCACGCGCACGTATCGGATCGGGAAAGTGCGTCCGGGCGCAGTCGCCGAGCTCGAGGCGCGCTTCCTGCCGGGGAGATTTACGCTCTGGTGCTCCCTGGCCGACCACCGCAAGCGCGGAATGACCGCAACGCTTGTCGTGAAGCGCGCTTGACTTCTTCGCTGCAAAGGCGCTAGATCAATGATCTTGGCTCGCCCGCGGCCAATGTGGGGCGATCTGATGTGGGGCTTCCGTTGCGGCGGGGGCCCCACCTTCTGGTCCACCGTCTACGATCAGGGCTTCACCTACGAACGGAGCCCGCCACATGTCAGTGATCGACAAGATCAAATCGATGTTCTCCGGCGGCTCGAGCGCCGCCGCAGACGACCATTCCGGGCACGATCACTCCGGGCACGACCACTCGCACGAGCCCGCAGCGCCGACGCCGGCCGAGCCGGTGGCGGAGCCGGATGCCGCGGAGGACAGGCCCGTCTGAAGAATCGCCGGTGGGGGAGCTTCGGCTCCCCCACCGCTCTCTCACCAGTCCGTCGGGCGGAAGTCCTTCAGGAAGCGGCCCCAGACGTGCTCGCCGGTGTTGAAGCCGGCGATGATCGGGTCGACGATCCTCGCAGCGCCGTCGACGATGTCGAGCGGCGGACGGAACCGGTGCTCGGCCGTCTTGCGCTCTGCGATCTCGACCGGGTCCTCGTCGGTCACCCAACCGGTGTCGACGCTGTTCATATGGATACCGTCGGCCTGGTAGTCGGCCGCGGACGTCCGCGTCATCATGTTCAGAGCCGCCTTGGCCATGTTCGTGTGCGGATGCCGGGTGGTCTTGAAGCGCCGGTAGAACTGCCCTTCGACGGCTGAGACGTTGACGATGTGCTTGTCGCGTTCGGGCGTCCGCAGGAGCAGCGGCTTGAGGCGCGCGTTGAGGACGAACGGTGCGACGGCGTTGACCAGCTGCGTCTCCAGGAGCTCGACCGACGACACCTCGTCCAGGAGCAGGCGCCAGGAGTTCCGGTCGCGGAGATCGACCTGCTGCAGGTCCTGGTCGAGGCGGCCTTCGGGGAAGAGGTCGCTCTGCGCGGCGAGGTCCTCCGGCAGGAGCGCCACCTGCGAGAGCGCGGCCGACCCTGCCGGCAGCATCTCCGTTCGGCGCAGCCCTTCGTACTCGCCGAGGAGCCCGCGAACGTGGTTCGGCATCGATTCGGCCGACGCCAGCTCCAGGTCGAGCATGTGCCGGTAGAAGTCGGCCGGCCGGCGCACGGTCTGGCAGGCGTTGTTGACGATGAAATCGAGCCGGTCCCTCGTCGAGAGCAGGTGGGTGCAGAACGCCTCGACGCTCGGCGTATGGCGCAGATCGAGCCCGAAGATCTCGAGCCGGCCGCCCCACTCCTCGAAGTCCGGCTCGCGCGCATACCTGGCAGCCGAGTCGCGCGGGAAGCGGGTCGTGACGACCAGCTGCGCGCCCGCCCGCAGCAGCTTGATGCCGGCCTGGTAGCCGATCTTGACGCGGCCGCCAGTGAGCAGCGCGACGCGCCCGGTCAGATCCGCCGTCTCGGTGCGCTTGCGGAAGCTGAAGTCGCCGCACGGCACGCAGAGCTGGTCGTAGAAGGGATGCAGCTCGACGTAGTCCTGCTTGCAGACGTAGCAGTGCTGCGGCACGATCGCCTCGCGGAACTCGGGATCGTCGTCGACCTCGACCTGATCGAACTCCCCTGGCGGGAAGACGTTGGGCGACGTGTAGACCGGCTTGTCGCGCAGGACGCGGATGCCGGTTTCGGCCAGCACCGACTCGTCGCGCTCGAGCCTCGCCGCCTTCTTCTCGCGCCGGACGACCTTGTTGAACCGCCGGCGCTGAACGACGTCGGGATTGTGCACGTCCCCCGCCGCCGTGAGCAAACGCGTCCGCTCCTCGAGCGGCAGCGACTTGAGCAGGCTCCGGTCGCGGACGACCGACTCGAGCACCTCCGCGGCGGCTTTCAGGCGCTCGACGACGTCGTCGTCCGACGCCGGCGGCGCGTCCTCATGCTCACCGATTGCCATCGGAGCAGGGTAGCTGGGCCGGATTCCGGGTGTTTGTGATTTGTAATTCATGTTGAAAAGGGGCTTCAGGAGCGCGTCGAGCGAGCACAACTGTCTTTTGGACTTGACTTCTAGGAGGGGACAAGAATGAGGAAGCACAGAGGCTTCACACGGAGCCTGGTTGCAGGCTTGGCCGGCGCGCTCATTGCGCTGGCGGGCGCCACCGTCGCAACGGCGGCGCCACCGACGAACACCACGCCGCCGACGATCACCGGCACGCCCAAGGTGGGCGAGACGCTGACCGCGCAGAACGGCACGTGGACGAACAGCCCGACCAGCTTCCAGTACCAGTGGCAGCGTTGCGGAGGCGCCGGCGCCGGCTGCGTGGCCATTTCCGGCGCGGTCGAGAAGACGTATCTGCTGACCCAGACCGACGCGGGTCGGACGATGCGCGTTCAGGTGCTCGCCGTGAACGCGGACGGCTCCAACGCGGCGCGGTCCGGGCCGACGACGGTCGTCGCCCCGAGCACGGCTCCGCAGAACACGGCCCGCCCGACGATCACGGGCGACGAACGCGTCGGTGAGGAGCTGACAGCGGACGAAGGCACCTGGACGAACAGCCCGACCTCGTTCGCCTACGAGTGGCAGCGGTGCGACATCGACGCCACCACGTGCCTTCCGGTCGCAGGTGCGAGCGGGAAGACCTACGGCGTCCGGACCGCCGACCTCGGCTTCCGGCTGCGGGTCGTCGTCACGGCACGCAACGCAGGTGGCTCGGGGGCAGCAACGTCGGCGTTCACCGGCATCGTCGCGCCGACGGTCCCGATCACGAACAAGCGCCCGACGCTGACGATCGTCTCGGTGCGGTTCCTCGGCGCTCGCATCTACGCGAGGTTCCGGATCTGCGACGACACTGCCAGGAACCTGACGATCCTGGCGACCGACTCGCGGCCCGCCCGCGTCTCGCAGACGCGGCGCTTCACGACGCGGATCGCACCGAATCCGTGCGGCGTCTACACCCGCAACTGGGTTCCGGCACAGCGCTTCCGCGGCAAGGGCCGGTACACGGTCACGCTCCAGGCCCGCGACACCTCAGGCCTGACGAGCGCACCGGCTCGGCGGACGTTCAACCGCTAGCCAGACTCGGAGGGGCGCCGTCGAGGCGGCGCCCCTCCACTCTTTCTGTCGCGGCGGCGGCCCTATTCGGCGAAGCTCGTCAGCCGCGGCCCGAGCTCGGCGAAGACGACCTCGAAGTCGGTTCGCTCCTCGACCTCGACGTCCGCGACCGACATCATCCGGCCGACGAACTGCGTGCGGGCCACTTGATTTCGCTCGGCGACCTCGCGACTCTCCCAGAACGCGAGCCCGATCGACGTGCCTTCGCGCGAGATCATCAGAAACCCATCGAACCCGTCGATGTCGCGCAGCCAGCTCACCAGCTCTTCCGCCATGATCGCCGTGTTCTCGATCGGCTCATCCTTGGTATTGACGCGTGTGAAGGTGACGTACACGCCGGTGATCTTCGCAGAGGCGGGCTCATTGGGGCCCCGCCTGCTCGATTCTGATCAGCCGAGGTTGCGCCACGGGAACAGGTCCCAGGCGCCGCCGTCGCGGCATCGAGCGCCGTTCCAGTAGCCGGCGGGAGCGCGCGCGCGGATGTAGTTGCGGGCGAGCGTTCCCATGTAGGTCGAACGGGCCTCGGTCATGCCGTGGTTGATGCCGAAGTAGGGCACGAGCTGCACTGCCCAGCAGTTCGTCTGCGCCTCGTTGTGGACGCCGTAGGCGTGCAGCGTCTCGTGGATGACGGTCGTGAGGGCGCCCGCCCGACGAGCGTTCGGCTTCCGACTGGAGAGAAGGCCCTGAATGTCGGTGCAGACGCCGGGTGCGAGGTGGAGCCAGCGCGGCTGGCTCGAATGCCAGAAGCCGTGGATCGAGGCTCCGCCGCTCGTCGGCTCTGCGCCTTCTGCCGCCAGGACGGAGAGCCAGTCGGCGCGGTTCCAGCACGCAAATGCGAGCGACCGGGGCAGGCCGAATCGCTTCATCGTCTTGTAGACGAGCTTGGTGAGCGTGGTGTGCTTGACCGAGCGGGCGCCGTTGAACAGGACCGAGCTCGGCAGCTTCGCCGCTGCAGCGATGGTCTTCGTCGAGACTCCCTCATGCGGGTCGACGGGCGGATCGACCGGTGGTTCCACCGGTGGCGGCGGCGGTGGCGTCGCCTGCTGCGCGAACGAGAAGCTGAACGGTCCGGAGACCCGATCGGTCGGAGCCGGCTGACCCGGATCCTGACGGCTGAAGGAGAGCCACCAGTAGTAGGTGCGATCGGGCTTCATCAGAGTGGTCGAGGCACGGCAGACCCACTTGTTCTGTTCGCCGAACGGAATCAGCGAGCTACTCGAGCAACTACCCACCGAGCTGCCGACCGGGGAGCCGGACGGCCCGACGTCCGGCGTCTCGGCCACCCAGACGTTCGCGGCGCTGTCCTGCGCGTCCAGGTAGACGACCAGGTCGATCGTCGTCGGGTTCAGGTAGCCGTTCGCGTCGACGGTGACCGGGAAGCTTTGCCCGCTCGGAGCGACCCCGTAGCCGGCGTCGGCGCGCGCAGCTCCGAAGAGCGCCAGCGCGCTGGCCACCAGCAGGCAGCCGCGCGTCCGTCGAGAAAAGTGCTTTGCAAAGTGCATCCACGGAGCACCGTACGTTCGTTCCCGACGACTTCATATCCCCCCGATGCCACGGTCCGGGGACCTCAGCCTTCGTCCGGCTCTCCCGTCACCTCACACTCGAGGCACACCCAGTCCCCGTCGTGCTCCTCCCCTGCGCTGAGCGCCATCGGGACCATGGTCACGCCACACGCGGGGCAGATCGGCGGCCTTTCGTCATCCACAACCGGCTACTTGTAGATCGCGATCGGCAGGATGACGGCTCCGGGCGGGCTCACGGTGGCATCGGCGGACAACTCAACGGCAAGGCTCGTCGCGTCGTCACCGTAGAAGCCCTCGACCAGTGCTTCGTCCATGGCGTCGACGGCATCGGTGTAGGCGGCAACCGCGTTGCGGTCGACGTACACGTCGGCGGCACGCCGCACCTGCCTGACGACCTTGCCGACGACCGTCACCGGCCCGGCCAGGAGGCTCCGCTCTGTGGTGAGGGCGTCGAGCCCGACCGGGAAGAGAAGATCCGGCTTTGACGGCTCCGTTGCGAAGGAGCCCGCGCAGGAGGAGAGCGGGACGGGCGGGTTGCGGCCGATCGCGGCAGCGAACCTTTTCGCCGCGAGCGTCAGCCGACGCCGGTCCGCCGGCGTGAGCTGATAGGGCGCGGTGGAGGGGACGCCGGCCCTCGCCCCACTGGCAGCTGCCCTCGCTGCATCGGCGGCTGCGATCTCCTCATCCGTGCCGTACACCGCAGTCGTCCAGGCCCGGTCGGCGGAGATCGTCGTCCGAGCCTCGCTGATGATCTCGTTCATCTGGACGTAGGTCGGCACACGAAGCATGCAACCGGAGATCCGAACGAAGAAGCCCTCGGGGATTGCATCGAGAGCGGTTGCGAGGGACGCCTGGCGGCTCGACGCGTTCAGCTCACGCAAGTACCCCTTGTCCTCGAGCCGGTCGAGCAGGCGGTAGAAGCGCGTCGTCGCCGTCGGGGTGACCGTCTCCTCGACGAACTCGTCGCGCGAGGACGAACCGCCGAGCTCCACGCCACCCGCGGCGACGCCGCCCGTGTTCGTCTCGGTGATGCGACGTTGCCGCTTCTCGCCCTCGGACAACCCGCCTTCGATCTGGGCCAGGTAGGCGAGCACGCGCCCGTTGTCGAGATACGCGTACTCCGGCGGCGGGATCCCCGGATCCTGCTCGAGCGCGCCCACGTCGCTTCGCCCGACGTAGAGCCACACGAGCGCGGCGGCGCCCACGCCGATGGCGAGGCCGAGGCCGAAGGAGAGGCGAGGGACAGGCGGCAGCGGGAGCTTCACCGTGCTCGATGACCTCCGTGACGGCGGAGTGCGACCCAGCGATCGTGCCAGGTGACAGCTGCTGATTCAAGCCACCGCCGCGGCGGACAGCACGGACCACGACCGGGAACCAAGAGACGAGAACAGCCCCATTTTCCGGGTCTTTTTCCAACATCCCTCGAATGGGGGATTCGAGCATGTTGCCACAAGTTTTCGCTGCACGAGGGAACCTGAATGGCATGGACAAGCCGTCGTCCGCTCAGCCTCGTGACGTGGTTGCCGACCACGAGGTCCTCGACGGAACCGATCCCCACGCGGGGGACGACGCCGACTGGGAGAGTCACGAACGCGCCGCGCCCGTCGTCACCCCCGAGCCGTCATTTCTGCTGTTCTGGAAGGGCCTGGCGCTCGGGCTGCTCCTCTCCACGGCGATGTGGGGCGTCCTTGCCGCTGTGGGCTTTGCGCTTTACAAGACACTTGTGGACTAGCAGCGGCGGTTAGCCACACCGTCCGATCGGCCGCGTGCTCAGTGAGCGCCCAGCCCCTCCAGGTCGTCCCGCAAGAACAGGAGCGGGAAGAAGCGGTCGTCCGGCGGAAATCGATAGCACCAGTAACCGTTGCCGTTCTTGTCGTGTTCGGCGAAGCCTGAGTGAATCTCCTCGACGGTGTAGTAGCCGTCGTAACGAACCAGGGCGTCGGGGAGAGTCATGATCAGCGGGAACCCTGGGGGACACGCCGGCGGATCCTTCGGTGTCGCGGCTGGGCTGCAGACGAGCGCGACGAGGGCGATCGCGGCGATGAGGAAGCCGCGCGGTGGAAGGAACGAGGACATGACGGCCTCCGTTTCTGCTTCGGGCTTCCGACACTACTCCGCTGGCGGCTTCTTCATCGAACCAGCGAGCACGAAGACGTCAGTGGCCGGAGGCGTACCGAACGTACGGCATCGGGTCGTGGTCGCCGATCCCACGCCGATGTCCCCCGCGGTTGACCATGAAGTGGATGTGCCAGGCGTTCGCCATGCCGGCGCGGCCGATCTGCTGTCCGCCTTTGACCACTTGTCCGACCCGGACGGTCGCGTCCTCGGCGTGGCCGTACCCGAAGTGCAAACCACGCCGGAACGGGCCGTCGTCCACGAGGCACTTGAGCTGGATGATGCCGTCACCTCGCGCGCGGACGGTCGGGTCGCGCGGTGCGCTCTTGCCCCACCAACCGCCCGCTCGCACGTCGATCACCTCCGCGTCGCAGATGGCGAAGATCGGCGCGTTCGGCTTGCAGATCAAGTCGACACCGTCGTGGCCGGTCCCGGCCCAGTCGTTCTCGTGGCTGAGGATCTGCGCGATCGGCGGCCCGAGGCGCGCCGACCGTGCGAACCTCTCGCTCAGCTGTGCCCGCCACTTCGCACGCGCCGCCTTCCGCGTCCGCTCGACGGCCGTGAGGTCCTCGTTGCGCACCTTCGCCCGCAGCTCTGGGGTGACGCCGTTCTTCATCAGGGCCTTGTCCAGGCCGAGGCCGAAGAGCACGGTGAGCGATGCGTCCCTCGTGATCGCTCCGTAGTCGTCGTCGATCGCGAGCGGATAGTCGACCTTCCAGAGGTCGAATTGCCGCTTCAGCGTCTCCTGCCAGCTTCGGATGTCGGGGCCGCTCATGAGCCGCGTCGCCCCGACCACGAAGGTACGGGTGTCGTTGACGACCGCGGGATCGCGCGGCGCCTGCCCCATCCCGAAGCGACCCCGCCAGATCAGCACGCGGCGCTCGAGGTCTGCACCGTACGCGCGCGCCGTCGGGTTGGGCTTCGGGCCGCCGTTGTACACGGCTCCGCCGAGCGCGATGCCGTTCCTCCTGACGAGGTCGCGCAGGTGGGTGAAGCCGACGCGAAGGTTCGCCTCGGGGTTCCAGCACCCGCCCAACTCGTCTGCACGATCCTGAAGCGGCGGGAACGTCAGCTGCGTCGGGCCGACACCCTGCGCTCCGAGGCCGGCGTTGCGGTGTCGCTTGTACTGCTCGTAATTCTCCTGGGTGACCTCGAGCAGCCGCCCCGGCGGGCTCTTGACGGGGTTTCGGACCCCGTCGCGGCCGTAGACGTTCCGACCGCCGCCCGACTCCTTCTCCAGCATCGAGCACGCGATCGCGAGCCCGAGACCGATTTCGCGAGCAACTCTCAGCGTCAATTCCGGCTGGGCGATGCCGTGCTTCCGCATCACGGCGACGAGCTCTGAATCCGGGAGCGCCCCGGCGCGCGTGGGCACCGGCGTCGTCGTCGCCTTGATCTTCGGCGACACGACGGCCTTGCCACCGCCGAGGCCGGTCGCCGTCACCGACTGCCCGTAGGCCGCCGCGAATTTCACGGGATCGGCTTCGCCGATCCAGTTGTACATCCAGGCGTACGTGACATGGCCGGCGAAGGGGAGCGCCACAGCGGCTTCGGACCGCGCGCGGATGACGTCGGCCCACTCCTCGCCGCCGAGCCCCCAGCGCCCGCGTGGTCCGCCGGGCATGCCGCGCTTCGTGTGGCCGAAGTGCTCGGTGAGGAACAAACGCTCCCGCGGCACGCCCTGCCTCTCGTACGCCTCGATCATCTTCGCGTACTCGCCGTGGCAGAAGCGGGCGCGCTGCGCCGGCGGGAGGCTCGCGATCTGCCCGCTGTCGAGGTACCCCTCGATCGCGACGAAGCCGAGGCGGCCGAGCTCCCGCCACTCGTCAAGACCGCGGGCCGGTGCCTTGAACGGTGAGAACAGGACCGGCCTGAGTGCACCCTCTGCGAGTCGCTGCGTCAGCGCAACGACCCAGCGGCGGTAGCCGGCTTCACGCGCCCACACCGAAGCGGAGATCTCGTTGAGGAAGATCCAATTCGTCGTGAATGCCTGTTGCAGGCGGTGCGCCAGAATCGCGTCCACCACGGCATCGAGGTGGCCCGGCCGCCGCCATGCACCCTGTCCGGCAGCGCCGCGGGTCGCGCCTGCCAGCGACGCGTTGTCGTAGTGGGCGACCGCGTTCCCCGCAGCCTCGACGTCGGCGCGACGTTTGGTCGAAGGCAGCGCGATGAAGTGGCCTCGACCGGCGGCGCTCTGGCCCCGGCAGAGGACGTCGAACACCTCCTCGCTCAGCGGGTGGTCGCCGCCGAACCACAGCACGTCGAAACGGCGGTCGAGCGTGGCGGGCGGCGCAGCGGCAACGGCCGGCGGCGCAGCAACAGTGGCCGGCGGCGCAGCGACAGCGGCCGGCGGCGCAGCGGCGGTCGGCGCTGGACCGACCCCGTCAACCTTCGGTGGCGGCACGGGCGGCAGCTCCAGAACGGAGGCAGATGCGGTGGGCGCACCGGGCTCGGTTCCGGGCGGCTCGGCCGGCGCCGGCGGCAACGCGGGCACGGGCGGCGCCGGCTCGACAACGTCTGCGATGGCCCAGCCGTCGCCGGCGTCGTAGCCCGCCGGGTCGAGCGAGACCGACACGTGGACGTGGCTCGTGTGCGGGTTCTCACCCGTGTAGACGCGCCAGTGCCAGTCGCCGATCTCCGATGCGATCCGGTGGTTGAAGACGACGTACCCTCCGTTCACGAGCCGCGGATCGCCGTTCTCGGCGAGGCGCCGCAGGTACTCCGCGAGGAGGTCGGCGCGGATGCCGCCCGCATCGATGTCAAGCGCACGGACGACGCCGCGGTCGTTCTGGACGTGGTCGCCCTTCCGCAGCCGGCGATCGGGGGCGGCGAGATCCGACTTCCTGTCGCGCCCGGGCCACCGAGCGTCGACTTCCCTCAGCAGCTGTGCGAGCGAGAGCGCCAAGCGGCCGCCTGCGTCAGCGGGCGGCGAATCAATCGGCCCCGGCGCATCCGCTTCCTCGCCGACGTGCGCGAGCGGAAAGGCCTCCTTCGGCGTTGTGATGCCTGCTCGATTGGCCATTGCGGCGGCTCCAGTTCGAGGGACTTCGTGATCCAGGTTACGAAACCCGTCGCCTATGTTCAACCCGAATTTGAGGGCCGGGAAACGGCCTTGGCTTTGGAGGTAAACGGTGCAACACTGGAAGGCGTCCGCCACAACCGGAGGTTCCGCAATGAACCCAGTCGACGCTCTCACCACGCAGTACAAGAAGGGCTGGAAGACGTCCGAGCTCTGGGTGGGCGTCGCCGTCGGGCTCGCGCAGGTGCTCGGCGCAACGTTCGACCCGAGCGCACCCGTCAACGACCAGCTCTCGAATCTCACCTGGGTGGCGATCTCGTACATCCTCGGCCGCTCGGGGCTCAAAGTTGCACGGGTAAACACTCAGGGGAAAGTGGTATCGGCAGCGAACGAGACTCAGGCCGTAGCAGGCGCGATGATGCCGCCCGCGTTCGCCGACGATCTCACGTTCGGCGACCCGATCGCCGACGATTTCGTGTTCCAGGACAACACGCTGGAGGAGCACTCGGCGTAGGACGCGCGGCTCCGAACGAGCGTCGCGCCTGAAAGGCAAGTGCACCGCGAAAGCGGGAAAGCCCCGTTACCGGGGCTTTCCTGTGATGGGCGGTACTGGGCTCGAACCAGTGACCCCCAGCTTGTCGAGCTGGTGCTCTCCCAACTGAGCTAACCGCCCTTGCAGCTCCGCAGTCTAGCCGAGGAGCTCAGGCGATGACTCGCGGCGGCGCGGTCGACTCGCGCACCACGAGCTTCGTCGCGAGCTGGATGCGAAGCGCGTCGACACGCTGGTTCTCGAGCAGGCGGAGCAGCAGGCTGACGGCGATCCGGCCCATCTCGGCGAGTGGCTGCCGCACGGTCGTCAGGGCGGGCAAGACGATCTCGGCCTGTTCGGAGTCGTCGAAGCCGACCACGGAGAGATCCTCGGGTACGCGCAGGCCACGGTCCCGCGCCGTGCGCATGACGCCGACGGCGACGTTGTCGTTGAACGCGAAGATCGCGGTGGGCGGATCGGGGAGGTCGAGCAGCTTCGCCGCCGCGGCCGCCGTGACGGGGCCGTTGCGGAAGTCCGACTCGACGAGCAGCTCGGGATCGGGCATGACGCCCGCCGCTGCGAGTGCGCCGTGGTACCCGTTGAGGCGCTCGGTGCACGCGATCCACTCACGCGGGCCGGTGATCGCTCCGATCCGGCGGTGCCCGAGCGAGAGCAGGTGCTCGGTCGCCGCGCGGGCGCCGGCCGCGTGGGCGGCCGAGACGACCGGGATCCCCTCGTCGAGCGGAACGCGAGGATCGACGACGACGACCGGGAAGTCCCGCTGCAGCGCCTTCAGCTCCGAGCTCGTCTCCTCCGGGAGCATCAGCACCGCCCCGTCCGTCGTGCCGCGCATCAGGCGGTCGAGCAGCGTCACCTCACGGTCGTGCTGGTGAAGCGTCGGGCAGAGCACGATCCGCATGTCCTGCTCGTAGAGCGCCTCGGACGCGCCCGAGAGGATGATCCCGAAGTAGGCAGCCTCGACGAGCGGCAGCGTGACCCCGATCAACCCCGTGCGGCCGCCGGAGAGGGCGCGCGCGTTTCGGTTCGTGCTGAAGCCTTGCTCGCGCACTGCCCGGAGCACCGCGTCACGCGTGTCGGGCGCGACGTCGGGCCGGCCGTTGAGCACGCGCGAGACGGTCGCGATCGAAACGCCCGCTGCGCTCGCGACCCCGCGAATCGTGGCGCGCTTGCCGTGATTGGTGTCGGTGTTGGTCATCGCGTGCTCTTGAAAGTATCACCGGAAACGGTTACAGGATGCACGTCACTCTAGATCGCGATTCCTGCGCGGTGTCAATGTAAAAATCGCCGTACCAAGCCTTGACACGGCTGCAGCGGTCTGTTAACCGTTCCCGTAACAACGGAGGAGAAGACCGAGAACGCGCGCCCGAAGGCGCTTCCGCAGGTCGACTGACGACCCCCACGGTTCTGTGATGAACCCCTCCGCGCCCGAAGCGACGGAGAGAAAGGCAGGGAACGTGAACACCTCAGTCCGCTCCAGCCGCTTGGCGCTCGGCGCCCTCGGCATCGGAATCGCGGCGACCCTCTTCACCGTCCTCGCCGTGCAGTCCGCCTCCGGCGCGCCCACGGCGACGACGGGCTCAGCGGCGACACCGCACACCGGTGTCTCGTCGCCACCGGGCTCGGGCGATCCGGCGTTCGTACGCAACTTCAACCCGTACGTGCAGGGCCTCCCCTCTTCGTCCTTCGTCCGCGGCGGCGTGTACGAGCCGCTCGTGATCACGACTCCGGCCGGTGGCGGCCGCGAATACAAGTGGCTCGCCGAGAGCTACGCGTGGAGCAAGGACGGCAAGACGCTGACGATCAACATCCGCAAGGGCGTCAAGTGGACGGACGGCAAGCCGCTCACCGCCGCCGACGTCGTCTACAGCATGACCGCCGGCAAGCAGGACCCGACGATGGACATCCTCGGCACGACGCGCGAGGGAACGAACATCACGGCCGTCCAGCAGAAGGGATCGCACACGGTCCTCGTGAAACTGAAGTCACGCGACTCGGAGTTCGTGTCGGTGAACCTCAACGGCATCTTCGTGGTCCCGAAGCACGTCTTCTCCAAGGTCGCCGACATCAACAAGTTCCTGAACCCGAACCCCGTCGGCTCAGGCCCGTTTGTGCGCGTGTCGAAGTTCAGCACGCAGTCCTTCGTGATCGAGAAGAACAAGACCTACTGGCGGAAGGGCGAGCCGAAGATTCCCTGTCTCCAGTACATCCAGGCGACCTCGAACGATGCCGCGCTGCTGCAGATCGTCAGCGGGCAGGCCGACTGGACGCACAACTTCGTCCCGAACGTCGAGAAGGCCTACATCGCCAAGAACCCGAAGTACTACCACGCCTTCTACGCGACGACGGCCTATCCGATCTCGCTGATGTTCGACACCCAGAAGTACCCCTACAGCATCGTCGCCTTCCGCAAGGCCGTCAGCCGCGCGATCGACCGGAACAAGGTCTCGAAGCTCGGCGAGTACGGCTACGCACCACCCACGGATGCGATCGGCCTGCACGGGCTATTCCCGGCGTGGCTCGACAAGACCGTCGCCGCCAAGGCGAAGGAGCTCGCTAACTACAACGCGGCCGCGGCGAAGAAGCTCCTCACCGACGCCGGCTTCACCTACAAGGGCAGCGACCTCTACGACCCGAAGGGCGACCGCGTCAAGTTCGACATCCACGTGATCTCCGGTTGGTCGGACTGGGTCGCCTCGCTCCAGATCATCACGAAGAACCTGAAGGACATCGGTATCGACGCGAACGTGAAGCTCGAGCCCGACTGGGGCTCCTGGTATCCGAACGCGACGAGCACGAAGACCGTGACCCTGCTCTGGCAGACCGCTGCAACCGGGTCTCCCTTCGGCTTCTTCTTCAACAACATGCACAAGAACACCTACGTCCCCTCGGGCGAGGACGCCGTCAACACGGGCAACTTCGCCCACTACCAGAACGCGCAGGCGACGTCGCTGCTCGATCAGTGGAAGGCGACGCTCGACAAGGCGAAGCAGAAGCAGCTGACGACGAAGCTCTCGAACCTGTGGCTCGACCAGCTGCCGATCGTGCCGTTGTTCATCGGCCCGCAGTGGTCCACGTACTCGACGAAGTTCTTCCACTGCTTCCCGAAGCCGAAGGACTTCTACACGCGCCCGATCTTCAACAGCTTCCCGGACAACGTCGTTGCGCTCACGCGCATCTGCCCGGGCGGACGAGCCGAGCCGAACAGCCCCATCCAGTAGTCCCTCTCCGGGAGCCGGTGGGCGGGCCCGCAAGCCCGCCCACCGGCGACAATCAGACTGGACACGCGCATGCGCTATCTCCTTCGACGCCTCGGGTTCTACGCGATCGCCCTCTGGGGCGCGATCACGCTGAACTTCCTGCTGCCGCGACTGGCGCCCGGCTCGCCGATCGACGGGCTGATGTCGCGGATGCCGCCCTCGCAGCTCGCGTCGAACCCGAACATGGTCGAGAACCTCCGCGCCTACCTCGACGTCCAGCAGCAGCCGTTGCCCCAGGCGTATCTGGGCTACCTGAAGCAGCTCGCCACCGGCGACTTCGGCGTCTCGACCTCGAACTTCCCGGCGCCGGTCTCTGACGTGATCGGCCGGACGCTGCCGTACTCGATCTTCCTCGTCGGAACCGCCTTCGCGCTCGCCTTCGTGCTCGGCACCGCGATCGGGATGATCGCGGCGTGGCGGCGCGGCGGGATCGTCGACAACGTGCTGACCCCATCGTTCATGGCGCTCGGCGCCTTCCCCGCGTTCTTCAGCTCCCTCCTCGCCGTCTACTTCCTCGGCCTCAAGCTCGGCTGGTTCCCGATCCAGCACGCCTACGACCTGGGCGTTGAGCCGGGCTTCAACTGGGCCTTCCTCTCGAGCGCGTTCAGGCACGCGCAGCTCCCGATCCTGATCATCGTCCTCGTCTACGCGGGCGGCTGGCTGCTCGGGATGCGCAACGTGATGATCAACACGGTCGAGGAGGACTACGTCGGGCTGGCCCACGCGAAGGGCCTCCGCGACTGGCGGGTGATGACGACCTACGCCGGCCGTAACGCGGTGCTCGCCCCGCTCACCGGGTTCGCCGCCCAGTTCGGCTCGGCGGTCGGCGGGTTGATCTTCATCGAGTTCGTCTTCAGCTACCCGGGCGCCGGCCTGACGCTGCAGCAGGCGGCGCTCGGCTCCGACTATCCGCTGGCGCAGGCGCTGCTCCTGTTCTTCGCCGTCTGCGTCCTCGTCGCCAACCTCGTCATGGACATCCTCTACGTCGTCCTCGACCCCCGCGTGCGAGCGGCCTGATCTTGAGCGGGATCGCTCCCCTCGAACCCCTCGGCCCGTCGTTTCCCGACGAGCAGATCGGGCCGCTCGCACTTCCTTCCTCCCAACGGCGCCGGCGGCTCACTCTTCCCGGCTGGGCTCGCCTGCTACTCGGAAACCGGAAGTCGCTGACCGGGATCGTCATCTTCGCCGGCATCGTCGCAGCCGCCCTGGCGGCGCCACTGCTCGCGCAGAACTCGCCGACCGACCTCGTCGGGCTCCCGGGGCAGCCGCCCAACAAGGACTTCTGGTTCGGGACCACCGACCAGGGCTACGACGTCTTCTCGCAGGTCGTGTGG
Source organism: uncultured Gaiellaceae bacterium (assembly GCA_963765705.1). Taxonomy (GTDB): domain Bacteria; phylum Actinomycetota; class Thermoleophilia; order Gaiellales; family Gaiellaceae; genus Gaiellasilicea. The sequence continues at coordinate 71,743 of CAVXXJ010000006.1, forward strand.
GGCGCGCGGACGTCACTCACCGTCGCCGCCTGCGCGGCGATCGCGTCCACGGTGATCGCCACGGCGCTGGGCCTGCTGGCTGCCTACAGCGGCGGCTGGGTCGACGACGTCATCAACCTGATCACGAACATCTTCCTCGTCATCCCGACGCTGCCGCTGCTGATCGTGATCTCGGCCTTCGTCCCGACCCGCGGCCCGGTGATCATGGTCTTCATCCTCGGCTTCACGACCTGGGCGATCGAGGCGCGCATCCTGCGCGGCCAGGCGATGTCGATCGTCAATCGCGACTTCGTGCTCGCCGCGAAGGTCGCCGGCGAGGGCACCTGGGGGATCATCTGGCGGGAGGTCATGCCCAACATGGTCAGCCGGATCGCGGCGGGCTTCGTCTTCGTCTTCTACGGCTCGATCATCTTCGCAGCGGGCCTCGAGTTCCTCGGCTTCGGCGACGTCAACGGCACGAGCTGGGGCGTGATCCTCTACTGGGCGCAGAACAACTCGACCGTGCTCCAGGGCGCCTGGTGGCACTTCATCTTCCCGGGCCTCGCGATCGCGCTCACCGTGGCGGCCCTGGTCTTCATCAACTACGGCGTCGACGAGCTCTCGAACCCGCGCCTGCGCCGGCCGCGGCAGCGGCGCCGGCTGCTGCTCGGGCTCTTCAGCGGCCGGGCCGCGGTCCGCGCCGAGGAGGGGCGATGAGCGGCGTAGGCTCGACGGAGCCGCCGAGCGCAGGCGCCGGCTTTGCCGGTGCCGGAGCGGGGATCCCGATGCTCGAGCGCCCGATGCGAGAGGCTCCTCCCGTGCAGACGGAGACGCTCGTCGAGCTACGGCAGCTCGTGGTCGACTACGCGATCCCGGGCCGGCGCGTCCGGGCCGTCGACCACGTCGATCTCAGCATCCACGCCGGCGAGATCGTCGGGCTCGCGGGCGAGTCGGGCTGTGGCAAGACCACGACCGGCAACGCGATCCTCCAGATCCTCCGCGAGCCCGCGCAGGTGACGAGCGGGCAGATCCTCTTCCAGGGCGAGGACCTCGTCGGACTGAGCCGGGAGCAGCTGCGCCGCTTTCGCTGGCGCAACGTCTCGATGGTCTTCCAGAGCGCGATGAACTCGCTCAACCCCGTGATGCGGGTCGGCGATCAGTTCGTCGACATGATGCAGGCGCACGAGCGGATCTCGAAGCGCCACGCCCTGCAGCAAGCCGGGGAGCTGCTGCGGATGGTCGGGATCGAGCCGGAGCGGGCGCGCTCCTATCCGCACGAGCTCTCGGGCGGCATGCGGCAGCGAGTGGTGATCGCGATGGCGCTCGCCCTCAAGCCCGAGCTCGTGATCATGGACGAGCCGACGACCGCGCTCGACGTCGTCGTCCAGCGCGAGATCCTGCAGCAGATCGACGCGCTCAAGCGCGACCTCGACTTCGCCGTCCTCTTCATCACGCACGACCTGTCGCTGCTGCTCGAGTTCGCCGACCGCGTCGCGATCATGTACGCGGGCGAGATCGTCGAATCGGCGCCGGCCGCCGAGCTGTACCGGGCGCCGCAGCATCCCTACACGATCGGGCTGATGGGCTCCTTCCCGCCGCTCACGGGGCCGATCGAGCGGATGACCGGCATCCCCGGCTCGCCGCCCGATCTCTCGGACCCGCCGACCGGCTGCCGCTTCCATCCGCGCTGTCCGCACTGCCGGCCCGAGGACGAGGCGCTGTACGCACGCCAGCTCGCGGACCGTCCGCTGCTGAAACCGGCGGGGCCGGACCATCTCGTCGCCTGCCATCTCGTGGAGGAGGCCCGGTGAGCGCGGCGCTCGAGGTCAACGGTCTCACCAAGCACTTCTCGACCGGAGGTGACCGCCTCTTCTCCAGCAGGCGCAAGGTGCACGCCGTCGACGACGTCACGTTCACGCTCCGCCCCGGCACGATCACGGCGCTCGTCGGCGAGAGCGGCAGCGGGAAGAGCACGGTGGCGAGGATCCTGGCGCGGCTGCACGACCCGACCGCCGGCACGGTCATCTTCGAAGGGCGCGATGCGACCCGGGGCGACGTCCTCCGCTACCGCTCGCAGGTGCAGATGATCTTCCAGGATCCGTTCGGCTCGCTGAATCCCGTCAAGACCGTCGCACACCACATCGAGCGGCCGCTCCGGATCCACGGCATCGTGCCGCGGAAGCAGGTCGGCGACCGCGTGCACGAGCTACTGAAGACGGTCGGGCTCGTGCCGCCCGAGCACGTCGCGCGCAAGTATCCGCACGAGCTCTCCGGAGGACAGCGCCAGCGCGTCGCGATCGCCCGTGCGCTTGCGGTCGAGCCGCGTGTGATCCTGGCCGACGAGCCGACCTCGATGCTCGACGTCTCGATCCGGATCGGGATCCTGAACCTGATGCTCGCGCTCAAGCAGGAGCGCGACCTGGCGTTCCTCTACGTCACGCACGATCTCGCGAGCGCCCGCTACGTCGCCGACGAGATGCTCGTCATGTACGCCGGGCAGATCGTCGAGCAGGGGCCGACCGAAGAGGTGCTGCAGAATCCGTTGCACCCGTACACGCGCCTGCTCCTCTCAGCCGTCCCCGACCCGCGCGCCGGCCTGCGGCTCCACGAAGTCTCGGTCCGGCGCTCGCACCACTCCGGCGTCGATCCTGTCGCAGGCTGCCGCTTCGTCGAGCGCTGTCCGCTCGCGATCGCCGTCTGCTCGCAGCGCACACCCGAGCTCGTCGAAGCCCAGCCAGGCCAGAAGGCGCGCTGCCACGTGACCGCGCCCGCACCGGAGCTACTGCATGTCTGAGCTCGCGTTCCCACCAGGGTTCGTGTGGGGTGCGGCCACGGCCGCGTACCAGATCGAGGGCTCGACCGAGGCTGACGGCCGCGGCGACAGCATCTGGGACCGCTTCTGCGCGACGCCCGGCAAGGTCAGGAACGGTGACAGCGGCGCGGTGGCATGCGACTTCTACCGCCGCTTCCCGGAGGACATCGCGCTGATGCGCGGGCTCGGCCTCGACTCGTTCCGGTTCTCGATCGCCTGGCCGCGTGTCATCCCCGACGGCACCGGCCGCGTCAACGAGGCGGGCCTGGACTTCTACGACCGCCTGGTCGACGAGCTGCTCGCGAACGGGATCGCGCCGTGCGTCACGCTGTATCACTGGGATCTCCCGCAGACGCTCGAGGACGCCGGCGGCTGGCCCGAGCGCGCCACCGCGGAAGCGTTCGTCGGCTACGCCGAAGCCGTCGCCTCCCGGCTCGGCGACCGCGTCCAGCACTGGGTGACGCACAACGAGCCGTGGGTCGCTTCCTGGCTCGGCTACGGCTTTGGCGTGCATGCGCCCGGGCGGACGAGCGACGAGGACGCGGTCGCGGCCGCTCACCACCTCCTCCTCTCGCACGGCTGGGCGCTGCCGGTGCTACGCAGCCTCTCACCGGGCTCCGACGTCGGCATCACGCTCAACCTCGCGCACGTCGAGCCGGCCGGCCCGTCGCCTGAGCAGGCTGAATCGGCGCGCATCGTCGACGGCAACTTGAATCGCTGGTTCCTCGACGCGCTGTTCCGCGGCGAGTATTCGGACGATCTGCCGTATTCGCCGCCGGTTCAGGACGGCGATCTCGCGGCGATCGCGGCGCCGATCGACTTCCTCGGCGTCAACTACTACTTCCGCATCCTCGCCGAGCCAGCCGGCAACGGCCAGGACTTCCCGCCGATGGCGCACGTCCCCGGGGCCACGTACACCGACATGGGCTGGGAGGTCAATCCGGACGGCTTCCACGCCTGCCTTGCTCGCGTCGCCCGCGACTACTCGCCTCCGGCGATCTACGTCACCGAGAACGGTGCCGCCTTCGGCGACGTGCGGCTGCACGACGGCTCGGTGCTCGACCCGGAGCGCGAGGCGTACCTCGCAGGCCACCTCGACGCGGTCGCGCGCGCCATCGCCGACGGCGTGCCGGTCCGCGGCTACTACGTCTGGTCGCTGCTCGACAACTTCGAGTGGTCGCACGGCTACGGGAAGCGCTTCGGGATCGTCTACGTCGACTACGCGACGCTCGAGCGCGTGCCCAAGTCGAGCTACTTCTGGTATCGCGACTTCGCCGCGGCGCAGCGAGAAGGGCAGGCGTGGCCCGTCTCGGCCTGATGCTCTGGACCGTCCGGCGCGAGTGCGCCGAGGGGGCTTTCGAGTCGACGCTGCGCGAGATCGCGGAGATGGGCTACGAGGGCGTCGAGTTCTTCGACCTCCACGGCCACGGCCCCGGCGAGGTCGCCTCGTGGCTCGCCGACACGGGCCTCGTCGCCTGCGGCCGCCACGCAACGCTCGACGCGGTCGAATCGGAGCTACCCGCTCTGGCGGGTGAGGCGCAGGTGCTCGGCTGGCGACGTCTGGTGGTCAGCTGGGTCGATCCGTCCTCGCTCGGGCCGGACCTGGTGCGCCGTCTGACTTCGGCCGCCGAGGCCGCAGCGGCCTTCGGGCTCGAGCTCGGCTTCCACAACCACGACGCCGAGGCCAGACCGCGTGACGGCGGCGACAGCTTCCTCGACGAACTACTGGACGTCGGCACCCCCTTCCTCGAGCTCGACCTCGGCTGGGCCTGGTTCGCGGGCGCGGACCCCCTCACCCTCCTCGGACGCGCCCGCGGCCGGTGCCCGCTCGTGCACGTGAAGGACTTCTACAGCCGCGAGCCGGGCTCGTACGCTCCCGTCGGCGACGGCGAAGTCGGCTACGACCGGGTGGCCCCCGCCGCGATCGCGGCCGGCGCCGAGTGGCTGCTCGTCGAGCAGGACGAGACGAACGGGCCGGCACTCGAGGCCGCGCAGCGCTCGCTCGAGGCCCTGACCGCGATGGTCGCCGAGGTGGCCGCGTGAACTCGCCCGCGCGAGTCGGCGTCGTCGGCTGCGGTGTGATCAGCCGCCAGTACGCGGAGAACGCGAAGGCCTTCGACTCCTTCGAGCTCGTCGCCTGCGCCGACCTCGACGAGACACAGGCGCGGGCGCTCGCAGAGGCGCACGACCTCAGGGTCGCATCGGTGGACGAGGTGATCGGCGACCCGTCGATCGACGTCGTCCTCAATCTGACGCCGCCGGCCGCGCACGTGGAGGTGATCCGGGCCTGCCTCGCCGCGGGCAAGCACGTCTACACCGAGAAGCCGCTGGCCACGGAGAGCGCCGACGCCGCGCAGCTCCTCGCCGAGGCAGGCCGGCTCGGACTGCGGATCGGGTGCGCGCCGGACACGTTCCTCGGCAGCGCCTACCAGGCGGGCAGGGCACTGATCGACACGGGGTCGATCGGGCAGCCGCTGTCGGTGAGCGCCGCCATGCTGGTGGGCGGACAGGAGGTCTGGCACCCCAATCCGGACATCTTCTTCGCGGACGGCGCAGGCCCGCTGCTCGACATGGGCCCGTACTACTTGACCGCCATCGTCTCGCTGCTCGGCCCCGTCGCGCGCGTCGCCGGGTTCGCGTCGACGCGGACGGGCGAGCGCACGATCGAGATCGGCCCTCGCGCCGGCGAGGGATTCGCCGTGGCCACACCCTCGCATGTCACCGCGGCGATGGAGCTCGCGAGCGGCGTGACCGCCAACCTCGTCGCGAGCTTCGAGACGAAGGGACAGTACGTCTGCGACCTCGAGATCCACGGGACGGAGGGCGTGATCGCGCTTCCGGACCCGAACGGCTTCGATGGCCCCGTTCGCCTCCGGCGTGGGCGCGAGGGCTGGCAGGAGGTTCCGTTCGCGGCGCGTGGAGATCGCGACGCGCGCGGCATCGGTCTCCACGATCTCGTCGAGGCGATTAGCGCCGACCGGCCGGCGCGCGCCTCGGGCGGCCTCGGCCTTCACGTCGTCGACATCGCGCGCGGCATCCTCGTTGCGGCGGCAGAGGGCCGGGTCGTGTCGATCGACTCGCGCGCGTCGCAGCCGGAGGCGCTGCCCGTCGAGACGATCGTCTCTAGTGGAGGAAGCGCATCGGGTTGATCGGAACGCCCCGGCGCTTGACCTCGAAGTGCAGATGCGTGCCGGAGCAGCTGCCCGTGCAGCCCGCCTGACCGATCCGCTGGCCCTTGCGGACGTGCTGGCCCTTGTGGACACCGATGCTGGAGAGATGCGCGTAGAGCACGGAGTACGGACCGGGTAGGTCGATCACGACGATCTGGCCGTAGCCCTCGTAGCCGCTGGCATAGCCGGTGCGCCGAACCACACCCGCGGTCACCGCGCGCAGCCGGAGCGTGCGCAGCATGCCGATGTCGATGCCGTCGTGGCGGTGATTGCCGCGCCACTCACCGAAGCGTGCGTTGACCGTGCCGTTGGCAGGCCAGACCATCTGGAGACGCGCCGGAGTGTCCACACGTGCCGAGGCCACGGGGGCGACGACGAGAGAGGCAAGCAGGACGACAACGAGCGCGCTCCGCAAAGGGAGCGTCCGTGTCATGGGCTTCGGGCAGGGTAGTCCGGGCCCCGGACACCGCCATCACTCCTATGGGGGAGCTAACGAAAGTAAGGCGCCGGGTCGATCGGCGCGTTGTCGAGCCTGAGCTCGAAGTGCAGATGCGTTCCGGTGCAGGAGCCCGTGCAACCTGCCTGGCCGATCTGATCGCCCTCGTCGAGCCACTGGCCGGGCACGACCTGCGACGAGCTCAGGTGGGCGTAGAGCGTCGAATAGCCACTGCCCGAGTCCACCATGACGACGTTCCCGTAGCCCTCGTAGCCGGTCAGCCAGCCTGAAGCGGTGACGGTACCGGCGGTCGCGGCGCGGACGTCGAGCCGCTCGAGGATGCCGATGTCCATGCCCCAGTGCATGCGGCCCCAGCGCGAGCCGTAGCCGTCGGTGATCGCGCCGTCGGCCGGCTGCGCAAGTGTCAGCGGCTCGAGGTGCTCGAGGTACGCGTCCAGCGGGACGTCGGGAACAGCGCTCGCAGGTGAGGCGAGGGTCAGGCTGACGAGGCACGCGCCGAGCGCGCCGAGGAGTGGCCGCAACATTCAGCGCGGCAGGGTAGCAGGCTCGTCAGAAGATCTCCGGGCACCACGGTTTCGGCGTCGTAGTGAGGAAAACGGCGTCCGCACGCGCCGCGCCGCCGTCCTTCAGCTCGCGGACGACACCCGACCGGACGAGCTCGCCGAACGTGAAGCCGCCGAGATACGCCGAACCGAGCTCGCCGATGTCGAGCGCGAGGTCGGCGTCGTCCTCGGTCCGCTCGGCCGTGCCGCCGGCGATCCGCCAGCGGCCGGCGTTCTCGGGCAGGAACGAGTCCTCCAGCTCCAGCACGACCGGGCCGTCGCCGCCGTACGCACGCGCCGAGAGAGCCGCACCGACGTCGACGAGGCGCACCCAGAGCCCGTCGCCGACACGCAGCTGCATCCGCCGGGGGTAGACGAGCTGGTGCACGAGCGGATGGTCGATCGGGAGCAAGTAGGCCTTCAACGTCGCCTTCCAGTCCATGTCGAGGAGCACCCGCCAGAGCTCGCGTGTCGCGACCGGCCCGTCGGCGACCGCCTCGATCACATCGACGTGGCCGGCCGCCGCACCATGCTCGAACTTCGTATGGATGCGGTAGAACGCGTAGCCGGCGGACTCGCCGTCGAGCTCGAGTACGAGCGCGTTCTTCTCGCCGCCGCCCTGCCGGCGATCCGGCGGGTCGGGCAGGTTCCGCGTCTCCCACCACGTGTCGGTACGGGCGAACATCCCCGGCGTGCGGAGTCGGACGCGCTCGTAGATCGCCGCGAACACGTCCTTCGACTCCTCGAGCGGTGCGAGACGTACGGACGCTCGGTCGTCGGGCGGCTCGCGCAGGCCGGCATAGCCGCTCGGCAACGACATCTCGCAGGAGAGAGCGGCGAGGCCGTAGCCGAACCGGCGGTAGATGACCTCCTCCGACGCCCAGAGCGCAGCGATCGGCTCTCCGCGCTCGCGGATGTCCTCCAGCTGGGCACGCATCATTGCCGTGAGGACTCCGCGGCGACGATGGGTGGGCAGCACCCCGACGACGGTGACGCCGCCGCAGCGAACCGGGCCGCCAGGAGCCGTCAGCTCGAACGGAAACGCGCCCGCGCCGCCCACGATCCGGTCGCCGTCGAACGTCGCGTGCATTCGCTCGAGCGGCAGGTTCGCGGCGAATCGCTGCGCTGCCTCCTCGTCGGCCGGCCACCCTCCGAAGTAGTGGCCGATCGCGCCGACGGCGCGCCTGAACTCCTCCAGGTCCCGCGTGGCTCGCACCTCCCACGCCATCAGAACACCTCGGGGCAGTACGGCGGCAGATCCGTGCGGAAGAGGAGCGTCGCCGCCTCGACCGCCCCCTCGACGCGCTCGTCGACGAGGCCGGCGTGGGCGAGGCGATGGAAGTCGAAGCCGCCGAGATACGCAGAAGCCAGGTCGGCGACGTCGAGCGCGAGGTCGGCCGTGTCCTCGGTCCGGCCGGCGTCGTCGCCGACGCGGTAACGGCCCGCGTTCCACGGGCAGAGCTCGTCGGTCACCTCGAGCACGAGGGAGTCTCCAGGCCGGTACGAGCGCGCCTTCAGCGCCGCATCGAGGTCGACGAGCCGCAGCCAGAGGCCGTCGCCGACGCGAACGCCGAGCGCGCGCGGATCGCGGACGAGCAGCGGCAGTGGCGAGCCCGGGTCGAAGAAGTACGCCTCGACGCGCACCGTCAGATCGATCTCGTGTAAGAAGCGCCAGAGCACCTTCTCGGCCGCAGGCGACGTTGCGAGCGCCTCGATCACCCGCACCTCGCCTCGGGCGAAGCCGTCCTGCCACTCGTCCTTGACACGGTAGAGCGCGTAGCCCTCGACCAGGCCGTCTACCTCGACTGCGGCGTAGAACTTCTTGCTCGCGCCGCGCCGCCAGCTCTCGGGGTCGGCGAGACGATGCTCCTTCCACCAGCGCTCGTCGCGCGAGAGCATCCCGGCGCGGACCGCGCGCACGCGTTCGTAAACGGGCCAGAAGAGCTCGAGCGCCTTTTCGGCGTCGACGAGCCGGACCGATCCGGCCACGTCGTTCTGAAGCGCGAAGCGCGCACAGTCCGACTTCATGTGCGCGTTCGGAGCCGCCTGCCCGTAGCCGAAGCGGCCGTAAATCGCCGCCTCGGAGGCCCAGAGCGCCGCAATCGGCTCCCCCCAGTCCTGGACGTCCTCGAGCTGGCGCTTCATGAAATCGCGGAGGATCCCGCGCCGGCGGTGCGTCGGCATGACGCCGATCCAGGTAACGCCGGCGCACGGAAGCTGCCCGCCCGGGACCGAGAGGTCGAACTTGTACGCGCCGGCGAGCGCGACGGGCTTGCCGGCGTCGAAGGCGGCGAGCGCGCGCGACGCTGGGAGCGCCTTGCTCTCGCGCTCCCAGTCCTCGTCCTTGATCTCCCCGCTGCCGAAGGCGATCTCGGAGGCCGTCATCGCAGCCCTGAGCTCGTCGTCCGCGGGTGGGCGGATGTGGATCGTCATCGCTGCGATCCTCTCAGACGATCTTCTCCAGCGGAGCGTAGTCGAGCATCAGCTTCCGTTCGCTGCTGTCCGCGGCGAAGCGCACGGTGACGACGCCGCCGGGCTCGATCCGCGTGATCACGCCCTCGCCGAGCGTGCCATGGCGGACGCTGTCGCCGGTCGCAAGCGCCGGATGGTCGCTCTTCGGAGCGATCTCGCGTGTCTGGGCAGGCGTGCCGTAGCTCCGCCAGGACGAGGGCCGCAGCCGCTCGCGCTCGACGTGCCGCTCGGGCAGCTCGTCGAGGAAGCGGGAAGGAAGATGCGCCGTCGTCCGTCCCCAGAGCATCCGCGAGGAGGCGTGCGTCAGCGTCAGCTTCTCCTCGGCGCGGGTCAGGCCGACGTAGAAGAGGCGACGCTCCTCCTCCACACCCTGCTCCTCGATCGAGCGCGCGCTCGGGAAGATCTCCTCCTCGACGCCGACGACGAAGACGGCGCGGAACTCGAGCCCCTTCGCGTTGTGGATCGTCATCAGCGTCACGTTCGACTGCTCGCCGCTGAGCGCGTCCTGGTCGGAGTAGAGCGAGATCTCCTGCAGGAACCCGGAGAGCGTCGGCGCCTCGGACTGCTGCACGTACTCGTGGGCGCCGTCGACGAACGCCTCCAGGTTCTCGATCCGCCCGCGCGCCTCGATCGTCCGCTCGGCCTCGTAGGCGTCGAGCGTGCCGCTGCGGGCGAGCACCTCCTGCAGCAGCTCTGGCACCTCGTACTCCTGCGCCGCGGAGCGGAGCGAGTCGAGCAGGTTCTTCAGTCCCGTCACCGCCTTGACGGCCGCCGTGCCGAGGCCGGCCTCCGTCGGCCGGTCGAGCGCGTCGAAGAGCGAGATCCCGTGCCCTTCCGCGTAGCTGATCAGCCGCGAGATCGTCGTGTCGCCGATCCCGCGCTTGGGCTTGTTCGCGATCCGCATCAGCGAGACGGCGTCGTCGGTGTTGTCGAGCACCTGGAGGTACGCGATCGCGTCCTTGACCTCGGCGCGCTCGTAGAAGCGCGGGCCGCCGATCACCTGGTAGGCGATCTGGTGCAGCCGCAGCGTCTGCTCGATCACCCGGGACTGCGCGTTCATCCGGTAGAAGACCGCGATCTCGCTGCCGTTGAAGCCCTCCTCGACGAGGCCGGCGATCTGCGCCGCGACGTAGCGGCCCTCGGCCTGCTCGTCCTCGACCTCGATCACGCGCACCGGATCGCCGTCGCCGAGCTCCGACCAGAGCCGCTTCTCCTTGCGCTCCGAGTTGTTCGCGATCACCGCGTTCGCGGCTTCGAGGATCGCGTTCGTGGAGCGGTAGTTCTGCTCCAGCGCGATCGTCCGCGTCTCCGGGAAGTCGCGCTCGAACTCGAGGATGTTGCGGATGTCGGCGCCTCGGAAGGCGTAGATGGACTGGTCCGGATCGCCCACGGCGCAGATGTTGTGGTGGTGCTCGGCGAGCAGCTGCAGCAGCCGGTACTGGGCGTGGTTCGTGTCCTGGTACTCGTCGACCATCACGTAGCGGAAGGCGTTCTGCCACTTCTTCCTCGCGTCCGGGAAGCTCTCCAGGATCTGGACGGTCAGCATCAGCATGTCGTCGAAGTCGACCGCGTTCGAGGCGGCGAGCTTGCGCTGGTAGAGCGCGTACGTCTCCGCGACCGTCTGCTCGTAGAACGAGGAGAGCTGCTCCGCGTAGATCGCGGGCGTGATCAGCTGGTTCTTCGCGTTCGAGATCTGCGCGTGGACGCCGCGCGGGACGAAGCGCTTCGGATCCTTCTCCAGCTCCTCGAGGCACTGCTTGACGAGCCGCACCTGGTCGGCGGAGTCGTAGATCGTGAAGTTCGACTTGTAGCCGAGCCGCGCGGCCTCGCTGCGGAGGATCCGGCCGCAGGCGGCGTGGAAAGTGAGGATCCAGATCGCCCGCGCCATCGGGCCGAGCATGTCGGTGAGGCGCTCGCGCATCTCGCCGGCGGCCTTGTTCGTGAAGGTGATGGCGAGGATCTCGTTCGGCTTGACGCCGTTCGTGGAGATCAGGTGCGCGACCCTGTGGGTGAGAACGCGCGTCTTCCCGGAACCGGCTCCGGCGATCACGAGCAGCGGCCCCTCGGTGTGCAGGACGGCCTCCCGCTGGGCGGGATTCAGGCTCGCGAGGTACTGCTCGGGCGATGCAACGGACACTCCGTCGATGCTAGCGGGGGCGTCGAACGACCGTGCTCGGTCAGCTGCTACGTGGCAACGAGGTCGGCGAACGCGTAGCCCTCGCGGAGCACGAGCTCGCCGACCCGGCACGGTACGCCGTGGCCGAAGCACGGGCCTGCGTGGACGAACGAGTGGAACTCGCCGTTCTCGCCGCGGGGTCGATCCCCGGCGGCAGGTCGGCGAGGAAGGCGGCGTCGTATTCACGGCCGGCGAACGACGCGTCGAGCTTCCGCGTGTCGACGCAGACGACGTACGCCTCGAAGCCGTCTTCGATGAACGAGTGCGCGAGCGCGGCCGTGTCCCGTCCCCAGAGCGGAAAGAGCGCCGACTTGCCCACCCTCGCGAGCCGCTCCTCACGGTAGGCGCGGACGTCCTCGAGGAACAGGTCGCCGGATGCCACCGCGTGCACGTCGCTGATCGGCGCGGAGCAAAGCGCCGTCTCCATCCGCGCAGCGTAGACCTCGTGGGCACAGGCGGCAGGAATCCCCACCTCGACGAGCGGCACTCCGGTCGCAGCCGCCTGATCACGGACGAGCGCACGTCGAACGCCGTGCATCGACACTCGGTCGTAGTCGTCGGTGAACGTCGTCAGGAGCGCAGTGACGTTCGTGCCCTCGCGACGGAGCGCGGCGAGCGCGAGCGCGGAATCCTTGCCGCCGCTCCAAGCGAGCGCGACCGGCCCGACCGTCACCGGAGCGGGAAGGGTCGGCGGGCGAGCGCGGGAGCCACCTGCGCGGTCGTCCAGACGCGGGTGGAGTCGTAGCGGACGCTGTACCGGACACTGCCGTCCGGGCGCTGGAGCCGGCGCAGGTATGCGAACGCAGCCGCGCCTGGCTCCGCGCCGGCCGCGAGCAGAGCCTGGATCGCCCACGCCGTCGAAGGCGCATCCGAGCCGCGATCCAACGTGAGCTCGAAGCCGCCGTCCCGATTCTGATGGCGGCGGAGAAATGTGACGGCGCGCTGGATCGACTTGCCGCGCACGCCGGCCGCGCGCAACGCCTGGATTGCGGCAGCCGTGTCGTTCGAGTCAGGCGCGCCGCCGCGTAGCCACGACCAGCCGCCTGAGCGGTGCTGGGCAGCGAGAAGCGCCTGGACCAGGGCCGGCGGTGCGGGCTCGCCTGCCTGACGCAGCGCCAGGATCGTCCAGATCGTGGCGTTGACGAGCTTCCCCGGCACGGTGTGCGCGCAATCGTGGAAGCAGGTCAGCGGGACGATCACCTGCGGCGGCGCGGGCCATCGCGACGAGCGCGGCGTCCGTGGCCGTCTGCGGCTCCTGCCGAGCGAGGTAGTCGGCCGCGCCGCCGGTCTCGGCACCGGCCGCGACGAGGCCGAGCGTCGCCCAGGCCGTGAGCTGCGGATCGCCGAAGCCTCCGTCGTCGCGCTGCTGGGCCTGAAGGTAGCTCGCAGGCGTCGCAAGGGCGGTAGCGGCAACGAGGGTCGCGAGCAGCTTCACGCCCACACCACCTCCGTCCGCGACTGCCGCTCGAACCGCTCGAGCACGCGTCTCAGCTCCGGACCTGCAACGAGCGCGAGCACGACGTTGCCGGCCGCGTGCGCGACGTTGAACGGCACGCCCGCGGCGAGCCGGGCGAGCAGCGCCGCCTCGGTGTGCGGGTAGAAGGCGAGCCAGAGCCAGATGTCCATCACCGTCCCGAAGGCGAAGCCGAGCACCAGCGTGAAGAGGACGAACGCGAACCGGCGGCGCAGGAGCGGACGCAGGAGGCCGGCGAGCAGCCCGCAACCGCCCCACGCCAGCATCTGCCAGGGCGTGTGCGGGCCCTGGCCGAGGAAGAAGTTCGACGCGATCGCCGCGAGCGCGCCGACGGCGAAGCCGCGGCGCGGGCCGAGGGCGACTCCGGCCGCGGCGACGATCACCGTCACCGGCTGCACGCTCGGGATCGGCGCGAAGAGGACGCGACCCGCGGCGGCGAGGCCGCCGAGTGTCGCGACGAGCGTCAGATCGCGGGCCGAGATCGTCCCGCCCTCGAGCCACGCGAAGCCCGCGACGAGCACGGCGACCGCTGCGAGCAGCGTCGCGAGCCCGCCGCGCGCGGGGTCGATCGCCGCCCACGCCGCCAGCGCGAGCGCGAGCGCCGCGCTGACCCCGGCGACCCTAGACGCCAACGCGGCGCTCCCAGAGGTGCTTGTGTTGAATCAACACTAAGTCCGATTCGGCGGTGCGCCGGCAGGTCGTGGTCGTGGGTCGCGAGCAGCACGGCCTTTCCGGACGCGGCGTACCCCTGGAGCCAGTCGCCGAGCGCTGCCTTGCGCTCCGGGTCGAGGCCGCGGGTGGGCTCGTCCAGGATCAGCAGGTCCGGTTCCGCCACCGTGACCGCGGCGAGCGCGAGCCGCTCGCGCTCGCCGCTCGACAGATCGCGAGGGTGACGACCCGCCGCCCAGGCGAGCCCGACGCGGTCGAGCGCGGCACGAGCCCGCTGCTCATCCCCATTCACGGCGAGCCCGACCTCGGCGAGGGCGGTCTCCTTGACGAGGTAGCGCCCCGGATCCTGCGAGAGATACCCGGCGCGGCCACGCAGCTCGACCGTCCCTGCTTGCGGCTCGACGAGGCCTGCGACGATCCGCGCCAGCGTGGTCTTTCCGGACCCGTTCGGCCCCTCGAGCGCGACGATCTCGCCGCGGCGCAACTCGAGGTCGACCCCGTCCAGAACGGGCATGGCCTGCCGGTACGAGAAGCGAGACGCCGCGGAGCGTCGCCACGATCGCGCCCGGAGGAGCTTGTGTTGATTCAACACAAGCCTTCGTGTACAGCGGCCGTTCCGCGGCCAGCCACTCGACGGCCTCCGCGCGCGGGGCGTCGAGGAGCACACGGCCACCGTCGACGAAGACGACGCGCGTCGCGAGCTCGAGCGCCCGCGCGACGCGGTGCTCGGAGAGGACGACCGTCGCGCCGAGCCGCTCGACGGCTGCGAGCAGAAGCCCGGCCGCCTCGGGATCGAGCTGCGACATCGGCTCGTCGAGAAGCAGCAGCTGCGGCTCGAGCGCGAGCGCCGAGGCGAGGCAGACCCGCTGCAGCTCGCCGCCGGAGAGCTCGACCGTCTTGCGGCCCCAGAGGTGGAGCGCATCCACCGACTCGAGCGCGCGCTCGACGCGCGGCCAGATCTCCGCCGGCGCGACGCCGAGGTTCTCGAGCCCGAACGCGACCTCGTTCGCGACGATCGTCATCACGACCTGGTCCTCGGGATCCTGGAACACCGTCGCGACGGTGCCGGCGAGCTCGGCCGGGCGTGCCCGGCGCGTGTCGAGCCCGGCGACGACGACCCGGCCGGCGAAGCGGCCGCCGTGGAAGTGCGGGACGAGCCCCGCGAGCGCGCGCAGCAGCGTCGACTTGCCCGAACCGGACGGGCCGAGGAGCGCGACGACCTCGCCGGGCTCGAGCGCCAGCGAGACGTCGCGCAGCGCCGGCGCGCGCCGCCGGGTACGAGAACGAGAGGCCGTCGACCGATGACTAGAGCCACAGCGCCGCCACCAGGACGAGCAGGGCCGATGCCACGAGCGCGAGCCGGTCGCGCGACGCTCCACGGCGGCCGCGGCGCACGCGTGACTCCCGGCCGACCGAAGCCACGCGCCTCCATCGCCTCCGCGAGGCTCGTCGCGCGCTCGAGCGAGCCGGCGACGAGCGGCGAGAGCAGGGTCGCGTAGCCGCGAGCGCCCTCGAGGCGGATGCCGCGGCCGCGGACGGACTCCGCGAGCCCGAACGCGTCGCGCTCGAGCGAGGGCACGAGGCGCGTCGCGAGCGCGACCGCGAGTGCCGAGCGGCGAGCGGCGCCGGCCGCCGCGACGAGCCGATCGTGGTCGAGCAGCAGCGCGTAGGCCGCGAACGCGAGGCCGAGCGCAGCCAGCCGGAACGCGTTCAGCGCCGCTTCGGAGAGCTCCGTCGTCGTCACGTCGAGCGGCCCGAGCACCGGGATCGTCGGGCCCTCCCAGAGGATCGTCCCGTCCGGGCTCGACCAGAGGAACGGCGAGAGCACGAGGACGCCGAAGCCGCTCGTGAGCGCGCCGAAGAGATAGACGCCTCGCCGCTCCGCCGGGGCGCGCAGGCAGACGGCGAGCAGCACGACGGCCAGCAGCGCGACCGCCCAGAGCCGGTCGGTGAGCAGCGCCGCCGAGCCGGCGGCGGCGAGCAGCAGTGCTGCGGGGCCGGGGCTCACGGAACCTCGTACGTCCGCGTGAGGTCAGGGTTGCCGCTGAGGACGAAGCGGACCGGGTCACCGGCCGTCTCGCCGAGCAACTCCGCCGTCGCCCGTCTCGGTCCGTTACGGAGCTCGAGCACATTCGCACCTGCGGGAACCGGCGTTCCGAGCGGCTCGATCGAGACGGCCCCGATTCGATGCGCGAAGCGCGCGCGCACGCTCCCGAGCAGCCTTCGAACCGGACCACGGCTGCACGCGTCTTCCCCGAATACCCGTGCAGGAAGGGCTCCGGGAACGCGCCGACGACCACGCGCGCCTCTCCCTCCCGCTCCCAGCCCCGGTAGTCGAACCAGGCAACGTCGCCGTCACGCAGCTTGTACGAGGCGGCGCTGCGGTCGCCCTCGTAGCCGTTGACGAACCAGAACCAGTCGCGCCGGTTGCCGAGGCTCCCTTCGATCCCGTTCACGGACTGGACGTAGCGCCCGCCGTAGCGCGTCTCGACCTTCGTCTCGGAGGCGAGCGCACGCAGGAGCGTCTGCCCCGCGTCGACCTTCGCCTCGACGAGCAGCTTGGCGCCGCGGTCGCGCGTGACCCAGAGCTGCGCCGTCCCCTCCTCCCCGCCGGTTGCGCCACCACAGCCGGCGAGGAGGACGAGGACGAAGAGCGCGCTGAGCGCGCGCCGGATCACTTCGTGGCGTTCGAGCGGACGGCGCCCGGCGCGGTCGCGCGGACGAGCCCGACGTGCTTGCCGATGCACGCACGGCCGGCCGGCGCTCTGAACCGCTTGCCGTCCGCGATGAGCGTCGCGGTCGCAGCACGGGTGCGCTTGCCGGCGTCGGTGACCGACTCGACGACGTAGCAGTTCGCCGGCAGCCGCTTCAGCTCGAGCGTCGGCGGCCCGCCGGTCGGGCCGAAGGTCGCGTAGTACCAGAGGACGACGTCGCCGTCCTTCAGCGTCGACCTTGTCCGCCCCGACAGGCGGCGAGACGCCGTTGACCTTGAAGACCCAGCCGGTCGACTGATCGGCGGCGTACTTGCCGATCTGGCTGACGTATTCGCCGAACGACGACGTGGTCTTGCCGTAGTAGAACTCGCCGGCGGTGCTGGCGACGTCGAGCGCCTGGAGCGCGTTGTCGGCCACCACCGTGGGCTGGCTCGGGCCGAAGATCGTCGTCGTCTTGCCTTCGACCCGGATCTTGACGTTCGCCGCCAGGGCAGAAGACGTCAGAACGAGCGCGAGGAGCACCGAGAGAGCAATGAGCTTGCGAAGCACGAATCCTCCTTCCGCGAGGGGTTCGGGGTCTGGGAGCGCGGCAGGTCTTCTGACTCGGGGCTCCCCCTCCGCGGCCTTCCCGGCCTTGCGGCCAGTGGCGTTTCCACGTCGGGCGTCTCCCCTCACAGCGGCGGGACCGTCCCGGACTTGCACCGGGTTCCCTCACCGTGCTCCGTTTGTGAGGCGCGACTCTACCATGGTCGTGTGCCGACCTCCGCCGCGCTGCGCCTGTGGGCGCCGGTCGTTCTCTGGGCGGCCGTCATCTTCGCCCTCTCCTCGGTGCCCGACCTCGGCACCGGCCTCGGTACCTGGGATCTCGTCCTCCGGAAGCTCGCGCACGCGGCCGAGTTCGCGCTGCTCGGCGCGCTGCTGCTGCGGGCGCTCCGCATCGAGCGGGCGGCGCTCGCATTCGGGATCGCCTACGCCGCCTCCGACGAGCTGCACCAGCACTTCGTCGAGGGCCGGGTCGGCTCGCCGTTCGACGTCCTGATCGACGCCGTCGGAGTCGCGCTCGGCGTCGCGCTCTTCCGCCGGCTGGGGCGCGGGTTCGGGCAATGAGGCTCGCGATCGAGCTCGACGTCCTCGGTGACACGCGCCCGCTCTGGCGCGACTGGCTCGCCGACGCGGCGCGCGTCCTCGACGTCGAAGGGCTGCCGGAGGACCGCGCGGCGGCGGCGGCCGAGCTCGACGCACGGGGCGCCGGCAACTGGCGGACGCTGCTCGAGCGATTCGCCGAGGACCGCGCGCCCGTCTACCTCCGGCCGGCCGCAGAGGTCAGTGCGGCACTGCGCCGGCTCCAGGGCGAGGGCATCGGGCTGGCGGTCTTCACGGACGCGCCGGCGGAGCTCGCACGGGTCGCACTCGCGCAGCTCGGCGCGGCACGGCGGGTCGACGTCGTCGAATCCGGAGCGGGCGCGCTCGAGCGGCTCGGCGGCGACATCACCGTCGTTCGCAGCCGCGACGAGCTGATCGCGCCGCGCTAGATTTCTCACCATGGACGTGAAGGAGATGCCGGACCGCCAGTTCGAGGCCGTGCTCGAGCGCCTCGACCGCATCGGCGACGAGCTCGCGCGGATGAACCGCCAGGCCGAGCTCGGCGAAGGCTTCCAGCTGCTGGCGCGCGAGCTGCGAAACCTGAACGAGTCGCTGAACGCACTCGCGTACGCGGCGCTCGGCCAGAGCCCGCGCGTCCGCCGCGCCAAGTAACGGACTGTTACTTCGCCAGCGCGGCGGCGTAGCGCTCCGCCGAGCGGCGCACGACCTCGCTGCCGTCACTCGGCACGAGCCGGTCCCACCAGGCGCCGATGATCCGCTCGAATGGAAACGGCTCGAGCGCGGCGGCGATCCGGAGCACCTCGTGGCCTGGCAGCGGGATCAGGTTCGGGTAGCTCCACATGAAGCTGACGAAGCGGCGGTCCGGGATCACCTGGAGGATGTCGCCGGACAGGAGCGTGCTCCGCTCCCGGTCGTGCAGGACGGTGCCGCCGGCGAAGTGGCCGCCGAGCCGGAGCAGCGTCAGGCCGCCGTCGAGCTCCTTCGCGTCGCCCGACCACAGCTCGATGCGCGGATCCGGCCGCATGATCCACTCGCGGTCGGCCTCGTGGAGCAGAATCGGGATCCCGCCGAGCGCTTCGCTCCACTCGACCATGCCGGAGTAGTAGTGCGGATGCGAGATCGCAATCGCGCGCACGTCGCCGCGCGATCGGACCGCCTCGACCGCTGCGTCGTCGACGAGGGGGATCATGTCCCAGAGCACGTTTCCCTCGGGCGCCTCCGCGACGAGCAGGCGCTGCCCGATCGCAACGGCCGGCTCGACGCCGACACCGAGGTAGCCGGCGTCGTCACGGATCTCGCAGCGGTGATCCTCCGCCAGCTCCGCGAACGTCGTCCACTGCTGGCCGTCAGGCCCGACGTACTGCCGCTCGTCGGTGCAGATCGGACACTCCTCCGGTGGCTCGCTCGACTCGGAGAACTGGGTCGCGCAGGTGCGGCAGATCCAGTTCACGTTCTGAACTGGATATTCAGGGCGTCAGGCGGTAGATCGTGCCGCCGTGCGAGACCGCGTAGAGCTCGCCGGCAATGTCCTCGCCGAACGAGGTCAGGCTCTCGATCTTGAACGCCTCGCGCCGAAGACCCGTCGCATTCCCGCCGGCGAGCTTGAAGCTCCAGACGAGCCCGCTGCAGTAGTCGCCGTAGATGTAGCGCCCGCGCAGCGCCGCGTTCGAGCCGCGGTAGGCGTAGCCGCCCGTTACCGAGCAGCCGTCGTTGTGGCTGTACTGCGCTACCGGGGAGACGAGCTTGCCGGGTCCGAGCGCCTTGTCCTCGAACTTCGAGCGGCCCTCGTACACATCCCAGCCGTAGTTCTCGAGACCGGGGCTCGCCGCCGGAATCCAGTTGATCTCCTCGATCGAGCCCTGGCCGACGTCGCCGATGTAGAGGTCGCCGTTCGCGCGGTCGAACGAGAACCGCCAGGCGTTCCGCAGCCCGAACGCCTCGATCTTGATCCCCTTCGTCGAGACGTTGAGCGAGAGGAGCTTGCCGAACAGCGAGCTAGGATTCTGCGAGCGGTTCTCCGGGTCGCCGCCCGAGCCGCCGTCGCCCATCGTGAAGTGGAGTCGGCCGTTGCGGCCGAACGCGAGCATGCCGCCGTTGTGGTTCCCGTACGGGTCACGGCTCGAGAAGAGCAGCCGGGGCGCGGAGGCGCGGTTCCCGTTCGTCCGGTACTCGACGACCTTCGTCGAGCCGTCGTTGGCCGTGTACTGCACGTAGAACTTGCGCACTTTCGGATAGGACGGATGGAACGCGAGCCCGAGGAGCCCTCGCTCGCCGCCGGCCTGGACGAGATTCCGGATGTCGAGGAGCGGCGTGCCGCGGCGCTTGCCGCCCTGGAGCACGTGGATGACGCCGCCTTGCTCGGCGACGTAGAGTCTGCCCGGCTCGCCCTTCGCGCCGGTGACGTAGATCGGCTCGGAGAAGCCGCTCGCGACCGCACGCGGCTTGAACTGGGCCGCCTCGGAGGCGGCGCCGGCCGCACAGGCGGCGACGAGCGCGGCGAGGCAGGCGAGCGCGACGAAGGACCTCATCGGGGCCACGATAGCCAGAGGATCGACGTGCCGGGGCAGTAACCTCCGCACGTGAAGATCTTCATCATCGGCGCCGGCCAGGTCGGCGCCACGATCGTCCAAGCGCTTCACGACGAGCACGAGCTGACGGTCTTCGACCTCGACGAGGAGCGGCTGGCCGCGATCTCGCAGCGCTACGACGTGCATACGGTGGAGGGAAACGGCGCCAGCCGGCGCGTGCTCGCAGCCGCCGGAATCACCGAGGCCGACCTGCTGATCGCCTGCACGTCGCGCGACGAGACCAACATCGTCGCCGCGATGATCTCCAAGGCGTGCTCGGTGCGGACGACGACCGTCGTGCGGACGACGAACCCCGAGTACCTGGACGTGTGGCGCGAGGGCCAGCTCGACATCGACTTCATCGTCTCGTCTGAGGTCGAGACGGCATTCGCAATCTCCCGGACGATCGGCGTGCCCGCAGCGCGTCAGACCGACGTGTTCGCGGACGGCCAGGTGCAGATGGTCGAGTTCGACGTCACCGAAAAAGCCGATCCGAGCATCCTCGGCATGTCGCTGCGCGAAGCGCGGCTCCCGCCGGACTCGCGCGTCGCCGCGATCATCCGGGGGGACGGCGTCGTCATCCCGCGGGGCGACGAGGATGTCCGCCCCGGCGACCGGATCGTCGTCATCGGCTCGCCGCACGCCGCGCAGGCCTGGGGGGAGCTGATCGCGCCGGGCACCGGCAAGGTGCATGACGTGGTCATCTTCGGCGCGGGCCGTGCAGGCACGGCCATCGCACGCCTGCTGATCGAGCAGGGCATCGGCGTCCGCGTGATCGAGGCCGACCGCGATCGCGCTCGCTACGCCGCCGCCGAGCTGCCGAAGGCGCGTGTCTACCACGCGACGGGCTTCGATCCGGACTTCCTCGATCGCGAGCGGATCGCGGACGCGCAGGTCGCGATCTTCGCGATGCGCGACGACATGAAGAACCACTTCGCCGCCACCCTCGCGAAGGTGCACGGCGCCCGCTTCACGGTCGCAATCGTCCACGACGCGCCCTCTCAGGAGGTCTTCGAGCACGCGGGCATCGACGTCACCGTCAACCCGCGCCAGATCACGGCCGAGGAGATCGTCCGCTTCGCGCACGACCCACGTACACAGCAGGTCGTGATGCTCGAGGGCGACCGCTTCGAAGTGCTCGACCTGACGACCCGGCCGGACAGCGAGTACGTCGGCCTCAGCTTCAAGGAGATGCCGATCAGGGGGGCCCTGATCGGGGCGATCGTCCGCAACGGGCAGGCGGTCTTCCCGCGCGGCGACGACGTGCTTCGACCGGGTGACCGCGCGATCGTCTTCACCGAGTCACGGCGCGTGCAAGAGGTCGAGAAGGCGCTGTGAGCCGACGCCCGGCGTTCCTGGCCGTCGACATCGTCGGCGCGCTACACATCGTCGGCACGCTCATCGCCTATCTCAGCGTCGCGACGCTCGTCCCGGCCGCTGTCGCGCTCGGGTACGGCGAGTCCGTGTGGCCGTTTCTCGCCTCGGGCGCGCTCGCGGGCGGGATCGGCGGCGGCGTTGCGCTGGCGACCCGCGGCGACCACCGGCTCAACGTCCGCGAGGGCTTCCTCGTCGTCTCGCTGACCTGGCTGGCCGCCGCGGCGCTCGGTGCGCTGCCGTACATCTTCTCCGGCGACCCCCAGATCTCCCGTCCGATCGACGCCTACTTCGAGGGCATGTCCGGCTTCAGCACGACCGGCGGCAGCATCGTCGTGAACATCGAGGAGCTGCCGCGGGGCCTCGCGATGTGGCGCCAGTTCTCACAGTGGGTCGGCGGCATCGGGATCATCGTGCTCGCGCTCGCCGTGCTGCCGAGGCTGCGCGTCGGCGGCCGCCAGCTGCTCGAGCACGAGATGCCGGGGCCGGAGATCGAGTCACTGAGCACCCGCATCCGCGACACCGCACGCCGCGTCTGGATCCTCTACATCGCGCTTACGGTCGTCCTGCTCGGGATCTTCCTCACGCTCTGGGCGACCGGCATCGACGAGGAGATGTCGCCGTTCCACGCCTTCGCGCACGCCTTCACCACGATCCCGACGGCCGGCTTCTCGACGAAGGCGAACTCGATCGAGGCGTTCAGCCCGGCCACCCAGTGGGTGGTGCTCGTGTTCATGGTGCTCGGCGGAATCAACTTCGCGCTGATGTACCGGACGATCGTGCGCCGCCAGCCGCGCTTCGCCGCCCGCGACCAGGAGCTGCGGCTCTACCTCGCCTTGCTCGCGATCGGCTCGATCGTCGTCGTGACCGAGATCTGGACCGAGGACGTCCTCTCGAGCTGGCACGCGGTGCGCGCCGGCATGTTCACGGCGGTCTCGACGATGACGACGACGGGCTTCTCGGTCGAGGACTACAACACCTGGCCGACGCTCGCACTGATGACGATCGTCGGGCTGATGTTCGTCGGCGGCTCGGCGGGATCGACGACGGGATCTGTCAAGGTCGTGCGCCACCTGCTGCTCGGCAAGATCCTGCGGCGCGAGATCGACCAGACGCTGCACCCCGAGGTCGTCCTGCCGGTGCGCCTGAACCGGACCGTCGTCGAGGAGCGGACGCTCCGCGCGGTCTCCTCGTTCGTCCTGCTCTACATCGGCATCTTCGTCCTCGGCGCCGCGGCGCTCGCGATCGACGCGGCACGCACCGGGCTCGAGCTCTCTGCCTTCGACGCTGTCTCGGTCTCGGCGAGCATGCTCTCAAACGTCGGACCCGCCTTCGGGATCGGCGGCCCGCTCGGCTCGTTCGAGCCGTTCAGCGACTTCTCGACGATCGTGATGACCGGCCTCATGTGGCTCGGCCGTCTCGAGGTGATCCCGATCGTGGTGCTGCTCTCACGCCACTACTGGCGGAGCTAGCGCTTCAAGAGGAGGCGACGGAGCTCGTCCTCCTTGCCGGGCTCGAGCACGGCGAGGACCTGGTCGCCGGGCCGGATCACCGTCGAGTCCTCGGCGAGCTCCGAGCGGCCGTTCCGCATCACCGAGATCAGCCGCGAGCCGTCCGGCAGGTGCAGCCCGCCGACCCGCTTGCCTGCGACGGGGGAATCCTTGTCGATCTGGAGCTCGACGATCTCGAGGTTCTCCTTGCGCAGCTCGAGCAGATGCACGATCCCGTGCTCGGGCACCTCGTGCTCGACGAGACCCAGCACGTTCGCGGTCGCGCACACGGTCTGCGTGATCCCGAGCAGGTCGAAGTGCTCCTGGTTGCGGGGATCGTTCACCCGCGCGACCACCTTCGGGACGCGGTATCCCTCGGTCGCGAGCTGGCAGATGATCAGGTTGTCCTCGTCGTCGCCGGTGACTGCGAGGACGAGGTCGGGCGGACGCTCGATCCCCGCGCGCTCGAGCACGTGCAGCTCGGTCGCGTCGCCGAGGAGAACCTGGTGCTCGAACTCGTCCTCGAGCTGTTCGTAGCGGTACGGCCGCTGCTCGATCAGCGTCACCTCGTGCCCCATCCCGAGCAGCGAGCGCGCAACGTTCGCCCCCACCTTGCCGCCGCCGGCGACGAGCGCATACGACATCAGCTGGTCACCTCCACGCTGTCCCTGGTCTCCTTGCGAACCGCGGCTGTGAGAGCCGAGATCGCAGTCTGCGTGGGACAGATCGTGCGCATGCCGCGCGCCGCGTAGAAGTCGGCGCGGGCGGGGTCGAGCACGCGCACGACGACGCACGGGACGGCCCAGCGCTTCTCCACGACCTGGCCGACGACGAGGTTCGTGTTGTCGCCACTTGTGGCAACGACCACGGCATCGGCATCCGGAACGCCGGCCTTTCGGAGGATCTCGGCATCCATCCCGTGGCCGACGATGAAGCCTCCGGACCAGCGAGGACCGAGCCGCGCGAGCGCCTCCTCCTTCTCGTCGACGGCGGTCACGTCCCAGCCCTCGGCCGCGAGCTCGCGCGAGACTGCCGCGCCGACCCTGCCACACCCGATCACCACGAGTTTCATGACTTCAGGGTACGTCCTCGAGCACACCTTGGGGGAACGCCACCACGAGCACCTCGGAGGGGGCGTTCCGGATCACGTAGTCGACGGTCGGCGAGAAGAACGTGGACTGGCGGCGCCAGCGGGGCGACGAGCCGACGACGATCAGGTCGGCGCCCAGCTCGACTGCCTGCTCGACGATCGCGCGGCCGATCGACCGGGCGCGGACGCTGATCGGCTCGACGCGCACGCCGTTCTCCTCGCCGAGGAGGACCGCCTCGGCGAGCGACGCCGCGGCCTGCTCCTCGAGGTCGATCAGGGGCGCGTCGAGCGCGTACTGGAGTGGTACCTGGATCACGAAGACCGCGTCCACGTTCGCCTCTCGCTCCTTGGCGAGCGCGACGGCCGTGGCCACCATCTCCTCGCCGATCGGGCCGAGCTTCATCGGCACGAGCACGCGCGTGTAGGTCACACCAGCGGGGAGCTCCCAGGCGACGTTCTCGTGCAGGAGGCCGGCGCGCTCCTTGCGCCGGACGAGCAGGTAGACGGCGATCCCGAGCGCGAGCCAAGCGGGGCCGGCATATCGCGCTCCCGAATGGGTCACGAGCGCAAGCACCCAGACGCCGACCGCGAGCGGCGCGCCGATCAGCGGCGCAGCGAGCGGAGCTCGGAAGGGCCGCGGCAGGTCGGGCTCGGTGACCCGGAGCCGGAGCACGGCCAGCTGCGCCGCCGCGAAGGCGAGCAGGACGCCGAACGAGTAGAGACTCGCGAGGAAGACTGCCTGGTCGTCGACCGCTCCTGTCGCGAGCACGAGCGCGATCGAGATCGCAGCGGCCGCGAGAATCGCCTGCGGCGAGACGAGCGTCCGGCGATTCAGCCGTCCGAAGCTCCGCGGCAACTGCTTGTGCTCGCCCAGCGAGTGCGCCAGCCGCGTGAAGCCGGAGATCGAGGTCGTCGCGGCGGCCAGCAGCACCAGCGCGCCCGTCAGGCCGACGTAGACGCGCAGAAGGTCGCCGAGCCAGCCGGGAACAGACCCCTCGAGCGACTCGACGATCCCGACGAGGGGTGCCTCGAGCCACTCGTCCCCGAGCGCGGTGGCGCCGTTCTCGACCGGAAACGCCGAGAGCCCGACCACGGCGATCAGCGCAGTCAGGATCACCACCAGCCCGATCGCAGAGAAGAGGCTCCGGGGCAGCGTCCGGCCCGGCTCGCGCGTCTCGGCGGCGAGGTTCGCGACTGTCTCGAGCCCGGTGTAGGCGAGCATCGCGAGCGGGAGCGCGAAGGCGAGGTCGGACCAGGAAGGGGAGCTCCCGAGCGACATCCCTTGCGTCAGGTTGTCGGGTGAAAAGAGGAGCGCGAGCCCGAGGATCACGAGCAGGAGCTGCGTGGCCAGGTCGAGCCCGGCGACTGCGATCCCGCCGGCGTGCAGCTGCGACCGGCGCGCGAGCCGGATCGCCGCGATCGCGCAGATCACCGAGACGGCGACGACGGAGTCCCACGGCGACTCGCGCAGGCTGGCGACGCCGAGCGCAGTGCCGAGGTAGTGCGGCAGGAAGAGCATCGAGAGCGCGATCACGATCAGGTAGTCGAGGAAGAGCGCCCAGCCGGTCAGGAATCCCAGCAGGTCGTTGAACGCGCGCCGCACGAACGTCGCAGCACCACCGGTCTCCGGGATCGCCGCCGTGCCTTCCGCGTAGGAAAGGGAGACGAGCAGGAAGAAGACGCCGCCCAGCAGGAGGACGAGCGGCGTGAACCCGAGCGCGTAGGCGGCGACGATGCCGAGCGCGAAGTAGATCGAGGCCGCGATCTCGCCGTAGGCGACCGAGAAGAGCGCCGGCGCATCCAGGACGCGCTGGAAGCCGCGAAGCTTCCTCGCCATTATCTGCCGCCCTTTCGGAGCAGCGTCAGCCGGCCGACGCCGAGCGCGAGGAAGAGGCCGCCGAGGAGAAAGCCGAACACGCCACCGCCGTTCGCCGCGGTGACCGCGAGCAGGGCGATGCCGATGCCGACGAACGTCAGGGCGAGCAGGGCGATGATGTTCCGGTAGAGCTTCATGTCCTCTCGGTTGAAGCGGTCACCATCACACGGCAGGGCGCGTTCTTGAGCACGTAGTCGACGGTGTGCCCGAATACGGCGCGCTTGCGCTGGCTGAGTTCCTTGCGCGGCGCGCCGATGACGATGATCTCGGTGTCGCGCCGTGCCGCCTCCTGCACGATCGCGGCACCGGCGCTGCGCCCGCGCAGCAGCCTCGGGATCACCGTCACCCCGTACGTCTCGCCGATCGCACGCGCCTCGTCGAGCTCCCGGTTCGCCTGCTCCTCCTCCGCCGGCAGCTCGATCCCGAGCGGCGCGTCGAGTGGAATCTCGAGCACCGTCACGGCCGCGATGTGCGCGCCGCGCTCGGCGGCGAGGCTGGCGGCGATGTCGAGGGCGTCGTCGGATGCCTGGCCGGGGAGCACGGGTACGAGCAGGCGCCGGTACTGCAGCGCGAGAGCAGGACCGTAGGCAGGCGGCGCCTTGATCGTCGCTCTCGGCGACTCGCGGACCGAGAAGCGGCGGTAGAGCGTGTAGCCGATCAGGCCGCCGGCGATCCAGCCGATCCCGGTCCAGCGCACCGCGTCGTTCTGAACCAGGATGACGACGAACGAGACCGCGGTCGCGATGCCGCCGACGATCGCGAAGATCGGCCAGTCGGTCCCACCGACGCGCCAGCTTGGCCACGCCCGGCCGAGCCGTTCCTCCTCCTTCGCCGGGAGCATTCGCAGCCGAACGATCGACGCGTGCGCAACCGTGAACGAGAAGGTGGCGCCGAACGCGTACAACGTGCCGACGAAGGTCACGTCGCCCGGCAGGAGGATCGCGATCGGCGCCAGCCCCGCGAAGAGAACCAGCGCCAGCCACGGCGTCTTGTACCGAGGATGTAGCCGCCGGAACACCTCCGGCAGCTGCCGGTAGGTGGCCATCGAGTAGGTGATCCGAGAGGCGCCGATCACGCCCGCGTTCGTGGCGATGAACAGGATCGTCGCCGCCAGGACGCCGACATAGAAGCGCGCGGCTTCGTGCAGAGCGCCTTCGAGACCGAGGTTCTCGACGAGCCCGAGCACCGGGTCGTTTGCGAATCCGCCCTCCTCGGGAGGCAGCGCCAGCCGGGTCGTCAGCTCGCCGTCGATCAGCTCGACCGGCAGCGCGGACAGCGCGACGAACGGCAGCGTGAAGAAGATCGCGAAGACCGCCATCGCCACCCATCGGTATGCCTGCGGGACGCTCCGCACCGGATCTCGCACCTCCTCCGCGAGGTTCGAGACGGTCTCGACGCCGGTGTAGGCGAGCATCGCCACCGGGACGGCCAGAGCGAGGTTCGACCAGGTCGGCGTCTGGCCCCAATGGACGTTGTCGACGAGGATCTCGGGGCTGAGCACCAGCGCGATCCCGACGAGCACGAGCAGCACCTGCGTCGCGAGGTCGATCACCGCGAGCGTCACGGAGAGCTTGGCCGCCTCGGAGACGCCGATCACGTTGAGGCCGACGAGCACGACGATCACGATCGCGCCGCCGACGATGTCCCAGGGGTTCGTGTTCAGCGGCTCCCAGAAGATCGACAGGTAGTGCGGGACGAAGAAGGCCGAGACTGCGACGGTGACGACGTACACCAGCATCTGCGCCCAGGCAGCCGTGAACGAGACGAGCTCGTCGAACGCGTGCCGCGCGAAGCTCGAAGAGCCACCGGCCTCGGGGAAGCGCACGGTGCCTTCGCTGTAGGTCGCCGCCGTGCAGGCGAAGATCAGGCCGGCGACGATGAAGACGAGCGGCGTCAGCCCGAGCGCGAAGACGGCCGTCAGGCCGAGGGCGTAATAGATCGAGGAGCCGACGTTGCCGTACGCGGTGGCGAAGAGGGCCGGCGTGCCAAGAACCCGCTCGAGCTCGACCTGCCGTCTACGTCGGCTGGGCACCGCGAGAGTCTAGGGAGAACCGCCTGTCCGAGCGAGGACTGTGCTCAGCCGTCGACCGGCGCGCAGTCGGGCTGGTCGAGCGAGAACGAGGCGCGGCTGCCGCGGCTTCCGATCGCCTGAACCGAGATCGCCGTGCACTTCGGCAGGCGGTACGAGAAGACGTGGCGGAAGCCTCCGAGCGAGCCGGTTCGGACGACGGCACGCATCGGCCTGCCGACGTTCACCAGCAGGGTCACCTTCTCGTGAACCCGGAACGCCTTGCCCTGAACGGCGAGCGGTGCCGTCGCGGTGATGCCGAGCGTCGGCCGCGGGCTCTTCGCCGCGGCGGCGCCGACGACGGTGATCGCAAGGATCAAGAGCATGGAAAGGCTGAGGGTGATGAACCGCATCGCAGAATTCTACCCCGATTTACAAGCCGTAAGCCTGGATTGTGTAAGGAAAGTGCGAATTCCGACGGCCCTTTTCGCAGAAAGACGAGGGGCCGGCTCGCGCCGGCCCCTCGTTCGCCAACTGGAGGAAAGACCCCCTACGGCGTCTTCTGGTAGACGATCGTGGCACCGACCGTCGTCGCACCGTTCTTGTAGTCGACCGCGCCGAGATAGCGGGTCGCGGCCGTGAGGCCGGTGAACGTGAGGTTGACCGTCCCGCTGGCACCGGTGACGGCGCTGGCCGGGCCGGTCGCGGTCATGTTGCCGGCGGACGTCGAGCCCAGACCCCATGTGAAGAGGGTGTAGCTCGTCGTGCCGCCACCCAATGTCTGCCAACCGTGGACGTACACCTTGTAGGCGCCCGCCGGGGGGTTGACCAGGTTGACGATCTCCTGCGACGTGCCGCTACCGCTGAGGCCGACCTGCTCACCGGCCGCGTTGTAGACGTACATGTCGATGTCGTTCCCAGCCGGGATGTTGTCGTCGTAGAGCGCGAAGCGCGCGTACGTCGTCCCAGCCGGAACGTTGATCGTGTGCACCGTCTGGCCCGGGCCGCCCACGACGAACGTGTTCGTCGGGTCGTCCGAGACGGTACCCGCGGTCTGCGTCGCCGCGAGGAGACCACGCGTCGACATCGAGAACGGGCCGGTGTAGCCGAACGTGATGCCGTACGACTGCGCCGAGCCGTTGCCCGAGACCTCACCCGGCGCCGCGAGGGCGACAGGCTTGACCACGAGCGGGCTGCGGACCGTGTGCACGCCGTCCGACCACGTCAGGTGACCACTCGTGTACTCGTCGAACGTCGCCGACGAGTTGGTCGTGAACTTGACCGTGAACGTCGCCGAAGCACCCGGCGCGAGCGTAAGGCTCGACGGCGTCACGACGACGTCAACGCCGCTGAGGCCGGTGACGGCCGCCGTGTACGTCGCCGTCGTCGTGCCGACGTTCTTGACCGTCCTGCTCGTCGTCTGGACGCCGGCCAGCTTGCCGATCGCGATCGACGCCTGGTTGAAGTCGGTCACCTTGGTCGGGATCCCGAGTCCGGCGAGAGTCGCACAGGTCGCGGTCGGATCCGCGAAGACCGCGGGCGCACCCTGGCAGAGGTAGCCGAGGTACTGGTTGAACCCGGCGTCGTACACCAGGCCCGGATCCACCGCCGAGTTCGGCTTCACGTGACCGGCGCCGTGCGCGAACACGTCACCGTCGAGCGTGTCGTACCCGGTCGTCATCAGGGCGGACTTCATCGCCGCCGGCGACCAGTCGCGGTGCAGCCTGCGTCAGCAGAGCGCCGAGACCGGCCACGTGCGGGCTCGACATCGAGGTGCCGCTGAGCAGGTCGAACGAACGGCCTATGTCCGGCGAGACCGCCGCGAGGACGTCCACGCCCGGAGCCGAGACGTCCGGCTTGAGCTGGTCGCCGCCGCGGCGAGAAGCGGACCGCGGGACGAGAACTCCGCCATCTTCGGAGCGGGGGCCGGCGCAGACGAGACCGCGCCGATGGTCGCCGTCGAGCGCCGGCTGAGGTCACGTATGCCTTCACGGCCGCCCCAGCCACCTCGTTGATGTGAATCGTCGGCACGTAATGGAGGTCGGCGTTGAGCGAGTTCGGGCTCGTGTTGGCAAGGATCATGCCCTTGCCGCCCGCCCGCTGGACTTCCTTGCTCTTCTCGACGCGAGCATTGACGCCGCGGTCGCAGACCACGATCTTGCCCGCCACCTTGGCGGGATCGAGCGCGCCGAGGAAGCACAGCGCGACCGACGTGGCGGGCGCACCGGCCCACCGGCCGACGTCGAGAGGATCACCGAGCCGGTGGTCGGCGTGAGGTTCGACGACGCGCCCGTATAGGTCGCGCCGTTCCCCAGCGTCAGCGTCGCCTCGGAGGCACGCGGGTGCGTGCTGGCGGCGACCGTGGTCAGCCACGGGCTGGGATGCGCGACCGTGGACGCGCCGGGACCCTCGTTACCGGCCGACGCGGCGACGAACACGCCCGCGCGGGCGGCGAACAGGAATGCGATCTCCACCGGATCGGCGAAGTTGGTGCGCGTGCCGCTGATCGAGAAGTTGATCACGTCGACGCCATCAGCGACCGCCTGGTCGATCGCCGCAACGGAGTCGGAGCTGGCGCAGCCGCCCTCTTCCCCGTTCCAGCAGACCTTGTAGGCGGCGATGCGGGCGCGGGGCGCCATGCCGCTGATCTTGCCGAGCGGCGCCGCGGCGCCTGTGGCCTGAACCTGGTAGTTGCCCGCTGCGGTGCTCGACGTGTGGCTGCCGTGGCTGTCGTGATCGCGGGCGGACTTGTAGTCGTCCTTGAAGATGCCGAAGTGACCGAAGCCGCTCAGGTAGTAGCGGGCGCCGATCAGCTTGTTCGTGCACATGTCCTGCGAGAACTGCTCACCCGACTGGCACGAGCCGTGCCAGGTCGGGGGGCGGCCCATACGCGAGGTTCCGCTTGCCGCTCGAGCCCGTCCGGAAGACGTAGTCCTCTGGTCGGAGAAGCTCGGGTGCTCGGGCCAGATGCCCGTGTCGACGACGCCGACGATGACGTCCTCGCCGGCCTTCGCCGGGCCGCCCAGCTTCGCCCACAGGCCCGTGCCGGGCTGGTCGAGACCGAGGAAGGTCGGCGTCGTCGAAGTGGCCGGCTGCTGCAGGACGTCCTTCGACACAGAGGCCACGCCCGCCACCGAGGCCAGCTTCGCCGCCTGCTGCTCGGTCATCGCGGCCGCAAAGCCGTTGAACGAATAGCCGTAGTCGTAGAACTTCTCGGCACCGACGGCGGCAGCGGCATCCGCATGCTTGCCGTTCAGGTACGCGACGTACTTCTTGACGTCGTTCGACGCCGAGTTGAACTTGGTCCCCTTCGCGGGGGCTGTCGCCTTGTAGCCGGCGATGTTGCCCTCGTAGGCCGCGGCCGGATCGTCAGCGAGCTGGACGATGTAGGTCGCGGCGGAGACGTGCGACTTCTGGGTTGTTGTCCGGTCCTTGGCCGACTTACCGCCGGCAAGGCCGAACGCGGAGGTGACGAGAAGTGCCGCAAGTCCCACGGACGCGCAGAGCGCGCCGAGCGAGCGAAAACGCATATGTGTCTCTCCCCTTAGTTTCCCTTGAGAGGCCGCAGATCGGCCCCCTTCCCCAAGCGGGCGCATAGTAGTGCCGAAACTTCGAACCCGCAAGGGCCCCGCAGATGCGCGGATCGAGCCCTTTGGCAGCCCCTTCAGAGCTCATGAAGGCGGAGGCCGGCTTGCGCCGGCCTCCGCCTTCAACGTGGTTCTGTGGGCCGCTAGGGCCGGTCGATCGTGAACACCGGCGACGTCCACGTCTCGGTGTGGGCCGCGTTGTGCTTCTCAGCGAGCGGCTTCTCGACCGAGAGGACGAGCGTGTACTGCCCGTCCGGGGCCACCTTCGACGCATTTCCGTGCGCGCCGGGACGATAGGTGCCGTCCCAGGCGAGCGCGAAGAACCCGGTGCTGGTGCTGTTCCGGGCGAGGTACTCGAGATCGTGCGCGCGACCGAGCGTCTTGCCCTTCGCGTTGACGACCTCGATCGTGAGGCTCCTCGCCTGGTGGTCGAGGTGATACAGCACGTTCGGCTGCTGCGTGGCGCCCACGAGCGTGAACGTGCCGCCGGTCACCAGGGTGAAGCTGCCAGGCGCCGTCTGCCTCCCGAGGCTCGGGAAGTTGAACGGCGTCGGAGCCAGGATCTGGATCGACTGGTAGTCGCCCTTGAACCCGGCGTACGGCACCCGCAGGACGTCGCCTCCGCCCGCGGACGGAGTGACGACGATGTAGCCGCCGTAGAGCCCCTTGTCCGGGGCCGTCGGGTCCGGCGTGATCGTCACCTCGAAGTGGCCCCACTGGCCCTTCGCGACCGTAACGGTCGGCGAGCTGAACGAGACCGCGGTGGCAGGGATGTTGAATCCCCCCGGAACGAACGTGTTCGCCCCGGTTCCGACCGCTGCCACGTGCGAGAACGTGTACGTCCTCGTACCGTCGCTCGTGTTCCTGATCTTCAGCTTCTTGGTCACCGGTCCGGTGCCCTCACCGAGCGACAGCTTGCCCGGCGACACGAGCGCACCCGCGAGGATCGACCCGTCGATGTCGAGCATGCCGGCGCCCTGCCGGTAGGTGTGGTCGAGGAAGCCCAACGGGGCGTTCAGCGACCATGCCTTCGGATCCGCCGAGTTCTGGAGGATCTCCCGGACATCGGACGCGCGTTCGCGGTTCGAGCGGTTTGCAGTGTCGCTGTCGTTCCACGACTGCAGCAGCAGCGCTGCGGCTCCCGCGACATGCGGCGACGCCATCGAGGTGCCGCTGATCGTCGCAAAGCCGCCCTGCTCGAGCGGATACGTGGAGCGGATCAGGCCGCCGGGGGCGCCGATATCCGGCTTGAGCCCCAGCTCTGCGTCGACTCCGTATGAGCTGAACGCGGAGATCAGGCCTCCGGTCGGGTTCGGGAACGTCCCCGTCGCACTCGTCCACGTCATCGTGGCCGGACCTGCGGCGATCTTGCCGTCGATCAGCACGCCTTCCGTGTCGGAGATGGCCACGACCGGAATCGTGATCGGAGTTGCTCCGGCGACGGTCGGGCTGAACCTGCCCGGCACGTTGTTGTAGATGATGACTGCGGCGGCACCGGCGTTCTGAGCGTTCAGCGCCTTGTTGAAGAAGCCGCAGGCCGGTGCCGGCAGCGGCGGCGAGCCGCGGCGGATCAGCACAGCCTTGCCCGTCAGCGAGCCGGGAGCCGGAGCGTTGGTGCAGCCGTCACCGACTGTCGCCGGCGTGCCGGTCCGAGCCAGCGGGAGTGTTCCCGAGGTCGGGGCGGGAGGCGCAGCGGCCGCGTTGCCGTAGCCGATCGACTCGCCGCCAGGCTGAACGGTGAACGTGGTCAGCGCCACGTGGCTGTTCTCATACGAGGCAACACCGATCACCTTCTCGCCGACACCGGGAGCGCCGGCGGCGTAGAGGCCGTTCGCACCGCTGTTGCCGATCGAGGCGACGACGACGACGCCCTTCTTGACGAGGCGATCCGAGGCCGCAGCGGTCGGGCTGCCGGGCCAGTTGTTGAACGCATCGCCGATGCTCATGTTGAGCACGTCCATACCGTCGGCGAGGATCCGCTCCATCGCCGCGATCATGATGTCGTCGGTCACCGAGCCCTGGCAGCCGAAGACGCGATAGGCGCCGAACGTGACGCCCGGTGCGACACCGGTGACCGAGCCCTTGGCGCCGACGATGCCGGCGACGTGTGTGCCGTGCCCGTTGCAGTCGTCCGGATTCGGATCCGGGGTCGGGACCGGATTGAAGGCCGGCGAAGCCGGATCGGCGTTGTAGGCATCACCGACGAAGTCCCACCCAGTGAACACGCGCTTTCCGGGGCCGAAGCCGGCGCCCAGGTCGGGGTGGTCGTAGTCGACGCCCGTGTCCATCACGGCGACCTTGATGCCCTCGCCCGTGAGTCCGAGCTCGTTCTGGGCAACGTCCGCGCCCGTCATCGCCAGGGCGGTCGCGAGATCCGGCGACACCTGGGTGGTGACGGGAATCCCGTGCGTCTGGACCGGGTACACGGCCTTGACCGAGGCGAACTGGCGGATCTTCGCCATCGCACCCGAGCTCGCTTCGATCGAGACGCCGTTCCACAGCGTCTTGAAGTGCATTCGCTCCTTGTACGAGGCGCCCGAAGACTTCGCCTCCTGGCGGAACGCAGCGCCGTCGGAATCGACGGCGGCGGAGCTCGACCCGTCGGCAAGCGGCGCCGTCGGGAACTCCACAAACCAATACTTCGACGACTCGTCGGTCATCTGGCCCGTTTCGGCCGACGGAGCCTGCACGAGCGGCTGCAGATCTAGTGCAGCACTCGCTGTTGTCACACACACGAGCGTTACTCCCAAGCTGAGCAACGCAAGCAGCATGACGCCGCGCTGGCTAATTGTCTTCATCCTCTCCCTCTCTGAGGTTTCGGTCAAACGCGTGTGGTCCCCGCGCGCGCTGACCTCCTAGGTGCGTGGAGCTTAACGTGGTTCGAGGCCTTCTACAATCCCTTGACCGGGGGCGAGAACGTCGGAAGGACGCCGGCCGGAGCCGGCGCCCTTCGCCTCGTTCGCCGCGACGCGCGCTACGTGTGAATGCTGACGAGCAGCGGGATGATCAGGATCGCCACGATGTTCGCGATCTTGATCATCGGGTTGATCGCGGGGCCGGCGGTGTCCTTGTACGGATCCCCGACGGTGTCGCCCGTGACCGACGCGGCGTGCGACTCCGAGCCCTTGCCGCCGTAGAGGCCGTCCTCGATCAGCTTCTTCGCGTTGTCCCAGGCGCCGCCGCCCGACGTCATCGAGATCGCGAGGAAGAGACCGGTGACGATCGTGCCGATCAGCAGTCCGCCCAGCATCTCGGGGCTGATGATCCCGACCACGATCGGAATCGCGACGGGGATCAGTGCGGGCAGCAACATCTTCTTGATCGCCGACTTGGCGACGATGTCGACGGCACGGCTGTAGTCGGGACGCTGTGTCCCTTCCATGATCCCCGGCATCTCGGCGAACTGGCGCCGCACCTCGACGACGACCTCGCCGCCGACGCGGCCGACGGCCGTCATCGCGAGCGCCGCGAACAGGAACGGCATCATCCCGCCGATGAAGAGCCCGGCGATCACGTACGGGTCCGAGAGCAGGAACGCGGTATCGATCGCGCCCCGCGATTCCTCGGCCAGGCCACGCGTGTACTCGTCGAAGAGGACGAGCGCCGCCAGGCCGGCTGAGCCGATCGCGTAGCCCTTCGTGACCGCCTTCGTCGTGTTCCCGACCGCGTCGAGCGGATCGGTGATCGCCCGGACGGACTCGTCGAGACCGGCCATCTCGGCGATGCCGCCGGCGTTGTCGGTCACCGGGCCGTACGCGTCGAGCGCGACGATCAGCCCGCACATCGAGAGCTGCGCCATCACGGCGACGCCGATCCCGTAGAGGCCGTCGCGACCCCCGCCCATGATCTCGTAGGCGGCGATGATCCCCGCCGCGATCACGATCACGGGCGCCGCCGTCGCGCGCATGCCGACGGCGAGGCCTTCGATGATGTTCGTCGCGTGGCCGGTCTGCGAGGCCTTCGAGATCGACTTGACCGGGTTCCAGCGCGAGCCGGTATAGAACTCCGTGATCGCGACCAGCAGGAAGGTGATCACGAGACCGACGAGCGCCGAGCCGTAGAGCTCACCAAAGCTGAACTTGCCTTCGTCGAACGCCATCGTGATCGGGATGAAGCCGAGCGCCGAGAGGACAGTGGCGACGATGACGCTCTTGTAGAGCGCGTTGATGATCGAGCCGCCCTTGGCGATTCGGGCGAAGTAGACGCCGACGATCGAGGCGAGGATCGAAACGCCGCCGATGGCCAGCGGGAAGAGAGGCAGGTTCCCGAGCGGGAAGGCTGTGCCGAGCAGCATGACGGCGACCGCGGTGACGGCATACGTCTCGAACAGGTCGGCCGCCATGCCGGCGCAGTCGCCGACGTTGTCGCCGACGTTGTCCGCGATCACGGCCGGGTTGCGAGGATCGTCCTCCGGGATGCCGGCCTCGATCTTGCCGACGAGGTCGGCGCCGACGTCGGCCGCCTTCGTGAAGATGCCGCCGCCGAGGCGCGCGAAGACGGAGATCAGCGAGCCGCCGAAGGCGAGGCCGATCAGGGCGTCGATCGCATTCTCCTGGGTCTTGTCGAACCCGGCCGTGAGGATCCAGTAGTAGCCGGCGACGCCCAGCAGGCCGAGGCCGACGACGAGCAGGCCGGCCACGGAGCCGGCGCGGAAGGCGACGTTGAACGCAGGGCGCAGACCGGACTTGGCGGCCTCCGCGGTGCGGACATTCGAGCGGACGGCGACGTTCATGCCGATGAAGCCGGCCGCGGCCGAGAGAATCGCGCCGATCGCGAAGCCGATTGCGGTGCCCCAGCCCAGGTCCGGGTAGAACCCGATCGCGAGGAACGGCACGACTGCGACGGCCGCGATCGTCGTGTACTGGCGGCGCAGGTACGCCGCCGCGCCCTCCTGCACGGCGCGGGAGATCTCCTGCATCCGCTCGCTCCCGGCGGGCTGCTTCAGCAGCCACCAGGTGAAGTACAGGCCGAACCCGACCGCAACGCCCGCGCAAACCAGCGCAAACGCGACAGCGTGGTCATTGAAGAATGCCATCAAGCCTCCGTCTCAAATTCCGCTATTCACTGATGAAACCCGGCACAAAGTGAGCGCCGAGGTGTCTCGGCGCGGGGGATTATGTATCACAAGGCGTCGGGCGTGCCTGATTCAGGAGGCGGCGCGACTGCGCCGGCGTATGCGAGCTGCAGGTTCGCGGTCACCTGCTCGAAATCGCGCAGCAGCTCCGGCGGCAGCGAGGCCGAGAGCACCGGCAGGAGCGCCCGCAGCGCCTCGATCGCGAGCCGGACCTGCTCCAGGTCGCGGTGCTCCTCCGAAAGTCGGTGATACGCGAGCGAGGACACAGTGGAGAGCGTTTGCACGAGCAGATCGGAGACCTGCAGCTGCGCGAGCGCGTCGAGCAACTCCTGCTCGACCTCCTGCGGGGGGACCGGCTCGTCAGCCACGGACGGGCACCCCGACCTGCTCGGCGTAGATCTGCTCGAGCGTCGCGCCCTCCTCGAACCGGGCGATCTGGCGCTCGGCCGCGTTTCGCTCCGGGATCACGAGGTACGGCGCCGCGCCGATCTCGTCGGCGACCGGGCCGACCCACTCGAGCAACCGCTCGAGCCGGGCTCGCGCCGGCAGCACGTCGCCCCGCTCGAGATCGATCAGCTCGCCCGAGAGCCCATAGCGGATCGCGCGCCAGATGTTCTCCTCGATCAGCCGGTGCGGCTGGTCAACGAGCGGTTCGCCCTCGTCGTGGGCGCGCGCGATCCGCGCCACGAGCGCGGTGGCGATCGCCGCCAGCGCCTGCGCCTCGGCGAGGTCAGGCTGCCCGTCGCAGATCCGGATCTCCACCGTCGGAATCGCCAGGTGCGGGCGGACGCTCCACCACATCTGCGTGTGCTCCGTGACGGAGCCGGTCGCGTAGAGGAAGCGGACGTAGTCCTCGTACTCCTGCCACGACGCGAATGCGTCCGGGACGCCGCAGCGAGGGAAGAAGCGCGTGAAGATCTGCGTGCGCGCGGAGTGCAGACCCGAGTTGACGTTCTCGACGAAGGGCGAGCTGGCCGAAAGGGCGAGCAGCTCCGGGAGAAAGTTGCGTAGCCCGTTCACGGTTGCGATCGCCCGGTCGGCGCCACGGATGCCGACGTGGACGTGGAGCCCGAAGGTGTTGTTGCGCCAGACGACGTAGCGGAGCAGCTCGTCGTTGCGGCGGTAGTGGGGTGTGTCGATGATCCGCTGCTCCTGCCACGGCGCCCACGGGTGCGTGCCCGTCGCACCGAGCGCGATCCCCATCGGGTCGACGAGGGCCTGCAGCTGCGTGCGGCGTTCGGCCAGCGCGGACGGGATGTCGGCGAACGTCTCGCAACGTCCCGTCTTGATCTCGACCTCGGAGGCGATCAGCTCGCCGACGAGGTTCGGCTCGAGGACCGTGCCCTGCGCCGCGGCTTGAACGTCCTCGAACCGGTTGACGAGCCCGAGCGTTGCCGGATCCAGCAACGCGAACTCCTCCTCGACCGCGACGGTGAAGTCGGTGCCGGACTCGAAGCCCTCGCGGGCCTCGGAGAGGAGCTCTTCGTACCCGACCCGCTGCTCGTCGCCCATTGGCCACAAGGCTAGTTGAGTAGAAGGCTCAGGCGAAGGGGTCGAGCAGGCGGCGGGCGACCCCGGCCCAGCTCCAGCGCGTCACCGTCGCGTTCCTGGCCGCTACGCGCACTGCGTCCCGGTCTGCCGGCGGCAGCGCGATCAGCTCGCTCAGCTTTGCCGCGAGGTCGGCTGCGTCACCTGTGGCGAAGCTCGCGAGGTGGCTCAGATGGGCCGGGTACTCGGCCTCCAGTCCTTCGGCGACCTCCGCCAGGCCGGAATGGCGTGCGACGAGCGGCGGCGAGCCTGCTGCGGCCGCCTCGGCAGCGACCATGCCGAACGCCTCCGGGAAGATCGAGGGGACGACGGTGGCGTCGGCGAGCGCGAGCAGATGGACGAGATGCCGGTGCTCGAGTGGCCCGGTGAAGAGCACGTTCGGCCCGGCGAGGCTCTCGAGCTCTTCCCGGTAGTCGCCGAAGCCGACGATCACGGCGCGCGCCGCGACCTCGCGCAGCGCTTCGAGCAGGACGTGGACGCCCTTGTTGTGGAGCAGCTTCCCGAAGTAGACGACGGTCGGTCGGTCACCGGCGAGAAAGGCGGCCAGTCGCTCGGCGTTCCCCTCGTCCGGCAGCCGCTCGGCCGCGTTGCCGGGGTTGGGTGGATCGCTCCTCGCTGCCGCGACCAGGCCCGCGAGCGCCTCGTCGCGCGGGCGCGGCCTCCAGTCGTCGATGTCGACGCCGGGCGGGACCTCGTGCACCCGCTCGACGTGGCCGACCACGTCCTCGAGCACCTCGCGGATGTGCGCCGAGCCGACGAAGACGGCCTCGGCGCCGGCGAGAGCCTCACGTCCCCACTCCGCGAGCCGCTCGTTGCCGCGCATCGAATACTCGAGCTCGGAGCCGTGCGCCTTGACCGTGTAGCGGGCGCCCGTTGCAGCCCCGACAGGGCCACCGAGAAGGACGTGGTTGCAGAAGACGAGATCGGCCGGCAGCTGCTCGCGGACCGCCGCGGCATTGCGCTCGACCCAGTCGTCGAGCTCAGCCCGGGAGCAGTCCTGCACGAGCTTGACCTCGTAGCCCTCGTAGCGGTCGAGCACGAAGACGGGCAGCAGCCCGCCGACGTCGGGACGCAACGCTTTGGCGCCGCCGAGGTCGTAGCGCTCGGGGTCCGACTCCTGGCTCAGCACGGTGACGTCGTGGCCGGCCCGCGTCCACTCGCGTGCAAGCGCCCGCGTGTAGACGTTCGAGCCGGTGCCACCGAGCAGGTAGCCGTGCCAGAGCAGCAACCTCATCGAGGGATGAGACATTCGCGCATCGTGCCGATAGTCGTATCTGCATGCGGCTCTTCCTCCTGCTCTTGAATCTGCTCGTCGCGCTGACGCTGGCCGTCTCGGCCGGCACCGCTGCCGCCTCGCCGCTCTCCGGCGCCGCGATCCAGGAGTGCGCCGAGGACGACCTCGAGTGCGAGGAGAGCGACGACGACGACGACGAAGGCTTCGACGAGGAGCTCGACGACGGCGAGGTCTACGAGCCCGAGGACGAGTTCTTCGACGACGGCGACGAGGACTATGAGGACTTCCTCGACTTCGACACGGACGGCGACGGCGAGGAGGACTTCGAGGACTTCGACGATGACGGCGACGAGGTCGCGGACACTCACGACTTCGACGACGACAACGACGAGATCGCGGACACCGACGACTTCGACGACGACAACGACGGGATCGAGGACGCGGACGACCGAGACTCGGACGACGACGGTGTGGTCGACACCAAGGACACCGACGACGACGAGGACGGCGTCGCCGACGCCAAGGACTGCGACCGTGACAACGACGGCTCTCCCGACTCGAAGGACGCCGACGACGACGGCGACGGAGTCGCGGATGCGAAGGACATCGACGACGACAACGACGGCATCGTCGACCGCCGGGACTTCGACGACGACAACGACGGCGTCGGCGACCGCTCCGACCAGGACAACGAGAACGACGGGCTGGCCGACCTACGCGATGCCGACGACGACAACGACTCGGTAGCGGACGGCAAGGACGTCGACTTCGACAACGACGGCGCCCGCGACTCGCGCGACAGCGACGACGACGGCGACGGGGTCGCCGACGCGAAGGACTCCGACGACGACAACGACGGCCTGGCCGACGCGAAGGACGCGGACGACGACAACGACGGCGTCCCGGACAAGCGCGAAGCGAAGACGCGGCGCTAGCTGAAGCACCGCGGTACCCTCGCCGGGTGCGGTGGCTGCTCCTGACCGCGTTCGTCGTCTCGGCCGGCCTGGCGACGGTCGCGGGATTCCGGGAGCCGGAGATCCAGATCGACGTCGATGTCGGCTACGCGCTCCCCGAGCTCGAGGACTACAACCCGCCCGCTCGCAGGATCTGGTTCGGGACGCTCGACATCGCTGCGCGATCCGAGCGACCCTGCGGGTCACTGAGCGTCGTCGCCAGGCGCAGTCCGTCTAGTGGGTACGAGCACACGGAGTTCATGCGGCTTCGGTCGGCCGGCCGCAGGATTCGCGGCTCGGAGCGCTACGACGTCGCGGCGGGGCAGCCTTATTGGATCGAGGTGACCGCCGAATGCCGCGGTGGCGACGGGGACGGCGTACGCAGCACCGCGCACCTGACACTTCGCGCCGGTTACCGCGCGTGCGAAGGATCGGTCCGAATCCTGAGCTCGAAGTCGCCGGCCGCTCGCGTCGGCACGACGATCAAGTCTGGCGAGGCGCTCGGAGTCGACCGGCCCGTTGTCGTCGGCGCGCCCGAGTGCAATGGCTTCCACGCGACTTTGCTGACTGGGTCGACCCGGATCGGCTCATATCGACCGGGTGGTCGCGGCGCGTCGTTCTCCGGGCGTGCGATCACGGTCTCCCGGGGTGACTCGCATGGAGGTGACTTTGCGATCGAGAGGACACCTCTCGTCGTCAGGCCGCGCGGGCTTCGTCTCTGCCCCCAGTGCGCTCTGCCGCGTCCCTCGGCGTACGCGGTCCGCTCGCACGGGAAGCGTGCTGTCGTGCGCGTCTACAGCGGCTCCGTCGACGTCACCGGTGCGGCGGCGCCGCTGAGGCTGAGAGAGTGGCACGATGGATTTTTCGTCTGCGCCGGCCCGCAGTCCTGCCGCCTCGTCGCCATGCGACTCGTCCAGCCCGGCGATCGGCTTCGGATCGATCCGCTGCCGCGACCGAGCCTACGATTCATCCTGCCCGGCCAAGCGGCCCCGCTGACGGAGGCGCTCGCGCCGCCACGTGCCGCCTCGACGGTGACGACCGTCCCAGCTGCCGGTGGGGAGCCGCGCGAGCTCGTGGTCCAGTGGTACCGCGAGACCCGGCGGGAGGGCGAGCGCGATGCGCGCGGGGAGAGCGGAGTCTTCGTCTGGCAGCACGTTCGCGGAGCCTGGCATCTCGCTCGACGGTATTACGCCACCCGGTTCGAGCCGCACCTGCGCACACACGTCGGCGACGTGACGGGCGACGGGCATCGGGACGTGCTCGTCGACCGCGTGACGGGCGGCACAGGCAACTGCGGCACGCGGATCGTCTTCGCGTCGCTGCAAGGAGAGATCCGGCGGGTGTACCGGCAGAACTTCTGCGAAGGCCGCATCGCCGCCGAGGGCGGCCGCCTCGTCCAGACTCTGCCGGTGGGGCCGTGTCCGCACCGCCCGGGCGGCGTCCACTGCTTCGGCGGCAGCGCGACGACCGTGCTGCGGCTCGTGGGCCGGCGGCTCGTGCCCGTCAGCCGCACGATCGAGTGCGCCCTGCCGCGCCTCGATCCGCGGCGAAACTGCGCCTAGGTCAGGTGGAAATAGAGCGCGTAGAGCAGCTCGACGGCGGGGTTCGAGGCGTGCACCGCGATGTCGCTCGGCACGTCGAGGAGCGCCTCGGAGTAGTTGAAGATGATCTTCACGCCCGCGTCGACCAGGTCGTTCGCCGCCCTCTGGGCGCTGTCCGCCGGCACGGCGAGCACGCCGACGATGATGTTGTTCTCGCGCACCGACTCACGCAGGTTCGCGTACGGCTGCACGCTGAGGCTGCCGATCGCGTGTCCGGTCTTCTCGGGATCGGTGTCGAGCACGGCTGCGATGTTGATCCCGTG
Source organism: uncultured Gaiellaceae bacterium (assembly GCA_963765705.1). GTDB lineage: Bacteria > Actinomycetota > Thermoleophilia > Gaiellales > Gaiellaceae > Gaiellasilicea. The sequence continues at coordinate 113,977 of CAVXXJ010000006.1, forward strand.
CTCGGCGAAGATCGGCGAGCTGGCGATCGCCTGGCCGAGACGGCCGGCGCCGACGAGGGCGATGTTGTGCTGCCCCTGCGTGCGGAGGATCTTGCGGATCTCGCCGAGCAGCGACTCGATGTTGTAGCCGACGCCGCGCTTGCCGAACTTGCCGAAGCCGGAGAGGTCGCGGCGGATCTGGGTCGCGTTGATGTTCGTGTAGTCCGAGATCTCCTGGGAGGAGATCCTGTCCTTCCCCATCTTCTTCGCCTGCGTCAACACCTGCAGGTAGCGGGAGAGGCGCGCAGCAACTCCCACGGTCAGCCGATCCGCCAACTCGATCCTTCCGTCCTTCCGTTTGTGACAGCCGCGTCACATTGTGCCCACGGCTCTCTCAGACCGCCGTGAGAACCGTCAGCGGCAGAGCTTCAGCCGCTGCCGTAGCGCTTCCGGCTGCACGAAGTACGTGAACGCCCGCTCGCCGTCGATCTCGACGACCGGAATCGCCGTCCGGTAGGTCGCCTCGAGCTCGGGGACACCGCCGATGTCGACGCGCTCGAAGTCGCCGGCACACACCTGGTCGACGACCTCGAGCGCACGCTCGCAGAGGTGGCACCCCTCCGCCGTGTACACGACGACCCTCCGACGCCCCTGGCCGGCATCGCCTCCCGGCGGGCGGAGCCCGCCTCCGGCGACGCCTCGCGTCGCTCGCTGCCCGCGGCTCTCCGAGTCCGTATTACCCATACTGTCCTCTCCGGCCGCGCACCGCGAGCGACGCGCCAGGAACGCCGGTTCAGGGATAGAGACCCCGCGTGACGGTGGCCTCGGCGACACGCCGCACCGCCAGCCCGTAAGCGGCCATCCGCATGCTCGTCTGGTGCTGCTCGCGCGTGTCCCAGGTCTCCCGGAAAGCCCGCGTGACGATGTCGTTCAGCCGCGCGTTGACCTCCTCTTCCTTCCAGAAGTACTCCTGCAGGCCCTGCACCCACTCGAAGTAGGAGACGACGACACCGCCCGCGTTCGCGAGCACGTCCGGGAGGACGAGGACGCCCTGGTCCTCGAGGATCTCGTCCGCAGCCGGGGTGACCGGCCCATTCGCTCCCTCGCAGATGATCCGCGCCTTCACCTGCGCCGCGTTCTCGGTGCTGATCACCTGCTCGAGCGCACAGGGCGCGAGCACATCGCATTCCAGCAGCAGCAGCTCCTCGTTCGAGATCGCATCGCCGCCGCTGAACCCCGCCAGCGTCCCGTGCTCGGCCTTGTGCGCGAGCACGCCCGGCATGTCCAGCCCTTTCGGAGCATGCAGCCCACCGCTCGAGTCCGAGACGGCGATCACGAGCGCGCCCTCCTCGGCCAGCATCCGCGAGAGATGACGGCCGACGTTGCCGAAGCCCTGCACGGCGACGCGGAGCCCGGCGAGGCCCTTGCCCTCCTCCTGCAACGCGTCGGTGATCACGTAGAGCGCTCCGCGCGCGGTCGCCTCCTCGCGGCCGAGCGAGCCGCCGATCGCGAGTGGCTTGCCCGTGACCACACCGAGCACGGAGTGACCCTTGTTCATCGAGAACGTGTCGAAGATCCAGGCCATCACGCTCGCGTCCGTGCCGACGTCCGGCGCCGGGATGTCCTTCTCCGGTCCGATCTCGTTGATGATCTCGCTCGTGAAGCGGCGCGTCATGCCCTCGAGCTCGCGCCGCGACAGCTGCTTCGGGTTGCAGACGACGCCACCCTTCGCGCCGCCGAACGGGAGCCCCATGAGCGCGCACTTCCACGTCATCCACATCGCCAGTGACTTGACCTCGTCGCGGGTGACGTTCGGGTGGTAGCGGATGCCGCCCTTCGACGGGCCGCGCGCGATGTTGTGCGTGACGCGGTAACCCTCGAACACGGTCACCGAGCCGTCGTCCATCGTGACGGGAATCGAGACCTCGACCGACTTCTTGCACCGCTCGAGGACGTTGATCAGATTCGGGTCGATCGCGAACGTCTTTCCGACGCGTCGCAGCTGCTCGCGCGCGATCGCATACGGATTTTCGCGCAGGTGTGTAGGCACCTCTGCCGTCGTCATGCGGCCTCCTCCGGGTTGGCTCGCTCGTGGGCGGGCGGGAGTCTACGCCAGCGACGGGTCAGCGGATCCGGAAGCCGACGACCTCCGCCTCGGCGGGGCCGTCCGGCGGGTGGGCGACGACACGCAGCCTGTAGGCGCCGCGTGCGAGCGTCCCGCCGCGCGGTCCACGGCCCGTCAGCCCGAACGCGTAGCGTCCGGGCAGAACGTCGCGCAGCCGTGCGAGCAGTCCGATCCGCTCGCCGCCGCGCCAGAGCTCCACGTCGAGCTGCATGACCGGACGCAGCTGCCGCCGCCCGGCCAGGTCGCGCACCTGACCCGCCTGCACGGTCAGGACCGCGGGCGCGCGATCCGAGGCGCGGAACGTGCGGGCCGAGAGGGTGAGGCCGCCGATCAGCGCCGAGCCCTGCACCGGCAACGCCACGGCCCACGGCACGTAGATCCTGCCGCCGCCCGAGACCTCGAGCCGTGCCCGGCCCTCGATCGCGCCCAGCCCGCGCGGCAGGAACGAGACGCGGGCCGTCAGCGTCACGAGTCGCTGCTCGCCGGCCCGCAGCCGGAGCCGGGCCGGCTTCGCCGTCACCGAGACGCCGGCGATCGCCTCCGCAGCTGCCGCCACGACGACCGCGACCCGTCGCGAAGACACGTTCCGGACCGCGATCCGGCGTACAGCGCGCCAGCCCGGCTCGTCGGCCGCGCCGAAGCCGACGGTGGCCGGTTCCGCAACGACCTCCGCCGCGGTCGCGGCACCGAGGTCGACGACGCCGCCGCCCTGGGACGCAGCCGGGCTGCGGCCGACCGGAACGGCGGTGCCGACGAGCGCTCCCTTCAGGGCCGCCGCGTCGAGCTCCGGTCGCGCCTGTGCGAGCACCGCGGCCGCGCCACCGGCGAGCGCCGCGGCCGCGCTCGAGCCGCTGATCGTGCCGTAGCGAGCAGTCTGATCGTCGTTGCGGCCAGGATCGGCGGTGACGAGCTCCACACCGGCGGCGGCGACCTCGGGTTTCACACCTCCGCCGAACGCGAGGCCGTGCGAGGAGAACGGTGCGATCGACGCGCGGCGCCCGTTGATCTGCCAGCCCGGAGCGCCGAGCGAGACGTGGACATCCGTGCCCCGTGCGATCGCCGCGCGGAGCGCGGCGGCCGCGGCCGTCGGCAGGCCGACCACGGGGACGTCGAGACGGTCGTCGAGGCCGAGAGCCCCGGCTGGAACGAGCCCGTCGACGAGGATCGCCTCCGCCCCTGCGAGCACGGCCGCGCGCGCGTCGTCCGTGGGGCCTTCGGCTCGTGCCAGGAGAGCCGCCCGGCCGGCGGCGATGCTGTAGCCGCGATCGTCGAAGTAGCGGGCGAGCGGCGTACCGCGCGGTCCGGCTGCGACGTTCCGCCGTGGCCGCACCACCTCCAGCGCGAGTGGCGTGCGCGGCGCCGCAGCGCCACCGAGCGGCAACTCGCGGTCGAGCAGAACACGGAGGCCGGCTCGGATGACGACGCGAACCACCGCCGTCTCGCGGCGGAGATCGGCCGCGCCGACTGTGAGTGCAGCGGGCGCGCCGCCGGGGCCGCCGATGCTGCCGTATCCGGGTCCGGCCGGGCCTTCGTTCCCGGCCGGGACGACGACCAGGGTGTCCAACTCCGCGGCGCCGGCGACCGCACGCGCGACCGGCCCGTCGGGGAACGCTGCGAACGGCTCCGTCACACCGACCACCGCGATCCGGGCCGCGTCGAGCACGTCGCCGTCGGCATCGGGGTCGACTGCCAGCTCGAGACCGGCGAGCAGCTGATCGGTCCGGCTGTAGACGGCGAACCCACCTTCGGCGTTCGGCTGCCAGCCGGCGACTCGGATCGGCAGGATCGCCGCACCGGGCGCGACGCCGCGGATGCCACCAGGCCCGCCGTTGCCGACGAGCAGACCCGCAACCTGGGTGCCGTGACGCTCGAGCCGCATCGGCTCGTTCGGGTGCGGGCGCGCCATCGCGCGAGCGTCGGGATCCAGTACGTCCACCCCGTCGAGTAGCCGCTCGCGGATGAACGGGTGCTTCACGTCGACGCCTGTGTCGAGCAAGGCGATCGTCACGCCTCGACCATCGAACCCGGGAAGCCGGAGATCGGCGCGCCGGCCGCTGCCGGCGGCGTAGGGCGGTGCGAGGAGCTCGGCGCGAGAGAGTGCGGCAGGGTAAGCCGCACGCACCGGGTAGACCCCGAGGACATCCGGGTCGCGCTCGAGCAGGGCGAGCGCCCGGCCGTCGATGGGGGCGGCGAAGCCGTTGAACGTGCGCGTGTAGACAAAGTCGGGGACGAGCTGGATTCCCTCGCGCGACAACCGCGCGGCAATCTGCTTCTGGCTCGCCAGCGCGGCGGCAGCCCAGCTTCGCATCGCCGACTCGGTCGCGCGACCACCCGCCTCGGCCATGCGGTCGGCGAGCGAGGGGTTGCGGAGGACGACGATCATGCGCTCGCCGATCGCGACTGCACTGCGGTCGCCGTCGACGAACCCACGCCACGCAGCCGCGCCGCCCTCGAGCTCACCGGGCGCGCGAGCACCCTGGCCGCCCCCGGCCGCGAGCAGCGCCGCCGCGACCGCCAGCGCACCGACGACGCTGAACAGTCGGCTGGCCCGGTCAAGCGCGCGATGCATAGGCGTCCAGGTCAAGGTACCGAGGATAGGGGAGGCATCTGCCGTACCTGCCCGCCGAAGCGATCATCGCGGCGTTGTCGGTGCAGAGCGGGAGCGGGGCGAACCGGGCTTCCGGCAGGGCGGCACGCAGCTCGCTGTTCGCTGCGACACCGCCGACGACGGCGATCGTCTCGAGCTGCTCGCGCTCGGCCGCCGCGCGTGTCCGCTCGACGAGCGCCCGCACGATTGCGCGCTGGTACGACGCCGCGAGATCCGCCCTGCGCGTGTGCATCGCGCCGCCGAGGTCGCGCACGGTGTACAGAAGCGCCGTCTTCAAGCCGGAGAACGAGAAGTCCAGCCCTTCGAGCTTGGCGACCGGAAACGAGAACGCCTCCGGGTCGCCGCCCTGGGCCAACCGGTCCAGCTCGGCGCCACCCGGGTAGCCGAGCCCCAGCAGGCGCGCGCCCTTGTCGAACGCCTCGCCGGCGGCGTCGTCGATCGACGTGCCGAGCACGCGGTAGCCGGCCCGGTCCCGAACGTCGAGCAGGAGCGTGTGACCTCCGCTCGCGAGCAGGCAGAGGAACGGAGGCTCGACCGGATCCGGCCCGAGGTAGAGCGAGGCGACATGCCCGTGAAGATGATCGACGGGTGCGAGTGGAAGGCCGCGGGCCCAGGCCAGCGCCTTGGCCGCCGACAGACCGACGAGCAGCGCTCCGATCAGGCCTGGCCCTTGCGTGACGGCGACGGTGTCGACGTCGTCGAGGCTCGCCCCCGCCTCGCGGAACGCCTCCTGGACGACGGGTGCGACGAGCTCGAGGTGCCGGCGCGACGCGATCTCGGGGACGACACCGCCGTACCGCGCGTGCAGCTCCGCCTGGGAGGAGATCACGTTCGCACGGATCTCGCCCGCCTCGGTCACGAGCGCCGCCGCGGTTTCGTCGCAGGACGTCTCGATCCCCAGGATCATGCGGACGGGCTCATCCCGCTTCGGCGTGCTCGGCTGCCGCGACGGGATCTCTCCACATGATCAGCGCGTCCTCCCGATTGTCGGTGTAGTAGCCGCGACGCACGCCGCGGGCGACGAAGCCCATCGCCTCGTAGAGCTTGATCGCTCCCTCGTTGGAGACCCGCACCTCGAGTGTGTAGCCGCGGCGCTCGTCGGCCGCGGTCACCTCGAAGAGGTGGTCGAGCAGCGTGCGGGCGACACCGCGCCGGCGGTATGGCTTCGTCACGGCGAGGTTCATCACGTGCCAGGCGTCGACGTAGCGGGAGATGACGAGGTAGCCGACGAGGGCCCCGGACTCGGGGTCGAACGCTCCGAGCGAGAGCGAGCTCGGCTTGGCCAGCTCGCCGGCGAACATCGACCGCGACCACGGCGTCGGATACGACTCGCGCTCGATCAGCTCGATCGCGTTCAAGTCGCGCAGCTCGAGCTTTCGCAGGTCGAACGTCAACCGGACACCTCGAATTGAGACACCTCGACCGCATCGGGCAGGCGAACGTAGAGCGGCTCGACCAGCTCGGCGGGCCCGAAGTCGCGGGCGAGCTCGGCGTGGAAGCGGGCGCGAGGCAGATGGCGCTCGTCCTTGTCGGGCGGCACCATCGCGCCCGCCTCTTCGAGCAGGTCGCGGTAGCGCACCGCGCCGCTGCCGACGTAGGTCGCACCTGGCTCGATCTCCAGCTCGGCCGGAGCGACCGCCCGTGGGCCTGGCACGAACACCTCGGCCCGTCTCGCATCGATCACCGGGACGGCACCTGGAGCGCCCGCCGCAAGCGCGTCGAGAGTCGAGACGCCGGCGGCAGGGAGGTCGAGCGCGAGCGCGAGGCCGCGCGCGAACGCGAGGCCGATCCTGATTCCGGTGAAGCTCCCTGGTCCCGTCCCCACGGCGAGCCCGCTCAGGTCGCGAGGATGCGCGCCCGCCTGGCGGACGAGCGCGTCGACGTCGGCCAGCAGCGTCGCCGTCCGCGAGACACGCTCGCCCAGCACTTCGCCGTCGTCGAGGAGTGCGCTCGTGGCGCGCTCAGTCGCGGTGTCGAAGGCGAGGATCAGCGGCATGGCCGAAGGTTACGTCGCCGTCGATCAGGATTCGCCGACTTCGCTCGTCGATGTGCTCGAGACGCACCGACGCACGCACGGGTGGCAGGCCCGCGCCGGCCGCCTCGGGCCACTCGACGAAGACGATTGCGTCCTCGAAGTACGGCTCGAGATCCCCCCACTCCGCCGCCGACACGCCCTTGAAGCGGTAGAGATCGAGGTGCGAGACATCCCGATCGCCTTCGTAGCGATGGCCGATCGTGTACGTCGGGCTCGTCACCGGCGCGGTCACTCCGAGCGCGCGGCACGCTCCGCGCACGAATGTCGTCTTCCCCGAGCCGAGCTCGCCGGAGACGGCGACGACGTCGCCGACGACGAGCTCGCGTGCGAGTCGTGCGGCGAACTCCTCGGTCTCGCTCGCCGAGGAGGAGAGCAGCTCCACGTCCGGCGTTAGAAGAGCCCGAGCTGGACCGCGGGCTCGAGAGTGCGCTCGAGCGCCGGCTCGGGCTCAGCAGCCTCGGGACTTTGTGTTGAAACAACACTTGCTCGCCCGAGGAGCTCGGGAATCCGGGCGAAGTCCTGCTCGAGCACCGACAGCATCGAGCGCGTGTAGAGGGCTGCGGCCGGGTGGTAGAGCGGGTAGAGCGTGACTGCGTTGCCGCCGAGCGCCACCTGCTGCGGCACTCCGTGCACACGCGTGATCCCGGCAGGCTTGCCGGAGAGGAGCTTCGTCGCGAAGTTGCCAAGCGTGGCAACGAGCGTCGGCTCGATCAGCTCGATCTGCCTGAAGAGGTGCGACTCGCAAGCCTCGATCTCCTCGGGCTGCGGGTCGCGATTGCCCGGCGGCCGGCACTTGAGCACGTTCGCGATGTAGACGTCCTTGCGCGAGAGGCCGATTCCGTTCAGCAGCTTCTCGAGGAGCTGGCCGGCCTGGCCGACGAAGGGCACACCCTGCTGATCCTCGTGGAAGCCGGGCGCCTCGCCGACGAACATCAACTCGGCATTCGGGTCACCGGAGCCGAACACGACCTGCGTCCGCGTCGCCGAGAGCGGGCAGCGCGTGCAGCCCAGAGTCTCGTCGCGATAGTCGGCGAGAGCATCGATCACGCGGGGCAGTCTACGCCCGTTGCCGGACGGTCAGCCGCAGCCGCAGGAACCGCCGCAGCAGCCCCCGCCGCCGCTGCTGCTTCCAAACCGTGGCTGCGAGGAAACACCGGCGACTGCGAAGCTGGAGAGCTGCTTGAGCACGTTGCCGGCGCCGCAGTCGGGACACGCGATCGCCTGCTCCGCGTTCCGAACCAGCTCCTCGAAATGCGACTCGCACTCCATGCACGCGTACTCGTAGATCGGCATGCCCGCAGTCTACCCCGAGTCGAGCTCTTCCTCGGCCTCCTCGCCGTGCTCGACGATGTCGCCCGGCCGGAAGAGGACGCGCTTCAAGACGGCGGCCCACTCGGGCTTCTGGCGCCCGAGGAACTCGAGGTTCATCGCGAAGTGCTTGAACTCCTCGCCCTGCGCGTTCTCCATGATCGCGCGCGCGTCGGGATCGCGCTCGACGTCGAGCCGCTGCTCGTACCAGCCGATCGCCTCTGCCTCCTCGATCAGCGAGGCGCAGATCCGGGCGAACGTGCGGACCTCCTGCGACAGCTCCTCGGGCGGCTCGTGGTACTGGTCGAACGGCACGATCGGCACTCTATTGCGATGTCCTGGTCCACGCCGACGTTGGAAGGCGAGCTCGTCCGCCTCGAGCCGATCGCGCCCGAGCACGAAGAAGGGCTCTGGGAGGCGTCGCGCGACCCGCGCACCTGGGAGTGGCTGAGCATCGTGCAGCCGCAGACGCGCCAGGAGCTGCGCGCCTACCTCGACGCTGCACTGGCAAGCGCCGCGGCCGGCACCGAGATGCCGCTCGTGACGGTGCGCCGAGAGGACGGCCGCGTGCTGGGGAGCACGCGCTACCTGGCGCTCCGTCCCGCCGACCGGAGCCTCGAGATCGGCTGGACGTGGCTCACCCCGAAGGCCTGGGGCACGGGCGTGAATGTCGAGGCGAAGCTGTTGATGCTCGAGCACGCGTTCGAGCGGCTCGGCTGCCTGCGGGTCGAGCTGAAGACCGACGCCCGGAACGAGCGCTCCCGTGGCGCGATGGCGGCGCTCCCAGCGCAGTTCGAAGGCGTCCATCGCAAGCACATGCTCGTCCGGGGCGGCGAGCGCCGCGACTCGGCCTGGTACAGCGTGCTCGACGACGAGTGGCCCACCGTGCGCGAAAATCTGCTTCGACGCCTCGGTCGCTGAGCTAGACTGGAATCGCCCGGTATCCGGCAACGGAACTGGAGCCACCAACATGATCGAGAGAGCTCACGTGATCGGCGCGGGACGCGTCGGGTCGGCGATCGCCGCGCGCCTGCGGGAACGCGGCGTGGACCTCGACACCGGCGACCCTGAGCTCGTCCTCCTCTGCGTCCCGGACCGGGCGATCGCGGAGGTCGCTGCGGCGACGCCGCCGGGCCCCTGGCTCGCACACGTGAGCGGGGCGACACCGCTTGGCGCGCTCGAGCCACACGAACGCCGCTTTGGCCTGCACCCACTCCAGACGTTCACGCGCGACCGCGGCGCGGAGCAGCTCGACGGCGCGTTCGCCGCGATCACGGCCGAGAACGAGGAAGCGCACCGGGTCGGCGAGTGGCTCGGACGCCTGCTCGGCCTCGAGCCGTTCCCGCTCGCCGACGAGCAGCGTGCGACCTATCACGCCGGCGCCGCGATCGCCTCGAACTACCTCGTCACGTTACGGCGGGCGGCCGGCTCGCTGCTCGAGGCGGCGGGCGCGCCGCCCGAGGCGCTCGACCCGCTGATGCGCCGGACGATCGAGAACGGCTTCGAGCTGACCGGCCCGATCGAGCGCGGCGACTGGGAAACAGTGGACGCGAACGTCAGCGCGATCCGCGCCGCGCGCCCTGAGCTCGAGCAGCTCTACACGACGCTCGCAGACGCCACGAAGGCGCTGCTATGAGGACGTTGCGGACGATCAGCGAAGCGCGGCAGGACCTACAGGCGTTCCGGAGAGGCCGGATCGGCTTGGTACCGACGATGGGCGCGCTGCACGCAGGCCACCAAGCGCTGATCGCAGCGGCCCGGGCGGAGTGCGACACGGTCGTCGTCAGCGTCTTCGTCAACTCCGCGCAGTTCGACAACGCAGCGGACCTGGCCAGGTACCCGCGCGACGAGGAACAGGACCTGGAGCTCGCTGCCGCTGCCGGCGCTGATGTGGTCTTCGCGCCGGCCGCGACGGAGATGTATCCGCCGGGCTACCAGACCTGGGTCGAGGTGGAGGAGCTCTCCCGCGGGCTCGAGGGCGAGCATCGCCCGGGGCACTTCCGGGCCGTGGCGACCGTCTGCCTGAAGCTCTTCAACATCGTCCGGCCGCAGCTCGCCTACTTCGGCCAGAAAGACGCGCAGCAGCTCGCGGTCGTTCGGCGCCTGGTTCGCGACCTCAACCTCGACCTGACGGTGAGATCGATCCCCACCGTCCGCGACCACGACGGGCTCGCGCTCTCGTCCCGGAACGCCCGGCTCTCAGCCGAGGAGCGCGAGCTCGCGCTCGCCCTCCCCCGCGCGCTCGCCACCCGTGACCCCGACGCTGCCCGCGCGGTGCTCGCTGGGCTCGACGTCGACTACGTCGAGGTCGCCGATTTCGATCCACCCGTCCTCGCCGCCGCCGTCCGCGTCGGCTCCACCCGCCTGATCGACAACGTCGTCTTGACAGAGGAGGAACGATGACCACCCGCCCGCGCAAGCCCGCCCCCGGCACCCCGGCGCCGGGGAAGCTGCCACTCACCGAGCTGGTGCAGCTGAAGGCGCAGCAGCAGCCGATCGTGATGGTGACCGCCTACGACGCCCCTTCCGGCCGGCTTGCCGACGCCGCGGGCGCAGACATCATCCTCGTCGGCGACTCGGCTGCGATGACCGTGCTCGGCCACGACTCGACCGTCCCCGCGACGATGGACGAGATGATCATGCTGACGAGCGCCGTCAACCGCGGCGCCCGACGGCCCCTCGTCGTCGCCGACATGCCGTTCGGGTCCTTTCAGGTCTCGGACGAGGAGGCGATGCACAACGCGATCCGGTTCCTGAAGGAAGCCGGCGCGGACGCGGTCAAGCTCGAGGGAGCCGGGCCGATGCTCTCGCGCGTGCAGGCGCTCGTCGGCGGCGGCATCCCAGTGATGGGGCATCTGGGGCTGACCCCGCAGTCGGCGACGATGCTCGGCGGCTTCAAGGCGCAGGGGCGAACGGCCGAGCAGGCCGTGCGGCTCTACGACGACGCGCTCGCGCTCGAGGCGGCGGGCTGCTTCGCGATCGTGCTCGAGGCCGTGCCCTCGCCGATCGCGGCGCGGATCACAGAGGCACTCGCGGTGCCGACGATCGGGATCGGCGCGGGCGGATCGTGCGACGGCCAGGTGCTCGTCTGGCACGACCTGCTCGGGCTCTACGAGGGCCACGCACCGCGGTTCGTCAAGCAGTACGCCGATCTGGCCACTGCGATCAGGGATGCGGTCGGCACGTACGTGGACGAGGTGCGGGACCGCCGCTTCCCGGAGGAGCAGCACACCTACGCGATGCCCGAGGACGAGCTGGCTCTCTTCGAGGAGGCGCTAGATGCGCGTCTGGAGGTACGCGAACGCCGCTAGGAAGAGCGCGACGAGGGCGAGCGCGCCGAGCGAGCGCAACCAGCTCCAGCCGTGCACGGCGCGGACGCCGACGATCAGCAGCGCGGCCGACCAGGCGAGGAACCCGAGCTGCAGCACGTCGAACACCTGCCCGGCGGCACCGTCGTCGGAGCCGTAGCGGCGGAAGCGGTCGGTGCCGAACACCGCCAGCTCGACCGGCCAGAGCAGCACGAGCGAGAGGGCGAGCGGCGCCACCGCGAAGCCGAGGACGTGGCGCGCGCGGCGGAAGCTGCCCTCGCTGCCGAGACCTCGCGCTCCGAGATAGAGCGCGCCGCCGACGACGAAGTAGCCGGTGAACGCGACGATCCCGCCGGCGATCACCGCCCAGACGGCGACGAGGAGCGCGTCGTACTCGAGGTTGTCGTAGAGCGAGCGCGCCGTCGTCGATCCGAGCGCCACCGCGATCCCGGCCAGACTGACGAGCGCGAGCACGGGCTCCGACCTGGCTTCGACATCCTCACGCGACTCGTTGCGCAGGGCGACGAAGACCGACCTCGGCGACAGGAAGACGGCCGGCACGCGCAGCCACCACTGACGATCGGGGTCCATGCCCCGAATGTAGTGGCTAGCCGGAGACGGACGGCAGCTCGACCGGCTGGTTCGAGCTCGTGAGCCGGTACTGCAGCTTGACCTGGAGCGTCTCACCCTGCGCCTCGATGGCGACCGTGATCAGCGCCGTGACGAGCAGGTGCGTTCGCTCGTCGATCGAGAGCACCGCCTTGATGTCGCCCACATCGATGCCGAGGTCGTCGAGATCGAGCGTGAAACCCGTGCTCGTCCCGCCCTTCCCGGGGAGTGAGCCGAGCTTCGCGACCGCCTGCAGCATTCCCACCGTGTCGATCTCGCCGGCGATCGTCGTCACGAACTTGCCGCCGATCGGCTGGTGCTCGGCGATCCGCACGTCCTTGACATAGCGGGCGAGCTCCTGGAACGCATCCGCACCCATCGACCTGCTCTTGCCTTCCAGCCCCGTTGGCACGGGCATCGATGCCCACTTGCCGCCGGTGTCCTTCATCCACGCCCGGTCGTCCCGGACGACGAGCTGAACGTCTTTGCCCTTTGCTCCTGGGATGCCGGTGGTGCGCAGCGAGACCGCCGCGCCTTCCTTCGTCGCCGCACCCGCGATCGCCACCTCCATCTGCCTGCCGTCCATGACGGCGCCGATGGAGGCTTCGAAGGTCGCCGAGTCGAGGGCCGCCTGCGCGACCTCGGCCTGCTGCAGGAGCTCCTGCGCGCGCTGGCCCTCGGTGCTGCAACCCGAGAGCAGAAACGCCGAGACCACGACGGTGGCGAGGAGCCGGATCACGCTCCCGGCATCGGCGCGGAGCAACGAGCCCTGCATCCCTCGCTTGGTACGTTCAGCGCATGGACGAGGCCCTCACCGAGCAGGTGCGGTCGGCGATGCCGTACGCGGCGACGCTGGGGATCGTGATGCTCGCCGCCTCGAAGGAGGAGGTGCACGCGGCGGTCGAGTGGGAGGAGCGGCTGACGACGGCTGCGGGGATCCTCCACGGCGGCGTCCTGATGGGGCTCGCCGACACGGCCGGCGCCTACTGCGCATACCTCAACCTCCCCGAGGGCTCCGCCGCGACGGCGACGATCGAGTCGAAGACGAACTTCTTCTCAGCCGTCCGTTCAGGACGGGTCGAGGCTCGTTCCCGGCCGCTCCACCGCGGCGGCCGCACGATCGTGGTCGAGACCGACCTCTTCGACGACGGCGGCAAGCACGTCGCGCGAGTCACCCAGACACAGGCCGTGCTGTGATGCGCCGGCTCGTCCTGCTGCTCGCTCTCGTCGCCGCGAGCGGGTGCGGCGGAGATGGCGAGGCGACGACGGTGACGGTCACGACCACGGTCGGCGCCGCGGTCCCGCTGCCGCCACCGCCACCCGCGCTGCCATCGCCGCTCCCGGAGGACGGCACATTGCCGGTCGACGCGTACGAGGCGTACCTGATCGAGGTGGACGAGTCGTGGGAACGGGACGTCGGTGCGGTTGTCGGCGCTTTCGTCGACGCAGGCGCGACCGAGGCAGCTAGCCGGTCGTTCGAGGCGACCGTCCGCGGCGAGGGCTCGGCGGCGACGGCGACGCTGGTGCTCGACGGGCTCCTCGACGACTCGATCCGTGGGCTCCAGTACGACGCGGAGCTGAGGCGGCGCCCAAACGGCACGTGGGAGCTCGTCGCCGCGACCTGGTCGCAGCGCTGCCACGAGGGCCGCGGGCACCAGGCGTTCTCGCCCGACCCCTGCATCTAGCGTGAGTCGAAAGCGGCGCGGAGCGTCTCGCGCGGGACGTGGCTGTCCGCGGGCGGCGCTGTCCCGTCCGCGAGCAGCGTGGCCGCGGCCTCGACCAGGGCGCCGTACGCCCGCCCGGCGAGGAGGCTCCCCGTCGAGACGCGGCGGACACCCACACTCGCCAGCTCGGCGACTGTCGGCCCGCCCGGCAGCACGAGCACGTTCAGGGGAAGCTCGACGGCCGCCACGACTCTGGCGATCTGGTCGAGATCGGTGAGGCCCGGCGCGTACAGCGCGTCGGCGCCGGCCTCGCGATAGGCGACCAGGCGCGCGATCGTGTCGTCGAGGTCGTCGACACCGCGGATGTGATTCTCGGCCCGTGCGGTCAGCACCATCGGCTCGGCGAGCTCACGGGACGCGGCGGCCGCGACGGCGACGCGCTCGGCTGCGGCTCCGATGTCGTCCATGCCGTCTGCGGCCGGGTCGTAGTCCTCGATCGAGAAGCCCGCCGCTCCCCCGCCGGCGAGGAGGGCCACCGTCCCGGCGACGCCGCCGGGGTCGTCCGGGTAGCACCGCTCGCTGTCGACGTTGAGGGGCAGGTCCGTGGCGGCGGAGAGCTCGGCGACGTGCGCGACCAACTCGTCCCGGGTGACGGTCTGATCGTGCTTGCCGAGCGCCCAGGCGAAGCCGGCACTCGTCGTCGCGAGTGCCTCGTAGCCTGCGGCGGCGAGGAGCCGAGCGGAGCCCGCGTCCCATGGGTTCGGCATCACGAACAGCCGGTCGGCGGCGTGCAGCGCGCGGAAGCGGGCCCGGCGCTCGGCGATTGTGGTCAAAGGCTGTCCCATCAGCTCAGAATGCGAGCGAGCTCGCGCTTGCCATTCTTCACCACCGGCTTCCCGTGCGACACGAGGACGTGCTCGACGGGCAGATCGAGGAGCGGCCGCAACGACGTTCGCAGCTGCTCGTGCGTCGTCTTTCCCATCCACCTCTCGGGACAGAGCCGGAGCGGATCGTCGGTGGCGCGCGGCTTGGCGCCGGCGCCGAGCAGGACGTCTCCGACGACGACCGCGCGGTGCTCGGGCAGCCAGTACACGGCCTCCCCCGCCCGCGCCGTCGGGACCGCGACGATCCCGCCGGGGAGCTTCGCCTCGGCGATGTCCTCCGCCTCGACACCGCGGTTCAGGAGCGGTCGTTGCGAACGCTTCGGCGCCCAGACTCGAGCCTTCAGCGCGCCCGCCGCCCGCGCGTGCCAGTAGACGGTGAGGAGCACGTGCTTGGGGGCCGGCATGTCGGCGGGCGGATCGAGGGGATCGATCAGGACGAGGCCGTCGGACGTGTCGACCGCCACCGAGCCGACATCCTCTTCCCAGTGGTCGTGCCAGGCGGTCCAGCGGCGCAGGCCGGGAGCGATCTCCTGCACCGTCACACCGCGACCGGCTCGCGGCTGGGCGCGAGCACCGCGCGCAGGAACTCGCCTGTGAAGGAGCCGTCGGTCTCGGCGATCTGCTCGGGCGTCCCGAATGCGATCAGCTCGCCGCCCGCCTCGCCGCCTTCCGGGCCGAGGTCGACGACCCAGTCGGCCTGCTTGATCACGTCGAGGTTGTGCTCGATCACGAGCACCGTGTTGCCGGCGTCGACCAGGCGCTGGAGCACCTCGAGCAGCTTCTCGATGTCGGCGAAGTGGAGGCCGGTCGTCGGCTCGTCGAGGATGTAGAGCGTGCTGCCGGTGGCGACCTTGCAGAGCTCGGCGGCGAGCTTCACGCGCTGCGCCTCGCCGCCGGACAGCGTCGTCGCCGGCTGGCCGAGCTTGACGTAGTCGAGCCCGACGTCGTGCAGCGTCTGCAGCCGCCGGTGCAGCTTCGGGATCTTCGCGAAGAAGCCGAGCGCCTCCTCGACGGACATCTCGAGCACGTCGGAGATCGACTTGCCCTTGAAGCGCACCTCGAGCGTCTCCTTGTTGTAGCGGTGCCCGTGGCACGTCTCGCACTGCACGTAGACGTCGGGCAGGAAGTGCATCTCGATCTTGATCGTCCCGTCGCCCTTGCACGTCTCGCAGCGGCCGCCGCGGACGTTGAACGAGAAGCGGCCGGGCTTGTAGCCGCGCACCTTGGCTTCCGGGGTCAGCGAGTAGAGCTCGCGGATGTGCGTGAAGAGGTCGATGTAGGTGGCCGGGTTCGAGCGCGGCGTCCGGCCGATCGGCTTCTGGTCGATGTCGATCACCTTGTCGAAGACCTCGATGCCCTCGACGTCGTCGTGCGCGCCCGGCTTGACGCGCATCCGGTTGAGGCGGTTCGCGCAGCGCCTTGTAGACGATCTCGTTCACGAGCGTCGACTTGCCCGAGCCGGAGACGCCGGTGACGCAGACGAACTTGCCGACCGGGAACTCGACGTCGATTCCCTTCAGGTTGTGCATCGCCGCGCCGCGCACGGTGAAGTGGCCGTGGTCGTCCTCGCGCCGCGGCGGGATCGCGATCGTCCGCTTGCCGGAGAGGAACTGGCCCGTGACCGAGCGCTTGTTCTGCATCACGTCGTCGGCCGTGCCCTCCGCGACGACGTAGCCGCCGTGCTCCCCCGCGCCCGGGCCCATGTCGACGAGGTGGTCGGCGGTGCGCATCATCTGCTCGTCGTGCTCGACGACGAGGACGGTGTTGCCGAGATCCTTGAGCCGCTGCAGCGTCCCGATCAGCTTGCCGTTGTCGCGCTGGTGCAGCCCGATCGACGGCTCGTCGAGGATGTAGAGGACGCCGACGAGCTGCGAGCCGATCTGGGTCGCGAGGCGGAGCCGCTGCGCCTCGCCGCCTGAGAGCGTCTTTGCCGCGCGGTCGAGCTGGAGATAGCCGACGCCGACGTTGTCGAGGAAGGTGAGCCGCTCGCGGATCTCCTTGACGATCCGGTGCCCGATCAGCTCCTCGGTGGGCGTCAGGCCGAGCTCGTCGAGGAAGGAGAGCGAGCGCGTCACCGACATGCGCGTGAACTCGTTGATCGACATCGAGCCGATCGTGACCGCGAGCACCTCGGGCTTCAGCCGCGCCCCGTTGCAGGTGCCGCACGGCCGGAAGCTCATGTACTCCTCGATCCGCTCGCGCTGCTGCGCGGAGTCGGTCTCCTTGTAGCGGCGCTGGAGCGACGCGACGATTCCCTCGAACGCCATCGTGTACGAGCGGCGCCGGCCCATCCGGTTGCGGTACTGGACGTAGAGCTTGTCGCCCTTGGTGCCGTGGAGGAAGAGGTCCTGCTGCTCGGTCGTGAGATCCCGCCAGGCGGTGTCGGGATCGATCTCGTAGCGGTCGCAGATCGCCTGGACGATCGAGTCGTAGAAGCCACCGTTGCCGACCGACCAGGGCACGAGCGCGCCGTCGCCGATCGTGACGGACGTGTCCGGGACGATCAGGTCGGGGTCGATCTCGAGCTGCGAGCCGAGCCCGGTGCAGCGCGGGCAGGCGCCGTGCGGCGAGTTGAAGGAGAAGATCCGCGGCTGCAGCTCGGGCAGCGAGACGCCGTGCTCGGGGCAGGCGAACTTCTCGCTGAAGAGCATCGCCTCTCCGTCGACGACGTCGACGGCGACGAGGCCGTCGGCGAGCGCCGCCGCGGTCTCGACCGACTGGGTCAGCCGCTGGCGGAGGTCGGGCTTCAGCACGAGCCGGTCGACGACCACCTCGATCTCGTGCTTGAACTTCTTGTCGAGCACGATCTCCTCCTCGAGCAGCCGCACTTCCCCGTCGACCTTGACGCGGGTGAAGCCGTCGGCGCGCAGCTCCTCGAGCACGTCGCGGAACTCGCCCTTGCGGTCGCGCACGATCGGCGCGTTGACGGTGAACTTCGTCCCCTCCGGCAGCGCGAGGATCTGCTCGACGATCTGGTCGAGGCTCTGACCGGAGATCGGCCGGCCGCAGACCGGGCAGTGCGGGCGGCCGACGCGCGCGTAGAGGAGGCGGAGGTAGTCGTAGATCTCCGTCACCGTGCCGACCGTCGAGCGCGGGTTCCGCGAGGTCGTCTTCTGGTCGATCGAGATCGCCGGCGAGAGCCCGTCGATCGAGTCGACGTCGGGCTTCTCCATCATCTGCAGGAACTGGCGCGCGTACGCGGAGAGGCTCTCGACGTAGCGGCGCTGGCCCTCGGCGTAGATCGTGTCGAACGCGAGCGACGACTTGCCCGATCCGGACAGCCCGGTGATGCAGACGAGTGCGTTCCGCGGCAGCCGGACGTCGATGTCCTTGAGGTTGTGCTCGCGGGCCCCGTGGACGATCAGCTCATCGGCGGCCATGTCGGGCCATTCTAGCGTGCGAACGTACGTTCGTCCAGCGCCGTCGAGTAGCGTCTGCGCGTGTCCCCTCGCGCCCGAGCCCGCGTCACCGACGTCGCCGTCGGAGCGGCCTTCGCGGCGTCGGCCGCCGCCCTCTTCGTGCTCGGCGACGAGCGCAACGGCTCGCTCCCGTTCTTCCTCGCCTGGTTCGCGGTGCACGTGCTCTACGGGATCGTCACCGGCTCGTTCTGGGCGCTCCTGATCGTCGTTGCGTGTCCGCCTCTGTTCGTCGCGACGTCGTCGGGAAACGGCGACGACACGCCGCTCTGGCTCCAGGCCGCCGCGGTGGAGGCGTTCTACGGCGTGCCGTTCGCGTTCGCCGGCATCCTTGCGCGGCGGATCTGGCAGCTCCGCCGCCGGCCCCACGCGGCGGCAGAGTTACCGGGGCCGCCGGCGCGGGAAGACTCCCCGGAGTGACCGAGACCGCCAAGCGAGCCGCGCTCGCCACGCTCGTCGTCGGCGGCATCGTCGTGCTCGCGCTCGCCCTGTGGCAGCTCAGGCTCCTCGCGGCGCTGCTCTTCTTCGCGTTCATCCTCACCGCGGCGATGCGGCCGACGGTGGAGGCGCTCGCGAGCCGCGGCATTCCACGCGCCGCCGGCATCGGGCTGCACTACCTCCTGCTGATCGGGATGATCGCGGGCTTTCTCTGGGCGGTGGTGCCTCGTGCGATCGACCAGATCGACGCGGCGCTGGGAGACCTGCCGCAGACGCGCTCCGACCTCGGCGAGCAGGCGGAGGACTCGACGGGGCTCCGGCACGACATCCTCGTCGGCGTGCAGCGTCGCCTCGAGGACCTGCCCTCCGGAGAGAGCCTCGTCGATCCGGCCCTCGAGGTGACGCTGACCGTCTTCGAGGTCGCGCTCGGGATCTTCTTCGTGCTCGCGAGCGCCGCCTACTGGATCTTCGAGCGCAAGCGTGCGGAGGATCTGCTGTGCTCGCTGCTGCCGCGGCCGCGGCGCAAGAAGGTGCGGGACACGTGGGAGTTGATCGACGCCAAGCTCGGCGCCTACGTTCGCGGCCAAGCGTTGCTGATCGTGCTGGTCGGCACCGTGCTCTCGCTCGCGTTCTGGGCGATCGGGCTGCCGTACTGGCTGCTCGTCGGCGCGTTTGCCGGCGTCGTCGAGTTGATCCCCGTGGTCGGCCCGCTGGCGGCCGGAGCGCTCGCCGTCGGAGTCGGCCTGACCGTTTCCTGGCAGACCGCACTCGCGGCGGGCGTCGCCGTGCTCGTCGTCCGGCTGCTGGAGGACTACATCGTCATCCCGCGCGTGCTGGGCGACGCCGTCGGGCTGACGCCGCTCGTCGTGCTGGTCTCCGTCACCGGCTGCGGCCTCCTCTTCGGCGGCTTCGCGGTCATCCTCGCGATTCCGCTCGCCGCGGTCGTCGCGACCTTGATCGACGTGATCGTGCGCGACAAGGATCCAGCGGACGAGGACGTGCCGACGGTGATCTTCTCGGCGAAGGACGCCGAGGCGAGCTAGCTCAAGCTTTGCGCCAGCGGCCGAAGATGAGGCCGCCGAGGGTGAAGCCGAGCCCGAACGTGCCGACGGCGAAGGCGCCGACGGCGATCGTCTTGCGGCCGAAGGAGAGCCGGTTCCAGCGGCCGAGCACCTCCTGCTCCTCGGTGGTCAGCGGCTCGCCGCGGCGCTGTTTCCGCAACGCTCCTCCGGCCCTCAGCCCGAGGTAGAGGTCGTCGAAGATCTCGGGTGACTCGTCCGTCACGGCGGGAAGTGTATAGCCAGGATCGGAGGTTCTCATGCGCGGTTATCGTCCCCGTCACCATGGCGACGCGAGTCCTTCACCTCTCCGACCTCCACTTCGGCCGCAACGACAAGCCCGAGTCGATCGAGGCGCTCGGCCGGCTCGTCGAGGTGGCATGCCCGGAGCTCGTGATCGCGAGCGGCGACCTCACCCACCGCGGCCTGCGCGCCCAGCACGAGAAGGCGGCTGCGTTCCTGCGCGGTCTCGACCTGCCGCTGCTGACGATCCCCGGCAACCACGACATCCCGTACACGTTCCCGAAGCGCTTCACGAGCCCGTGGCGGGAGTTCGAGCGGCTCTGGAAGACGACCGAGCCGGTCTACCGGTCGGAGAGCCTGATCGTCGTCGGGCTCAACTCCGTGCGGCCGTGGCGCCACCAGTCCGGCCGGCTTCGAGACGCCCAGCTGAAGGAGGTGGCGGCCGCCTTCGAGGGAGCGCCGGAGGGGGCGTACCGCATCGTCACGTTCCATCACCACCTGCTCGGTGCGCCCTGGCGCTCGCGGAAGAAACCCGTCGCCAAGCGGAACCGTGTCCTCGCCGGGCTCGTCGAGGCGGGCGCCGACCTCGTGCTCGCCGGTCACATCCACCAGAGCACGGTCGCGGAGCGGCGCGAGTTCGAGCTCTCGAGCCCCGAGGGCGAGCACGCCGTGGTCGTCTCGATCGCACCCGGCTTCGGCCAGCCGCGGCCGAACCGGCGCGGCGAGGCCCGCGGCCTGCACATCTACGAGATCGCCGACGAGGCCGTGCGCATCCTCACCTACATCTGGCGCGAGGACGGCTGGGGGCTGACGGCCGTGCGCACGTTCCCGCGCGGCCGCCAGCCTCTCGCCTTCGAGCCCGAGCGCTAGACCGTTGCCCGGTGGCCGCCGCGGCCGGCGACTGCCCGATAGATGAGCAGCAGGACGATCGCCCCGACGATCGCCGTCAGCCACGAGCTGACGTCGAAGAACTCGTCCATCGGATGGGCGTCGAACAATGCCGCCGCAAGGAATCCACCAAGAATCGCGCCGACGACGCCGATGATGGTCGTGATGATGAAGCCGCCCGGGTCGTCGCCTGGCAGCAGTGCCTTGGCGATCGCCCCGGCGATGGCGCCGAGAACGATGAACGCGATGATTCCCATCTGTTGACCCCCCAAGTAGGTGTGACGTTTGCGAAGCCGTGTTCCCCGCGCCACTCGAGTTGCAAACCCGTTCGGCAACGCAGCTAGAGTCCCGCCGTACCCGCGAGCCGAGGAGCGACGATGGAGCAGCGTTTCGCCGAGCTGAAGAGACGTTTGGCCGAGATCCACGACCTGCGCCGGACGCAGGAGATCCTGTTCTGGGACCAGACCGTGATGATGCCGCCGGGCGGCGCAGCAGTGCGCGCGCACCAGGTGACGACGCTCGACCGGATCGCGCACCAGAAGTTCGTCTCCGACACGACCGGCACCTTGCTGGACGAGCTCGCCGACTACGAGCAGCAGCTCGAGTACGACTCGGACGACGCGAGCCTGATCCGCACGGCGCGCCGCGACTGGGAGAAGGAGCGCCGCGTCCCCGCCGAGCTGGCTGCCGAGATGACGGGCGCCGCCGTCGAGGGCCACGACGTGTGGGCGAAGGCGCGGGCCGAGAACGACTACGAGCTCTTCCGGCCCGTGCTCGAGCGCGCGGTCGACCTCAAGCGCCGCTACGTCGACTGCTTCGAGGGCTACGACGAGCCCTACGACGCTCTCCTCGACGACTACGAGCCCGGTATGAAGACGGCCGAGGTGCGCCAGGTCTTCGAAGACCTCAAGACCGAGCTCATCCCGCTGATCGCCGAGATCGGCTCGGTGGACGGCGACGACGCCTTCATGGACGGCCCCTGGCCGATCGACGCGCAGCACGCCTACTCGCTGAAGATCATCGAGCGGTTCGGCTACGACCCGTCGTTCGCGCGGCTCGACCTGACGGTGCATCCGTTCGCAGCCAGCTCGGGGACACAGGACATCAGATTGACGACGCGGTACAAGGAGGACGACATCACGTCGATCTTCACCGCGATGCACGAGTGCGGGCACGGCCTCTACGAGCACGGCGTCTCGCCGTCGCTCGAGCGCACGCCGCTCTGCCACGGCGTCTCCTCGGCCCTGCACGAGTCGCAGAGCCGGCTGTGGGAGAACATCGTCGGCCGCAGCCGCCCCTTCTGGAACCACTTCTATCCGTCGTTCCAGGCGGCGTTCCCCGAAGCCGTCGGCGACGTCGACCAGGAGCGCTTCTTCCGCGCGATCAACCGCGTCAAGCCGTCGTACATCCGGGTCGACGCCGACGAGGCGACGTACAACCTGCACATCATCCTCCGCTTCGAGCTGGAGCAGGAGATCCTGTCCGGCGCGATCGACCTGAAGGAGCTGCCGGAGATCTGGAACACCCGCTTCGAGGAGTACCTCGGCATCCCGGTGCCGAGCGACACGCTCGGAGTGCTCCAGGACGTGCACTGGTCCGGCGGCAGCTTCGGCTACTTCCCCACCTACTCGCTCGGGAACATCGTCTCGGTGCAGATCTGGGAGAAGGTGCTCAGCGAGCTCCCCGACCTGCACGACCAGTTCGAGCAGGGCGAGTTCGGACAGCTGCACGACTGGCTGCAGAGCAACCTCTACGCGCTCGGCCGCAAGTTCACGCCGCAGGAGACGCTGGAGCGCGTCGTCGGCGGCCCGATCGACGCGGCGCCGTACGTGCGCTATCTGAAGGACAAGCTGGGAGCGCTCGCGACGGCTTAGGCCGGCTGCCGTTCGCTCGCGGGGGCGAGCACCCGCATCAGCTCGGTGCGCGAGCGGATGTCGAGCTTCCCGTAGATATTCGTCAAGTGGTATTCGACGGTCCGTTCGCTGACGAAGAGCGCGGCCGCGATCTCACGGTTACGGAGACCGCGCTCGACGAGCGCGGCCACGCGCAGCTCGTGCGGGGTCAGACGTGCCCGCAGTCCGCGCGCGCTGTGCGCCCTGCCTCCGGTCGCCGCGAGCTCGCGGCGCGCCCGCTCGGCCCACGGCTCCGCGCCCAGCTGAGCGAACGTGCCCAGGGCCGACCGCAGGTAGGTGCGAGCGTCACGGCGCCTTCTTGCACGTCGCAGCCGCTCGCCGTAGCACAGCTCGGTGCGCGCGAGGTCGAACGGCGTCGGCGTCATCCGGTGCCGGCGAAGCGATTCCGCGAACTCCGCATCCATCTCGTCGAGCGGGGCGAGCAGCCCGCGGCAGCGGTGGAGAGCAGCAGCGGCCCAGGAACGACCTGAGTCGGACGCACGCGCCTCGAAGCCGTCGCAGAGTCGGCGCGCGTCGGAGCCGCGTCCTGCACGGACGTAGGCTTCGATCAGATCCGGCGTGCCTTGCGCGATGGACGGGTCGGTCGTTGCCTGGCCGATGCTGGACGAGACGAGAGGCTCGAGCGCTCGAATTGCGTCGTCGATGCGACCGAGACCGAGCTCGAGCAGACCGGCCGCGGCCTGCGCCCAGCCGAAGAGGATGCCCTCGCCGGGGTCGGAGAGGGCCACTGCCTGCGCGATGCGGCGACGGCACTCGTCCGTGCGGCCGCGGACGGCCGCGATCCGCGCCAGCGTGCTCAAGCAGGACGCTGTCTGCATCTTGTGCCCGACAGCCTCCGCGAGCCGGCGCGCCTCGGACGAGCGGGCGCTCGCCGCGCTCCACCGGCCAAGACGGAAGTCGATCGCGGCCCGTGTATCGAGCCAGCCCGGGAGCAGCGGGTCGTGCGACCGCCGGCCGCGCTCGATCAGCTCGTCCAGCACTGCCGCTGCGGCGCCGTACTCCTCCATCCAGTAGAGCGCCACGACGTCGGTCCGAAACATCCCCCGGGCCAGCTCCTCGCTGCCGACCTCGCCGATCGAGCGGCGGATCAGCTCTTCACCCGCTGTCGCGTCCTGGGCCAGGAGCAGCGTGATGCCGGCACGAAGATCGGTCTTCGCCGCGGAGCCGGAGCCGACAGCCAATTCGCGTGCCCGGCGTGCGGCGGCCCGAGCGCGCTCGGGATCGCCGCCGATGGCAGCGGCGATCCCCGCATCGCCGAGCAGCTCGGCCGCGAGCCCCGCGTGGGCAGCGCCGAGACCCTCTGCCTCGGTCAGCAGCCGCTCGTAGGCGTGCAGGGGCATCCCGCCCCACACGTCGAGCCAGCCGTGGAGCTGATGGATGAGCGCCCGCAACTCCGGATCCGGGCGTTCCGCCAGCGCCGCATCGAGCAGTTCACGCGCTCGGCTCGGCTGCCCCGCGGCGTACGCGACCTCGGCTGCTCGGAACGTCTCCCCGGCCTCGGGCGGCTCGATGCCGGTGCCCAAAAGCCGTGCCAGTGCGATCTCGAGCCGGCGGGCTGCCTCGAGAGCAACGTCCAGATCGGAAGTCGTTTCACTGTGGATTTCCACAGTGTAACGGGGCGGCACGCTCGTTACGCTGGATCCGAAGTCCAGCCAGCCGAGGAGGAGTCGACAGTGAGCACTGCGAGCCACCTGACCCGACGTGTCCTGCCGGCGCTGCTCCTTTGCGTCGTGCTCGTACCCGCAGCGACGGCTGCGACGACCGACCGCGTCCAGGTGGGCAGGGAGGGGCAGAACGCGACCGCGGGCTACCCGCTGGGCCTGTACACCTCGGTGACGCTGCTGCCGGACTACCGGGCGCTCGGCCGCTTCGACGGCGAGTCCCGCAACTGGGAAGGGCCGAGCTACAGCGACGGCAGCCTCGGCGGCAAGTCGACGCTCGACTGGCAGGTGACCTTCGAGCCGGCCCGGTCGGCCGCCGCTGCGGCGGCGAAGGCCCTCAGCCAAGCCTGGCCGGTCGCGGAGCGGCCGCGCGTGCGAATCCCGCACCGCGTCGGCCGGCGCAGCGTCGGATCGATCCCGGCCGTCGCGCTGCTGACGAAGGCACCGGGCGACAACAACGCGCAGTACGAATCGGTGCTCGCGTTCCCGCTCTGCCGCGGGCTCTTCGCGACGGCGAAGTTCTCGCTCCTGAGCCCGGTCGCCGAGTACGGGGGAAACCCGGCCGACCCATTCCTGATCAAGGGCGTCCCGACGAAGCAGTGGAACCACGACCGGGCGCTGGCGGCGCTCGGCCAGGTCGCCCTCGAGGGCTACTTGCCTCCCGGCCGGGTGACCGCGCGCGCCGGCGGCCGCACGGTAACGGGCGCCGTTCGCGACTGCCGCGGCGACGCGATGGCCGGAATCCAGGTGCGCCTCCTCCGCGGCAGCGCCACCGTCGCGCGGGCGAAGGCCGGCGCCGACGGCAGCTACCGCCTCACTGCACCGGGACCCGGGAGCTACCGCGTCTCGGTCGCGCTCACGGTCACCGGCAAGGGCGGCAGCGCGACCCGTACCGACGCGCGCGCCGCGACCGTCCGCGTCGGCTGATGCTCCTGCGCGCGCTTGCCGGTGTGGCGTTCCTGGCCGCCGCGGCCGTGGTCGCGGCCCTGGCGGTCGGCGGCGCGACGGCGGCGTCTCAGGCGTGCGCCAACTCGACCCCGCCGACGATTCTTCCCGAGCCCGAGTTCACGCTCGGCGCCACGAACGTGATCCGCTGGGAGCATGTCGACCAGAGCTGCTGGGACAACTCCGGCGCCGACGGCAAGAAGAGCGCCGAGCGGAAATTCGACGTCGTCGTGACGAACGTCGCCAATGGACTCTCGGAATGGACCTCGGTCAGCGGCGAGGACGAGACCGACGCGACGATCTCCGGCTCCGAGTTCCCCGCCACGAGCAGCACCGGCATCGAGGGACGTCGCTTCACGTACAAGATCCGTCGATCGGAGCTCGTCTGCAATGCGGGCAACCCCCAGACAGGCGTCTGCATCGACAGGAGGTACCGCTTCGGCACGTGGTCGGCGACGGTCGCGTCCACACAGGACGGGACTCCACCGAGCTCGACGCTTCAGCTCGGCTTCGGAAGCCCGTTCACGCGCTCCTTATCCGTTCCTGGAGTCGTCACCGGCTCGGGCGGTACAGCATGGATGCAGTTCGCGACGGATCCCGCGCTCCCGTGCGAACGCCCCGGAGTGCGGAACGTCAGCTGTGTCGCTCCCTTCAGCAACGGGACGCAGCTCGAGCTGGCGCCCGGGCCCGACGGCGAGCGGCAGATGTTCGGACGCGTCTGGGACGACGCGCGCAGACCCGATGGCGCTCCGGGCCCGATCGTCTTCGGCATCCCGCCGGGGAACGCGTCACCGATCATCCGGGACACGATCATCGTCGACCGGACCGGGCCCGCATTCACGCTCCGTGCGTCGACGACCCAGATCGTCGTCGGCGGAACCGTCGACTTCGAGCTGGTGGCTCCTGTGGACGGAGTGGGCGCGCCGGGCAGCGGAGTCAATACGGCCCTCGCCCGCTGGGCATTCGGCGACGGAGCGACGGCGGCGACGAGTCTCACGGCGTCGCACGCGTACGCCGCGACGGGGACGTACGAGGTGACGGCAAGGCTCGGCGACCAACTCGGGAACCTGACCAACTCGCCGCCGCTCCGGATCACAGTCACCGCTGCACCGGTCCCGCCGACTCCCGGTGGCACACCGGCGAGTCCGGGCGCTTCCGCGCCGGCCACAGTCGACCGCACGGCGCCGACGCTGACCCGCGTCGCGGTCGTGAAACGGCGGGGCGTTCCGACGAACATCTCCTTTCGCGCATCCGAGCGGGCGACATTGCTCGTCCAGATCCGCATCCTGACGCCGCGGCCCGCCCGCGTCGTCGCGACGCTCCGCAAGCCGATTCGCGCGGGTCGTGGCGGCGCCGCGCTCGGCCGCGCAGTGCAGCGGCCGGGCCGCTATCGGATCACCGTGGCGGCGCGCGACGCCGCAGGCAACGTCTCCGCCATGCGCGTCTTGATCGTGCGCTCGCAGCGGCGTTAGCCGCTACGAAGGCCCGGTGATCGGGCGCTTCTGGACGAACTTGCGGTAGAGGACCAGCAGCACGATCGCGCCTCCGAGCGCGAACAGGAACGCCGTGAGCGCCTCTCCGGCCTCGATCGTCTCGTCGCCGTCGAGCACGCCGAAAGCGCCGGCAACTGCGCCGCCGAGGAACGATCCGGCGATCCCGAGCAGGATCGTCTGCCACAGCTTCAGCGGGTCCTTGCCCGGCACGGCGAAGCGCGCGAGCAGGCCGATGATCAGGCCCGAGACGACGAGCGAGAGGATCGCGCCCAGCATTACCTGTTTGCGCAGGATGAGCATCCGCGGAGGCGGATGCTCATCGCGCGAAGACCCCTAAAGGGGCCACTGCGCGGCCCAAAGACAGCGTGCCCGTACTTCACCGCGCGACCTTACGCGAACCGAGCTGCGGCGCGCGCCCGCGCCTTCGCGGCCTCGACCTCGCGGTCCCGCGGCGGCGCCTGCGTGACGAGCGACGCGAGCAAGCGCGTCGACACGGCGGTGATCTCCTCGACGGCACGCGCGAACGCGGCTTCGTTGGCCTTCGAGGGCTTGGTCGCGCCGCTGATCTTGCGCACGTACTGCAGCGCGGCCGCCTCGACTTCCTCGGGCGTCGCCGGCGGATCGAAGTTGTGGAGCG
The DNA here is from genome assembly GCA_963765705.1 of uncultured Gaiellaceae bacterium. Taxonomy (GTDB): domain Bacteria; phylum Actinomycetota; class Thermoleophilia; order Gaiellales; family Gaiellaceae; genus Gaiellasilicea. Next base: position 141,189 of record CAVXXJ010000006.1, read on the forward strand.
TTCTGATGTTTCTGCACATGCGCTCAGAATAGCCGGATCACACCCGGGCGATCAGGCGGGCCAGCTCCGTCCGCGAGCGCACTCCGAGCTTCTCGTACACCTTGCCGAGGTGATAGCCGACCGTCTTCGGGCTGAGAAACAACGTGGCGGCTGCCTCGCGGTTCGTCACGCCCCCGGCGACGAGCAGTGCGATCCTGAGCTCTTGCTCGGTCAGGTCGCGCAGGAGCGTGGACGACGAGGCTTCACGTCGTGTCGGCCGTTCGCCGGCTGCAGCAAGCTCCGCGCTCGCCTGCGCGGCCCACCCGCTCGCACCGAGCAGCTCGAAGGCCTCGTGAGCGGAGCGAAGCGGGAGACGGGCGTCCGTTGGCCGCCGTTCCCGGCGCAGCCGCGCGCCGAGCCGCAGCTGGGTGCGCGCACGCTCGAACGGGGACACGTGGCCCTGCAAGGCGGCGTCGAACTCGCGCTCGAACCCCTCTTCCACCAGCATGCCGCGGAGCCGGGCGGCCGAGGCGCCCGCCCAGCCGTTCCCGGTGCTGCGAGCCTGCTCCTCGAACAGCCGCAGCGACTCGCGCGCCTCGTCGAGACGGCCGCAGAGCAGCTGCGCCTCGATCTGATCGGGGCCCCACTCGACCACGCCCGGCTCGCGCGGGCCGAGCTCCTCGACACGCAGCACGAGCTCCTCGAAGATCGGGAGTGCGGCGCTCGGCCGGCCAAGCCCGAGCTCGAGGAGGCCGAGTGCCGCGAGCGAGTAGACGCGGATCGAGCCCGCGCCGAGCCGGCCGGCCAGTTCGAGCGCGCCGCGAACGTGGTCACGGCAGCTATCCTCGCGCGCGGTCGCCGCCTCCACGCGGGCCAGGGTGGCGAGGCAGAATGAGAGAACGCTCCGCTGCCCCGTCTCCTCGGCGATCTGAACTGACTCCAACCCGCTCGCATAGGCGGCTGCGAAGCGGCCGCCTCGAAACTCGAGCTCCGAGAGACATGCCAGCAGGTACGGCATCGGAGCGAGGGAGCCCGACGTCCGCGCCGCCAGCAGCTCTCGCTCGAAGAGGCGACGAGCCTCGGCGTGCTCGCCGAGCCAGATCAACGCCTGCCCGATGGTCGCGCCTAGGAGCACGGAGTCGGCCGTCGGCGGCCGTGAGGCAGCAGCCGGCCCGGCACCGACCAGCTTCAGCAGCGCCGGCCGGGCGACGCGTGCCTGGCCCGCGAGGGTCATCGCCCGCAGCAGCTGCGGTTCCGTGTCGAAGTCCCCCTGCGCAAGGGCATGCGCACGGCGGACGATCGCAAGGGTTCCACCGACGTCTCCCGCCATTTCTCGGGAGATCGCGGCGTTCTTCAGGATCGCAGCAGCCCGCCCGGGGTCGGCGGCTTCCACCTCGTTCGCCGCAGCGATGAGCAGTTCGTAGGCGACGGCGACATCCCCGGACCACATCTCGATCACGCCGAGCTGGTGCTGGATGTCCGAGCGCGCAGCCGGAACCCGCGTCGAGCCCAGAGCGGCGCGCAGCAGTACCCGAGCCTGCTCGACACGGCCGGCGAGGTGATAGTCGCGTGCCGCCTCGAGATCGCGCCGCACGGCGTCCTCGGTGTCGCTGGAGAGCCTCGCGGCGCGCTCAAAGGCGATCGCGGCTGCAACATGTCCCCGGCGCAGCCGCGCGTTCAGCGCCGCCTCCTCGAGCGCGTGGGCGACGGTCTCGTCGGGGCCGAGAGCCGCATCGGCAAGATGCCAGGCGCGCTCGACCCCCGTGGAGACGGACGCGAGCGCGGCGTGTACGGCCCGGCGTTCGAATGTCGACGACCGGTAGTAGCTGGCCGAGCGCAGGAGCGGGTGCCTCCACGCGAGACGATCGTCGCCGAGCGAGACGAGCGCAGCGCGCTCGGCGGGCTCGAGCGTCTCGACATCGAGCCTGAGCACGGCGAGCGCGTCGAGCACCGGCGCCAGCGCCTCGGAGTGACTACACGCGGCGACGAGCAGCGCCTGCTGGGTGCCGGACGGCAGCGCCGACAGCCTCACCTCGAAGGCACGACGGACGCTCGGGGCCACGGGCAGCGGATCCGGGAGTGCCGCCTGACCGTTGAGCTGGGCCTCGCTCAGCAGCGCCGGCAGCTCGAGCAGGGCCAGCGGGTTGCCCGCCGTCGCTTCGACGAGGCTGTTGGCGACGGACACCGCAACCCGGTTGGCGGGCGTGGAGGCGAGCAATTCGGCGGCCGCCGAGCGATCGAGCCCGTCGAGGTGAAGCTCCGAGATTCCGGCCCCGTCGAAGACGTTCGCCTCGTGGTCGCGCGCCGCGACGAGAACAGCCACGCCGACCGCGTCGAGCCTGCGCACGGCAAAGAGCAGCGTCTCCGCAGAGCCCGCGTCGAGCCAGTGCGCATCGTCGATGACGACGAGCAGCGGGCAGTCCTGCGCGGCCTCCAGGATCAGACGGAGCGTGCCCGTCGCAACCGCGAACGCGTCTCCGGGGGTCGGCGGCCCGAGCGCCAGCGCACTCCTGAGCGCGGCCGCCTGCGGAGGGGGAAGTCGATCGATCCCGCCGAGCAGCGGCCCGAGCAGTTCCGCCAGAGCGGAGAAGGGGAGCTCCGCCTCCGACTCGACTCCGCCGGTCTCGACGACGGTCAGCCCGTGTGCTCGTTCGCGGGCGTACCTGAGCAGGGAGGTCTTGCCGATCCCCGCGTCCCCACGAAGCACGAGCGCGCCGCTTGCGCCGCCACGTGCCCGCTCGAGCAGCCCATCGATCCGGCCGCATTCGGTCGTCCGCCCGAGCAGCACGGACTCATCTTACGCCTGCAAACCGGCGGAGACTAGTCATTCGCCCGATGGCACGAGTCGGCGCGCCGGGCTACCTTCGAGGGAATGCGGCTGAAGGTTGCGATTGCGATCGGATTGGGCGCGCTCGTCGCTGCGCCCCTCGTCCTCGCCGAGGTCCAGGACCGCATTCCCTTGCGGGGGCAGTCAGGCAACCCCTCCGACCACTACTCCCCCACGCTCGCGATCGTGGCCGTCTCTCCCCCGGAGTACAAGCGAGGCTGCTGTTACGACAGCAACGGCGGCGAATGGGTGGGGCCTCGCTACCAGGCGACCGGCCGGGCGAGCCTCGGCGCCGACAGCAAGTACAACTGGACCGTCGGCCTCGCCATCAAGGTGAGCAACACGCGCAAGGCGATGATCGACAACCTGACCCACGGCTTTCCGGTCGTCGCCGAGGGCAAGCAACTGGTCAAGCATCGCGTCGGCGGCCGGGCCGCCGGCACGATCGCTGGGTACTGGGTGCTGACGCGATCGACGTTCGACGGCGCCGACGACGCCCGCATGGAGGCCGCCGTGGGGTTCCCGCTCTGCGACGGCAATACCGCATACGCCAAGTTCTCCCTGCTGATCCCGTCGGGCAACTCGGCGGGGGGAAGCATCGGCTTCGGCGAGTACGTGATCGAGGGCATGCGCCCGAGCGACTGGAACGCCGCGAAGGCGATGCAGGCGATCCGCGGCATCTCACTCGAGGGAAATCGCCCGGCCGGTCGCGTCACCGCTCGTCGCCAAGGAGCCGCGATCGCCGGCAGCGTGGTCGATTGCTCCAAGCATCCCGTCGCCGGCCACGCCGTGCGGCTCGAGCGGAAGACCGGCGGCGCCTGGAGGGCGACCGGGAACGGGAAGACGGGCGCAGCAGGCACGTACTCGCTCGCGGCTCGTGCAGCCGGCGTCTACCGCGTCGTCGCGGGCACCCGTAGAAGCAACAGCGTCACCGTCCGGTAGCGATGGCGCGCGGGCGGGGTAACAGAGCCCGCTACGTCGCTCTGGCGGCGCTCGGCGCGCTCCTGGCGGGGACGACCGTCGGGCTCGGCGCCGCCGGGACCGCAAGACAGGGTGACCGGTTGCAGGCGGTGCGCATCTGCGGTGTCGGCGCTCTCGATCAGAGTGCGGGCCAGTGCAAGCGAGACCAGAGCGGGTCGGCGTTGATCTCGTCGGCGTTCAACTGCTCGGCGCGAGCCCGAGCGGAACCGGGAGAGCGGTTCTCCGGCCGGCTCCTCTACCGCGGCCAGCCGTTCCCCGCTTTCGGAACGGGCGTCGGCGACAAGCGCAAGGGCGTGTACGTCTACATCACGGCGGGGCCGTACCCGCTGCCCGGAGGCGCCTGGTCCTGCGAGCTGCGCGTCGGCTCGGAGCGGGTACGCAAGTCGTTCCGCAGCGGCGGGCCGATCAGCCCCATCCTCCACGTGCGCGTCTGCCGAGTAGCCGCGACGGCACCCGCCGGGCCAACGCGGGTCTGTGCTCGCGACGAGAGCGCCTCGGCCTTCCGGCCGAGCGACTCGATCACGTGCAGCGCGGTCTTCGTGGGCGGCAAGGGCAAGCTCGCCGGAATCGCATTCCTGCACGAGGGAAGGCCGGCCTTCGACGCCGACTTCGAGCTGCCGGTCCCGATCACGGCCGCCGGGCCGCGACTCGACCCCGATCCGGCGCTTGCCGCGGGAGACTGGGCATGCCGCTGGTCGCTCGCCGGGCGCGTACTCGCCGAGAAGCGGTTTCGGGTCTCCTAGGTGAAGCTGAGCCACCTCCCCGGCCTGACGATTGTGCTGCTGCTCACGACGGCAGCTGTCGTCCTTCCCACGAGTGGCGCAACACGGCCGACGGCGGACACGGCGAGTTGCTACCTGCTCACCGCACCGGTCGTCCTGCCGGAGCCGGCATACACCCGCGGCGAGTCGAACACGATCCGCTGGGAGCACGTGCCTCAGAGCTGCTGGCTCAACAACGACGCCTTGGGGAACGACAGCACCGACCGCCGGTTCAAGGTCACCATCACGAACCTCGCGACCAACCAGTCGACCTCGGTTACCGTCAACGGCGAGGACGAAGTCGACGCGACGATCGATGCGAACGAGCTCCCACGCGGGCCGAACGGCGAGATCGACGGGGTCCGCTTCCAGTATTTCGTTACCCGCAAGGAAAAGTACTGCAGCGGCGGCTTCACGATTCCCGAGGCCTGCACGTCGACCGCGACGCAGACGAGCCGCGACTCAGACCCGGTTCGCTCGACCCAGGACAGTCGTCGGCCTTCCGGGGCACTCGAGCTTGCCGGCGGCGTCTCGTTCGTTCGGGCGCTCCGCATTGCGGGCCGAGTCACGGCGACCGACCCGGGCGGAGCCGGCGGCAGCGGGCCCGGCTACGTCGAGATCGACTCGTCGCTCCAGTTCGGAGCCTGTAAGCGCAGCTGCATCCAGTCGCTCGACGGGCCGGTCACCGTGCAGCTCGAATCGGGCCCGGACGGCGTGCGGACGGTGCAGGCCCGGATCTACGACCGCGCGAGGCGGCCGGACGACGACCCTGGTGTGACGGCGATCGGCACTCCACCCGGCAACGTGTCGCTCCCGTTCATGGACACCGTGATCCTCGACACGGCCCCGCCGACGCTGTTCATCCGGGTCTCGACGGTGCGCGCGACGATCGGTGTCCCGGTGACGCTGGACGCCTCGCAGTCGGTCGACGCAGGCGGCGCGAACGCAGACAGCGGCGTCGATCCGTCGAGTGCACTGTGGAACCTCGGGGACGGGAAGGAGGTCTCGGGGCTGGTCGCCACCCACACCTACACGGCGGCCGGAACCTATCCGGTGAAGATCGCAGTCTCGGATCGGGTCGGGAACGTCAACCGGGCAGATCTCGGCGCGATCACCGTCGTGGCGGCGCCGGTCCCGCCGATGCCGCAGACAACGACGACGCCGTCCACCCCGACCCCCAAGATCGCCGACCGCACGGCGCCGTCGCTGTCCGCGCTCTCCCTGCGTCGCCGTGGCGGGAGAACGATCCTCGCGCTCCGCGCCTCCGAGCGGGCGACGCTCGTCGTCGTGGCCCGCCGGATCAGCCCGCGGCCGCAACGGACGCTCGGATCCTTCTCGCGACCGGTCCGCGCCGGCCGACAGGAGCTGTCGCTGCCACCCGCGCTCGCGCGCAGCCTGAGAGCCTCCGGCCGCTACCGGCTGATGCTCGCGGTCCGCGACGCGGCCGGGAACGCCGGCCGGGTGCGGTTGGTCGCGTTCACCGTCCGCTGATCTCGTGCGGGCTCGGCGGCTTCAGCCGAGCAGCCTGCGATGCAAGCCCTGTGTCGGCTCGCTCGGTGCGACGCCGAGATCCTCGCGAAGCCGGCGGCGGAGCGCCTCGTAGACGAGCAGCGCCTCTGCCGAGTTGCCGCGCGCGGCGAGCGTTTCCATCAGCAGCCGGTACCCGCTCTCGCGATAGGGGGCGCGGTCGATCAGAGTCCGCGCGGAGCGCTCGGCCGTCTCGAGCTCGCCGCCGCCGATCTCGACGCACGCGCGGCCGACGAGCTCGAGCGAGCGAACGAGTATCTCGTCGAGCCGCAGCCGCTGCTTGTCGATCCAGGGCGCGTCCTCTCCCGGCAGGAACTCTCTGGTCGCGATGTGCTGCGCCACGCGGCCGGGACCCCAGGCGCCCGCTAAAGTCGTCCTGAGCGACGAGGCTCTGGGCGCGGTGCAGGCCCTCGGCCGCCGCCTCGAGGTCGATCCACGCACCGTCGGCGAGCGCCAGCCGCACGTCACCTCGGCCGTCGAGCGGCACGACGCCGCGCAGCTTCGAGAGCAGTGGGCTGAGCCGGTCCGAGTTGGACCCCTCGTTCCAGAGCGCGTCGGTGAGCTCGTCCCGGGTGACCGGCCGGTGCCGGTTGACGGCGAGAAACGCGAAGGCGAGCCGCCCCTGCCGCCCGGGCAACTCGTTCTCGATGCGCTGCCCGTCGATCCGGACGACGAGCCGGCCGCAGAGCTGGATCCGCGTCTCCCCCAAGGTTTCGCCAAGGTAACCGCAAGCCGGTCGTTAGACAATCCCCTCACCAAGCCACCACGAGGAGGAAACATGGGAAAGGTCATCAACTGCGAGTGCGGCGAGGTCGTTCGAGCAGAAAGCGACGACGAGCTGGTCCAGAAGGTCGTGCAGCACGTCGGCGAGTCGCACCCGGAGCTCGTCGGGAAGATGAGCCGCGACGACGTCCTCGCGATGGCGGAAGAGGCGTAGGACGATGCCGGGTTCCGCTCGAACTCGTGCGCTCGGAATGCTCGTCGCGGTACTTGGCGCGGCAGTTCTGGCGGACTCGGCTGCGGCAAGGTCAGACGTCTCCCCAACCCTGGAGATCAGCTCGATCATCCCTGCGGTCGCCGATCGCGGCGAGCTCGTCACGATCACGGGCCAGGGCCTCGCGGCCAGCGGTCTGGCAGTGACAGTCGGCGGCGAGCCGGTCACGCTCGAAGAGAGAAGGTCGACCCGCGCGACGTTCCGCGTCCCGCTCCTCACACCCGCGGGCGAGGTCGAGGTCATCGCCCGCAAGCCCGGAGGCAGGCAAGCTCGGATCGCGCTGACCGTCCGTTTCGACGGCCGCTCGACGCCCATACTCGACACCACCGGCCGAGTCAGCAGCACGATCGGACGCACCGGTGGCTCGCTGGCGAGCGGCGGCCTGACGCTCACGATCCCGCCGGGCGCCCTCTCGAGCGACGAGAGCATCACGCTCACACCGCTCACCGACCTTCTCGGCTCGCCGCTCGCCGGAACCGTCATCGGCGGTGCGAAGCTCGAGCCGGAGGGATTGCGCTTCCTCCGGCCGGCGCAGCTGACGTTCGAACTCCCCGCCGGCACCACAGCGGCACAGCTGGTCGGGTTCGGCTCCGAGGGCGACGGGTCGGAGCTTCATCTCCAGCCGCGAACGGTGTCGGGCGCATCGGTCTCGCTCGAGCTCTGGCACTTCAGCACCGCCGGAGCGTCGTCCGGCGCCGGCTCTGCAGCTGCCGCGGTCGCCTCGCGTGTGCCCAGCTCGGCGGAGACGGCGGCGCTCCAGCGGATCGCGCTTGCCGAGTCGGCGTGCGCCGCCGAGCAGGCCGGCGGGACCGTCGGTGGCCCGGCCTGCGCGAACCAGCTGAACGAGATCGGGTCCGCGCTCTCCGACTGGTACCGCGCCAGCGTCAGCCCGGGGCTGCGGCTGGCGCTCGGCGCCCCCTCGTTCGAGGTCGAAGCAGCGTTGGCGGAGTGGCTGTTCTGGCAGCAGGAAACCGAGGCTCGCCTGAGCAACCTGCTCGGCCCCTGCGGCCCGATGCAGCTGAACTGCAATGACGCGCACGCGCACGCAACAGCCGCGGTCGTCGACATGGCCGAGCGCAGGCTCGGTAACTGCACCGGCACCTCCCTCGCGTCGCAGTTCCGCGACGTCGCCCGGGTGGCCGACTTCGCCGACGCGGGCGCGATCGACCTCCCCGGAGCCGGGCTGCCTGCCGACATGCTGCACGCCTGCGCCCACCTCGAGATCGAGGTGACCGAGTTCCCCGCGATCGCCGCGCTCTTCCACGCGAACACGCTCCGTGGCCGCGTGACCGTACGGGTGCGCTCCGGCCCCGACCGGACGGACGTCCCGCTGATGCTGACCATCGGCGGCAGCGCCGTCGCGACGGCGGCCGACGGCACCTTTCAGACGACGCTCACCCCTGGCGAGGCGGGTTTGCCGCTCAACGTCGAGCTCAGGGCCGAAGCGAACGATCCTGACCTCCAAACCGCGAACTTCACCGCGATCAGGAGCCTCACCAAGCCGACGCGCGCGCGCCTCAAGCTCATCGCCCAGAGCCCGACCGCGGTCGCCGCCGGCGGCACGGTCGCCTTCCTCGTCCAGGTCGCCGGGGACGGGATGAGCGGCGTTACGGTCACGCTCTCCGTCGCCGGACCCGGCTCCGTCAGCCCGAGCCCGGTGACGATGAACGCCGGCGGCGAGGCGACCTCCGTCTACACCGCGCCCGCGCTGACAGCGGTTCCGGACGCGAACGTCACCGCCGCGCTGCCCGACGGGACGTCCGCGATGATCCCGATCTCGATCGCGCCGCTCGTCACCGTCGGCGTCAGCCCCACGAGCGCGACCGTCGCGGCGGGCGGCACGCAGAACTTCACCGCGAGCGTCACGGGAAGCTTCCTCGGCGTCACCTGGACCGCGACGGGCGGCGCGATCGTCACGACGGGGAGCACGACCGCCCGCTACGAGGCCGGCTCTACACCGGGGACGTTCTCCGTCACGGCCACGAGCATCGCCGACACGACGAAGAGCGCGACGGCGACGATCACGATCACGAGCGCGACGTCGGCGCGCGTCAGGGTGCTGTACCGGACGGCCCAAGCCTCGGCGTCCGCGCAGCTCGACCAGGGCGGGATTCACGACAACAAGAACTTCGCCGAAGAGCCGCCGCTCGCTTTCGGTTCGGTCTCCCATCTCGCAGGAGTGCTGGGTGCGTCCGCCAGCCACTTCTCGCGTCTGCTCGGCACGAGCGCGACGCTCGACGCCGACGGCAACATGAGTTTCAGCGTGAGCGAGGAGTTCACGTCCGCGTTCTCGTCGTTCAGTGTCGGCTTCCGCGTCGAGAACGCACCTCTCAAGTACGGGGTGGTGGCCAACACCACTCACACCGGCATCGCGAACTGTGCGACCGACATCATCTTGCAGAACGCCGAGACGGGGGCGCTGATCGTCAACAGCGGCACCTCACCGGCGAATGTCTCACGCCAAGGCACCCTCAGCCCCGGCACCTACACGTTCGTCGTGGGTGGGGGATGCCGCACCTCCGGCAACGGCGGCGCGAGCTTCAGCTTCTTCGTCGAGCCGTAGCCCGCCTTCGGCGAGCTCGGCGTCAGCCCACCGGCTCGGCGAGCGCCATCAGCTCGCGCCGGAGATCCTTGATCTCGTCCCGGAGCTTCGCCGCGTATTCGAAGCGGAGCTCCTCGGCGGCGACGAACATCTCCTCCTCGAGCGTGATCGCGAGCTTCTCGAGCTCCTCGCGCGACAGCCCCTCGACGTCGGCGCGTGCGCCTCGCCGCCGGCGTCCGGGGACGTTCGGGTTCTCCAGCTGCAGGAACTCGGCGATGTCGGAGACGCCCTTGACGATCGAGATCGGCGTCGTCCCGTGCTCCTCGTTGTACGCGAGCTGGATCGCGCGGCGGCGCTCGGTCTCCTCCATCGCGCCCTTGATCGCCTCCGTCATCTTGTCCGCGTACAGCAGCACGCGGCCGTTGAGGTGGCGTGCCGCGCGGCCGATCGTCTGCACGAGCGCCGTCTTGCCTCGGAGGAAGCCCTCCTTGTCGGCGTCGAGGATCGCCACGAGCGACACCTCCGGCAGGTCGAGCCCTTCGCGCAGGAGGTTGATCCCGACGAGCACGTCGTACTCGCCGAGCCGCAGCTCGCGGATGATCTGGATCCGCTCCAGCGTGTCGATCTCGGAGTGCAGGTAGCGCGCCCGAACGCCCGCTTCGAGCAGGTAGTCGGTCAGGTCCTCGGACATCTTCTTCGTCAGGGTCGTCACGAGCACGCGCTCGCCGACCTCCTCACGCCTCCGGATCTCGTTCAGCAGGTTGTCGATCTGGTTCTTCGTCGGCCGCAGCTCGACCTCGGGGTCGACGAGGAACGTCGGCCGGATCAGCTGCTCGGCGACGACCTTCGAGTGGCGCAGCTCGAACGCACCCGGCGTCGCGGAGACGAAAACGAGCTGCTGCACCTTGTCCAGGAACTCGTCGAAGCGGAGCGGCCGGTTGTCGAGCGCGGAGGGAAGCCGGAAGCCATGGTCGACGAGGGTCTGCTTGCGCGAGCGGTCGCCCTCGTACATGCCGCCGATCTGCGGGATCGTCTGGTGCGACTCGTCGACGAAGACGACGTAGTCGGAGGGGAAGTAGTCGAGCAGCGTGTGCGGCGCCGATCCCGCCGGCCGGCCGTCGAGGATCCGCGAGTAGTTCTCGATCCCGTTGCAGAAGCCGAGCTCGCGCATCATCTCCAGGTCATACTCGGTGCGCTGGCGGATCCGGTGCGCCTCGAGCATCCGGCCCTGGCTCTCGAACAGCGACACCTGCTGCTCGAGCTCGTGCTTGATCTCGTCCTGCGCGCGCTCGATCGTCGGCTTCGAGGTGACGTACTGCGTCGCGGGGAAGACGGTGACCGTGTCGATCTTCGCGAAGACCTCACCTGTGAGCGGGTCGAAGTGGGTGATCTGCTCGACCTCGTCGCCGAACATCGAGATGCGGTAGGCCGTCTCGGTGTACGCCGGCTGGATCTCGATCACGTCGCCCTTGACCCGGAAGCGCCCCCGGCCGAGCAGCGTGTCGTTGCGGACGTACTGGATGTCGATCAGCTTCCTCAGCATCACGTCGCGGTCGATCTCCTCGCCGACGTTCAGGAAGACGACGCGCTTCTCGTACTCCTCCGGCGAGCCGAGGCCGTAGATGCAGGAGACCGAGGCGACGATGACCGTGTCGCGCCGCTGGAGCAGATTCGACGTCGCCGCGTGACGGAGGCGATCGATGTCGTCGTTCCGCGACGAGTCCTTCTCGATGTAGAGGTCGGCCTGCGGGACGTACGCCTCGGGCTGGTAGTAGTCGTAGTAGGAGACGAAGTACTCGACCGCGTTCGCGGGGAAGAACTCGCGGAACTCGTTGCAGAGCTGCGCGGCCAGCGTCTTGTTGTGCGCGATCACGAGTGCTGGACGCTGCAGCTGCTCGATGATCCAGGCCATCGTCGCCGTCTTGCCCGTGCCGGTGGCGCCGAGCAGGGTCTGGTAGCGCTCCCCCGCCTGGAGCGAGCGCGTGATCTCCTCGATCGCCCGGGGCTGGTCGCCGGTGGGCAGATAGCCGGCGGATGTCTTGAGCTCGAGCATCCTGGGTACAGCCTAGCGATGCCCGACCAGCCTCCCTATCACGCGTACGCCGCCATCATGGGCACGTTTCTGGCCGGGCTCGGGGCGGTCAGCGGCCTCGCTGCGGCCCGGAACCGGCCCCAGTTCGAGATGGCGCCGATCGACCTGGCGCTGCTCGGGCTCGCGACCTTCAAGGCCTCGCGCACGATCGCCCGCGACAAGGTGACGAGCTTCGTCCGCGAGCCGTTCGTCGAGGGCGAAGCCTATGACGGCGAGGGCGAGAAGCCCACGCATGACAGCGAGATGAGGCAGGCGATCGGCGAGCTGGTCACGTGCTCCCGCTGCATCGGCACGTGGATCGGAGCCGGCCTCGCCGCAACGCAGATCCTCGCCCCCCGCACCGGCAGGTTGCTCACCTCCGTCCTGGCGGCGGGCGCGGTCAACGACTTCCTGCTGGCCGGCTTCGGCGCGCTCGCGGCGAAGGCGAACGAGCTCGAGCAACACACCGGCGAGGGGTAGTTCCCGGCCGATCATGGACGTCCATGTAAGGTTCGCCTTACATGAGACGTACGCCTGCCCTTATCGTCGCCTGCCCTACTGGGCCGGCACCTGGCTCGGCATCTATCCAACGTGGCAGGGGATCGTGGCGCAGATCGGCGCGATCACGTTCGTGGTCGGGAGCTACCTCGCCGCCGAGCACGTTCGCGCGCGCAAGCGCCGGCGCGTGCTCGCCTCGATCCCGACGACCCGCTAGCCGCCGAGGTACCGCCGGCGCTCGACCTCTGAGAGCGTCCGGCTCGTGGTGCGCAGCCGACGCTCGGCCAGACGCAACAGGGCGGGTCCGGTCACGCAGATCTGGCACCGGTACTGCCGCACCTGGCCGTCGAGCCCGCCCGTGAGGATCCGCGTGCCCGTCGCGTCGAAGGATGCCGTCGAGAGAGGCTTCTCGTGGCCGTAGAGGAAGAACAAGCGGGCGCCGGAGGCCGCGTCCCAGAGCGCGGCAGTCTGTGGCCCTGCAGTGACGACCCAGCGCCCGTCCGGGCTGAACGACGCGTCGCGGACGACCCCGAAGTGACCGCGGAGGGTGACGATCAACTCGCCGGTGCGCACGTCCCAGATGCGCGCGTCGTTGTCTCGGCTCGCCGTGACGAGGCGCGTGCCCTCCCGGGAGAAGCGCGCCGACGTGACAGGCCCGGTGTGCCCGACGAGGCGCAGCTCACGGCCGTTCGGCCTGCGTAGGACGACGTCGTTCCGCTCGATCGAGGCTTCCGACCCGTCGGCGGAGCGCACGCGCTCGGATACCGAAGCCCGGCCGCGCTCGAGCACGTCTCCCTTCGTCGTCACGAGCACGCGCGCGCCGTCCTCGGTCACGACCTCGATCCGCTGCGGGGTCGCGAACCGGGCGCGGAGCACGGGCTTCGGCAGGTCGCTCACGAGCCGGAGGAAGGGTGCGTTGACGATGAACCAGCGTCGCAGCGTCTCGTCGCGGCTGGCGGTGACCACGGCTTCGTTGCCGATGAAGCGAACGCCCGTGACCGTGTCGCCATGCCCAGCGAGCGTGGAGAGTACGGCTCCGGTCGACGCCTTCCAGACGCGGGCGGTCCGATCGGCGCTGGCTGTCGCGACCATCTCGCCGTTCGGGCTGAAGCTGATGTCGGTGAGCGGATTCGTGTGGTCCGCGAGCACCGCCACGGGCTGAGCCCGGCCGATCGCCCAGATGCGGCCGGTGCCGTCCCGGCTGGCGGTTGCGACCCAGGTTGCGCGCGGGCTGAAAGCGACGGCAGTCACCCAGCTGTCATGGCCGCCGAGGAGGGCGAACCGCTTGCCCGTCGCAACGCGCCAGAGCGTCGCCGTCCCGTCCTTCCCACCGCTCGCGAGAATCCGCGCGCCGGGGCCGAACGCGAGCGCGGTGACGGAGCTTCGCTGCTCGAGCACGTAGCGGGCGTCGCCCGTGAGGGCGTTCACGATCACGGTGTGACGGGTCCCGTCGGAGACGGCGACGAGCGTCCCCCTCGGCCCGATCGCGGCGACCTTGAACGTGTCGGGCAGCCGGATCTCGCCGGTGACGATCCCCGTCTCGACGTCGCGAACGGGGACAACCGTTCCCGGCCGCAGCGGCAGACGGCGCTCGGCACCCGTCGAGGCGTCCAGCAGCGCGAGCCCGCGTCCGTCCGAGATCAGGACGCCCTGCTCGTACCGGCCCTGGACGATCCCGGCGAATGGCACGCGCTTCGGCTCGCTGAGGGTCGGATCCATGACGAACAGTCCGGAGTCGAGCTGCGCCACGACGTCCCCGGTGAACTCGAGCGACTCGACGGGGCCGGGCGCCTTCTCGATCGCGCGGACGCGGGATGCCTCGAGCGAACGCACGAGCACCGTCTCGCTGCGGGGCGACGGGTCGATCCGCGCAGCTTCCGTCGCGAAGATGAGCGAGAGCTCCGGGTCCTTGTCGAGCTCGGTCAGCGCGAGCGCGGAGAGCTCGCGGGCGCGGCCGAGAGTTGTCTGCTCGCGCGCCTCCTGCCTTTGCGAGAGCGCCCAGCCGGCGAGGGCGAGGGTGCCCGCGAGTGCGACCAGCGCGAGCACCGCGACGACGGCGAGCCGCCGGTGACGCCGCCGAGCGGCGGCGCGCTCCGCCTCGAGCTCCCGCCGGTCGCGCCACGCGAGGACGGCGGGTGCGAGCACGTCGTGGAAGATCTCGTAGCGCGGCGGCCCTCCGCTTCGGCCGGGCACGCGACGAAGGATCCGCGCCGTGTCGAGCGTGGCGAGCACCGGCTCGAGCGCCGCCGGCTCGACCTTCGCGTACCGCGCCAGATCGTCGACGGCGTGCGCGATCTTCGTGCCCGACGGCGTCACGAGGTGGTTGAAGAGCCGCGCGGCGAGATCGCGCTGGTCGTCGCCCAGACCGGCGAGCGCGCGCTCGAGGTGCTCCTCGACGATCCGCTTTGCCCCACCGAGCCGCTCCAGCGTCTCTGCGCGCAGCGTCGTCGAGCCCTGCTCGCGCTCGACCTCCCAGAGCCGCTCGAGCACCAGCTGGAGATAGGGCGCCTCGACCCGCCGGGCACGCTCGCCCTCGTCCCCCAGCCCGCGGCCGGTGAGGCTCTGCTCGATGCGGCCCGCGGCGACCTGGTCGAGCACGGCCTCGACCAGCTCTTCCTCCGCCGTGACTTCCGGTCCACCGAGCTCCGCGTACGCGCGCAACGGCCCCTCGATCGCCGAGCGCGCCGCCACGCGTGTCAGGTGGTCGAGCCGCAGCAGGTTTCCGAACAGGCCCGGCACGCGCCGCTTGAATGCGTCGAGGTCGGCGAGCGCGTCGTCGCGGACACCGAGCAGCACGTGGACGGGCAGATCGGGCCGTGTCAGCAGCTCCTCCAGCTCGTCGGCGAGCGGTCCGCCGTCACGGCCGTGGTAGAGGACGTACTCCTCCATCTGGTCGAGCACGAGGTACAGCTCGCTTCCGGTCGCCAGCGTCCGCTCCGCGAGGCCGTCGGCAAGCGACACGTCGTTGCGCGCCTGGGCAGCTGCTGCAACTGCTGCCACCGGGTCGTCGCGCCACCGGTCCACGATCACGACCTCGGCGCCGGGGTCGTTGCCTCCGTCCGCGGCGGGAACGAGCGCCCGCAGCCGCCGCGCGACGCCCGCGTGGAGCAGCGAGCTCTTCCCGACGCCGCTCGGGCCGTAGAGCACGGTCAGGCGCGAGGCCATCAGGTTCGCGGCGACGAGCTCCGACTCGCGCTCGCGGCCGAAGAAGAAGCGCCGATCGTGCTCGGAGTCGCCGAAGAACGCGAGCCCCTTGAACGGTGACGGAGGCAGGTTCATGCGGCGTCCTCCTCACCGAGAGCCGACGTCAGCCGTGAAAGCTCATCTGCATAGGCGTCGAGCGAGACGTCGTAGACCTCGGCTCCGCGCTCGCGCCACAGCTCGCCCGCGACGTGCTCGGCGGCCGGCTGCACCGCCCAGGAGCGGTACGCGAGGCGGTCGCCTCCCCACACGCGCCGGAGGAAGACGCGCAGGCTCCAGTCGTCGACGGCGTAGCCGAGGAAGAGCAGGTGGCTGCGGCGGAGGCGCGCGGCGAGCTGGACCGGCACCGTCCCGGCGGAGTCGCCGACGAGGTAGTCGATGTGGTCGTCCTCGCTGACGGCGAAGCTCTCGTGCTCGCGCGTGCCGCCGCGGTCTGCGTGGCCGTGGATCTTGAGCAGGACGCTGCGGTCGTCGAGCGCGAGGCCGGTGTAGGCGTTCGGCTCCTCGACGACGGTCGCGGTGCCGTCGGGTGAGACATGGAGGAACTTGCCACGGTTGCGGCCCGCAGCGATGTAGACGACGACGTCGAGCTCCTCGCCGGCGGCAGCGAACGCGAGCTCGACCCCGGCGTCGAAGCCGGTCGAGACGATCAGCTGCTGCGGGAGCCCCCGGCTCCGGAGCAAGGGCGGGAGCGCAGCGAGCCAGGCGTGCAGCGGCGACGGCTCGATGTCGCGGTCGAGCGCGAGGTGGAGCTCGTCGTGGAGTGGGCCGATTCCGTTCCGTGCGGCGATCGCCTGCGAGACGTACGCGAGGCCGCGGCCACGGGTGTCGAGCTCGAAGCGCTCCGCGAGGATCGCCGCCAGCTCGTCACCGGCGACCCCGCCTGCAGCCGGCCCCAGCACCGGGACGAGCCGGCCGGCCGAGAGCGCGCGCAAGACCTCGTCGTAGTGATCCTCGAGCGCCGGCGGCGCCATCCGCACGAGCGAGCGCTCCTGGCGCAGGATCGACCCGTACAGGGCCTGGAGCTCGGGTCCCGGCTCGATCCCGAGCTCGTCGACGAGGGTCCGGCGGGTGTCGTGGTAGACGGCGAGCGCGTCGGCCTGCCGACCCGAGCGATAGAGCGCGAGCATCAGCTGCGACCGCAGCCGCTCGCGCAGTGGATGCCGGCGCACGAGCGCCTCGACCTCGGCCACCAGCTCCGGGTCGACCTCGACCTCGAGGTCGGCGGCGATCCGGTCCTCGAGCACCCCGAGCCGGAGGTCGTCGAGCCGGTGGATCTCGGCCTGGGCGAAGTCCTCGAGCTCGGAGTCGGCGAGCGCCGGGCCGCGCCAGAGCGCGAGTGCCTCGCGCAGGACCCTCGCGCGCTCCGGCGGCTCGAGCGTCCGCGCCTCACGGGCGAGCCGCTCGAAGCGGACGAGGTCGAGCTGGTTGCCGTCGAGCTCGAGCAGGTAGCCCGCCGGGCGCGTGTGCAGGAGACCGGGCCCGAGCAGCTTCCGCAGCTGGGAGACGGCGTTCTGGAGCGAGGTCGTCGCCGTCCGAGGCGGATGCTCGCCCCAGAGCTCGTTGACCAGCCGCTCCGAGGAGACGGGTTCGTTCGCGCGGAGCAGGAGCAGCGTCAGCAGCGCGCGCTGGTTCCTGCCCCCGAGCGGCACGGGCGTTTCCCCGTCGAGGACCTCGAGCGGGCCGAGGATGCGGAACTCCAGCACTGCCTCCGGGTTGTAACAGGGTTCACAGGCCTTTGAAAGCCCGCTGACGGCAGCATTAGCGGCGCATTAGCAGGGCGTGAGGGAGCGATTTGGGCGCGCTCGCAGGGTGGCCGCATGGCTACCACGCGCATCGCCTCGATCCTGGCCGCGCTGGCCGCGACAATCGTGCTTCTCGTTCCCGCCTCGGCGCCGGGAGCGCAAGCCTCGGCTCCACCGCACTCCGAGGAGGAGGAGCACGAGGACGAGGGCTACGCGCCCGCGAAGGCTCGGTTGCAGGAGCCGGACGCGATCGAGGCGGCGTTCCCGCTCGAGAGCTACCGCCCCGGTGCGACCGCCACCCTGCGCGTCTGGACGGCGACGAGCCGTGCGACGGTGCGCATCTTCCGTGTCGGCCCCGAACGCCAGCTGACGATCGGGAACAAGGCGATGGAAGGGGTGCCCGTGAGCGCGCCGCGCCGCATCGCTGTCCTCCGCCCGGGAACGAGGATCACGATCGAGATCGGGGCCTGGCCCAGCGGCCTCTACTTCGCGAAGCTGACGTCACCGGGCCGGGTCGGCTTCGCCCCCTTCGTCGTCCGCCCTGCGCGGCTCGGCGAGCACACCGTCGCGGTCGTCCTGCCGACCCGCACGTGGCAGGCGTACAACTTCCGGGACGACGGCGGGGACGGGAAGGGCGATACCTGGTACTCGATGAACGGTCACCAGCAGTCGCGGCTCGGCCGTCCGTACCTGGACCGGGGAGTGCCGCCCCACTACCGCCAGTACGACCTCCGGTTCCTACGCTGGCTGCACCAGTCAGGCCGGCACGTCGACGTGCTCTCCCAGGCCGAGCTCGACGGCACGACCGGCTCCCGGCTCGCGGCGGCGTACGAGCTGCTCGTCTTCCCCGGCCACCACGAATACGTGACGAAACGGGAGTACGACGCCGTCGAAGGGTTCCGCAATCGCGGTGGCAACCTGATCTTCCTCTCCGCGAACAACTTCTTCTGGCGGGTGGACGTGAAGGGCAGGACGATGACGCGCGTTGCGAAGTGGCGCGACCTGGGCCGCCCCGAGGCGAGCCTGCTCGGCGTCCAGTACATCGGCAACGATCGAGGGCAGCGCCGCGCTCCGTGGCTGGTGGGACCGTCGGCCGCTCGGAGCTGGGTGTTCGAGGGCGTCGAGCTCGCGAACGGCAACGAGCTGTCGCTGGCGGGGATCGAGATCGACGCGGTCGCCCCGAGCAGCCCCAGGGAGACAGAGGTGCTGGCGGTGGTCCCGGACCTGCTCGGCCCGGGCCTGACTGCGCACATGACCTACTACGAGACGCGGGCCGGCGCGAAGGTGTTCTCCGCGGGCGCCTTCTCGCTCGTCCTCGGAATCCGGGCGCCGCCGGTGCAGCGGCTCCTGGCGAACCTCTGGGCGCGGCTGGCGGTGGAGGGCTGATGCGGTCCTTACGAGTCCATCACGACCGCCGACTACGATTCCCGGCCGATGCGTCGTCTCGCTCTCGTCGTCCTTGGCCTCGCCTGCGCGCCGACAGCGTCAGCGGCAGGGGATCTCACCGTCTCCCGGCATGACTTCTCGCCGGCGAACGACCGGCTCCGGATCCAGGCCGCGCTCTCGAAGGCGGAGCGGGTCGGTGTTCAGCTCGCAACCGAGCAGGGGAAGCCGATCGGCTGGATCGTCGCGCCGCAACGCCGCCGCTTCCTGACGCTGCGCTGGGACGGCCGCCTGAACGGCGCTCCCGTGCGCGACGGCAGCTACCTGATCCGCTTGATCGAGCGAGGAAGCGAGGTGGCCTCCTCACCGCTCCGGATCGACCAGACCGCGCCGCGGATCTCCCAGATCCGGGCGCACAACCGCAGCCGGGAGCCGTTCCAGGGCGACAAGGACCGGCTGACGACGATCTCGCCGAACGGCGACCGCCTGCGCGACTCGGCGAAGATCACCTTCAAGCTCGACGAGCGGTCGCGCGTCCGCTTCGAGGTGACGCGAACGGTGAGCGCGCCCGAGACGATCTACGAGCTGACGGCCAATCTCCGGCCCGGACGCCACACGTTCACCTGGCACCCGCACTGGTCGATCGGCGCGCGAACGTATCTCGTCCGGATCACGGCCACCGACGGGGCCGGCAACCGCCGCACTTACGGCGCCGACAACGCGCAGACCGGGCGGAAGCTCACATCCGCAGTCGTGCGCGTGCTCGGCGTCGACGCGGGCTTCACGGCGGAGAGCTACATCGGCTCCAGCGCTGCCCGGCTCGCGATCGAGACCGACGCGGAGGAGCTCACCTTGCAGACGTTCAGGGCGGGGCCGGAGGAGACGCGCACCCACAGCGACTCGCTGATGAACGGCGTCCCCGTCACGGCGCCGGTGACGATCCCCTGGAGCGCCCGCCACCGCCGCGCGACGCTGAACTACGCGGTCGGGCCCTGGGCGACTGGCGTCTATTTCGTCAAGCTGACCGCGAAGGACGGCCGGATCGGCTATGCCCCCTTCGTCGTCAGACCGACGACCCTGGGCGAGAAGAGCCGTGTCGCCGTGGTGATGCCCACGAACACGTGGCAGGCCTACAACTTCCGCGACTCGGACGGGAACGGCTGGGGCGACACGTGGTACGCGAAGGGCGCGCAGAGCACCGCCAGGCTCGGCCGCATGTACATCCGCCGCGGCGTGCCGCCGCAGTGGCGCAAGTACGACGTCGACTTCCTGCGGTGGCTGCACACGACCGGCAAGCAGCCCGACATCATCACCGAGACCGACCTCGAGTCGATCCGGACGGCCGAGGAGCTGATCCGCCTCTACGACTTCGTCGTCTTCCCCGGCCACACCGAGTACGTGACGCGGCACGAGTACGACCTGATCCGCAACTACCGCGACCTGGGCGGCAACCTCGCGTTCCTCTCGGCGAACAACTTCTTCTGGGAGGTGCGCCTCCAGGGCCGGACCTTGCGGCGGACGCGGCTCTGGCGCGACATCGGCCGGCCGGAGTCCTCCCTCCTCGGCGTCCAGTACCGCGGCAACGACGACGGGCGGCTCCAGCGGCCCTTCATCGTCCGTGCGGCCGCTACCGCGCCGTGGTTCTACGCCGGGACCGGCCTCGCCGACGGCGCGATGTTCGGCCAGGAGCTCGGCGGCTACGGGATCGAGATCGACCAGACGACGCCGGTCTCGCCGCCGGGGACGATCGTGCTCGCGGAGATCCCCGATCTGTTCGGCCCCGGCCTGACGGCCCAGATGGCGTACTACGAGACGCCCCAGGGAGCAAAGGTCTTTGCCGGGGGCGCGATCGACTTCGGCGGCAGCTCGACTGTGCCGACCGTGAGCAGGCTGCTCGAGAACCTCTGGGCGCGCCTGGCGGTCCCGTAACGTGCTGCAGATCCGCGAGCTCGGGCCGGAGGACGTCGAGTTTCTCGGCGAGATGCTCTACGCGGCGCTGTTCTGGACGCCGCGGAAGGAGCGAATGCCGATCGAGTTCGTCCTCGCCCACCCGGAGATCTCGATCTTCCACGAAGGCTGGGGCCGGCCCGGCGACGTGGGCCTCGTGGCGGAGATCGACGGCGCTCCCGTGGGCGCGGCCTGGTACCGGCTCTTCACCGAGGAGACGCACGGCCAGGGATACGTCGACGAGCGGACGCCCGAGCTCGCGATTGCGGTCGTCGACGGCCGGCGCGGCGAGGGGATCGGACGCGCACTGCTCGAGGCACTGGCAGACCGCGCCCGCGCCGACGGCATCGAACAGCTCTCGCTCAGCGTCGACGCCGACAACCCGGCGAGACGCCTGTACGCCAGGGTCGGCTACGCCGAGTACGAGCCGGGCGACGAGCTCGGACGAATGCTGCTGACGCTTTAAGTCGCGACTGCAGGGGTCTCGAGCGCCGACTCGTCGCGGTGCCGGAGCGCGATCGCCGCGAACACGAGCGCGGTCGACGTCATCCCGATCGCCACGGCCGCGAAGACGTTCGTCGCACCCCACGGGTCGAGCAGCTGGCCCGCGACGATGAACCCGAGCGGCGCGGACAGCGTGCTCACGGAGATCAAGGCCGTCATCATCTTCGGCCGCAGCTCGGCCGGCGTCCGCGCCGTGATCACGCCGATCACGGGGCCGTTGACGAGCGGCATGAAGAGCATCGCCGTGAACAGCGCCGCCATCACGCCCCAGGCCGGCAGGTCGAGCGGAAGCAGCCAGAGCGGCAGCGACATCGCGACGATCGCGAGCCCCGCCAGCCTGATCGGCGGGAACCGCTTGATCACGAGGACGGCGCCGACGCTGCCCAGCAGCGCGCCCGCGCCCATGGCCGTGAAGAACAGCCCGGCGATCTTCGAGTCGCCCGAGAAGCTGTCGTAGGCGTAGAAGGGGAGGGCCGCGGACATTCCGGCGCCGAGGAAGTTGAGCACGATCACGGTGCCGCTCAGCGGCCCGAGCAGCTTGTCGCGGAGCAGGAACTTGATCCCGGCGAGCGCGCCTGTCCGGACAGCGCCGGTGGCCAGCTTCACCGTCCGCGGCACGAAGCCGGCCAGGAGCAGGAACGAGACGGCGTACGTGGCGGCATCGACGTAGAGGACGTTCGGTGCACCGAGGAAGGGGATCAGGATCCCGGCGAGGGCGGGACCGGCAAGGCCGGCGAAAGCGGTGCCGCCCTCGACGACGCTGTTCGCCTGTGCGATCGTCGTCTCGTCCTCGCCGACGAGCTCCGGCAGGATCACCCGCTGCGCTGCGAAGTAGGGGGCCATGAAGCAGCCGAGGAGGAAGACGAGCCCGAGCAGGACCGAGAAGTGGAGGACGCCGGCCGCGTGGAGGATTGGCAGCGCGACGAGCAACGGCGCCCGGGCGGCGTCGCAGACGAGCATCGTCGTGCGCGCACCGAGCCGCTCGACCACCATGCCGCTCGGAATCCCGAAGATCGCCATCGGCAGGATCTCGACCGCTAGGACGAGCGACATCTTCGCGGCCGATCCGGTGGTGACGAGCACGAACCACGGCAGCGCGAGGTAGGTCATGCGGGAGCCGAGGATCGAGATGATCTCGGCCGAGACGAGCGCGGCGATCGGCGTCTTCTGCATGACGAGATAATAGTACGTCTGTACGTTTTTGTAAAGTGTGGTCATGCCGAAGGTGTCCGAAGAGCACAAGGAGGCCCGCCGCGACCAGATCCTCGCCGGCGCCCAGCGCGCGTTTGCGCGCCACGGCTACGAGGGCGCGACCGTCAACCGGCTCGAGGAGGAGACCGGCCTCTCGCGCGGAGCGATCTTCAACTACTTCGAGAGCAAGGAGGCGCTGTTCATCGAGCTGGTGCGGCGCTCCTCCGACCGGTTCGTCGAGATCTGGCTCGAGCGCGGATACCGCGCGCTGCTCGAGGCGGTCGCGCACGAGGATCCGGCGTGGCTGTCCGTTCAGTTCGAGGCGTCCCGCCGGGTGCGGACGGACGAGCAGTTCCGCCAGCAGCTCGCCCGCCTGGACGAGGACACGAAGGCGCGGCGCGAGTCGCGCTACGCGCGGCTGCGAGGCGTCACCCGCGACGACGTGCCGATCGAGGTGATCGTCCAGTTTCTCGGCACGCTCGCCAACGGCGTCGCCTTCGCTCGCGTCACGGACGACCCGATGCCCAACCTCGACCAGCTGATGACATTGATCGAGACGGGCGTCGCGCCGCGTTAGCGACAGCGCGCTCCGAAGCTGAGCTTCCGGCGCAGCACCTTCCCCTGCGTCGCGATGTCGACGTGCACGCAGCGTGCGCCGGAGACGAGGAAGTAGCCGGGAAACTGCGTGCCCCGGTTCCAGGGCTCGCGGGAGCGGACGACGCGGCAGGCGAGGAAGCGGACGCTCTGTGTGCCATCCGCGAGCGGAACACCCGAGCTGTCCTTGCGTCGGATCGAGTTGTAGCCCAGCGCCGCGTACGCGCGTGAGCGCGGAGCGATTGTCACCGTCGGCCCGGCGTTCGAATCGACGACGACGAGCACCTTCAGCGGGGTACCCCTCCCCGCTCCGACCCGGTCGAGGTACATCCGGTTATAGCCGTCCTTCATCCCGACGAACGCGACGTGACCGGCGACCGCCGCCCGGTCGCGCCAGCCCCGGCCGAGGTCGCCGAACGCACTCGACGAGCAGGTGCGGACGTACGGCTCCGGCTCGTCGGCGAGCGCGGGCACGGCGACGATCAGCACAACGAGCAGCGCAACCACGATGCGCATCGCCGAAAGCTTAGGGCAGGCCGAGCTCCGACGCATATGCGTCGGCGTAGATCGCCTTCAGCTCCTGCACGCGGTCGACGTAGTGACGCGTCTCCTCGAACTGGATCTCGACACCCTCCTCGAGCCAGCGGTCGACATTCGTCTGGCCCGCGTTGTAGGCGGCGAGCGCGTGCTCCTCGTCGCCGTACTTGTCGAGCAGGTGGCGGAGGTACCACGAGCCGTAGCGGATGTTCAGCTCCGGGTTCTTCAGATCCTCCGGCTTCCAGCTGTTTCCGCCGGTCCGGTCGGCGATCCCCTGGCCCGTCTCCGGAAGCAGCTGCATCAGTCCGACGGCGCCCGACGCCGAGACCGCGCCCGCGTCGAACTTCGACTCCTGGTAGATCACGGCCGCGACGAGCTGCGGGTCGAGGTGGTAGTTCTCGGCGTGTCCGACGACGATCTGCTCGTAGCGGAGTGGATAGCGCAGCCGCTCGTACCAGCGCGGCTCCGTCTCGAGCACGTAGACGGCGAACGCCGCGACAACGAGCCCGAGCACGCCGACCGTGGCGATCCTCACCCTGTCAGCTCTTTCATCACACCGGCCACCCAGGCGTCGAGCTCCTCGAGCGTGCCCTTGTTCACATAGGCGAAGTCGGCGCGCTTCAGCTTCTCCTTGTCCGGAAGCAGGCGCTCGTCGCGGTCGTCCCGCGTCACGCGCCGCCGCTGCTCGCGCAGCTTCGCCGGTGCGGTGATCACCACCACCTTGTCGAAGCGCTTGTCGCCGCCTGTCTCGTAGAGCAGCGGCACCTCGGTGACGGAGACCTGCGGCGGCGCCGGCAGCTCGGCAAGCTGCTCCCGCCAGGTCAGGTACTCCGCCGCGACCTTCGGATGCAGCAGCTGCTCGAGGAAGGTGAGCTTGTCGCGGTCGGCGAAGACGACCTCGGCGACCCGGGCGCGGTCGATCGAGCCGTCGTCCGCGAGCACCCCCTCGCCGAGCTCGCGCACGATCGCCTCGCGCACGTCAGGGTCTGTGCGCAGCAGGTGATGGACGATCTCGTCGCTCGAGACGGTCGCCGCGCCGGCCTTCTGGAAAGCAAAAAGGGCTTCGCTCTTCCCGGCGCCGATCCCGCCGGTGATCGCGACCGCGATCGGTCGCGGCACTTCTAGCCCGCCACGGGGTTAGGCGGCTTGGTCGGGCTCGTCGTCGCCGGACGCGGCGTCCGCGTCGGCGGTCGACTCCGCCTCGAGCTCGACCTCGGCGACGGCGTCGGACTCGGGCGCCGCGGTGTCCTCGAGCTCCGGCTCGGCCTCGACGTCGGCAACCGCTTCGGGCTCGGGCTCTTCGACCGCTTCAGCCGCGGGCTCCTCTGCCGCCTCGGCGACAGGCTCCTCGGCGACCTCTGCCTCGGGCGCCTCGACTATGTCGGTCGCGTCCGCCTCGGGCACCTCGGCTGCTTCGGTTGCGACAGCGTCGGTCGCGTCCGCCTCGGAAGCCTCGTCGGCGACGAGCTCGAGCGGCGGCGCCTCGTCGGCGCCGGCGCTGGCCGGGAAGACGTCCTCGGAGAGATTCAGATTCGGCGTCAGGTGCACGGACTCGCCGCCGTCGGCGCGCGGGAGTGGCTCCTGCCCCTCCTCGACCCGCTTCAGCGAGAGCGAGAGGCGGCGGCGCTCGGCGTCGACCTCGAGGATGAGCACGTTGACCGCATCGCCCTGCGAGACGACCTCGCGCGGGTTCTCGACGTGATGCTGTGCGAGCTCGGAGATGTGTACGAGCCCCTCGACGCCGGGCAGGATCTCGACGAAGGCGCCGAACGTGACCACCTTCGTGACGCGACCCTCGACGACATCGTTTTCGGAGTAGCTCTCGAGCACCTGCTGCCATGGATCGGACTGGGTCTGCTTGAGACCGAGCGAGATGCGCTGGCGGTCGCGGTCGATGTCGAGCACCTTGACCTTGACCTCCTGGCCGATCTCGAGCACCTCCGACGGGTGGTTGACGTGGCTCCACGAGAGCTCCGAGATGTGGATCAGGCCGTCCATGCCGTTCAGGTCGACGAAGGCGCCGAAGTCGACGATGTTGGAGATCGTGCCCTCGACCACGTCGCCCGGGTTGAGCCGGTCGAGGATCTGCTGGCGCTGATCCTTGCGCTCGTCCTCGAGGACGGCGCGACGGGAGAGGACGACATTGTTCCTGGAGCGGTTGAGCTCGATCACCTTGCAGCGGAGCTCGGTCGACATGAACTCGTCGAGGTCCTGCACGCGGCGGATGTCGACGAGCGAGGCGGGCAGGAAGCCGCGGACGCCGAGGTCGAGGATCAGGCCGCCCTTGACGACCTCGATCACGCGGCCGACGACTGCCTCGCCGGACTCGGCGGCAGCCTCGATCTTCTTCCAGGCGAGCTCGAACCGCGCGCGCTTCTTCGAGAGGATCAGACGCCCTTCGGCGTCTTCCTTCGTGAGCACGAGCGCATCGATCTCCTCGCCGACCGAGACCTCGTCGGCGGGGTTGACCGAGCGGCGGATCGAAAGCTCGGCGACCGGGATGACGCCCTCGGACTTGTAGCCGATGTCGACGAGCACCTCGTCCTTGTCGACGCGGACGACCGTGCCGTGCACGACCTCGCCCTCGTTGATCGTCGGGAAGGTCGACTCGTAGTCGGGGATCAGCTCCCCGTCGGGGCCGGTGACCCAGACGCCGGCCTCGGCCTCCTGGGGCTTTTCGATGGTGTCGTTCGCCATGACGAGTTGCGCAGTATAGCCAGGTTCAGCGCGTTCTCACCAACGCGCGCCGGCGCCAAGTAACAGTCTGTTACTTGGCCTCGTTCCAGTCGTCGCCGACGCCAACGTCGACGGCGAGCGGCGGGTCGAGCGGATAGGCGCTGCACATCTCCTGGCGGACGAGCTCCTTGATCGCGCTCGTCTCCGTCTCGGGCGCCTCGACCAGCAGCTCGTCGTGCACCTGGAGCACGAGGCGGGCGCTTCTCCCCTCGTCGCGCAGCCGATCGTGGATCCTGATCATCGCCACCTTGATCACGTCGGCGGCCGTGCCCTGCATGACGGAGTTGACGGCCAGGCGCTCGCCGAGGGCACGCGTCTGCCGGTTGCGGACGCGGATCTCCGGGATCGGCCGGCGGCGGCCGAGCAGCGTCGTCACATAGCCGTCGCGCTCCGCCTGCTCGATCGTCCGCTGGATGAAGTCCTGCACATGCGGGAAGCGCGCCAGATAGGTGTCGATGTACTCCTGTGCCTGCTCGCGCGGGATCTCAAGGTTCTCGGAGAGGCCGAACGACGAGATGCCGTAGATGATCCCGAAGTTGACCATCTTGGCAACATTGCGCTCGTCCTTCGTGAGCGCCGCCGGGTCCTTGCCGAGCACCTCCGCGGCAGTCGCCGTGTGGATGTCCTCGTTGCGGGCGAACGCCTCGCGCAAGCGGGGCTCGCCGGAGACGTGCGCGAGGATGCGCAGCTCGACCTGGCTGTAGTCCGCCGAGATCAGCCGGTGGCCCTGCTCGGCGACGAACGCCGAGCGGATCTCCCGGCCGAGCTCCGTGCGGATCGGGATCGCCTGCAGGTTCGGATTCGTCGTCGAGAGGCGCCCGGTCGAGGCGGCCGTCTGGTTGAAGGTCGTGTGCAGGCGCCCGTCGGCCTCGGAGATCAGCAGCGGCAGCGGGCGGAGGTAGGTGTTGACGAGCTTCGAGAGCTCGCGCCACTCCTCGATCACCTCGACGATCTCGTGCTCGCCGCGGATCGCGCGGAGCACGCGCGTGTCGGTCGAGTAGCCGGTCTTGCCCTTCCGGCCCGGCGTCAGCTGCAGCTTCTCGAACAGGATTCGCGCCACCTGCTGCGTCGAGCCGATCAGGAACTCCTCGCCGGCGAGCTCGAACGCCTTCGCCTCGAGCTCCTCGACCCGATCGGCAAGGCGCGCGGTGATCTCGCCCATCCGGTAGGTGTCGATCTTGACGCCCGCGTCTTCCATGGCCGCGAGCACGGCGGTCAGCGGCAGCTCGATCTCGTCGTAGAGCCGCTCGGAGCCGCGCTCGACCAGGCGCTCGCGCAACGGCCCCGCAAGGCGTCGCGCCGCTTCCGCACGCGTGATCAGCGCAGCCGTCTCCTCCTCGGTGGCGGGCTCGGGGATCACCTCGAGGCCGTACTCGCGCTGGAGATCGTCGATCGCGTACTCGGAGCGTCCGGGCTCGATCAGGTACGCGGCGATCATCGTGTCTTCGGCAGGCGCCATCGTCAGCCGGGGCAGCGCCTTGTAGTCGTGGGCGACGAGCTGCGCGTCGCGGAGCTGGGGGACCAGCGTCTCGTCCCACGGACCGACGACGACGCCGTCGTCCTGCGCGAGCGCGAAGCGGCCGTCCGTGATCGCGATTCCGGCCCGGCCGCGCACCTGCGGCAGCTCGCCCTCGCGCCAGGGGACGATCGTGCCGGCCACGGGCACCGGGACGGCTGACGGGATCGCGTCCTCGAGGTCCTCGATCCGGTTCAGCAGCGACCGGAACTCGTAGCGGCGGAACATCTCGCGCAACTGCGAGCGGTCAGGCGGCTCGAGCACGATTCCCGTCGGGTCGAAGTCGAGGTCGAGGTCGCGCCGCATCGTCGCGAGCTCCTTCGACATCCGCGCCTGGTCGGCGAACTCGGTGATGTTCTTCTTCCTCGCCGGCGAGAGCTCGTCTGCGTGCGCGATCACCTCCTCGAGCGAGCCGTACTGCGCGATCAGCTGGCCGGCGGTCTTGTCGCCGATCCCCGGGACCCCCGGAATGTTGTCGGACGAGTCGCCTTTGAGGCCGATGAAGTCGGGTACCTGGTCGGGCCGGACGCCGTAGCGCAGCTCGACCCGCTCCGGCGTGTAGACGTTCACGTCGGCGACACCACGCGGCGTCATCATCAGCGCGATGTTCGGCGAGCAGAGCTGGAACGCGTCGCGGTCGGTGGAGACGACGGTCGTCTTCACACCCGCCTCGTCGGCGCGCGTCGCCAGCGTCGCGATCACATCGTCCGCCTCCCACCCCGCGAACTCGAGGTTGCGGTAGCCGAACGCCTCGACGATCGGCCGGAAGTGCGGGAACTGCTCGCGCAGGAGGTCGGGCATCGACTTGCGGCCCTGCTTGTAGACCACGTCACCCGCCTGCGCGATCGCGGCGCGCTCGGTCGGGCTCGAGTCCCAGGCGACCGCGACCCCCTTCGGCTTGTAGTCCGAGAGCAGCTTGAAGAGCATGTTCGCGAAGCCGAGCAGCGCGTTCGTGGGAAAGCCGTCGCTGGTCGCGAGCTCCTCGGGCAGCGCGAAGAAGGCGCGGTAGGCGAGGTTGTTCCCGTCGACGAGGAAGAGCTCCGAGTCGCGCGCGGGGCCGTCGTCGAGCTGCAGCTCCTGTCCAGTCAGCGTCTTCGGCATCACGGCCAACGGTATCGTCCTGGCTCGATGCCCCGCCTCGAGATTCGCCCATTTTCCGACGAGTTCCTGGTCCCGGCGGGGGAGCTGCTCGCCGCGCGCCAGCGAGCCCATCGCGCCGCCGAGCCGCTGCTGCCCGCCGAGTACGAGGAGCCCGGAGCCGCACAGGCGGAGATCGAGGCGCTGCTCGCGCTCGACGACGCGTCCGGCGTCGTCGCACTCCGCGGCGGCCGCGCCGTCGGGTACCTGATCGGCGTGCGCAAGAGCGACAAGCTCTGGGGTGCGAACGTCTGGGTCGAGCTCGCCGGCCACGCGATCGAGGAGCCCGAGGACCTGCGCGACCTCTACGCCGCGGCGGCGAAGGGCTGGGTCGACGAAGACGAGCGCCCGCGGCACTACGTGCTCGCCCCCGCGACCGATCCGGCGCTCCTCGAGGCGTGGTCGCGCGTCGGCTTCGGGCAGATGCACGCATACGGCATCCAGGAGACACCCGAGGGTCGGTGGCCCGACGGCGTGCGGCTCGCCACGGAGTCCGATCTCGACGCCATGGTCGAGCTCGAGCCGGTCCTTACAACCCATCAGGCGCAGTCGCCGGTCTTCGCGCGCGGGATCGAGCTGCCGAGCGAGGAGGAGCTGCGCGCCGAACTGCTCGAGGACATGGCGAAGGAGGAGGTCGGAGACATCGTCTTCGAGCGCGAAGGCAAGCTCGTCGGCGCGTTCCAGGTCGCGGCGGTCGAGCTGTCGAGCGTCCACACGAGCCTCGCCCGGCCGCCGGGTGCCGCCATCCTCAGCTGGGCGGCGACCTATCCCGAGGTCCGCGGCTCGGGGGCCGGCCTCGCGCTGACGGAGGCGTCGTTCGCGTGGGCGCGCGAGCGCGGCTACGAGACGATGGTCACCGACTGGCGCGTGACGAACCTGCTCTCGTCGCGCTTCTGGCCCGCGCGCGGCTTCCGCCCGACCTTCCTCCGGCTCTACCGGCACATTCCGTAGTGCCGCGGATCCCGATCCCGTCGGGCTCCCGTATCGCGGTCGTCAACGTGGCCGAGGACGCGGTCGTGCTGCGGCCCCCCGCTCCCTCCGAGGCGATCGTCGACGTCGGCATGGCCATCCGCGACGCGCTTCGCTTCCCACTCTCCGGCGCCCCGCTCGAAGCGCTCGTGAAGACGGGCGGAACGGCGACCATCGTCGTCGAGCCCCCCGAGCTGCCGCTGCCGGGAGCGGCGAACGATCCGCGCCAGGCAGCGCTCGCGGCAGCGATCGGAGAGCTCGAGCGGCTCGGCGTCCCGTCTCGCCGGCAGACGATCCTCGTCGCGGGCGGCCTGAACCGGCGCGCGGGACAACGGGAGCTCGAGGCGCTCGTGGCGCCGCCCTCGGCGCGGCGGTTTCACGGCACGGTCGTCGTCCACGACGTCGAGTCGCCCGATCTCGTGCCGGTCGCCGACGGCCGGCGCGCGCCGCTGCTCGTCAACCGGCTCCTCGTCGAGACGGATCTCGTCGTCTGCATCACCGCAGCCGAGACGGTTCTTCACGGCGGGGCGGGTGCACTGCTCGGCGCGTGCGGCCCGACGACGCTGCGTGCGTCGACGGCCTACTCGCTGCTCGAGACCGCCGCGGCCGGCGGCTGGCAGCTCGGCCTCACGCTCGAGCGTGCACTCGCGTCGCGAGTGCCCGTGATCGGAGCGTCGCTCGTGCTCAACCCGCCGCGGCTGCTGGGCCGCTTCCGTGGCTATCCCTACGAGGAAGCATCCCTGAAGCACCTCGTCGCCTCGCCGCTGCGCCGGTTCTCGCTCCTTCCCTCCGGGGTACGCCGACGGATCCTCCAGGACCTCGGGCGCGAGCTCACCGCGGTCGCCGCCTTCGCGGGACCGCCCTCGGTTGCGCACGCCGAGGCGCTCCTGCGCGGGATCGCCCGCCGCTCGACCCGGCTCGAGCGACCGGTCGACGCGCTCGTGATCGGGATGCCGTGGAAGCACCACCACTCGCCGCGCGAGCGGTTGAACCCACTCACGGTCGCGACCGTCGCGCTCGGCCTGGCCCTTCGGCTCTGGCGGGACGCGTTCCCCGTCGTCGAAGGCGGGACGGCGATCGTGCTGCATCAACTCTCGCGCCACTTTCAGCACAGCACGCAGGATCCCTATCGCTCGCTCTTCCATGCGCTCCGCGACGGGCGCACCGCGTCGGAGCTCGCCGCCGCGGAGGACGCTGCGGCGACGGACGAGCGCGGGCTCGCCGCCTATCGGTCCGGGCGCGCGTGCCACCCGCTCCTGCCCTACGCCGACTGGGCGAGCTGCGCGCCCGCGCTCGACCGCCTCGGCGCCGTCGTGATCGCGGGCTGCCGCGATCACCAGGCGGCGCGCACGCTCGGATTCGTCCCCACCCACGGGATCTCGAGCGCGCTCGAGATGGCGCACGGCCGCGCCGGCGGAGAAGCGCGCATCGGCTACATGCTCGCGCCGCCCTACTTCCCCCTCGAAGTCGGCCCGCGCTAGCTCCCTGGCTCTACCCCTCGCCGAGGTAGGCCTTGCGGACCTGCTCGTTCTGGCGGAGCTCCTTCGCGGGGCCCTCGAGCGCGATCTTCCCCGTCTCCATCACGTAGCCGCGGTTGGCGGCATCGAGGGCCATCAGCGCGTTCTGCTCGACGAGCAGAATCGGCGTTCCCTGCGAGTTGATCTCGGCGATGATCTCGAAGATCTTCTCGACGAAGATCGGCGCGAGCCCCATCGAGGGCTCGTCCAGCAGAAGCAGCTTCGGCCGCGCCATCAGCGCGCGACCCATCGCCACCATCTGCTGCTCGCCGCCCGACATCGTCCCTGCCTTCTGCTGCTTCCGCTCGGAGAGACGAGGGAAGAGGTGGTAGACGCGGTCGAGGTCCTCCTGGAAGTTCGCCTTGTCGGTCCGCTGGAAGGCGCCCATCTGGAGGTTCTCGAGCACGGACATGCGCGGGAAGAGGCGACGTCCCTCCGGCGACTGCGCGATCCCGTCCTTGACGATCCCGTGCGGCGCGGCGTTCGTGATGTCGCGGCCGCGGAACGTGATCCTGCCCTGCCGCGGATGGTTGAGCCCGTTGATCGAGCGGAGCGTCGTCGACTTGCCCGCGCCGTTGGCGCCGATCAGCGTCACCACCTCTCCTTCGTTCACGGTCAGAGAGATCCCCTTCAGCGCGTGGATGGCGCCGTAGTAGGTGTGGACGTCCTCGAGCTCGAGGATCGGGCCGACCTTGTCCGGGGCCTTGGCGTTCATGCGTGCGTCGCCCCCTTGCCGAGGTACGCCTCGATCACACGGTCGTCCTTCTGCACGGCCTGAGGCGTGCCCTCCGCGATCTTCTCGCCGTAGTCGAGCACCGTGACCCGGTCGGAGATGCCCATCACGACCTTCATGTCGTGCTCGATCATCAGGATCGTCAGCCCCTCCTCGTTCTTCAGCCGCGAGACGAACGCGGTGAAGTCTGCGGTCTCCTGTGGGTTCATCCCGGCGGTCGGCTCGTCGAGGAGGACGAGCTGTGGCTCGGTCGCCAGGGCGCGCGCCACCTCGAGCCGGCGCTGGTCGCCGTAGGGGAGGTTCCGCGCCAGCTGGTCGTCGCGGCCGCGGAGGCTGGAGAAGGCGAGCAGCTCGCGTGCCCGCTTCCGGGCCTGGGCCTCCTCGCGGCGGATCCCGGGCGTGCGGATGATCGAACGGATGATGCCGCCCTTCAGCCGGCAGTGCATGCCGACGAGGACGTTCTCGAGCGCGGTCATGTGCTGGAAGAGGCGGATGTTCTGGAACGTGCGGCCGATCCCGAGCTCGGTGATCGCGTGCGGCGGCTTGCCGGTGACGTCGCGGCCGGCGAACTCGATCCGGCCCGCGGTCGGCTTGTAGACGCCGGTGAGCATGTTGAAGAACGTCGTCTTGCCGGCGCCGTTCGGGCCGATGAGGCTGACGATCGAGCCGGTCGGGATCGTGAAGTCGACGTCGTTGACCGCGATCAGCCCGCCGAACTCTTTGCGCACATCGACCGCGTGGAGGATGTCAGTCATGCTGCTCAGTCATTCTTCGGCTCGCGGTCCGTGTCGGAGGCTTCGTGCGTGACGTCATAGAACGGCGTGTCCGCCGTCCCCTCCTCGAGCTCCTGCTTGTGACGCCGCTCGGTGATCAGGCCGGTGGGTCTGAACAGCATCATCAGGACGATGATCAGCCCGTAGATCCCGAACTGGTACTTGGTCGGGTCGAAATGGACCCCGGCTTCGTTGAACTTCGAGCCGATCGTCGCCAGGCCTTCGACGTTCAGGTACCCGAGGACCATCCCGCCGAGGAGCGCACCCCACACGCTCCCCATCCCGCCGAGGATGACCATGCAGAGCAGGAAGACCGAGATGTTGAAGTAGAAGTCCGCCGGGAACGCGCCGCTCTTGAAGCTCGCATAGAAGGCGCCGGCAACGCCGCCGAAGAACGCGCCGAGCGCGTACGACCAGGTCTTCGTCCGCATCAGCGGCACGCCCATCGCCGCCGCCGCGGTCTCGTCCTCGCGGATCGCGATCCAGGCGCGGCCCAGGCGTGAGTCGCGCAGCCGCACCGAGCAGAAGACCGTGATCAGAAGCAGCGCCACCGCGGTCCAGTAGAACCACTGCTGGCGGTCGAACGACTGCTGGTAGCTGAGCGGCAGGCCGAGTGATTCACCGATGCTGCCGAAGCCGGGCGAGTCGATCGGGCTGATCCCGAACGTGCCGTGCGTGAGGTCGAAGCCGAACACGTTGTCGCCGTTGCGCACGGCCTGCGGGACGATCTCGCCGAAGCCGAGCGTGACGATCGCGAGATAGTCGCCGCGCAGCCGCAGGGTCGGCAGGCCGATCAGGATCCCGACCGCCATCGTGAAGATCCCCGCCAGCAGGATCACCAACCAGATCGAGAGGTGGATGCCGGGCACGGTCTTGGCGATCCCGACCGAGCCGAAATGGAACGTCCACTGGTCGAACTGCTGCGAGGCCAACCAGGCCGCCATGTAAGCACCGGCCGCGTAGAACGCGACGTACCCGAGGTCGAGCAGTCCGGCGTAGCCGACGACGATGTTCAGGCCGACGGCCATCATCGTGAAGACGATCATGATCACCATCGAGCCCAGCGCCGGCACGAAGTCGCCGATCGCCGGAATGTCCTGGAGGCTCTCGACGTACTTCGGATAGAAGAAGATCAGCACGATGCCGATGATCGGGAGGCCGAACCGCCTGAATTCCCGGTCCAGGTCCGCGTTGCGCAGACGGTCGGCCATCAGGCACCCTCCGGCGTGCGCTCACCCAGCAGGCCCTCTGGGCGGAAGACGAGGATCGCGATCAGGATCCCGAATACGATCGAGCGGGTCCAGTCGCTCCCGGGCGTGTACCACGTGAGACCCTCGTTGAACGCCTGGATGAAGCCGATCACGAGCGCGCCGAGCACCGCGCCGCTGAGGTTGCCGATTCCCCCGAGGACGGCCGCGGTGAACGCGATCAGCCCGAGCTCGAACCCCGTGTCGAAACGCATGTTGAACTGGAGCAGGTAGACGATCGCGGCGGCGCCGGCCAGTGCACCGGCGATGCCGAACGTGACGGAGATCGTCCGGTTCACGTCGATCCCCATCATCGCCGACGCTTCCGTGTCCTGCGCGACGGCTCGCATCGCCTTCCCCTGCCTCGTCGAGGTGACGAACCAGCTGAGCAGGGCGAGCACCGGCAGCGTGATCATGACGACCGCGAGCTTGTTCCAGGAATAGCTGATCCCGGCGATCTCGAACGCCTGCGAGCGTGGGATGAAGCTCGGCACCGAGCGGTAGTTGACGTCGTAGATCGCGAGCGAGACGTTCTGGACGATGAAGGACATCCCGACGGCCGTGATCAGCACGGTGAGCCGCGGCGACGCACGCAGGCGCCGGTAGGCGACGAACTCGATCGACACGTTGATGAAGGCGAATGCCGCCATGATCACGACCAGGGTCAGCAGCATCCCGCCGATGATCGCGAGCACGCTGGCGTCCCGCTCGAGCCCGAGCACCGACACGATCACCGTGCTCGCGACGAGCCCGGAGAGCGCGAACAAGTCGCCGTGGGCGAAGTTGATCAGCTGCAGGATCCCGTAGACGAGCGTGTAGCCGAGCGCGACGAGGCCGAAGATGAGCCCGTTCGTCAGCCCGATCAGCCCGACCTGGATGAACTCCGTCGGATCCTTGGCGAAGTTCCCGATCAGCCAGACGCCGACGAGCGCGAGCAGCGCGTACCCGAAGAGCGCCGTCGCACCCGACCTACGGAGTCGATCGAGCGCCCCCATCAGTGCCGCCGTATTCATCAGGTGAAGAACCTAAACGAAAGCCGGGAGAGGTCATAGCCTCTCCCGGCTTTCGCGTCCGTCTCAAACGCTCGACTGACCAGCTACGGCCGCGTAGCGGCCCTTTAGGGATTTACGCGCGAGGAGCATCCGCTTCCGCGGATGCTCCTCTTGCGCAACGAATCAGCCGCGTGCAGCGTCGACGTTCTCCGGCTTCGGAGAGATCGTCTTCACGGTCTCGAGCTTGGTCGTGGCCTTGTAGATCGTGAAGCCCACGACTGCGCCTTCGGCGCCGCTCGGATCGCCTGTCTCGTTGATTCCGAAGGTGCCGAGGTAGCTGTCGGTGACCTGCGCCTCGAACATCTTCGCGATCACGTCGGCCCGCGAGCCGTCCGACGCAGCGATCGCGTCGAACAAGACCTGCGCCGCCTGCGCGCCGTAGATCGCGTACGGGTCGATCTCCTTGCCGCCGAGCCGTGGCTTGAACGCCTCGGCGAACTCGGCGCCCTCGCCCTCGAACTCGTCGATCGGCACACCGGCGACGCTCATGAACATGCCGGCTGCGGCCTCAGGGGCCTCGTCGATCGTCTGCTGCGTCGTGAAGCCGTCCGGTGCGAACAGCTTGACGTCGCCGTCGTTCGGGCCGAGCACGGCGACCTTGTCCTTGATCACCTGCGCGCCGTTCTCGTCGATCAGGCCACCGAGGAAGACTGCGTCAGCCCCGCTGCCGCCGATCTTCCGGAACAGTGCCTCGTAGCTCGACGCCTTCGGATCCCAGGCCTCGAAGCCGGCGACCTTGATCCCGACAGCTTCCGCGGCATTGCGGAAGTTCGTCGCGACGCCGAGGCCGTAGGCCTCCTTGTCGTTCAGGATGTACACGTTCGTGACGCCCTGCTCCTGAGCGAACTCGGCCACGGCCGCGCCCTGGTACGCGTCATGCGCGACGACGCGGGCGTAGTTCCGGCTGCCCGAGGGGTAGTACTTGTCCGGCTCGGTCGCGTCGCAACCAGGGCCGCCCTCGGTGAGGCAGACGTACGTGTTCGCCGGCGAGATCATCGCGACTCCGCCACCCGGAGCCTGGTTCAGCACCGGGATCTCGATCGCGGCGCAGCCCGAGTTGAACGTGCCGATGACGCCGACGACCTTCTCGTTGCCGGCATAGGCCTGCGCGTTCGTCGAGCACTTGCCCGAGTCCCACTTGCCCGCCTGAGCGGTTGCGTCGTCACACGACTGGTAGGCGACGTTGTGGTCACCCGCCTTGAAGTTCTGCTGCTCGAGGAGGTAACGGATTGCCTCCACGATCTGGATCGTCTGCGTACGAGACGAGCCCTGGAGCGGGAAGTCCGACGCGACCAGCACGTCAGGCTCACCTTCGCCTTCGTACTCGACCGCCGTGCACGAGCTCGACGGCAGCGCCTCGACGCCGCCCGTCCCACCCGTTGCCTCGGTGGTCGCACCGTCCCCGCCCGCTTCATCGTCGTCGCCGCCGCAACCCGCCGCTACGAGCGCGAGCACTGCGACGAACAGGGCCAGAACGCTCAACCAACCACGTCTACTGGAATTCAACTGCTTTCCTCCTCCGTCACCCTTATGGCCTGCCGACGAGATCTGCACGTGCAACTGCAGCACCCCTCGTCGGGCGAATGGCGGCAGTATCCCGGTAAACCGCGCCACATTTCAACTTTGTGCGACCGCACTACACTCTTTCGCAGGCCGAAGTGGCGGAATTGGCAGACGCGCCGGACTCAAAATCCGGTTCCCTTCGGGGAGTGTGGGTTCGATTCCCACCTTCGGCATCCAACGAGTTATGAGGGTTCGCGTTCCCGCCCATCCGCTCTGCCTGGCGCTCGTGCTCGCCGCCTGCGCCGGCGCTGCGGCGCCGCAGGCGCCGGCCGGCGCGGCGCCCTGCGAAGGCGGGCCGCGAGTGGCTCCCGACCCCGGCTACCGGCTGCTCTTCGACGGGACGCGCGCCAGCCTCGCGCGGTGGGCGCACGCCGGTCCCGGTCGCTTCGAGCTGCAAGGCGACTGCACGCTGAGGACCGCCGGCGGGCTCGGCCTGCTCTGGTACGACGACGAGCCGTTCGACTCGCCCATGACGCTCAAGGTGGACTGGATGATCCCCGGCGACGCGAACTCGGGCGTCTTCGTCGGCTTCCCCGCGGTCGGCGAGGACCCCTTCGTCGCCGTCAACCAGGGCTACGAGATCCAGATCGATCCGACCGACCCGGCTTCGTCGACGGGCGCCATCTACGGATTCCGGGCCGCCGACCGCGCACCGCGTGACCGCGCGCTCCGGCCGGCGGGCGAGTGGAACACCTACGAGATCACCGTCGACGCGCCGCGGATCGTCGTGCGCCTGAACGGCGTCGTCGTCAACCGCTTCGTCTCGACGAGCGCCGCGCGCCAGAGCCTCGGCCGCGGCTTCGTCGGCCTCCAGAACCACAGCGACGCCGATCGCGTCTCGTTCCGCAGCGTCCAGGTCAAGGAGTGGGGCGCCGAGCGGCCGCGCTGCGCGGGCGCCGTGTCACGACGTGCCCCGAGTGACGCCTTCTCGGGCTCACGCCTCGACGGCTGCCGGTGGAACCGGGTCGTGCGCTACGACGGCGGCGCCCTCGACGTGAGCGCTGGGTCGTTGCACCTCGAGCTCACCGGCGACACCGATCCGGCCAACCTCGTGCTCCAGCGCGCGCCGGCGGGCGCCTGGACGATCGAGAC
Source organism: uncultured Gaiellaceae bacterium (assembly GCA_963765705.1). GTDB lineage: Bacteria > Actinomycetota > Thermoleophilia > Gaiellales > Gaiellaceae > Gaiellasilicea. The sequence goes on from CAVXXJ010000006.1 coordinate 178,806, forward strand.
GACCGTGCGCGTCCCGCTTCGCTCGGGCTCGCAGCAGGCGGGCCTGATCGCCTACCGCGACGACGGCGACTACGTCAAGCTCGTCGCTGCGGCGGCCGGCGGCCACGTCCGGGTCCGGCTGGTCAGCGGGGCCGGGAACGCCGTCGCGCGGAGCTTGCCCTCGACACTGACGCCGCGACCGCGGAGCGACAGCTATCGGCTGCGCCTCACCAGGTCGGGCTCGCGCTACACGGGCTGGTGGAACGTGAGCGGCGCCGGCTGGCGGCGTCTCGGCTCGGTCGTGAACGGGAGGCTCGCCACGGGAGCTGCCTATGGCCTCGTCGCGCTCGGGCCGGGCACGAAGGGAGCGCCGCCTTATGCGGCGTTCGAGGGCTTTCGCGCGGCGAGGGGCCGTTAGGCGGTAGTCGTGGCCGGCCGGATTACCGGCGGCCAGAGCTTGCGGTCGAGCGTCTGCGCGAGCGCACGGCTGTCGAGCACCGCGAGGAAAGCTGTGACCACGGCCGGGTCGAACTGCGCTCCGGCACAAGCGCGCAACTCCTTGCGCGCGCTCTCGGTCGATCGTGCCGAGGCATAAGGCCTCTCCGCGGTCATCGCACAGAACGCGTCGGCGACGAAGACGATGCGAGCGGCCATGGGAATCGCTTCTCCGGCCAGACGATCGGGGTACCCCTTACCGTCCCAACGCTCGTGGGAGGAGCGCACCACCTCGGCCGCTCGCTCCAGCGAGGGGACTCCGGCGAGGATGCGCTCGCCGATGACGCTGTGCCGGTGCATGAATGCAAGCTCCTCGTCGCCGAGCGGCCCCTGTTTGGTGAGGATCTCGGAGGGGATGCCGACCTTGCCGATGTCGTGCAGGCCGGCGGCGCGCTGCACCAACTCGACCTCGTCGGCGGAGAGGCCGAGCGACTCGGCGCAGGCCACTGCCAGGCTCGCGACCCTTTCGAGGTGGCTGCCGAGGCCCGGGTGGCGTTCCTCGAGCATGCGTTTCAACGCTGCGGAGGTGCCCGCTTCGGGGGTCGGGTGCGCGCTGACCTTGGCCGCGTACATCCTGGAGTCGGCCAGGCGCAGCGCCGCGCTGGATTCGTGGGCCTCGCCGGGGACCGCGACCACGCCCGATGCGGATGTGATCAGGAAGCCTTCGCCCTCGTCACGGAGGGCTTCGCTCAGCAATGCATTTGCCTCGTCCGCGGGCACGTCGCCGAAGAGCAGGACGCAGAACTCGTCGCCGCCGAGGCGGGCCGCGATCCCGCGACCCTCGCACGCCGCGGCGAGCTTGCGGCCGAGTCGTCTCAGCAGCGCATCGCCGGCGGGATGGCCGAAGGTGTCGTTGTAGCGCTTGAAGCCGTTGAGGTCGGCGAGCGTCAACGTGAACCTCTCGTTCCGGCTGGTCCGACTGTCGAGCTCCTCGAGCAGGGCGCGCCGGTTCGGTAGTCCCGTCAGCTCGTCGGTACGCGCCTCCTGCGCGGTCGCGACGAGCGCGCTCCGCATCGTGGCCTCTGCACGACGCCGGTAGACGCTCAGCAGCCATGCACATGCCGCCACGCCGGCCAACCCGAGCGGGATGAGCACGAACGCGGTCGCGCGAACCGTGCGCTCGGTCGCGGTCACCGACGCGAGCTGCTTCGCGAGCAGCTGGGAAGGGTCGGGGTCGAGGTCGTTCAGGAGCACCTGGAGCTCGCCCATGATGTTCTCCATCGCCTCTTCCGCTCCGGCGCTGCCGTCACTGTCGTATCCAGGTGGCCGGGCGAGGAACAAGTCGATCGCGGGCTTCATCCGGCGGACGATGGGCTTGCCTTCGGCGGCGATCCGGCTCGCCTCGGCGACACCGCCACTCTCCATCCGGTCGAGCGCGTCGTCGAGCACTCGCTGCGAACGGCGGAGCTTCGCGAGATGAATCGGGTCGATCTTCTCTTCGAGCTCGTCGGTGCTGGTGTCGATCATGCTCAGCGCCTGGACGGCTCGCAGGTGGCCCGTCGTCTGAACGCCGGCCCGGGAGAGCCCGTCGGCCCCGTTCTGAGTCACGATTGCCGCCCACACAGCCAGCGCGCCGAGGGAGAGGACGGCAAGCGACATGCCGCCCACGGCGATCCGAGCGAACAGCTTGGAGGGCGAGGCAGGGGGTCGCGACGCGGTCACGCCGAGGTGATCGACCCGGCGAACGAGAAGTTGAGCGCGCGTCGGTCAGTGCACGGCGAGCTTGCGTGCCTGCTTGTCGGGCGGGATGCGAACCACGTTCCAGGCGAGGCCGGCTCGCTCGAGCAGCCAGATCAGCCAGCCGCCGGGGTCGATCTCGGTGCGGCGCAGGCCGTGGAACGCCGAGGTGGGGAACGCGTGGTGGTTGTTGTGCCACGACTCTCCGAAGGAGAGCCACGAGAGCCACCACACGTTGCGCGACTCGTCTCGAGAGGCGAAGCGGCGGTGGCCCCAGAAGTGACAGATCGAGTTGATCGAGAACGTGACGTGGTGGAGCAGGAAGATCCGGACGGCACCGCCCCAGAAGAGCCCTGCGAAGAAGCCGTACCAGCCGCCGATCAGGAGCCAGCCGACGACGGCCGGAGCGAAGAGCGAGAAGAGCACGAGCGGCAGGAAGAGCTTCGCGATCACGCGGAGACCGCGGTCGCGCAGCAGATCCTTCGCGTAGCGCGACTGCTCGGCGCGACCGGCGGCCGAGAACAGCCAGCCGGTGTGCGCGTGCCAAAGCCCGCGCAGCGCCCCGATGACGCCGTCGCCGTAGCCGACGTGCGGGCTGTGCGGGTCACCCTCCTGGTCTGAGAACTGGTGATGCTTCCGGTGGTCCGAGACCCAGGCGAGCACGTCACCCTCGACGGCCATCTCCCCGAGCACGGCGAAGGCGTAGCGCATCCCGCGCGTGGTCTCGAAGGACCGGTGCGTGAAGAGGCGGTGATAGCCGACGGTGATTCCGGCGCCTGTGAGCAGGTAGCCGACCGCGAGGATCGCGAGCTCGGTCGGCCCGACCATCCGCTCCCAGAGGACGATGACCGCGATCACCAGTCCCACGAACGGCAGCGCGATGCCCGCCAGGTTGACCAGCTTGTGCGTGCGCGTCATGGGGGTCTCTCCCAGCCCTGTTCGGGGCCTGCCGACGGTGCCGTCCCGCGCGACTGGACGGGTGGACGCGTCGGGGGCTGGGACGCTCACCGCAACGGTACCCATGAATCGCCTGCATGCAAACATGAGCCGCGCCGAATCGGGACATGATCGGCGGAGCATGCCCGCTTCGAAAAACAGGCGCGAACGAGCCGAGGTTTCGTCGGGACGGCCGTTTCGAGGCCTCGCCCTCGTCTTCCTGCTCTCGTTCGTCAACCTGATCGGAATCATCTTCACCGTGACGGCGCTCGGCGGGCTGGCTCCCTGGTCGCGCTGGGAGTTCATCGGCGTCTTCGGATTGATCGAGGCTGGCTCGGGACTGGCGAACGTCGTCTCGCCTAACATCTGGCGGCTTCCCGTCGCGCAGCTGCAGACCCCCGGCCGCACCGACGTGAAGCTGGCGGCGTCGGCCCTGCTGCTGCCGCACTGGGGCGGCCTCGCGCGCTTCGCCGCGGGAGTCGTCTGCCTGGCGCTCGCAGGTTGGCAGGAGGGTGTCGCTGCCGTGACGGCCGGCCTCGTGCCGCTCGCGCTCTTCGTCGCCTTGTCGATCCTCGCGATCTCGGCCGTCCTGGCTCGACTTGGAGTCGCCTATCCGGAGATCGATGTCTTTCAGCTCGTCGTGCGCTGGGGCAGGCGGGAGAAGGAGCTCGCTCCCATCAGCATCGGCGCCGCCGTGATCCAGTTCCTGCTGAGCATCGTGACGATCCCGACCGTGAAGCTGCTGCCGCCGTCGGTGCTCTACCGACCGGAGCTGGGCCCGTCCCTGAACGCGTTGCTGGTCTCGACCGCCCTGTCCGCCGTACTCGTGGTGCTCGTCGCAGTGCTCTGGTCCCGCCGCATCGAGCTCGCCGCCGCGCCGGAGCAGCAGCGCGAAGCGGAGAGGCACGCGTGAGCGACGTGCTTCCCTAGACTGGCCCAATGGCGCGGGTCGGGATTCTCACGGGCGGCGGCGACTGCCCCGGACTGAATGCGGTCATCCGCGCGGTGACGCGGCGGGCGCTCGACCGCGGCTGGGACGTCGCAGGAGTGCGCGAAGGATGGCGCGGGCTCGTGGACGGGATCATCGAGCCGCTCGGCCATCGCGAGGTGTCCGGGATCCTGCCGCGTGGCGGGACGATTCTCGGCACGACGCGAACGAACCCGTACAAGGTCGAGGGCGGCGTCGAGCAGGTGCTCGCGACCTTCGAGGCCGAAGGACTCGGAGCCCTCGTCGCGATCGGCGGCGAGGACACGCTCGGCGTCGCGGCGCGGCTCCACCAGGAGCACGACTTCCCCGTCGTCGGCGTGCCGAAGACGATCGACAACGACCTCAACGGCACCGACTACACGTTCGGGTTCGACACCGCCGTGACGATCGCGACCGAGGCGATCGACCGCCTGCACACGACAGCCGAGTCGCACAACCGCGTCATGGTCGTCGAGGTGATGGGCCGGCACGTCGGCTGGATCGCGCTCCACTCCGGGATCGCCGGCGGTGCCGACGTGATCCTGATCCCCGAGCAGCCGATCACGGTCGAGGAGGCGTGCGGACTGCTGCAGAAGCGGCACGAGACCGGCAAGGACTTCTCGATCGTCGTCGTCAGCGAGGGCTACGAGCTCACGTATGCCTCCGGCGACAAGACCCTCATCGCGGGTGAGGCTCGCGCCACCGATCAGTTCGGTCACGTCGCTCTGGGCGGCGTCGGCGACGCGCTCGCGCGCGAGATCGAGGACCGCACGGGCTTCGAGACGCGGGTGACCGTGCTCGGCCACGTCCAGCGCGGCGGCACGCCGACTCCCCGCGACCGGATCCTCGCAACGCGCTACGGGCTGAAGGCCGCCGACCTCGTCGAAGAGGGCCGGTTCGGCCGGATGGCTGCGCTTCGGGGCGACGAGATCGTCGACGTCTCGCTCGAGGAGGCGACCAAGGAGCTGAAGCGGGTTCCACCCGAGTGGTACGCGGTCGCGCAGGCGTTTTCGGGCTAGCGAATCGGGAACAGTCGAGCTAGAATTCGGTCGCGCGGCCTCAGCGAACCGGCCGCGGTAGCTTTCGAGCGAGGCCCCAGCGTCCGTCCTCGCGGTGCCGCCCTCAGCCAATGGGTCGGAGCGTCTGCTGTTCACGCGGCCGGCGACAGCTCTAGTGAAGGGCCGCCCCATGGAAGAGCACCAGGCTGTACGCGGCGTGCCGGCCGCCTCCGGACCACCACGCATCCTCGTCGTCGACGACGATCCCGCGATCCGCCTCATCTGCACGACCTGGCTCACCCTCGATGGGTACGAGGTGCTCGAGGCTGCGAACGGTCAGGACGCGCTCGACCTCGCGTTCACCGCGGAGCCGGCAGTCGTGCTGCTCGACCTCTCGATACCCGTCCTCGACGGCTTCGGCGTCGCAGCGGCGCTGCGAGCGAACGAACGGACCCGCGAGCTCCCGCTGGTCGTCCTCACCGGTGAGACGGGACCACGCGTCACCCGGCGTGTGTTCGAGATGGGCGCAGCCGGCTTCTTCACGAAGCCGTTCGACCCCGGCGCCGTTGCCGCGTTCGTCCGCAGCGTCGTCGGCGGGCAAGGAGCCGCGCCCGCAGGAGGCCACGCGTTCTAGCCGGTGGGTTGCCGGTCACGCGGTGGCCGGGGACGCTGAAGCGGGCGAGCTTCTTGACGTCCATGTGCAGCAGCGCTCCTGGCCGCGACCACTCATAGCGGCGGTAGCTCTGCCGCTGCCCGCGCGGCCGGCGTGAGAGCCCGTGCCGCCAGAGCACCTTCCAGATCGTCGAGCGTGCCCGGCGCACGATCCCGGCCAGCCGGCCCGGGCCGAGGTTGGTCTCGCGGCGGGCGCGCAGGATCGGCTCCTCCTCGGCCGCGCTAAGCCGGCGAGGCTGGCGCAGCGGCCGCGACGATCGATCTGCCAGCGCCGCGACCAGCCGGCCGCTCTCCAACCAGCGATGCCACCAGCGGTGCGCCGTCGCCGGCGAAACGCTGAAAGCAGCAGCGGCCGCTCTCAGCGACAAACCTCCCTCGATCGCCAACACCAACTGGCGCCGGCCAGCCAGTCCGAGCTTCGCGTTAGCGTGCAGATCCATCAGGCCCTCCTTCGGGGACGCAGGTCTTGGCGGACCCGCACAGCCTCAGAGGAGGGCCGGATGTCTCCTCAGCCGTTCACAACTGTGTGGGCAGATCAGCTAGTCGAAGAGCAGCAGCAACGCGTCGGTGGGCGCGTAGTCGTCCGTGAGCACCGGCACGTCCGCCGTCGAGATCGGCGCATCGACGCGGCCGCGGATCGCCTTCGTGAGGTCGGGCGCGCCCGGCGATCGGCGGCGAACGTCGCGCCAGCGTTCGAGCAGGAACTCCTTCGACGGCGTGGCGCCCTCTCCGGCGACGAGGATGATGTTGCGGATCGAGGTCAGGTCCTCCCCGCCCGCGTCGACCACCGGATGGATGTTCACCGCCGGAAAGACGGCGCGGTACGTGCGCAGCATCGAGCGGAAGAGGCGCGAGTCGGCGCCCTTGACCGCCCCGATGATGTTCGTCGCGATCAGGCCGCCGGGGGCAAGTCGCGATCGCGCGAGCTCGAGAAACTCGCGCGTCGCCAGGTGAAACGGAATCGAGTCGGAGTAGAAAGCGTCGACGATGATGACGTCCCAGGGCCCGTCGTTCGTGGCGAGGAAGCGGCGGCCGTCCTCGACGGCCACGGTCAGCCTCGGGTCGCGCGGCAGGTCGAAGAACTCGTACGCGACCTTCACCACCTCCGGGTCGAGCTCGACCGTGTCGACGCGCATGCCCGGGAAGTCGCGCCACGAGCGCTTCGGCGCCGAGGCGCCGCCGAGACCGATGTACAGCACCCGCCTCGTCTGCGACCGGTACGCGACGGGGAGCTGCAGATAGTCGGAGTACTCGAAGCGCGTCTTGAACGGATCGTCCAGGTACATGCCGCTCTGGAACGAGCTGTCGAAGCGGAGATAGCGCGTGGTGTCGTCCTCGACGACGGCGATCCGGTGGTACTGGGAGTCCTTGGTGTGGAGGATCTCGTAGCCGGACTGCGCATCCTCGATGTCGCCGAACCGCTCCTCCGTCCCCCGCTGGCGGTACACCGGCGACCAGTTGCGCAGCTGCGACGCCGAGACGGTCCCGCCCGATTCAGGGGCGAGCGAGACGACGGCGCCGATGCTCGCGCCCGCGAGCGCAAGCGTGAGCGCCAGCGCGATTGCCAGCCGCTCGACCAGCGCCACCGCGGCCGCGGCAAGCATCAGCGCGACGGCGGCCGAGGCGAGCACCTGGTCGGTTCCGAGCTCCGGGATCAGCCAGAACGAGGTGAGGAACGTCCCCGCGATCGAGCCCGCCGTCGAGACGGCGAAGAGCCGCCCGGCGGTTCTGCCCAGGTGCTCGAGCGAGCGCGCCTTCAGGCGAACGGCCACCGGCGAGACGGTGCCGAGGACGACGCTCGGGACTCCGAAGAGAAGGATCGTGGCGACGAGCGGGTTCAGACGCGGCCCCGGATCCCAGTCGACGACACGGTCGAGCATCCAGCCGTCGATGAACGGAATCCCGAGCACGAGCAGGGCTCCCACCCCGAGCAGGCCGACGAGCAGGCGCGGCTGCGGCCAGCGGTCGGCGATCGCGCCACCGAGCCAGTAGCCGGTCGAGAGTCCTGCGAGCACGACGCCGATCAGCGCTCCCCAGACGTACAGCGAGTTGCCGAAGTGCGGCGCGAGGACGCGGCTCGACGCGATCTCGAGCCCGAGCAGCGCGCCGCCCGCGATGAACACCGCGACGGCGACAACGATCGAGCTCTGCTGGTCGCGGTTCATCGGAGCACTACTGCGGCTGCCGCACCAGGACCGCGTCGACACCGGCACGTTCCAGCTCGTCGATCTCCACCTGCGTGACGTCGACGAGGTCGGCGATCGCGAGCTTGCCCGCCGGCAGGTCGGAGAGAAGGTCGAGCACGTGCTGAAGCGGCTCGTCCTCATCGCGCCCGGAGAGAACGACGAGCTCGGGGTCGAGCCGTTCGAGAGCCGACTCGAGCTCGTCCTCGTCCTCGACTCGGACGACGAGCTCGATGCCCGCGCCGAGCTCGAACTCGTCCGTGGGCCGGACGACTCTTGCGTCCGCGGCCGAGTCGCCCGATGTCAGGATCGGCAGCGCGCTCGCCGCGCGGATCGCATCGAGATTGCCGTCGGCGAGAAGCGCCTCGGCGCCGTCCGCCTCGGCACGCTGCGCGGCTTCGGGGCCATCCACGGCCACGATCAGCGAGATGCCGTCGCCCTCGGATATGGCCTGGCTCAGACGTCTCGGGCCGGTCACGCGGCGCAATGGTACCTCAGTGGCCTGCATTGGCTACCGTGGCATCGTGCTGCCGCGGCTCGCCATCGCTGTCCTGGTGGTGGCGCTCCCGGCCGTGGCGGAAGGCGCCGTGCGGGCGACGGTGCTCGGCACGCAGCGAGCGGACTTCCTCGTCGGAACGGAAAGCTCCGACCGGATCCTGGGACGAGGCGGCAACGACCGAATCGCTGCGGAGTACGACGGCGGCATCGACCGGATCTCGTGCGGCGCCGGACAGGACGTCGTCGTCGCCGACGCACGCGACCGGGTCGAGAGCGACTGCGAGATCGTCAGCCGCCGGATCCATCGCGACCGGCACGTCAATCCCGAGAGCCAGCACGAGTCGGAGGTCGAGCCGGACTCGCTGACCGTCGGCCAGACGACGGTCGCCGTCTTCCAGGTCGGGCGCAACCGCACCGGCGGCGCCGCGAGCATCGGCTTCTCGACGTCGAAGGACGGCGGCCGCACCTGGCGCGAGGGCACGTTGCCGGGACTGACAACGAACACGACGCCGCGAGGGCCGTCCGCTCGGGCGAGCGATCCCGTCGTCGCCTACGACGCGATGCACGGCGTCTGGTTGGCGAACACGCTCGCGATCGCCGCCGATGCGACGCGGCTGACGATCCACCGCTCGATCGACGGGCTCGCGTGGAGCGGCCCGACCGATGCGGCGCTGTCGCGCACCTCGACCCTCGCCTACGACAAGAACTGGCTGACCTGCGACAACGGCGCCGCGAGCCCGTTCCGCGGCCGCTGCTATCTGGCGTACACGCTGGTCGGCGAGCGCGAGGACGACGTCGCGCTGCAGCACTCCGACGACGGCGGCCGGACCTGGTCGCCGGCGGTGACTCAGCGCATCACCGTCACCGGCGTGATTCCGGTCGTGCAGCCGGACGGCAGGCTCGTGCTCGCGTTCTGGTCGGCTCGCACCGGCATGGTCGCGGTCACCTCCACCGACGGCGGCGCGACGCTCGGGAGCCCGGTCACGATCTCCGACCTGCGCGCGAAGGATGCCCGGCCTCTGCGCGCGCCACCTCTGATCGCGGCCGACCTCGACGCCGAAGGGCGCGTCGTCGTCGTCTGGCAGGACTGCCGCTTCAACGCGGGTTGTCGCGCGAACGACGTCGTGCTCTCGCGTTCGAGCGACGGCACGACCTGGTCGCCGCCGGCGCGGGTGACGTCGGGCCGCGACGCGGTCATGCCGACACTCGGAGTCGAGCCCGGCACCGGCCGGATCGCGATCGTCTACTACGTGATCCGGCCGAACGGGATCGACGCCGAGCTCGTCACCTCCGCCGACGGCGCACGCTGGAGCGCGCCGCGGCGTCTCAACCCGCGCCGGATGCCGCTCGAGTGGATGCCGGACACGACGCTCGGCCGGATGCTCGCCGACTACATCGGCGTCAGCTGGTCGCGCGGCCGGCCACTCGTGGTCTACGCACTCGCCTCACCGCCGCGGAACGGCAAGCTGCACCAGGCGATCTACGCCGCGCGCGGGTAACCCGAGTCACGCGTGTCTGACACGTGCCAGGCACCGGTAACTCGGGTCACGAGTGTCTGACTCGCGTCTGACACCCATGATTCGGGTGACCTACTGGCCGATCGGCTTGTCCATCGCCACGCACGGGATGGTGACCCCGTCCGGCATCGTCACGTCGACGTCTTCCAGCGCGTCGAAGCCGTATGCCAGGTAGAGCGGCACCCCTGGCAGGGTCGCAACGAGCGAGAGCCGCTTGAAGCCCTCGCGCTTCGCCGCAGCCTCGCACTCCTCGAGGATCCGCCTCCCCAGGCCGCGGCGCGTCCAGTCTGCGCGGACGAACATCGCCCGGACCCGCGCGGGCTCGGTTGCGGGGTCGAGCAGGCGCGCGTCGTCGTCGGAGTCGCCGCTGCCGGTGTACAGCTTGTCGCGCCGGCTCCAGCCTCCACAGCCGACGGGGTCGCCCCCCGCCTCCAGGACGAAGTAGGTGCCGTCGTCGAGCAGCATCGGATCGATCTGGGACACGTAGCGAACGGCGCTCTCCGACTGCCGCTCGTCGTAGAAGCGCCGGAAGAGCACCGCGCCCGAGGACTTCATCAGCGCATCGAGCGCCTGCGCATCGGCGCGTGTCGCGACCCTCAGCACCGCCTCGGACGCCACGGCTCTACCTCCGGTGCTCGGCCAGCCAGTCGGCGACGGTCGGGATCGCCTCGTCGGCGGCGTCCAGCAGCACGGTGTGACCGGACTCCGGATAGTGGCGGAGGTCCGCTTCCGGCAGCGCCTGCCGGAACGCCTCGACGTCGGCCTGATGCTCCGCACCCTTGGACTGGCCGGCAACGAGCAGGAGGATCGGGACCGCAGACTCACGCAGAGCCCCATACACGGCACGCGGCGGCTCGATCGCAACTCCGTGGAACCCTGCTGCGTACACCTCAGGCGCCAGCCGCGGGACGAAGTAGCCGTCCTCTTCGCGAACCGTGGCAAGCAGGGCGGCGTCGCTCAGCCGCTCCGAGTAGTGCCGGCGGACCAGCTCGAGAAACGCCTGCTCGCTCGCAAATCGCCCGCCCTCGAGCTCTTCGCGCGCCGACTCCAGCAGCTCGTCGTAGGACTGCGGCTCGACGGGCGGACTCTGGTAGCCGGCGTCGACGAGCACGAGGGCTCGCACACGCTCGGGAGCACGCGCGACAAGGTGGCAACCGATTGTCGCTCCCCACGAAAAGCCGACGAGAAAGAACCGTTCAGGCAGCTCGTCGAGCACGCGCTGGGCAAGCCGGCTCGGCAGGTACTCCTCTCTCGTCACGGCGGGAGAACCACCAAAGCCCGGCAGGTCAGGCGCGAGCACGTGGAAGCCCCGTGCGGCCCATGCCTCTGCGGGCACCTCGGTGGCGTTCGGCCCGATCACGCCGAGCCCGTGCAGGAAGACCAGCACCGAGGCGTCTGTGTCCCCCCACTCCCTACATGCGAGGGGCACGGGAGCTACTGGCCGATCGGATGCCAGACGGTCTTCAGCTCGAGGAAGCTCGCGATCGCCCAGGGGCTCTGCTCGTCGGCGCGGCCGTGGACGACGCGCTTGACGTTGTCGGCGGCCAGCCGCTCGAGCTCGGGTGACTGGCCGTTCGCGCCGGTGAGGTCGAGCGCGTTCACGTCCATGTGGCCGGCGAGGATCGGTGCGAGCTCCTCGCGGTAGCCGGTGAGGATGTTGACGACGCCGCCTGGAAGATCCGACGTCGCGATCGCTTCGGCGAGCTCGATCGCGGCGACGGGATGCGTCTCGGAGGCGACGACCACGACCGCGTTCCCGCCGACGAGCGCCGGCGCGAGCCGCGAGACGAGGCCGCCGAGCGCGGGCTCGTCGGGCGCGAGGATTGCGACCACTCCGGTCGGCTCCGGGAAGGTGAAGTTGAAGTACGGCCCCGAGACCGGGTTCGAGGAGCCGATCACCTGCGCGAGCTTGTCTGCCCAGCCGGCGTACCAGACGACGCGGTCGATCGCGGCCTCGACCTCCTTCTTGCCTGAGCAGACCGCGGCGAGGTCCCCGGTGCGCGTCTCCATCATTTCCGCGAGGCGATAGAGCACCTGGCCGCGGTTGTACGCGGTCGCGCCCGCCCAGCCCGGCTGCGCCTTGCGCGCCGCGACGACCGCGTCGCGCGCGTCCTTGCGCGAGGCGCGGGCGATGTTCTGGCCCTCGGCGTCGTACGTCCGACCCGACTCGGAGCGCGGGAAGCCGCCCCCGACGAAGAGCTTGTACGTCTTCCGGACGGGAAGCCTGCTCACTTGGCGCTCCCGAAGCGGCGGTCGCCGAGCAGGAGAGCGACGACCCCTCCGAGCAGGAGCAGCGGCAGCCGGAAGCGCCTCACGCGTCCTTCCCCTCGCCCTCGAAGGTGAGGTACGGCTCGAGCCCGTGCCGACCGCCCTCGCGTCCGAAGCCCGACTCCTTGTAGCCGCCGAACGGCGACGCGGGGTCGAAGCGGTTGAACGTGTTCGCCCAGACGACGCCGGCGCGCAGGCGCTCGGCCATCCAGAGGATGCGCGAGCCCTTCTCCGTCCAGACGCCCGCCGAGAGGCCGTAGGCCGTGTTGTTCGCCTTCTCGATCGCCTCCTCAGGCGTGCGGAAGGTGAGCACGCTGAGGACGGGGCCGAAGATCTCCTCCTGCGCGATCCGGTAGCTCTGCGCGACGTTCGTGAACACCGTCGGCGCGAACCAGTAGCCCTTCTCCGGCAGCTTGCAGGCCGGCTGGAAGATCTCGGCACCCTCGTCGCTGCCCGACTGGACGAGCTCCGTGATCCGCTCGAGCTGCATCTTCGAGTTGATCGCGCCGATGTCGGTGTTCTTGTCGAGCGGATCGCCGAGGCGCAGCGTCTCGAGACGGCGCTTGAGCTTCGAGATCGTCTGCTCGTAGATCGACTCCTGCACGAGCAGGCGGGAGCCGGCGCAGCAGACGTGGCCCTGGTTGAAGTAGATCCCGTTGACGATCCCCTCGACCGCCTGGTCGAGCGCGGCGTCGTCGAAGATGATGTTCGCAGCCTTGCCGCCGAGCTCGAGCGTCAGCTTCGTGCCGGTGCCCGCGAGCTCACGCTGGATCGCCTTCCCCACTCCGGTCGAGCCGGTGAACGCGATCTTGTTCACGTCGGGGTGCTTGACGAGCGCCGCCCCCGCGCGGCCGTCGCCGGTGACGATGTTGACGACTCCGGGTGGCAGCTCGGCCTGGCGGACGATGTCCGCGAACAGGAGCGCCGTCAGAGGCGTCGTCTCGGCCGGCTTCAGCACGACCGTGTTCCCTGCCGCGAGCGCCGGCGCGATCTTCCACGCGAGCATCAGCAGCGGGAAGTTCCACGGGATGATCTGGCCGGCGACGCCGAGCGGCTTCGGCTTGCGGTTCGGGAACGCGTACTCGAGCTTGTCGGCCCAGCCGGCGTAGTAGAAGAAGTGCGCGGCCGCGAGCGGCAGGTCGACATCGCGGCTCTCGCGAATCGGCTTGCCGCCGTCGAGGCTCTCGAGCACCGCGAGCTCGCGCGAGCGCTCCTGGATGATCCGCGCGATCCGGAAGAGGTACTTCGCGCGCTCGGAGGGCGGCAGCGCCGACCAGCCGTTCTCGAAAGCGCCGCGGGCCGCCTGGACGGCGAGGTCGACGTCCTCGTCGTTCGCCTGCGCGACCTCCGCGAGCTGCTCTTCCGTCGCCGGGGAGCTTGAGGTGAACCACTCCTTCGACTTCGGGTCGACGAGCTCGCCGCCGATGAAGAGGCCGTAGCGCTCCTCGAGCTTGACGATGTCGCGCGCCTCCGGAGCGGGCGCGTACTCCCACTCGGTCAGGGCCGGAACGGCCGCGTGTCTGCGCTCGAGCTCGGTCACGGGGTCAATCCAACGTGAAGTAGTCGGGGGACTGGTACATGCCGGTCTTCTGCTTGCGGATCTGCATCAGCACGTCGTTCAGGAGCGAGGAGGCGCCGAAGCGGAAGAGGTCGGGCGTCATCCACTGGAGCCCGAGCGTCTCGTGCAGGACGACGAGGTACTGGATCGCCTGCTTCGCGGTCCGGATCCCACCGGCCGGCTTCATCCCGACGACGCGGCCGGTCTCCTCGTGCACGTCGCGGATCGCCTCGAGCATGCAGAGCGTCACCGGCAGCGTCGCCGCCGGATTCACCTTCCCGGTCGACGTCTTGATGAAGTCGCCGCCGGCCGCCATCGCCAGCAGCGAGGCGCGGCGGACGTTGTCGTACGTGCCGAGCTCGCCTGTCTCGAGGATCACCTTCAGGTGCGCCTCGCCGCAGGCCTCCTTCACCTTGACGATCTCGTCGTAGACCTTCGCGTAGCGGCCGGAGAGGAAGGCGCCGCGGTCGATCACCATGTCGATCTCGTCGGCGCCGAGCTCGACCGCCTCGCGCACGTCGGCGAGCTTGATCGTGAGCGGCGACTGGCCGGACGGGAACGCGGTCGCGACCGAGGCGACCTTGACCGTCGAGCCGCGCAGACGCGCCGCAGCCGTCGCGACGAGGTTCGGGTAGACGCAGACCGCTGCGACCGAGGGAATCGACGGGTCGACCGGGTCGGGGCGCATCGCCTTCGAGCAGAGCGCCGCGACCTTGCCGGGCGTGTCGGCGCCCTCGAGCGTCGTCAGGTCCATCATCCGGACGGCGAGCTCGAACGCCTGCAGCTTCGACTCCTTCTTGATCGAGCGCTTCGCGAGCGTCGCAGCCCGCTCCTCGAGCGCGACCGCGTCGACGGAGCCGATTCGCGGCAGCCTCGGCTCCATCGGGAGCTCGAAGCCGCGCGGCAGTGCGGGCGCCTGGGCCATGCGGAAAGTGTACTTCCGAGGAGTAGAAGCCAGCCGAGCGGGAATCAGGCGGGTCATGAAATGGCGCGGACGTGGAGGAGCGGGCCGGATCGAGGATCGCCGCGGTAGCGGTGGCGGCCTCAGCGGCGGCGGCTTGCCGATCCCGATGGGCAAGGTGGGCGGCGGCGGCATCGGCACGATCCTGATCGTCCTCCTCTTCCTGTTTCTCTCCTCGCGCGGAGGCGGCGGCATCGGCGTCGACCCCGGCACGGGCCAGTTCTCGCCTGCGCCCGGCGCGTCCTCGACCGACCTGAACAAGGCCCCGGCCGACGATCCGGCGAAGTTCATCGACTTCGTCGCGGGCGACGTCGACGCGACGTGGCAGAAGATCTTCACCGAGAGCGGCAAGACGTACGAGAAGCCGGTGATCGTCCTCTACGACAACGGTGTGCAGTCGGCCTGCGGCAACACGCCGTCGACGGTCGGCCCGTTCTACTGCCCGCGCGACCACAAGGTCTATCTCGATCTCACGTTCATGGAGCAGCTGCAACAGCGGCTCAACGCGCCCGGCGACTTTGCGCAGGCGTACATCGTCGCGCACGAGATCGGTCATCACGTGCAGAACCTGCTCGGCGTCATGGAAGACGTCGCCCGCGAGGAGCAGGAGAACCCGGACTCGGGGAACGAGCTGTCGGTGCGCGTCGAGCTGCAAGCAGACTGCCTGGCCGGAATCTGGGGGCACTCCGCGTATGCGAAGGGCGATCTGCTCGAGAGCGGCGACCTCGACGAAGGGCTCACCGCCGCTGCGGCGGTCGGCGACGACCGGATCCAGAAGCAGTCCGGAGGCACGGTGAACCCCGACTCGTTCACGCACGGCAGCAGCGAGCAGCGGGTCAAGTGGTTCAGGGCGGGATTCGACTCCGGCGACCCGACCGCCTGCGACACCTTCAAGGGCGACGTGTAGCCGACAGGCAGGCCGTCCCGAGGACGGCCCGCCCATCGCTGCACTGCTCTACTTCTACTCGTCGTCGGCGGCTTCGAGCGCTTCGTCGCCGTGATGCTTGTGACCCCCGAGGAAGTAACGCTTCCCGACGTTGCGGGCGATCTTCGAGAAGTGCTTGGTGGTCTCGGTCATCGTCGTGCGGAAGTGGAGGCCGCCCCAGACACGGGCGTCCTCGACGTCGTCCACGAGAACGCCGAGGTTCCCGTACGTCCTCGCCGTGCCGGTGACGGTGCTGGTCATCGCGAGCTGCACGTCCTTCGTTCCGAAGTAGGTGCGCAGCGACTCGGTCACGGCTGCGGTGAAGCACGCGTGCCCGGCCGGGTACTCCGGGTGGTTGCCGGTGACGAGCGGCGTCCAGGTCGGGTCCGCCGTGGTGGCGGGGTTCCCGTCCGTGTCGGCCCGCTGGATCGCGTGTGTCGGGCGCCAGAAGGAGTAGTGGTACTTCGCCTCCCAGCAGGCGATCATCGTGTCGGCGGTCGCCACGTGCGTGTAGCCGAGCAACCTCGCCGACTCGCGCAGGTCGAGGCCGCGGGCGTTCGCGAGCGCACGCAGAGCGCGGCTGTACTGCACGAACGTCTGGTCGGTGAAGAAGCGGACCGTCTCGGTCTGCGTCGCCGACCGCACCGTGCTGTTGGAACGTCCGTACGCCTGCAGCTCGGCCAGATCCCGCGCGTAGCGCTTGCTGGCCAGCTCGAGCGGGTCACGGGGACGCCACTCCGACTGCGAGCTGTACGTGAACGGCCGCACGAAGGGAAGCTTGACGTCGACCGGTGCGGTCGGCGCGATCGGCTCGAACACGGCCGGGCCGGGCGTCTTCTGGACGTACGGGACGACGTCGTCGAAGTGGTCGCCCGTCCGCATCGCCAGCATCCCGGCGGCGGCGGCAGCCCCGGCCGCCTTGCCTGCGTCCTTGGCAGGCCCGTCCGCAATCGACGCCATGTAGGTGTCGTAGGCGATCTGGACACTCGGCGCCTGGGCCGGCACGCGTGCAACGAGGACGTCCCTCGCCGCCTGCGCGACGGCGGCGTCCGCCGAGGCACCCGGGGCCGCAGTCACGCCCGTCGCGAACGGCTCGAGGCCACCGTCGACGGACGCAACGGCGTCGTACATCGCCCCGTGGACCATGCCCGCGAGCACGCTGCTGCTCGCGGGCGGACGCCCGGCGCCGATCGCCCCTTCGGCGATGCCGCTCCAGTGGACGACGGCATTGTCGCCCGGGGCGAGCGTCGGGGCGGCCGACGTCCCCGCCGGTCCTAGGGCCAGGACGGCGACGAGGGTCAGCATCGCAGCGAGGCCGTATCTGATTCTCATGATCGGTACTCCTCTCCGGACGGGAACGCTTCGACGACGCGAAGGGAGTCGAGCGAGGCCAGCTCGGCTGCGGTTGCGGCCTCCGCGCTCGACGGCGCATCGAAGACGAAGAAGCAGATCTCGTCCTCGGGAACGTGAATGGCTCGATCGAAGCGGACGCGCGTTCCCTCTCGCGTCAGCGCCTCTGCGGCCGAACGTGCTCGCTGCTCGCAAGCGACACGCCCGGTGGCGTCGCCGCGGGCGAGATAGGTTTCGACGAGGTAGCTCGGCATGCCGTCGAAGCTACGGCCCGGCGCCTACGTTGGAAACGTCAGAACGTCTGAAGTTTGCGCGCGAGCTCCGTGCGCGAGCGGACGCCCAGCTTGGCGTAGACGTGCGAGAGATGGCTTGCCACCGTGCGTTCGGCGAGAAACAACGCCGCCGCGACCTCCCGATTCGTCCGCCCTTCGGCGACCAGCGCCGCCACCCGCTGCTCCGCGGCGGTGAGCCCTTCCGAGCGGGTGCGCCCCCCGATCTGGCCGAGCTCGGCGCGGGCCTTCTCCGCCCAGCCGGCCGCGCCGAGCTCCTCGAACGCCTCGAGCGCCGCCTCGATCGCCTCGCGCGCCGGTCGCTTCTGCCGCGCACGTCGTTTGACGACTCCGAGCGCGAGCAGCGCCCTGGCCCGCCCGAACGGATCGCCGACCGCCTCGTGCTCGGCGACCGCGTCCTCGAGCGCCGTCATGGCTTCCTCGACGTTGCCCTGCGCCGCCTCGACGAGCCCCCGGGACCGTGCGATCTGCGCGAGCACCCAGTGACGGCCGACACGCACGGCGTCCGACTCCCATGCGTCCAGCAGCGCCACGGCCTCGTCCGGCCGGCCGAGCGCGATCAGCGCCTCTGCGTAGTCGGCGCGCCACCAGCGAAGGTTCGGCTCACCCCAGCCGGCTGCATCGGCCGCCACCTCGCCCTTGGCGAACCAGACCGCAGCCGCACTGGCGTCTCCACTCCAATGCTCGACGACGCCCTTGATCGCCTCCAGCCCGCCGAGGTGAGCGCCTTCCCGGTCCGCGAGCTCGCAGGCGAGGTCGGCCAACTCCCGGGCGCGCCCGAGGTCGCCGCGATGGGCGACGACGAGTCCGAGCGGGAACACGTGAAACGGGGCCAGGTTCCCGTACTGAACGTTGATCATGTACGCGCTCTCGGCGTGCTGCTCAGCCCGCAGCCACCGACCCGCTCGCAACTCGACGAGCGCCAGAAACCAGTGCGCGGTGGCAGCCGACCGCTCATCCTCGTCGCGCCACCGCTGGTGGTGAGACTCCAGCAGGTCACGCGCGCGCTCGGTGAGAACGGACCAGGAGAGAACGTGGGCGAGCATGAATTCGGCCCGCTGAACCTGCTGACCGTCGCCGGACGCTACGGCGAGCTCATAGGCGCGCTCGGCTTCTCTGGGAGCGTCTGGATCGCCGCCGTTGAATCGAAGTAAGGCGAGAGTGGACAGCGCCCCGGCGCGGAGCGCGTCGTCGTCGAGCCCTTCGGCAAGGTCGACCGCCACGCCCGCATGGCGCTGAGCCCACGCCATCCCCTTCGTGAGGCGTCCGAGTAGACCGAGCCGCCAGTGCAACAACGCCTCGAGTGCAGCGTTCCCTGCCGCGTCGTCGAGCGCCTCCTCGAGGAGCGCGGTCGCGCGCTGAGCTCCCTCGAGCTCGGAGAGGAGGAGGAGGGCCTCGGCGCGCGCCGTCCCCGCCGGCGCGACGGCAAGAAGCTCGTGCGCGAGTGCCCGGGGGCGCGCTCCCTCTCCGGCAGCAAGGTGCGCGCGAGCGGTGGCGAGCGCGCGCCGATGGCGGTCCTCGGTCGCGCCCGCGGGCGTCGCCGCCAGGGCATGCTCCCAGAGCTCCGCTGCGGCGATCGGAGCGCCGCGTCCGATCGCTACGCCGGCCGCCGCCTCGAGCTCGGCGGCGAGCTCGGCGTCCGGCTCTTGCGCCGCCAGCGCCCGATGGCGGGCGCGCGCGAGCGGATCGTCGACGATCTCGGCCAAGCGCTCGTGCGCGCGGCGCCGATCGCTCGGCGAGGCGGCCTGATAGAGCACGGATGCGAGCAGCGGGTGCGTAAAACGGATGACCCCGTCCGCGAGCTCGATCACGTGGTCGGCGAACCCGGGCTCGAGTACGTCGCCGTCGAGCTGTGCGGGCCTCAGCCGCCCGTGCGTGCAGGCAAGCAGCAGCGCTCGACGCGTCTCGTCAGGCAGTCCGTCGAGGCGGGCGCGGACGAGCGCCTCCAGCGTCTCCGGGACGCGCAGCGGCTGGGTCGGGTCGACGTTCTCGCCCAGGGCACGCCCGAGCTCGAGCGCAAAGAAGGGATTTCCGCCCGCGACCTCGTGGATGCGCAGCAGCGTCGGCCTCGCGAACGACCGGCCGAGCCGCGGTTGCAGGATCCCGTGCAACGCGCCGGGACTGAGCGGGCCGACGTGCTTGCGCTCGATCGATTCGCCGTCGAGCGCAAGCTCGAGCTCGGCTCCGTCGGAGCCACCCCCGAGCCTGCGGGCGAGAAGCAGCCGGATGTTCTCGCCCTGCAAGCGCCGCAACGCGAACTCCAGGGCGGTTCTCGACGGAGCGTCCAGCCACTGGACATCGTCGACCGCGAGCAGGATCGGTTGACGCTCGGCGAGCAGGTGCAGCGCGCTACGGACGGCCACGGCCAGCGTTCGGAAGTCGACCGGCGCGCCCGCCTCCTCGCCGAGCAGCAACGCGGTCTCGAGCGCACGCCGACGGGGCGCTTCGAGCTCGTCGACCACTTCCCCGAGTACGTCTTCGAGCAGGTCTCCCAGCCCGGCGTGTTCGACCCCCAGCTCGACCTCGGCGGGGCGAGACGACAGGACGCGAAGCCCGCGGTCTCGCGCAGCCTCGACACCGGCGAGCCAGATCGTCGACTTCCCGATCCCCGCCTCGCCCTCCAGGACCAACCCCGCCACGCCCGCGCCGGCCGGCCGGTCGAGGAACGCATGGATCGCGCGGAGCTCGTCGTCCCGGCCGAACAGATCCACGATGACCTCCTTCAGCCGCGAGCATAGACTCGCCCAATGCAAGACGAACGCTGCGACGCCGACGTGATCCTCGACGTCGTGTTCGACCGAGGCCTGCTTTTCCTCGTCGTCGAGAACCTGGGCGACCGGCCGGCCCACAGCGTGCGCGTCAAGTTCGACCAGGCATTCTCGGGGCTCGACGGGACGAAGAAGATGCAGCGGCTCGCGCTCTTCCGCAAGCTCGAGTTCCTCGCGCCGCACAAGTCGATCGAGGTTTTCCTCGACCGCAGCGCCTCCTATTTCGCGCGGGACGAGCCGACGCAGCTCACCGCTGCGATCTCCTGGCGCACCCCCGAGGGGGCTCGCCGCAGCACCACCGTCCACCACGACCTCGAGATCTACCGCGACCTCGGGTTCATCGAGAGGGAGGTTCCTCATGCCGGTCAGGCGTGACAACCCGTATTCGAACTTCAACTTCGTCGTCGAGATCGACGGCGTCGACGCCGGCAGCTTCAGCGAGGTCGAGCTGCCGCAGGGCGAGATCGAGGTGATCGAGTACCGGGAGGGAGCCGACCCGAGCTCGGCCGCGCGCAAGCTCCCCGGGCGGGTCAAGTACACGAACGTCGTCCTCAAGCGCGGGATCGCCGGGCGAACGGAGCTCTTCGAGTGGTGGAAGTCGGTGCGCGACGGCGTCATCGACCGCCGGAACATCGCGATCGTTCTGCTCGACGAGGCTCGCGCTCCCGTGCAGCGCTGGCACTTGCGGCGAGCGTGGCCGACGAAGCTCTCCTACAGCCACCTACAAGGGCTCGGCAACGAGGTCGCGATCGAGTCGCTCGAGCTCGCGCACGAGGGCTTCGAGACCGACTAGGCGTTACGGCTGCGGCGCCGGCTGCTCAACCGACGGCTGCGCCCGCTGCGGCGCGCCGCTCGAGTGGATCAGATTGCGCATCTCGCGGACGGCGACCGACAAGCGGGCGAGGTCGAGTGTGCCGCCGGTCCTGATGTCCGCGAGCACCTGCAGCGACCGCTCGACCGCGGTCGCATTCTCGGCGAGCCAGCGCTCCACGCCCGGGCCGGACCGGAGCACCTCCGCCGTCAGCCCTGCCTGCTCGGAGTAGACGTCGTCCCGCAGCGCCGCACGCGCCATCGCTTCCCAGCGCGTCTCGCGAGGCAGGTCGAGGATCCGGTCACGCAACCAGTGCAGCTCGAGCCGCGCACCGAGCGTGAAGTAGACCTCCGCGGCCGCCGCAACGTCCAGCTCGGCCGCGGCCGCGATCTCGACGAGCTCGAAGGTCGGCACGAGCGCCTCCAGCTGCGCGACGCGCTGCGCCAGCTCGGCCGGCACGCCGACGTCCGCCAGCGACGCGGCCTTCCCGGCCGCGGCCTCGAGCTCGGCGGCGCCGAGCAGCCCGGGCAGCGCCTCGGCGAGCGCCGCCGAGCCGGGCGCGTAGCGCGAGACGGTGGCGGCGATGTCGATCGGCCTGCGCCGGTTGCGCAGCAGCCAGCGGGTGGCGCGCTCGAGCAGGATGCGCGCCTTCAGCAGCATCGCGATCTGGGTCTCCGCGGGCACCCGCCCGTCGAGCACCTCGATCTCGCCCCAGAGGCCGCGCAACCCGAACGCCTCGCGGGCGACGGCGTACGCGCGCGCGATGTCGTCCGCGCCGGCCCCGGTCTCGTCGCTGAGCCGGAAGGCGAAGGTCGTCCCCGCCCGGTTGACGAGGTCGTTGACGACCCGCGACGCGATGATCTCCCGCCGCAGCGGGTGGCGCTGTAGCTGCGCATCGAAGTCCTCACGCAGGCGCGTCGGGAAGTAGCGCTCGAGCTCGCTGGCGAGGTACGGATCCTCCGGCAGATCGGAGGCCAGGAGCTCTTGGGCCAGCGCAATCTTGGTGTGCGAGAGCAGGGTCGCGAACTCGGGCGGCGTCAGCCCGCCGCCCGCCGCTTCGCGCTCGTCGAAGCCGTCGTCGGTCGGCAGGCACTCCAGCTCGCGGTTCAGGGTGCCGTCCTGCTCGAGGCTCCGGACGTAGCGCACGTGCACCTCGACCATCGACGCCGCCTGCGCGGTCGAGGTCGAGATCGCCTGCGTCTGCTCGTAGTTGTCGCGCAGGACGAGCGCCGCGACCTCGTCCGCCATCTCGGCGAGGATCGCGTTCCGCTGCTTCCCGGTCAGATCCCCGTCGGCGACGATCGTGTCGAGCAGGATCTTGATGTTGACCTCGTGGTCGGAGCAGTCGACGCCCGCCGAGTTGTCGATCGCGTCCATGTAGACCCGGCCGCCGCCGCGTGCGTAGGCGATGCGCGCTCGCTGCGTGACGCCGAGGTTCCCACCTTCGCCGACGACGCGGCAGCGCAGCTCCTCGGCGTCGACCCGAACGGTGTCGTTCGCACGGTCGCCGACCTCTGCGTGGCGCTCCTCCCGCGCCTTCACGTACGTGCCGATGCCGCCGTTCCAGAGCAGGTCGACCGGTGCGCAGAGCAGGGCGTGGATCAGCTCGCTCGGCGTCAGCGACTCGGCTTCGACGCCGAGCGCCGCCCGTGCCTCGACCGAGAGCGGGACCGTCTTCGCAGCGCGCGGAAAGACGCCGCCGCCGGGCGAGATCAACGCGGCGTCGTAGTCGGCCCAGGACGAGCCCGGGAGGCGGAAGAGCCGCTCGCGCTCGGTGAAGCTCGGCCCCGGATCCGGGTTCGGGTCGAGAAAGACGTGCCGGTGGTCGAACGCGCCGATCAGCCGGATGTTGCGTGAGAGCAGCATCCCGTTGCCGAACACGTCCCCGGACATGTCGCCAATTCCGACAACAGTGAAGTCGGTGGCCTCGATGTCGGTCCCGAGCTCGCGGAAGTGGCGCTTCACCGACTCCCACGCACCACGGGCCGTGATCGCCATCTGCTTGTGGTCGTAGCCGGCGGAGCCGCCCGATGCGAACGCGTCACCGAGCCAGAAGCCGTACTCGATCGCGATCGCGTTCGCGATGTCGGAGAACGT
The DNA here is from genome assembly GCA_963765705.1 of uncultured Gaiellaceae bacterium. Taxonomy (GTDB): domain Bacteria; phylum Actinomycetota; class Thermoleophilia; order Gaiellales; family Gaiellaceae; genus Gaiellasilicea. The sequence continues at coordinate 201,756 of CAVXXJ010000006.1, forward strand.
CGCCGTGCCCTTGTCGGCGGCGACGACGAGATACGGGTCGTCGCCGTCGAGCCGGACGACGTCGGGGGGCGGCACGATGCTGCCGGCGCTGATCGTGTCGGTGACGTCGAGCAGGCCGCGCATGAACGTCCGGTAGCACTCGACGACCTCTTCCAGCAGCGCGCTGCGATCGCCCCCGGCCGGCGGCCGCTTGACGACGAAGCCTCCCTTGGCGCCGACAGGGACGATGACGGCGTTCTTGACCGTCTGCGCCTTCATCAGCCCGAGCACCTCGGTACGGAAGTCCTCGCGGCGATCGGACCAGCGGATGCCGCCGCGGGCGACCTTCCCACCGCGCAGGTGCACGGCCTCCACCCGCGGCGAGTAGACGAAGACCTCGAACATCGGCCGAGGCTCGGGCAGGTCGGGAACGAGGTCGGGATCGAGCTTGAGCGACAGGTACGACTTCGCCTGGCCGTCGGTGTCGGTCTGGAAGTAGTTCGTGCGCAGCACGGCGCGGACGACGCGCAGGAAGCCGCGCAGGATCCGGTCCTCGTCGAGGCTCTCGACCGCGTCGATCGCTGCCTTCAGCTTGCGCTCCAGCGCGCGCACCTGCCCGGGCGCGTCCTCGGGCCGAGCCGGGTCGAGACGAATCCGGAAGAGCTCGACGACTCCCCGTGCGACGTCCGGGTGCGCGGCAAGTGCGTCCTCCATGTACGTCTGGCTGAAGGTGCTGCCCGCCTGGCGGAGGTACTTGGCGATCGCGCGCAGGATCGTGATCTCCCGGGCGGTCAGCCGGGCCGAGAGGACGAGCCGGTTGAAGCCGTCGTTCTCGGACTCGCCACGCCAGGCTCGTGCGAACGCGTCCTGGAACATCTCGCGCACGTCGTCCGCCTGGAACTCGGCCCCCTCGTCGTGGCGGAGCCCGAAGTCGTAGATCCAGACCGGCGGCCCGTGTGCGGGCTTGATCTCGTACGGCCGCTCGTCGCTGATCCGGACGCCCATGTTCTCGAGCAGCGGCAGCACGTCCGAGAGCAGGATCGGCTTGCCCGAGCGGACGAGCTTGAAGGCGAGGTGGTCGAGGGTCGACTCGAGCGGGACGTAGAGACTCATCCCGAGGTCGCCGTCGGGGTCGAGCCGCTCGATTCGCTCGATGTCGGGCACCGCCTGCCGGGCGGAGAAGTCCTCGCGGTAGGCGCCGGGGAACGCCTCGGCGTAGCGCTCGAAGAGGTGGCCGGCACGCTGCTCGCCGACCTGCTCCGAGAGTGCTTCGCGGAGGTCGTCGGTCCAGGCGCGCGTCGCGGCCGCCAGACGCGCCTCGATCTCGGCGACGTCGTACTCCGGAACGACGCCTGGCTCGGTGTAGACGACCACATGGACGCGGGCCAGCACCGACTCGGAGACGCGCGTGCTGTAGTCGACGCTCGTTCCGCCGAACGCCTGCTGGAGGATCTCCTGGATCCGCTGCCGGTTGGCCGTGTCGAAGCGCTCCCGCGGCAGGTAGACGAGACACGAGAAGAAGCGGCCGAACGCGTCCCGGCGGACGAACAGGCGCACGCGGCGGCGCTCGCCGAGGTGGAGGATGCCCATTGCCGTCTCGAAGAGCTCGTCCTCCGAGATCTGGAACAGCTCGTCGCGCGGGTACGTCTCGAGAATGTCGAGGAGCGCCTTGTGGTCGTGGCTGCCGCGCAAGAGACCGGACCGCTCGACGACACGTTCCGCCTTGCGCCGGAGCACGGGGATCTCCCATGGGCTCGCGCTGTACGCCGTGTGCGTGTAGAGCCCGAGGAAGCGCCGCTCGCCGGCCACCTCGCCGTCCTCGTCGAAGCGCTTGACCCCGACGTAGTCGAGGTACGAGGGCCGGTGGACGGTCGCGCGCGAGTTTGCCTTCGTCAGGATGAGCAAGCTCTTCTCCCGCGCGAGCCGCCGCACCTCCGGCTGCAGCTGCGCGAAGCTGACCGAGATCGGCCGCTCGTCGCTCGCACGCAGAATGCCGAGCCCGGAGCCGGACACGGCGCGCAAGACGTCCTCGCCGTCCTCGGCGAGCATGTCGTACTCGCGGTAGCCGACGAACGTGAAGTGGCCGTCGCGCATCCACTCGAGCAGATCCCTGGCCTCCGCGCGCTCGTCCGGGTCGACCGGAGCCGCATCGAGCTCGGCGACGATGTCGCCGACGCGCTCCTGCATCGACGGCCAGTCCTCGACCGCCGCGCGCACGTCGTCGAGCACGCGGCAGATGCCGGCGTGCAGCCGCTCCAGCTCCTCCGGGCCGGCCTGGCGGTCGATCTCGACGTGGATCAGCGACTCGGGCTGCCCGTCCTCGGCGCCGACCTCGAGCAGCCGTCCTTCCTCGTCCCGGCGAAGGCGCATGATCGGCCGGATCACGAGGTGGATCGCGCTCCCGTTCCGCGTCACCTCCATCGAGACCGAGTCGACGAGGAAGGGCATGTCGTCGACGACCGTCTCGACGACGGTGTGCGGCGACTCCCAGCCGTGCTCCTCGACGCTGGGCGTGTAGACGTGGACCTTCAGCTCGCCAGGCTTCCGGACGCGCGCGAGGTTCCAGTGTGCGATCGCGGCGCCGTAGAGATCGACGTCGCGCCGGTCGCTCAGATCATCCGCGGCGACGTGCGCGTAGTACGCGCGGACGAACCGCTCGATGTCTCCTGCCTGGTCACTCTCGACACACTCGTGGACACGCGCAACCGTTGCCTCGAGGAGTGCCGCCTTCCTCTCATCCGGGGTCGTCGCCAGTCGCGGACCTCTCGTCGCGTTGCAGCCGAAGTATGGACTAGCGGCGCGGGCGGATTGCGCCGCGCGGTGTGAAGCCGCCGTCGCCCCGCGCGATCGCGGCCGCGACCTCGTGGATGGCGCGCCGGCTCCCCAGCGTGCCCCGTACGCGCCAGCGGAGCTCGCGCGTACCGCTCTTCGCCTTGACGAGCCACGGTCGCCGGAAGACGATCCGGAACACGAGCCCGCCGATCGCGACCAGCACCGCGGCCAGGAAGATCAGCACCGGCAGCCCCACCAGGAGCAACGCGAACACCGCCAGCGAGATCACGATCCAGAGGACGACGCCGGCGAGATCGAAGTCGGTGCCCCAGTCGGCGCCGGCCATGTCGGTGAGCTCCGGTCGGCCGACTCGCCAGCGCGGTACCTCGAGCCAGCTTCGCGTCACCTCCCACTCCACGCCCTCGGGGTCGACGGCACGCATGTCAGAGACCGAGTCGTTCGAGCGTCGCGTCGTCGCGCCGCCACTTCGGGCGCACCTTGACGACGAGCTCGAGGAAAACCTTGTGCCCGAGCAAGGCCTCGATCTCCGGGCGCGCCCGCGTGCCGATCTCACGGATCATCGCCCCCTTCTTGCCGACGAGGATCTGCTTCTGCGACTCCGTCTCGACGAGCACGAACGCGCGCAGCAGCTTCTCGTCCAGGTCGTCGATCTCGACCGAGATCGAGTGCGGCACCTCGTCGCGCGTGAGCTGTAGCGCCTTCTCCCGGATCAGCTCGGTGATCCGCTCCTCGCTCGTCTGGTCGGTGGCGGATTCGCGCTCGAAGAACGCCTGTCCCTCGGGCAGCAGGTAGAGCAGGTCGCCTCGCAGCTCGTCGATCCCGTCCTTCGTCTTCGCGCTCACCGGATGGAGCGCGTGGAAGTCGCCGAGCTGCCCCGCCGCCTTCATCTGGCTGATGATGTGGCCCGGCTTCAGGTTGTCGACCTTGTTGACGGCGATGATCACCGGCTTGCCGAGCGCGAACACGCGGCGGGCGATGAAGCGGTCGCCGGCGCCGATCCGGTCGCGCGCCGAGAGGACGAAGAGCACGACGTCGATGTCCTCGAACGAGGAGTCGACCGTGTTCTGCATCCGCCTGGTCAGGTTGTCCATCGGGCGCTGGAACCCGGGCAGGTCGACGAGGACGAGCTGGTAGTCCTCGCCGTTCGCGACGCCGTAGATCCGGCGGCGGGTCGTGTTCGGCACCCTCGAGGTGATCGCGATCTTCTCGCCGACGAGGGCGTTCACGAGCGTCGACTTGCCGACGTTCGGCCGGCCCGCGACGGCAACGAACCCGGACTTCACGTGTCCGGAAGGTCCCAGCCGTCCGGGAGCAGCTCCGCGGCCGCGTAGGTCGCGATCGAGCCGTCGGCGCGCCGGAAGCTCACCTCCGGGATCCCGAACTCTTGCAGCCACTGGCGGCAGCCGCCACACGGCGAGGCGTTGATCCCGATCGCGGCGATCTCACCCGGACCGAAGCCGGCGACGACGGCAGCGACGAGGGCGCTCTTCTCCGCGCAGACGCCGAGCGGATACGCGGCGTTCTCGACGTTGACGCCCTCGAACTCCTGCCCGCTCTTCGTCCGGACGACTGCGCCGACGTTGTACTTCGAGTACGGGGCATAGGCCTTCGGAGCCAGGGCCTCCGCCTTGACGACGAGCTCTTCGCTCATTGGGCGACCTGGAAGACGGCGAGCGTCACGAGAGCGCCGAGCAGGCCGCCGTAGGCGACCTCGATCGTCGAGTGCACTCCCGATTCGACGCGCGTCTGAGCCACCAGCATCGCCATGATGAAGGTCAGCGACGAGATCAGGAAGTGGTGGTCCGAGTCGCCCATGAGCAGGGTCGCGGCCATCCAGCCCGCGAAGGCGACGGCCGCATGGCCGGACGGGAGGCCGCCGCGGAGCGGCGACCCGCGGCCGGTGAGGGCTTTCGTGCCGATCACGATCAGCGTCGTCAGCACGAGAGCGACGAGGGTCAGCTCGGCCGACGCGTCGGTCAGCCGGTCGAGCAGGTTCGAGCTTCGCGTCGCCACCTGGCCGGAGAAGACGAGATACCCGACCGCGACCGCGACGCCCGTCGCGATCAGGACCGCGCCGGCGGCAATGTCCTTCGCGAGCTTCGCCATCGGGTCGAACGACGTCGTCGCGACGTCGACTGCCGCCTCGACGGCCGTGTTCAGCATCTCCGCGATCAGGACGAATGCGATCGCGAGCAGCAGCGCGATCAGCTCCAGCTTGTCGACCCCCGAGATGAGCGCGGCGACGAGGACGATCGCGGCGACGACGAAGTGGATGCGCAGGTTCCGCTGGGTGCGGAGCACGTGGATGATCCCCTCGAACGCGTAGTTGAACGACTCGAGGATCGACGGCGTGTTTCGAGGTCTCACGCGTGCACCGCCTCCCGCTCCTCCATCGCCGCGCCGTGCTCGTAGCCCAGCAGGTGCAGGAGCCCATGCACGAGCGGTGCCCGCCACTTCTCGCCGACGACCTGCGGGCAGACGACGACGTCGCCGAGCGCGCGAGGCATGCCCTCGGCCAGCTCCTCCCGCCCGTCGATCGGGAAGGAGAGCACGTCCGTCGCCTCGTCGATACCGAGGTGGTCGCGCTTGAGCGTGCGCATCTCCTCCGGCCCGGCGAAGGCGAGACCGAGCTCACCGTCCTCGACGCCCTCGGCCGCGAGGACGGAACGTGCCACCTCGACGGCGGCTGCCTCATTCACCTCGGCGCCGCTTCGGTTGTCGACCTCGACCGTGATCGTCATCGCTTCCGCGCCGTGCCGGTCTCCTCCGCGTGCTGCTTGTAGGCCTCGACGATCCGCTGCACGAGCTTGTGCCGGACGACGTCCTGGTGCGAGAACTCGACGAACTCGATCCCCTCGATCGAGCCGAGGATGTCGCGCACCTGGATCAGGCCGGACGACTGGTCCCGCGGGAGGTCGACCTGCGTCACGTCGCCCGTGACGACGACCTTCGAGCCGAAGCCGAGCCGCGTCAGGAACATCTGCATCTGCTCCGGCGAGGTGTTCTGCGCCTCGTCGAGGATGATGAACGAGTCGTTGAGCGTCCGGCCGCGCATGAACGCCAGCGGCGCCACCTCGATCACGCCGCGCTCCATGTGCGCGGTCAGCTTGTCGGCGTCGAGCATGTCGTGCAGCGCGTCGAAGAGCGGCCGGAGGTACGGATCTACCTTCGCCAGCATGTCGCCGGGCAGGAAGCCGAGCCGCTCCCCCGCCTCGACCGCGGGGCGCGTGAGGATGATCCGGCCGACCTGCTTTTCGGCGAGCGCGGCGACGGCGAGCGCCATCGCGAGATAGGTCTTGCCGGTGCCCGCAGGGCCGATCCCGAACGTCACCGTGCGGTTGCGGATCGCGTCGACGTAGCGCTTCTGGTTCACCGTCTTCGGGGCGATCTTCTTGCCGCGATGGCGCCAGACCACATCGGAGAAGACCTCGCGGATGTCCTCGGCCTGGTCGAGCGCGGCGACGACGGCGCCGACCGTCTCGGGGCCGATCTCGTGCCCGCCTTCGACCAGCTCGACGAGCTCGTCGACGACCGCGCGGGCGGCCGCCACGCGAACGTCGTCGCCCTCGATCGTCAGCTGGTTCCCGCGCAGCCGCAGCGTGCAATGCAGCCGGTCGCGCAGCGAATCGAGCACGCCGTCGCCGACACCGGCGAGCTCGGCGGCTACCTCATTCGGGACGGAAAGGACTTCCTGCACCCGGCCCAGTGTAGGTGAGCATGCGGGCGGCTCAGGCGCGGTTGGCTAGCCCCCGGAGGTGGCCCCGAGCTCCTTCGAGACGTCGAAGACCCGCGCCGCAGGCGGCGCCGCGACATCGACATCGACCCCGAAGTCGTAGTAGTCGGAGAGCACCTTCATCGCGACCTTCTCGCCCTCGGCTGCGAACGACATCTTCATCACCATGCGGCGCAGCAGGCCGTCGTCGTCCACGAACACCTCGATCGGGATCCTTCCCACCCCGGACTGCTTCTTCAGCCGCTCGGCAGCGGTCCGCATCTCCTTGCGCTGCTGCTCGCTGAGGCCGAGCTCGTCCGCGCCCGCGTCGACCGCTTTCTGCAAGTCGAGCATCGCGGTGTAGCGGGTCGTCCCCGTGCCGCGCACAGCGGCCTTGCCGGCCTCCTTGACGCCCGTGCTCGACGCCCGGAGCAGCCTCAGCGTCTGCGTCGGATCCTGCTGCAGCTGTGAGGGATCGAGGCCGCCGATCCCGGCCATGTCCAGCGCCTTCCCGAGATCGAACGCGAGCCAATCCTTGCCTTGTGGCAGGCCGGCCCGGAGCGACTCGGGCATCCGCAGGTACATCATCGTCCCGAGCATGCGGATCTCGACGGTCCCGTCGCCCACGATGGGGAGGAGCGACGACATATCCATGGTCATCGAGCCCTGCCCCTCGTCGTAGGCGAAGATTCCCTCGCCGCCGAAAGCCAGCTTCTTGCCGGCCACCACCATCGTCGTCTCGAAGGTGACGCGGGAGCTGCCCGCCTCGGTCGTCTTCGAGGCGGCGTTCGCAACAGGGTCGAGGTCGAGCGTGTCCTTGGCGCCGCAGCCTGTCGACACGACCAGTAGAAGCGCCAAGGGAAGCAGTGCGAAAGCGCGTCTCACGCGAGAAAGTTTACCGCTGTTCGAGCGGCAAAACCCGGCCAACTGCTTACGCCGGGAAGCGTTCCCGGCTCACTCCTGACGCACCGGCAGCTCATCCCATTCGACCACCTCCGACTCGGCGGGCGGCCAGATGTCAACCCGGATCCCGAAGTCGAAAAACTCGGTCGTGGTCGTGTTCGTCGCCCACTCCTCCTGCGTTCCGTCAGCCGCAGCGCTCCAACTGCGGTCACGGCTCACGACGCGACGCGCACGTCCGTCGCGATCGACCCAGGCGTCGATCGTCGTTTCGACGTCGACGAAGCCGCCCTGTTGTGCGAGAAAGCGTTCGACCGAGGCAGCGCTCCAGCCCAACTGCCCGAGGTCGTGCAGCCATGCCTTCCGGTTGTCGATCGCTGCTTCGAAGTGGGTCGTCGCGACGCCCTGGACGTCCTCTTCCCCCACCCGCTCGACGTCCGAGGCGATCGAGCGAAGATAGTCGAGGTAGCGAGCGGGGCTCGGCTGGGAGCTCGAAAAAGGAGACGCGCTCGTAGTTGATGCCCAGACCCTCGTGTGGAGCAGCGTCGACGACTTTCATGAAGTACGCCTCACTCTCGGCTGCGTCGTACCGAGACCAGTGCTTTCCGAGCGGGAAACCGGTGTCAGGCGGCAACGCGGCATAGGAGACAAGCCCGATCCTGATCGTGCGGCCCTCCGCATCGAGCGTCTCGCTGCTGTCGCGGCCGAAGTCGATGATCCCTGAGTTTCGGTACTCGCTCGTCTCCGGATCATCGCTCCACGTGGTGCGCGTCACAGTCTCGAAGCGGGCCGTGCTTCGGTCTGCTTCCGAAGCAGTGTCCGGCTGCACCGCCTCGGCGCCGCAGCCGGTTACGGAAAGCGCGAAGGCCGCGATCAGACCGAGTGAGAGCAGGCGCAACACGGCCTCACCGTAGGTCGCTTCTCAGGGAATAGCGAGAGCGGGTCGAGTCAAGCGAGCTTCTCGCGAACGAGCTGGCTCACAGCCGAGCCGTCCGCGCGCCCGGCGACCTGCGGCATCACGTCCGCCATCACCCGGCCGATGTCGCGCATGCTCGTGGCGCCGACCTCGGCGATCACGTCGTCGACGATCGACTCGAGCTCGTCCTCGGAGATCGGCTCGGGCATGAACTCCTCGAGCACGTCGAGCTCGTCCTCTTCCTTCTCCGCCTGCTCCTCGCGGCCGCCGGAGCGAAACGCCTCGGCGGCTTCCAGCCGCTTCTTGCGCTCGCGCTGGAGCACCTGGAGCTCCTCGTCCTCGTGCAGCGGTCGCTGCAGCTCCTTCTCCGCGCCCTGGAGGCTGGAGAGGATCAGGCGCAGCGCGTCGCGGCGCGCTGCGTCCCCCTCGCGCATGGCAGCCTCGAGCTGCTCTTTGATTTCGGCGATCAAGCTCATGCTGGCATCCCGCGGATCTTCCCACCCAGGACGTGCCAATGTAGGTGGAAGATCGTCTGGCCGCCGCCGGGACCGACGTTGACGAGCACGCGGTAGTCCTCGAGCCCGGCGTCCCGCGCGACCTCCGCGACGAATTCGAGCATGCGCTTCGACTCCTCGGCCGGGAACTCGGCGACGTCGCGGAACGTGTCGACGTGACGCTCGGGGAGGATCAGCAGATGGGTCTCGGCCTGCGGGTTGATGTCGCGGATCGCGACGAAGCCGTCCGTCTTCGCGACGTGGTCGCCCTCACGGGCGAGCTTGCAGAAGAGGCAGTCGTCAGGCGACATCGGCGAGAATCCCCTCCTCGGTGACGGCGCGGCCCGTGACGGGCACGAGCTCGCCGACCGGGCAGTCGACGAGCCAGGGCGAGTAGTCGGCGCCGTAGCCTCGGCCGGGCCGGTCGACGAGCACGACGTCGGCGCGCCCGACCTTCTCCGCCCACCGCGCGCGGCACGCCTGATCCGAGAGCTCGCGCAGCCTGGCGCTCCGCTCCTTCTTCACCTCCGGCGGCACCGTGTCCTCGGCGGCCGTCCGCGTCCCCGGCCGGGGCGAGTACGGGAAGACGTGCACTTTGGTCAGCCGCGCGGCGCGCACGGTCTCGAGCGTCCGCTCGAACGCCGGCTCGTCCTCCGCGGGGAAGCCGACGATCACATCGGCGGTGAGGTTGAAGCCGGCGAGCGGCTCGAGCTTGCGGAGGTAGGTCTCGACGGAATAGCGGCGGGCCATCGCGCGAAGGACGCGATCGTCGCCGGATTGGAGCGGCACGTGCAGGTGCGGGCCGACGACGGGGGTCTCGCAGAGCGCCGCGACCAGTTCGTCGTCGACATGGTTGATCTCGATCGAGGAGAGCCGCAGCCGCTCGACGCCCTCGATCGCCCCAGCCGCGCGGATCAGCGAGGCCAGCGTGTGGCCGGCGGCGCGGTCCCGGAAGCAGCCGAGATTGACGCCGGTGAGGACGATCTCGCGGTGACCCTGCGCGACGCGCTTGCGGATCTCGCCGAGCACGGCCTCGGCGCTGCGGCTGCGCGTCGCGCCGCGGACGAGCGGGATCACGCAGAAGGCGCACGAGAACGAGCAGCCGTCCTGGATCTTGACGAAGGCCCGCACCCGGTCGAGCTTCGCGTCCGCCTGCACGCAGCCGATCGCGCCCACATCGCCGGCGACGGCCTCGACGGCCTGCTCGATCTGGCCCGGGACGACCGTGACGTTCGCGGGCAACCCGGCGAACGCCGTGTCCGAGAGCCGCGCGCCGCATCCGGTCACGTAGACGCGAGCGTGCGTGCGCGCCGCCCGCGAAGCGGCCTGGCGTGACTTCGCGAGGCCTTCGTTCGTGACGCAGCACGTGTTGACGACTGCGACGTCGCCTGGCCCTGCGACCTCGCGATGCCCGTCGCGGACGAGCCGCTCGCGCAGCGCCTGCGCGTCGGTCTGCGAGACCTTGCAGCCGAGAAAGCGGACCGAGAAGCTCGCCATGGGCGAGAAAGGCTAACGGCGTACGTGGAGGTCCGCAGCCCAGCCGCCGTCCTGGACGCGCCGCTCGATGCGGTAGCCGTCGAGCTCGGGGTCGTCCGAGACGAGGTAGCCGGAGGTGATCACGCGCGCCACCTGCAAGCGTGACCCCAGCGCCAGCACCGCCTCGGCGGCGATGTTCGCCAGCGCGAGGTCGGTCTCGAGCAACTCGTCGTCGCGCAGATCTGCCAGCCGAACGTCGATCGAGACACCGTTGTCGGCAGCGTTCCGCTCGCTCGCTTCGACCGCCTGCGGGTCGAAGTCGAACGCCAGCACCGGGGCGAAGCCGAGCTTGGCGGCCGCGATCGAGAGCACGCCGGAGCCGCAGCCGATGTCGAGGACACTGCCCCGCTCCTCGGCCTCGAGCAGCTCCAGGCAGAGTCGCGTCGTCGGATGCCCGCCGGTGCCGAACGCACGGCCCGGATCGATCACGACCGCGATCGCGTCGGCCTCCGGCTCCTCCCAGGGCGGGCCGATCCAGAGCCGGCCGACCCGGACGGGCTTGTGGAACTGCCGCCAGCGGTCCTCCCAGTCCGCCTCGACGTCGGCGACGGCTGCACCGCCGAACGCCTGCCAGATCCGCTCCTCGCCGGCCGCGTTCGTGTACGCCGCGATCTCGAGCCCGGCGGCGTTCTCGATCTCCTCGAAGCCCTCCGGGAAAAGCTCGAGCATCACGGCACGCGCCTGCTCGGCCCGGGCCGTGGGGACCGTCACCGAGACTCGCTTGAGAAGGCTCAGCGGAGGGCGCTTCTGAGCTTCTCGAAGAAGCTCTCGTCGCGTCGGTACGTGTCCTCGCCGGAGAGCGCCTCGAAGCGGTCGAGCAGTTCCCGCTGCTCGTCGGTCAGGTTGCGTGGCACGGCCACGTTGACGAGCACGCGGTGGTCGCCGCGCCGCCCCGGGCGCTGCAGGACGGGCATCCCCTTGCCCCGAAGCACGCGGACCTCGCCCGGCTGCGTGCCCGGCGCGAAGTCGATTTCCGCATCGCCGTCGAGCGTCGGGATCGTGACCTGCGCCCCCTTCGCCGCCTGGACGATCGTCAGGTCGACGGACGCAAGGATGTCGTCCCCGTCACGCTCGAACCGCGAGTCGCGTGCGACGTGCACTTCCACATAGGCGTCGCCGGGCAGGCCGCCGCTCGCACCCGCATGGCCGGCGCCGGTGATCCGAATTCTCTGCCCGTCATGGATCCCCGCCGGGATCTCCACCTCGAGCTCGGTCTGCTGGAGCGTGCGTCCGGCACCGTCGCAGCCGATGCACGGCGTCTCGACGACGCTGCCCGTGCCGCCGCACGCGGCGCAGGCCTGGGTGCGCACGAACTCGCCGAAGACGCTGCGCGAAACCTGGCGCAGCTGCCCGTGGCCGCCGCACGTCACGCAGGTGACGCGCTCCGTCCCCGGCTCGGCGCCGTTGCCTTCGCAGCGCTCGCACGTGGCCGCGACGTCCACCTCGATCGCACGCTTGACGCCCGTCAACGCCTCTGCGAGCTCGATCGAGACGGAGAGACCCAGGTCGCCGCCGCGTGCGCGGCCGCCGCGATTGCGGCCGAAGAGATCGTCGCCGAAGAAGGCCGAGAAGATGTCGGTCAGGTTCGAGAGGTCGAAGTCGGCCGGCGTGTAGCCGCCGCGGCGGAGCCCGGCGTGCCCGTAGCGGTCGTAGAGCTGGCGTGTCTCCGCCTTCGAGAGCACCTCGTAGGCCTCCGCGACGGCGCGGAAGCGCTCCTGCGCGTCGGCCTCCTTGGACACGTCCGGGTGGAGCTCGCGGGCGAGCTTGCGGAACGCTTTCTTGATCTCGTCGTCGCTCGCGCCACGCGCGACGCCGAGCAGCTCGTAGTAGTCCCGTTCCGCCGTGGCCATGCGAGCAAGCGTACCGGGGGCGTCAGTCCTCTTCGTACGCCGACTCGACAAGCCGTGAGAGCTCGAACGAGGCCGCCCGAACGGTGCGCACCGCCTTCGCGTAGTCCATCCGCACGGGTCCGAGCAGGCCGATCGTGCCGAGCGTGCGCGTCCGCAGCCCGTACGTCGCCCCGACGAGGGCGACGTCGTGCAGCCCGGGGTGGTCGAGCCCGACCCGGATGAACGGCCGCCGGGCGTCGAACGCGTCGTTCATCAGCTCCAGCACCGCCGCGCGCTTCTCGAGCACGGCGAGGAGCCGCCGGCAGGCTTCGAGCTCGTCGGCGCGCACGTCGTCGAGCAGCGAGGCAGCACCGCCGACGTAGAGCGACTGCGCCGCGGGGGTGGAGAGCTCGACGAACGCGGGCCGCAGCGCATCGAGGAAGGCACGCTCGCCGGCCGAGAGGCTCGCGTCCTCGAACTGCTTCCGCACGAGGTGCGTTCCGAGCCCGACGCCCGTGAGGCGCTCGTTCAGGTACTCGTTCGCCCAGGCCGCCAGCCCCGGGTCGACGGGGGAGCTGAAGGTGAGCAGCTTCTTCGCGACCCCGCCCGTGGAGGTGATCGTCACGACCATGACCACCGACGGCTGGAGCAGCAGCACCTCGATGTGACGCACGGTCGCCGTCTCGTGCCCCGGCGCCGAGACGAGAGCGAGCAGTCGCGTCACCTGGCCGAGCATCTCGGTCGTCGACTGGAGCGCCGCCTCGACCTCGCTTCGCATCGAGGTCAGGTCGAGCGGGAAGCGCTCGGGGCGCAGCGTCTGGTGCGCGAGCACCTCGCTCGCATAGAAGCGGTAGCCGGAGTCGGTCGGGATGCGCCCGGCGGAAGTGTGCGGGTGCGTCAGCAGTCCGAGCGACTCGAGCTCGGCGAGCTCTCCCCGGACGGTCGAGGGGGAGACGCCGAGCCCAGAGCGGTCGACGACCGTCTTCGAGCCGACCGGCTCTCCCGTGGCGATGTACTCCTCGACGACCCGGCGAAGGATGTCGCGCTTCCGTGTGCTCAGTTCGTCCATTTGCAGGGCAATCGTACCGCGAGGCAAAGTTGCGCCCGTGAAGCCCGAGGCGGTCGCACGTACGGAGACGGTCATGAATGCTGCGGCAGCTGCGTGGACGCCGGTCGCGAGCCGCGGCTACGCGCTCGGGGATCGCTGGCTCGTCCGATTCGACGACGGTAGGACCGTGTTCGCAAAAAGAGCGATCGACGAGCCGACCGCCGAGAACCTCAGAGCCGAGCGCAGTGTGTATGCGGCGGTGCGGGCCTCGTTCATGCCGCAGCTACTCGGCTGGGAAGACGGCGAGCGCCCCGTGCTCGTCCTCGAAGACATGTCCGCTGCCGACTGGCCCCCGCCCTGGTCGCCCGCGGCCGTCGACGCCGTCCTCGCCACGCTGAGTGACGTCGCAGCGACGCCCCCGCCGGCGGGCCTTCGGCGCCTCTCGGACGAGCCGCCGAGCGCCTGGGAGGAAGTCGCGCGTGACCCGGCGCCGTTCCTGCGACTTGGGCTCTGCTCCGCCGCGTGGCTGGCTGAGTCGTTGCCCGCACTGCTCGAGCACTCCGCTCCGGAGCTACTCGAGGGAGACGCGCTGCTGCACTTCGACGTGCGGAGTGACAACCTCTGCGTCAGGAAAGGCGAGGCTCTGCTCGTCGACTGGAACCTCGCGTGCGTCGGCCACCCGGCCTTCGACATCGCGTTCTGGCTGCCGAGCCTCGTCCTCGAACGCGGTCCGGCGATCGAGGAGATCGAGGGGAAACGGCCGGACGTCGCCCGCTTCGCGCCGCTCGTCGCGGGCTTCTTCGCCGCACGGGCGGGCCTGCCGTCCCCCGCCGGTGCGCCCACGGTACGAGGCTTTCAGCTCGCGCAGCTCGAGGTGGCGCTGCCCTGGGCCGTCCGCGTGCTCGAGCTCCCGGAGCTCAGGCCAGCAGCTCGGCGGTGACGCCGCCGCCGAGGAAGCGTCCCCGTCGCGTCAACGTGAGGGTGCCGTCGCCGGCCTCGACGAGGCCGTGACCCTCGAGACGCGCGAGCGCGTCGCGATCGAGAGCCGTGTCCAGCCCGGCGAGGAGCAGCGGCTCGTCGAGGCGGAGACCGAGCAGAACTCGCTCGCGCGCCTGGGTGTCGAGGTCGAGCGGCTCGGGCTCGCGCTGCTGGCCGCTCTCCGCGTTCGAGCGCGGCCAGGTAGCGGGGCAGGCTCGGCGCGTTCCGCCAGCGGGCGCCGGCAACGGTCGACACGGCGCCGACCCCGATCCCGAGGTAGTCGTGGCCGAGCCAGTAGCCGAGGTTGTGGTGGGCCCGCAGGTCGCGCTCGCCGTCCAGCCGGCAGAAGTTCGCGGTCTCGTACCAGCGATACCCGGCGCCGGTCAGCGATTCGACGACCCGCTCGAAGTAGTCCTCCATCGCATCGGCCTGCCGCTCGAGCTCGGCGCCGTGCGCGTGCGTGAAGCGGGTGCCCGGCTTCGCCTCGAGCTCGTAGCAGGAGAGGTGCTCCGGCTCGAGCGCGATCGCATCCCCGAGGTCGCGCTCGAGGTCGGCGGCGCTCTGGCCGGGGATGCCGTAGATCAGGTCGAGCGAGATGTTGTCGAAGCCGGCGTCGCGCAGCGTCCGTACCGCCGCGCGGACGTCCTCCGGGCGCGCGCGCCGCTCGAGCACCTCGAGCAGCTGAGGCTGGAAGCTCTGCGCGCCGAGCGAGATGCGATTGACGCCGTGCTCCCGGAGCAGCGCGGCGAGGCCCGGCGTGACCGTCTCGGGGTTGGCCTCGACGGTCGTCTCGGCGGCGCGCGGCAGGCCGGCGAGCAGGCGGGCGAGCGCGGCGGGCTCGGTGACGGTCGGCGTGCCGCCGCCGAGGAAGATCGTGTCGACGTCGCCGAGCAGATCGCGCTCGAGCTCGAGCTCGGCGAGCAGCGCGTCGACGTAGGCGCCGTGGTCGCCGGCGTGGCCGACGACGGTGACGAAGTCGCAGTAGCCGCAGCGGTGCGCGCAGAACGGGAGGTGCACGTAGAGGTGGCGCGCGCCGCTCACTTGCGGTCGTTGTCCAGGTTGAGAACAGCGAGGAACGCCTCCTGCGGCACCTCGACGCCGCCGACCTGCTTCATCCGCTTCTTGCCCTTCTTCTGCTTCTCGAGCAGCTTGCGCTTCCGCGAGATGTCGCCGCCGTAGCACTTGGCGAGCACGTCCTTGCGCTTCGCCTTCACGGTCTCGCGGGCGATGATCCGGGCGCCGATCGCGGCCTGGATCGGCACGTCGAAGAACTGGCGCGGGATCTCCTTGCGCAGGCGCTCGACGAGCAGCTTGCCCCGGTCGTACGCGAACTCGCGATGGATGATCAGCGAGAGCGCGTCGACCGGCTCGCCGGCGACGAGGACGTCGACGCGCACGAGCTGCCCCGGCTTGAAGCCGGCCATGTCGTAGTCGAAGCTGGCGTAGCCGCGGGTGCGCGACTTCAGCTGGTCGTAGAAGTCGAGCACGATCTCGCCGAGCGGCAGCTCGTAGACGAGGTGCACGCGCTCCTCGGAGAGGTACTCCATGTGATCGAAGGCGCCGCGGCGCTCGTTGCAGAGCTCCATCACGGCGCCGACGTACTCCTTCGGCACGATCACCGAGGCCTTGATGTACGGCTCCTCGACCGCCTCGATCTCGTTCGGCATGTCGGCGGGGTTGTGGACCTCGATCCACTCGCCGCCCAGGCGCGCCTGGACGCGGTAGGCGACCGTCGGGGCGGTGACGATCAGATCGAGGTCGAACTCGCGCTCCAGCCGCTCGCGCACGATCTCCATGTGCAGCAGGCCGAGGAAGCCGCAGCGGAAGCCGAAGCCGAGCGCCTGCGAGGTCTCGGGCTCGTAGAAGAGCGCGCTGTCGTTCAGCTTCAGCCGCTCGAGCGCGTCGCGGAGCTCCGGATACTCGTCCGAGTCGGACGGGAAGAGCCCGGCGAAGACCATCGGCTTGACTTCCTTGTAGCCGGGCAACGGCTCGGCCGCGGGCCGTTTCTCGGCCGTCAGCGTGTCGCCGACGCCGAGCTTGGAGACGTCCTTCAGGCCCGTGATCACGTAGCCCACCTCGCCGGCCACGAGCGCCTTGACAGGGTGGCGGTCGGGCGTCAGGAAGCCGAGCTCCTCCGCCTCGAAGCGCGTACCCTGCGCCATCGCGCGGAGCGCGTCGCGCGTCTCGAAGCGGCCGTCGACGACGCGGACGAACGCGACGACACCGCGGTACTGGTCGTAGGACGAGTCGAAGATCAGCGCCCGGGCGGGAGCGTCGGCATCCCCTTCGGGCGGCGGGATCCGCTCGACGATCGCATCGAGCACCGCTTCGACGCCGAGCCCTGTCTTCGCCGAGATGCGGAGGACGTTGTCGGCGTCGTCGCCGATCAGGTCGGCGACCTCGGCGGAGGCGCCGTCGGGGTCGGCCTGCGGCAGGTCGATCTTGTTCACGAGCGGGACGATCTCGAGGTTGTTCTCGATCGCCAGGTACGCGTTCGCGAGCGTCTGCGCCTCGATCCCCTGTGCTGCGTCGACGACCAGCAGCGCTCCTTCACACGCCTGTAGCGAGCGCGAGACCTCGTACGTGAAGTCCACGTGACCGGGCGTATCGATCAGGTTCAGCTGGTAGCCCTTCCAGAGCACGCGCACGGCCTGCGCCTTGATCGTGATCCCGCGCTCGCGCTCGAGATCCATCGAGTCGAGCAGCTGCTCCTTCATGTCGCGGTCGGCGACCGTGTCGGTGAGCTGCAGGATGCGATCGGCCAGCGTCGACTTCCCATGGTCGATGTGGGCGATGATCGAGAAGTTGCGGATGTGTGCCTGGTCCATGCGTGTCAGCTCCGCCGGAAGCGGTCTCGCATGGAGAGTAGCGCCGTCATCTCCGGCACCTTCAACGCGCGGCAGGCGAGCAGGTAGGCGACGCCGCCGGCGAGGAGCCCGGTGCCGAGCGATGCGATCTGCGCGAGCACCGAGCGACCGAGCGCCTCGTCGAGTGTCGTCCAGACGCCGTAAGACACCGCCGCGAGCAGCGATCGATGCCGCCGTGACGAGCAGGAACGAGCGCGTGGTCGACACCATCTCGATCCGGCCGATCCGGCGCCGGAGCGCGAAGAGCAGCATCGCGACGCCGGCGATGTTCGCGAGCGAGATCGCCAGCGGGATCCCCCACGCCCCGACTCGGTAGAAGATCGCGTAGAGCGACGACGTTGAGCGCCAGGTTCGCGAGCGCGACGACGGTCGGGATCCACGGCGCCTGCAGGCTGAAGAAGCCGCGGTTCAGCATCAGCATCATCCCGTTGAAGGTGAGCCCGATCGAGAAGGCCGCAAGCGCGGCCGCGACCGCAGTGGTCTCGTCCGGATCGAAGGCGCCGCGCTCGTAGAGGAGGCGGACGATCGGCTCGGCGAGGACGACCGAGATCAGCGCGCAGGGAATCAGCAGGAAGTTGATCTGGCGGAGGCCGCGGGCGATCGTGTCGCGAACCCCGTCCATGTCGCCCCGCGTCGCGAAGCGGGCGAGCGTCGGGAAGAGCACCGTCGCGACCGCGACCGAGAACATCCCCTGCGGCAGCATGTAGATCCGGAACGCGTAGTCGATCGCCTTCGGCGCGAGCGTCGGGTCGATCCACCTGGCGGCGACGACGGTCCCGATGACGGCGTTGACGTTGATCAGGCCGAGGCCGAGCATGACCGGCCCCATCAGCTTGAAGACCTGCTTGACCATCGGGTCCCGCAGGTCGAGCGCGAGCCGCAGCCTGCCGTCGCGGCCGCGCAGCCACGGCAACGGCAACAGCAGCTGGAGCACCGTGCCGGCGACGATCGAGCCTGCGTAGACGTAGAGCTTCGAGCTGTCGCTGTCGGCCTGCGGCACGCCGATCACGAGCCCGGCGATGATCGCGAGGTTCCAGAAGACGGGCGTCAACGCGGGGATCGAGAACTCGTCGTAGCTGTTCAGGATCCCGGTGACGATCCCGAAGAGGCCGAGCAGCACGACGATCGGGAAGAGGATCTGCGACAGCGTCACGGTCAGGTCGTCGTAGGCGTCGGTCAGCGGCGGCATCAGCAGCGGCGCCGCGAGGATGAAGAGGGCCGTGAGCCCGCCGACGAGCAGCAGGAAGAGCCAGAAGACGGTCGACGCGACCCGCCAGGCCCTCGCCCGCTCGCCCTTCTCGAGCAGCTCGCTGAAGACCGGCACGAACGCGGAGGAGAGCGCCGCGTCGGCGACGAGCGCGCGGACGAGGTTCGGGATCTGGAACGCGACCGTGAAGGCGTTGATCGGGCCGCGCGCGCCGAAGTAGTACGCCGGCGACCATTTCTCGGACAGTCCGAGCACCCGCGAGAGCCCGGTCGCGGCCGAGAAGATCGCCGTCGACCACGCGAGCCTCCGTCGTTCGGCTCGCTCTTCCACGGGGCGAGTATAGGAGCGAGGGTCTGTCGGAAAGACTCTCTGCTAGCATCGTTCGCGCCCGCATTGCGGGTCTTTCTTCGACATGGCGAACATTCAGCAACAGAAGAAGCGCAACCGGATCTCCGAGCGTCAGCGCGACGAGAACCTCCGCTACCGCTCCACGGTCAAGACGCTGACGAAGCGCCTCGAGGCCGCGGCGACCGGAAGCGACAAGGACGCGCTCGCCGCCGAGCATCTTCTGCTCGTGCGGACGGTCGACAAGGCCGCGTCGCGCGGGGCACTGCACAAGAACACGGCTGCGCGCAAGAAGGCCCGCGCCGCCCGCCTCGCCGCAGGCACCGACTCCGCCGCTTAGCCGTTAACTCTCGGCGCTCAGGTCGATCAGGGCTCGCTGGAGCTCGAGATCGGGCGTCAGCTTGCTGCCGCCCTTGAGCGCGTGGTCGAGCGCCGCGAGGCGGACGACGCCGTCGCGGAGCTCCTCCTCGGAGAAGTTCGCCGCCTGCGCGAAGACCTTCTCGACGTAGAACGGATGCCGCTTCAGGCTCGACGCCGCGTCGCGCGGGCGAACGCCCTCGGCGGCCAGGCGCTGGCAGCGGCGCATGAACGCGAGGTGGTTGACGAGCGCGCCGGCGAGGCGCGGCGCCGTGTCACGGCGGGGGCGGCCCTCGCGCTCGAAGATCGTCTCGCTCGCGGCGAGCGTCCGCCCGGCGTCGCGCTGCGCCCAGGCGTCGGTGAGCGCGAACGTCGGCGTCTCGGCGACCGCGGCGACGAGCAGCTCGACCTCGTGCTCGCCGATCGGCTCGTCGCCGGCCCAGAGCGCGAGCTTGTCGATCTCGTTCGCGAGCTGGTGGAAGTCCTCGCCGACGAGGTGGATCAGCGCAGCGCAAGCGTCGGGCTCGGCACGCGCGCCCGCCTGGCGGAAGCGCTCTGCGACCCACTGGTTGACGTTCCGCTTCGCGACCTCGAACGCCAGCACCTCACCGGCCTTCGCGCAGGCCTTCGTCAGCGGCGCATCCTTCTTCAGCTCCTCGGCGACCAGCGCGAGCACCGTGCCGGGCGCCGGGGAGGCGAGGTACGCCTCGATCGCCTTCACGTCGGCGACCTTCCAGCCGTTCGCGAGCCTGCCCTCCGCGTTCCGGCGGCCGTCGACGCCCTCGACGACGACGAGCCTCGCGTCGCCGAAGAGGCTGCCGACGTTGCAGAGCGCGGCAGCCTCCTCGCCGGACACGTCCTGCGCGGAGACGAGCTCGACGGCCTCGGGCTCGAAGTGGCGCCGCAGCCGGCCGAGCGCCGTCTCGATCTTCGGGCGATCGCTCCCCGTGAGCAGGTAGACGGGCTTCAGGTCGGGCGACTCGGCCACGCCTCCACCCTACTCAACGGGCCGTCCGGACACTGAGCCGCCGCCCGTCCGATTCGACGACCACCCGACCGTCCTCGTCGGTGCGGAAGAGGCTGAGGCCGGGGCTCTCCTCGAGCGCGGCGAGCGTCGAGGACGTCGGGATGGCCGTAATCGTTCCCGCGGCCGCAGGAGATGACCGCGACCGCCGGTCGCAGCTCGCGTAGCTCGCTCGCGAGGCCGGGATCGGCCGAGCCGTGATGGGCGACCTTGAGGATCTCGACGTGGCGCGACAGGAGCCGCGCAGTGACATCCGTCTCCGCGTCGGCGGTCAGCAGAGCGTCGACCTCGCCGTAGGTCGCGAGCATGACGATCGGAAGCCGGTTCGGGTCCTCCGTCGGCGTGCCGGCGCGATCTGGCCAGAGCACGCGCAGGCGCAGCCGCCCGAGCCGGAAGCCGTCGCCCGCACGCGTCTCGGCGACCTCGACGCCGCGGTCGGCCGCGGCGTCGAGCGCCGCCCGCTCGTACGGGCCGGAGACGGCGAGGCGGGGGTCGAGGACGCGGTCGACGGCGATGCGGCGCAGCACGGTCTCGGCGCCGCCGATGTGGTCGCGCTGCGGGTGCGTCAGCACGACGGCCGCGAGCCGCCGGACGCCGAGGTCTCGAAGCTGCTCCGCAACCTTCGCCTCCGGCGGTCCCTGGTCGACGAGAACCGCTCCCTCGGGAACCTGGAGCAGGACCGCGTCGCCCTGCCCGACGTCGAGGAACGTGATCCGAAGGCCCTTCGGCGGCGGCAGCTTCGCCACTGGCAGGAGCTGCCAGACGAGCAGCGCGGGCACGATCGTCGCCGCGCATGCGAGCGCAGCCGGCCGGCGCCAGCGCGGCAGCCGCTGCAAGGCGAGCAGCGCGAGCGGCGTGCCGAGCAGCACGCAGACGGCCGCGCCGGAGCCGATCTGTGCGAGCGGCAGTCCGCCGACGAGCCGCGCGCACGCGGCGATGTACGCCGCGACCCAGCCGTTCAGGAACGCGAGCGCGACCGCGACGGACGGCAGCAGCGGCTGGATCAGCGACCCGACGAGTGCCAGGCCGAGCAATGGAGCCGATCGCGAGCGTGACGAGCACGTTCGCAAGCAGCGAGTAGACCGGGACGGTCCCGAACTGGAACCACAGGATCGGCGCCGTCGCCGCTCCGCACGCGGTCGAGACGGCGAGCGCGTCCCGCAGCCACTCGGTCAGCGGGTAGCCCTCGAGCGCGAGCCGCAGCCTCGGCAGCAGCAGGAAGATCCCTCCCACGGCGGCGAACGAGAGCTGGAAGCCGGGCTCGAGCAGGCTCGCCGGGGTCCAGGCGAGGAGGACCGCAGCGCCGAGCGCCAGGAAGTGCCAGCGGTCGCGCGGGCGGGACAGGAGCCAGGCGAGGGACGCAAGCCCACCCGCCACACCGGCCCGGACGACGGAGGGCTGCCAGCCGACGGCGAGCACGTAGGCGGCGATCGCGGCGATGGCGACGACCTCGGCGACGAGCCGTGGGATCCCGAGCAACCACGCGAGCCCGATCACGCCGAGCGCGAGGAAGGTGATGTTCTGCCCCGACACGGCCAGGAGGTGGTAGAGCCCGGAGGCCTTGAAGTCGTCGCGGAGATCCTCGGAGAGGCCCTCGTCCTCGCCCAGCACGATCCCGACGAGCAACGCGCGCCGCTCCCCATCGAGCCCAGGGGCGATCGCACGCGCAACGTGCGCGCGGAGTCGATCGGAGACGCCGCCGATCCCGCCGCGCCGGCCGACGATCTGCCAGCCGCCGCTGTGGAGCACGACGTGAACGCCTCGGCGCGCGAGCCAGCCGCGCTCGTCGAACCCGTCTTCCGGGCCACGAGGAGCGTCGACCTTCGCGCGGAAGGCGAGGATCGCGCCCTGGGGCGGCGAGCGGCCGACGGGCAGCTCGACCAGGACGCGCTCGCGGAGCGAGCGGCCGGCGAACCGGCGCACCTCCGCAGGGACGCGCAACGCGAACGGTGTCTTGCGCACCGGGCCGGTGACAACGGCGGTCACGGCGCCGGAGCGGCCGAGCTCCGGCTCGAGCACGCTGCGGTCGAGCGCTCCGAGCCGCTCGCTGCCGAACCACCAGCCGGCGAGTGCGAGCGCCAGGAGGCATGCCGGCAGTCGGGCACGCGGAGAGGCCGCGGCAGTCACTGCCGCCAGGACGACGAGCAGGAGCACGAAGCCGGGAGCGCGCGCCGCGTTCGCCATCGCCAGGCCGAGGCACGCGGCGAGGACGAGCAGCGTGGGCAGGCGGCGCTCGATCATGGCGAGACGAGCTCCCGCAGCTGCTCGATGCGTGCGGGGCCGATGCCCGGGATCGCGTCGAGGTCGTCGACGGAGCGGAAGCCGCCGTGCGCCAATCGAAAGTCGACGATCTTCTGCGCCGTGACCGGGCCGATACCCGGCAGGGCGTCGAGCTCGGCCACGGACGCCGAGCTGAGACTGACCCGGCCGGTCACGGCTTTTCCCGCTGCGCCGGCGACGCGACTCGGCACCAGTACCTGCATCCCGTCGGCGAGCGGCGCGGCGAGATTGATTGCGGCAGTGTCGGCCGGCGCGGTCGCTCCGCCCGCACGGGCGACCGCGTCGGCGACTCGCTTGCCCTCGGCGAGGCGGTACAGGCCCGGCCGTCGCACCGCACCGGCGACGTGCACGACGAGCTTCGGCGCCGCCGCGGCACGCTCCTGGACGAGCGGCGCGGCCGGCCGCGAGCCGGCGGCACCCGCGCCGGCCAGCGTGCGCCCGCCCACGACGAGCAGCACGAGGGCCGCCGCGGCGAGAACGAGCGCCCGTTGGCGCGACACGGGCAGGGAGGGCATGCCTCGAGCGTGCCGCGAGACCCGTCACGGAGGGGATACGCCTCCGTGCCAACTCTGTGTCAGTTTCGGAGCTAGACCACGAAGTTGACGAGCTTGCCCGGCACGACGATCGTCTTCCGGGGCTCACCGCCGTTCAGGTGCGCCTGCACGCGCTCGGACGCGCGCGCGAGCGCCACGAGCTCGTCCTCGCCGATCGACGCCGGCACCTGCAGCCGGTCGCGCAGCTTGCCGTTCACCTGCAGCACGACCTCGACGGTGTCGCGCTCGAGCAACGCCGGATCGGCCTCCGGCCAAGGGTGCTCCCACAGCCGCTCGTAGCCGAGCCGCTCCCACAGCTCCTCGGTGATGTGCGGCGCATACGGCTGGATCAGCGAGACCGCAGTCTCGGCGGCGAACCGCGCGGCCGGATCCTCCGGGGCGCGGGCGATCTCGTTCACCAGCTCCATCACGGCGGCGATCGGGGTGTTGAACGCGAAGCGCCGGTCGATGTCGTCGGTCACTTTCGCGATCGTCTCGATGCGCCTTCTGCGCCAGCGGGCCTGACGGGTCGGGAACGAGAGGCCGGTCCGCCTGCTCCAGCACGACGCGCCAGAGCTTGTTCAGGAACCGCCAGACGCCCTCGATGCCGGAGTCGTGCCACTCCATGTCCTGGTCGGCCGGCCCCAGGAAGAGCGTGAACGTCCGCACCGCGTCGGCGCCGTAGCGGTCGGCGAAGGCGAGCGGATCGACCGTGTTGCCCTTCGACTTCGACATCTTCGCGCCGTCCTTGTGGATCATCCCCTGGTTGAAGAGGCGTGCGAACGGCTCGCGGAAGCCGACGAGGCCCATCTCCTGCATCACCTTCGTGAAGAAGCGCGCGTAGAGCAGGTGCAGGATCGCGTGCTCGACCCCGCCGATGTACTGGTTGACGGGCAGCCAGTAGTCGGCGATCTCGCGCGAGAACGGCTCCTTGTCGTTCCGCGGGTCGCGTGTAGCGGATGAAGTACCAGGAGGAGTCGACGAACGTGTCCATCGTGTCCGTCTCCCGGCTCGCGGGGCCGCTCGCAGCGCGGGACAGGCGACCGCAACCCAATCCTCGGCCGCTGCGAGCGGCGACCGGCCCTTCGGCAGGAACTCCTCGACCTCCGGCAGCAGGACGGGCAGCTGGTCGTCCGGTACCGGGACCTCGCCGCAGCGCTCGCAGTGGACGATCGGGATCGGAGCGCCCCAGTAGCGCTGGCGCGAGAGCAGCCAGTCGCGGAGGCGGTAGCCGATGGTCGCCTCCGCGTCGCCGCGCTCGGCGAGCCACGCCACGATCGCCTTCGTCGCCTCCGGTGCTCGTCATGCCGGTGAACTGGCCTGAATTGACCAGCACCTCGTTGTCTGTATGGGCAACGAATGCCGTGCCCTCCTCGACCTCGCCCTCGGCCGGCCGAACGACGGGGCGGATCTCCAGGCCGTACTTCTCAGCGAATGTCGTGGTCGCGCTCGTCGTGGGCGGGAACGGCCATGATCGCGCCCGTGCCGTACCCCATCAGCACGTAATCGGCGACCCAGATCGGGATCTCCTCGCCGTTCACCGGGTTGATCGCGTAGCGGCCGGTGAAGACGCCGTCCTTCTCCTTCTTCTCGCGCTCGACGGCCGAGCGCGAGCCGGCATGGCGAACGTACTCGCGCACCTCTTCGGCGTCGGTCAGCTGCAGGACGAGCGGATGCTCGGGCGCCAGCACGAAGAAGGTGGCGCCGAAGAGCGTGTCCGGTCGGGTCGTGAAGACCGGCAGCTCCTCGCCCGACTCCTGCGACGCGGAAGATGACGCGCGCACCCTCGGAGCGGCCGATCCAGTTTCGCTGCATCGTCAGGACGCGCTCGGGCCAGTGCTCGAGCGTGCTCATCTCGTCGAGCAGCACGTCCGCGTAGTCGGTGATCTTGAAGTACCACTGGGTCAGTGTCTTGGCCTCGACCTCGGCGCCGCAGCGCTCGCAGTGGCCGTCGATCACCTGCTCGTTCGCAAGCACCGTCTGGTCGACCGGGCACCAGTTGACCAGTCCCTCTTTGCGATAGGCGAGGCCGCGCTCGTAGAAACGGAGGAAGAGCCATTGCGTCCAGCGGTAGTAGTCGGGGTCGTGCGTCGAGATCTCGCGGTCCCAGTCGATCGCCCAGCCCATGCGGCGCATCTGATCGCCGGATCGCGGCGATGTTCCGCTCGGTGCTGATGCGCGGATGCACGCCGTCGCGGATGGCGGCGTTCTCGGCGGGCAGGCCGAACGCGTCGTAGCCCATCGGCCGCAGCACGCGGTAGCCGCGCCGGCGGCGCAGGTGGGCGACGACGTCGCCGATCGTGTAGTTGAGGACGTGCCCCATGTGCAGCTCGCCCGAGGGGTACGGCAGCATCTCGACGACGTAGGTCTTTGCGCCCGCGTCCACGCCCGGGTCGGGGTTCGGCGTGTGGAAGGCGCGCCGCGTCCTCCCAGACGCGCTGCCAGCGCTGCTCGATCTCCTTGGGCTCGTACCGCTCAGTCACTCGGTCTCCGGGTACAAAAAAGCCTCTCGCTGGAGAGGCCCGTGGGAAGCTCGCACGGCTGCTTGCCGCGGTGGCTTCCTGCGCTATGGAAGAAGCTGCTTCACTGCGCGCAATGCTAGCACTGTTCCCTCCCGGAACGAGGGTCGCGGCGGGCGTGCTGGAGCTCGAAGGGCTGCGTGTGACCGAGCTCGCGGACCGTTTCGGGACGCCGCTCGTCGTCTACTCCGAGCCGGCGCTCCGGGAGCGCGCACGGATGTTCCTGCGCGCCGCTCCCGGGGCGCTCGTCGTCTTCGGGACGAAGGCCTTTCCCAACGTCGCGGTCATGCGCTTGCTCGCCGAGGAGGGGATCGGCGCCGACGTCGCGACGCTGGGCGAGCTCGCGTTCGCACGGCGGGCCGGGATCAGCGGCGAGCGGCTGGTCGTGCACGGCAACAACAAATCGGACGAGGAGCTGCGCGCCGCCGCGGGGGCCGACGCGCTCGTCGTCCTCGACGCGCTCGACGAGCCTGCGCGCGCGGCCGCGGCCGGAGTGCGGCGAGCGCTTGTGCGCGTCATGCCCGGCGTCGAGGCCGAGACGCACGAGGCGATCCGCACCGGGCACATGCGGCTCCAAGTTCGGGCTCGGCGCGGACGATGCGGTCGATGCGGTTCGTGCCGCTCTCCAGGCCGGTCTCGAGCTCGAAGGACTGCACTTCCACGTCGGCTCGCAGCTCGCCGACGTGCGTGCGCACCTGCTCGCAATCGAGCTGCTCGCGGAGCTCGCGGCGCGGTGCCGTGACGAGCTCGACTGGACGCCGGCGACCGTCGACATCGGCGGCGGCTTCGGGATCCGCTACGTCGAGGACGAGTCCGGAACCGGCGCTCGAGGAGCTCGTCGGCGCGGTCGTCGGAGCAGTCGAGCGGAGCTGGGAAGCGCGCGGGCTGCCGGCGCCGAAACTGATTCTCGAGCCGGGCCGGGCGCTCGTCGGGCCGTCCGCGTTCACGCTCTACCGCGTCGGCGCTGTCAAGCGGGCGGGCGATCGCCGCTACGTCGCGATCGACGGCGGCATGTCGGACAACCCGCGCCCTCAGCTCTACCAGGCGCGCTACTCGGCGCTGCTGGCCAACCGGGCCGACGAGGAGCCGGACGGCGAGTTCACGATCGCCGGCAAGCACTGCGAGTCGGGTGACGAGCTGATCGAGCGCGCCGCGCTTCCCGAGCCGCGGCGAGGCGACCTGCTCGCCGTCCCCGCCACCGGCGCCTACACGCTCGCGATGAGCTCGAACTACAACGGCGTTCCGCGACCGGCCGCGATCCTCGTCGGCGGCGGCGAGGCGCGGGTCATCCTCCGCCGCGAGACGATCGACGACCTGCTGGCCCGCGAGGCCTAGGCAGCCGCGACCTCCGCCGCCGCGGCGAGCGGCGACGCGTCGAGGAAGCGGGCGCCCTCGACCCGGTCAGCTCCGGCGCCGCCGACCCAGACGGGTGTGTCGCCGCCGAGCACGGCGACCGCCTCCGCAACCGACTCCAGCCGGTCTCGATCGGTCACCGCCAGCACGAGTGCCTCCGGGCCGATCCGCTGCACCGTCTCCACGAGAGTGTCGGAGGGCGTGTCGGCGCCGAGGAACGTGATCCGCCAGCCGTGCTCCCGCAGCGCGAGCCCGAAGATGAGGAGACCGAGGTCGTGCCGCTCTCCCGGCGGGCATGCGAGCACCGCACGCGAGCCGACGCCGCGGTCCCAGCCACGGGCGAGGCCGAGCAGGCGGCCACGGAGCACGTTCGAGGCGAAGTGCTCCTGCGCGATCGAGACGTCCCCGCGCGCCCAGCCCTCGCCGAGCTCTCTCAAGAGCGGCAGCACGACGTCCTCGAGGACGGAGTCGAGCGAGTACTCGGCCAGCAAGCGGTCGAAGGCAGTGTGCACGGCGGCGTCATCGAGCCGCTCGATCGCCTGACGTAGCTCAGCCGACTCGGAGTCGGCGTTCATGCTCGCGCCCACGATCGGATCTTCCAGGGCGGCTCCCGCGGCTTCCTTTGCCGAGAGGCCCGTAGCGAGCAACTCTCGCATCCGGCGCACCCGGCTGACGTCGGCCGCGGAGTAGAGCCGATACCCGGCTTCGGTCCGGGTCGGCGACAGCAGCCCGTAGCGGCGCTCCCAGGCTCGCAGGAGCTCGGTCGCGACGCCCGTGCGCCTCGCCAGCTCTCCGATTCGTAGCTGCGCCGCCTCACTCATGGCGATAGCGTACAGACTGTGGACAAAGATTTGACAAACACCTGTTTCTTGGGCTACAGTCATTGGACAAACAGTGAACAGAAAGGAGAGAACCACCGTGAAGAAGCTCGACATGCTTGCCGCCGTCCTCGTCGTCGTCGGCGGCCTCAACTGGGGTCTCGTCGCGCTCGCCGAGTTCGATCTCGTCGCCGCCATCGTCGGCCTCGAGTTCGGCGAGACGAACGCCGTCAGCCGGATCGTCTACGGCCTCGTCGGCCTCTCAGCCGCGTATCAGATTGCCCAGCAGGCGGCCATCCGCCGCCGCTGGTCCGCAGCCACTGCCTAGCCCGAAAGGAACTCCATCAGATGACACGCATTGCACTGACCGTCCTCGCGACTCTGGCGCTCGCCGTGCCCGTCGCCACCGCGGCGCCTGCCCGTGAGGAGGCATCGCCGACCATCGCAGGGGTCGCGGCGAAAACCCCACAGCTCTCCACCCTGCTCTCGTTGGTCAAGCAAGCAGGGCTCGCCGACGAGCTCTCAGGCACGACCATGCTGACCGTGTTCGCACCCACGAACGCGGCGTTCGCCAAGGTGCCGAAGGCAACGCTCGCCATGCTCGCGAAGAAGCCGACGCTGCTGAGGCGCGTCCTGCTCTATCACGTCGTCGCGGGCAAGGTGACGGCGGCGAAGGTCGTCAAGCTGCGTTCCGCGAAGACGCTCGCAGGGCCGTCCGTGCGGATCCGGGTGACGGGCAAGACCGTCCGGGTCAACAGCGCACGCGTGACCGCCGTCGACGTCAAAGCGTCGAACGGCGTCGTGCACCTGATCGACCGCGTCCTGATCCCGCCCGCCGCCTAGCTGGACGCGGAGCCCCGGGCCGCCCGCCGCCGCGGTTGCACAACGCGGCGGCGGGGTAGCCTCGAGCGGTGAGCGAGCGCGCCGTCGAAATCTGGAGCGACTACATCTGACCGTTCTGCCGCGCGAGCCAGCCGACGGCCGCGTGGCTCGAGCGCCGGTTCGGCGCGCGCGTGACGTGGCTGCCGTTCGACCTCCACCCCGAGTACCCGCGGGAGGGCCTGCCGCGCGAGCAACTACTCGCACGCTACGGCCCTGGGATGACCGACCGCGTGCGTGAGTTCTTTGCCGCCCGCGGGCTGCTGTACAACCCGAACCCGAAGGTCGTGCCGAACTCGATGCGCGCACAGCGGCTGACCGAGCTGGCACGTGATCTCGGCCGCCACGCGCCGGTGCACGACCGGCTGATGGACGCCTACTGGAGCGAGGCCGAGGACATCGGCGACCCGGACGTGCTCCGCAGGCTGGCCCGCGAGCTCGAGCTGCCGGAGGCGGACGTCGAGGAGGTCCTCGGCGGCGACCGATACCGGGAGCTGATCGTTGACTCGACGCGCCAGGCGGCGTCGATCGGCGCGAACGCTGTTCCCGCCTTCCTGCTCGACCGCCGCCTCCTCGTGCTCGGTGCGCAGCCGAACGAGACGTTCGAGCATGCGTTCGCTCGGCTGGAGGAGAGGCCGTGAGCGTCCGCTTCGTCGACGAGCTCGAGCACGGCTTCGGGTGGACCGAGAGTGAGCCCATGCGACGCACCTCTCACGCACTCGCGGTCGAGGGCCGCGTCTGGTTGATCGATCCGATCGACGGCGAGGGGCTCGAGGAGCGCATCCGGTCGCTCGGCGAGCCGGCCGGCGTGATTCAGCTGCTCGACCGGCACAACCGCGACGGCGCCGCGCTGGCCGAGCGGTTCGGCGTTGCGCTGCACGTCGTGCCGGCGTCTCTTCCCGGAACGCCGTTCCAGTTCCTGCCCGTGCTCCGAGGGCGCTGGTGGAAGGAGGTGGCGCTCTGGTGGCCCGAACGGCGGATCCTCGTCTGCGCCGACGCGCTCGGAACGCTCCCGTTCTTCCGCGTCGGCGACGAGCCCGCCGGCCTGCACCCCTTCTTCCGGCTGCGGCCGCCGCGCGCGCTGCGTGGGCTCGGGGTGGAGCACCTCCTCGTCGGCCATGGCGAGGGGATCCACGGCGACGCGGCCGGCCGCAGCCGTCGACGAAGCGCTGCGGACGGGCCGCCGGCGGTTCGCCCGTTGGCTGGCCGGGATCCCGCGCATCGTCCGCAGGGGTTACTGAGCCCGTTAGCGCCGCGTTACAGGCGCGTTACGGCCCTCCGCGAACGTCCGTACACAAACGGACCAAGGAGGGGAACGAATGCATCGCACCAGCCTGGCGGTCACGGTCGCCGCGATCCTGGCCGTGGCCGTCGTCGCCCCCGCTGCGCTCGGCACCCGGCACGCGACGCCGGACCTCTACGAGGTGACGATGCTCGGCACGTACTCGGAGCTCCGCGAGACGATCCCGCCGGCCGGTGGGCCGACGGGCGCCACACATGAGCTCGTCGACCTCCGCTGGCAGGCACGGTCCACCGCGGCGGCGCCGCTCAGGCGGGTCGGGCGTCGAGGAGCGGCGATCACGGTCAGGCTGACAGGGGCGGTGAGCCTGTATCGGCGGCTTCGGAGCGAGCTGATCGCGGTCGGCGGGGCGCGCTGTCTGCACGTCGCGAGCGGGGCCGCGGATCCGTCGCGGCCGGCACCGCGACTGACACTCGACCTCGCCGGCACCCTGACCGAGGCCGGCGGGGGCCGGTTGAGCGGCGCTGTGGGCCGTCTGCCGGTGGCCGTGCGAGGCTCGCAGCGGTGCAGCGCCGTCACTCCGGATCCCGCTCGCTCCGAGGCGGTGGCGCTGCGACCGCTGCTGCTTCCGACTGGGTCGCAGCTGGCCAAGCTCCTGCACGTGCCCGCCTCGGCGGTGCGGCGCGGACGACCGTTCGACGTCGAACGCTCCGTCGTCCTCGAGCAGCCCGGTCCCGCCGGCAGCGGCACCACGCTGGCCCGGCGGTGGTCGCTGCGCCTCTTCTTCTCGCCGTGCACGACGGCGGGGTGCTGACGTGCGTCGCGCCGGCACGATGGTCGCCCTGCTGCTGCCGCTCCTCGCGGCCGCACCTACGAACGAGGCCTCGGGCGCCGCCCCGAATCACCTCTGGTACCGGGCGACCGTCTTCGGAACGTTCGAGGAAACCATGGAAGGCATCTCCAACAGCGGGATCATCTTCGAGCAGGAGTACGTGGCGTGGCAGCTTCGCTCGAACACGGCGACGACCGTCAGCCGCAGCCGCGGCGGGCTCGCCGTCGGCATCAACCTCAAGGGCCGCATCGACGCCTACGACCGCAGCAGCAGCGCTGACATCCGCGCCGTCAACACGGGCCAGCGCTGCACTCAGCGCGCCAGGTTCGGGTACTGGGCCGGCGGCGCAGACCCCGTCGCGGCGTCGCTGTCCGGCAGCGTGCACGGCATCGTCACGAAGCCGCAGTTTGGCCTCACGGGAGGAGGTGAGATCGAGATCGAGAGCAGGACCACCTTCACCTGTCAGGACTTGCCGGGCGGAGGGTCGTCGACCACCAGGGAGACTCGCCCACTGCACCTGTCCAGCCTGACGCCGGTGCTCCTGCCGCCGCGGCAGGTGTTCGACCACGGACTCTCGTCAGCCTCAAGGATCCGCTTCGGAAGGTTCTTCTCGGTGCACGGCACCTACGTGATCTCGAAGCCCCTCGACTCACTCTTCGTCGGCGCGATCGGCAACTGGGTGCGGCGCTGGGAAATCGAGATCTGGTTCAGCCCCTGTCCGAGCCTGCGCTGCTAGCGGGCGCGGGCGAGCAGCCCGGGCCGGACGAGCCGCGGCGGCGCCTTCAGCCCTGCCTCCCGCACCGGCGGGTTGAGCGGCTCCGCGAGCGGCGCGGCCGCGAACGACGCGGCGCGACGCTCGGCGGGTGCGTCTGCGTAGAGCGTCGTCCGCTGCCTCGGCACGCGGCCGTTCGCGCGGATCAGCGCCTCCATCGTCTCCGGCGGCATCTCCTGGCCGTGCTCCGAGCCGGCCGAGCGCGAGATCGACTCGTTCATCAGCGTCCCGCCGAGGTCGTTCACGCCGGCGCGGAGCACCGCGGCGACGCCTTCCGGCCCGAGCTTGACCCACGACGCCTGGATGTTCGTGATCGCAGGATGAAGGGCGAGCCGAGCGACCGCGTGCAGCAGGAGCGACTCGCCGAAGGACGGGCCGGAGCGCGCTCGCCCCTTCAGCCACATCGGGGCCTCCATGTGGACGAACGGCAGCGGCACGAACTCGGTGAACCCTCCCGAGCGTTGTTGCTGCTCTCGGGTGCGCAGCAGGTGTCGCGCCCAGTGCTGCGGCTGCTCGACGTGCCCGAACATGATCGTCACGTTCGAGCGCAGGCCGACCTCGTGGGCTGCCTCGTGCACCGCGAGCCACTGCTCGGTCGAGACCTTGTCGGGGCAGATGACCGCGCGCACCTCGTCATCGAGGATCTCCGCCGCCGTGCCGGGCAGCGAGCCGAGGCCGAGGTCGCGCAGCATCGAGAGGTAGTCCTCGAGCGGCAGTCCGAGCGTCTCCGCGCCCTGCCAGACCTCGAGCGCCGAGAAGGCATGGATGTGGAGGTCGGGCAACTCGTTCCTGATCGCGTCGACGACCGAGGCGTAGTACTCGCCCGTGAACGCCGGATGGATGCCGCCCTGGAGGCAGACCTCGGTCGCGCCGCGATCCCACGCCTCGCGAGCGCGGCGGACGATCTCGTCGTGCGGGACGAGGTACGGCGCGCCGCGCAGGTTCGCGGCCAGCTTGCCCTTCGAGAAGGCGCAGAAGCCGCAGCGGAAGTAGCAGACGTTCGTGTACTGGATGTTCCGCGTGACGACATAGCTGACCTCGTCGCCGCAGACTTCCCGGCGCAGCCGGTCCGCCGCGGCGAAGACGCGCTGCCGCTCGTCTCCGCGGGCGCGGAACAGGCGGACGAGCTCCTCCTCACCCAGCTCGGCGGCGGTGTCCACCGGGAGCGCGTCGCGCGCGACGACGAAGGGGACGGGGCCGGTCTCGCCGGGATGCCAACCGTCCTCGCGGGCGAGCCCGAGCGCGTCCGCGGCGCGCAGCGCCGTCGGCAGCACCGTCGGGTCGACCCATACGCCGGAGAGATAGCCGGGATAGACGGGCAGCCGCGGCGCGAGCTCGAGCCCGCGCGAGCGTGTGGCTGCCACCAGCCGGTCGCGGTCGGGCCAGGGCGCTTCCGGGTTGACGTGGTCGATCGTGACGGGCGAGACGCCGCCCCAGTCGTCGATGCCGGCGTCGAGCAGGCGCGGGAAGTCGTCGTAGGCGAGATTCGGCGGCGCCTGCACGGAGACGTCGGGCGGCAGCAGCAGCCGTGCCGCGGCGATCGTCCAGAGATGGTCGTCGAGGGTCGGCTCGGGATGCGCCGCCATCCGCGTGCCCGGCTTGGCACGGAAGTTCTGCACGATCACCTCCTGCAGATGGCCGTGCCGCTCGTGCAGGTCGCGTAGCGCTTCGAGCGCCTCGATCCGCTCTGCACGCGTCTCGCCGATCCCGATCAGGATCCCGCTCGTGAACGGGATCCGGAGCTCGCCGGCCAGGTCGATCGTCTCGAGGCGGCGGGCAGGCTCCTTGTCCGGCGAGGCCCAGTGCGGCCCGCCCTTCGCGGAGAGCCGCTCGGAGGTCGTCTCGAGCATGATCCCCATCGAGGCCGAGACCGGCCGCAGCGCAACGAGCTCGTCGCGGCTCATCACGCCCGGATTCAGGTGCGGGAGCAGGCCGGTCTCCTCCAGGACGAGCCTGGCGACGCGGCCCAGATACTCGATCGTCGTCTCGCAGCCGAGGGCCGCGAGTTCCGCCCGCGCGACCTTGTAGCGCCGCTCCGGCTTGTCGCCGAGCGTGAAGAGCGCCTCGGTACAGCCGGCGGCCGCGCCGGCGCGTGCGATCGCGAGCACCTCCGCCTCGGTCAGGTACGCACGCTCACCGCGGCGCGGCGGCCGGGCGAAGGTGCAGTAGCCGCAGACGTCGCGGCAGAGCATCGTCAGCGGGATGAAGACCTTCGGCGAGTAGGTGACGAGCCCATCTCCCTTTCTCCGCACGCGCGCCGCGGCGAGCAGGTCGTCGAGCGGCCCCTCGAGCAGCGCGTCCATGCCGAGACCCTATCTAGCCGGCCCTGAACCCCCAGAGCCCGCCGAAGCTCTGCCAGCGTCCCTTCGACCAGCGCTGCAGCACCACCTGCTCGATCGGGAAGCGCTCGGTCGCCGACGTCCTCACCGCGATTCCCGGCAGCAGGAAGGGGTTCGACGCGTCGTTCAGCTTCCGCGTCTGCGCCATCAGGGTTGCGCGGGTCAGGTTCCTCCCCGCCGCCTTCAGCACCTTGACCGTCTCGTACGCCACCGCCATGCCGTAGACGTGGTCGACGTCCTTCGCGTCCGCACCCTTGGCGTAGCGCGCCATGACCGACCGGTAGAGCTTGATCGCAGGGTCGTCGCGCCACTTGGCGTCGGTCGGGTCCTTGAGGAACGCGACCGAGATCGAGTTCTCCACTCTCGCCGCTGGGCTGGTGACGACGAGCGGGCGCCACCCGAGCCGGCTCGCGTGCCCGAAGCCTTCGGTCGCGACCGCAGGGGCAACGAGGAGCGCCAGCACGTCCGCGCCGGAGGCCTGGAGCCGAGAGACCCGCGCCTGGACGTCGAGAGCGGTCGCGGCCACCCGCTCCGCCGCGACCACGCGGGCCTTCGAGCGGACGAGTCCCTGCCTGAGCCCGGCGAGCGACTCGGTGCCGAACGCGTCGTCCTGGTAGAGCACCGCAATCTTCGCTCCGGGGCGCGAGCGGGAGAGGTAGCTGCCGTAGATCCAGCCCTGGGCGTAGTGGCTCGGCTGGAAGCCGATCGTCCACGGGTACTGCCTGTAGTCCGACCCGAACGTCCTCGCCCCCGAAGCGACGAAGAGCTGCGGCACCTTCGACCCGTTCAGGTAGTCGCGCGTCGCGAGGCCCTGCTCGGTGCCGACCGCGTTGACGACCGCGAAGACCCGATCGTCCTCGACGAGCCGCTCGGTCTCCTGCACCGCCAGGGACGGGTCGGAAGCGTCGTCGGCGACCTTGTACGCGATCGTGCGGCCGTTGACGCCGCCGCGGGCGTTGACGTAGCGGAAGTACGCACTCGCCCCACGCGAGACCGAAGCCGACTCCGACTGCGGCCCGGAGAGCGGTGCGGTCGCGCCGAGCAGGATCCTCGAATCCTCGATCCCGGGATCGGCGGTCGAAGCGCCCGTCGCGCCAGCGGCAAGCACGCCGGCGAGCACCAGCTGGGTGAGGACGTGCCTAATGAGTGCGATCGTAGCCGCGACTTGCCAGCGATTTCAGGGTGCGGATCAGCCCCGCGGCGCCGCCCGGGAACGCGAGCATGATCAGGATCAGGACGACGCCGAACGCGACCGCGGGCGCCCCGGGCGCATCAGTGTCGATGCTGCCGATGATCGGCAGGAAGTCCGGGACGACGCTCTCCGCGCGCTGCGCCCACTCGATCTGCATGAAATGGATGAAGATCGCCCCGAAGACGAGTGGCCAGAGCGAGCCGAGACCGCCGACGACGACGCCGACGAGCAGGAAGATCGAGAGCGCGATCGGGAACGTCTCCGGGTTGACGAAGGTGGTTGCGATGGCGAGGAGCGAGCCCGCGACGCCGGCGTAGAAAGCGCTGATCCCGAAGGCGAGCGTCTTGTACCGCGCGAGGTTGACGCCCGAGGAGGCGGCTGCGAGCTCGCTGTCCCGGATCGCGCGGAGTGTGCGCCCGAAGCTGCCCCGAAGCAGGAGCCAGGCGACCGCGAACATGACGAGCGCGAGTGTCCAGCAGAGGTAGTAGAGCCACTCGTTGAACGTCGGTACCTCGATCCCGAGGACGTCGATCCCGACCCTGGTCTCCTCGAAGGTGACCGGATCGGTGATCGACTTGACCTGCGTGCGCGTGTCGAGGGCGAAGAGGTTGATCCCGCCGCCACCGCCGGTGAAGTGCTCGAACTTCTTCACGACGGCCGGCGCCGCGACGGCGATCGCGAACGTCGCGAGCGCGAGGTAGAGGCCCGTGAGGCGCAGGGCCGGGAACCCGAAGAGGAAGCCGACGAGGCCTGCGACGAGGCCGGCAATCGGAATCGTCCAGATGTCACGCATGTCACCCGAGAACGAGTGGCCGAGAAGCTCGAGCGGCGGGTCCTCCTGGGACATCAGGATCGCCGTCGTGTAGCCGCCGATCAGCATGAACGCGCCGTGGCCGAGCGAGATCTGCCCCGTGATGCCCGTCAGCAGGTTGAGCCCGAGCAGCGCGATGAAGTAGATGCCGACATAGGCGAACTGCTGTGCCCGGAAGTCGCTGATGAGCCGTGGCAGGAGCAGAACGGCCACGGCCGCGAGCACGAAGACGCCAACGCGGATCAGGTCAGGCCGCTTCACACGCGCCTCGTCACGGGCTTGCCCAACAGGCCCGCGGGTCGCACG
The DNA here is from genome assembly GCA_963765705.1 of uncultured Gaiellaceae bacterium. Lineage (GTDB taxonomy): Bacteria > Actinomycetota > Thermoleophilia > Gaiellales > Gaiellaceae > Gaiellasilicea. The sequence goes on from CAVXXJ010000006.1 coordinate 237,615, forward strand.
AGCAGGACGATCAGGATCACGAGGAGCGCCACCGGCAGCCGCAGGTCGGCGCCGACGAAGTCGACGTAGCTGCTGATCAGGTTCAGCCCGACACCGAGCAGGACGCCGCCCACGACGGCGCCGAGCGGCGAGTCGATTCCGCCGAGCACGGCAGCCGCGAACGCGTAGATCAGGGTGGCTTGCATCATGTTCGGTTCGAGGAAGGTGGTCGGGGCGGCGAGCATCCCCGCCACCGCGCCGAGCATCGCGGCAAGGCCCCAGCCGATCCCGAGCATCCAGCCCACCCGAACTCCGACGAGCCGGCTGGCATCCGGGTTGAGCGCAGACGCGCGAAGTGCGAGACCCGTCTTCGTGAACTGGAAGAACGCCCAGAGGAGGGCGACGAGCACGAGGACGATCGCGAAGGTCCCGACGTCCTGCTGCGAGATCGAGACGTCGCCGATCTGCCACGTCTCGTTCGGGAAGGGGCTCGGGAAGGCCCTGATCTCGGCCGACCAGATCAGGGCGGCGAGCCCGTTGAACGTCAGCACGAGGCCGATCGTCATGATCACGATCGTCAGGACGGAGGCGTTCGAGACCGGCGCGATCACGACGCGCTGGAGGCCGAGCCCGAGCACGAACGCGAAGACGAGCGTGGCAATGAACGCCGGCCAGTACGACCAGCCGTGATTCTCCATCAGCGTCCACGCGATGTAGCTGGTGAACATCGCCATCTCACCCTGCGCGAAGTTGATCACGCCGGTTGCGCGGTGGATCAGCACGAGGGCGAGCGCGAGCGCGGCGTAGATCGCCCCAGCTCCCAATCCCGCCACGATCTGCTGGAAGAAGTCGGCCATCAGTAACCCAGATAGGACTTGCGGACGGATTCGTCGCGGGCGAGCTCGTCGCTCGTCCCGGACACGGCCACCTTGCCGACCTCGAGCACGTACGCGTGCGAGGCCACCTCGAGCGCAATCGCGGCGTTCTGCTCGACGACGAGGACGGTCAGGCCCTCCTCCTCGTTCAGCTCGCGGACGATCCGGAAGATCTCCCTCGTGACGAGGGGCGCGAGCCCGAGCGACGGCTCGTCGAGCAGCAGCAGCCGCGGGCGTGCCATCAGCGCGCGCGCGAGCGCGAGCATCTGCTGCTCGCCGCCGGAGAGCGTGCCGGCGTGCTGGCCGAGCCGCTCGCCGATCCAGGGGAAGTAGCCGCTCATCCGCTCGACGTCGGCGTCGAGCGACCCGCGCCGCGTGTAGGCGCCGAGACGGAGATTCTCCACGACCGACAGCTCCGAGAACGTGCCGCGGCCTTCGGGAACGTGCGCGACGCCCAGCCTCGCGACCGCCTCCGGGCCGCGGCGGCCGAGCGGGTGGCCGTCGTAGGCGATCTCGCCGGTCCGCTTGACCGTGCCCGAGATCGCACGCAGCGTCGTCGTCTTGCCCGCGCCGTTGGCGCCGAGGACCGCCACGATCTGCCCCTCGTCGACCGCGAGCGAGACGCCGTGGAGAGCCCGCACCGGCCCGTAGCGGGCCTCGACGTCGGTCAGCTCAAGCAGGGCCATCGGGCTCCCCTGCCTCCAGTATCTCCGGCGCCTCCGACGGCGCATCGAGAGCCTTCGCGGGATCCCGCTCGTCGGTGCCGAGGTACGCCTCGATCACGGCCGGGTTCGCGCGCACATCGGCAGGTGCGCCCTCCGCGATCACGCGACCGAAGTTGAGCACGTGCACGTGATCGGAGATGCCCATGACCAGGTTCATGTGGTGCTCGACCAGGAGCACCGTGAGCTTGCGGTCGTCGCGGATCTTTCGGATGAACCGGCCGAGCTCCTCGACCTCCTCGTGGTTCAGACCGCCGGCCGGCTCGTCGAGCAGCAGCAGCTTCGGCTGCGATACCAGCGCCCGCGCGAGCTCGACGCGCTTCAGCGTGCCGAACGGGAGGCCCGCCACCTGCCGCGCAGCGACCTGCCCGAGGCCGACGTAGTCGAGCGCGTCGTGCGCCTGGGCCTCGACGTCGCCGCTGCGGGTGTGCGCGCCGACGAGGACGTTGTCGAGCACCGTCATCGTCCTGAACAGCTCGACGTTCTGAAACGTGCGGGCGATGCCGCGCCCGACGATCTTGTGCACGGGCGACTTCAGGAGCGACTCGCCGGCGAACTCGACCTCGCCCTCGTTGGGCGTGTAGAGCCGCGTGATCACGTTGAACGCGGTCGTCTTGCCGGCGCCGTTCGGCCCGATCAGGCCGACGATCTGCCCCTCCGGAACGTCGAAGGACACCCCGTCGAGGGCGACGATCCCGCCGAACCGGCGAGTGACATTCCGCAGCGAGAGCAGCGCCATCGACCGGCCTACCTTATTCGGGTCGGATCCCAAATGGCAAAACAAACCGCGCTCGAGCCGAAAAGGCGGCTACTCTCCTTCGCGAGTGACCGAGCACGCCGCCGAGACCCACGAGCTCCAGATGACTCGGGGTCAGAAGATCACCAACCTCCTCGGGGTCGCGATCCCGTTCGCCGGCTTCCTCGCCTCCGTCTTCTTCCTCTGGGGCAGCTACGTCACCTGGCGCGACCTGATCATCTTCGCGGTCGGGTATGCGCTGACGACGCTCGGGATCTCGATCGGCTTCCACCGCCTCTTCACGCACCGGTCGTACGAGACGTTCAAGGCGATTCGCTACAGCCTCGCCGTGCTCGGCTCGATGGCCGTCCAGGGCCCGGTCATCCGCTGGGTCTCCGACCACCGCAAGCACCACAGCTTCGCCGACCGTGAGGGCGATCCGCACTCCCCGCACGCCGGCTTCTCCCCCGGGATCCGCGGCAAGATCGCCGGCCTCTGGCACGCGCACGTCGGCTGGCTCTTCCGCAACATCGGCCGCGCCGAATGGACGAAGTACGCGAAGGACCTGCTCGCCGACCGCGGCATGGTCTTCATCTCCCGGATGTTCCCGCTCTGGGTCGCGGTGTCGCTGATCGCGCCGTTCGTGGCGGGCTGGATCTGGGGCGGCACGCTCGGCGCCGGCCTGCAGGCGATGTTCTGGGGTGGCCTGATCCGGATCTTCCTGCTGCACCACATCACGTGGTCGGTCAACTCCGTCTGCCACTTCGTCGGCTCGCGCCGGTTCCGCGTCAAGGACGAGTCACGCAACGTCTGGTGGCTGTCGTGGATCTCGTTCGGCGAGTCCTGGCACCACAATCACCACGCCTTCCCGTCGTCCGCGTTCCACGGGCTCAAGCCCTGGGAGCTCGACATCGGCGGCCTCGTGATCCGGCTTCTCCGCCGGCTCGGGCTCGTGTGGAAGGTCAATGTGCCGACGGCCGAAATGCAGAAGCGCCGCCGCGAGCTCGCCCTCCACGACTGAGGATGGCCGAGCCAATGGCTGGGCCGGAGACCCCTCCCGACTCGCCGCTGACGCTCGAGGACGTGATGTCCTCCCCTGCGTACGGCAGGCTGATGACGCCCGAACTCGCTCCCGGCGATCGCGCCTTCCCGTTCTATCTGCCGCTGCTCGATCCGGAGTCACACCGCCCGAGTGGCACGCGCATCCGGCTCGCGGACTTCGCCGGCGAACGCCCGGTCGCGCTCATCTTCGGCTCCTACACCTGACCGCCCTTCCGCCGCCAGTTGGGCGAGCTGGAGGAGCTCCACGACCGCCACGGGGAGGACGTCGCGTTCTTCATCGTCTACATCCGCGAGGCGCACCCGGAGGACGGCTGGGTGCTCGCCGACAACCGCCGCGCCGAGATCGCAGTCGTCGATCCGACGTCGCTCGAGGAGCGCGCGGCCGTCGCGGATGCGTGCGTGACACGCCTGAGGACCCGCATTCCCGTGCTGCTGGACGACGTCGATGACGCGGTCGCGCTCGCCTACGGCGGCTGGCCCGACCGGCTCTACCTGATCGGCCGCGACGGCCGCGTCGCCTTCCAGGGCGAGCGCGGGCCGGACGGCTTCAAGCCCGAGGAGCTCGCAGCCGCGATCGAGGCCGAGCTGAACTAGCCGTGTCCTTCCGTCAACCGCGCGTCCGGGGACAGTCCCCGGTTGTACGGTTGACGAAAGGACAGGTCAGTCGAACGTGTAGACGCCGCCGTCGCGGAACTCCTTGAGAATCCGGCGGCTGACGACCAGCTTGTGCACCTCGTCGGGCCCGTCGTAGATCCGCGCGGCGCGGGCCTGCTCGTACATGCCGCCGAGCGGCGTCTCGTCGGTGAGGCCGCGGGCGCCGTGCACCTGGATCGCGCGGTCGATCACCTCGTTCAGCACGCGGGCGGCGTAGAACTTGATCAGCGAGACCTCGACGCGCGCCTCACCGCCCTCGTCGAGCTTGGCGGCGGCGTCGAGCGTGAGCAGTCGGCACGCCTGGATCTCGGCCGCCGACTCGGCGATCCAGTTCTGCACGGTCTGCTTCTCGGCCAGCGGAGCGCCGCCGACCTCGCGCTCGAGCGAGTAGGAGCACATCAGCTCGAAGGCGCGCTGCATCTGGCCGAGCCAGCGCATCACGTGGTGGATCCGGCCCGGCCCGAGCCGCTTCTGCGCGATCCGGAAGCCGTCGCCGGGCTCGCCGAGCACGTTGTCGCGCGGAACGCGGACGCCGGTGTAGCGCACCTCGCAGTGGGTCGACCAGCCGCGGCCCGCGTGCCCCAGCACCGGGATCGGCCGGATCAGCTCGTAGCCGGGTGTGTCGGTAGGGACGAGGATCTGGCTCATGCGCCGGTGCGGCTGCGCGTCCGGGTCGGTGACCGCCATCACGATCCCGAAAGCGGCGCCCTCGGCGGACGAGGAGAACCACTTGTGCCCGTCGATCACCCACTCGTCGCCGTCGAGGACGGCCGTCGTGCGCAGCTCCGTCGGGTCGGCGCCCGAGACCTCGGGCTCGGTCATCGAGAAGAAGGAGCGTGCCGTGCCCTCGACGAGCGGGCGCAGGAAGCGCTCCTTCTGGTCGTCGGTGCCGAACATGTGCAGGATCTCGCCGTTGCCCGCGTCGGGCGCCTGGCAGTTGAAGACGAGCTGCGCCCACATGCTGCGCCCGATCTCCTCGTTCAGCAGCGCGTACTCCATGAAGCCGGAGCCCGAGCCGCCCGCCTCCTCCGGCAGGTGAGGCGCCCAGATGCCGGCAGCTTTCGCCTTCGCCCTCAGCTCGGCGATCAGCGCGTCGGACGACTCGTCCTCGCGCGCGAGCGCCGCCTCGTTCGGGTAGACGTGCTCCTCCATGAACGCACGCACCTGCGCGCGGCGGGCGGACACGTCAGGCTTGAGCAGGAGATCGGTCATGAGAGGAGAGTCTGCCTGTGTTGGAGAGCGGAAGCCAGGTCCAGAACGCGATCTACCTCGCCGGCGGCGCCGAGTGGCCCATGGGCGCCGAGGACTGGGAGGCGGCGGCACGCGAGAAGCTCGATCAGGCCCCGTTCGACTACGTCGCCGGCGGTGCGGGCTCGGAGGCAACGATCCGCGCGAACCGCGATGCCTTCGAGCGGCGCCGGCTGCGGCCGCGGATGCTGACCGGGAACGCAGAGCGGGACCTCTCGGTCGAAGTGCTCGGCTTGCGCTCGCCTGCGCCGTTCCTGCTCGCGCCGGTGGGCGTGCTCTCGATCGTCCACGCCGACGCCGAGCTCGGCGTCGCCCGCGCGTCGAAGGCGACCGGCGTCCCGATGATCCTCTCGAGCGCAGCGTCGACGTCGCTCGAGGACGTCGCCGCGGAGCTGGGCGACGCACAGCGCTGGTTCCAGCTCTACTGGTGGGCCGACCGGGAGCTCGCCGGCAGCCTCGTCGACCGGGCGACCGCGGCCGGGTACGGAGCGATCGTGGTCACGCTCGACACGCTGACGCTGGGGTGGCGCGACCGCGATCTCCGCAACGGCTACCTGCCCTTCCTCAGCGGGCAGGGGCTGGCGCAGTTCTTCAACGACCCGCTCTTCCGCGAGCGGCTGGAAGCGCCGCCCGAGGAGGACGTCCAGACCGCGTCGCTGATGGCGCTCGCGGCCTTCCCGAACCTCGCGCTCACGTGGGACGATCTCGGCTGGCTGCGCGACCGGACCGATCTGCCGATCCTGGTCAAGGGCGTTCTTACCGCAGAGGATGCGCGAATCGCGCTCGACCATGGCGTCGACGGCATCGTCGTCTCGAACCACGGCGGGCGACAGGTGGACGGCGCCGTCGCGTCGCTCGATGCGCTCGTCGAGGTGCGCGACGAGGTCGGGCCGGACGCGACGGTGCTGATGGACGGCGGCATCCGCCGGGGCGCAGACGTCCTCAAGGCGCTCGCGCTCGGCGCCGACGCGGTCCTGCTCGGCCGGCTCTACGCCTACGGCCTCGCCGTCGGCGGCGCGGCGGGAGTCGAGGCCGTGATCCGCCAGCTCGCTGCCGAGCTCGACCTGACGCTCGCGCTCGCGGGCGGACGCTCGGTGCGCGAGATCGAGCGGAGCGCGGTGACGTGAAGCTCTACACCGAGGAGCACGGCGACGGACAGCCGCTGCTTCTGCTCACCGGGCTCGGCTACGCGATCTGGTCCTGGCAGCGGCAGCTCCCGGACTGGTCGCAGCAGTTCCGGTGCGTTGCCGTCGAGAACCGCGGCACCGGCCGGTCGCCGAAGCCGCCGGGGCCGTACTCGATCGAGGAGCTGGCCGACGACGCCGCCGAGGCGCTCGCGGGGCGACGAGCGCACGTCGCAGGCTTCTCGATGGGCGGCTACATCGCCCAGACGCTCGCCGTACGGCACCCTGATCTGGTCGACAAGCTCGTCCTGATCTGCACCGGCACCGGCGGACCCGACTTCCGCGCGACGCCCGCGGAGACGACCTCGGCGTGGGCTGCGAACGCCGACCGCACGCCGCAGGAGTTCGCCAGGGCGACGATGCCGCTCTCGTTCCGGCCCGGCTGGACGGACGAGCATCCCGACGAATTCGAGGCGCTGCTCGCCGACCGGCTCCAGCACCCGACGCCTCCCGAAAGCTGGCGTGCCCAGTACGAGGCCTGCCTCGAGTGGGTCGCACGCGTGACGCCGGTGGAGCAGATCGAAGCGCCGACGCTCGTCGTCCACGGCGACGCCGACCGGGTCGTCCCGTGCGAGAACGGCGTCGAGCTGGCACGCCGGATCCCAGGCTCTCGCTTCGAACGGTTCACCGGCGCGGGTCATCTGCTCTTCCTCGAGTCACCCGACCGGCTCAACCCGATGGTCGCCTCGTTCCTGACGGGATAGAGTCGTCTCGTGGATCTTCGTGACACGCCGGAGGAGGCTGCGTTTCGCGCGGAGCTCCGCGCGTGGATCGAATCCAACCTGTCGGACGAGATCCGGCGCGGCCGGTTCGAGGAGGCGGGTCGCGATTGGAGCCGGAAGCTGTTCGACGGCGGCTACGCGGGCCTGACCTGGCCCAAGGAGTACGGCGGCGCTTCGGCCCCGTACAGCCACCAGGCGATCTTCCTCGAGGAGATGGCGCGCGCCGAGGCGCCGTCCCATCTCGGCGTGATCGGGCTCGGCATGGCAGGACCGACGATCATCGCGCACGGCACCGACGCCCAGAAGCAGAAGCACCTGGAGAAGATCCTCTCGACCGAGGAGATCTGGTGCCAGGGCTTCTCGGAGCCTGACGCGGGCTCCGACCTCTCGGCGGTGCGCACGACCGCGCGGCAGGAGGGAGACCACTTCGTCGTCAACGGACAGAAGGTCTGGTCGTCGTTCGCGCACATCGCCGACTGGTGCATCCTGGTCACGCGCAGCGACTCCGACAGCGAGCGTCACGCGGGGCTCAGCTACCTGCTCGTCGACATGCACGCACCGGGCGTCGAGGTGCGACCGCTCCGCCAGATCACCGGCGAGGCCGAGTTCAACGAGATCTTCTTCACCGACGTGAAGGTGCCCGTCGAGAACGTCGTCGGCGAGATCGGCAGCGGCTGGCAGGTCGCGATGACGACGCTGCTCCACGAGCGCGGCACGCTCGGCTTCGCGCTCACCGCCGGGCTCGAGAGCCAGATCCGGAAGCTGATCACGCTGGCCAAGGAAAAGGGCGCGACGGAGGTGCAGCGCGACGCGATCGCGCGCGAGTGGATCGGCCTGCAGGCGGTGCGCTACACGAACTACCGCTCGCTGACGACGCTGATGAAGACAGGGATTCCGGGTCCTGAAGGCTCCGGCGCGAAGCTCTGGTGGTCGGAGGCGAACCAGCGCGTGACGAAGCTCGCGCTCGAGCTGCTCGGCTCCGAGGCGCAGCTGCTGAACGCGAACGGCAACGTCCAGCCCGGCTACTGGCAGCACCAGCAGCTGCGCTCACGCGGCAACACGATCGAGGCCGGCACCTCCGAGATCCTGCGCAACATCATCGCCGAGCGGGTGCTCGGCCTCCCGAGGTCGCGCTGATGGAGTTCGCGTTCTCGCAAGAGCAGGAGGAGCTGCGCCGCGAGGCGCGCTCGTTCCTGGAGGCGAACCCCGACACGCCGCTCTCGGAGCTGCGCGAGCTCGGCTGGCTCGGGGTCTCGGTCCCGGAGGAGCGCGGTGGCGGCGGGCTCTCGTTCGTCGACGAGGCGATCCTCTTCGAGGAGGCCGGCCGCGCGCTCTACACCGGCCCGTTCCTGACGACCGCGATCGTCCTCCCCGCCTTGCCGGAGGTCGACGACAAAGCCTGGTCCGTCGAGGTCGACGGGCTCGTCCCCCACCTCGACGCCGTCGACATGGTGCTGCGCGCCGACGGGACGTCCGTCGCGGCCGAGGGCGAGACCCAGGAGACGATGGACGAGTCACGGCCGCTCGGCCGCCTCTCGTCCGGTGACGGCGCGAGCGTCCAAGACGACTTCGAGCCGGTCCGCCTCCGGCTGCTGGCAGCGCTTGCGCTCGAGGCGGTCGGCGTCGCGCAGAAGGTGCTCGAGCTCGGCGTCGAGTACGTGTCGTCCCGGGAGCAGTTCGGAAAGAAGATCGGCACCTACCAGGCGGTCTCGCACCCGCTCGCCGACACGTACATCGAGACCGAGCTCGCCCGCTCGCTCGCCTACTGGGCAGCCTGGTGCGTCGCCGAGGACGACGACCAGGCGACCGTCGCCGTCGCCTCCGCCAAGTCGTTCTGTGCCGAGAACGCCGTCCTCGCCTGCGAGCGCTCGATCCAGGTGCACGGCGGCATCGGCTTCACGTGGGAGCACGTCCTGCACCGCTACTACAAGCGCGCCCAGTGGATCGACGCGTTCGGCGGCCATGCAGCCGAGCAGCGCCGCGTGGTCGCCGCTCATCTACTCGACTAGGAGGCTCCATTGCCGGTCCCGAAAGCGGAAGTGCTCGAGCTGATGCGCAAGGAGGTCGACCCGGCGGAGGTCGCCGAGATCAGGCAGCTCTGGAAGGAGCACTCGAAGGCCGAGGACAACCGCTCGATCGAGGGCCTGCTCGCGACGCTCTCGGAGGACTGCGTCTACACGGTCTATCCGGACGACGTCTCCTGGCACGGACACGAGGGCGCGGCGCGGTTCTACACCGAGCTGCTCACCGCGTTCCCGGACATCGTCTTCGAGCTGCAGAACATCGTCATCGGGCCGCAGGGCGTCGTCGAGGAGGCGATCGTGACCGGGACGCACAAGGCCAAGTGGCTGGACAACGAGCCGACCGGCGAGACGATGACCTGGCGGAATGCGATCTTCTTCCCCTGGGATCCGGAGTCCCGCCGCTTCAAGGGCGAGCGGGTCTACACCGACGCACCGAGGAGGGTGGCCTGATGGCGCACGCGTTCTCTTCCCTCGACGAGCTCGGCGACGGGCCCGGCTTCCGCAAGGTGCGCGGGGCGCTGGGGATCACGGCCTTCGGCGTCAACGGCGTCGTCTACCCGCCCGACTACCCAGGGATCAGCCACTATCACGACACCCAGGACGAGCTCTACTTCATCCACAGCGGCACGGCCAAGGTCGAGGTCGACGGCGAGGAGCGGATCCTCGGTCCGGGCGGCCTGTTCCACGTCGAGTCGACCACGCCGCGGAAAATCGCGAGCGTCGGCGACGAGGAGCTGGTCATGCTCGTGATCGGCGGCAAGGACGGCTACGTCGAGCGCGACGGGCACGTGACGAGCGACGAGGACCTCGAGCGGCGGATCAACCTGGGAAAGGAGCGGTCATGAGAGGCCTGATGATGGACTTCCAGCTGACGCTGCCGACGATCCTCAAGCGCGCGGAGACGTACTACCCGAGGCAGGAGATCGTCACCCGGATGCCGGACAAGAGCTTCCACCGGTACTCGTTCGCCGACTTCGGCAAGCGCGCACGACAGCTTTCGGTGGGGCTGAAGGGTCTCGGCCTCGAGCCCGGCGACAGGGTCGCAACGCTCTGCTGGAATCACTATCAGCACCTGGAGGCGTATCTCGGGATCCCCTGCGGCGGCTTCGTCCTGCACACGCTCAACCTGCGGCTGCACCCGAACGACCTCGGCTACATCGCCACGCACGCCGGCGACAAGGCCGTGATCGTCGACAAGAGCCTGCTGCCGCTCTGGGACCAGTTCAAGGACAAGACAGAGATCGAGCACGTGCTCGTCGTCGAGGACTCGTACGAGGAGCTGCTCGCAGGTGCGAGCGCCGACGACTACGAGAGTCCGGTGCTGGACGAGAACACGGCGGCTGCCATGTGCTACACGAGCGGCACGACGGGGATGCCGAAGGGCGTTCTCTACTCGCACCGCTCAGCTGTCCTGCACACGCTCGGCCAGGCGCTGGTCGCACCGCTCGGGCTGCACGTGACCGAGGCCGAGACGATGCTGCCGGTCGTGCCGATGTTCCACGCGAACGCCTGGGGCTATCCGTACACGTGCCTGATGGTCGGCGCGAAGCTCGTCTTCCCCGGTCCGTTCCTCGATCCCGAGACGCTGCTCGACGACTTCGAGCAGGAGGGCGTGACGATCACCGCGGGGGTCCCGACGATCTGGATGGGCATCCTCGGCATGCTCGACAAGGAGCCCGACCGCTGGAACCTCGAGAAGCTGCAGTACATGCTCGTCGGCGGCTCGGCCGCGCCGAGGGCGATGATCGCCGGCTTCCGGCAGCGGCACGGCAAGACCGTCGTCCACGGCTGGGGCATGACCGAGACCTCGCCGCTCGCGACCGCATCCGACTACATCGGCGAGTTCCGGACCGCCGACGAGGAGACGCAGCTCGACGTCGTCGCCATGCAGGGCCTGCCAATCCCGTTCGTCGAGCTGCGGGCGATCGGCGACGACGGCAAGGAGATCCCCTGGGACGCGGAGGCGATGGGTGAGCTCGAGGTGCGGGGTCCCTGGGTGGCGGCCGGCTACTACGAGACTCCGGAGCAGGCCGAGCGCTGGACCGACGACGGCTGGTTCAAGACGGGCGACATCGCGTCCTTCCATCCCAACGGCTACGTGATGATCAAGGACCGCTCGAAGGACGTGATCAAGTCGGGCGGCGAGTGGATCTCGTCGGTCGATCTCGAGAACGCGCTGATGGCGCATCCCGCGATCGCGGAGGCGGCGGTGATCGCGATCCCGCACGAGAAGTGGGACGAGCGGCCGCTGGCCGTCTGCGTGCTGCGCGAGGGGCAGACCGCGACGCCGGACGAGCTGACCGCGTTCCTCGCGCCGAGCTTCGCCAAGTTCTGGCTGCCCGACGCCTACGAGTTCGTCGAGGAGATCCCGAAGACGGCGGTCGGCAAGTTCCGGAAGACCGCCTTGCGGGAGCAGTTCGTCAAAGAGCCGGTCTCCTCGTAGTGCAGATCGCCGGGAAGACGTTCATCGTCACGGGTGGCCGCTCCGGGCTCGGAGAAGCCACCGCGGCGATGCTCGAGCGCGAAGGCGCCACGGTCGTGATCGCCGACCTGCCGGAGACGGACGTGACGGACGAGGGCGCGGTGCGCTCGCTCGTCGAGTCGTGCGAGGAGCTGCACGGCGTCGTCAACTGCGCCGGGATCGGCGGCGGGGCCCGCGTGATCGGGTTCCCGCTCGACCGCTTCCGCAAGGTGATCGAGGTGAACCTGATCGGCACCTTCAACGTGCTCAGTCAGGCGGCCGCGAAGATGGCCGAGGGCGAGCCGGACGAGGAGGGCACGCGCGGCGTCATCGTCAACACCGCGTCGAACGCGGCCTTCGACGGCCAGATCGGGCAGGCCGCGTACACGGCGTCGAAAGCGGGCGTCGCCGGCATGACGCTACCGATCGCGCGCGATCTCGCCTCGAAGGGGATCCGGGTCGTCACGATCGCGCCCGGCCCGTCGGACACCCCGATGCTCGGCCCGATGCGCGAGGACATCCGCGAGAGCCTGACCTCGCAGATCCCTTTCCCGAAGCGGCTCGGCCGCGCCGAGGACTTCGCATCGCTCGTCAAGCACATCGTCGAGAACGAGTACCTCAACGGCGAGGTGATCCGCCTCGATGGAGCCCTCCGAATGGCACCGCGCTGATAGCGCAAGATCGACATCCGCAAAGCGGATGCCGATCGCGCAAAATCCCTGAAGTGGCCGCTTCGCGGCCGAGAGGAGTTGTATGGCTGAGTACGTCAAGGTCGAAGTGGACGGCCGCGTTGCGATCATCACGCTCGACCACCCGCCCGTGAACGCGCTGTCCTCGAAGCTGCTCGAGGAGCTCGAGGAGGAGTACGACCGGCTCGACCGCGACGACGAGGTGCGCGCGATCGTGCTCCGCGGCGAGGGCGAGAAGGCCTTCGTCGCGGGCGCCGACATCACCGAGTTCCCGGCGATGCGCGAGCAGATCGAGGAGGCCGCGGAGACCGGCTCGGCGCGCGGGATCCAGAAGCTGGCCGCGCGGATGGATGCCGGCCGGACGCCCGTGATCGCCGCCATCCACGGCTACTGCCTGGGCGGCGGCCTCGAGCTGGCCATGGCGTGCGACATCCGGATCGCGGCCGAGGACGCACAGCTGGGCCAGCCGGAGATCAAGCTCGGCCTGATCCCGGGCGGCGGCGGCACCCAGCGGCTACCGCGGCTCGTCGGGCAAGGTCGGGCGCTGCTGCTCAACCTCTCCGGCGACCCGATCTCCGGCGCGCAGGCCTACGACTGGGGGCTGGTCGAGAAGGCCGTGCCGCTCGCGGAGCTGCTGGACGCGGCGAAGGAGCTCGCGCGCACGCTCTCCGAGCGCTCGCCCTTCGCCATGGGCGTGATCAAGGAGCTCGCCTCGGAGACGCGCGACCTGCCGCTGTCGGAGGGCATGCGCCGCGAGGCGCAGGGCTTCATCCGCTGCATCGGCAGTGAGGACGGCGCCGAGGGCGTGATCGCTTTCCTGGAGAAGCGGAAGCCCGAGTTCACAGGACGATGAAAGCCGCGGTCCTCCACGAGACGGGCAGGCCGCTCGCCGTCGAGGACGTCCCGGAGCCCGAAGCCGGCGACGGGCAGTCGATCCTCGACGTGAAGGCGGCCGGGATCAACTTCGCCGACGTCCTGATCAAGAACGGCCACTACCCCCAGCCTCCGGAACTGCCGACGGTGCTGGGCAACGAGGTCGCGGGCGACATCGACGGACGGCGCGTCGTCGCGTTCGTGCGCCACTCCGGCGGCGGCTATGCCGAGCGGGTCGCAGTCGACGACGAGTGGGTGTTCGAGCTGCCGGCCGGAGCCAGCTACGCCGAAGGAGCCGCGTTCCTGACCACGTACCTGACCGCCTGGATCCCCCTGATCCGGCTCGCGCGGATCCATCCCCACTCGAACGTGCTCGTCACGGCCGCGGCAGGCGGCGTCGGCACGGCCGCGATTCAGATCGGCGTCTTCGCAGGCGCGAACGTGACCGCGGCGGCGGGCTCGGAGGACAAGCTCCGGCTGGCCCGCGACCTCGGTGCGCAGCGAACCGTGTCGTACGAGGAGATCGGCGCGCTGGACGACATCGATGTGGCGCTCGACCCCGTCGGCGGGCCGGTGTTCGCCGACTGCATCAACTCGCTGCGGCCGCTGGGCGTCGCGATCGGGATCGGCTTCGCCGGCGGCGCCTGGGAACCGGTCGACCCGGCGCGGCTGGTCGGACGCAACATCGGCGTGCTCGGCTTCTACCTCGGCCGGCTGATGGGCTTCCAGGCGGACATGATCCGGCGCGAGGTCGAGGAGCTGCTGGCGCTCTGGCGCCGCGGCGCGATCAAGCCGGTCGTCGGCGCCGAGTTCCCGCTCGAGCAGGCGAACGAGGCGCTCGACCTGATCGGTTCGCGGAAATCGACCGGCAAGGTCGTTCTTGTTCCCTGAGACCGCAGTCGTCACGGGCGCCTCGGGCGGGATCGGGCGCGCACTCGTCGCCGCGCTCGAGGCCGAGGGCGCCGAGGTACGTGGCCTCGATCTCGTCGATGGCTTCGACGTCTCCGACCCTCAGGCGTGGCTGGACATCGAGCCGGCCGACGTCGTCTGCCTCAACGCCGGCGTGCTCGCAAAGGGGGACGGCACGATCGACGACTACCGGCGGATCCTGGCCGTCAACGTCGACGGCGTCGTCTTCGGCGTCCAGGCGCTGACACCGCGGATGCGCGAGGGAAGCGTCTTCGTCGTCACCGCGTCGCTCGCCGGCTTGATGCCGATGGAGTCGGACCCGCTCTACGTCCTGACCAAGCACGCTGTGGTCGGCTATGCGCGCTCGATGGCACCCGTGCTCGAGCCGCGCGGGATCCGGATCAACCTGATCTGTCCCGGCATCGTGCGGACGCCGATGACCGAGCCCGCTCAGGCCGACCTCGACGCGGCCGGCTTCCCGCTGATGGAGCCGGAGCAGATCGCCGAGGCGGCGCTGCTCGCCGCCCGCAGCGAGGAGACGGGACAGGCGTGGGTCTGCCAGCCGGGCCGCGAGCCGCTCAAGTTCAAGTTCCCGAACGTCCCCGGCCCGAGGGTCGAGGGCGCCGAGGGGATGGTGCCGCAGCTGTGAAGCTCGGACTGCAGCTCGGCTACGACGACCCGATCGGCGGCGTCGCGATGGCGCAGCAGGCCGACCGGCTCGGCTTCGACTCCGTCTGGACGTCGGAGGCGTGGGGCGCCGATGCGGTCACGATGGCGAGCTGGATCGCGGCGACGACCGAGCAGATCGGGATCGGCACAGCGATCATGCAGATGCCGGCGCGCACGCCGGCGATGACGGCGATGACGGTCGCGACGCTCGACCAGCTTTCGGGCGGCCGCGTCCTGCTCGGCCTCGGCACCTCGGGGCCGCAGGTGGTCGAGGGCTGGCACGGCGTCGCGTGGGGCAAGCCGCTCGGCCGCACGCGCGAGTACGTCGAGATCGTCCGCGCCGCGCTCCGCCGCGAGACGGTCGAGCACCACGGCGCCCACTACGACATCCCCTACTCCGGCGACGACGCGACCGGGCTCGGCAAGCCGCTGAAGCTGATCCTGAAGCCGCTGCGCCGCGACGTGCCGATCTACCTCGCCGCGATCGGGCCGAAGAACGTCGCCCTCGCAGCCGAGATCGCCGACGGCTGGCTGCCGATCTTCTTCTCCCCGTATCGCTTCCGCGAGATCCACGGGCCCTCGCTCGAGGGCGCAGCCGAGGACTTCCAGGTCGCGCCGATGTGCCCGGTCCTCGTCGGCGACGACGTGCAGCAGTGCCGCGACATGCTGAAGCCGATGCTCGCTCTCTACATCGGCGGCATGGGCGCGCGCGGCAAGAACTTCTACAACTCGCTCACGCAGCGCTACGGCTTCGAGGAGGCCGCCGCGAAGATCCAGGAGCTCTATCTCACCGGGATGAAGGGTGAGGCGGCGATGACGGTTCCCGATGAGCTCGTCGACGAGATCGCGCTCGTCGGCCCAAAGGAGCGGATCGCCGAGCGGCTCGAGGCATGGCGCGAAGCCGGCGTCTCGACGCTCGTGATCCAGGCACGCCAGCAGGAGGCGCTCGACGTGATGGCTGAGCTGCTGCTGTGAAGGAAGCGTTCGCGGCCGCGCTCGGAGAGCCGGTCGAGCGTGCCGTGCTGCTGGCCGGCGGCGCCTCGAAGGAAGCCTGGGCGGTCGACGCGGGTGGACGCGAGCTGCTGATCCGGCGTGCCGCCGGCGGCGTCATCCATCAGGCGACGCTGTCGCTCGAGCACGAGTTCGAGGTGCTGCGGGCGGCGCACGAGGCCGGCGTGAAGGTGCCGGAGCCGATCGCCTATCTGGGCGAGATCGACGGACGCGAGGCGTTCGTGATGGAGCGGATCAAGGGCGAGACGATCGGCCGGCGGATCGTGAAGAGCCCGCCGCCCGGCCTCGACGTCCAGCTCGCCGAGGAGCTCGCGAAGATCCATGCGATCCCGCCCGAGCGGCTGCCGTTCCTCGAGCAGGGTGACGCGGTCGCACGCTTCTACGAGGAGCTCGACTCGGTCGGCGAGCCCCACCCCGCGATCGAGCTCGGGTTGCACTGGGTCAAGCAGCGGCTGCCGCAGGGCCGCGAGCCGGTCGTCGTCCACGGCGACTGGCGGATCGGCAACGTCGCCGTAGACGCGAACGGCCTCGTCGCGGTGCTCGACTGGGAGTTCGCCCATCTCTCCGACCCGATCGAGGATCTCGCCTGGCCGCTGGTGCGCGCCTGGCGGTTCGGCGCGGACGACAAGCACCTCGGCGGCGTCGCCGGCCTCGACCGCTACCTCGATCGCTACGCCGAGCTCACCGGCCGCGAGGTGACGCGGGAGGAGCTGCTCGTCTGGGAGGTCTTCGGCAACGTCAAGTGGGCCACCGGCTGCCTGACCCAGTCGCGCCGCCACCTGAACGGCCAGGAGCGCTCGGTCGAGCTCGCCGTGCTGGGGCGGCTCGCCGCCGAGATGGAGTACGAGCTACTGGACCTCATCGACCATGCCGCATGACCGCCCGACGCCGCAGGAGCTCGCCGAGGCGGTGCGCGAGTTCCTCCAGGACGAGATTCTCCCGATCGTCGACGACCACCGGCTGAAGTTCCGCACGATCGTCGCCATCAACGGCCTCGGCATCGCCGAGCGGGAGCTCTGGGCGACGACGACGCCGAGCGAACAGGACTGGGAGCTCGCGCGCCGCATCCGAGCCGGGGACGTGCCGGAGAACGCCGTCGCACTGCTGAAGGAACAGGTCGCGGAGAAGCTGCGCGTGTCGAATCCGAGGCACCTCGCCAAGTACGACGATCCGCTACGGTAGGAGTGTCTTCATGACGGGCGGCGTTCCTGATCGAGCCGCCTGGGCACCTGAGAGGAGCCCGAAGCCGCATCAGCGGCAAACCAACAAGGAGGCGGTAATGATCGATCGGCTCGGGCGCCACGTGCACAGCCCGTTCCTGCACGCTGCCGTGGCGGCAACCTTCATCGCGATCAACCTCGCCGGCTACGCGTTTCTCGGCGGCCGCGACTTCGTCGAGGGCTGGGGCGGCGGCCTGGCGGCGGTGATCGCAACCTGCTTTCTCGTCTGGAAGAGCCAGGGCTACTGGGCGTGGATGATCGTCAACGCGGGCTTGTGGTGCGCGCTCTTCTTCTCCAGCGGGCTGCCGCTCCTCGGCTGGCTGCAGGTGAGCTTTCTGGGCTTCGCCGCCTACGGAATGCTGCAGTGGGCCCTCGTCAAGTGGCGGATCGGCTGGAATCCACGCGTGCGCAGCGATCAGGTCGGGACGGTCATGGCCGTCGGCGTGTTCGTGTACAGCGTCTACGCCTACCGCAACATGGAGGGCTACACCGGCACGCTCTGGTGGGCGCTCGAGGCAGGAAGCGTCGTGCTCGCAATCGCGGCGATGTGGCTGGACGCCTTCCGCTACAAGGCGAACTGGATCGCGTGGACGCTCTCGAACGTCTGCGCCTGGCCGCTCTTCTACCACGGCGGGCTCTGGGGTCCCTTTGCGATGACGTTCGTCTACCAGGCGATCAATGTCGTCGGCTGGTTCCAGTGGGTCCGCGACGAGCGGCGGCTGCACGGCGCGGTGGCGGTCGCGTGAAGCGCGGGCTCGTCTTCGGAAAGTTCCTGCCGCTGCACCGCGGGCACCAGTTGATGATCGAGACGGCGCTCTCGCAGGTGGACGACCTGACCATCGTCGTCTACGACAGCCGCCGCGCAGGGAGCGAGCGAATGCCGGTCGAGCTGCGGCTCCGCTGGCTCAGCGAGCTCTATCCGCAGGCGGAGAACATCCTCTCGCTCGAAGATCCGCTCGCCGACGACGCCAACGCCGACGACCCGGCGCACGCCGAGGTCTACGCCGAGGGCGTCGCCTTCCTGGGCAGCTTCGACCGAGTCTTCTCCAGCGAGCCCGGCTACGAGCGATTCGCCGGTCTCATCGGTGCGGAACACGTCCTCGTCGACGAGGCGAGAACGCTCGTTCCGACGTCGGGGACGGTCATCCGCTCCGATCCCTATGCATACCGTGGCTGGATGGACCCGCTCGTGTACTCGTCGCTGATCGAACGCGTTGTCTTCGTAGGCACCGAGTCGACCGGAAAGTCCACGCTGGCGAAGCGGATGGCGGAGGAGTTGAGCACGCTCTGGACACACGAGTTCGGCCGCGAGCTCTGGGAGGCGCAGGACCTCCAGGGCTCGTTCGCAGATCACCTGAAGA
The DNA here is from genome assembly GCA_963765705.1 of uncultured Gaiellaceae bacterium. Classification (GTDB taxonomy): domain Bacteria; phylum Actinomycetota; class Thermoleophilia; order Gaiellales; family Gaiellaceae; genus Gaiellasilicea. Next base: position 256,014 of record CAVXXJ010000006.1, read on the forward strand.
TGGCCCGCCGGCAGCGGCAACGTGAGGACGCGGCGGTCCGGCACTCGCGGAGATACCTCTTCTGCGACACGAACGCGTGGACGACTCTGCACTGGTCGCTGCGGTCCTACGCGACGGCGGATGCGCGCCTGCACCAGCTGGTCGACGAGACCGTGCACGACTACACGTGGTTCGTCTGCGACAACGACTTCCCCTGGGTCCAGGACGGGACCCGCGAGATGGCCGGTGACGCTGCGAGCCAGTTCCAGCAGCAACAGCTACACGACCTCGATCGACGCGGGATCCCGTTCGTGCTGCTGACCGGGCCCGTCGAGCAGCGCGTCCAGCAGGTCAGGGAGGCGCTCGGAGCACAATGAGGCGCCGGCTCTACCTGATGCGGCACGCCGACGTGTCGTACGTCGACGAGTCCGGAGCTCCGGTCAATCCCGAGTCCGTGCCGCTGACGCCGCGCGGGCTCGAGCAGGCGGCGGCCGCGCGGGACGCGCTCGCCGGCGTCGAGCTCGACCTCGTCGTCACGAGCGACCTGCCGCGGACGGCGGAGACGGCGGCGATCGTCGCTCCCGGTCACGAGGCCGAGCGCTGGCCGGAGTTCGCCGAGTGGCGCGGCGGCCGGCTCGACGCGATCCCGCCCGAGGAGCTCGAGCGGCTGTTCGTCGGCGCCCTCCGCGTCAAGGACGAGGGCGCCCGCTTCCTCGGCGGCGAGTCGCTCGGCGAGGCGCTCGACCGGGTCCACCCCGCGCTCGACCGGCTCGTCGCGCGCGACTGGGAGACGGCGCTCGGCGTCTTCCACGGCGGCGTCAACCGGATCGTCATCTCCTACGCCCTCTCCGGCGACCGCACCTACTTCGGCACCTTCGAGCAGGCGCCGGCGTGCATCAACGTGCTGGATCTTGGCGAGGACGGCTGGATCGTCCGCACCGTCAACTACGTCCCCTACGACCCGCTCCACCCCGCGCGCGAGACGACGATGGAGCACCTCTGGCAGCAGCTGAAGCCGTTTCTAGACGAGCGCGCGTAGCAGTTCGGCTTCCTCCGGAAGGAGGTAGGCGCCACGGACCACCGTCCAGATCCGCATTCGCTCCTCGTCGAGCCCCGCCGCTGCGAACGCGGCGAGGCGGCGCTCGAGCAGATCGACCCGAAGGCCGATCGGCAGCGGGTTCCAGAGCCACGGCGGCACGTCGAACTCCGGCTCGCCGAGGAACGGCTGCGGATCGATCGCGACGTAGCGTCCGCCGGCGTCGAGGATGTTCTGGTGGTGGAAGTCGCCGTGCACCAGCGTCGTCCGGCCGACTTCGAGCGAGGCGAAGAGCCCGCGCGCCAGCGGCGTCAGCTCGTTCGGCTCCTCGTCGAGCCAGCCCGGGACGTGATCGCCGATCCAGCGGAACGGCGCCGCGGCCGGACGCCACAGCTTCAAACCGACCTCGACTGCAATCGCGGTCGCCTCGTCGTCGGGCAGCGCGGCGATGTCCGTTCCGGGCCGAGCACGCTCGATGAGGAACGCGCGCCTCTCCCGGTCGTGCCGCAGCAGGCGCGCTGCACCCTCGCCGCCCCAGTGCGCGAGCGCATCGGCCTCGTGGTCGCTCTCCCAGTGGCGCTCAGGCACGACCTTGAGGACGGCGGTATCGCCTGCAGGCGCGGCGAAGGAGTGGAGCGCGAGCGAGAACGGCTTGCCGAGGTCGATCCCCCACGCCGCCGCGACCTCGCGCGCGACCGCGTCGAGCACCGGCGTCAGCTGAGCCGTTCGACGATCATCGCCATCCCCTGGCCGCCGCCGACGCACATCGTCTCGAGGCCGATCGTGCCGTCGAGCGTGTCGAGGTCGTTCAGGAGCGTGCACATGATCCGTGCGCCGGTCATGCCGTAGGGATGGCCGAGCGCGATCGCGCCGCCGTTCGGGTTCAGCTTCTCGCCGAACGGATCGATGCCGACCTCGCGGCAGACCGGAATCACCTGCGCCGCGAACGCCTCGTTCAGCTCCATCACGTCGATGTCCTCGATCGTCATCCCCGCGCGCTCGAGGACGAGCTTGACGGCGTCGATCGGGCCGACGCCCATGATCTCCGGGTCGAGGCCCGTGACCGCGCTGGCGATGATCCGTGCGCGCGGCTTGATGCCGAGCTCCTGCGCCCGTTCCTCGGACATGATCACGAGCGCCGCGGCGCCGTCGTTCAACGGGCACGAGTTGCCGGCGGTGACGCTGCCGTCGGGCTTGAAGGCCGGCTGAAGCTCCTGCAGCTTCTCGAATGTGGACGAAGGCCGAGGTCCGTCGTCTGCTGAGACAACAGTGCCGTCGTCCTTCGTGTACGGCGTCAGCTCGCGGGCGAAGAAGCCGGACTCCTGCGCCGCGACGGCGCGCTCCTGCGAGCGCTGCGCGAAGCGGTCCATGTCCTCGCGCGAGACGTCGTAGCGCTCGGCGACGTTCTCCGCGGTCAGGCCCATGGGGATGTAGACGTTCGCGATCGCCCCCTCGCCCACGAGCTTCGGATGCAGCTCCTCGGAGTCCTTCGGATAGCCGTCGACCTGCGAGATCGACTCGACGCCCGCCGCGACGTAGACGTCCCCCTCGCCCGCCTTGATCGCGTGGAACGCCATCCGCGCGGTCTGCAGCGACGAGGCGCAGAACCGGTTCACGGTCGTCCCGGGCACGCTCTTCGGCAGGCCAGCCAGCAGCGCGGCGCGGCGGGCGAGGTTCATCCCCTGCTTCTCCTGCGGAAAGCCGCAGCCGACCATCACGTCGACGATCTCGCTCGGATCGAGCCCGTCGACCCGGCCGACGGCCTCCTTGATCGCGAACGCGAGCAGGTCGTCGGGGCGGACGTCCATCAGCGATCCCTTGCCCGCACGCCCGATCGGCGTTCGGGCTGCAGCTGCGATGACGGCTTCGGGCATCTAGGTCTCCTTAGGTGAAGGCGCTGGTTCCGGTGAGGGCGCGGCCGACGATCAGGGTCTGGATCTGGCTCGTGCCCTCGTACAGAGTCGTGACGCGGGCGTCGCGCAGGTATTTCGCCACAGGGTATTCGTCGACGTAGCCGTAGCCGCCGAGGACCTGCACGGCGGCGTTCGCCGCGCGCACCGCAGCCTCGCTCGCGTACCACTTCGCGATCGCCGCTTCGGTCGTGTACGGCTTGCCGGCGTCGGCGAGCGCCGCCGCACGCCAGGTGAGCAGTCGCGCGGCCTCGGCCTCGACGTGCATCTCCGCCAGCAGCTGCTGCACGAGCTGGAAGGCCGCGATCGGCTTCTTGAAGGCCTCGCGCTCCTTCGCGTAGCCGACGGACGCGTCGAGACAGCCCTGCGCGATCCCGACACAGCCGGCGGCGAGGGAGATGCGGCCGTTGTCGAGCGCCGACATCGCGACCTTGAAGCCCTCGCCCTCGGCACCGAGCAGCGCATCCGCCACGACGCGGACGCCGTCCAGCGAGAGCTCGGCGGTGTCCTGGGCGCGCAAGCCGAGCTTGCCTTTCATCGGCCGCGCCGCGAAGCCGGCGGAGGCCGTCGGCACGAGGAAGGCGCTGATCCCCTTCGGGCCTTCCCCTCCGGTTCGTGCGAAGACGATCGCCGTCTCCGCCCAGGAGCCGAGCGTGATGAAGACCTTCGAGCCGGTCAGGACCCAGCCGTCTTCTTCACGCTCCGCCCGCGTCGCGAGCGCCGCGGCGTCGGAGCCGCACCCCGGCTCGGTGAGGGCGTAGCAGCCGAGCCCTTCGCCACCGGCGAGGCGCGGGAGCAGCGACTCCTTCTGTTCCTCCGTCCCCCACTTCGCGATCGTCTTGCCGAAAAGGCCGTTCGAGACCGAGACGATCCCACGCACCGACGAGTCGGCCTTGCCGAGCTCCTCGCAGAGCAGGCAGTACGAGACCGAGTCGAGCCCGCCGCCGCCGAGCTCCTCCGGCAGGCCGGCCGCCAGGAAGCCCGCCTCGGCGAGCGTGCCGACGAGCGAGCGCGGCAGCTCCTCGTCCTCGTCCCAGGCGCGGGCGTGCGGCACGATCTCCCGTGCACACAGCTCACGCGCGGAGTCGCGGATCAGCTCCTGCTCTGACGTAAGGGTGAAATCCATGAGAAACGCGTGGGGGCCGTCGCCGGCCCCCACGATCCTTTCACCTGCAGAGATGCCAGGGTGCTGGTGGGACGCGAAGCGGCCCCCTTTAGGGGTCTTCGCGCGATGAGCATCCGCTTTCGCGGATGCTCATCTTGCGCAAAGAGATCAGCCGCGCGGTCGTCCGTCGACGAGAGCGCCGGACCCCGTCCAGACGCCGTTGTTGAAGGTCATCAACCGCTGGTGCGAGATGATGAAGTGGTCGTTCGAGCTCGTCTTCAGCTTCGAGCCCGGGAGCAGGAACGGCGACGTCTCGTTGAACGAGAGCAGCGCCCGCATCAGTCCTGCCCGCGTCGGGTTCTTCCCGGCCTTGTACATCGCGCGGACGAACGTGTCCGCCTTCGCGAAGCCGTAGAAGTTGAGCCCGTCGGTGACCTTCCCCCTCGGGTTGTACTTCGCCATCAGCGCGAGGTACTGCTTCACCGTCGCGTCGTTGGCCCAGGCGGGCGACGCCGGATCCTTCAGGTACTGGGCGCTGATCGACCCGTTGACGGTCGGTGCACCGGCGGCACCAACGGCGAGTCCCATGAACGTGTCGGTCGCCGACACCGAGTTCACGTAGATGTTGGCCGGCTTCCAGTTGAGTCCCCGGAGAACCGCGTACCCCTGGACCGTGGGCGTCGGCGTGACAAAGATCATCAGCGTGTCGGCCCCCGAGCTCCGCAGCCGGATCAGCGCCGACTGCGGCGCGCCGCTGCCGACCACCCAGGCCTCTTCGCGGACGATCTGGCTCCTCACCTTGGCCGTGCCAAGCGCCGACTTGAAACCGGCAATGTAGTCCTTGCCGTAGCTGTCGTCCTGGTAGAGGATCGCGATCTTCGCGTTCGGGTGATTCTTGTTGATGTCGGTTCCGTACAACCGGCCCTCGGCCACGTAGTCGGGCTGCCAGCCGATCGTCCACGGGTACTTCTTGTAGTCCTTGCCGAAGTCGCTCGCGCCGCTGGAGACGAGAACGTGCGGGACCTTGTTCGAGTTCAGGTAGGGCTGCACGGCCTGGTTGACCTCCGTGCCGAGCGTCCCGACGATCGCGAACACCTTGTCCTGCTCGACCAGACGGCGCTGCTGCTGGACCGAGTTGACCGGGTTGTAGCCGTCGTCGTAGTACTTGAAGACGATCTGGCGTCCGTAGACACCACGCTTGCCGTCAGGCCCGCGGCGGGCGTTGATGTAGCTGAAGTACGCCTTCATCGCGGCCGGGATTGGCGCATAGCTCGAGGCTCCCCCGGTCAGCGGGAAGCTCCCGCCGATCGTGATCGTCTTGGCCGTGATCCCGGGATCGGCCGCAGTGACGTCGGACTGTGCAAAAGCCGACGGAATGGCAAGGAGCAGCGCTCCGAGAGCTGCCAATCCGGCAAGTGTGACCCTACGCATAAAGACTCCCCTTGGTTGTCGAAAAGAGGCCCGCTGGTGCGCGAGATTACTCCTTCTGGAGTACTTAGACAACGTGCGGCCCGGGAAAGTTAGGCGTCGCGCCTCAAAGCTCCGCCGGATCGGTGACTGGCGCGCGGCACGCGAACCGCTCGCAGAGGTAGACGGAAGGCTTTCCGCCGACGAGCGGCTTGCCGGCGAGCAGCGGAATTCGCTCGGACGGCCCGATCGCGACGACCGTGTTCGGCCGCCACGGCTCGAGCGCAGCCCGCGCCACCTCCGACTCGACGGGGCCGACGATCGCGAGCTCGCGCGGAGGGCTCAGGTGCAGGTCGAGCGCGCAGAGCGCCCAGCCGAAGGCCGCGGGCGCCCGCGTCAACGCGGGCTGTACGAGCCTGAGCACGGCCACGCCGAGGCGTTCGAGCTGGTCGTCGCCGTAGATCCGCCCGAGGCGAAGCAGGACGTGCGCGAGCATCGCGTTGCCCGACGGGAGCGGATGGTCGTCGAGCCCCTTCGTCCGTGCGACCAGGGGCTCGCCGTCGACCGGTGAAAGGAAGAAGCCGCCGTGCTCGTCGTCGGCGAAGAGCTCGACCGCGAGGAGCGCCAGCCGGTTCGCCTCCTCGAGCCACCGCAGCTCGCCGGTCGCGACGTGGAGCTCGAGCAGCCCGTGCGCGACGTTCGCATAGTCGTCGAGGTAGCCCGGACCGCTCGTGCGCCCGTCTCGACGGCTGCGCCGCAACCGGCCGTCGTCGCCGGAGAGCGGGCCGAGCAGGAAGGAGCCGAGGTTGCGCGCGGCATCCAGCCAGTCGGGGCGCTCCAGCCGCCGGGCGGCTTCGGCGAGCGCCGCGAGCGCGAGCCCGTTCCAGGACGCGATCGCCTTGTCGTCCCGCAGCGGCTTGGGCCGTTGCTCCCGCAGCTCGAGCAGCCGCGCACGCGTCTCGGCGTCGACATCGCCGCGGATGATCGAGCGGCCGTGCTCGAACGGCTCCAGCAACGCCGGTGGAGCGCCCTCCTCCTCGGTCCACGTGAAGGTGAGGCCCTCGACGCCGTCGGTGTCGGCGTCTTGTGCCGATGCGAAACCGCCTTCCGGCAGCAGCAGCTCGCGGAGCATGTAGTCGACGGTCTCGCCGGTGACGTCGCGGTAGCGCTCGTTCCCGGTCACGAGCCACGCGTGCAGGTAGACGGCCGCGAGCTGGGCGTTGTCGTACAGCATCTTCTCGAAGTGCGGGACGATCCAGCGGTCGTCGACCGAGTAGCGGTGGAAGCCGCCGCCGAGCACGTCGTACATGCCGCCGGCGGCCATCTCGTCGAGCGTCTTCGTCACCATGGCGCGGGCGTCGTCGCCGTCGCGCCGGAGCAGGAACTCCAGCACCGGCGCATTCGGGAACTTCGGCGCGCGCCCCCAGCCACCGAACGCCGGCTCGAAGCTCGCGCGGAGGCCGCGCACGGCCTCCGCGAGGGCGGCGTCGGTCAGCGGCTCCTTGGACGGGCGGAGCGACGCCGAGCGGCTGACCGCTTCGACGAGCTGCGCCGCGGACGACGCGACCTCGTCGCGCCGGTCGCGCCAGGCTGTCGCGATCGCGGTCAGCACCTGCGGGAAGCTCGGCAGGCCGTGGCGCGGCTCGGGCGGGTAGTAGGTGCCGCCGTAGAACGGCTCGCCGTCGGGAGTCAGAAAGACCGTCATCGGCCAGCCGCCTTGCCCGGAGAGCGCGACGACCGCCTCCATGTAGACCGCGTCGAGATCGGGCCGCTCCTCGCGGTCTACCTTGATGCTGACGAAGTGCTCGTTCATCGACGCCGCGATGTCTGCGTTCTCGAACGACTCGTGCTCCATCACGTGGCACCAGTGGCAGGCCGCGTAGCCGATCGAGAGCAGGACCGGCTTGTCCTCGTCGCGAGCGCGCGCCAGCGCCTCCTCGCCCCACGGGTACCAGTCGACGGGGTTGCCGGCGTGCTGGAGCAGGTAGGGGCTGGTCTCGTCAGCGAGTCGGTTCACACCCCCGAGCTTGCCAGTCGCTCGCAATACTCGGTCGATGCCACCTCTTCCGAGCGGCACCGTCACCTTCGTCTTCAGCGACGTCGAGGGCTCGACCGCGCTCCTCAAGCGGCTCGGCGACCGGTACGACGAGATCCTCACGACGCACCGCCGGCTGATGCGCGAGCGCTTCACGGAGCACGGGGGCGTCGAGATCGACACGCAGGGCGACGCGTTCTTCTTCGCCTTTCCGCGCGCCCGCGACGCAGTCACCGCGGCCGTCGAGGCACAACGCGCGCACGCGGAGCACGACTGGCCCGACGGCGCCGACGTCCGCGTCCGGATGGGCCTGCACACCGGCGAGCCGGCGCTCGGCACCGAGGGTTACCTGGGGCTCGACGTCGTGCGCGCGGCGCGGCTCTGCACGGCAGGGAGCGGCGGCCACGTGCTGCTCTCCGAGACGACGCGGGCGCTCGCAGGCTCGTCGCTGCCGGAGGGAGTCTCGATCTTCCCGCTCGGCGAGCGGCAGCTGAAGGACATCGACGAGCCTGAACGGGTGTTCGAGCTCGAGATCGACGGCGTCACGCCGCCAGAAGAGCCCGTGGACGCCGCTCAACCCGCGGGCGAAGACGAGCTGGGAGGAGCGGACTTCGGCAAGCGGCTGGCGGCGCGAATTCAGGCGAACGTCAAGAAGTCGGTCCAGGCCTCGCTCGAGAAGGCGCTGACGGACGTCGACGCGCTTGCCGACCGGGCGGCGAAGCGTCCGGACGAGATCGCCGAGCAGGTCGAGCGAGAGAGCTAACCCGGTCCGGCGAGGATCTCACGCGCGCCACGAAGCCGCGTGCGGATCAGCGCCTGTGCGCGCGAGGAGTCGAGCGAGCAGTCGAGCGGTCGGGAAGGCGGCGCCGCTGCACCGGCGACGGCTGAGCCCGTGACCAGCTCGGCGAACGCGGCGCGCGAGAGGGCGTCCACGCCGGCGACGTGGAGCGGGCCGCACACGCGGAGCTCCGCCAGCTCGAGCAGGGCGTCGGCGAGGTCGCCGACCTGGACCGGGTTGCGGATCTCGTTCGTGAAGAAGACGACGGACGGATCGTGGGCCGCGAGCTCGTGCTTCGACGGCTCCACACCGCCGAAGATCAGGGAGGTGCGCACGATCAGGGCCTGCGGGTGCAGCTGCGCGACGCCCGCTTCGGCTTCTGCCTTGGCGCGTCCGTAGTCCGTCACGGGCGAGAGCGGATCGTCCTCGACGTACGGCTCGCCCTTGCGGCCGTCGAAGACGACGTCGGTGGAGAGGTGGACGAGTCGCGCCCCGACCGAGGCAGCCGCACGCGCGACGTTCTCCGAGCCCTCGACGTTGACGCTCGCGTCCTCCTGGCGGTACGCGGTGTGGATCACGACCTCCGGCTGCAGTCGCTCGAAGAGGTCGCGTACCGCGTCGGCGTCGCGGATCTCGACCCGTTCGGTGGACGCGTCGGGCCGCCGCCGGACGAGCTCCGAGCCGAGGTAGCCGGTCGCACCCGTGACATGGACTCTCACGGCTTGAGGCTATCCGGCGAGTCGCGTAGGGTCGGACCCATGAGACGAAACTTCCTGTGGATCAACTTCGTGCTTGCTTCGATCATCGTCGCCGGCGTCTTCGTTCAGGCGTATCTGATCGCGTCGTATGCGATGGGGGCCGGCGAGGATGCCCTCGATGCCCACGGCATCGTCGGCGGCCTGATCATCCACCTCGCAGAACTGCTCGTCTTCCTGACGGCCTTCGGCGCCTGGCCGAGGCAATGGAAGTGGATCGGCTTCTGCTTCGCGCTGTTCTTCGTCGGCACGGTGCAGATCTTCCTGCTGCCCTCCGACGAGGATACGGTGAGCAAGTCAGCGGCATACGTTCATGGCCTGCACGGGCTGTTCGCGCTCTTCGTGCTCGTCATGGCCGCCGTCATCGCCCATCGCGGCATGCGTGACCTCGGGCTCAAGCGCGGGCGCGGCGATGACGCAGGTAGCGCACCACCTCAACCACTGCCGTAACGGCCAGCGCGATCCCGAATGCGAGGAGCAGCCCCTTCCAGGGCTGCTCCTCGAACGACTTGCCGCCGAAGTAGCCGAGCAAAACGGTGTAGGAGCCCCAGATCGCCCCCGCGACCGCGTCGTAGCGCAGGAAGCGATGCCAGGGGAAGGTCTCCACGAAGCCCGCGGTGAACGTGGTCGCGGTGCGCCCGCCGGGGATGAAGCGCGCGACGACGATCAGGTACGCGCCGCGCGTCTCGAGCGTCCGCTGCGCCCATTTCAGCCGTTTCTGGGCCTTCTCGCCGGAGAGGAAGCGGCGCTCGACGCGGGCGCCGAGGAAGTGGCCGATCCCGAACGAGATGTTGTCCCCGACGATCGCCCCGAGCGCCGCGGCGAGGATCACGAGCTCGACTCGGAGCCCGCCTTCCCCCGCGGCGACGACTCCGGCGGCGATCGCGGTCGCCTCGCTCGGCACGATCGGGAAGAACGCGTCGAGCATGGCGATCGCGAACACGATCAGGTAGCTCCAGTTCGAGCCGGAGACGGCATCTACGATCGACTCGAACACTTGCCGCATCCTCGCAGAGACACGAGTCGCGATGATGGCCGCATGTCGTTCTCTCCCCTCGCCGGCATTCGCGTGCTCGACCTGACGAGCTCGCTCGCAGGGCCCACGGCAACGGAGATCCTCGGAGCGCTCGGAGCGGACGTGATCAAGATCGAGCACCCGGCACACGGCGACGAGGCGCGGGAGTGGGGACCGCGGTTCTTCGAGGGCGGCAGCGTCATGTTCTTCTCCGCGAACGCGGGGAAGCGCTCATTGGCCCTCGACCTCAAGTCGCCGGCCGGCCTCGAGGTGCTGCTGCGCCTGACCGACGGTGCCGACGTCGCCGTCCAGAGCCTCAGGCCGGGAACGGCGGAGCGGCTGGGGTTCGGAGCGGATGCCCTACGCAAGCGCAACCCGCGCCTCGTCTACGCGACGATCGGCGCCTTCGGGCCCACCGGCCCGCTCGCCGGCGAGCCCGGCTACGACCCGCTGATGCAAGCCGCCGCCGGGATCATGAGCGTCACCGGCGAGAGCGACCGGCCGCCGGTGCGCGTCGGCGTCTCGCTGATCGACATCGGCACCGGCGTCTGGGCGGCGCTGGCGATCGTCGCGGCGCTGCACGAAGGGCAGGGCCGCACACTCGACCTCTCCCTCTACGAGACGGCCCTTTCGCTCGTCCCGTACCAGCTCGTGGACGTGCTCGCCGGTGGCGCTCCGGGTGGCCGTCACGGCACGGCGTTCCCCTTGATCGTCCCGTACCAGGTGTTCGAGACGGCGGATGGGGAGCTGATGATCGTCGCCGCGAACGACCGGCTCTACGCGAAGGTCTGTGACGTCGTGGGCGCCCCCGAGCTCACATCGGACCCGCGCTTCGCGACGAACCCGCTGCGGATCGCGAACCGCGAGGAGCTGATTCCCCTGTTGCAGGCGCAAATCGCGGCGCAGTCCACCGCCGGCCTGCTTGCTCGGCTTCGCGAGGCGGGCGTGCCCGCATCGGCGGTCAACGACCTCGCGGCCGTGGCCAAGGACGAGCAGCTTCGTGCGACCGGGATCCTCCAGCAACTTGCGGGGCGTGAGCTCGTGTCGCCGCCCGTCTCGGTCGACGGCGAGCACATCCGGTACGGAGCGGAGCCTCCGCTGCTCGGTGAGCACAGCCGTGAGATCCTCGCGGAGGCCGGTTACGCGGCGTCGGAGATCGACGAGCTCGCCGCCGCAGGTGTGGTCCGGCTAGGCGCGGTAGACGCGGCCGGGTAGCTCGCGCCCGAGCAGCGCCTCGAGCCACTTCGCCACGGAGCTGAGCGCATCGAGGTCGACGCCGGTCTCGACGCCCTCGCGATCGAGGAGGTAGAGCACGTCCTCGGTGGCGACGTTCCCGGTCGCACGCGGTGCGAACGGGCAGCCGCCGAGGCCGCCGACCGACGCGTCGAGAACGGCGGCTCCGGCCTCGACCGCGGCCCAGGCGCATGCGACGCCGGTGTGGCGCGTGTCGTGGAAGTGGCCGCCGACCGGGACGCCGAAGATCGAGACGCGTTCGAGCAGGCGGCGCACCGCACCGGGAGTCGCGACGCCGATCGTGTCCGCGAGGACGACTTCGCCGGCGCCGGCGGCGACGAGCCGGTCGGCGAGGCCGGCGACGACGCCGGGATCGACAGCGCCCTCGAACGGACAGCCGAACGAGACGCTGATCGTCGCCGTCGAGGGGCGGTCGGCGACGGCGAGGATCCGCTCGACCCGCGCGGCCGCCTCCGCCAGGCTTGCGTTGCCGTTCCGCTGGTTGAACGATTCCGTCGCCGCGAGCGTCACGTTGACCCGTCCGACCCGGGTCGCCGCGAGCCGCTCCCAGCCGCGTTCGTTCAGCACCAGGCCGGAAAGCTCGGAATCGACCACGCCCACACCGGCCACGACCTCCTCCGCCCCTGCCATCTGCGGCACGCGCTCCGGATCGACGAAGCTGACCGCCTCGATCCGCGGCAGCCCGGTCGCCGCGAGCCGCCGCACGAGCTCGGCGCGAACCGCGGGCGCGAGCGTCTCCGGCTCGTTCTGGAGCCCGTCCCTCGGGCCCACGTCGCAGAGCGTGACACGCACGCCCGGAGCCTAGTCGCGGGAGCCGCGGACGCCGCGGAGGCCGAACACGGCGAGCACGACGCCGATTGCCGCGATCAGCAGGAATTCGAGGCTGAAGCCGCTGTCGATGAGCAGCAGCAGCGCGAGCACGAGGTCGATCGCCGCGAAGAGGAGCAGCGGGATCGTCGGCACCCGCTTCGCGGCCGGCTCGGTCACGCTGCTATTCGTACTGGAGCGCCTTCAGCGGGTCAAGCCGCGCGGCGCGGCGCGCGGGAGTGATCGCCGCGAGCAGCCCTGCGATCACGGCCACGACCGTCAGCACGATCAGCTGGCCGAGCGGCAGCTCGAAGCGGAGGTCGTACTGGCTGAGAGCATTCGTCACGAGCGCCGCCAGGAAGATCCCGAGCGGGAGCCCGAGCGCGGCGCCGATCAGCGCAGTGATCACGCTTTCGTGCCGGATCATCCGTCGCGTCTGCCGGCGTGTCATCCCGACCGCGCGCAGCATCCCCAGCTCCCGTGTCCGCTCGAAGACCGACAGTGCGAGCGTGTTCACCATCCCGAAAAGGCTGACAATGACGGAGAGGGCGAGCAGGACGTAGAGCAGCAGCAGGAACTGCTGGATCTCCTGGTCCTCCTTGTCGATCCACTCTTCGCGCGTCTGGATGCGCGTGTCCGGGAAAGTCGCGAGCGCCCGCTCGACGCTCGCCTTCTCGGCCGTGACGTCGCCCGCGACGTTGAGGAGCGTGAAGCGGTTGCGCGGACGGTCGTAGAGATCGTCGAACGCCTGCTGCGAGATGCTCGCCGTGCCGAGCAGCGGGTAGAACGGGCTGCCCTCGTAGATACCCCGGACGACGAACTCCTTCGTCTGATTTCTGGTGGAGCGCACGCTGACCGTGTCGCCGACGGCGAGATCCCGATCCTCGGCGACGTTGTTCGGCAGCAGCGCGCCGTCGTCGCCGAGCTGCGTCAGCACCTCGTCCGAGCCGTCCTCCCAGCGGAAGTCGTACACCTCGGCGACCTGATCGTCCAGGCCGGTGAGGTTCGCGCCGTCGCCCTCGATCTGCGCGATGTCCTGCCGGACGTTGCTGACAGTCTCGACGCCGTCCACGTCGGCGACGGCGGTGCCAACGGCAGCCGGGAACTCGGAGTAGCCGTCCTGTGACGTGACGATCAGATCGGACTGGATCTGGCGCTCGATCGCATCGCTGTTCGACACGCGCAGACCATTGGCGAGAACGGAGATGAACGTCACGAGCGCGATCCCGATCATCAGCGCGGCCGCAGTCGCGGCCGTCCGGCCTGGGTTGCGCTGCGCGTTTCGCTCGGCGATTGTCCCGGCCGCGCCGCCCACATGGCGCGCGGGGATGCCGACGAGCCGCACGAGCGGACGGACGAGCCGCGAGGAGAGCATCGCGACTCCGATGAACAGCGCGAGGACGCCGACGCCGAGGAGGGTGAACCGGTCGCCGGTGCCGATGCTGTCGGCGAGCGTCCCGTAGGCGAGCGCGAACACCGCGAGGGCGACGATGAGGCTCGCGATGTACGGCGTGAAGCGTGCGAACCGGCCGCGCGGCAACGTCGCGCCTTCCCGGACCGCCGCGATCGGAGGCACGCGGGTAGCGCGAATGGCGGGGAAGAGACCGGCGACCAGCGTCACGAGCGTCCCGACGAGCAACGAGACGACGACCGTCCGGGTCGCAAAGACGGTCTCGGTCTGAGGCAGGTCGAGGTTCAGCGCCTTGAAGAGCGCGTTCAGCCCGACGGCGAGCCCGAGCCCGCTGAACAGGCCGACGACGGAGGCGCCGAAGCCGATCACGAACGCTTCGAGGATCACGGATCTCAGCACCTGCCGTCGCGACGCGCCGAGCGTGCGCAGCGTGGCGAACTCCCGCATTCGCTGCGCGACCGTGATCGAGAGCGTGTTGAAGATGACGAAAGCTCCGACGAAGAGCGCGATGCCGGCGAACGAGAGCAGGAAGTAGCGGATGATCGTCGTGAACGTGGCGATCTCGCTCGACTGCTCGTTCGCCTCCTCGACGCCCGTTCGGACGGTGTAGTCGCTGCCGAGCGCCGACCGGATCCGCTCCGTCAGCTGCTCGGGCGAGGTGCCGTCCGCAGCCGCGGCCTGAACGGCGTCGAGCTTGCCCTCCTTGTCCAGCAGCTTCTGGGCGGTCGCCACGTCGAAGATCGCGAACGTGGCGCCGCCGATCGAGCTCAGGTCGCCATACTTGGCGATCCCGACGATCGTGAACTGCTGTGCCGGGCCGATCGCCGCGACGCCGATCCGGTCGCCGAGCTTCAGGTCCTCGTCGCCGGCAACGCCCTCGTCGACCGCTACCTCGTTGCCGCCAGCGGGCCAGCGGCCTTCGACGAGGTTGAGCGGGTTGAAGCGGTCGTACTCAGGCTCGGTCTCGATTCCGAACGCGAACGCCGGCGCGCCACCGGTGTCGATTGCCTCCCCGTCGGGGCGCAGCAGCTTCGTCTGAAAGTCCTGCACAGAGCCTGTGGCGACCTCGACTCCGTCGATCCCGCGGACGCTCGCGAGCGTCTCCTCCGGGATCGGAGGAGCCTGTGCCGACTCGCCCTCGAAACTGAAGCCAGGGTCCTTGCCGGTCACGACGGCGTCGGTGCCGGCGTACGAGTCGACGAAGATCGAGTCGAACGCCTTGTCGATCGTGTCCGTCAGCACGTAGGCGCCGCTCATCATCGCCACACCGAGGACGATCGCCAGTGCCGTGAGAACGGTCCTGAACTTCCTGCCGGCGAGACTCTTCAGCGCGAACCTGATCACCGGGCTGCCAGTTCCTCCATCGCGGCCAAGACGTCGTGCGGCTCCGAGCGCGGCAGGTCGCGGACGATCTCACCGTCTGCGAGGAAGAGGATGCGGTCTGCGATGGCTGCCGCCCGCGCCTCGTGCGTGACCATCACCGTCGTCTGACCATAGGTGTCGACCGAGTCGCGCATGAGCGCCAGGATCTCGCCGCCGGTCGTCGAGTCGAGGTTGCCCGTGGGCTCGTCGGCGAACAGCACCGTCGGCCTCGAGACGAGGGCGCGGGCGATCGCGACGCGCTGCTGCTGGCCGCCTGAGAGCTCGGCGGGCCGGTGGTGCAGCCTGTCTCCGAGACCGACCTTCTCGATCAGGCCACTGAACCACTCCGGATCGGCCTTCTCACCCGCGATCGAGAGCGGCAGGGTGATGTTTTCCTCGGCCGTCAGCATCGGCAGCAGGTTGAAGAACTGGAAGACGAAGCCGATGTGGGTGCGGCGAAGCTTGGTCAGGTCGGTGTCCTTGAGGGTCGTGATCTCCGTTCCGGCGATCTCGACCGTCCCTGTGGTCGGCTTGTCGAGCCCGGCCATGATGTGCATCAGCGTCGACTTGCCGGAGCCGGACGGCCCCATCACGGCCGTCAACTTGCCCCGCTGCACCTCGAGCGAGACGCCTCGCAGAGCGTCAACTGCCGTGTCCCCTGCTCCGTAACGCCGCGTGACGTCGCCTGCAACGACCACGGCGCCCAGGCTTCCGTCCTGCACAGTTCCGTTCTCCATCGAGCCTCCCTGGCTGGTCAAGCCTCGACCCTACCGAGGAAACGGGACGACGTAGTGCGGTTAACCACACTCTTACGTTCAGCCGGCGTTCAGCCCACGTTCAGCCCGCGTGCATCCGCTCGCCCGCCTCCTCCAGCACCTCGCCCAGGATCCCGGCGATCTCGTCGAACTCGGCCTGGCCGGCGACGAGCGGCGGCGAGATCTGGATCACGGGGTCGCCGCGGTCGTCGGCCCGGCAGATCAGGCCGCGCTCGAACAGGGCCGGCGAGAGGAAGCCGCGCAGGAGCGTCTCGCACTCGTCGCCCGAGAACCCTTCGCGCGTCTCCTTGTTCTTGACGAGCTCGAGCGCGTAGAAGTACCCGGTCCCGCGGAGGTCACCGCAGATCGGGAGGTCGAGGAGCTGCGCGAGCGTGGAGCGGAACGCATCCTCGTTCCCGAGCACGCGCTCCATGATCCCCTCCCGCTTCATGATCTCGATGTTCTTCAGCGCGATCGCGGACATGACCGGATGGCCGCCGAACGTGATCCCGTGCGAGTACATCGACGAGCCCTCGAGGAACGGCGCCGCGACCTTGTCGGACACGACGACCGCCCCGATCGCGGCATACGCGGACGAGAGGCCCTTGGCGCAGCAGATGATGTCCGGCCGGATGTCGTAGCGCTCCGAGCCGAACCAGTGGCCGACGCGGCCGAAGGCGGTGATCACCTCGTCGGCCGAGAGCAGGATGTCGTACCGGTCGCAGAGCTCCCGGACACCGCGCCAGTAGCCCTCCGGCGGGGTAAAGGCGCCGCCTGCGTTCTGGACCGGCTCCATGTGGACGAGACAGATCGTCTCGGGCCCCATCGCGAGGATCGCGCTTTCGAGATCGTCCAGCAGCATCGCCGTGAACTGCGCCTCGGATTCCTCGGGCGGCCGGTGGTAGCGGTTCGTGTTCTTCACGTGCCGCACCTCGGGCACGAGCGGCTCGAACGTCTCCTTCAGGGCGGGAATGCCGTTGATCGAGAGCGCCCCCATCGTCGTCCCGTGGTAGGCGATCTGCCGGGCGATCGCCTTGTACTTGCGCGGCGGCGGCGTGCCGACCCGCTCGTCGTGGCGCGTCTGGCCGGCGGACACCGACTTGCCGCCGCGTGCGAGGTAGTACTGGCGCGCCAGCTTCCAGGCCGACTCGACCGCCTCCGAGCCCCCGGAGACGAAGAAGACGCGGTTCAGATCTCCAGGGGCGAGCGACGCGATCTCCGCGGCGAGCTCGATCGCGCGCGGGTGCGCGTACGACCAGTTCGTGTAGAACGGCAGCTCGCGCATCTGCTCGAGCGCGGCCTGGCCGATCTCCTCCCCGAAGCCGTAGCCGAGATTGACGCAGAAGAGGCCTGCGAGTGCGTCCAGGTACCGCTTCCCGTTCGAGTCCGTCAGGTAGCAGCCGTCGCCGCTGACGATGATCGGCACCTCGCCGGACTCGTATCCACCCAGGCGGGTGAAGTGCATCCAGAGGTGGTCGCGGGCGGCCTGCTGGAGATCGACGGTCATGGAGTTTCCTTTGCTCGACGGTTCTGGAGGAGGACGTTGAGGACTGCGGCCGCGAGTGCGGCCACGAAGATCGCCGTCGCGAGCACGTTCACCTGCGGCGGCGCACCCACTCGCGCGGAGCCCCAGACGAAGAGCGGGAACGTCGTCTCCGGCCCGGAGACGAAGTAGGTGATCACGAAGTCGTCGACCGAGAGGGCGAAGCCGAGCAGGAGCGCCGAGAGGATCGCGGGCGCGATCAGCGGCAGCGTCACCTTCCTGAAGGTCGTCAACTCGTCGGCGCCGAGGTCCATCGCAGCCTCCTCGAGATGCCGGTCGAAGCCGATCAGCCGCGCCTTCACCGTGACGACGGCGTAACTGATGATGAACATGACGTGCGCGATCACGATCGTGACGAAGCCCGTCGCGATCTTCATCTGCAGGAAGAGCGCGAGGAGCGAGGCGCCGAGCACGATCTCGGGCGTCGACATCGGCAGGAAGACGAGCAGGTTCGTCGCGCTCCGGCCGCGGAAGCCGTAGCGAACGAGGGCGAGCGCGATCAGCGTCCCGAGCGCGGTCGCGATCACGCTCGCGAGCGCTGCGATCTCGAGCGAGAGGACCATCGAGTCGGAGAGCCCGGGGACCGCGTTCCAGTTCCGCCAGTTGTCGAACGTGAAGCCCTGCCAGGTGTAGTTGAAGCGGCCGGCGGGGTCGTTGAAGGAGAACGCGATCACGACCGCGATCGGCAGCAGCAGGTACGCGAACGCGAGCAGCGCATAGACGGTCAGGGCGTGGCGGCGGACGGCAGCGGTCATCCGGTCAGCTTCTCCGTCCCGAGCGAGCGCGCGTAGAACGCGACGAGGACGATGATCGCCGCCATCAGCACGAACGACAGCGCGGATGCCGCCGGGTAGTCGATCAGCTCCAGGAACTTCGACTGGATGACGTTCCCGATCATGTGCTCCCGGGGCGTGCCGAGCAGCTGCGCGTTGATGAAGTCCCCGGCCGCGGGGATGAACGTGAGCAGCGTCCCGGCGAAGACCCCGGGCAGCGAGAGCGGCAGCGTCACGCGCAGGAACGCCTTCAGCTTGCTCGCGTAGAGGTCCTGCGCCGCCTCGAGCAGCCGCGAATCGATCTGCTCGAGCGCCACGTAGAGCGGCAGTGCCATGAAGGGGAGGAAGTTGTACGTCAGCCCGGCCACCACGGCGGTCGGCGTCGCGAGCAGCCGGCCGCCGTCCTCGACGATCCCGACGGTTCGAAGGGCGTCGAGCACGAAGCCGCTGTCGGAGAGGATCGACTGCCACGCGAGCGTCCGGATCAGGTACGTGACGAAGAAGGGGGCGATGATGACGAGCAGGAAGAGGTTCTTCCAGCGACCGCCGCGGAAGGCGATCCAGTAGACGAGCGGGTAGCTGACGACGAGGGCGATCGCCGTCGCCAGCCCGGCGTAGAGCAGCGAGCGGAGCAGGTGCGCG
This sequence comes from uncultured Gaiellaceae bacterium, assembly GCA_963765705.1. Lineage (GTDB taxonomy): Bacteria > Actinomycetota > Thermoleophilia > Gaiellales > Gaiellaceae > Gaiellasilicea. The sequence goes on from CAVXXJ010000006.1 coordinate 274,581, forward strand.
TGGTAGCGGTCGATCGCCTCCCAGTAGTTGCCGAAGCTCCAGTCGAACGCGTAGCCGAAGTCGAACGAGCCGCTCTGCAGCGACTGGTAGGCGAGGAAGCCGAGCGGGACGACGAAGAAGACCGCGAGCCACGCGAGCCCCGGAGTGAGCAGCAGGTAGGGGACGAACCCCTTGTGGCGGTGCAGGAAGCGCATGCGGTCAGCTGCCGATCAGCGCCTGCCACCGCTCGTTGTAGTCCTCGTTCGAGAGCGCTTTGGAGTCGAAGATGGAGACCTTCGAGAGCGTGTCGTCGTCCGGGAAGACGAGCGGGTTCGCCGCGAGGTCCGGGTCGAGCTTGTCCATCTCCTCCTTCGCGCCCTTCACCGGCGAGACGTAGTTGATGTACGCCGCGATCTGCGCGGCGATCGCCGGCTGGTAGACGAAGTTCATGAACGTCGAGGCCGTGAAGACGTCGCCGCCCTTCGGGATCAGCATGTTGTCGGTCCAGATCGCGCCGCCCGTCTCGGGCAGGTTCCACTCGAGGTTGTCGTTGTCGAGGGTGAGCTGCACGACGTCACCGGACCAGGACAGCGCCGCGGCGAGATCGCCCTTCGAGAGCGGGCCGGTGTAGTCGTTGCCGGTGAACTGGCGGATCTGGCCGGAGTCGACCGCCTTCTTGATCCGGTCGACCGCCCTCGTGAACGACGCGTCGTCGACCTTGGTCGGGTCGTCGTCGTTCGCGAGCATGACGACCGCGACCGAGTCCGCCATCTCGGTGAGCATGGTCACCTTCCCCTTCAGGTCCGGGCTCTCGAGCAGCTCGTCGATCGTCAGCACGGGCTTGCCGCCGGTCAGCTTCGTGTTCGTCGCGATCCCGGTCATCCCGGACTGCCACGGCAGGCTGTACTCGCGGTCTGGGTCGAAGCTCGGGTGCGCGAGCGAGTTCTGCAGGTTGGTGATGTTCGGAATCGCGCTCTTGTCGAGCTTCTCTGCCCAGTCCTTCGAGATCAGCAGCGAGGGGAAGCGCGAGTTGTCCGTCAGGACGATGATGTCTCGGTCGATCGACTGGCTCTGCGAGAGCGGCCGCTGAATCTTCCCGAAGTAGGACGCGTTGTCGTTGATGTCCTCGAAGTAGTCGACCGCGACGCCCGTCTCCTCGGTGAACTGCTCGAGCGTCGGGCGCTTCTTCGTCTTCTCGTCGATGTCGATGTAGAGCTGCCAGTTCGAGAAGCGCAGCCGGTCGGCGAGCTCCGCCGCCGCCTGGGTGGTGGCGGTTCCGGTCTCGTCGTCACCGCCGCCGCAGGCGGCCAGGAAGCCGGGAAGCGTCAGTGCGGCACTGCCGAGCGCGGCGCGCTCGAGCAGCTGCTTGCGGGTCAGTGGGCGATTCATGGTGCCTCCTCCGCATTGGAGATCTCGGGGTCGGTTTCGGGCTCGAGGACGAACGTGGACTCGGGGCTCCAGCTGAGCAGCGCGACTGCGCCGGGGGCGAGCGAGCGGCTTCCGTCGGTGTTCTGCGCGTAGACGACGAGATCGCCGGCGCCGGTCGAGACGATGTACTGGGTCGCGACGCCGACGTAGGCGGTCTCCTTGACCGTGCCGGAGAGCGCGTTCTCGCCCTCCCGCGGCGGGCCGAGACGGAGCTTTTCGGGACGGACGCCGACAGCGACGGCGCCCGTGCGGCCGCCCAGCGGCACGTGCAGCTCGTCGCCGGCGTCGATCCGGACGCGATCCGGCGCCGTCACCGTGCCGTGGAGCAGGTTCGAGACGCCGAGGAAGTTCGCGACGAACGCGGTCGCCGGCCGCTCGTAGAGCTCGGTCGGCGGGCCGAGCTGCTCGATCCGGCCGCGGTTCATGACCGCGATCACGTCCGCCATCGTCATCGCCTCCTCCTGGTCGTGCGTGACGTGGACGAAGGTGAGGCCGATGTCGTGCTGGATCCCCTTGAGCTCGAGCTGCATCTGCTTGCGCAGCTTCAGGTCGAGCGCCCCGAGCGGCTCGTCGAGCAGCAGCACCTGCGGCCTGTTGACGAGAGCGCGGGCGAGCGCGACCCGCTGCTGCTGGCCGCCGGAGAGCTGGCGCGGGCGGCGTGAGCCGAGACCCGCGAGGCCGACGAGGTCCAGCATCTCCTCGACCGGGCGCTTCACCTGCTCGCTGTCACGCCCTTTCCGGCGCAGGCCGAAGGCGACATTCTCGAACACGCTCAGGTGCGGGAAGAGCGCGTAGCTCTGAAAGACGGTGTTCACGTCGCGCTTGTGAGGTGGCAGGCCGACGACGTCCTGGCCTCCGAGCAGGATCGAGCCCTCGTCCGGCTCCTCGAAGCCGCCGATCATCCGCAGCGTCGTCGTCTTGCCGCAGCCGGACGGGCCGAGCAGCGCGAAGAACGAGCCGGACGGGATCTCGACGGAGATGCCGTCGACGGCGACGGCGTCGTCGAAGCGCTTGACGACGCTTTGCAGCTCGACGTCGCTAGCCGAGGACATCGTGGACCGCCTCGGTGAAGACCTCCGTGTGCCGGTCGATATCGGCCTCGCTCGTCGCCGGCGACATCAGGGCCATGTTGTGGAACGGCGTCATCAGCACGCCGCGGTTGAGGGCGTACAGGTGGAGGAAGCGCTCGAGCTCCTCGTCGCCGGCGGCAGCCGACTCGGCCCCGTTCCGGGGTGGCGTCGCCGAGAAGCGATACTCGGCGCGCGCGCCGAGCTCGGTCACGTGCCAGGGCAGCCCGGCGTCCTCGATCACGTCCGCGACTCCGACGGCGAAGCGCGCCGCGAGCGGGATCATCCGCGCGAACGCCTCGTCGGTCAGCACGTCCGTGAGGGTGGCGCGCACGGCCGCCAGCGACAGCGCGTTGCCGGCGAGCGTCCCACCGATCCCGCCGACGTCCTCGTAGTCGGCGCCCTCACGCGCGGCGATCCGCTCCGCGACGTCGTCGGAGACGCCGTAGGCGCCCGCCGGGACGCCGCCGCCGATCGCCTTCCCGATCGTGAGCAGATCGGGCTCGAGCCCCCACGCGGCGGTGCAGCCGCCGGGGCCGGCGCTGAAGGTGTGCGTCTCGTCGATGATCAGAAGGGTGCCGGACCGGCGCGTCAGCTCGCGGAGAGCGTCATGGAACCCGGGCTCGGGCAGGACGATGCCGATGTTCGTCAGCGCCGGCTCGGCGAGGACGCAGGCGACGTCGCCGGGCGCCAGCGCCTGCTCGAGCGCGTCGGCGTCGTTCCACTGCACGACCTTCGTGGTCAGCGCAAGATCCACCGGCGGCCCGACGTTGCCCGATCTGGCAACGACCACGTCACCGTCCAGAGTCGCGAAGGTCTCGTCGACGGTGCCGTGGTAGCAGTAGTCGAAGACGAGGATCCTCGGCCGCTCGGTGATCTCGCGCGAGAGCCTGATCGCGAATCGGTTCGCATCCGTCGCGGAGAGGGTGAACTGCCAGCCGCGTAGCCCGAACCGGCGCGTCAACTCCTCGGCGGCCGCGATCGAGTCCTCGCCCGGGAGCATCGTCGTGATGCCTCGAGCCGCCTGCTCGGCGACGGCGGCGACGGTCGCCGGAGGCGCATGCCCCGCCATCGCGCCCGTGTCGCCGAGGCAGAGATCGACGTACTCGTGCCCGTCGACGTCGACGACCCGCGCACCGGACGCCTCGCGGAGGAAGAGCGGGAAGCCTCCCGCCCACTTCGCCATCCAGCTCATCGGGACGCCGCCGAGGAGCGTGCCCCGTCCGCGCTCGTGGAGCCGGCGCGACGCGGGATTCGACTCGGCGAAGCGATCGAGCTCGCCCGCGGTCAGCTCCTCGAGCCTGGAGCGGTCGATCGCCGGTGTGAAGCTGGTCGCTGCGGGCGCGTCCACGGTCAGGAGAGCTTCACGGCAACGTGCTTGATGCGCGTGTACTCCTCCATCGAGTAGAGCGACATGTCCTTGCCGTAGCCCGACTCCTTGAAGCCGCCGTGCGGCATCTCGGAGGCGAGCGGGAAGAGGTGCTCGTTCACCCAGACGGTGCCGAAGTCGAGCCGGCGGGCGGCCGACATCGCCCGGCCGACGTCCTGGGAGAAGACCGAGGCCGCGAGCCCGTAGCGGACGCCGTTGGCCATCGCGATCGCCTCGTCGTCGGAGTCGAAGCGCTGCACGGTCACGACCGGCCCGAAGACCTCGTTCTGCACGATCTCGGAGTCCTGCTTCACGTCGGCGACGACGGTCGGCTTGACGAAGAAGCCGCGGTCGCCGATCGCCTCGCCTCCGGTGACGACCGTCGCCTTGGCCTCGACGGCGCGCTCGAGGAAGCCGAGGACGCGCTCCTGCTGCTCGCGCGAGATCACGGGACCCATGTCGACGTCCTCGCCCTCGGCGGGGTCGGCGACCTTCATCGCCTCGAGCGCCTTGACCGTCTCGGACATGACGTCGTCGTAGATCTTCTTGTGGACGAGGATGCGCGATGAGGCGGTGCAGTCCTGGCCGGAGTTCCAGTAGCCGCCGATCTTGATCGCCTCTGCAACGGTGGCCGGGTCGGCGTCGTCGAGCACGACCATCGGCGCCTTGCCGCCAAGCTCGAGATGGACGCGCTTGAGGTTGCTCTGCGCCGCGCCTGCCGCGATCAGCCGGCCCGTCTCCACCGAGCCTGTCAGCGAGATCAACCTGATCTCGTCGTGGCGAACCAGAGCCTCGCCGGCCGGCACACCGTCGCCGGTGATCACCTGCAGCACGCCCGGCGGCAGGAACTCCTGCGCCAGCTCGGCGAAGCGGAGCGTCGTCAGCGGCGTCTGCTCGGCCGGCTTCAGGATCTGGACGTTGCCGGCGGCGAGCGCCGGCCCGAGCTTCCAGATCGCCATCATCAGCGGGTAGTTCCACGGCGTGATGCCGGCGACGATCCCGAGCGGCTCGCGCCGGATGATCGACGTGTAGCCCTCGACGTACTCGCCGGCCGCCTTGCCCTCGAGGGTTCGGGCGGCGCCGGCGAAGAAGCGGAGATTGTCGGCCGAGAACGGCATCTCGTCCCCGGCGATCGACATCGGCTTGCCGACGTTCTGCGATTCGAGCTGGGTCAGCTCGTCGGCGTTGTCGTCGATCGCGTCGGCGAGCTTGAGCAGCAGCTCCATCCGGTCCTTCGGCGTCTTCTCGCTCCACGTCTCGAATGCCTTGGCCGCCGCCTTGACCGCCCGCTCGACGTCCTCGGCACCCGCGCGCGGCACCTCGGCGATCACCTCGCCCGTCGACGGGTTGAGGACCTCCATCGTCTCGCCGGACGCCGCATCGACCCACTCGCCGCCGACGAAGTTCTTGTACTGGGTGATCGACACGCTCACGCTCTCCTCCTTGGGGCTCCGGCGCGAGCGTAGCTCTCATTCGACCGCGTGGACAAGTTGGAGGCCGCAGTGGGCCGCTGACTACGCCAGCGTGTCCATACGGGCTCGCCGGTCCTGGCCTCGGAGGACATTGTCTTTCGCCTCCGACTCGGGCATCGTCAGCAGAACTCACTCTGGGGAAGGGGTAAAGGACATGGCGCGCACACCACTTGCAGGGGCCGTTCAGGACGCGGTTGCGGCCGTCGAGCAGCGCCGCAGCACGCGCACTCGCTTCGTCAAGGAGGCTGGGGTCGCCGCGCTCGGCCTGACCGCCCTCGGCAAGCTCGCCGCACCCGCGCGCGGCGCGGCGGTGCCCAAGATCGTCGTCGTCGGTGCCGGCCTGGCCGGCCTGAACGCTGCGTACTCGCTGAAGAACGCCGGCTACACCGCCGAGATCCACGAGGCGGCGACCCGGATCGGCGGCCGCTGCTGGACGCTGCGCGGCGCCTTCGCGGACGGCCAGATCGGCGAGCGCGGCGGTGAGTTCATCGACCAGGGGCACACCCAGATCAGGCAGCTCGCGCAGGGGCTCGGGCTCAAGCTCGACAACCTTCCCCAGGCGGAGCAGAACGGCACGGAGCTGCTGGGCTGGTTCGACGGCGCGCCGTACCACGTCGACGAGATGTCGAACGACATCAAGGCGGCGTGGCAGAAGATCCACTCGGACGCCTCCGCTGCGAGCTATCCGACCACGTTCGAGCTCTCGACGGCGCGGGGCCGGCAGCTGGACAACATGTCGATCGTCGACTGGATCGAGGAGACCTTCGAAGGTGGCATGAGCTCCCGGATCGGCCAGTTCCTCGACGTCGCCTACAACATCGAATACGGCGCCGAGTCGGCCGACCAGAGCTCGCTCAACCTGCTCTACCTGCTCGCCTACCGCGGCCCGGGCAACCTGCGCCTCTTCGGCGCGTCGAACGAGAAGTACCACGTCGCCGGCGGCAACGACCAGATCACCGACCGGCTCGCGGCGGCTCTGGCCGGCCAGATCACGACGGGGTCGGAGCTCGTCGCAGTGCGCCGGAACTCCTCCGGGACGTTCACGCTCACCTTCAAGCAGGGCTCCGGCACGAAGACGGTCACGGCCGACAAGGTCGTGCTCGCGCTGCCGTTCTCGATCCTCCGCTCGTCCGTCGACCTCTCGAAGGCGGGCTTCGAGCCGCTCAAGCTGGTCGCGATCCGGGAGCAGGGCATGGGCACGAACTCGAAGCTGCACGTGCAGTTCAAGAGCCGGTTCTGGAACGAGCTGGGCTCGAACGGCGAGACGTACTCCGACCGGGGCTACCAGAGCAGCTGGGAGGTCTCGCTGGCGCAGCCGGGCAAGAGCGGGATCCTCGTCGACTACACGGGCGGCACCATCGGTGCGAGCTTCGGCTCCGGGACGCCGCAATCGCGTGCAGCGACGTTTCTGGCGCAGGTCGAGCCGGTACTGCCTGGAGCGACGAAGGCCTGGAACGGCAAGGCCGCGATCGACTTCTGGCCGGGCTACCGCTGGACGAAGGGCTCGTACTCGTACTGGAAGGTCGGCCAGTACCAGCGCTTCGCGGGCATGGAAGGCAGGCGCCAGGGCAACTGCCTCTTCGCCGGCGAGCACACGTCGATCGACTTCCAGGGGTATCTGAACGGCGCCGTCGAGACGGGCCAGCGCGCCGCAGCGGAGATCCTCGCCGACTTCAAGTAGCGGTCAGGCCACGTTGCTCGCCTCGACACGCTCGGGCGCGATCTTGACGAGAACCCGCTCCTCCCCTTCCTGGAGCGGGTACTCGTCCTTGCCGATGTAGACGCCCGCCTGCCGGACGATGTGCTCGTACGCGCCGTCGGTCGTGATCTCGACGACCTTCCCGTCGACCGTGAGCCGGCGGAACGGATTGTCGCGGTCGATCGTCAGCACCGAGACTCGCGGATCGCGCCGCATGTGGTCGAGCTTGGCGCGGAAGTTGTTCAGGTTGAGGACGACGTGCTCGCCGTCCCAGTCGACCCAGACCACGCTCTGGTGCGGCGTTCCGTCCTCGCGCAACGCTGCGACGACGGCGACGTTCGGCTCGTCGTGCAGGAACGCCGCTTGACCGTCGGTCAGTTTCGGCATGGCTGTCTCCTTCGCTAGGGTCGGTGCATGGGTGTGCTGCTGCTCGTAGGAACGCGCAAGGGTCTCTTCCTCATCCGCGGCGACGACGAACGCCGTTCGTTCGAGGTCGAAGGGCCGCTCCTGCCCGGCTGGTCGATCAACCACGCCGTCCGCGATCCACGCGACGGAGCGATCTATGTCTGCGGGAACAGCTGGGTGTACGGCGGCACCGTCCACCGCTCGAGCGACCTCGGGAAGACGTGGGAGCGCTCCGAAGGGCTCGGCCTGCCGGAGGAGAGCGAGCTCAAGCTCGCGTCGACCTGGCACCTCGAGCCCGGGCACGCGTCGGAGCCCGGGACGCTGTGGCTCGGCGGCGAGCCGGCCGTTCTCTTCCGGTCGGACGACTCGGGCGCGACCTGGCAGGTGAACGAAGGTGTCCTGAAGCACCCGACGCGCGACAAGTGGAGCCCCGGCGCGGGCGGCCTGATCACCCACTCGATCGCGCTCGACGCCGACGACCCGAAACGCCTCTGGATCGGGATCTCGGCGGCAGGCGTCTTCCGCACCGAGGACGCGGGGACGAGCTGGGAGCCGGCGAACGCGGGAACCGAAGCGTGCTTCCTCCCCGAGGACCGGTATCCGGAGGTCGGCCAGTGCGTCCACAAGCTGCTTGCGCACCCGGGGCGGCCGGGGCGGCTCTGGCAGCAGAACCACTGCGGCGTCTACCGCTCCGACGACAACGGCGCGAGCTGGGAGCGGCTCGACGGCAACGGCCTCCCGTCCGGCTTCGGCTTCGGGCTGGCTCTCGATCCCTCAGATCCGGATCGGGCGTTCGTGATCCCGGAGGAGGGCGCCGAGAATCGCGTCACCTGCGACGGCAGGCTGGGGATCTACACGACTGCCGACGCGGGTGCGAGCTGGAGCTTGATCGTGGCGCACGAGCCGTCGTGGGCGGCCGTCCTACGCGAGGGGATGAGCTTCGACGACGAGGCGGTGTACGCCGGAACGCAGAGCGGCTACGTCTACGCGCTGCGCGGCGACGAGATCGTCGAGGCGGCCCGGCACCTGCCGCCGATCCTGTCCGTCGAAGCCGCCGCCCTCGACTAGCGCCGTGGCCGTCGTCCTCCTTCCCGGGCTGCTCGCGACCGAGGCGGGTGGGCAGCAGCGGCACGAGGTCGACGCGGCGACCGTGGGCGACGTCTTGCGGGCGCTCCCGGTGGCCGATCTCGTGCTCGACGAGAGCGGCGCGGTGCGCACGCTCGTGCACGTCTATGTCGACGGCGAGCGGACGCACGACCTCAGCGCCGCGGTCGGCGAGAAGTCGCGAATCCGGATCGTCGCCGCGATCGCCGGGGGTTAGCGCTTCACTTCCGTCGGGATCCCGGTGATCTCGCCGTCCGCGATCTGCTGCTTGATCTCGTCGACCTTGTCCACGTCCTCCTGCGGAACGTCGGCGCTCACCTTGCCGAGGCCGACGCCGTCCTCCTTGAGGCCGAAGGTCGCGTTGCCGCCACCCTTCCAGCTGCCGTCCTGGATCGCCTCGATCGTGAGGAAGACGGCCGAGTCGACGCCCTTCTGCGCGCTCGTGAGGATGTGATCGCCGAGGAACGACTGGTCGGCGTCCACACCGATGCCGAGCTTTCCCTTCTCGGCGGCCCCGTTGAGAGCGCCGAGGCCGCAGCCGCCGGCGACCTGGAAGACCACGTTCGAGCCGCGCGCGATCTGGTTCAGCGCCAGCTCCTTGCACTTCGCCTGGTCGTCCCAGTCCTGGGAGTAGTCGAGGATCGTCTGGATTCCCGGCGCGGCCTTCTCGGCGCCGGCGAAGTAGCCCGCGATGAAGCGGTCGACGGGCGGCTCCTTCATGCCGCCGACCGCGCTGATCACGTCCTTGCCGGCGCGGCGCTTCTCCTCCAGGCCTGCGAGATAGCCGACGAGGTACCCGACCTCCTGCTCGCGGAACAGCAGGCCCTGGACGTTCGCCGGCTTACCCGGAACGAACGCCTGGTCGACGTCGATGATCGCGAAGTTCACGTCCGGATACTTCTGCGCCACCTTCCCGACCGCGTCGCCCTGCGCGAAGCCGACGCCGATCACGAGGTCGTAGCCGCTGCGTGCGAGCGAGGTCATGTTCGGGATGTAGTCCGCCGCCGTGGCCGACTCGCTCACGCGTCCCTCGATCCCCAGCTCCTGCTCGGCGCGCGTGAGCCCCTTGAACGCGAGCTCGTTGAAGCCGTTGTCGTCGAGCTGGCCCTGGTCGACGATCAGGCCGACCCGGAGCTGCTCCGAAGCCTCGGTCGTCGATGCCGCCGTCGTCGAGGGCGAAGCGGTCTCGTCGTCGGAGCCGCAGGCAGCGAGCGCGAGGACTGAGAGGAGCAGGGCGAGCGGAAGCAGACGACGCATGAGGAGAGCCTTTCGGATAGGTTTTAGACTGTGAGGCACAAACCTGGGGCCGATCCTACCACACTGCCTTTTCAGGTCACGCTCGCCGTCGTGCTGCAGGTTCGCGGCGGCCGCCTGCAGGCGCTCCTCTGGCAGCGCGCGCGGGAGCCCGACGCCGGAGCCTGGGCCCTGCCCGGAGGCACGCTCGAACCGGACGAGACGCTCGAACGCTCGATCCTGCGCCAGCTGGCGACGAAGGTCGACGTCCGCGACGTCGCGCACCTCGAGCAGCTCGGCTCGTGGAGCGATCCGGCACGCAGCCCGCAGCGCCGCGAGCTCGCGACCGCGTTTCTCGGGATCGTGCCGGCGGGTGTCGACCCACAGCTCCCCGAGGACACGAGCTGGCATCCGGTCGACGACCTGCCGCGACTCGCCTTCGACCATGGCGAGATCGTCCTCGCCGGCCGCGAGCGGCTGCGCGGGAAGCTCTCGTACACGAACGTCGGCTTCGCCCTCGCACCCGCAGCCTTCACGCTCTCGGAGCTCCGCGATCTCTATGCCGCAGCGCTCGGACACGACGTGTCCGCGACAAACCTGAAGCGCGTGCTCCTGCGGCGCAACGTGCTCGCGACGACCGGTGCGCGGCGCGAGCCCGGACGCGCCGGTGGGCGCCCCGCCGAGGTCTACCGCTTCCGCGAGCGCACGCTCGAGATCACGGATCCATTCGCCACTCTCCGCCCGCCCGGGTAGCCGTGCCGGTAGGGGATCCCCGATTCGGGTGACGGGGAGGCCGCCGAACCCGTCGCTCGAGCACCCGAAACGGGCACGTCCGCCGGGCGGGAGCGTGTATCACGTGCCGGGGCCTCCGGACGACGACCAGAGCAGATGCTCCGCTACCTCATCGCCATCCTTGCTGCAGCCGTCGTCCTCCCCGCCTCCGCCCAGGCGGCCGGCGGCGACTACGTCTTCCAGGGCGCTTCACGCACCGAGCGCTCCACCGTGCGCGCCGCGCTCAACGCCAGCTCGTTCGACTGGAACGTCGTGCCGAAGCAGGTCACCGTCCACGTCGGTCGCTACGGCGTGTCCCACGCGACTCCGGGTCACGTCTGGCTCGACCGCGGCCTGCTCGCCTCCGGCCGCTTCTCCTGGGCAACGGTCATGGACGAGTACGCGCACCAGGTCGACTTCTTCGTCCTCGATCCCGCACGCCGCGCCGTGCTCCAGCAGCGGCTCGGCGCCAGCGCCTGGTGCTACGAGGTCTCAGGCCTCGCACACAACGCACACGGCTGCGAACGGTTCGCCTCGATGATCGCGTGGGCGTACTGGCCGTCGAAGGACAACGCCTACCGCCCCGGCTCCGCCACAGACGAGTCTGCAGCGATGCCTGCCGGCGAGTTCCGCGCGCTGCTCTCGACCGTCGTCGGCATGCCGACGCCCGTGTCCGCTCTGATCCGGCCCTAGGCGATCAGTGACTGCCGCAAGGCGGTCGCAACCGCCTGGGTGCGCGTGTCGGCGTCGAGCTTCGCCATCGCCTTGCGCACGTGCGTCCGCACCGTCTCGGGCGAGATGAACAGCTCCTTGCCGATCTCCTCGTTCGAGTTGCCGTCGGCGAGCAGCCGTAGGACGTCGCGCTCGCGCTGCGTCAGGTTGGTCATCTTCTCGGTCGCGGCGGAGCTCGAGAGCACGCCGGCCAGAACCGGATCGACGTACGTCCGGCCGGACGCGACGAGCTCGACCGCCCGCACGACCTCGGCGAGCGGCGCCTCCTTCAGCACGAAGCCGCGCGCGCCGGCGTCGAGCGCCTCCGTCAGGAGCGCGCGGTCGCCGAAGGCGGTGTACAGGATCACCGCGGTGTGCGGCGTGGTTCGCCCGACGTGCCGCGCGACCTCGATCCCGGACAGCCCCGGCATCCGCAGGTCGAGGATGGCGACAGCCGGGTGGCTGAGCTCGATCTGCTCGAGCGCCTCGTGACCGTCGCGAGCGCGTCCCGCGATCTCGATCCCGTTCTCCTCGAGCACGTCCGCAACCGCCTCGACGACGGCTGGATGGTCGTCGGCGACAAGGCAGGTGGTCACAACCCCCCGTTCAGCCACGAAACACCATCCGCCGGGGGTCGCGGACGCCGGTCCGTATGCATAGGATCGTGCTACAAGCAAGCGACGGGGGTCGAGTGATCAAAGGGACTACGGCCTCACGGGTTGGGGCGGACCGGACGCCGATCCGCGGGGGAATCATAGTCCTGTGACACACAACGCCCGCGGGGAACGTTCACTTCTGACAATCGGCCTGCTGACGCGGGGCGCGCTGCACGAGATCTCGAACCCACTCGTGGGCCTGATCGGCTCGGCCGAGTTCGCCCTCGACGACGCCGAGCCCGGCACGAAGCTGCACCAACGGATCACGCTGATGCAAAGCACCGGCGCCGAGATTGCGGGAATCGTGCGCGCACTCCAGGCGTTCATCCGCCTCCAGGAGCTACCCGCTCAGTCCCTCTCGCTCGGCGACGCGGCCGCCGAAGCGGTCGCCCTCGTCGACCTCGTGCTGCCCACGCACGATGTCACGCTGGCAACCGCCGGAGACGCGACCGTCTTCGCGGCCCCGGGTGAGCTCCGCTGCTCGCTCGTCGAGCTCCTGGTCGACGCGCTCGAGCGCAGCAACTCACGCGGCGCGATCGAGCTCACCGTCCGAGCCGAGGGCAGCGAAGCGGTCGTCGCGGCCACCGGCGGCGGCGAGCTCCGGTTGCGGGCCGCCGAGGCGGCGACATGAGCAGGATCCTGGTCGTTGACGACGAGCAGGTGGTCCGGGAGCTGACGGTCGAGATCCTCCGGCGCAGCGGCTACGAGCCTCACGGCGTGCCGTCGGCGAAGCGTGCGCTCGCGCTGCTCGACCAAGAACGGTTCGACCTGGTCGTGAGCGACGTCGTCATGCCGGAGATGACCGGCGTCGAGTTCCTCTACGAGCTCCGCACGCGGCTCCCCGACATGCCTGTGGTGCTGATGACGGGCGGCTCGAAGGAACCGGAGCGCGCGACGAACGCGGTCGCGCTGGGAGCATGCGGCCTGCTCTACAAGCCCTTCTCCCACGCCGAGCTGACGGCAGCCGTGGAAGCCGCGCTGCAGCGCCCGAGTAGCTACTAGCTGCGAAGCCGAGCTCCGTCCGGGTCGTAGAGCGGCTCGGCCGCGACCTCGCCGCCCACCCACTCGCCGAAGATCTCGACCTCGACCTGGGTCCCGGGTTGCGCGCTCGCGGCGGGGAGATACGCGTACGCGACCGAGCGCTCGACCGTGTAGCCGTACCCGCCGCTCGTCACCCGCCCGACCAGGTCGCCGTCGACGCGCACCGGCTCGGAGCCGAGCGCGATCGAGTGCGGGTCCACGAGAGTCACGCAGCACAGCCGGCGGTCGGGCTCGCCCGAGGCGACGAGCGCGTCCTTGCCGAGGAACTCCTTGTCGAGCTTGACCGCGAAGTCGAGCCCCGCCTCGTAGGGGTTGTCGTCGGCCGTGATGTCCGAGCCCCAGACGCGGTAGCCCTTCTCGAGCCGAAGCGAGTCGATCGCCTTGTAGCCGCCCGCCACCAGCCCGTGCTCGGCCCCCGCTGCCCAGATCGTGTCCCAGAGCGCCAGCCCGAACTCCGAGGAGCAGTAGAGCTCCCAGCCGAGCTCGCCGACGTAGGTCACGCGGAGCGCGAGACAGGGGACGGTTCCGACCGCGAGCTCGCGCGCCCGCAGGTAGGGAAAGTCGAGCGGATCCGTCGTCAGCGGCGCCAGGATGTCGCGCGCACTCGGCCCCCAGAGCCCGAGGCACGCGTACTTCGACGTGACGTCGTCGACCGTGACGGAGCCGTCGTCCGGAGCGTGCTGCCGGATCCACGCGAGGTCGTGCCGGCCGAAGGCGGTGCCGGTGACGATCCGGAAGCGCTCCTCGGCGAGGCGCGTGACCGTGAAGTCGCACTCGATCCCGCCTCTCGCGTTCAGCATCTGGGTATAGGTGATCGCGCCGGTGTCCCGTGCGACGCGGTTGTCGCACAGCCGCTCGAGCAACCCGGCCGCTCCTGCGCCCGAGACCTCGATCTTCGCGAACGACGACTCGTCGAAGAGCGCCGCCGTCTCGCGGCAGGCGCGGTGCTCGGCCCCGATCGCGGCCGACCAGTGCCGCCCCGCCCAGCCGCGTGGGCGCAGGCTGTCGTCCCCGTTCGCCGCGTTCGGCTCGAACCAGTTGGCGCGCTCCCAGCCGGACTTCTCGCCGAACGCCGCCCCGAGCTCCTTCAGCCTCGCGTACGCGGGCGACGTCCGCAGCGGCCGTCCCGCCTCGCGCTCGTGGCCCGGGTACTTGACGTCGTAGTAGGTCGAATAGACCTCCGTCGTGCGGGCGACCGTGTAGGCACGGCTCGTGTACGCCGCGCCGAAGCGGCGCGAGTCCATGTGCCAGACGTCGAGGCTCGGCGTCCCCTCGACGATCCACTCGGCGACGAGCTTCCCCATCCCGCCGGCTCCGGCGAGGCCGTGGGCACAGAAGCCGGCGGCGACCCAGAAGCCGCGCACGTCGGTGGGGCCGAGAATGAACTCCCCGTCCGGCGTGAACGCCTCCGGGCCGTTGATCAGCCGGACGACCTCCATCTCCTCGAGCGACGGCACCCTGCGGATTGCGTTCTCGAGCAGCGGCTCGAAGCGGGGCCAGTCCTCCTCGAGCAGCCGGCCGTTGAAGTCGGGCGGGATCCCGTCGAGCGACCACGGCGCCGGATCGCGTTCGTAGCCCCCCATCACGAGGCCGCCGGACTCGGGGCGGAAGTAGACGAGGAGCGAGGGGTCTCGCATCGTCGGCATGTCGAGCGGCAGGTCGCTCGGGCGGGTGACGAGATACTCGTGGGCCATCGGCACGATCGGGACGGTGACGCCGGCGAGCCGTCCGAGCTCCGCCGCGAACATGCCGCCGGCGTTGACGACGACCTCCGCTTCGATCTCGCCCTTGTCGGTGGAGACGCCGACGACGCGGCCGTGCTCGACCGGAATCGCCGTCACACGCGTGTTCGTCGCGATCTCGGCACCGTGGCGACGGGCACCTTCGGCGAGGGCGAACGTCAGCTGCGACGGGTCGATGTACCCGTCCGTGGGCAGATAGGCGGCGCCGAGCACGCCCTCGGTGGACATCGGCGGGAAGAGCTCCTGCGCCTCGGCGGCCGAGACCAGCTCCAGCGGCAGCCCGAACGTCTTCGCCCAGCCCGCCTGCCGCGCGATCTCCTCGAGGCGCTCCTCCGACGACGCCAGGCGCAGCGACCCGACCTCGCGCCAGCCCGTCTCGAGCCCGACCTCCGCACCGATCGTGCGATAGAGCTCGACGCTCGCCATCATCATCTTCGTCAGCGACAGCGAGCTCCGCAGCTGGCCGACGAGACCGGCCGAATGGAATGTCGAGCCGGAGGTCAGGTCGGCGCGCTCGACGAGGACGACGTCGTCCCAGCCGAGGCGAGCCAGCCAGTAGAGGATCGAGCAGCCGCCGACTCCGCCGCCGATCACCACCGCTCTCGCCCGGTCTCGCATCGCACGGAGAACCTAACCGGCCACCCGTGAACCGTTCGGCGGTGGCCTCCGTAGGCTTTCCTTGTAACCAACCGAGAGGGGGAGCTCGTGACACGCTCACGCGCTGCGTTGTTGATCCTGCTCGTCGTGCTCGGCCTGGTTGTGGCCGGCTGCGGCGGAGACGATGACGAGGCCGGCACGACCGCCGAAGAGACGACCGAGGCGACCACCGAGGCGAGCGGCGCGGGAGGCGGAACGACGCTGAACGGCAGCGTCGGCCCCGGCTTCGACATCAGCCTCGATGGAACGGACGGCCTCACCGCGGGCAGCTACACGATCACCGTCAACGACCAGTCGTCCGCGCACAACTTCCACCTCACGGGCCCCGGGGGCGTCAACGTCTCGACCGACGTCGGCGGCGAGGGTGAGGAGAGCTTCGACGTCGAGTTGCAGGCGGGTGAGTACTCGTTCGTCTGTGATCCGCACGCGAGCCAGATGAACGGGAGCTTTACCGTGGGTTAGGAGCTCTCAAGCCGTATCCGGGGTGTGCCGATAACGTTCTTGTGGCGATGAACACCACTCTCAAGATCGTGGCGACGGTTTCCGTGCTCGCGCACGCAGCCGCTGCGGCCGCGCTCCTGCTCCCCCAGCGCTAACCCAGAGCTCTGCGGAACGGGCGCGCCGCGGCGGTGCGCTCGAGCCGGTCGAAGTGCTCCTCCGCGTAGCCGCGGAAGTCGAAGTCCAGGTCCGAGAGGGCCTGCTGGACGACGCCCCACATCGCCTCGCGGAAGTCGGACATGAATCGCATCAGCGTCAGCGCGCGCACGTGCTCGGAGCGGACGCCGCCGAAGTAGGCGCGCAGTAGCGCGGCGCCGTCCTCGTCGGAGAGGCCGTTGTTGACCGCGAGGTTGGCCAGATCGAAGAAGACGTCTCCCATGCCCGCGTACTCCCAGTCGACGATCCGGATCCGGACGCCGTCGTCGATGAAGTTGGCGGTGAGCAGGTCGTTGTGGCACGGGCGCTCCGGCACCGGGCCGCGCGCCCGCTCGACGAGCGCGGCCGTCTCGCGCGCGCGCTCGAACGCGGGCGGGATGGCGACTCCGTGCGTCGTGGCGGTGGCCGCGTAGGACTCGATGACGCGGAACGAGTCGAAGCGCGCCGCGATCGGCGGCCCCGCGTGCACGGCGCGGAGCGACTGCGCGATGCGCCGGAGCGCCTCCGCCTCCCGAATCGCCTCGGCCCTGACGACCGCGCCACCGATGAAGCGGGTGACGAGATAGCCCTCGGGCTCGACGAAGGCGACCACCTCGGGGCCGACGCCGACGGCCGCCGCGGCGAGCGACGCCTCGTACTCGACGCGCCGGTCGATCCCGAGCAGCTCCGTGTCCTTGCCGCCGATCCGAAGCACGTACGCGCCATCGTCGAGCGTGATCTTGAAGTTCCGGTTCGTGATCCCGCCGCCGAGCACCTCGATCTGCGCGCTCCTGCCCGGCCACACCCGCTCGACCATCTCCTCGACCTGCATGGTCGACGGATCCTAGAACAGCCGAATCAGGGCGGCGGTCGCTCCCGCGACGAGCATGACGACGATGATCGGCGCGCGCAGCCAGATGGCGACGCCTCCGGTGACGACCCCGGCGAGCCGCTCGTCGAGCACGATCGCGCGGTCGCCGCCGACCGCCTGCGTGACGACGAGCGCGGCCAGCATCGCGGGCGCGAGCACCTCGACGACGGACGTCACTCGCGGCGGCAGCTCCCTCCGGCCGAGCAGGACCGGCCCCGACGCCTTGAAGGCCATCGTCGCGACGCCCACGACGCAGATCACGACCCAGATCATCGGCGGAGCCCGATCAAGGCGGCGAAGCTCGCGGCCACGATCGGCACGCCCGGCGGCGCGAGCGGGAGCAGCACGAGGGTGATCGTGCCGGCGACCAGAGCCGTGACGAGCGCGCGACGCGTGCGGAGGTACGGCGCGAGCAGCGCGAGGAAGAGCGCCGGGAACGCGGCGTCGAGGCCGATCGCCTCGGGGTCGAGCAGGTCGCCGACCACAGTGCCGACCGCGGTGCCGCCCACCCAGAGGACGTAGAGGAGGATGCCGACGCCGGTGAGGATCGCGTAGTCGAAGCCGCCCGAGCGGCCGGAGAGCGCCCACGACTCGTCCACGATCAGCTGCGACTCCAGGAAGCGGCGCCGCCGGGAGCCGGGAAAGATCGAGGCGACCGCCAGGCTCAGCGGGACGTAGCGCGCGTTGAGGAGGATCGCGGCGACGATCGCTGCGAGAGCACCGCCGCCGTCCTCGAGGATCGAGGCCGCGGCGAACTGGGCCGAGCCGGCGAAGCTCGTCGCCGACATGACGACCGCGCCGAGCCAGCCGATCCCCGCGTCGGCGGCGAGCAAGCCGAAGGAGGCGCCGAAGAGGAGCGGGGCCACCGCGAGCGGCAGCCCGGCGCGGATCCCGTCCCTGGTGCGCGAGGCCTCCATCGCCTCGACGCTACAGAGAGCGAAGCAGGTGGGGGCGGCCGAAGCCGCCCCCACCTGGTTGCCTACGGAAGCCGCGTGACGCGGTTCAGCGGAGGCGGAGAGACCGGCGAGTGCGTCTGGAAGTAGCGCACGGCTGCATCCAGGTCGACCTCACCGCCGAGCGGGTTCGTGCACTGCGTGAAGACGCTGAATCCGTCTCCACCGTCGGCGAGGAACGAGTTCATCGCCACGCGGTACGAGGCGCCGAGATTGATGGCGGCACCGTTCAGCAGGATCTGAGCCGGATCGATCTTGCTGCCGACCGGCGCCGACGCGCTGAACGAGTAGTGCAGGCTGTCCGACGGCAGCAGGATGCGGCCGTTCGGAGGCAGCACGACGAACTGCTGCTCGAGCAGAGCCTCGATCTGCGCACCAGTGCACGTCTTCACGACCATCGTGTTCGAGAAGGGCTGCACGGTGAACATCTCGCCGAACGTGACCTCGCCCGGCTGCTCGCCGCCACTGATCTGGTTGAACAGCAGGCCGCCCCGGACACCGCCCGGATTCATGAACGCGACGACTGCGCCACCGAAGTCGCTCGGCGCGGTCGCTGCGAGCTGGGCGTCCGCGATCACGTCGCCCATCGGCTGCTCGCCGGCGGCGTTCTGGCCGCTGGGGGTGTCGCGTGCCGAGCGGATGTCCGCCGTGATCGTGCCGATCACGCGGTTCGCGATCGGGTCGGACAGCGACTTGTACCGAGCAAGCAGCTCGGTCGTCGGCGCGTCCTTCGCGACGGTCTGGGTGACCACGTTGTTCTTCGCGGTCGCCGCGACGATGTCGGCGGTGTTCTCGTCGATCGTCAGGTCGATCTGCGTGATCAGCCGGCCGAACGACGATGCGCTCGTCACGAGCCTGTTGTTCATCGTGCAGACGTACGGCGCGTGGGTGTGCGCGCTGACGACGACGTCGACCTCGGGATCGAGCCGGCTGACGACGTCGACGAGACCGGGCCCGTTGAAGTTCTCGCAGGCGTTCACGTCGAGGAAGCCCTTCGAGAACGGCGCGGTCTGGAACCCGCCTTCGTGGATGAGCAGCACGATCGCCTCGATGCCCTTCTTCTTCAGCTTCGGCACGAGCGCGTTCACCGTGTCGGCCTCGTCGAGGAAGTCCAGCCCGGCGACTCCCGTCGGGGTGACTACGAGCGGCGTGTTCTCGAACGTCTCGCCGATGAAGGCGATCCGCTCGCCCTTCGAGGTCTTGAAGACCTCGTACGGCGGCAGGAGCGTGTCACCCGTGTCCTCCAGGACGACGTTCGCCGCGAGGTACTGGAAGACCGAGCCGAAGAACGGCGTTCCGTCCTGGCAGCCGTCGACGGGATGACATCCGTCGGGGCGGGCAGGCTTGTACGCACGCGACTTGCTGTTCTCGAAGCCGTTGTCGTTGATCCGCTGCGAGCGGTTTCCGTACTGCATCCGCAGCAGCTCGGCCGACCCTTCATCGAACTCGTGGTTGCCGACGCCGACGGTGTCGACGCCGATCGAGTTCAGGAACTCGATCGTCGGCTCGTCGTGGAAGAGACCGGAGAGCAGCGGGCTGCCGCCGATCATGTCTCCCGCGCCGACGACGTACGTATCGGTGCCTTCCGATCCCAGCGCCCTCATGTGGGTGGCGAAGTACTCCGCGCCGCCGGCCGGAACGGAGAGACCCGTCGCCGGGTTGACGATCGAGCCCGGCGTGTTCGCCTCCAGATGGCCGTGGAAGTCGTTGAACGCGAGCAGCTTCACCTGGAACAGCTTCGGCGGCTTCTCCTTGTTCGACCCGTTGGCCATTCCGGCCGGGGTGACGGCGAGCGCAAGTGTCGCCGCCGCCAGCAAGAACACTCTCATTTTCATCGTGTTGGTCCCTTTCCTCTCCCTGGTTTTCACGACTGCTTCAACGCCTCGGCGAGGGCGATCAACGTCGCTGCCTCAGCGTCTGTAAGGCTCCTGCCGCGCTGCTCCTCGACGATCTCGATGAAGCCGTCCAGGAGGTTGTTGCGCTTCGTGAGCTTCCCCTTCGATTCCTCGTGCTCGGCCTGCCTGAGCTTGTCGCAGAGCCGCAGCGCAACCTTCTTCTCCGACGAGTACTCCCTCGCGAGCTCGCAGACGTACGCGTACGACGGCCGCAGCGTGAGCCGAACGAGCTGCGGATCGTGATCGGAGATCTGGTCGATGAACTCCGAGTTCACGTGCAGGATGTCGTAGCCCGCCGCGGCTGCGGCGCTGCTCATCAGGTTGCCGCTGACCATGATGTGATCGAGCGCCTGGCTGTTGCCGTCGAAGACGTAGCTGTAGCGCTCCGCCGGCGGCAGTGTCTCGATCAGTGCGGTCAAGCCTGCGTCCTTCAGCTTCTGCACCGGCGCCGAGAACTGGAAGTCGTTCAGGTCGCCGATGACGGCGACGTTCGCCGTCGAGTCCAGGGCGAGGATGTCGTCGACGAAGTCGGCGAGCAGCGTCGCCTGCTGGTTCCGCTGCACCTCGCTGGTGAGCACCGGCGGCTGTGAGTGCCCGAAGAGAGGCTGGTCGCCGCCCTTCGAGTTGAAGTGGTTCACGATCACGAACAGCTTGTGGCCGTTGTAGGTGAACTCGGCTGCGAGCGGCTTGCGGCTCGCATTCCAGGCGCTGTTCGTCGGCGCGACGCGGCCCGGGCTCGCAGAGAGCTGGGGACCGTCCGCACCCGGCACGACGGAGACGGCAGTCGTCGAGTCGCCGCCCGGGCGATCGACGAACGCGAGCCCGCGGTCGGTCCGGTAGAGGAAGCCGACGCGGATGTTGCCGCCCGGCGCCCCGCCGTCCTGGTGCGCAACCGGGTCGATCTGCCGGTAGCTGTACGCAGGCCCGCCCGCCGCCGAGATCGCGGCGACGAGGCGATTCAGCGTCGTGCTCGCATCGACGACGGTGTCGCCCGTGCCGCCCACGACGCCGTTGTTGTCCTGGATCTCCTCGAGGCCGACGATGTCCGGCGCAGCGAGGTTGTTCACGATCATGGCAGCGAGCGCGTCGTACTTCGGCTGGGCCTCGTTGCCCGCGAGATTCTCGACGTTGAACGTCGCGATCGAGACCTGGCCGGCTCCAGCTGTGACGGCCGTCTCACGAACCGAGACGCCGGTGCTGGCCGGTACCGGCTGCGACCGCAACTGGATCCGGTACTCGCCGAAGTTGTAGTCCAGAATCCCGACGTGCGCGCCGGGGAACGTGCCGCCGACGTTCACAGCCGGCATCGCCGGCGGGCCGGTCTTGAACCATTCGTCGTCGATCACCATCCGCTCCGGGTTCAGGTCGCCCGGACCGATCACGACGCCGCCCCGCGGTGTCATCGTGGTCGCGTTCGCGCCGTTGTCGCCGACGACGAAGATCTCGCCGAAGCCTGTGAAGGTGAAGCTCGTCGCGATCAGGTCGTTCATCTGGACGAGCATCCCTTCCATGCTCTCGTAGAAGTCGAGCCCGTCCTCGGCCGGATCGAAGAGAACGCCGGGCGCCTCGACGTTGCCGGTCGCGTCGTCCTCGATCACGGTGTTCGGCGGAATGCGGCCGCCCGTGCCGATCACCGTCGCGGCCGGCAACGCGTTGCGAGTCGAGAGAACGGTGGCGACGGGGTTCGTGAGCTCTGTGATCGTCAGGTTCGCCGCGCCCGAGCGGAACTCGGTGACGAGGCCCAAGACGCTGACCTCGTCCCCGACGGAGACGCCCGCAGCCGCGGACGCGCCGAAGACCTGCAGGCCCTCGGATGTCGCGGAGTTCAGGTCCGGAGTCGGGTCCTGGAGGTAGAAGCTGCTGCCGATCTTGCCGATCACGATTCCGGTCGTCGTCACGGTCGTGCCGACCTTGGGCGAGATGTGCGCCGCGCCCTGGATCTCGCTGATCTCGATCGGGGGAGCCGGCGGCTCCGCAACCGTGAGCGCGATCGTGGTGGAGCCGGACCGCGACTGAGCGTCGGTGACGGTCACCGGCAGCGACTTCGCGCCCGGCGCCGTGCCGCCCGCCACAGTCGCCCGATAGGTGAAGACGTTGTCGTTCGCCGTTGCGTCGAAGCCGAGACCGTCGTCCGCGAACGCAGTGGTGGCCGACCCGCCGATCGAGGTCAGGTCACCCGAGACCGAGATCCCGGTGCTGGTCGGGTTCGCGCCCGGCGTCACGGTGGCGGTCAGAGTCGACTGCGCTCCGGGGAGCACCGAGCCGGGGTTCGCTGCGCCCGTGGCGCTCGGGTTGGTCGGCCCGCCGCACGTGGCGAGCGGGCTCGACGTGTTCCGCGGACCGGGAGGCGAAAGCGTGGAGAAGTCGGTGCTGTTGTTGTCGCTGTCGTCACAGCCGGCACCGTTGCGGGCAGCCGCTGAGGTGTTCGACTGCGTCGGCGCTGGACCGGCGCCTTCGAAGAAGTTGGCGGCGCCGTAGCCGACGAGATCGACGATCCGCGCCAGCTGGGAAGGGCTGCAGGGAGTGGAGCCGCCGTTGCATCCGAGCGTGACCGCGTCCACGACGAGGGCGACCTTGCCCGCAGTACCGGACATGTTGATCGGGGTTGCATCGACGACGTCCGCCGTCGGGAGCGGCGCACCGACCGCAGCCTGGCTGAACTCCTGAATCAACAGGTACTGGCCAGGTTGAAGCGCAACGCTCGGCAGCTCGGTGAGCTGCCCCGAGTTGGCACCAAAGGCGCCAGTGCCTGTAGAGCTTGCGTACTGCACGGACATGCCGTTCAGAGGCACGGAGACGTTGCCGCGATTGAAGATCTCGATGTAGTCGTGCGTGTACGACGCACCTGCGTTGCCGCCGCCGCCGTAGACCTGGCTGACGACGAGATTGCCGGCCGCAAACGCGTTCGCGGACCCGACCAGAGCGATCAGCGCGCCGATGACGACGCACAGCCGCAGACGAAGATGAGACACCCGTTCCTCCCCTAAGTTTGTGCTGCTCCCCAGAAAATCCAGCCGCAGCTCCTTCCGGGCCGCGCCCCGCGGGACTCTAGCCAGTCTTTCGCCAAACTCCAAGCCGAATTCGACTTCGTCACCAGCTGCAGGCATACTTCGAGACGTCCCGACGACGAAGGAGGTTCGAGCAGATGACCGATCTTGCCCCCTCCGCCCTCAGAGCTCCGCGGCTCTAGGGACGTCGGTCCATACCTCCGGCGACTCCTGAGCCGCGCGGCGCGCGCCGACTTTCGCGCGCCTGCCCCTACCATCTCGCTCAAGGAGACTCGCTTGTACGCATTGCACGATCTCGGCTGGACTGACAGCCACGCAACCGAATTCGAACCGCACGCCGCCGAAGGCAGGATCCCGGCGCGCGTCGCCGCTCAGCACCGCGGCGCCTACGTCGTCTATTCCGAGCTCGGCGAGCTCCGCGCGGACCTCGCCGGCAGGCTCTCCCACGAAGCCGCCGGCGCCGGGGAGCTGCCGGCCGTCGGCGACTGGGTCGCGATCGCACCCAGGCCGGAGGAAGACTCGGCGACGATTCACGCCGTCGTCTCCCGCAAGACGAAGTTCTCGCGCAAGGTCGCGCTGACCGCGACGGAGGAGCAGGTGCTCGCCGCCAACGTCGACGCCGTCTTCCTCGTCATGTCGCTGAACGAGGACTTCAATCTCCGCCGCCTCGAGCGGTACGTGACGATGGCGTGGGAGAGCGGCGCCCAGCCCGTGATCGTGCTGACGAAGAGCGACCTCGACCCGCACCACGCGCTGAAGGTGCTCGAGGTGGAGGCGATCGCCTTCGGCGTCCCCGTCCACGCGATCTCGAGCCTGACCGGCGACGGCCTCGACCTGATCCGTTCCCACCTGCTGCCGGGCCGGACGATCGCACTGCTCGGCTCGTCCGGCGTCGGCAAGTCGACGCTCGTGAACACGCTCGCCGGCGAGGAGCTGCTGGCGACGCAGACGATCCGCGAGCACGACGGCGAGGGCCGCCACACGACCAGGCACCGTCAGCTCGTCCTGCTGCCAGGCGGCGGCCTCGTCGTGGACACGCCCGGACTGCGCGAGCTGCAGCTCTGGGAGTCGTCGGACGGGCTTGCGGAGACGTTCAGCGACGTCGAGGGGCTCGCGAACCAATGCCGTTTCTCGGATTGCGCCCACGGCACCGAGCCGGGCTGCGCGATCCGGGCGGCGCTCGCCGACGGGACGCTGCCCGCCGACCGCTGGGAGAGCTACAACAAGCTCCAGCGCGAGCTGGCGCACCTCGAGCGGCGGCTCGACAAGCGACTCCAGGCCGAGGAGCGAAAGCGCTGGGCCAAGGCCGGCGCGGAGGGACGCGCGAACATGCGCGCAAAGGGGCGGCGCTAAGGGACATTCGCCGCACCAGGCGTGACCGTGGTCGTGAACGCCCAGTCGGTCGCCGAGTCGCCGGTATCGCTGCCGTTCGGGATCCGCGCGAGCGATCCGGTCACCGTGTTCGAGTCGGCGACAGCGACCGGCAGCGCGTTGCCCTCGACGAGCGTGTGCGCGAACGCTCCGATGAACGCGCGCTCGATCGCCCCTTCGTACGAGAGGGCGTCGACGACTCCCTGGAGCACCGTGTCGTAGAGCGCGACCCCGTCGGGGGCGCCGTTCTGGGCATCGACCGTGACGACGAGGTACGCGCCGGGGGCGAGTGAGCCGCTCAACGGCCTGCGCAGGTACTCGCTGCCGTCGGCGCCGTCGACGAAGACGAGCGCCAGCCCATCGAGCTCGGCCGCGCCGAGCCCCGCATTGTGGAGCTCGACGAACCCGCCCGCGTCGGCTCCGACCTGGTCGTAGTCGATCTCGTTCAGCACGACGTTCGGGAGCGCCTCCGAGAGCGGCGCCGGGCGGCAGGTGAGGGTGACGACGCCGCCTGCCTCGGTTCGGACGAGGAGCACGCCCGGCAGCCCGGAGACGGTCGTGCAGGCCGTGCGGTCGAGCGCCGCGATCGATGCAGGCCCAGCCGGCCCGGCCGGCCCGGCAACACCGCGGACGTTCCACTGTAAGGGCTGTTCGTTGCCACTACAGACAACACCGAGCGCAGGCACCCTGAGCACACCTGTCGACTTCACGCGGCAGGCGCTGATCACGTTGTCGTCGAGCCTCGACTCGAGCACCGCGCCGGCGGCCGCGCCGGCGAGGACGAGCGCCGTCGCCGCGATCACGCCTGTGCGGAGCGCTCGTCTCCGTCCGTGAGCCTTCATCGTTCCTCCTCGTGTGCTGGGAGGAGTCGTGATAGCTGCGCCCGCGCGCGCCGCCCAGTGTCCGAAACGGCCCGACCCGTCCCGAAAGGACGGTTCTGCGCGCGAATTGGCACGCAATCGACACACTCCCGTGATCGAAATCCGCTTCCAGCTCCCCGACCCGCGGCGGCGACTCGCTGCCGTCCGACTCGCCCACGAGCTCGGCGACCGGCTGCCGCACGAGCTGAAGCGCCGAGGCCGCACCTGGGAGCTGACCGCGCCGGCGCCGGACGTCGCCCGCTTCGAGTACCAGCTCGAGCTGATCGACGCCAAGGGCAAGAGCGAGTGGATCGTCGACCCGGCGAATCCGAAGACGGCGAGCGGCCCCTGGGGCGACAAGTCCGTCTGGGAGGAACCCGAGTACGCGGCGCCGGAATGGGTCGACGCCGACCCCGTGGGCGAGACGGAGAGCGTCACGATCGCGAGCAAGCTCCTCCGGGCGGAGCTGCCCGCTCTGATCTGGGCCCACCCGGACGCCACCGCACAGAGCCCGATGCTGATCGCCCACGACGGCCCCGAGTACGCCGAGCACTCGGCGCTCCCGGTTCTGCTCGGGCAGCTGCCGCCGCTCCGCGCGACGCTGCTCGGCCCCGTCGACCGGAACGAGACCTACTCGGCGTCCGCGCGCTACGCGCGTGCGCTCGCCGAGGAGATCCTGCCGGCGCTCCCGCCGGCGCCGAAGCGGATCGGGCTCGGAGCCAGCCTCGGCGCCCTGGCGCTCTTCCACACCCATCGCCGCTACCCCGAGAGCTTCGATGCGCTCTTCCTCCAGTCGGGCAGCTTCTTCCGGCGCGCCGACGCGCACGAGCGCTGGTTCCCGCGCTACGAGCGGATCGCCCGCTTCGTCGGCGGCGTCCATCGCAACCGGCCCGAGCGGGCGATCCCGATCGTCCTGGGCTGCGGCACCGTGGAGGAGAACCTGCCTGCCAACAGGGCGCTCGAGGAGTCACTGCGGCGCCGCGGTTACGACGCGCGGTTGCATGAGTTCCGCGACGGGCACAACTGGATCGCATGGCGCGACTCCTTCCATCCCAATCTGCTCAGGCTGCTCCAGAGGACCTGAGATGAATCGCCGCCACACCTCGCTGTGGTCGCCGGCGATCGGCGCCGAGGGCCGCGTCATCACCTACGGCCACTGGGGCCGGCCGCTGCTCGCATTCCCGTCCCAGGAAGGGCCAGCCTGGCAGTACGAGGAGCGTGGGATGGTCGAAGCGGTCGCCGACCTGATCGAGGCGGGCCGGGTGAAGGTGTACGCCGTCGACAGCTACGACTCCGGCAGCTGGTATCGCCAGGACGTGCCGCTCGAAGCGCGTGCGCAGCTGCACGGGCTCTACGAGGACTGGATCGTCAACCAGGTGGTGCCGTTCATCCGCGAGGACACGGATGCGAGTGCGGAGATCATGGTCACGGGCGTCAGCTTCGGCGCCTACCACGCCGCCAACTTCGCGCTCCGCCACGCCGAGATCTTCCCGCTCGCGATCTGCCAGAGCGGCGTCTACGACGTCTCCGTGGTCGCCGGTGGCGAGCGCGGCGACGCCGTCTACTTCCAGAATCCCGCCGACTACGTCTCGAATCTCGGGGGCGACCACCTCGACTGGCTCCGCGGCCGCGTCAACCTGCTCCTGATCGCCGGCCAGGGCGAGTGGGAGGACACGACCGGCGCGCTCGACAGCACCAGGCGCTTCTCCCAGCAGCTCGGCGAAAAGGGGATCTCGCACGAGCTCGACATCTGGGGTCACGACGTCCCGCACGACTGGCCCGCGTGGCGAGCCCAGATCGCGCATCATCTGCCCCGCTTCGTATGACGACCCGCTCGCACCTGATCGGACTCCTGCTCGGCACCGAGGAGGACTGGCCCGCGGCCTTCGAGCACCTGCTCGGGCGAGTCGGCCCGATCGAGCACGGCGGGCAGACGCACGAGCTGACGTGCGAGCGGATCTTCAACGAGCCCTTCGACCTTCGCTACCGCCCGCGCTATTCGCTCGTGATCGACCGGCTCGGCTGGTGGTACACGGTCCCGCGCGAGTGGCTGAAGAAGGTCTCGCTGATGGACGACGTGTACCTCCTGAACAACCCGTTCACGTTCCAGGCGATGGAGAAGCACTCCGCGTACTGCGCGATGATGCGGCTCGGACTGAACGTGCCGGAGACCTGGCTGATCCCGCACAAGCAACCGCCAGCCAACGAGCGCTTCCAGTCCACCGCGGAGCGCTACAACCTCCCGTTCGAGCTCGACGAGATCGCCGAGCGGATCGGCTATCCGATCTACATGAAGCCGTTCGACGGGGGTCAATGGGTCGGCGTGACTCGGATCCGCGACGCGGCGGAGCTGCACGCCGTCTACGACGCCTCGGGCGAGCGGCTGATGCACCTGCAGGCGTCCGTGGAGGACTTCGAGGTCTTCGCCCGCAGCCTCTCGATCGGCGCCGAGACGATGGTGATGCACTTCGAGCCCGACCGGCCGATGTACGACCGCTACCAGGTCGACCACGGGTTCCTCAGCCCCGAGACCGGCGACGAGGTCGTGACGATCAGCCGGCTCGTGAACGCGTTCTTCCGTTGGGAGTTCAACTCCTGCGAGACGATCGTCAAGGACGGCGTCGCCTCCCCGATCGACTACGCCAACGCCTCGCCGGACGTCGCGCTGACGAGCCTGCACTACTACTTCCCGTGGGCGATGCGAGCGCTCGTGCGCTGGACGGCGTTCTGCTGTGCCACCGGCCGGCAGATGCGGATCAACCAGACGACGCGCGACTACTTCGAGATCGGCGACCGCGAGGACCTCTCATACGAGGAGAAGCTGGCCGCGTACCGCAAGCTCGCGGACGCCTACTTCCAGATCGACGAGTACGAGGCGTTCTGTGCCGAGAAGCTCCCCAACCTCGACGAAGCGCTCGTCGAGTGGGTCGCTGGGCCCGACTTCGACCGGCTCCTCGTCGAGACCGTGCAGGCGACCTTCCCGGCGCACGAGCACGAGCACTTCGTCGCCCACTATCGCGGCCTCCTCGCGGCCTGGGTGGAGGACAACTCGTGAACAGGCTCCTCGCGGCCGCGCTCGCGGCGCTGATCGTGGCAGGGACAGCCGCTGCTCGCCCGGAGCCTCCCCCCGAGTGGCGGACGCGTGCCGCCCACCAGCCGCTGCGGGCAGGCGCGCTCGCGACGTTCACGTACCGGGTCACGTCAGCAGACGCGTTCACGCTCGCCGTCTCACTCCGGCCCTTGCCGAGCCGCCTGCTGCTCGCGACCACCCGGCGCAGCTGGAGCCTCGTCTTTCCAGGAGACGCGACCGTGGAGCGGAAGGTCGTGCTCCGCGTCCGGGTCCGGCGCGCGACGCCGCTGGGTACACGACTCTGCGTGACGTTGCGGCAGACGGTGACCAGCACGGGCGGCGTGCCGATCATCGCGGGGGTCAGCTCCTGCGGCCTGGTAGTCCGCTAGCGACGGGGCGCCGGCCGCAACCGACGCCCCGTCCCTAGTCCCAAGCCTCTAGCCGAGATCGACCTTGATCGTCCCCGCGGAGAGGCGCTGCTCGGCGGTGTCACCGCCGCTCCAGCTCGACGAGAAGAGGAGCTGGTTGCCGTCCCAGAGGGTGATCCCGATCGCATCGTCGCTCTCGGCCAGACCGTCGGTCGCGGTCACGTGGAGCCGCAGCCCGGTCGCCAGCTTGACCTGCCTCTTCGTGACGTCGAAGAGCGTTGCGGTCGCCCGCACGTCGCCGAGCCCGATGCAGGCCTGCGGCCGCGACGACGGGCAGGACGTCCCGTTCGGGTTTCTGAGCACTGCTCCGACCGAGTCGAGGTCGAAGCTGCGGATCAGGTAGTCCTTGCCACCCGCGCTGAACGTCACGTCGACGCTGCCGTGCGGCCGGTTGTTGGCCTTGACCTTCTCGGCCTTGAAGTTCGCGTCGAGCTTGTAATGGAGCGTGCCCGCCGCGGGGCCGAGGCTTCCGGCCGCCTTGGAGAGCACGAGCTCGCCGTTGCCGCCGACGTGGGCCGCCTCGGCCGTCAGCACCTGCACGACCTGCGAGACAGAGCCGACGTACCAGCCGTTGACGAGCACGTCGATCGTGTGGCTGCCGACCGACAGCGACGCATTGCAGGCCGCCGTTCCCGTCGTCTCCTCGTCGCCGAGGAGCGCCACCGGAAGCGGGCCGCAGAGCGAGGCCGCTCCCTCCTTGAAGCTGACCGTCGCGTTGCGGATGTCGCCCGGAGCGCTGTCTCCGCTCGCGGCGACGACCGAGCTGTCGCGGACGACCGCCCGCAAGTTCACGCTCGCAGACGAGGCGCCGCCGACCGGGAAGACGAGCTCGTCGCCCGTGTAGCTCGGCGTTGCGTCCTCCTGCGTGACCACGATCGAGAACGTCGTCGTCGAGACGTGGCCCGCATCGTCGGTCACCGTGACCGTGACGGGGTACGCCCCTGGCGCGCCCGTCGTCGTGCCGACCACCGTCCACGTGCGCGTCCCGGGCACCGCTGCGCCCGCCGACGTCGTAGCGATGGCGAGCGTCAGCCCGGCCGGGAGGCCGGACGCGACCGCCGTCAGGCCGGAGCCCGCGGTGTCCGGGTCGGTCGCCGAGACGGTGACCGTCGGCGAGAGCGCGTCGCTGTACTGCACGACCGCACCCTCGAGCGGCGCGTCGTTCGTCACGTCCGCAACGCCCTGGATCGCGAAGTCCGCGTCGTTGAGGTCGAAGAAGACGTTGCCGACCGCCTCGACCTTGAGCCGCGCCTTCGCCGTGGCGACGTTCGCGACCGACACAACTTCCGAGCCGTCGTTCGGCGTGCTCGCGGCGAGCACGTGCGGGTACGTGAAGCCGCCGTCCGCGGACATGCTGATCTTCACGTTGTCCGCCGAGATCGGCGGCAGATTGGTGCCCGCGACATCCCACGTCACGGTCACAGGCGCGTGGCCGTCGACCGTGCCGCCGGCGCCGTGCGACGTGACCAGGAACGGCCCCGTGCCGGGTGCCAGGTTGACCGTCGTGTCCGAGCTCTCGATCCCGCCGCCGGCCGGATGGCCGTCCCGGGCGGTCAGGCGGAAGTGGAGCGACCCGATGTACGACGCCGTCGGCAGGAACTCCGAGTAGCAGTCGATCTGGGGCTGCGGCACGTTCGTCCCGCCCGACGTCGGCGGCGGCGGCAGCGGCGGGCCGGGGCAGTTGCCCGTGACCGCGTTGGTGTTGTTGATCAGGATCTGCGCCAGGTCGGGGAAGGTCCGCGTCGGATCGGTCGTGACGTGGTTCTCGCCCGGCGAGTTGAGCTGCTTCGGGTCGTAGACGCTCGCGTCGAGCGCCGTGCCGAACTGCCGGAAGAGCGGGCCGTTCGTCTTGACGGCGTTGACGAGCGCAGTGCCGACGCCGACGCCGATGTCGTTCTGCTCCCACAGGTAGGTGACGGTGTCACCGTCGGGATCGGTCGCCGAGCCGGCGAGCGTGAACGGCGTCCGGAGCGGGATCGTGTACTCGACCGGCGTTTCCACGACCGGCGGGTGGTTGCCCGTCGGCGTGACCGTCCAGCCCTGGTTGTCGATCGGGCCGCCCTTGGCCGTCTCCCCGACGAACCCGGTGGCGCCGTTCATGTTCGTCAGGGTGACCGAGTTGAGGTTGAGGAGACCGAGAGAGCCGCCGAACGTGAGCTGGAAGCCGGTCGTGTTGAACGTGCCGGCGCCGAAGCCCGAGACCGTTGCCACCGCACCCGGCGGCAGCATCCCGGGCGAGCCCTTCGTCGTCTCGACGACCGCGCCGGTGACGCCGTTCCCGTTCGTGACGGCAAGGGGGTCGACGTCGGTGCCCTGGTGGGTGCCGCCGAACGTGAGCGTGTAGCCGGCGTCGGTGAGCGCGCCGACGGTGACGAGCCCGCCGGTAGGCCAGCCGGAGATCGGGCCGCCACCCTTCGCGTTCTCGCGCACCGACGCCACGCAGGCGCCGGAGCAGTTGACGATCGCGATCGAGGGGACGTCTGTGCCCGCGAGCGTGCCGCCGAACGTCAGCGTGAAGCCGCCGTTGCCGGCGCCGGCCGACGTGACGCCCGTCGACCCGAGCAGAGCGTTGATCTGGGCGGTGACGTTCGCGTTCGAGACGGCGAGGCCGCCGAGCCCGAAGAGAGCCGACGTGTTGCCGTTCGCCTGGATCTGGAACGACTGCGCCGCGGCGCTGAAGCCGGTCAGGACGGCCTGCTGCTGCTCGTTGCCGCCCTGCAGTGCGTTCTGGATCCCCGCCGCGGTGTTGTTCTGGCCGCGGACGATCGGCACCGTCGTGGCGCCCTTGTACTCGAGCGTGTACGAGTCGGTCCCGTCGTAGCCGGCGAGCGCGACCGTTTGCACCTCGGAGACGCCCTGCAGCGCGAGCTGGATCCCCGCGGCCGTGTAGTTCGTGCCGTTCGTGATCACGGCCGACTCGGCCCCGTTGTAGTTGATCGTGAACGAGTCGGTGCCGTCGAAGTCGCGCAGCGACGCCGTCTGCACCTCGTTGATCGCCGGCTGCGAGGACGTCACGTACGTCGTGATCTCCTGGAAGCTCCGCTGCGACCAGTACGGGTCGCTGTGCGGCTGCAGGTCGTCCTGGCGGCAGATGCCGGCGTAGGCCATGATCGAGGAACCGCTCCCGGGCTCGACCGAGGTGCCCGCGTTCCGGTTGCCGCCCGAGCAGTTGAACTGCGTGCCGTTGAAGGTGTGGTTGCCGGCGAACTGGTGGCCCATCTCGTGCGCCACGTAGTCGACTGCGTAGAAGTCACCCTCCGGGTTCGGCAGGCCGGTGCAGCCGCCCGCCTTGGAGTTGCCGCCGACGACACCCAGGTTCGCGACGCCGCCGCCGTTCTTGCCGAGGCCGAGGTGGCCGATGTCGTAATTGGAGGCGCCGATGATCTGGCCGAGCACGATCCGGTTCCGGCCGAGCGTGCCACCGCCGCAACCGGCCAGCTGCGCAGCCGTGTAGCACGCTGCCGCGCCGCAGGGCCCGTTTGCGCCGATCGCGTCCTCGTCGGTGTTCAGGTTGGTCTTGTCGGTGTCGTTGATCAGGATCAGCCGGATCGAGGTCTCGTCCTCGTACACCTGGTTGACGCGGTTCATCAGCGCGACCTTCGCCGCGGTCACGTTGGCGGGGCCGCCGAAGTACGTCGAGTACGACTGGTCGGTGATCAGCGCGAGCCGGTAGGTGCGCAGCACCTCGCCTGCGGACGGACCGCCGCCGTTGGTCGAGAGCTCGACGGCTGCTGCCGCGAGCGCCTCGTCGTCGCCCTCCTTGAACTCGAACGGCCCGTCCGGGTCCGCCGGCAGGTCGCGCGTGTAGTAGACGACGTAGGTGTCGTCGTGCTGCTTGCTCGAGGGGTCGATGTACCAGTTGCCCTTCGGGGACCGGATCGAGGCGTGGAAGCCGAGCGGGCTGACGTCCGCCCGGATCGTCGCGGCGGGATCGTCGAGGCCGCGACCGCTGTAGGTGCGAATCTCGGGATGCGCGCGCGCAAGCCCCGCCTGCATGATCGGCGAGTCCTGGAGCGCGAAGCGCTGCGGGAAGCCGGCGGGACCAGGCAGCGAAAGGACGAGCGGTGCGTTCTCGGCGGCAGCCGTGCGCTCGTGCGGCGCCTGAGCCAGCAGCGCGGTGATCGCGTCCTGGTCGAGCTGGTAGGTGCGGAACTCCTTCGGCTGGGCGTCGCTCGCCGCGGACTGCGGCGACGCAGTCCACACGGCGAAGGTCGCGCTCTGGTTCGCGCTCACCGCTGCAGGGACGAAAGCCCCGATTGCGAGCGCGAGCAGCGCTCCCAGTACCCAGCTGTGACGCGCCCAGGCGCGCCGTCCCGTCTGCGGCGTGGGCCGCTTCTCCTTGTTCATGCCCTCTCCCTTGTCGTGGCGTGGCTGTCGACGGCGCCGCACACCCGTGGCGTCCATCCTTCACTATCCACCCACAGAACTTCAAGGGGGTCCTTGCAACTCTTCTTTGCACTGCCGGAGCGAACGACGTGAAGCTCGTCATCCCCGGCGGATCGGGACAACTCGGCACCGGCCTGGCGAGCACCTTCGCGGCGGAGGGACACGAGGTCGTCGTCCTCAGCCGCGCCGAAGGCGGCGACGCAGGACCCGTGCGCCGGGTCGACTGGGATGGCAAGACGGTCGGCGCCTGGGCGGCGGAGCTCGAAGGCGCGGACGCGGTGATCAACCTCGCCGGGCGCAGCGTCAACTGCCGATACACGCCGGCCAACCGCAAGGCGATCCGCGAGTCGCGGATCGAGTCCACGAGCGCGGTCGGCCAGGCGATCGCAGCGTGCGCGAGACCTCCTCGCGTCTGGCTCCAGGCGAGCACGGCGACGATCTACGCACATCGGTACGACGCCCCCAACGACGAGCACACCGGGGTGATCGGCGGCAACGAACCTGATGTCCCGGAGACATGGCGCTTCAGCATCGAGGTCGCGCAGGCCTGGGAGCAAGCCCTCGAGGACGCCGTCACGCCCCAGACGCGCAAGGTCGCTCTCCGCACCGCAATCGTCATGAGCACGGACCGGGGCGGCGCCTTCGACATCCTCCTCTCACTGGTCCGGCGTCGCCTCGGAGGAGCATCGGGAAACGGACGCCAGTACGTCTCCTGGATTCACGAAGCAGACTTCGCGCGCGCGGTGGAATGGCTGATCGAGAGCGATCTCGCCGGGCCCGTCAACGTCGCCGCGCCGCACCCGCTGCCGAATGCCGACTTCATGCGAGCGTTGCGCGACGCATGGGGAGTCCGCGTCGGCTTGCCGGCTACGCGCTGGATGCTGGAGCTCGGCGCCGTCTTCCTGCGAACGGAGACGGAGCTCGTCCTCAAGAGCCGGCGCGTGGTGCCGGCGCGCCTGACCGACGCCGGTTTCACGTTCTCGCACCCCTCCTGGCCCGAGGCGGCACGCGATCTCTGTACGCGATGGCGTGTCCTGAACGACCGGCCCTGATCAGCGCAGGGCGGCCCGCGCCGCATCGTCGAACGGAGTCAGCTCCAGCGGCAGCAGCCGGCGGATCTCCTCTTCCCGCGCGATCGTCGGGCTCCGCAGTCCTTCCACGAGCGGCCGTGCCACGGAGGCGTTCACCGGCGTGACGAGGTTGAGCCAGAGCGACGAGAGATAGGGAGTGAGCACCGGCACCTCGACGATCAACGGCCGCTTCCCGAGCAGCCGCGAGATCCGCTCGATCATCTCCCGATAGGTCATCACCTCGGGCCCGCCCACGTCGAACCCGCGGCCGAGCGCAGCCTCGCTCCCGCAGACGCCCGCGAGGTACCGCGCGACGTCGTCGAGCGCGATCGGCTGCGTGGGGGTCGAGACCCAACTCGGCGTGACCATCACCGGCAGGCGCCTGACGAGCCCCAGGATCGTCTCGAACGCCGCACTCCCCTTGCCGACGATCATGGCGGCGCGCAGAGTCGTCACCGGCACGCCCGCGGAAGCGAGCCGCTCGCCGGTCTCGCGTCGGCTGCGCAGGTGAGGCGACGCGTCCGGATCGTCTGCCCCGAGGCCGCCGAGGTAGACGATCTGCTCCACGCCCGCAGTCGCGGCTGCACGGGCAACGGCCTCGGCCGCCGCACGGTCCTGCTGCTCGAAGTCGCGCGATCCGAGCGAATGGACGAGGTAGTAGACGACCTGGGCGCCGTCGATCGCCTCGGCGACGCCACGCCCGGTAGCCGCGTCCGCGACGACCCAGCGCACGCCATCCCCGTCACGCGGCGTCCGTGACACTGCCGTCACCTCGTGCTCGCCGAGCAACGGCAAGAGCGCCCGGCCGACGACGCCGGTCGCGCCGAAGACCGTCACCCTCACGCGGCCCGCCCCTGCACGAGCAAATCGAAGTACCGCCTGCTGACGGCAGCGTGGAACGGGCTCTGGCCCTTCGCGTAGAGCGCACCCGTCCACCAGGGAGCCCCGACACGCGCGGCCAGCCTGGGCAGGTACTCCTCGACCGTGACGGTCAGCTCGTGCCCCCCGTCGGCAGGGCGCTGCGCGAGCGTCACCGAACCGCCTGCGCGGAGCGCCAGGAGACCGCCGCGAATCTCGTGCCGGCACGCGACGCCTCCGTCCTGAACGGAGAGCTCCGGCGGCCCGAAGGTCAGCAGGGTCGCTCCGCCGAGCAGGCGCAGCCTGCCCCCGCCGCCGCTCCAGCTCGCGCGGACGGCGCCGCGCGTGAAGAGGGTCACGGCATGCCAGTACGTGACTCCGAGGACGCGGGCGCCGGACTCCGAGCTGTCGACGACCGGATCGCCCACCAGCACCCGCTGTCGGGACTCGAAGCCGCCTGATTCGAGCAGTCGCTCCGTCGTCTCCCAGCCGGTCACGTATGCGCGGGGTGCCCACATTGTTCTGGACAGAAACTCGACATCGATACGCTCGCGGCATGCGAGGAGCCGTAGCCGGAAGCGCCGCGGCGCTCGCCTGGGCCGCCGCCGAGCCCGTGGCGCAACGGATCTTCGGCACGACGTACAGCGACGTCCGGGTGCTCGGCCGGCCCTTCTCGCAGCGGCACTGGCGCGCGACCGGCACCGCGATCCATCTCGCGAACGGCGCCGCGGCTGGAGTCGCGTTCGAGCGGCTCGGCCTGCGCGGCTGGAAATGGGGCGTCGCCGTCTTCCAGCTGGAGACCGTCGCGCTGTGGCCGCTGATGGTGGTCGTCGACCGCTGGCACCCCGATCGCCGCAGCGGCGCCTGGCCGCCGCTGCTCCGCAACGGCCGCGTCTTCGCCCAGGAAGCCGCAGTTCATGCCCTTTTCGGCGCCGTGCTCGGGTTGCTCCTCAGCCGCCGATCGGGGAATTCTTAACCGGTTCTGAATCACGAAATGCTGTACTTCGCACAGACCCCGACAAGGAGGAGCCGTGAGCGAAGTCACCGTCGAGGAGCAGCGCGAGCTGCTCGAGCAGGCCCTCTTCGAGATCAAGCGGGTGATCGCGGGGCAGGATGCGATGCTGGAGCGGGTTCTCGTCTGCCTGCTCGCGGGTGGTCATCTGCTGATCGAGGGCGTGCCCGGTCTCGCGAAGACGCTGACGATCAAGACCACAGCGCAGGTTCTCGGCGGCAGCTTCCAGCGAATTCAGTTCACGCCGGACCTCGTTCCGTCCGACCTCGTCGGCACGCGCGTCTACCGCCCCGGGACCGGCGAGTTCGACACCGAGCTCGGCCCGGTCTTCTGCAACTTCCTGCTCGCGGACGAGATCAACCGCGCCCCGGCGAAGGTGCAATCGGCGCTGCTCGAGGTGATGCAGGAGCGCCAGGTGACGATCGGTCAGGAAACCCACCCCGTGCCCCAGCCGTTCCTCGTGATGGCGACGCAGAATCCGATCGAGTCCGAGGGGACGTATCCTCTTCCGGAGGCCCAGATCGACCGCTTCATGCTCAAGATCCTGGTCGGGTATCCCGAGCACGACGAGGAGCTGACCGTAGTGCAGCGCTCGCTGATTCCGCCGCCTGAGCTCCGCCGTGTGCTCGAGCTCGAGCGGCTGCGCGACCTCCAAGCGGCCACCGTGGCGGTCTACGTCGATCCGGGCATCGTCAGCTACACGGTTCAGCTCGCGACCGCGACCCGCGAGCCGGGCACGTACGGGCTCGCGGAGCTGGCGCCGTTCATCTCCTACGGCGCGAGCCCTCGCGGGCCGATCAGCCTGGTCCAGTCGGCGCGCGCGCTCGCGTTCATCCGCGGCCGGGACTACGTGATCGCGCAGGACGTCGAGACGCTCGCCAAGGACGCTCTCCGCCACCGCCTCGTGCTCAGCTATCAGGCGCTCGCGGAGCAGGTCGACGCGGACGTGATCCTCGATGCGGTGCTCGCGAAGGTGTCGGCGCCCGAGATCGAGCTCGGCAGGCGGGAGAGCGCTGCTTGACGATTGCTCCCCAAGCACCAACGCAACAACGCACGCCGGACCGTCCGGGGCCCGGGCCGCTGCCCGAGACCCTGCTCCGCGCGCTCGACCTGACGATCGGGCGGCGGATCGAAGGGCTGCTGTCGGGCGACCATCGCTCCTCGATCCTGGGCGCCGGCAGCGAGCTCGCCCAGGTGCGGCCGTATGTCGCCGGGGACGACGTCCGCCGGATCGAGTGGAACGTGACCGCACGGACGGGCGAGACGCACGTGCGGGTCGACCTCGCCGAGCGCGTGCTCGTGACGTGGCTGGCACTCGACGTCTCCCCGTCGATGTCGTTCGGCACCGCGGAGCGGCGGAAAGCCGACGTCGCGGAAGGCGTGGCGCTGGCGCTCGGACACCTCGCGAGCCGCCGCGGCAACCGGCTCGGGCTCGTCGCGTTCGGCGACGGAGCCGCGCAGGCGATCCCCCCGAAGCAGGGGCGCGCGGGCATGCTCGGGCTGCTGCTCGCCCTCCGGCGTGAGCCTGTCCTCGAGGGCGGCGGCGCGACGTCGCTCGGCGGCGCGCTCGACCTCGTCGCCCGGCTCGCACGCCAGCGCTCGTTCGTCGCCGTCGTCTCCGACTTCCGCGGCCCGCGCGACTGGCGGACGCCGCTCCTCCGGCTCGCCGGGGGTCACGATGTGCTCGCCGTCGAGATCCGCGACCCGCGCGAGGAGTCGCTGCCGAACGTGGGCGAGCTCCGGCTCGTCGACCCCGAGACCGGACGGCAGCTGCGGGTCGATACGGCCAGCGCGCGGCTGCGCGAGCGCTTCGCCGCCGCCGCTGCCGCCGAGCGCGCCGAGGTCGCCCGCGAGCTGACCTCGCTCGGCGTCGGGCACGTCGTCGTCTCGACCGAAGGGGACTGGCTGCGGCCGCTCGCGAACCACCTGCGCCGCCGGGGAGGTAGGCGATGAGCTTCGCCTGGCCGCTGATGCTGCTCGCGCTGCTCGCCGTTCCGCTGGCCATCGTCGGCTACGTCCTGCTCGAGCGCCGGCGCCGCGAGCAAGCCGCGATCTTCGCCAGCCCCGCGCTCGTGCCGAACCTGATCGGCCGCCGTCCCGGGCGGCTGCGGCACCTCCCGCCCGCGCTGGCGCTGCTGGCGCTCGCCGCGCTCGCCACCGGTCTGGCGCGCCCGCACGCGACGCTTTCGGTCGACCAGGAGCAGGCCACGGTGGTGCTGGCGATGGACACGTCCCGCTCGATGGTCGCCAAGGACGTGCCACCGAGCCGGCTCGCGGTGGCGAAGGAGGTGGTGGGGCGCTTCCTCGGGAAGCTGCCCGAGGACTACCGTGTCGGGATGGTCTCGTTCGCGCAGAGCGCGAGCACGGTGCTGCCGGCGACGGCGAACCGCAACGCGGCGCAGAGCGCCCTGCGCAACCTCCGCACCGGCGACGGGACGGCACTCGGGGAGGGGATCGCGCGCGCCATCCAGGTCGCGCAGCGCGTGCCGGCCGAGAAGGGCAAGAAGCCTCCGGCCTCGATCCTCGTGCTCTCCGACGGCGCGCAGACCCAGGGCGTGCTCGAGCCCGTGCAGGCGGCGCAGCGCGCAAAGAAGCTGAAGATCCCGGTCTACACCGTCGCGTTCGGGACGGCCGACGGCGTGGTCGAAGTCGTGGACGACAACGGCTTCACCCAGCGCGTCACAGTCCCGCCCGATCCCCAGACGCTGCGCCGCGTCTCACAGGCGACGGGCGGCCGCTTCTACGCGGCACCCGACGCCGAGGCGCTGAACGCGGTCTACGAGGAGCTCGGGTCCCGGATCGGCAGCGTCAAGGAGGAGCGTGAGATCACCGCGGGCTTCGCGGCCGGAGGCGCCCTGCTCCTGCTCGCAGCCGGCGCCGTCTCCGCGTTCCTGTTCGGCAGGCTGCCGTGATCAAGACGACTGCTTCCCGTGCTCGTCCTTTGCGCGGCCGTGGCGGGCGTCAGCCCACGGACGGCCGACGCCGGACGGGAATGCGACGGCCTGATCGTCTGCATCCCCGTCTCCGGCCCCTGGGTGCAGGTCTTCGGCACCGCGACGCCGACGTACTACGAGCTTCGCTGCCCCGGACGGGGCCAGGTGATCGGCGGCCTCGACGCGGACCGCGCCGGACCGCTCGGGATCAGCTTCCTCGGGATGCTCGGCGGGCCGATCGGGCCGGGGGTGACGACACGGCGCGCGGCCGTCTTCGTCGCACAGACGACCCGCTCGCTCTCCGGCTTCCGGCCCCTGCTGGGCTGCATCCCGGCCAGCGGCGGCGGCGGCCGGAGCCGGACGATCTACAAGCCCACGCGACGGCTGCAGGCGGTGGCGCCCGTGCCGGAGGCGACGGCGTGGCGCGTCAAGAACGTCCGCCTGAAGGACCGGCAGCGCGAGCGGCTCACCCACACGTGCCTCAGCGGCGAGCGCGTCCTCTCCTTCTCCACCGCCGTCGCGTTCCGTACACGCCGTCCGCCCTCGCTCGCCGCACTCGGCTCGGTGCGCGCGACGGCCCGCCGCGCCGGCAGACGCGTCGTCGTCACCGTGACCTCCGGGATCACGCGGCCGCAGAACGTGCGCGTCGAGGTGCAGATCCAGGCGGTCTGCGCGAAGGGCCCAAGCTGACCTTTGCCACCCCCCTGCTCCTGCTCGGCCTGCTGCTGCTGCCGCTCGTCGTTCTCGGCCACCGCTGGCTGCAGCGCCGGCCGACGAAGTACGCCGTCCGCTACACGAACCTCGACGTGCTGGCCGGGGTCGTCGAGAGCACACGCTCGTGGCGCCGCCACGCCGGTCTGGCGCTTTTCCTGCTCGCGCTCGCCGCGCTGCTCGTCGGCTTCGCGCGCCCGAGCATGACCCGGCTCGCCGACCGCGAGGAGGCGACGGTCGTGCTCGTGATCGACGTCTCCGGCTCGATGCAGGCCGAGGATGTCGAGCCGACGCGGCTGGCAGCCGCGCAGGCAGTCGTCCGAGACTTCATGAAGGGCTTGCCCAAGCGCTTCCGGGTCGGCGTCGTCTCGTTCTCCGAGACCGCCGAGGTCGCCGCGCCGGCGACCGAGGACCGCCAGCTCGCGATCGACGCGATCGACTACCTGTACGCCCAGCGCGGGACGGCGATCGGGGACGGGATCGCGCGCGGCGTCGAGGTCGCGCGCGAGGCCGAGATCGGGCAGGACGGCACCGACGTGGGAACGAAGGCGGAAACGGAGGACCGGCCGGCGGCGATCCTGCTCCTCTCCGACGGCTCGCAGACCGAGGGCATCCTGCTGCCGCTCGAGGGCGCGGCTCGGGCGAAGTCCTTCAAGATTCCCGTCTACACGATCGCGCTCGGCACCCCCGAGGGCGTCGTCGAGTTCAACCGCTTCGGCGGCACCCGGATCATCCCCGTGCCGCCCGATCCGGCGACGCTGCGGCAGATCGCAGTGCAGACCGGCGGCCGCTTCTACGAGGCGGAGAGCGTCGGTGACCTGCGCGAGGCCTACGAGAAGATGGGCTCGCTCGTGAGCAAGGTCGAGCGCAAGCAGGAGGTGACGTTCGCCTTCCTCGCTGGCGGGCTCTTGTTGATGCTCGCCGCCGCCGCGGTCGCCGTCGTCACGTTCCCGAGACTTCCGTGAGGCTGATCGCGCTCGCTTTCGGCGCGCTGCTCCTGGCGGGATGCAGCGGTGACGGCGACGGAGAGGCCGGGCCGCGGGAGCCCGCGATCCAGACGGTGACCGTGACGACGGCCACCACCGTCCCCGAGGCCCCACCCGACGCTTCGACAGCGGGATCGCTCGCCGACGTGGTCGACCGGGTGCTGCCGTCGGTCGTCAACGTGAGGACGAAGTCGTTCGGCGGCGGCGAGGGCGACGGCTCGGGCGTCGTACTCGACCGCGCGGGGATCATCCTGACGAACAACCACGTGATCGAGGGAACGACGAGCGTCACGGTCGTCTTCAACGACGACCGGCATCCGCGCCCCCTGGCCGGAACCGTGATCGGGACGGCGCCCGAGCGCGACCTCGCCGTGATCCACGTTGCCGCGAACGACCTGATCCCGCTCAGCCTCGCACGCTCGTCGTCGCTGCGCCTCGGCGACGCAGTCTTTGCCGTCGGCTTCCCCCTCGGTCTCGGCGGGCCGAGCGTGACCTCGGGGATCGTCTCCGGGCTCGACCGCACGATCGAAGGCAGCAACGGCAAGCTGACCGGGCTGCTGCAGACTGATGCGGCGATCAACCCCGGCAACTCCGGTGGGCCGCTCGTCGACCGGCAGGGCCGCCTCGTCGGGATCAACACCGCCGGTGTCCGGCTCGCCGAGGCCGAGAACGTCAGCTTCGCGATCGCCATCGACGAGGCGCTCCCGGTGATCGCGCGGATCCGCAAGCAGACACCCACCACGACGACGTGGTTCGGCGTCGCCTTCAACTCGGTCGACACGGACTCGGCGGCCGTCCAACTCGGGCTCGACGCCTCGGTCCGTGGCGCCGCGATCACCGTCGTCCACCCGGGCGGTCCGAACGAGGATGCGGACCTGGCGGTCGGCGACGTGATCATCGCCGCCGACGACGTCCCGATCGACTCCGCCGCCGACCTCGCCAGGCTGCTCGCCGCGCGCAAGCCCGGAGACGAGCTGGACCTCGAGCTGATCGACAGCCGCGGCCCGCGGCTCGTCACCGTCAAGCTCGCTCGCAGAACGCCCGGCTCGTAGCGTCAGGCCTGCAGGCGCTCGCGCAGCGCGTCCGGCACCAGCGTGCTCGCGCCGAGCTTGTAGTCGTACGAGACGAGGACGCTCTTCGCCTCGGCGACGACGCGACCGCCCGACGCCGCGATCACGTGCTCGAGGTCGAAGCTCTTCGCCCCGACCCGCGAGCAGCGCGAGCGCACCTCGACCTCCTCGCCCATCCGGAGCTCGGAGCGGAAGTCGATCTCGACGCGCGCAAGGATGAAGTCGATCAGATCGCCGAGCACGCCGATCCTCGCCTCCTCGAGATACGTCGAGTAGACCGCGTTGTTGACGTGCCCCATCGCGTCGCAGTCGCGGAAGCGGACGCGGTCGCGGTGAACGTGAGGGAAGTCGGCCACGCCGCCCCTTCTACCATGGACGCGTGAGCGACACCCTGGTCTTCATCCCAGCCTGGAACGAGGAGGCGAATCTGCCGGCCGTGCTCCACGAGCTACGCGAGCACCTGCCGGACGTCGACGTGCTCGTCGTCGACGACGGCTCGACCGACGGCACGGCGGCGGTCGCGCGCGGGCTCGGCGCCGAGGTGCTCTCGTTCGGCGAGAATCGCGGGCTGCGAGCCGGGATCGCCGCAGGCTGGGCGTGGGCCGACGAGCACGGGTACGCCTACTGCGGGCGGGTCGACGCGGACGGGCAACACCCGGCTTCGGAGCTGCGCCGACTGCTCGAGCTCGTCCGCTCCGGAGCCGCCGACGTCGCCGTCGGCTCGCGCTTCGTCAGCGGCCCGGGCTACGAGCCGTACCGCTACGCGCCGGAGGGGATCCGCCGCTTCGGCACCGGCCTGCTGCGCCGCTCGATGCGAGTCGCGCTCGGCCACCCGTTCGCCGATGCGACGAGCGGGCTCTACGCCGCCTCGGCCAAGGCGCTCCCCGTGCTCGCGAGGCCATACGAGAGCGGTGCCCCGGAGGTCGAGGCCGTGCTGCGCCTGCACGAGGAAGGACTGCGGGTCGAGGAGGTCGCGGTCGACATGCGCGAGCGCGCGAGCGGCGAGTCGAAGCTCCGCGGCCGCAAGGCGTTCCTGCTCGTCGTCACCGTGATCGGCACGCTCCTCGGCGCGAAGCGCCTGTGGGGTCGCCGGCGTGACTAGGAGGGTTTGGTGGAATGTCGCTCGTTGCCGGGGTGCGCTGGGCGTTCCGAGGCAAGGACGCAGGGAGTCGCCGATAGCAGCAGCTATCGGCGCGACTGAGGACGCCGCATCGGGGCGCCCAGCGCGGCCCGGCGACTCAGCCGATGTTTCGCCAAACCCTCCTACTAGGCTGGTCGCAGTCCTCGGCTACTCGGCCCGCCGAGGCGACGGCATCCACCCGGTCTGCGCGGCCCGCCTGGCCGCCGCCGAGGCAACAGCGCACGACGCCGACGCGGTTCTGCTCAGCGGCTGGTCGCGGCGACGGGGCCGCGCCTCCGAGGCCTCGCTGATGCAAGCGGCCTGGGCGGGGCCCGACGTGCCGCTGCTCGACGACGGCGACGCTCGTACGACGCTCGGCAACGCGCGCGCCGTGGCAGCGGCCGCGAAGTCGATCGGCGCAAGCGAGGTGGTCGTCGTCACGTCCTCGTGGCACCAGCGGCGGGCGAGGTTGCTCGTGCGCGCCGCGCTCGGCCCGGATGTCGAGCTGAAGCTCGTCTCACCCGATCGCGCGCGGCCCCTCCACCTGCTCGGCCGCGAGCTCGTCTGCCTGCTCGTGCTGCCCTTTCAGCTGCGCGCGCTGCGCTAACGGGAGGCGGCCCCAGGCGTGAACGGCTCCGTCTCCTCGACGTCGAGACGAACCGTGCCGGTCTTCGGGTTGGGCGGAAAGATCTCCATCACGACCTTGAACGGCCCTGCCCCGGCCGGAACCGGAACCCAGAACGACCACGCGGCCGGCGCCTCGTTGCGATCGGACGTCAGGGCATGTCGCCGACTCTGCTGCTCGACGATCTCCGCGCCGTCCAGGAGGTACCAGCGCAGCGGC
Organism: uncultured Gaiellaceae bacterium; assembly: GCA_963765705.1. GTDB lineage: Bacteria > Actinomycetota > Thermoleophilia > Gaiellales > Gaiellaceae > Gaiellasilicea. Next base: position 317,994 of record CAVXXJ010000006.1, read on the forward strand.
AGCGCCATGCCGCGGTAGCCCTTGATCGTCACTTCGACGTTCACGAGCGCGCCCGACCGCCGCAGCTCCTCCTCGGTGGACGTGTCGCGCGGGATCTCGACCCGGTCCAGGTACTGGCCGTAGGTGACGGGCTGCTCGAGAGTCGCCTCCGAGAACGTCGCCGAGCCCTCGTCCGGCGTCGGGTCCGGCCGCAAGTCCGGGAAGAACAGGAAGAGGAGGCCGACGATCGCGGCGATTGCGCCCGCGACTCCGCCAACTGCCTTGACCGTCGTCGAGAGCTCCCCCGCCCACGTGCGGACGGTTCGCCGTTTTCGCTTCGTCAAGCTCCCACCTTGAGCACGCGGGTGAACGTGCGACCGCCGCCGAGCCCGTCGGCGACCGAGATCGTCAGCCGCAGCCGGCCGGGTTTCGTCTTCGCAGGCACCGCGAGCACGAGCGTAGTGACGCCACCGGCCAGCGGATAGCGGCGCTCTGCGAGCAGCTTCTTCGCGCCTTCCCGGCGGAGCTGGAGCCGCGCCTGCGCGGCGTGACGGACGGAGAGCCGGACTCTCAGCTTCCGGCCCGCCTGCTTCCCGGTCGCCTGAACGCTTCGGAGCTGCGGCGCCAGGTTCTCCGTGAACCGCGCGGCGACGGACGTCACCGGGCCGACATAGAGCCGGCACAGGGACGCCTTGGCGCACGCGCCGTTCCAGGCCGTGAACCGCCACCCGGATGCCGGTGTCGCACGGAGCTCCTCCTGGGAGCCAAATGCGTACCGGTGCTCGCAGCTCCCGCCGCAGTCGAGCTCGCGGCCCCTGACCCTTCCCTGGCCGACCCGGGTGACGTCGAAGAGCACGGAGAGGTTCGTCGGTTGACCGATCTCGGCGTCCGTCGCCGAGCGCGACGCCGACCCAGTTCGGCCGGTTCGTGGCCGTCAGCACGCAGCGGCGCGGATCGGCCGCGGACGGCGTGCAGCCGAACTTCCAGCTGATGAACGGCGCGGCCGGATCGGGCTGGGCGATCAGCGTCACCTGCGTCCCGTAGGGGAACGGCGCCGTGCACGTCGGCGGACAGGAGATCCCGGCCGGCTCGCTGACGACGATCGCGGCGCCGGTGCCGTCCCGGATCACGCGCACCTCGAGTGGCGTGAACCGAGCGACGAGCGAATTGGAGTCGCGGTTGAGGGTGACCGGGCAAGGCCCGGTGCCGGTGCAGCTATGCGCGCTCCAGCCGAGGAAGGTGCTCGGCGCAGCGGCCACCGCCGTGGCGGTCACCGCCGTGCCGGGCACGTAGTAGTACTCGCAGCCCGTGCCGGAGAAGGCGTTGCCGGGAGTGCATCGCTCGGTGTCGGGCTCGCCGCAGCCAGTTCGCCGGCGTCGGCGACAGCATGATCGCGCCCTCACCGTTCGGCCACACCTGGAGCTTCGCGCGCGGACGGAAGTACACGTGGATCGTGTAGCCGAAGTCGTTCAGCGCGACCGCGCAGACGTCCGTCTCGCCGCAGGAGGCGTTCTGCGCCGTCACCCAGCCGGTCGTCGGCGTCGCCCGGAGCGTCAGGCTGGTGGAGCCGGTGAACGTGTGCGAGCAGTCGCCCGGGCAGTCGATCGCACCGGCAGGCTCGCTCGTCACCCTCCCCTGGCCGTGGATGACGATCGTCGCGCTCCCGGCGATCGCCTGCGGCTCCGAGCCCGCCGCGGGGAGCGCGCACGCGAAGAGCGCCACCAGCGCCACGCAGGCGGCCTTCGTCACTCGCGGCCCAGTGTTGCCGCGAGTGGCGATGCCGCAGCGACTGCCCTTCTCTTCCATCGGGGCCCCCTCTAGTCGCCTGCCGAGCGTGACAGGGAGATTTGGAAGTGTCAACGCCGGGCTCTAGGCTCCCGGCCTATGCGGCGTTCTTCGGCGGTCCTCGCGTTTTCCTTCCTGGCCGCGCTGGGCCTCGCGACGAACGCCGGCGCCAGGCCGCCGAGCGAGCCGCCCGCGCGCAAGACGACGATCGTCGTCCACGGCGAAGCCGAGTTCGCGGCCGCGGTGAAGTACTTCCGCTATTCGCGCGGGAGGATCGTCCTGCGCCCGTACCTGTACCGGCAGCTCGTCATCGGCCCGCGCTCCAGACAGCTGCTGCGCATCGTCGGCACGCGCGGCGCCCGGGTCGAGCGGGTCCTCTTCGCCGGCGCCCAGCGAGTGTCGTTCGGCCGCGTCACGCTGGGGCCGATCCGCGGCGATGCGCTGCTCGAGGTCTACGAGTCGCGCGACATCGTCCTGCACGACCTCGTCGTCAACGCCCGTGGGACGCGTCGCTCGGCCTCGATCCTCCTCTCCAAGGCGCACGGAGTCACGATCCGCCGCAGCAACTTCATGCACTGCGGCGACCGCGCGCGCGAGTTCACGAACTGCGTGACGCTGTACCGCTGGTCGCACCGCGTCCTGATCGAGGACAACCGCTTCCACGACTGTCTCGGCTGCGACTTCGTCCACGGCCGCTTCGGCACGCATCTGACGATCAGGCGCAACCGGTTCGACCGCTCGCTGCCCTGCCGCATGAGCGCGCACCGGTGCGGCCACCAGGATCTCGTGCAGCTCTTCGCGGGCAGCCACCTGCTCGTCGTCGGCAACCGCTTCGGCGTCTACAAGGGCGGCGGAGCGCAGCTCTATCTGACGAACAACGTCGACTACGCGACGATCGTCAACAACTTCTTCGCTGCCACCGATCCGCGCGTGCCGGGTTACCGGGTCCGGATGGGAGTCGTGATCGGCAGCAACGCGTCGCGGCGGCTCCCCCACTTCGCAAAGCTCGTCAACAACACGATCCTCTCCGGCGCGATCCGCAAGGACGGCTACGCCGGCTCGATCCGGATGAGCTCGAGGTACAGCGTCGTGCCGCGCTGGAAGCGGCCGATCGTCGCGAACAACGTGATCGCGCTGCTCGACACGCCGGCGCGCGTGTGCAACGGCTCGCAGCGGTTCATCTTCAACGTCGTCGTCCAGGGAAAGGGTTGCTCGCAGTCCGACCAGATCGGCTCGCCCAATCTCGACGGGCGTGGGCACCCGCGGCGGACATCGGCAGTGATCGACGGCGCCAACCGCCACTACGCCCCTACACGCGACGCGACCGGGAAGCGCCGCACGGGCTTGCCCGACATCGGCGCCTTCGAGTACCGGCGGTGAGCACGCGGTAGCCTCCGGACGTGGCCGATGCGCTCGTCCGGGAGACCGAGAAGCTCTACGGGTTGCACCCGTCCGAGTTCACGGCTGCTCGCAACGCTCGCGCGAAGGAGTTGAAGCAGGACGATCCGGAGCTCTCGGCGGCGGTGGCCGCGCTCCCGAAGCCGAGCGTCGCCGCGGCCGCGCTGAACGAGCTGCTCCGCGAGGATCCGTCCGAGGTGCGGGCGCTGATCCAGTCCGGCAAGCGGCTGCGTCAGGCCCAGGAGGCCGCGGTCTCCGGCAAGAAGGGCGCCGACCTGAACGCCGCGATCCAGGAGCACCGCGCGGCGCTCGACCGCGTCCAGCGCGACCTGCGCCGGCGCAAGCTGAGCGGACCGACGATCGAGAAGGCGATCAAGACGCTGCGCGTGACGTCGGTCGACCCGGAGCTGCAGCCGCTGCTCGAGCGCGGGATCCTGCACGAGGATCTCGCCGCATCCGGGTTCGGGCTCGACCCCGGCCTCGTGCCGGCGCGCCCGAAGGAGCCGAAGGCGGCAGCCAAGCCGAAGCCGGCCGCGAAGCCGAAGCCCGACCCGAAGCTGCGAGCGAAGCTGAAGGCCGCGGAGGCCGAGCTCGCGTCTGCCGAGCAGCGGGCCGCGGCGGCGCTCCGCGACCTCGAGCGCGCGAAGCAGGAGGTCGAGAGCGCGCAGCGAGTGGTGGACGAGGACGAGTGAGCGCCGGCTAGAGCCGCACGAGCACGAGGTTGACGTGCCCGTCGCCGCCGTCGCGACCGCGGCAGTGACGACAGGATCTCCTCGTCGGGCCACGTCAGCAGGCCCTTCTCATCCGGCAATTGCACCTGGATCGAGAAGCCGAGGGAGCGGAAGAGCTCGAGGACGGTCTGCGAATCGGAGCCGTAGAGCGCCATCCCTGCCGGCCAGAACTCGCACGTCACGAGAACGTCGGGCGAGAGGCTCAAAAGACCGGTCATCCCCCGGATCACGCTCTGCACGTCGATCTTCACGATGTCGATCGACGTGCTCCTCGACTCGCTACTTTCAGAACCGACCCGCGGCCCTGGCACCTAGGTAAGCAGGCGCCCGGTGAGGTCGTCTCGTTCTCCGTCGAAGTACCGGTCGAGGACGTCCTGGAACGCAGGTTCGTGGGGCGCAGCGCTCGCGAACAGCGTCATCGACGAACGGAGCTTCTGAGCGTCGACCGAGCCGAAGACCTGTTCCGCGGTCATCCCCGTCAGCTGCGTGAGAATGAGAGCGCATTCGACGAGGCGCGGCCCGAGCACGGGATGCTGGAGGTAGGCCCTGGCCTCGTCCAGCGAAGAGATGGCGTAGGTCTCCGACATCGAGCTGCGGCCGAGACCCGCAATCTGCGGAAAGACGAACCACATCCAGTGGCTCTCCTTCCGCCCGGCGCGGAGCTCTGACGTCGCCCTGCGGTAGGTGTCGCGCTCGTCCTGGGCGAGCTCGAAGCGTCGCAGCACGAAAGGATCGTCCCGCACTCAGCGACCCAGCCCGTATCGCAAGACGGTGGTTTCGCCCTCCTTTACCGAGGACAGCGGCGTGAGCTTCACGAGCTCGCCGCCGGTGCGCTCGAACATTCGCACGCCGCCCCCGAGGAGGACGGGCGCGACGTGCACGATGATCTCGTCCAGCAGCCCTGCCTCGATGCACTGGCGGGCGACGGAGGAGCCGAGCACGATGACGTCGCCGCCGTCAGCCGCGGCCAGCGCGACAGCGACTGCATCCGCGATACCGACGTCCAGGAACTGCCCGCTGACCCCCTTGACGACCGGCGGGTCGTCGGGCGGGTCATGGCGCAGTACGAAGAACGGCCCGCGGAACGCGCCGCCGTAGAACCCGGGTTGATCGCGGTCCTCGACGTCCTGCGTTCGTCGTCCCACGAGCAGCGCGCCGGCGGTCCGGAGCACGTCGTGAACCGTCTTTTCGCCGTCCCCGCTATCGAGCTCGAACACCCATCGCATGTCGTCGTCTGGACCGGCGATGTAGCCGTCGAGACTCATCACCATGTGCCACAGCACCCTGCCCATCGTCGCTTTATCTCACCGAATCGTTTTGCTCGTTGCGCTGCGAACCGCCCAGCGCACTGACGAGCGCTCGGGCTACACGCTTCGAAGCCTTGTTCGCGGTGCGCTGCGGGATCAGGCCTTCGAGCGCGGCCGCGTCGATTCGCACCTGGCTTCCGCGCGGAGCCGGCGCAACCGACACGCGCACGAGAGCAGGGTTCATGTTCCAGAAGCCGGAGGGCACGACCGCGGCCAGCGTGGCGACGTCGTTGGTGTCGCCGGCGTCGCGCATGCTGCCTACGGCCGTCAGCACGTCATGTGCGGCGTCGAGCGTCCGCTCGGGGGCGGAAGCGAGATCGAGCTCCGTCTCGTAGCGGCCGACCTTCGTGAAGCGGGCTCCGATCCGCGCGCCTAGAGCGGTGCCACTCGCGACGGCAGTGGGGTCGATCATGAAACCCAACTGCTGGACGGTCAGGGGCGCCGCCGTCCACATCGCTTGCTCGACGTGCCCTCTGGCGAGCTTGCCCAGCTCGCGCGCGAGCAGGTCGCGTGTCTCCTCGTCGCCTTGCATCCCTGGGAGCTTCGAATCCCGCATGTCGAGAAGAAATGGACCTAATCGGGCAGCTTTCAAACCCCTCGGAACCACTGAGGCAGCTGCTGGCGGTCGTCGTCGGTCCTTCGTAGTCTGCGACGGTGTTCCGCTTTCTAGCAACAGAGTCCAGACCGCGCGGTGGTTGGGCCAATCAGACGCGCGCCGAAGGGCTCAGCGAAACTTCAGCTGTTCCTCGTCGTCGACCGCTAAGCCAGCCGCCGCGTCGGTGCTCGCGCCGCCTACCTCATCGCGCGCCTCGTGCACACTGCGAACGGCTCTACACGGACGCCGACGACAACGCGCGCCGCAGCCTCAACCAGGCCTTCTTCGCCGAGCTCCAGCTCGACGAAAGCGGCGTGAGACACGCCATCCTCAACTCACCCTTCGTCGAACTCCTCGACCGCACCATCGGACTCCGAGAACCCGAAGACTCCGATAGCCCAGACGACGAGCCCGAGACAACACCCCCACACCGGCCTAATGAGACCAGCCGACGAGCCCAGAGAACAACCCGACCTCCCGTCGTCTCTCAGAGACGAACCCGAGGACTCCTCAAGAACCCCGGGGCCTCTCGACCCCGGGGTTCTAACGTCGTACTAATGGCGGGCCTAGTGGAACTACGTTCGAACCCCCGTGAGGAGTGGTGGAGGCTCGGCGAACTGCTCGATTGACTCGATGACGGGAGATCGTGCGAAGGGAGTTACGACGGCGAAGGGGGCCGAATCGTGAGGATGCGGCCCCCTTGCTGGCGTCCCTGCGAGTTCGTCCGGCGTTCACTCGCTACGAGGCTTCGACGGTCGGGTCTCGCGTTTCCCCACCAGGAGCGCGCTCACCCCGCTGCCGAACGCCGAGATATGCCTCTACCGCGAGCAACGTCACACCGACTCCGACGGCCATCCTCGTCGGGGCTCGCCGCCAGGCGCTCCGCCCGCCGCGAATCCTCGTCTCAGCCGCTACCGCGTGGGCCTGCCGGCGGGTTGACCTGCTCCTCGGTCTGAGCGACCACATCGCCGTGGCGGTCGCGCAGGACCAAGCGAACAGGGACGTGGCCCTGTGCGCGGTGTTCTTGCGGGATCGCGAAGAGGAAGAAGCCGGCGTCGATCGGCCTGGAGACGAACGTGAGCGGAATCGGGTCCGTGTCGCCATCTTCGTACACGAGCTCGAGCGTCGCGGGGAACGGCACCAAGACGTGGCCGCCGATGGTCGTCGGTCCCGGAGGGCCTGGGTGGATGAACGCTGCGGTCGTGTTCACGCGCCACGGGTTGATCTCGGTGGCCGACATCATTCGCGGCACCGGCGGTGTGCGGCTGGCGATGCAGCCGCCGGTGAAGTCTGTGAACAGCGCGCAGAAGCCGCCTCCCGCGGTTGGGGCGACCCAGAGCGTGTGTCGGCTGTTCGGCAGGTCGTATTCCCGGACTTTTCGGGTCGACATCGGTACGACGCGGGGATCCATGCGCGGTGGTGCCCCGCTCACAAAGAGATCGCTGAAGCGCTGCTGGACGGCTGGCGAGGCAACGTCCGCGTCCTCGAAGTCGAGCACGCCGCCGATGAACGCAATTGCCGGGACGGCACCGAGGAGCGCTAGCACGAGCACGACGAGCGCCAGACGCGACCGCCGCAGGCCGACGACCGGGCGCGCGTACGCGGTGGGATGCGACCCTTGCGCGTCGACGAATGCTGCGAGTGCCGCTCGGCGTGCTTGTGCCGTAAGCTGGGGTTCGGGTTGATTCATCGGTCGCGCTTGCTCGAGGTCGTCAATCAGATCGTGAGACATGTCGCATCCTCCAGGCTTGTACGAAGCTCGTCGAGGCCCCGCGCGATACGGGAATTGACCGTTCCGATGGGGATCGAGAGCAGATCGCCGATCTCGCGCGGCGTGCAGCCGAGCCAGTAGCGCAGAATCACCGGCAATCGCCGGTCGAGCGGTAGCTCGCGGACGGCGGCGACCAGCTCCGCCGCAATCGTCTCCGGTTCATCCGCATGGTGTCCGTCCTCGCGAGAGGTGAGCTTGCGCGCCTCGCGCTGCTCTCGCCGAATGGCGTCGATTGCTCGGGTGAGCACGATTCGCATCAGCCACGAGGCGAAGCTGCTCTCCCCGCGGAAGCGATCAAGGCGCGTGAGCGCGACCACGAGGGCTTCCTGGGCGACGTCATCGGCGAGGTCGCGGCGCCCGGTCACGCGGTACGCTGCGCGCCACGCGTTCCGCCAATGCGCGTCGAAGAGGGCGCTCGCCGCCGCCTCCGACCCGTCTCTCGCGGCGTGAACGAGTTGGGATTCCGTCGAGTCCATCTGATGATTTAGACGCTCTCGTTGCCGTTAAAGGTCCCGATCATGATCGTGGGGAGCGCGCGACGGGCTCGCGCGCGCTCCCCGACGACCGCACTCGTCATCGCGGCGCGGTGCCATTCGGCGTTCCCGTAACTCCGATTCCGGAATCGGCACTCTCGTGCTTGAGAAACACAGGATCACGCCTAGATGACTTCGTTGTCTATCGCCTAGCCACTGGGTTCTCAAGCTGTCCGGTTAGCTTCCGAGCGACCGGACATCGGACGTGGCGTTGTGCAGGCAAAACGTTGTAAGAAGCGCAACGAGGCGATGGAGCTAGGCGGGCTCGAACCGCCGACCTCCTGATTGCGAACCAGGCGCTCTCCCAGCTGAGCTATAGCCCCTCGACGGCGAATTGTAGCGCCCAGGAGGGTTCGGCGAAATATCGGCTAAGCCGCTGGGCCGCGCTGGACGCCCCGATGCGGCGTCCTCAGTCGCGTCGATAGCACCAGCTATCGACGCTCTCTGCGTCCTTGGCTCGGAACGCCCAGCGCACCCCAGCAGCGAGCGACATTCCGCCGAACCCTCCTAGTTCAGCGCCGCGACCAGCGCCTCCAACTGCTGCTGATCCCACCCGTTGACGAAGTCGGCGTGCGCGCCGAAGCGGCCGGAGGCCTGCAGCGGGCGGACGAGGTCGGTCGACGGGTAGAGGAAGATCAGCACCAGGCTCGGCAGCGCCACCGGGTGCGAGCGTGGGCACATGCCGCCGACCGCATAGGCGACGTGGCGCTTGTGGTCGACGCTGTCGACGTCGCGTCCGTTCCAGCAGTTCGGGAAGGTCGCACGCAGATGGAGAGCCCGATCGGACCCGCAACTCGGTACGAAAGTCGACTTCGGTGGAGCGCCCAGCCCGCCGCAGCCCCAGCCGACGACCGACAGCGACTGCGGGCGCTTCGCGTTCTGGTTGCCGGCGATCATCTTCAGGCCAGCCGGGAACGGCTGGACCGGCCCGAGTGTTCGGCGCACGTAGTAGCCGGCACCGACGAGCGGCTTCACCGCCCGGCCGCCCGCAAAGAGCGTCGGCACCCAGTACGCCGACGCGTCGCCGACGTCGAGGCAGGTCGAGTCCCCGCCGAGCAGTGAGGCGGGCGTCGTCTCGGAGTCGACGACGCGATTGCCGATGAACGTGTGGTTGTGTGACGCGCCCGGCTTGCCCGGGAACACGATCGGATCGTCGTTGTTCATGTGGCTGAAACCGCAGCCGACGACGAAGTACTCGCCGCCGGGGAACGGTCGCGCGGCCTGATCGGCGGCGGCACGCATGGCCAGGGCCGGCAGCGCCGCCGCTCCCGCGAGCAGGAACGCGCCCAGGACGAGCAGCTGTGACGTCGGTCGCCTACGCATGCGACCACCCTCCGATCGTTGCGGCGATTGTCACACACTTCGTGTGACGGTGCCGATCGGTCAGGTGTGCGCCGGGTGGAGCGATTCGAGCCGGTCGATCTGGGCCATCTCCCGGAAGAGGCGCGGCCAGAACAGGGCCGCGGCGATGGTCAGGCAGCCGCCCACCACGACGGCAGGCACGGCTCCCAGGAGAGCCGCCGCGGCCCCCGACTCGAAGGCGCCGAGCTCGTTCGACGCGCTGATGAAGACCATCTCGACCGCGTTGACCCGGCCGCGCAGCGCGTCCGGCGTGGCAAGCGCCGTGATCATCGAGCGGATGTTCATGCTGATCATGTCCGCGAAGCCGCTCACCGCGAGCGCGGCGAACGAGAGCGCGAACGAGTGTGAGAGGCCGAACACGATCATGCTCCCGCCGAAGACGGCGACGACGACGAGCAGCTTGCGGCCGGCCATGCGCCCTAGCGGCCGCCGCGTGAGCATGATCCCCGCGAGGAGAGCGCCGACGGCGGGCGCGCTGCGCAGCACGCCCAGCCCGACGACGCCGACCTCCAGGATGTCGCGGGCGAAGAGCGGCAGCAGCGCGACCGCGCCGCCGAAGAGAACCGCGACGAGGTCGAGCGAGATCGCCCCCAGCAACACCGGCGTGCGCCGGACGAAGCGCAGCCCCGCGAGCAGCGAGCCGAGGCGGGTGTCGAGGACGGCGGCCGGAGCCTGCTCCACGGCCCGCGGCTTGATCGTCACGGCGATCGCGGCAGCCACGAGCATGAGCAAGGCCCCGGCCACATAAGCGGCCTCGGGCCGGATCGCGAACAGCAGGCCGCCGAATGCCGGAGCGGTCACGACGGTCGCCTGAGACACCGTCGAGCGAAGCGCGAGCGCCCTCGTCAGGAGCTCGAGCGGGACGAGGCTCGGCCACATCGAGCGGATCGCCGGGTTGCCGATCGCGGCCGACGTGCCGCTCGCGAACGAGAGCGCGAGGAAGGGCCAGAGCGAGTCGGCGCCGCCGATGCTGACCAGGAGCAGCAGCACGGTGATCGCCGCGTCGACGACCAGCGACCCGATCAGGATCAGCTTGCGCGGTAGGCGGTCCGCGATCGCCCCCGCCGGGAGAGCGAAGAGCAGGAGTGGGAGGAACTCGGCGAGGCCGACGAGCCCGAGATGGAACGGGTTGCGCGAGATTTCGTAGACCTGCCAGCCGACGGCGACGAAGACGATCTCGCGGCCGAAGCCGTACGCGATCGACGAGGCCAGGAGCCGCGTGTAGTCGCGCTCGCGCAGTACCGGGGGAAGGCGTCGCCGCATCGGATCACGAGGCTATCCCTACGATGCGGCGGTGCGCGCAGTCGTCCTCGACGGAGATGGACAACCCCGGCTCGCCGAGGTGCCTGCGCCCGCCGATCCGATGCGCGTGCTCGCGGTGGGGCTCTGCGGCTCGGACGTGGAGAAGATCGGCCGCGCCTCAGAAGGCACCGTGCTCGGGCACGAGGTCGTCGCGCAGCAGGGCGGGAAGCGCATCGCGCTGCTCCACCATGTGCCCTGCGGCGACTGCAAGCGCTGCCGCGCCGGCCACGAATCGACGTGCGAGTCGTTCGCGGCGCCGACGATCGTCCCCGGCGGGTTCGCCGAGCAGGTCGCCGCGACCGACGGGATCGGGCTTCCGGACGGAATCGACGATGCCATCGGCACCTACGTCGAGCCGCTCGCGTGCGTGCTGCGCGGCGCGGAGCGCGTGCCTCGCGGGCGCGTGCTCGTCGTGGGGCACGGCTTCGTCGGCCGGCTGTTCTCCGAAGTCCTCAGCCGCCGCGGCGACGAGGTCTTCGCGATCGACTCGAATTCGGAGCGCAGCGGGCAGGCACCGGACGGCCCCGTCGACGCGGCTGTCCTCTGCGCACCGGCCGCGCCGCTCGACGCGGTCGCGCCCGGCGGCACCGTCCTCGTCTTCGCCGGCGCCGGCCCGATCGACCTGGACGACGTCTACCGGCGCGAGCTGACGCTGACGGGCTCGCGCTCGTCGACGCCCCGCCACATGGAGGAAGCGGCGGCGCTCCTGTCCGAGCTCGACCTCCCGCGCCCGATCGTGCTCCCGCTCGCACGCTTCGCCGAAGGGCTCGATCTCTACCGCTCCGGCCGCGCGCTCAAGGTCGTCTTCACGCCGTGAGGGCGCTCCGGTTCTACGGCCCCGGGGATCTCCGGCTCGAAGACGTGCCGAAGCCGGAGCCCGGCCCCGGCGACGTGCTCGTCCAGGTCGAGGTCGCCCTCACCGACGGCACCGACCTGAAGACCTTCCGCCGCGGGCACCCCGTCCTGCTCGGCGACCTGCCGAGCCCGTTCGGGCACGAGTTCTGCGGCTTCGACGTCGCGACCGGCAAACGGGTCGTCGCCGCGAACTCGGCCGCAGGCGACGAGCGTGGCGAGCCGCTCGAGCTCCTGAACGGCGCCTACGCCGAGTACGTGCTCGTGCCGGAGCGGATCGCGAGCGTCAACCTCCTCCCCGTCCCCGCCGGCCTCGCGGCGGAGGTGGCGGCGATGGTCGAGCCACTTGCGTGCTGCCTGCGCGGAGTCGAGCGCGCGGACGTCGAGAAGGGAGACCGCGTCGCGATCCTCGGCGCCGGGCCGATCGGGTTGATGCTCTGCGCCTGCGTCGTCGACGCGGGCGGCACGGCCGAGGTCGTCGGCGGCCGTCCGGAGCGGCGCGAGCTCGTCCCCGCATTCGGCGGGACACCCGGCGACGGCGAGGGCGCCGACGTCGTCATCGAAGCGGCTGGCACCGAGGAAGCCTGGCAGCGTGCGGTCGAGCTCGTGCGGCCGGGCGGCACCGTCCTCTACTTCGGCGGCCGCGAGTCCGGCGCCGAGCTGCGCGTCGACGCCTATCGCCTCCACTACGAGGAGCTGACGCTGCGCGGCGCCTTCCACCACGCACCGCGGCACGTCCGCGCCGCGCTCGCCTTCCTCGCGAGCGGCGCCCATCCGTGGGAGCGGCTCGTGACGCACCGCGTCGGGCTCGAAGGCGTGGCGGCACTCCTCGCCGACCCGCCGCGCGACTACCTCAAAGCCGCGGTCGTGCCCTAGCCGAAGAGCGTCAGCTCGGGCTCGCGCTCGCCGCGCAGCACCGCGAGGTCGACCTCGACGCAGCGGATCCCGCGCGACTCGGCGAGCGTCACCGCCTGCGGCTTGAACGCCTGCGCGGCGAGGATGCCGCGGCAGAGCTCCTTCGCCGGGTCGGCACGGATGAAGCCGAGATACCGCGTCAGCTGCTCGACCGCCTCGATCGTGCCGACGCGCTTGATCTCGACCGCGACCCAGCCGTCGTCGCAGTCCCGGCACATCAGATCGACCGGGCCGATCTCGGTCATCCACTCACGGCGATCAAGCCGCAGCTCCTCCTCGAGGCAGTCCGGCCGTTCGGCGAGCGCCTCCTGCAGGTGCTTCTCGACACCGTCCTTCTCGAGGCCGGCGACCTCGTCCATCGCATGCTCCTGGTCGCTCAGCACCTCCGCGATCCGGATCTCGAGCCGATCCTCGCTCTTGCCGGCCCGCTTGCGGACGACGATCAGCTCATCCGACTCCTCGATCACGGTCGGCGGCGTCATCCAGTTGCTCGGCCTGTAGCCGCCGCTGTCGGCATGGACGAGCACCGAGCCGTCCGACTTCAGCATCAGCAGCCGCACCGCCTCCGGCAGGAAGGCCGTCAGGCGGCCGGTGTAGGAGACCTCGCAGCGGGCGACGAGCAAGCGCATCGCCGCAACCTACTGTCCCTTTCGGACAGGTCCGCTTTAGCGGCGACGGACGAGCGTGACGCCGTCGCGGACGGTCAGCTGGACGGCGACGACGCGGTCGTCTGCGGCGATCTTGTCGTTCAGCGCCGCGATCTTCTCCGTGCTCTCGTCCTGCGGATCGAGGACGCGGCCGCTCCAGAGCGTGTTGTCGATCGCAATCAGCCCACGCGCGGAGAGGCGCGGAAGCACGGCCTCGTAGTAGGCGTCGTAGCCCTCCTTGTCCGCGTCGATGAAGACGAGGTCGAACTCGCCCTCGAGCTTCCCGATCGTCTCGGTCGCTGGGCCGAGGTGAAGCGTGATCTTCGAACCGTGCGGGCTGCGATCGAAGTAGCGCTGGGCGACCTCGGCGTGCTTCGGCTCGATGTCGAGCGTGTCGATGTGCCCGTCGTCGGGCAGCGCAGCCGCCATCGAGAGCGCCGAGTAGCCCGTGAACGTGCCGATCTCGAGCACCCGCTTCGCGCCGGACGCATGGACGAGCAGCTCGAGGAACCGTCCCTCGATCGGGCCGGTGAGCATCTGCGGCGAGCTCATCGTCGCCTTCGTCTCCTCGGCGAGCTCCGCGAGCAGCGGGTCGGGCGGCGTCGAGTGCCGCTCGGCGTATTCCTCGATCTTCTCCTCGACGATGAAGCTCATCGTTCCACGCGCGATCCGCCGACGATCGCCTCACGCCCATCCGCGAAGCGCACCATCGCCTTGCCCTTGCCGTCGTAGTCGGGCGACCAGACGACGAGCGTCGCAGCCTCGCCGCCGACGCGCACCGCCTCGTCGATCGACTCGGCCTCGCCGCGCCAGTAGGTGACGAAGGGGTTCTCCTCCCACTCGCGCCCGATCGTCGTCTCCTCGGTGTGGCCGGGCAGCACGCGTGTCTCGGGCGGCAGCGTCATCAGCACGTCCATCACCGAGCGCCTGATCGGCGTCGCGTCCGGTCCGCCGCCGACGGCGTCCTTGAAGAGGATGTCGGCGGTGAAGCACACCGTGTCGTTGGCCAGGAACGCGAGATGGTCGTCGGCGTGCCCGGGAGTCTCGAGCGCCTGGATGCGCAGGCCGCCCGTCTCGAGCGAGCCCTTGACGATCTCCAGCCCGTACCGCTGGACGAGCTCGTCGTCGCCGGCGACGTGATCGTGGTGCGAGTGGGTCGTCAGCAGGTGGGTGACCTTCAACCCGTCGCGCTCGACGGCTTCGTGGAGCGGTGCGAGCGGCCCACCGCTGTCGACGAACACGGCCGTGCCGCCGGGCTCGTCGGCCAGGAGGTAGGTGTTCGACAACCACTCGGGGTGCATGGTGCGCTCGATCAACACTCGGTCAACACCTCGGGAACGTACACGCCGAGAAAGGATCCGAGTCGCGTTGACCTCTCTATCCGTAGGAGCGCGTTTCTCGGTCGTCGACCTGCTACGGACAGTACGAAGTCAGGGTGACGCGTTCTGGCTCACCTCTCGTCACGGTATGGGCGGCAACGGGGCGGGAGGCAGTACTGGCAGCGGTAGGGCGCCGGCCCAAGCGGCGCCCGCCGCGCCGGCATCCTCGAGCACTGGCTCGACGACCGTGTCGAGCAGCGAGGGTAGGGGGACCGAGGGCAACGGCACCGCCGGCACCGCCACAGGCAGCGCCGGCGGTGTCGCACGCGTGCGCGCGGGCTCCGGCCTCTGCTCGGGCTGCGGCTCGGCCGGCTCCGCCGCCTTCTCCGGCTCGGGCTGAGGAGCCGGTGCGTCGGTAGCGACCGGACGGGCAGGCTGGACCGCAACGGGAACCGGGGTCTTCGCTACGACGCGTCGCTTCGCAGGAGCGGCCTTCCGCGCCGGCGCCTTTTTCACCACGGGTGCAGCAACGGGCGCGACGATCGGTGCCGGTGCGGCGACGCGAACGACCGCGGCCTGCCGCGTCGGAGCCGGGCTCACGGGCGCCGGATCGGCCGTAGCCGGGACGCTGGCGCTCACGCTCACCGCGAGCACCGCCGCGCCGACGGCCCCGGCCGCTCGCGGCGTCACGCTGAACGACTCGAAGCGAGTGAGCAAGGTCGTCAACGGCAAGAGGCCGCCCAGAACCTGCGGCGGCTCGAGCTCGTCGCGGAGCGTCTTGCGCGCGCGGAACAGCAGCATCTGCACGGAGGCGACGGTCGAGTCCATTCGCTCAGCGATCTCGTCGTACGACAGACCGGTGATCTCGCGGAGGAGGAACGCCTCCCGCTGCTCCGTCGTCAACGTCGCGAGCGCGTCGAGCAAGGTGCCGACCTGCTCGTGCGTCGCCTCGGCGGCGAGCGCGCAATCTGCGTCGAGCGGCTCCTCGCGCGGCTGGCGGAGGGAGGTGCGAAAGCGTCGGCGCCTCACGTTCTCCGCAATCGTCAGCAGCCAGGCGCGAGGCGCCTGCGGCCTCGTCCCTCGCAGTACGGCGCGGTACGCATCGACGAAGGCCGCCTGCGTGACGTCCTCGGCGTCCTCGCTGTTCCCGAGCGCCCGGAGCGCGACCAGGTAGACATCGCGGCGATGGCCGCGGTACAGCTGTTCGAAGGAACGCTCCGCCTCGGCACGGATGTCTCTCGCTTGCCGCGGCGCCATGCACTAACAACGGTTCCGGGCCGGAAAAGGATTCGTGTCAAACGGCGTCGGCGCGCGGCGGCGCGTCACGGACAGGCACCTCGCGATCCTCGCAGAGGCGAGAATCCCGCGATGCGTCTCGTCCTCGTCGCCGCGCTCGCGGCCATCGCCGCCGCACCGGCGCAGGCCGCGGTGCGCTTCGTGCCGCCGTTCGACCCCGGCGACTACGCCGACCGGGCGGCCGTCGGGTTCGTCGTCGTCCGGCACGGGCTCGGCCAGAGCGGCGGAGGACCGCTGTTCCTCGTCTCCCGGCCGGCGAACGGGACGTTCGAGCGCGACGAGCGCTATCCGGTCGCCCTTCTCGGGGAGCGCGGCCTCCTCACCTCCGACTCGACGCGGGTCGAACGGGCTCGTCGCGGCGACCGACCTCGCAAGCGGCGACGTGCGGGTCGTGTCCAGCGACGATCCGGCTGAGGCACTCGAACGACTCGACGACCGCATCTCGCAGAACGACAGCCTCCGCCTGCCGCTGACAATTGCGCTGGCGGCGCTGCTGATCGTCCTCGCGATCGTCCGGCCGCGCGAGGCGCTGCGGGCGCTCCTGCTCGCATTGGCCCTCAACCTCTGGCTCAGCCCCTTCCTGGCCCTCGCCGCCGCGATTGCCGTACTCGTGCTCCCGCTCGGCCTCGCCTGTGGCGCGATCCTCGCCGCCTATCTCGTCTCGATGGGCCTCGATGCGGAGACGGTCGCCCTCTCCCCGTACGGCCCCTCGCAGGCGGGACGCTTCTACGGAATCAACAACTTGCTCGAGACGATGCTGCTGGCGCCTGCGCTCGTGGGGACGGCGCTCCTCGGCCGCTGGGGGGTCGGCGTCGCCGCGCTCGCGTTCGTCACGATCGGAGGCAATCGCTTCGGCGCCGACGGCGGCGGCACCGTCGTCCTCGCCGCTGCTCTGCTCGTGCTCCTGGTCCGGCTGCAAGGGCGTCCGCTGACCTGGCGGCTGGCGGCGCTCGTCGCCGCGGGCGCCATCGCACTGGCTCTGGCTCTGCTCGGGCTCGACGCCGCCACCGGCGGCTCGAGCCACGTCACCGACGCCGTCGGGGACGGTCCTCTGGAGCTGGCGCGAGACATCGCGGACCGGCTCGAGGAGTCCGTACGCCGCACTGTCGCAAGCATCGGCGCCACCGCGGTCGTGCTCGGCTCGCTCGCGGTCCTCGCCGTCGTGGCGGTTCGCGGCCGCAGGGAACCCGTCCTGGACGCCTTCCTCGCCGGCCTGGCGGTCTCGCTCTTCGTCAACGACACGCCGGCGGACGTGCTCGGGATCGGCGCCGCGATCGCGATCGCGCTTACCTGCTACCCGCTCGAGCGCGTCCCGTTAAGCTTTCGCTCGATGCGCCGCGCGGCAACTTCACTCGTCCTGCTTGCCCTTCTGGTCGGCGCGGCCGGCTGTGGCGGCGGCGAGGAAGCTTCGCCATTGCCGGAGACCATCGAGGGCACGGTCCCCGCCGCGACGACGAGCGAGGAACCGCCGACCTCGACGCTCGAGGGCGATGCGTCGAAGGGCGAGGCGGTCTTCGCCTCGGGCGGCTGCGGGGGCTGCCACACGCTCGAAGCGGCCGGGGCGTCGGGCAGCATCGGCCCGAATCTCGACGACTCGAAGCCCGACGTCGCGCTCGTCGTCGACCGCGTCACCAACGGCCGCGGCGCGATGCCCGCCTTCGAGGGTCAGCTGAGCGAGCAGGAAATCGCCGACGTCGCACAGTACGTCGTCGAGTCGACCGGCTGATCCTTCCTCCCGATTTCCCGCGTCGTGTCGCCACGATCGCCTGCGACCTCGACCGGACGCTGATCGCCAAGGACGGAGTCCTCCGGCCACGCACAATCGCAGCGATCGGCGCCGCCCGCGCGGCCGGCATCCACGTGCTGATCGCGACCGGGCGCATGTTCCGCTCGGTGCTGCCGTACGCACGGGCCGCCGGGATCGACGAGCCGCTCGTCTGCTACCAGGGCGCCGCGGTCGTCGAGCCGGCGACCGGCGAGTTCCTGCTGCACGAGCCAATCCCGCTCGAGCTCGCGCGAGAGGCAATCGCAGCCGTTGAGGCCGAGGGATTCGGCCTCAATTGCTACGTCGACGACGAGCTCTTCGTCGCCGAGATGACGCCGAACGCACGCAGGTATGCCGACTTCCAGCACATCCCGGTCACGGAGGTGGGCGACCTGCTCGGCTGGATCGAGCGGCCGCCGACGAAGCTCGTCGTCGTCTCCACGCCCGAGCAGCTCGACGCCCTGCGGCCGATCCTCGTTGCCCATTTTGGCAACCGACTCTTCATCGCCAAGTCGCTGCCACACTTCCTCGAGCTCGCGAGCCCTGCGATCTCGAAGGGGAGCGGGCTCGCGTTCGTCGCCGAGCATGTCGGCTTCACGGCGGCGGAGACGGTGGCCTTCGGAGACGGCGAGAACGACCGCGAGCTACTCGCGTGGGCGGGCTATGGGATCTGCGTCGAGAACGGCGACGAGGGCTTGAAGGAGCTCGCCGACTGGATCTGCCCCGGCCCCGAGGAAGAGGGAGTCGCGCAGGCGATCGAAGCCTTTCTAGACTCAAGGGCATGATCGACCTCAAGGCAGCGCGCAACGACCCCGACGGCTACCGCGCCGCGCTCGCGCGGAAGGGCGCCGCAGACGCCTTCGACGCGGTGCTCGAGGCGGACGAGCGCTGGCGCTCGCTCGTGCCGAGGATCGACGAGCTGCGGAGCAAGACGAAGCTGAAGGGAAAGCCGTCGCCGGAGCAGCTCGCGGAGATGCAGCAAGTGAAGGAGGACTTGCGTGCCGCCGAGGAAGAGCTCGCCGCCGCCGAGACCGCGCGCGACGAGGCGCTCGCGAAGATCCCGAACCCGCCCCACGAGTCGTCGCCGGACGGCACCGAGGAGGACGACGCCGTCGAGCTCAGCCGCTCGGGCGAGCCGCCGTCGCTCGCTGATCCGCGCGAGCACACCGAGGTCGGCCGCTTCGACATGGAGCGCGCCGCCAAGCTCTCCGGCTCGCGCTTCGGCTACCTGATCGGCGACACGGCGCTGCTCGCGTTCGCGCTCTACCGCGCCGCCCTCGACCATCTCGCCCAGAACGGCTTCACACCCGTGCTGCCGCCCGTGCTCGTGCGCGAGGAAGCGATGACCGGGACCGGCTTCTTCCCGACCGAGCGCTCGAACATCTACGCGCTGGCCGACGACGATCTCTACCTGACCGGCACCTCGGAGGTCGCGCTCGCAGGCCTGCACATGGGCGAGATCCTCACCGCCGAAGAGCTGCCGCTCCGCTACGCCGGGTTCTCGACCAACTTCCGGCGCGAGGCGGGCGCAGCCGGCAAGGACACGCGCGGGATGTTCCGGGTCCACCAGTTCAACAAGGTTGAGATGTTCGTCTACACGTTCCCGGAGGAGTCGTGGGATGAGCATGCACGGATGGTCGCGCTCGAGGAGGAGTTCGTGCAGAAGCTTGGCCTGCCCTACCGGGTGATGAACATCGCCGCTGGCGATCTGGGCGCGCCGGCCGCGAAGAAGGTCGACATCGAGGCGTGGTTCCCCTCGCAGGAGCGCTACCGCGAGATCACGTCCTGCTCGAACACGACCGACTTCCAGGCGCGGCGGCTCGGAATCCGCTACCGCGGCGAGGGCGGCGTCCAGCCCGTGCACACGCTGAACGGCACGATGGTCACCGACCGCGCGGTGCTCGCGATCCTGGAGAACTTCCAGGGCGAGGTGCCGGACGTGCTGCGCGAGTTCGGCGCCCCAGAGCGCGTCGCACGCTAACGGGCGGGCATCCTCACCAGGATGCCCGCCCGCTGACCGCTACGCGCAGGTCACGACAAACGACATTCGGACGGGGGTGGGACTGTCGACCCAGAATTGCCATCGATCTCCGGTGGCGGTTGGCATGGAGTGCCAGATTCGCCCAGAACCCTCGTACCCGCCACCGATCGCACGTTTTCCTGAGGGGCAGTGGACATCGACGGCCGAGGACCCCGCTGGGAGTTCCTGACAACACTTGTACGCGAGCTCCCAGCCGGACAGACCGCCTGGCACGCCAGGTGGTCCTTGCGGGCCGGCGGCCCCGCGCTCGCCTGGCAGGCCCTGCGCGCCGGGAGCTCCATCGGCTCCCGCAGGCCCAGCGTCACCTTTGTCGCCCTTCGGCCCGAGCTCGCCCTGGGGGCCTTGCGGGCCTGGCTCACCCTGCGGCCCCTGCGGGCCCGCAGTGCCGGTCTCTCCCTTGGCGCCGGTCTCACCCTGCAGTCCCTGCTCGCCCTTGTCGCCTTTCGCACCCGTGGCGCCGGCGGCGCCCGGGTCGCCCTTGTCACCCCTCAGGCCCTGCTGATTCCAGTCGAGTGCGGTTTCGTTTTGCTTGCACGTTTCGCCCTCGTCGGGGTCGATGACTCGCAACGTGCCTGCGACCGTCTTGAAGCAACCGTGGATCACGTCCCCCGCGTCGGGGATTGCCGCGTAGGCGAGTCCGGCGCCGAACGCGACGAACGTGCTGCCGATGAGCAGGAGACGGCTAGCTCTGGCCTTGATCGTCATTCATCCTCCTTTTCAACTGGTTGATCCGCTGGTTGATGTCATTCGCCGACCTCGATGAAGTGCGCGCCGATCACGCGCCAGAACGGGAGGGCGGCCCGCTCGTTCGCTTCTCGCACCGCCGCGGCGTCGCGTGCTTCGAACCGGCAGAAGCACGCCTCCTCGTCCGGCAGGAACGTCGAGCCCAGATAGCG
Organism: uncultured Gaiellaceae bacterium; assembly: GCA_963765705.1. Taxonomy (GTDB): domain Bacteria; phylum Actinomycetota; class Thermoleophilia; order Gaiellales; family Gaiellaceae; genus Gaiellasilicea. The sequence continues at coordinate 338,488 of CAVXXJ010000006.1, forward strand.
GACCGGTACTCCCTGCTCCGTCAACTCGGCCGCGACGGAGACCGCGCGACGCGCAGCTTCTGCAAACGCGTCGTACTCGACGCCTGGTAGGTAGCGCTCGACCATGAATGCGGGCATGCCGCAGCGCCGTCGCGGCTAGTCGTCGTCGGGGTCGATTGCGAGCTCGCCGGCGAACGTGAATGTCGCCGGGTCGATCAACTGCCCCTGCTCGTGGACCGGTGCGCCCTCGAGCCAGCCGTCGATCACGCTCCCTTCCATCACGACGCGGCCCGTCGTCGTGTCGAATGTTCCCGACGTCCTTGCGACGAACGACTTGTGCGGTGACTTCCCATTCACGGTCCACTCGAAGGCGAAGTGCCAGATCGCGCCGTCGATCGTCAGCGAGCCGGGGACCATCCTCGACATGAGGTCCCCTTTGGCCTTTCCGCCCGACGTCCCCGCGAACACGAGGTTCTCCGGGTCAACGAGATGCTTCTCGAACGTGACGACGATCGGCTTCGAGCGGTCCGCCTGCGCGGCGGGCGTTCCCACCGCGAGCACAGCACCCGCAACCGCCGGTACCAGAACCAACATCAGCCTCATGTGCTTCCTCCCTTACTCGTGGTCGAGTCGACGCTAGGGGCGCCGGGGGAGGGCGATCAACCGGGGAGATCCCCGGACTTGCTTCACCGACGGCGACTTGCGAGCTCGGCCCGCGAGCGGATGCCGAGCTTTGCGTACACCTTCGTGAGGTTCCACTCGACGGTCTTCGGGCTCAGCGACAGCGCTGCCGCAACGTCCTTGTTCGAGCGGCCCTGCGCGACGAGGTCGGCGATTCGCCGCTCTGTCTCGGAGAGATCGCCGGCGGCCGCGGCCGGCCAGCCGCCGATGCGCGCGAGCTCCGACCGGGCGTGCTCCGCGTAGATGCGTGCGCCGAGCCGCTCGAAGATCGCGATTGACCGATCGAGGGCCTCCCTTGCCTGCCGCTTCTGCTGGCGCCGCCGCAGGATCGAGCCGTGCACGAGCAGCGTCCGCGCGAGCTCGTACGTCGGCAACTGCTGCGGGCGGCGGGCATGTTGCTCGTACGCCAAGGCGAAGGCCGCGTCGGCCGCGGCGGAGTCGCGTCGGGCGGTCGCGAGAAGCGCCCGCCCGCGGGCGCAGCAGGCAAGCGCCCAGGGGCGATCGAGCCGACGCGCGTGCGTCTCGACGAAGTCCAGCAACGCACTCGCCTCGTCAAGTTCACCGCACGCGACCGCCGCCTCGACGTGCTCCGGAAAGCCGAGCAAGAGGCACGGCTCCTGCACTCCGGTCGACAGCTTCTCCTCCGTCGCGGGCCGTAGGCGCGCGAGGGCCGACTCGTGGTCACCGAGCGACAGGCCGAGCACCCCGAGCGAGAGCCCCGAGAAAAGGAGGTCGGGGACGCCGACTGCCGCGGCGAGCCGGTGCGCCTCAGCCGCATCGGAGCGTGCTCGCTCCGCCTGGCCGCGGTATGCGGCGACGACGGCGCGGCTCCACAAGTACAGGGCGATCTCGACGTCGCGCTCGGCCTCGACGGCGAGCGTCCACGCCTCGTCGGCAAACCGGGACGCCTGCTCCCAGTTCTCCGCGATCAGCTCGTGGAAGGTGCTGAAGAACAGGATGTGCATCACGTCGAGATCTCCTTCCGCGCGACCGAGCGCACGAAGTCGTTCCCAGAGCGGCGCTGCCCGGTCGAGGTCGCCGGACCACTTGAGCGCGAACGCGTATTGGGAGCTCGGTCGCGTCACGAGAGCGAGCCGCGGCGACCGCTCCTCGAGGGCGATCCCGCGGCCGATCAGCGCGTGGTCGATCCCTGCACCGGCCCAGAAGTCGCGTTCGAACGCCATTGCGAGCGTCTCAGCGATCAGCTGCGGGTCGCCGGCTCGCTCTGCAAGGCGAAGCGCGAGGTGGGCGTGACGCCGCGACTCGCGGATGTCGACGCTGAAGTAGAACGCGATGCCCTTGTGAATCTCGGCCCTGAGGAGGGCGTCCCCCTCGGCCTCGTGCAGCGCCCGCGCCAGCAGCGGACGCTCGGCCACGAGATCCTGGGAGTCGAGCTGCGACGCGAGCTGAAGGGCGACGCGCGCGCGCGCTGGACCCCGTGGGGCATCGGCGAGCGCCTGCTCGAGCAGCGACCGTGCACGCGAGGTCGATCCGGCCGCGAAGTGGTGGTCGGCCGCGTCGCGCACGCGCCGCAGCGCCGACGCCGAGTCCGTCGGCGGCGTCAACCGAACGGCGACCTCGGCGAGTTCCGCTGCAGCCGCAGCCGCTCCGCGCCCGCGGGCCGCGACGGCGCCCTCGTCGAGCGCTCTGGCGACATCCGCAGCCGGCTCCGTCGTTGCCGCACCGAGGTGACGCGCCCGCTCCTCGGCCTCCGTCACGACCTCCGCCAGCCGACGATGAACTCGAGCCCGATCGTCCGAGGAGCACGCGCCGTAATGAACCGAAGCGAGGAGCGGGTGAGTGAACTGCAATCGGCGACCGTCGGCCTCTATCAAGCCCGCGGCGGCCGCGACCTCGAGCGCCGAGGCGGCGTGATCGCCTGCCGCTGCCGTTACCGCGTCCAGCGTCGGGTGCGCGAGCGCGGCGACGAAGAGCAGGACCTCCCGGACGTCCGGATCGAGTAACTCGAACCGGGACACCGTCAGTCCCGCGAGTGTTGCCGGAACCGGCAGCGGTTCCCCCGGGCTGAGCTCATGGCCTTCGAGCGCACGAGCGAGCTCGAGCGCGAAGAACGGATTCCCGCCGGACGTCTCGTGGATGCGCACGAGCGTCGGACGCGTCATCCTCGTCCCGGGCCGGCCGCGGATCAGCTCGTGCAGCGCGCCGAGCGACAGCGGGCCGACGACGAGGCGCTCCCCGTGCCCGCCGAGCACGGACTCGTCGGCGCCCGGGCGACGTGCACCCAGGAAGGCGATTGGCTCGCCGTCGAGGCGGCGGAGCGCATACTCCAGCGCGTGCCTCGAGGGTGGATCGATCCATTGGATGTCGTCGAGCGCGATGAGCACCGGCTGCCCGTCGGCGAGCAGCCGCAGCAGGTCGAGCGTTGCGAGCGCGACGGCCCGCGCGTCCGGTGCCGCCTGCGCATCCGAATCGAGCAACAAAGCAACCTGTAGAGCACGCCGCCGAGGCGGCAGCAGAGCGCCGAGCCGGTGAAGAACCGGCTCGAGCAGATCGCCCAGCGCGGAGAAGGAGAGGTCGCGCTCGGCCTCGGCGGGCTGGGCCTGCAAGACGAGGCATCCTCGCCCGAGCGCAGCATCGACGCCCGCACACCAGAGCTTTGTCTTTCCAATCCCGGGCTCGCCCTCGAGCACGAGCACTGCCGGGGCTTCGACTCTGCGTTCGACGAACAGGTGAATCTCCGCGAGCTCCCGCTCCCGTCCTACGAGCGGCTCTGATAGCGCGCCTGCTCTCATACGCGTGACTCAACATCGCACAGACGCAGGCCCCAACGGAAGCCCCAGCGCGCCAGCCGGGTCCGACGTGAACGCTAGGCGGTCTCGGCCGTCACGACCGGCTCGTGCAGCTTGAAGCGCTCGTGCACGACCTGGACGGCGCGCTCGACCTCGGCGGCTGGAACGACGCAGGAGATCCGCACGGCCGAGGTCGAGATGATCCCGATGTTGATCCCGGCCTCCGCGAGTGCGTCGAACATGTCCGCGGCGACGCCCGGGTGCGTCCGCATGCCGGCGCCGACGAGCGAGATCTTGGCGATCTCGGGATCGTGCGCGAGGCCGCGGGCGCCGATCTCGGCCGCGAGCGGCTCGAGCACCTCCTCGGCGCGGCGCATGTCCGACTTCGGCAGCGTGAACGAGATGTCCGTGTGCCCTTCCGCCGAGACGTTCTGGACGATCATGTCCACGTTGACGCCCACGTCGGCGAGCGTGCGGAAGACGCGGGCGGCGATGCCGGGCCGGTCGGGCACGCCGCGGATCGTCACCTCCGCCTCAGTCGTGTCGTGCGCGATCCCCGAGATGATCGGCTGCTCCATCAACTCCTCCTGACTGACGACCCACGTTCCCTCGTTCTCCGAGAGCGAGGAGCGGACGTGGATGCGGACTCCATGGTTACGGGCGAACTCGACCGAGCGCAGCATCAGCACCTTCGCGCCGGATGCGGCCAGCTCGAGCATCTCCTCGTAGGAGACGGCGTCGAGCTTGCGGGCCTGGGGAACGAGGCGCGGGTCGGCCGTGAACACGCCTTCGACGTCGGTGTAGATCTCGCACGCGTCGGCACCGAGCGCGGAAGCGAGCGCGACGGCGGTTGCGTCCGAGCCGCCCCGGCCGAGCGTGGTCACCTCCTGCGCGGTCGAGACGCCCTGGAAGCCGGCGACGAGCACGATGGCGCCCTCCGCCAGCGCTTCGTGGATCCGCCGCGGGCGGATCTCGAGCACCTTCGCACGCGTGTGGTCGGTGTCGGTCACGACACCCGCCTGCGAGCCGGTCAGCGAGATCGCGGTGTGGCCGAGGTCGTGGATCGCCATTGCGGCGAGCGCGCACGAGATGCGCTCCCCGACCGAAAGGAGCATGTCGAGCTCGCGCGGATGCGGAACCGGCGAGATCTGGTGGGCCAGCTCGACGAGGTCGTCGGTCGCCGCGCCCATCGCCGAGAGGACGCCGACGACGTCGTTCCCCGCGTCGTGTGCGGCGACGAGTCGCAGCGCAACTGCCTTCAGCCGCTCCGGTCCGCCGACGGACGTGCCGCCGAACTTCTGGACGAGGAGACCCATGGCGAGACGCTACACGCCTCGAGTAGAGGTCTTGCTACGGCTGACGGCCGAGCAGGATCATGCGCCACGCCTGCTGGATGTCCGCCAGCTCGGTGACGGCGAACACGACCGGATGGCTGATCGCGGCCTGCACCTCGGCGAGAGCGTCGCTCGTGGGATCGGCGACCGCGACGAGCAGATCGCCCTCGCCACGGAAGCGGACCGGCACCGCGGAGAGCCGCAGCCCGACCTCGGAGTCGAGACAGGCAGCAGCCCGCAGGTCGACCGAGACGTGCTGGATGTTGACGTAGTCGATCCCGTACTGCGTTGCGAGGCCGCGCGCAAGATCTTGGGGGAAGAGCCAGCCGCGCTCGATCAGGATCTCGCCCAGCCGCTGTCCACTGCCCGCCTGCTGGCTCAACGCGTCGTCGAGCTGCTCGGGCTGCAGCAGCCGGCTCTTGAGCAGGACTGCGCCGAGGTGCGGGCGCATCTCGTCGTGGAAGAACGAATGGTCGAGACGGGGCAGGTAGTTCCCCGTTGCATCCGGAATCAAGACACCGTCTCCTTCATTGGGTACTGCAAGCGTCGATCGAGAGAAGAATCGGCTTTCCGGCGCCGTTGCCTATCCCCCGAGTGGGTTACGCCGCGTGGACGTGCGCTTTGGCCGAACGTGGCCGGAAGTACTGTTCGGCTCGTGCTGCTGACGCTGACACTCACTCGTCCGCCCGCAACGGATCTTGGCTACCTGCTGCACAAGCACCCCGACCGGGTGCAGCAGTTCGAGCTGGCGTTCGGGACGGCGCACGTGTTCTACCCGGAGGTGAGCGACGAGCGCTGCACGGCTGCGCTGTTGCTCGACGTCGATCCGGTCGGCCTGATCCGGGGCGGCATGCGCTTTTCACGGCTCGACCAGTACGTGAACGACCGGCCCTACGTCGCCTCCTCGTTCATGAGCGTGGCGCTCGCGCGTGTGTTCAGCACGGCGATGGCCGGGACGTGCAACCCGCGGCCGGAGCTCCCCGAGCAGGCGCTACCGCTCGAGGCGCGTCTCGCCGTCCTGCCGGTCTCCGGTGGCGAAGATCTCGCACGGCGGCTGTTCGAGCCGCTCGGCTACGAACTGGACGGCGTCCAGCACCCGCTCGACGAGCTCTTCCCCGAGTGGGGCGCGAGCCGGTACCACACCCTCCATCTGCGCGGGGAGGTGCGGCTCCGCGACCTGCTCACGCACCTCTACGTGCTGATCCCGGTGCTCGACGCGCAGAAGCACTACTGGGTCGGCGACGACGAGGTGGCGAAGCTGCTCGCCCGCGGCGAGGGCTGGCTGCCGAACCATCCCGACCGGGAGCTGATCGTGAACCGCTACCTCAAGTACCAGCGGCCGCTTGCGCGCGCGGCGCTCGAGCAGCTCCTGGCGGACGAGGATCCGGCCGTCGACGAGGACGCCGAGCAGCAGGAGGCCGAGGAGGAGGCGGTCGAGAAGCCGCTCCGCCTGAACGAGCAGCGGCACGGCGCTGTCGCCGCCGCGATCCGGGCGAGCGGCGCGAAGCGGGTGCTCGACCTCGGCTGCGGGAGCGGCAAGCTCCTCCGCGCGCTGATGGAGGAGCAGTCGTTCGAGCAGCTCGTCGGTGTCGACATCTCCTACAGGTCGCTCGAGATCGCGAAGAGCCGCCTCCGGCTCGACCAGCTGGCGCCGCGGCAGCGCGACCGGGTGGAGCTGTTCCAGACCGCGCTGACGTATCGCGACAAGCGGCTCGCCGGCTTCGACGCGGCAGCCGTCGTCGAGGTGATCGAGCATCTCGACGAGCCGCGCCTGCGCAGCTTCGAGCGGGTCGTCTTCGGGCACGCACGGCCTACGACCGTGGTCGTGACGACCCCGAACCGCGAGTACAACGCCAAGTTCGAAGGGCTTCCTGCGGGAGAGCTCCGCCACCGGGATCACCGCTTCGAGTGGACGCGCGCGGAGTTCGAGGCGTGGTCCGGACGCGTCGCCGCGGACAACCAGTACCGCGTGCGCTTCCTGCCGGTCGGGCCGGAGGATCCCGAGCTCGGCGCGCCGACCCAGATGGCGGTGTTCGACGTCGCATGAGCCGCGCGCTCGAGATCCCCGAGCTCTCGCTCGTCCTGCTGGTCGGCGCCTCCGGCTCCGGCAAGTCGACGTTCGCACGCACGCACTTCCTCCCCACCGAGGTGATCTCGTCCGACTTCTGCCGGGGGCTCGTCTCCGACGACGAGAACGCGCAGGACGCGACCGGCGACGCGTTCGACCTGCTGCACTACATCGCCGCCAAGCGGATGGCCCGCGGCCGGCTCACGGTCGTCGACGCGACGAACGTCCAGCCGGAGGCCCGCCGCCCCCTCATCAGCCTCGCACGGCAGTACCACTTCCTTCCGGTAGCGATCGTCTTCGACCTCTCCGAGCGCCTGTGCCAGGACCGAAACCGCGACCGCCCGGACCGCGACTTCGGCCCACACGTGATCCGCAACCAGCAGCGGCAGCTCAAGCGCGGGCTGCGTGGGCTCAAGCGCGAAGGCTTCCGGCAGGTCCACGTCCTCGACTCGCCCGAGGCGGTCGAGGCCGCCGCGATCGAGCGCGTCCCGCTCTGGAACAACAAGGAGGCCGAGCACGGCCCGTTCGATGTCATCGGCGACGTGCACGGCTGCGCCACCGAGCTCGAGCAGCTGCTGGCGCTGCTCGGCTACGAGGTCGTCGAGGAGCGCGAGGGCGAGTTCCCGGACGGCGGTCCCGTCTACGCGCATCCCGAGGGGCGGACGGCGGTCTTCGTCGGCGACCTCGTCGACCGCGGGCCGCGCATCCTCGACAGTCTGCGAATCGCGCGGAACATGGTCGCGCACGGCTCGGCGCACGCCGTGCCGGGGAACCACGACATGAAGTTCGTGCGCGCGCTCCGCGGCCGCGATGTGCAGATCACGCACGGGCTGGACCGCAGCCTCGCGGAGCTCGACGCGCTCCCGGAGGACCGCCGCCAGGCGGCACGCGACGAGGCGGTCCGCTTCCTCGACGGGCTGGTGAGCCACTACGTCTTCGACGGCGGCGAGCTCGTCGTCGCGCATGCCGGAATGAAGGAGGGGATGCAGGGCCGCGGCTCCGGCAAGGTGCGGGACTTCGCTCTCTACGGCGAGACGACGGGTGAGACGGACGAGTTCGGGCTGCCGGTCCGCTGGAACTGGGCTGCCGAGTACCGCGGCTCCCGGATGGTCGTCTACGGCCACACCCCGGTGCCCGAGCCCGAGTGGCTCAATCGCACGATCAACATCGACACCGGCTGCGTCTTCGGCGGCCGCCTGACCGCGCTCCGCTACCCGGAGCAGGAGCTCGTGTCGGTTGCGTCGCACGCCGTCTACGCGGAACCGGCGAAGCCGTTCCTGGTCGAGGAGGAGCTGCCCGAGCTGCTGACGAGCCAGCAGCGCGAGGACGAGCTGCTCGACATCGAGGACGTGCTAGGCAAGCGCCTGATCTCGACGCGCCTCTCCCACAAGATCACGATCCGCGAAGAGAACGCGATCGCCGCGCTCGAGGTGATGGGCCGGTTCGCGGTCAACCCGAAGTGGCTCGTCTACCTGCCGCCCGCTGTCTCGCCCTCTGAGACGAGCAGCGAGGCGGGGCTGCTCGAGCACCCGGCCGAGGCGTTCGCGCACTACCGCCACGAGGGCGTCGCGCAGGTGATCTGCGAGGAGAAGCACATGGGATCGCGCGCGATCGTGATCGTCTGTCGCGACGAGGACGTTGCGCGGCGCCGCTTCGGCGTCGTCGGCGAGGGCTTCGGCGCCTGCTACACCCGCACCGGCCGCCGCTTCTTCGACGACGCTGAGCTCGAGGGCGTGTTCCTCGAGCGCGTCCGCGCCGCCACCGACCGGTCAGGGCTCTTCGACGAGCTCGCCACAGACTGGCTGCTGCTCGACTGCGAGCTGATGCCGTGGTCGGCGAAGGCGCAGGGGCTGCTGCGGGAGCAGTACGCGGCCGTCGGCGCGGCCGGCACGGCCGCGCTCGCGGAGACGGTCCACGTGCTCGAGCAGGCAGCCGCTCGCGACGGAACCGCCCAGCTCGCTGCGACGTTCCAGGCGCGACTGGACGACGTCTCCCTCTACGTCGACGCCTACCGGCGCTACTGCTGGCCCGTCGCCGCGGTCGGCGACCTGAAGCTCGCGCCCTTCCACCTGCTTGCGAGCGAGAGCGCCGTCCACGTCGACAAGCCCCACTCCTGGCACATGGAGCAGATCGCGAAGCTCGCGGCCGAGGACGAGGAGTTGATCCGGATGACCGCCAACGTCGTCGTCGACACCACCGACCCTGCCGCCGAGCAGCACGCGACGCAGTGGTGGAACGAGCTGACGGCGGCCGGCGGCGAGGGCATGGTCGTCAAGCCGATGGACTTCATCGTCGGCGGGCGGCGCGGCGTCGCCCAGCCCGCCCTGAAGGTCCGCGGGCGTGAGTACCTACGCATCATCTACGGGCCGGAGTACGCCGAGCCGCAGAACCTCGACCGCCTGCGGAAGCGCAGCCTCGGCCGCAAGCGCTCGCTCGCCTCGCGCGAGTTTGCTCTCGGCGTCGAGGCGCTCGAGCGGTTCGTCCGCGAGGAACCGCTCCGGCGAGTGCACGAGTGCTGCTTCGGCGTGCTGGCGCTCGAGAGCGAGCCGGTCGACCCGCGGCTCTAGCGGGTCAGCCGTAGAGGACACAGACTCCCAGGTCGGCGATCGGCCGCAACTCCTGCCGCAGAACTCGCTCCAGGGCGAACGGCCGCAGCGAGGGGTTGTCGCGGTAAGCTCGCGGTCCGCCGAAGCAGGCTCGGCTGACCGTCCCACTTCGCACCTCTGCCGCGATGGAGGCGACCTCTCGCGGTCCGATGTTCGACGTCGCGGGCACGTCGTACGGCGTCGGGTCGCGCGCGCCCGTGACGAGATAGAAGAATCCTGCGCGCTCGGTGACAAAGAAGATCGGCTCACCCGGACGGACGGCCTGCACCAACGGCTCGGCCTCTTCCTCGGTTGTGCGTTCGACCAGCACTCCCTCGAAGCCCGGGAGGGACGAGAAGACGACTTGCCCGTTTGCCCAGGACCAGGGAGCGATCAATGCGGCTATCGCGCAGCCGACCGCGAGCGGCGCGGCCGCGACGGCGAGGCGACGCCGGGGGCGAAGGAACGGGCCGACCGCCGCGATCGCGCAAGCGATCACCGCGGGGTTCGCCCAGCCGAGATGGGTCGCCCCGACGCGGGGGTACGTCGCCGCGAGAGCGGCGATCGCGAAGGCCGCGGGGACGAGAACCGTCGCCGAGAGCGCGCGCCGGCCGGCGGCGGCGACGAGCAGCGCAGCGACTGCCGGGGCCAGCAGGAGCGGCAGGGTGTCGAACGCGGCCGCAGGCTCGGAAGGGAGGAACCGAACTGCGTCAGACAGCGCCGTCGGGTACGACAGCGATCCGTGTGTCAGGTATTCGCCTTTGCTGGTGAAGCCCGTTCGGACGGCGTCGCCAAGCACGCCCACGAGCGCAAGCAGGAGCGCGACCGCCGCCGAGACGGCCGCGAACCCGCCGGCCGCCGCCGCGACGGCGCGCGTCCTCCACGTGCGCGGTGCGAACGCGAGGCACACGAGCAGCGCAGCGAGTGCGCCCGCTCCGACGGTCTGCTTCGAGGCGAACGAGAGCCCGGCAACGGCTCCGGCGAGGAGCGCGGGCCGGATCCCCCCGGCTTCGACGAGCCGCGTTACGAGCAGCATGCAGACGAGCAGGAGAAGCATGGCGAGCGGGGTGTAGAGGGAGTTGCGCTGTGGCGGCGCAACGACGACGAGTGCCATCAGTGTGAGCGCAGCGACAGCCCGGCTCCCGGTCACACGACGGGCGTGCGCGACGACGACGAGCGCGGTGCACGCCCAGGTGAGCGCGATCAGGACCTCGACGATCGCGATGTGGTCTCCGAGCAACGCGACCGGTGCCGCGGTCAGGTAGACAGCCAGTGGGAGCGGCGAATAGAAGACCTCGCTGTAGAGTTCGTCGCCATCGGCGACGCGTTTCGCGACCACTAGGAACCAGCTCTCGTCGCCCGGGCTGACGCCTCTGCCGGCCGTGAGGTAGAGCGACACTGCGCTCAGCAGGAGGACGGCGCCCGCGCGCCGCAGGAGGCTCACCGCCGGCCGTCGGGCGCGCGTGCGACGAACACTTGGAACGGGAGCGCAACCCGCCAGAGTCGCACCCGCTCGAGCCAGCGTTCCGCGGCCGCGCCTGCGCGCGTGTTGGCGGCGAACGGCGGCAGGAATCCGAAGCGGCTGACTGCCTGGGGTGTCAACCCCGCCGCCCGCATCGCCCCGAACACTCTGCGCGGTCGCATTCGGACGATGCCGCCGTCGCCCTGCCAGCTCATGCCGGGCGTGAGCGTGATCTGGACGTAGTAGAGAGGATTGAGTGGGTTCGGCTCGAGGAACGCGATGTTGCCGCCCGGCTTGACGAGCCGCAACATCCCCCGGAAGCAGGCTTCGAGATCGTGGACGTGGTGCAGCGCGAAGAACCCGATGATTGCATCGAAGCGTCCGTTCAGCTCCTCGGGGGGATCGGCGACGTCGACGGCGTGCACGGGGATCCGATCCCGCCCGCCGTCGTAGGCCAGCAGCGCCTCGAGCAGCACCGGAGAGAGGTCGAGCCCTTCGACCGCGAAGCCCCTGTCCGCGAGCGGGATCGTGTACCGACCCATCCCGCAGCCGACGTCCAGCACCCGCGCTCCCGGCTCGAGCTCGACACGCGCAATCAGCTCGTCGACGTGTCGCTGCAGGTACGGCGAGTCGACGGGCACCATCCGCGGCTTCGGGCGCTCCTCGAAGTAGGCGCGCTGGGCGCGGTTATGGCTGGTTGGCGCCGGCGTGGTACGACGGCGGTAGAGCCAGGCCCAGCGGAGCGCGCGAAACGCCGACACGACCCTCATCATCTCCGTGTACGCAGACGGAGACTTCGCTGTGCGTGGCGCGCGCTCGACCTGAACGGAGACCGCTCGCACACCGGTGCAGCCGATCATCGCCACGATCGCAGGAGCAGGACCGCGGAGGGCGAGCACCCGCTCGACCGCTTCGCGCGACAGGAGTACGAAGACGCCGCCGTCGCGAGGTAGCGGGAGCAGTGCGGAGAGCAACCGCCGGTAAGCCCTGCCCGTGAGCAGCCGCCACCTGGACTCGTACCGGCCGGTGCGCCCGGCGAACACGGCGTCGACGTCGCCCGCGGACGCCCGGTCGAGCAACACCGGCAGCTCTTCGGGGGGATCCTGGAGGTCGGCGTCCATGATCACGCAGTAGGCGCCTGCGGCGGCCGCGAGCCCAGCGAGCACGGCGCGATGCTGCCCGCGGTTGGCCGGAAGGTGCAGAGGCACGATCGCCTCGTCGCCCTCGGCCAGCTTGTCGATCAGCTCGCCTGATCCGTCCGGGCAGGCGTCGTCGACGAGCACTAGCTCGTAGGAGCAGACTGGCGCCAGCGCCGACCGGACTCTCGCGGTGAGCTCGGCCAGCGACTGCCGGTTCCGGTAAACCGGCACCACGACGCTGAGCTCGGGAGCACTCGCGCTCACCGATCGCGCTCCTGAACCCACCGCTTGGTGGCTTCTAGCCCGCTTGGAAGATCCGTCCGCGCCGTCCAGCCGAGGAGGGCTCGCGCGACGGACGGGTCGGCCGACCAATGTTCCGCATCCGCTGGACTTGCCGGAAAGGGCTCCGCCGCGAGTGCGACAGGCCGCCCGGTGACGCGCTCGACAATCCGAACCAGCTCCGTGTTCGCTGTCTCGACTCCCGTGCCGAGGTTAATTACGCGTCCGCTGAGCTCGTCGTCTGCGGTGAGCGCCGAGACAATTCCGTCGACGACGTCGTCGACGAAGACGAAGTCGTGGACGCAGTCCGCCGCCGTGAGCGCCAGGGCACCACCCTCGAGCGAGGCACGCAGCGCAGCGGGGACGAGCCGGCCGTTGCGCTCCGCCGGACCGTAGACCGAGAAGGGCCGGACGACGACTGCGGAAAGATCGCCGGCGCGCGCACGCTGCAAGCAGAGCACCGACGCCGCTGCCTTGACCGCTCCTCGAAACGTAGTCGGCTCGAGTGGGTCGTCTTCCCGTAAGGGACGGTCGCGAGGTCCGTACTCGAGCGAGCTGCCGACCTGGACGAACCTACGGACGCCGGTCTCGACGGCGAGGTCGAGGAGCAAGGCCGTCCCAAGCAGCCCGACCTCGAGCGTCGCCTGCCGCTCTTCGGCCGAGCGGGCGTGGCCGGTCGGCATCGCCGCCGAGACGATGCACGTGGGCTGGAAGCCGCGTACGGCGGACTCTGTGGCGAGCGTGTCGCGCAGATCGGCGGTCAGCAGGTTGACTCGGGTGCCGGCCGGTCGCTCGGCGGCCGTGCCCGGGCGCACGACCGCGCCGACCTCCGAGCCGAGCGCGACCAGGCGCTGAACGAGGCTCGTGCCGATCAGGCCGGTGGCGCCGGTGACGAGCACCCGCGCACCGCCGAGCTCAGGCAACCGCAACCACGTCGCCGTCGACCTCCGGTGCGCGAATGCGCTCGACCACGCGCATCAGCGCAACCCGGTCCGCTGCGATCGCGTTGGGCGACCTGGCGCGCGCTGCGTTGATCGCGTCTCGGATGTGCGCGATCGCCGCACCGACTTCATCGCAGGCGACATCGCGCCGGAACGAGCGCCGCAGGAAGCTGAACGAGCAGTCCAGGCGCACCATCTCCGCGATCAGCTGGCGACACGGCACGGGCGAGCCGCGATCGGGAAGCGTCAACCCGCCGAAGCCGAACGGCACGTCGAACTCGGCGCGGACCCGCTCGACCGTTCCGTCCAAGAGGGCATCGAAGATCGAGGTACTGCCCCGGTCGATCGCGAGATCGTTGAGCCCCAGGTAGGCGCGCGAGATCGGAAGTCGCGCGAGCGTGGACGACACCGCGACGGCCTCGGCAGTCTCGACAAGGATGCCGACGCCGCAGCGACAGTCTGCGAGCTGCAACATGATCTCGACCTCGTGCGGGGACCGGACCATGGGCACGAGGATCTCGTCGGCGCCGCCGCTCAAAGCTGATTCGACCTCCTCCGCGCTGCCTCCGTGATACGGGTTCACTCGGCAGATGACCGGACACGGCGTCGTCTCCCGCACGCGGACCAGATCGCCGACGGTCTGCTCGTTGATCTCGGTGTCGACACCGAACTGGCGCTCCCACTTGCCCTGCCGCTCCCAGTCGACCACGATCCCGTCGATGTCCGCCGAGGCGGCCTCGCGCACGACTGCCGGCTCGACGGCGAAGAGCAGCAACTCGAACCCTGCACTCATCCGGGCGACCGTGCCCGCACGAAGAGGGACGAGCCCCACGGGAGATCGATCCGGCGGGCAGCGCGTGCCTCGACGCCATTCACAACCGTGAGCAGTGCGTTGAGGAACCGTGGCACCCGCTCCTCGGCGTCGCGCAGCCGCCGCCCGCGCACCGCCAGACGCGCCAGTGCGAGGATCGGAAACAGAGCCCATTGATAGTAGGTGCTGCGCTCGATGACGAGTCCAGATCGGCGCACGACGTCCTCGAGCCCTCGACGCGAGTACCGCCGTAGGTGCCCGGCGTCGACGTCCCGGAAGCTCCACAGCGACGGGAACGCGGGCACCGAGACGAGCACCCATCCACCCGGCCGGACGACACGCCGTGCCTCCGCGAGCGCCGCGGCGTCGTCCACGTGCTCCAGCACGTCCAGCAGCAGGACGCCGTCGAAGCTGCCGTCCGGGAAGGGAACTGAGTCCGCGTCGGCTCGGTAGAGCAACGACGCCGGAACGAGGTCGGCCGCATGCTCGAGCGAGGCGGGCGAGGAGTCGACCCCGCACGCGTCGTGACCTTGGTCAAGCAGCCAGCGCGAGGTCCCTCCTGCTCCACAGCCGACGTCGAGCACACGCTGCGGCTCGCGCAGTTCGTCCCGCAGCAGCACGTCGACCAGACGCTGCCGCCCGCGGAACCAGAAGTGCGTCTGTTGCAGGGCGGCCAGCTGCTCGGATCGCCGGGCAGCGAAGGGCGTGCCGGCCACTGCCATCTGTCGATCAATCCGCGTGTGCCCTCCCACAGGCCAACACTAACTGGGCGGTAGGCTCCCAGCCCGGCGGGGTGCGAGAGCGGTCGAATCGGGCAGTCTTGAAAACTGTTGGGCGTGCAAGCGTCCCGTGGGTTCAAATCCCACCCCCGCCGCTTTCACCGTCGACGCGTGACCGGCATTGAAGTGGCCCGGTTTCGGGTCTATCGTTGCGAGTAAGGCTCTGCGGCTAGGGAGAGCGGCGATGATCCGACGTCTGCGACTGGCGATGGCGGTGCTGCTGTGCGGCGGCGGACTTGCGCTCGTGCCGTTCGCGACGGGCGCGAGCTCGGCTGCCGACGCCACCGCGGTGATCACCGGCTCCGGAATCGCGTACACGCTCACGTGGACGGCCGGCGGGGACGAGGCGCTCAGGTGCATGGGGCTGATCTTGCTCCCGGGCGAGGTGGCGACGGGAGCCACCGGGCCCGCGGGATGGACAATCCGGGCGCTGCCGCTGCCGGGAGACGCTCAGGGCCGTTGGGTGGTGCACGCCACGAAGCAGCCGCCGGGCCTTGCCCCGGGCGCCTCGCTCGCGATCCAGTTCACGACCCAGGCTCGGCTCGCGCCGAACCGGCCGCGCGAGATTCGCTTCTCCTCGACCTGCGTCGTCGGCTCGGACGTCGTCAAGCAGTCCAGCGGGCCGCCCTCGCCACCTCCGCCACCGCCTCCACCCCCGCCGTCGCCAAGGCCGAAGCCCTGCGTCTGCGAGTCTCTGGACGTTCGGCTCGGCAGCCGCATCTCGTCCGCGCAGGAGGTGCACCTCGACCTGGACTGGGTGCTCGGGTGCACGAAGGGGGACGGCGGCTGCCAGGGGAAGCTGGAGGTCGAGCTGTCCACCGCCTCCAAGCGAGCGAAGGTTCGTCTCCTCGTCGTCCAGCAGGGCACGGGCCGAGCGACCGGCGGAAAGTGGCTCGTCGACTGCGAGGGCAAGTGCTTCCGCAGCCGGCCACGGAAGGTCTCCGGCGGTGCGTCGGTCTCCCTCGACGCGCCCAAGGGCGAGGTCTTCGGCCCTCAGGGGATCGGATCGGTCACGCTCGAGGTCGATCGCCTCTGCAAGCGCCGGCTGACGACGAAGCGCTTTCTGGTCGCGTTCAACGCCGGAGGCAAGGTCAGCCTGCGGCGCAGCGACCTGAACGGCAACGGGGTCGCCGATGGAAAAGAGAAGCAAGACGGCTAGCCAGTCCAGGCTGCTTTCCTAGCCGGAAGTCTCGTTGTTCGCGCCGGTACGACGGGAGTACTCTCCTCGCAACTACCGGGAGAGGGCGAAATGCGGCGGGCGTACCTGACGGTAATCGGCGTCCTGGCGGCGTGCATTCTGCTGCCGGCCACGGCACAGGCAGCCAATGTTGCCGTGCTGGGCAACAATCAGACGGACGAGGCGCTCGTCGCGGCTGGGCACACCGTCACCCTCGTCACCGACGCGGAGGTGGCGACGCCAGGTTTCCTCGACGGCTTCGACGTGTTCATCTTCACGCGGGCGGGCGGCGCCTTCAACGCGACGCTGAGCGCGGGCGCGGCGGCACAGACGCGTGCGTTCGCGCGCCGGGCAGTGCTCCTGAACGGCGACTTCGCCGACAGCGTCGGAACGAATCAGGAGATCCGCGACCTCTACGTCTCGAGCGTGCTTTGGGCCGCCGAGAACGGCGGCGGCTACATCGGCGAGCTCGAAGGCGCGACCGCCGGTCTGTCGTCGAACGGGGATGGGCAGCCTGCCCTCAACTTGATCGCGGGTGCCGCCGGCGCATCCCAGTTCTCGGGTAACTCCTCGACAATCAACGTCACCGACGCCGGTCTCGGCCATCCGGTGCTCCAGAATGTCGCGCTCCCTCACACCGACGAGGACATCGAGTTCGCCGCCCTCGTCAGCGGCGCGGCGGCGGCGACGGTGCTCGCCCGCTACGCGCAGAACGACAACCCCGCGATCCTCGCCGCAGAGCTGACGAACGTCGCTGTGCTCGGCAACAACGCGAGCGACGAGGAGCTGAACGAGGCTCCGGGCATCGTCGCGACCCTGGTCACCGACGCGCAGGTGGCGACGGCCGGGTTCCTGGCGGACTTCGACGCGTTCCTGTTCACGCGGCCGGGCGGCGCGTTCAACGCGACCCTGAGCGCCGGCGCGGCGGCGCAGGTGCGCGCGTTCGCGCGCCGCGCCGTCCTCCTGAACGGCGACTTCTCCGACGCCGTCGGAGCAGACCAGGAGATCCACGACCTCTACGTCTCCAGCGTCCTCTGGGCCGCCGCAAACGGCGGCGGCTACATCGGCGAGCTCGAAGGCGCCACCGCAGGCCTGAGCGCCAACGGCGACGGACAGCCCGCCCTCAACTTGATCGCAGGCACCGCCGGCGCCTCCCAGTTCACCGGCAACAGCTCCACACTCAACATCACCGCCGCCGGCAGCGGCCACCCCGTCCTCGACAACGTCACCCTGCCGCACACGAACGAGGACATCGAGTTCGCGGCTCTCGTCACAGGTGCGGCCGACCCGACAGTGCTCGCCCGCTACGCCCAGAACGACAACCCCGCGATCCTCGCAGCAGAGGTCAAGCAGGTCGCAGTGCTCGGCAACAACGCCACCGACGACGAGCTGAACGAGGCTCCGGGCATCGTCGCAACCCTGGTCACCGACGCGCAGGTGGCGACGGCCGGGTTCCTGGACGGACTTCGACGCGTTCATCTTCACGCGGCCGGGCGGCGCGTTCAACGCGACCTTGAGCGCCGGCGCGGCGGCTCAGGTGCGCGCGTTCGCGCGCCGGGCCGTGCTGCTGAACGGCGACTTCGCCGACGCCGTCGGAGCAGACCAGGAGATCCACGACCTCTACGTCTCCAGCGTCCTCTGGGCCGCCGCAAACGGCGGCGGCTACATCGGCGAGCTCGAAGGCGCCACCGCAGGCCTGAGCGCCAACGGCGACGGACAGCCCGCCCTCAACTTGATCGCAGGCACCGCCGGCGCCTCCCAGTTCACCGGCAACAGCTCCACACTCAACATCACAGCAGCCGGCAGCGGCCACCCCGTCCTCGACAACGTCACCCTGCCGCACACGAACGAGGACATCGAATTCGCCGCCCTCGTCAACGGCGCCGCGGCGGCGACGGTGCTCGCCCGCTACGCCCAGAACGACAACCCCGCCATCCTCGCCGCAGAACTGACGAACGTCGCTGTGCTCGGCAACAACGCCACCGACGACGAGCTGAACGAGGCCCCCGGCATCGTCGCGACCCTGGTCACCGACGCGCAGGTGGCGACGGCCGGGTTCCTGGACGACTTCGACGCGTTCATCTTCACGCGCCCGGGCGGAGCGTTCAACGCGACGCTGAGCGCGGCCGCAGCAGCACGTGTGGTCGCGTTCACGAATCGCGCGGTACTCCTGAACGGCGACTTCGCGGACGCCGTCGGAGCAGACCAGGAGATCCACGACCTCTACGTCTCCAGCGTGCTCTGGGCCGCCGCAAACGGCGGCGGCTACATCGGCGAGCTCGAAGGCGCCACCGCAGGCCTGAGCGCCAACGGCGACGGACAGCCCGCCCTCAACTTGATCGCAGGCACCGCCGGCGCCTCCCAGTTCACCGGCAACAGCTCCACACTCACCGTCACAGCAGCCGGCAGCGGCCACCCCGTCCTCGACAACGTCACCCTGCCGCACACGAACGAGGACATCGAATTCGCGGCCCTCGTCAGCGGCGCCGAGCCCGCCACGGTCCTCGCTCGCTATGCGAACGGCAATCCCGCGATCCTCGCCACCGCGGAAGCCAATCGGCCGCCGGTGGCGACCGACGCTGCGGTCTCGGTGCCCGAGGACGGCAGCGTCTCGATCGTGCTCGCCGGAACCGACCCCGACGGCGATCCGCTGACGATTACGGTGACGACGCCGCCGGCGCACGGATCGTTCGTCAGCGGCGTCTACACGCCCGCACCGAACTACCACGGCCCGGACTCGATCGAGTTCACGGTCGACGACGGCAGGGGCGGCACCGACACGGGGACGATCTCGATCACGGTGACATCGGTGAACGACCTGCCCGTCTGCTCGCCGGTCGCGTTCTCGGTGCCTGCGAACGGGCAGCACACCGGAACACTGGTCTGCACAGACGTCGACGACGCGACGCTCAGCTACGAAGTCGTCAGCGGCCCCAGCCACGGCACGCTCGTCCTACAGCCGGGCGGCGGCTTCACCTACACGCCCCACCCGGCGTATTTCGGGCCGGACAGCTTCACCTTCCGTGCCGTCGACGTCGCCGGCGGCAGCGGCAGCGCCCAGGTGACGATCACCGTCGAGCCGCCCCCGGACCCGAACGCCCCCACCTGCGTCGCCACCGCCACCGGCAGAGACGCCGCCGGCAAGGCCTACATCGAGTACACGCTCCACGACACCGCCCCCGGGCTCGCATCCGTCGAGGTGCTCCAGTCGACGAACGCCAACACGCCCGCTCCGGTTTTCCCCTACGGGACGACCGACCCGGTCGTGGTCCGCGCAACCAAGATCACCGACGACCTCGCCGCCGGCATCGAGCTGCGCGCCACCGACGCCAACGGGAACGCGGTCACCTGCCAGCTCACCTTCGTCGCGATCGGGCGCCCCGGCGAGTTCCCGCACGACCAGAAGATCCCGGACATCCCACGCGCCCAACACTTCGTCAGCTTCCAGAACGGCACCGACCCCGGGCTCCGAAGGATCCACGTCAAGGTGAACGGCATCTTCTTCAAGCACGGACAGCTCGCGCCCGGCGCCCGCGCCACCTTCGACATCGCCTCCGCGATGACGAACGGAGTCAACAGAGTCGCCGTCGACATCGACGGCAACAAGGGCGCAACCGCCATCGTCATCTTCCACGACGGCTCCGCCTCGGCACTCGGGTAAGCGCGTACGGCCACCCGGTCGGCCGTACGCGCTATCCGCCTGGCCAGTTGTGGCGGCCCGCCACATGAACTTGAGTGCGCCTCGTGAGCAGGCGGCTGATCATGGTCTTCGTTGCGTCGATCACTGGGGCGGTGTTCGCAGGGTCGAGCGCTGCTGAAGATCGCGAGCTGCCCTGGGCGAGCGGTCAGTCGGTGGTCTCGGAGTTCGAAGGCCTCGCCGCCCAATGGGTGAACCAGGTCGCTCAGCGCTCGGATCTGCAGGTGATCTGCAACGGAAACACGGATTGGGGCATCCTCGCCGCGCAACAGAAGTTCGACCCAAACCGCGTGTGGGGCTACGTCTTCATGCGGTTCAACGTGGCGACGTTCCGCTGGGAGCCCTTCAACTACACGCACGTCTCCGAGGCCGCCTGCCTGTACGCCGACCGTTTCTGGGGCGCCGCGGACAAGGAGCTGACGAAGAACTGCCAGACGGGAACGAAACCCATCTTCGAGGACCGCGTCGTGACCCGCGTCAAGTACGTGTGGAAGACGGTCAAGAAGCGCGTCAACGGAAAGAGCAAGAAGGTCCGCGTGCGGAAGAAGGTCAGCGTGCGAACGACGGTGACGGTCAAGATCGGCGACGAGCCCGTCTATGCCACCTGTAGCGACTGGAATCAGACCCTGTTCGCGCTGAACACCTTTTCGCACGAGACGATGCACCTGAGGGGGATTCAGTCCGAGTCGCTCGCCGAGTGCTACTCGATCCAGCACATCGCGCATGTGGCGATCCACTTCGGAGCGACGCCGGAGTTCGCTCGAGAGATCGCAGCCGACTTCCTCGCGACGTGGTACACGCCGAGCCGAGCGGAGTACTGGCGAGCGGACTGCGTCGATGGTGGCTCGCTCGATCTGGTTCCGGGCAGCACGTCCTGGCCCGCGGGGTACTAGGAGAGGTCGGCGCGCTTCAGGTCTTGGACATCGCCTGTCACGAGCGCAGCGAGCGCCTTTCCGTAGTCGGCGGCGGGAGCCCACTTGCCGCCGAGCGCCTCCACCGTCTTCGCCTTGCCGAGCAACGAGGCCACGTGGCGCGGGTCGGGCGTGTCGGTCCGCGGGTAGCTGAGTGCACCGGCGTACAGGGCGAGATGGTCGATGTGCGCGATGATTCCCTGCGCCCAGGTCGGAAACCGCTGGTGAGCGTCCGCGTCGAAATTGCCGCCGCCACGCGGGATCTTCAGCCCACACGGGTTGTGGAAGCTCGCATTGATCACACCTCCGAAGCGGCCGAAGCCTGTTTCCTTGGCGGCTTGCGCGTACGCGACCTCCGGGCGCACGCCTCGCTCGGCCGCGAAGCGCCAGTACAGCGGAGCCAGCTCCGGGAAGAATGCCGCCGCCTTCTTCGCGCGCGCCCATTGCTGCGCGGTGACGACGCGTACCTGGGACTCGCCGAGAATGTTCATCCTGCACCTCCGTTCCGAGTAGGTCCTGCAAGAGACCGGTAGAGCGCCGAGACCTGCTCGGCGATCGCGGGCCACGCGAAGCAGTCGATCACACGCTGCCGTCCGGCGCGACCCATTGCCTGCGCGCGATCGGGGTCGCGCAAGAGCTCGTTGACGCGGTCGGCGATGCCGGCGACGAAGCCCTCGGGATCCTGAGGCTCCTGAGACCCGTCCGGGCGCGGCTCGAACGGCACCAGCAGGCCCGTGACGCCGTCGTCGACGACCTCGACGATGCCGCCGGTGGCGGTGGCGACGACTGCGGCCTCGCAGGCCATCGCCTCGAGGTTGACGATCCCGAGCGGCTCGTAGATCGAGGGGCAGGCGAAGACGGTCGCGTGGCTGAGGATCTGGACGACCTCGGCCTTCGGCAGCATCCGGTCGAGCCAGATCACATTGCCGCGCTCGGTGCGCAGGCGCTCGACGAGCCGCTCCACCTCGGCGCCGATCTCGGGCGTGTCGGGAGCGCCGGCGCAGAGCACGAGCTGGGCCTGGTGCTCGAAGTCCAGCGCGGCCTCGAGCAGGTACGGGACGCCCTTCTGGCGCGTGATCCGACCGACGAAGACCACCGAGGGCTGCTCAGGGTCGATCCCGTAGCGCTCGAGCACATCGGTGCGCTCGATCCGGGCGGTACTCCTCGGTGTCGACGCCGTTGTAGATCACCTCGACCCGATCCGGCTCGATCGCCGGATAGCAGGCGAGGAGGTCGCGCCGCATGCCCTGTGACACTGCGATGATCGCGTCGGCCGCCTCGAGCGCGGTCCGCTCGCAGAAGGAGGAGAGCGCGTAGCCGCCACCGAGCTGCTCGGCCTTCCACGGGCGCAGCGGCTCGAGGCTGTGCACCGTCGCGACGTGCGGGACTCCGTACAGCAGCCGCGCCAGGTGCCCGGCGAAGTTCGTGTACCAGGTGTGGCTGTGCACGACCTCGGCGCCCTCGACACCCGCGGCCATCGCGAGGTCGATCGACACCGCCTGCAGCGCGGCCCGGTGCGGCTGCTTCCCGTCGAGCACGTCCCATGCCCGGTAGCCGACGGCCGGCGGGCCGTCATCACGGCGATCGGCGCCCCAGCAGTGGACGGTCACCTCCTCGAGCCGGGCAAGCCCGCGCGCGAGGTACTCGACGTGCACGCCGGCGCCGCCGTAGACCTCGGGCGGGTACTCGCGCGTGAGCAGCGCCACCTGCACTAGGCGTCGACCGTCTCGCCCTTGGCGATCACGACGATGCCACCGGGTGAGACGACGAACCGTTCGCGGTCCGCCTCGGCGTCGACGCCGACCTGTGCCCCCGCGGCGATGACCACGTTCTTGTCGACGATCGCGTTCCGGACGACCGCGCCGCGGCCGACATCCACCTCGTGCAAGAGGATCGAGCCCTCGACCTCGCTCGAGGAGTGCAGGTGCACCCCCGGCGAGAGAATCGAGCGGCGCACCGTCGCGCCGGAGACGATCACGCCGGGGCTCACCATCGAGTCGAGCGCGTGGCCGGTGCGGCCCTCGTCCTGGAAGAGGAACTTGGCCGGCGGCAGGGACTCCGGCCAGGTGTGGATCGGCCACTCGCGGTTGTAGAGGTCGAAGACGGGGTCGACCGAGATGAGATCCATGTGCGCGTCGTAGTACGCGTCCAGCGTCCCAACGTCACGCCAGTAGCTGTGCTCGCGCTCGGTCACGCCCGGCACGATGTTGGCGGTGAAGTCGTACACCTGCGCCTCCCCGCGCGCGACGAGAGCCGGGATCAGGTTGCCGCCGATGTCGTGGTTCGAGCTCCCGTCGGCGGCGTCTGCGGTGACGGCGTCGACGAGAAGATCCGTGCTGAAGACGTAGTTGCCCATGGAGGCGTAGACCTGGTGCGGCGCGTCGGCGAGGCCGGCGACCTCAGTCGGCTTCTCGAGGAACGCGCTGATCGTGCGGCCGTCCTCACCGGCTTCGATGACGCCGAACTCGCTCGCCTGCTCGATCGGCACGCGGATGCCCGCGACGGTGACGCCCGCGCCGCTCTCGATGTGCTGGTCGACCATCTGGCGTGGATCCATGCGGTAGATGTGGTCGGCGCCGAACACGCACACGTAGTCGGGGCGCTCGTCGTAGAGCAGGTTGAGGTTCTGGTAGATGGCGTCGGCCGAGCCGGCGAACCAGTGCGGGCCGCGGCGCATCTGCGCCGGCACCGCGGTGACGTAGTTGCCGAGGAGAGGCGAGAGCCGCCACGTCGTCGAGATGTGGCGGTCGAGCGAGTGGCTCTTGTACTGGGTGAGCACGACGATGCGCAGGTAGCCGGCGTTGACGAGGTTCGAGAGCGCGAAGTCGATCAGGCGGTAGTTGCCCCCGAACGGCACCGCCGGCTTCGCCCGGTCGGCCGTCAGAGGCGCCAGCCGCTTTCCTTCGCCGCCGGCGAGCACGAGACCGAAGACAAAGGGCGTCGGCATGCCGCCTCTACCGGCGCTGCTCGAGGTCGGAACGGCGCAGCGGCCGGCGGTGCTTCGCCTTGAGCGCGGCGATCGCAGCCCGGTCGTAGAGCGGCCGCTGCGGGTCGAGGGCGCGCAGCTCGTCGCGCGTGCACGGACGCCCGAGCTCCTCCTCCCGCTTGAGCGCACGGCCGAGGCAGCCTTCGCAGAGCGTGATCAGATCCCGCCCGGCCTGCTCCTCGCCGATCGCGTCCTGCCCGAGCTGGGAGGCGCGCAGGTCGACCGCTCGGCCGCACCGCTCGACCTCGCACAACGACGTCAGCTCCAGCTGGGCGCGGGCGCGGCGGGACCAGTGCCGGCTGCCGAGGTACGCCGGGCGGCTGCGGGCGAAGACCGCGCGGTACACCGAGGGGGCGAGCTTCCCTTCGGCGTCGACGGGTTTCTGCTGCTGCCGCCAGCGCTCGACGCGCTCGCTCGCCAGCGCCTCGACCTCGTCGCGCCGCCGCTCGGCCTCGCGCGCCTGCAGCTCCTTGACGCTCAGCAGCGGCTTTGCGGCACGCCGCTCGCGGAGCACGTCGTGCAAGGACTTCTTCCGGTTCTCGTCGCCCATCTCGTCAACGTACTGACAGCGCCGCGGCGTGTCGAGCGAACCGTGCCCGCCGAGCCGGCGAACAAGCAGGAAACCTCCGGGCCGGAGAGAATCCCGGCTCGGCCAATCCACATGGAGGTTGCAATGGATCGGACGCCCGTCCAGAACGTGGCTCGACTCGTGGGAGTCGTCTTCCTGCTCGTCGGCATCGCCGGGTTCATCCCCGGAATAACCACGAACCTGTACGACGGCCTCGAGTTCGCCGGAGACAACGGCACCGCCGAGGTGCTCGGCCTGTTCGAGGTCAGTGTCCTGCACAACATCGTCCACGGTCTCTTCGGCGTCGCCGGACTCGCCCTGGCAAAGACCGCGAGCGGCGCACGCACCTTCCTGATCGGCGGCGGAGCGATCTACCTCCTGCTCGCCGGGATTCAGGCGATCGGTGCAGGCGACTGGGTGCCGCTCGTCGGAGCCGATCTCTGGCTCCACCTCGGCCTCGGCATCGGGATGATCGCGCCTCGGCTACGCGCTGACGCGCGAACGCGTCACGCCGATCACGACCTAGCGCCCCATTTCGGCGCTTCGACGAGGGGCGGATTCGATCCGCCCCTCGTCTATTTGCGAGTTGTAAAGCTTTGCGAATCCCTCGTGAGAGTGAGCTACGGTCCCCCGCGTCTGCCGAGGAAGAGAGCTGAGGTCCCTCCCTTCCAGAACGGGGTTCACTTTGATGCGCTTTCGCCTTGTAGCAATCGTCGCCGTCGTCGCCTCCTTCGTCGTGCCCGCGACCGCATCCGCGTCGGAGATCATCGACCGGAACGCGAGCAAGATCACGCTCAAGGTCGCCTCGAACGGACAGGCGCTCGTCAGCTACAACGCGCGCGGCAAGCGCTGGAACGTGCTCGCCTGGGGCGCGGTGAACGCGATCGAGCCCGACGACGACGCGGAAGCAGGTCGAGTTCAAGCTCGACTACTCGGGCGGCTACGGCACGTACAAGCGCGACGTCTGGAAGACGTTCAAGAACACCTGCACCGCCTACGACGGCCCGAAGCTCGAGTGGTTCGTCGCCGGCTGCAAGGCCTCCGACGGCTCCTACTGGGCCCTCCAGGCGTGGCAGCGGATGCTGCCCAACTACGGCCTCGTCGCGACGCCGAAGCAGGCCGTCTGGGAGCTTCGGCTCTCGCACTGGAGCGGGCCGATCGCCGAGCTGACCGTGAACCTGAACTGGGCCTACAAGAAGTACCACCACATCTTCGGCTCGTTCACCTACCTCGGGAAGCCCGTCTACGGGATGAAGTCGACGTCGACCGGCGTGCCGCTCGACACGTTCGGGCGCAACCTCTACCTCGACACGTTCGACTCCGCGTACGCGAAGGGCTGGATGCGCGAGAACAGCTTCCTGATGCACAAGAACACGGGCATGTTCTGCTACGGCTTCTACCGCCATGGCGCCAGGCCCGAGGGCAACGGCACCCGCTATCGCGCCACGATCATCGGCCCCGGCGTGACGCCGGACATCTTCTGGTCGTCCGAAGCGCTCGGCGCCTACGACAAGGACTTCGACCTGCAGCAGCATGCGATGCAGAAGGAGTTCCTCGCCGGCGACTCGCTCTGCCGCGCGGTCTAGCGGGCCGGCGCCCGTAGGATCGTCGCCGTGACCAGCGGCGACGAGCTGAGAGAGGTGATGCGGCGGTACCCCACCGGGGTCGCCGTCGTCAGCGTCGATCTCGAGGGGGAGCAGCTCGGCCTCACGGTCGCGTCGCTGATGTCAGTGGCGCTGGAGCCGCCGCTGGTCGGGCATCTCGATCGCGCATCAGGCCGCGCTGCACGAGCTGCTGCGCAGCGCGGGCGGCTTCGCCGTCTCGCTGCTCGCAGCGAACCAGCTCGAGCTGGCGCAGCACTTCGCCCGCGGCGTGCCGCCGATCGCGATCTGGCACGGGATCGACAAGCGCGACAGCCCACGCGGCCCACTGCTCGGAGGCGCGCTCGGCTGGCTCGAGTGCGTGCTCGCCGGCGAGCACGAGGCAGGCGACCACACGCTCTTCCTCGGCCGGGTCGAGCGGGTCGAGCCGGGCGAACAGGGCGAGCCGCTGATCCGCGTCGGCGGCGACTACCGAGCCGCATGATCCAGGCCGTCGTGTTCGACCTCGACGGCGTCGTCGTCGACAGCGAGCAGGTGTGGGACGACGTCCGCGAGCAGCTGGCACACGAGCGCGGCGGTGCGTGGCACGACGGCGCGCAGACGGACATGATGGGCATGAGCTCGCCCGAGTGGTCGCGCTACATGCACGAGCGGATCGGCCTCGCGGAGTCGCCGGAGGAGATCAACGAGGAGGTCGTTCGCAGGATGCTCGCGCGCTATCGCGAGTCGCTGCCGCTGATCGACGGCGCCGTCGACGCCGTCCGCCGTCTCGCCGCCGCATTCACGCTCGGCGTCGCCTCCTCGTCGAACCGACCGCTGATCGAGGTCGTGCTCGAGGGCGCCGGGATCGCGGAGCTCTTCGCCGCCGTCGTCTCGTCCGAGGAGGTCGCGCGCGGCAAGCCGGCTCCTGACGTCTACCTCGAGGCGGCCCGACGGCTCGGGGTCGACGCCCGCGCGCTGCGCCGCGGTCGAGGACTCGTCGAACGGGATCCGCGCGGCGCACGCCGCTGGGATGCGCGTGCTGGCCGTGCCGAACGCGCATTACCCGCCCGCCGCCGATGCGCTCGCGCTCGCCGACGCGACCGTCGGCTCGCCGGCCGAGCTCACCCCCGAGCTCGTCCGCAGCGGCGCAGCCGGCGGCCGTCGCACATAGCGTTCGGGCATGAGCGTTCCGGCATCGGCAAGCGTCGTCTCGGCCCGCGGGGTCGTGAAGCGCTACGGCAGCACCGTCGCGCTCGCCGGCCTGGACGCCGAGATCGGCCCCGGGATCACCGGTCTGCTCGGCTCCAACGGCGCAGGCAAGACGACCTTCATCTCGGTCCTCCTCGGGCTCCGCTCCCGCGACGCCGGCGAGCTGACCGTTCTCGGTCACGATCCCGCGACGGCCGGGATCGAGCTGAGGGCGCGCATCGGCTACGCGCCCGAGCACCACGACCTTCCCGCGGAGCTCGCGGCCACCGACCTCGTCCGTCACCTCGCCGAGATGCACCTGCTGCCTCACCGCGCGGCCGTGCAGCGTGCGAACGACGCGCTCTGGCTCGTCGGGCTCGGCGAGGAGCGCTTCCGTCCGGTCGGGACGATGTCCACCGGCCAGCGGCAGCGCGTCAAGCTCGCCTCCGCGATCGCGCACGACCCCGAGATCGTTCTCCTCGACGAGCCGACCGACGGCCTCGACCCGATGCAGCGGACGGAGATGCTCGATCTGATCCGCCGCATCGGCACCGAGTTCGGGATGCACATCATCGTCTCGTCCCACCACCTCGAAGAGGTGGAGCGGATCTGCGACGGCGTCGTCATCGTCGAGGGCGGCGAGGTCGTGCACGCGGGGACGCTCGCGGACGTCCGCCGGGGCCCGGAGGGGCTCCTGGTCGAGGTGGACGGTCGCGCCGACGAGCTGGCGTCGATCCTGATCGCCGCCGGCTACGCCGTGACCGTCGAGGGCGACGTGCTCCTGCTCGGCGGCGAGGACGGCGTCCACGAGGCGGTTCGCGACGCCGTCGCCGACCTCGGCGTCGGGTTGCGGCGGCTCGGGTCGCGCGGCAGGACGCTCGAGGACGTCTACCTGGGGGCCGGCACGTGACGACCGGACAGGACGCTCAGCTCTTCGACCTCGGCTATCGCAGGTACGACGGCCCCCGCGAGCGGCCCGCCCGGGCGATCCTCACGCTGGCGGTCTTCACGATGCGGCGCGTGCTCGGGCTGGGGCGCGGCGCGCGACACAAGGTGCTGCCCGCGATCACGCTCGTGATCGCGTTCCTTCCTGCCTTCGTCTCGGTCGCGGTCGCGGCGATCGTCGACGTCGATCCGTCCCAACGAGCTGATCTCGTACGGCGAGTACACGTTCTTCATCGGCAGCGCGCTCGCGCTCTTCGCGGCGCTCGTCGCTCCCGAGGCGCTCTGCCCGGACCGGCGCACGGGAATGCTCGGCCTCTATCTCGCCGGGCCGCTCGACCGCAACCGCTATCTCCTCGCCAAAGGCGCTCGGCGTCGTCGCGGTCATGCTCCTGATCACCGTCGGCCCGCTGCTCTTCATGCTCGCGGCCTACGTGCTCGCCGGCTTCGGACCGAATGCCGGCGACACACCGCTGCTCGTGCTTCGGATCCTCGCGGCCGGGACCGCGACGGCGCTGCTCTACGCGGCGCTGTCGATGGCGGTCTCGAGCTTCACGACCCGACGAGCGGCTGCTGCGGTCGAGCGTCATCCTGCTGCTCGTCGTGCCGGTCAGCGTCGTCCGGTCTGCGATCGACAGCGCCGACGCGCCCGAGGCTCTCGATCTGCTCAGCTTCCCGTTCGTCGCGGCCGATCTCGCGTACCGGATCTTCGGCGAGGCGCCCGACGAGGGCGCGCCGGTCGAGGCGCTCGCAACGTGGGCCGTCGCAGGCGGGCTCGGCGCCGCGGTGGTTGCGGGGGCTCTCGTCTGCTGGTTCCGGTACCGGCGGATCGAAGGCTTCCGGTGAGCGCCGTCGAGCCGCGCGTCGTCGCCGACCAGGTCTCGAAGTGGTTCGGGCCGCTCGTCGCCGTCTCGGACGTCAGCTTCGACATCGGCCCGGGCGTCACCGCGCTCCTCGGCCCGAACGGCGCCGGGCAAATCGACGATGTTCCGCATGCTCTGCGGGCTCGCCCGGCCCTCGAAGGGCACCGTGCGCGTCCTCGGCGCCGACCCGCGCGCCGACACGGGCGTGACCCGGCTGATCGGCCTCGTGCCGCAGCAGGAGAGCGTGTTCGAAGCGCTGACCGCCCAGCGAGTTCGTCGCCCTTTCCGCCACGGCTGCACGGGCTCGCAGATCCCGAGGCCGCTGCGACCGCCGCGCTCGAGCAGGTCGATCTCGACCCGTCCGACACACGGCGGCTCCCGACCTACTCGAAGGGAATGCGACAGCGCGTGAAGGTCGCCCAGGCGATCGTCCACGACCCAGCCGTGCTCATCCTGGACGAGCCGCTGACCGGCCTCGATCCGCGCCAGCGGCAGGACCTGGTGGCGTTGTTCCGCCGTCTCGGGAGCGAAGGGCGCTGCGTGATCGTCTCCAGCCACGTGCTCGGCGAGGTGGAGCGGCTCGGCTCGCAGGTCCTCGTCATGTCACAGGGTCGGCTGGCCGCCGCCGGCGACTTCCGTGAGCTGCGGGCGCTGATGGACGACCGGCCGATGCGGGTCCGGGTGCGCACAGACCGTCCCCGCGAGCTCGCGGGCGCGCTGCTGGAGGCCGGGAACGCCATCGGCGTGCGCCTCGACGGCGATCAGGTGCTCGAGCTCGACACGAGAGACGCCCGCGCGCTGTCCCATGCGCTCGCGCCGGTTGCGCGCGACCGTGGAGCGCAGCTGTTCGAGGTGGTCCCGCTCGACGCCGATCTCGAGGGCGTCTTCCGCTACCTGGTGCAGCGATGACCGCGGCCGACTCGACGGCCGTGGCGCAGGCGCGCCCGGACACGCTCGTCTCGTTCGTCGCGCTCTACCGTCTGCTGCTGCGCACGCAGATCACGGTTACACGCCTGCTCGGAATAGCAGCGCTCGGCGCGCTGTCCCTCCTGCTCGGGGTGTTCGCCCGCCTGGACGACAACTCGGCCGCAGGCGGCCGTCGACGCCGTCGCCTCGTACGGGCTCGGAGTCCTCGTCCCGTTCGCGACGCTCTGGCTCGGCACCTCGGCGATCGGCGACCTCATCGACGACCGCCTGCTCGTCTACGTCTGGTTGAAGCCCGTGGCGCGGTGGCAGCTTCCTGCCGCGGCGGTAGCTGGCCACGTTCACCGTCGTCGTGCCGCTCACAGCGGTCCCGCTTGCGGCGTCTGCGCTCATTGCGGGATCCGGCGACGTCGCGGTCGCGGCGTTTCTCGCAGCCTCGTTCGGAGTCCTCGCATACGCGGGCCTCTTCGTCGCGGCCGGCATCTGGTTCCGGCGCGCGGTCTGGTGGGGGCTGGCCTTCGTCCTGCTGTGGGAGAACGTCGTCGCCCACACGGTGGAAGGCGCGGCTCGCTTCACCGTCACCGGCTGGGCTACTTCCGTTCTCGGGCTGGTGCCCGATCTCGACGTGTCCCCTGGAGCCAGGGTCAGCCGCCGCGGCGTTCGTCGTGCTGGCCGCGATCGCAGTTGCGGGCTGGCTGGTCGCGACCTGGCGCTACCGCCGCGCCGACGTCGACTAGGTGGTTTGGCAGAACTGACCGAAGCTCAACTAGGTCTCCCAGGGGTCGAACACCCTGGTGATGCGCGACTTCATCGACTACGAACAGCGGTATCGGCAGCTCGTCGAGCGCCTGCCGGCGATCGTCTACCGCTCATCGGTCCTGGCGGGCGACTGGCATTACGTCAGCCCCGCGATCGAGCGTGTGCTCGGCTGGACAGCCGCGGAGTGGCTGGCGCACGCATCACCGTGGGGGACGAACATCCACCCGGACGACTACGAGGCCGCCCTCCTGCAGGAGGAGCGCGCCGTCGAGAGCGGCTCCCTCGTCTCGGAGTACCGGCTCTACCACAGGAACGGCGGCGAAGTGTGGATCCGCGACGAGGCCGTCCTCCTCGAGGAGGACGGCGAACCGCAGTGGCACGGCTTCCTCACGGACGTCACCGAGGAACGGACGCTCGAGGAGCGGCTGCGGCAGTCCCAGAAGCTGGAGGCAGTGGGTCAGCTCGCGGGCGGCATCGCCCACGACTTCAACAATCTGCTCGTCGCGATCAGCGGCTACGGGGAGCTCGCCCTGGAGCGGGCCGGCGACGATGTGGAGCTGCGCGACGACCTCGAGCAGATCGCATTCGCCGCCGCGAAGGCTCGCGACCTGACCCAGCGCTTGCTGTCCTTCAGCCGCAAGGAGGCCAGGATCAGCGGAGTTGTCGACCTGAACGAGATCGTTGCCTCCGCCCATCCGATGCTGCGTCGGCTGATCGGAGCGAACGTCGAGCTCGTCACGCTCCCCGCCGAGCAGGCGTGTTTCGTCGCGGTCGATCCCACCGAGCTCGACCAGGCGCTCCTGAACCTCGCCGTCAACGCGCGCGACGCAATGCCCGAAGGCGGCAGGCTGACGATCTCGACCGGTGTCACGACGCGCGCCGATGCCTCATACGCGTTCCTCAAGGTCGCCGACACCGGCTGCGGGATCGCCCCGGAAGTCGTGCCGCGCCTCTTCGAGCCCTTCTTCACGACCAAGGCGGCAGGAAGCGGCACCGGGCTCGGGTTGGCGATGGTGCGCGACTTCGTCGGCGTGTGCGGCGGCTTGATCGAGGTCGACACCGACCCGACGGACGGCACGTCGTTCACGCTGCTGCTACCGACCACGAGTGCTCCGGCGGCCGGAGTCGCGGCGCCGACACCGACAGCGGAAACGGACGGACATCGCTCCGAGACGATCCTGTTGATCGAGGACGACGACAGCGTGCGTGAGATCGCTCGTCGCGTGCTCACCGGCGCCGGCTACACGGTGATCGAGGCCCGCTACGGCTCGGAGGCGCTGGACCTGGCTGCCGACCGGCCCGACATCGATCTCGTTCTCAGCGACGTCGTCATGCCGGGCCTCTCCGGACCCGAGGTCGTCCAGCGCCTACGGGCGACGCGTCCGGAGATCGTCCCGCTCTTCATGTCCGGTTATGCGCCCGAGTCCGCAGGCCCGATCGGTACGGCTGAGCTCGTGCGCAAGCCGTTCACGGGTGCGGAGCTCCTCGCCGCGATCGAGCGGGCGTTCAGCTCAAACGCGGCCGAGCAGCACGCAGCCGTTGTGGCCTCCTAGCCCCATCGCGTTCGACAGCGCCACGTCGAGCTCGACCTCGCGAGCCACGTTCGGGACGTAGTCGAGGTCGCACTCGGGATCGGGATTGTTGTAGTTGATCGTCGGCGGCAGCAGCTGGTTGTGCAGTGCGAGCACGCACATCATCGACTCGATCGCGCCGGCCGCCCCGAAGCAGTGGCCGGTGACGGACTTGGTCGACGAGATCGCGAGCCTTGTGAGCGTGGTCTCCGAAGACCTGCTTGATCGCCCGCGTCTCGGCCGCGTCGCCGAGCGGTGTCGACGTGCCGTGCGCGTTGATGTAGCCGACGCGCTCCGGCTCGACACCGGAACGTGTCAGCGCCGCACGCATCATCTCGGCGACGCCGATCGCCTCGGGCTCCGGCTGGGCCATGTGGTGCGCGTCGTTCGAGGCGCCGTAGCCGAGCACCTCGGCGTAGATCGTTGCGCCGCGAGCCTGCGCCGCCTCGAGCTCCTCGAGCACGAGGATGCAGGCTCCTTCCGACATGACGAAGCCGGCCCGGGTCGCGTCGAACGGCCGTGAGGCCTTCGTCGGGTCCTCGTCCTCGGCCACGAGCCCGCGCATGGCGCAGAAGCCGGCGAGGATCAACGGGTGGATGCACGACTCTGTGCCACCCGCGAGCACCGCGTCCGCATCGCCGCGCCTGATGATCTCGGCGGCCTCGCCGACCGCGTGCGAGCCGGTCGCGCAGGCAGAGACGGGGGCGTAGTTGGGGCCGCGCAGGCCGAGCGAGATCGCGATCTGGCCGCTCGCGGAGTCGACGAGCACGCTCGGGATGAAGAACGGCGAGACGCGGTCGGCGCCCCGGTCGCGCAGCACGTTGCTCTGCTCGACGATACCGGGCAGGCCGCCGATCGCCGAGCCGACGACGATGCCGACGCGCGCCGGGTCGAGTCCGTTGACGCCGGCGTCCGTCCAGGCTTCCTGCGCCGCTCCGAGCGCCAGCAGGACGTTGCGGTCCATGCGCCGCGCCTCCTTCGGCGGGGCGACTGCGGCCGGATCGAAGCCCTTCACCTCGCCTGCGATCCGGACCGGGAACTCGCTCGCGTCGAAGCTCTCGATGAAGGCGACGCCGCTCTCGCCGGCCACCGCCGCGCGCCACGTCGAAGGCGCGTCGAGCCCGATCGGCGTGACTGCGCCCAGCCCGGTGACGGCGACCCTTCTCATTGAGCAATCCTAGTTAGCGATCTGCGGCTGACGGGGAGGGTCAACGCATGGCGACCGTCGAGACGTCCGCCAAGGCACCCCTCGCCGGCGAACGGGCCACGAGGCCGCGCTTGATCTTCTTCACCTCGTCGCTCTCCGGCCAGTGCCGCCGGGTGGAGGGCTTCCTCGCCCAGGTGCTGCAGCGCCGCCGGAACCACGGCACCTTCCGCGTGCTCGTCGTCGACGAGGACGAGCGGCCCGACCTCGTCAGCCGCTTCGGCGTCACCGGCATGCCGACGCTCGTCGTCGTCGAGGGCCGCACCGAGCGCGGGCGGCTCGAGCAGCCG
Source organism: uncultured Gaiellaceae bacterium (assembly GCA_963765705.1). Lineage (GTDB taxonomy): Bacteria > Actinomycetota > Thermoleophilia > Gaiellales > Gaiellaceae > Gaiellasilicea. Next base: position 371,959 of record CAVXXJ010000006.1, read on the forward strand.
CGCGGCTGCCGCGACATCGAAGCGCTGCTCGGCCCCTGGCTTCGCTGACCACGCCGAACACGCGTTAGCCTTGGGCGGTGCCCGGCCCGAACGTCCCCTTCCCGCCGATGGAGGCGGAGCTCGTCCGCGAGCTGCCGTCCGGAGCAGGCTGGCAGTACGAGCCGAAATGGGACGGGTTCCGCGGCGTGCTCGAGAACGACGGCGGCGAGCTCGCGCTCTGGTCGCGCAACGAGCGGCCGCTCCTGCGCTACTTCCCCGAGCTGCGGGCGCTCGGCGAGCTCCTGCCGCCCCACTCCGCGCTCGACGGCGAGATCGTGATCGCCCGCGACGGCGTGCTCGACTTCGACTCGATGCAGATGCGCCTGCACCCGGCCGAGAGCCGCGTGCAGAGGCTGGCCGCCGAGATCCCGGCGATCTTCATCGCCTTCGACCTGCTGCTCTGGAAAGGGAAGCCGATCCACGACGAAGCCGCTCGAGCAGCGCCGCGCCGAGCTGCTGAAGCGCGGCGAGGGCTTCTGGATCTCGCCCGCGACGACCGACCTCGCCGCGGCGACGGCGTGGCTCGACCGCTTCGAGGCGGCCGGGCTCGACGGCGTGATCGCGAAGCGGCTCGGCTTCGCCTACATGCCCGGCTCGCGCGAGGCGGTCGTCAAGGTGAAGGAGCACAAGACCGCGGACTGCGTCGTCATCGGCGTCCGCTGGAAGCAGAAGCCGGAGAAGCTCGCGACGCTGCTGCTCGGCCTCTACCGCGAGGACGGCAAGGTCGACTACGTCGGCTCGGCCGCGATCGGCGCCCGCAACCACGACGAGATCGCAGCGCTGCGTCCTGCCGCTGCTCGACGAGAGCTCTGAGCGCCGCTTCTCGGAGCCGAACCGCTGGGGTACCGAAGGCCTCGAGGAGACGCCGCTGCGCCAGGAGCTCGTCGCCGAGGTGCGCTACGACAAGGTGCAGGGAAACCGCTTCCGCCACGGCACGAAGCTGATCCGCTTCCGGCCGGACAAGGATCCCGCCCAGTGCACCTGGCGCGAGGTGACACCGCCTCGACGGGCCGGCGACCCCACGGTTGAATCGCTGCTCGCCCGGTAAAGTCGGGCTCGTGAGCGTGCTCGCGAGGAACAACGTGAACCTGTCCGGTCGGGTCGACGGCACGCCGATGCTGTTCGCCCACGGGTTCGGCTGCGACCAGAACATGTGGCGCCAGGTCGCGCCCGCGTTCGAGGACGAGTATCGCGTCGTCCTCTTCGACCACGTCGGCGCGGGCCGCTCCGACCATTCGGCCTACAGCCGAGCCAAGTACGACACCCTCAGCGGCTACGCCGACGACGTGCTCGAGATCTGCCGCCAACTCGAGCTCCGCGACGTGATCTTCGTCGGCCACTCCGTCAGTGCGATGATCGGCGTCCTCGCGGCCTTGCAGGAGCCGGAGCGGTTCGCGAAGCTCGTCCTCGTCGGCCCCTCGCCGCGCTACACGAACGACGAAGGCTACGTCGGCGGGTTCACCCGCGAGGACATCGAGGGTCTGCTGGACTCGCTGGACAGCAACTACCTCGGCTGGGCGGCGGCCTACGCCCCCGCGATCATGGGCACCGCGCAGCCGGCCGAGCTCCAGGAGGAGCTGACGAACAGCTTCTGCCGAACTGATCCGGAGATCGCGCGTCATTTCGCGCGGGTCACGTTCCTGTCCGACAACCGCAGCGACCTCGAGGGAGTCAGGACCCCGACGCTGATCCTGCAGTGCTCGGACGACGTGATCGCGCCCGAGTCGGTCGGCGAGTACGTCCACCGGAGCATTCGAGGCAGCACGCTTGTCCGGATGCGGGCGACGGGGCACTGTCCCAACCTGAGCGCGCCCGACGAGACCATCGCCGCGATCAGGGAGTTCCTCTAGGCTCGTCGACATGCCTGCGCATGGCGGATCGGACGACGCTCCCGCTCTCGACGATCCGACCTTGCTGGACGAGAGCCTCGAGGAGCTCTACGAGCACGCGCCCGCGGGATACCTCTCGACGCTTCCCGGCGGGCTCGTCGTGAAGGTGAACGAGACGCTCCTGGCCTGGACCGGCTACCGCCGCGAGGACCTGGTCGGGCGGAAACGGCTCCACGACCTGCTCGCGCCGGGCGCGCGGATCTACTACGAGACTCATTACGCCCCGCTGCTGCAGATGCAGGGCCGCGTCCGGGAGATCGCGGTCGAGCTGGTCCGCGCCGACGGGGGCCGCCTCCCGGCGCTGCTCAACTCGACGCTCGTCTGCGACGAGGAGGGCGAGCCCCGGGTCATCCGCACGACCGTCTTCGACGCTTCGGAGCGGCGCCGGTACGAGCGCGAGCTTCAGCGCGCCCGGTCGGAAGCCGAGTCACGTGCGCGCGCCGCGCTCGCGCTCGCGCACGTCAACGACGGCGTCCTGCTCGTGACGGCGGAGGGCGATGTCGAGGTGATGAACGCTGCAGCCGAGCGCATCTTCGACCGGCGCGTCGCCGACACCCTCGGCCGTTCGGTCACCGACGTGGTCCCGGGCTGGGCGGCGGTCGCCTCGCACGCGCCGATCGGCGACGTCGGCGAGCGCACCACGCCCGCCATCCTGCCGTTGACGAGCGGGGGGCACGAGCTCTGGGTCGCCGTCGCGGGCGTGGATGCGGGCGAGGGCGGCGTGGTCTACACGTTTCGGGACGTCACGGCGCTCCACGCGCTCGAACAGCTGCGCGAGCAGATCGTCGCGGTCGTCTCGCACGAACTGCGCACGCCGCTCACCGGCGTCTACGGCTCGGCCCGAACGCTGCTCGCGCGCTACGAAGACCTCGACGACGCGACGCGACGCCAGCTGCTCGAGATGATCGTCGAGCAGGCGGACCGACTGGCGGGAATCGTCGAGCGGATCCTGCTCACGAGCGCCTTGGACGCCGGTGAGGTCGAGCTGAACATCGAGGCGGCGGACGCAGCCGGAGCGGTCGACGCGGTCGTCTCGGCGCTTCCGGCGGGGCAGCGCGACCGCGTTGCGGTGGAGAGGACCGGAACGCCGACGATCCGCGGCGACGCGGCGTCGCTGCGCCAGATCCTCTCCAGTCTCGTCGACAATGCGCTGAAGTACTCCGACGGGGCCGTAGTCGTGGGCGTCGACCAAGTGGCGACCACGGTTCGCTTCACGGTCGCCGACACGGGGCCGGGCATACCGCCGGCCGAGCACGCGAGGATCTTCGAGCGCTTCTACCGACTCGACCCCGACCAGCGGCACGGCGTTGGCGGCGTCGGGCTCGGGCTGTACATCGCCCGCCAGCTGACCGAGCGCCTGGGTGGGGCCATCGGCCTGCTCCCCAACGGGCCAGGCACGACGATCTTCGTCGATCTGCCGTCCAGCACCGACTCGACTCGCGCAGACGCCACGGCCTAGAATCGCGTCGTGAGCTACACGATGAAGAACCTGAAACGGGACGTCGAGAACTCCGCGCCCAAGTTCGACATGCCGGACGAGATGGAGGCCCGATTCGCCCGCCGGGCGCTCGAGGGCGAGACGCTCGGCCTCAGCCACATGAAGCTCGCGCCCAACTTCCGCATCCCCTTCGGTCACAAGCACGAAGGACAGGAGGAGGTCTACGTCGTCGTCAAGGGCTCGGCGCGGATCAAGGTCGAGGACGAGATCGTCGACGTCGGCCCGTGGGACGCGATCCGCTTCGACAGCGACACGATGCGCAACGTCGAGGCGGGGCCCGACGGCGTCGAGTACATCGCGTTCGGCGCCGGCGACGATCCGCTCGACGCCGAGATGGCGCCGGATTGGTGGACCGACTAAGCGGATTCACCCCGGGCAAGATCAGGGTCGGACAAGGGTGATGCCCGATACCGCTGCGGGGCGGCGGTATCGATGCTGTGAGCATCATCCAAACGAGAGGCTATCCACATGTCCGAAACGATCGACACACACACGATCGACCGACGAGGCGCCCGCGCGGCGGCTCGTCCGCGTCGACGACGGCCGCTGGCTCGGCGGCGTCTGCGCCGGGCTCGGCCGCTACTTCGACATCAACCCGCTCGTCTACCGGATCGCGTTCGCAGCGCTCTCACTGGCCGGCGGCACCGGCCTGCTGCTCTACCTCGCGGCCTACCTCGTGATCCCGGACGAGCACGCCGAAGAGTCGATCGCCGTCGAGAAGATGCGTACGCGGCGCGACCAGCCCTGGCTCCTCCTCGGCGTCGGCTTGCTCGGCTTCGGCGCGCTCTTCGCGCTCTCCGAGGCGAGCTTCTGGCCCGGCAACGGAAACTTCTGGTTCGCGGCGGTCCTGGCCGGCGCGGCGCTGATCTGGTGGCGCGTGTCGACTCGCGACCGGCCCGCCGCAGACGTCATCCATCCCGCCCGCGCGCAGGTCGAACGGCCCCGCCGTGCCGCTCCGGCGCGCCGCGGCCGCCGAAGAGGCCGTCGCTGTTCGCACCCGTCATCGGCGCGCTCCTTGCTGCATCCGGCCTGTTCGGCCTGCTCGTCGGTCCTCGGCGTCTACGACATCGACCTGGAGGTCGCGTTCGCCGCCGGTGTCGCTGCTCGTCGGTGGCGCGGTCGCGGTCGGAGCGATGACCCAGCGGCGCGTCGGCGGGCTCGTCTTCCTCGGCCTGATCCTGCTGGCCGCGTTCGGCATCGCCGCGGCGACTCCGGTCCCGATCTCAGCCGGCGCCGGCGACACGACCGAGCGGCCGCTGACCGCCGAGGCACTGCAGCCGCGCTATGAGCTCGGCGTCGGTTCGCTCGAGGTCGACCTCCGCGCGGTCGAGCTCCCGCGCCGGCACCACGACCCGTCGAGGCAAGCGTCGGCGTCGGCGAGCTGGTGATCACGCGTGCCGGAGGGCGTCGCGCTCGAGATCGACGCGCATGCGGGCGTCGGCGAGCTCGACGTCGCTCGGCGAGCGCGACGACGGCATCGACGTCGATCGAGTCGCTGACGCTGCCCGGCCACGACGCCGGATGCACCGGTGCTCCAACTCGAGGCCGACGTCGGCTTCGGCAGCATCGAGGTACGGCGAGGTTGAGCTCGACGTCGTACCGGCTGCCCCTCGCCCTCCCGCGCCTCCGGCGCGCGGAGGGCGAAGGTGCGCTTGCGGGCGTCTGCGCAGGGATCGCGAAGAGCCTCCGCGTCGACCCGACGCTCGTCCGGCTCACGTTCGCGCTGCTCGCGTTCGCCGGCGGAGCGGGGTTCGCCGCCTACGGCGGCGCCTGGCTCGCGCTCGCGCCGGAGAACGGTCCGACGCCGTCTCCACGCCGGCGGCTGGTCGGCTTCGCCGCTCTCGCGATTGCCGGCGCGATCGCGCTTCGCGGCTTCGGATTCTCCGACTCGCTGATCTGGCCGGCCGCGCTCTGCGGAGCGGGCATCCTGCTGGCCCGGGGCCGCAGCGGCGCGCGCCTGGTCGTCGTCGGCCTCTCGCTCGCCGCCGTCGGCGTGATCGTCTTCGTCGACCAGAACGCAACGTCGAGCGGCCGCGACGCGGCGTTCGAGTCGAGCGCAGTCGCGATCGCGCTGCTGCTCGTGCTCGGGCCCTGGGCGTGGCGGCTCGCCGCCGAGCGGGACTCCGAGCGCACCGAGCGGATCCGCTCCCAGGAGCGCTCCGAGATGGCGGCCCGCGTCCACGACTCCGTCCTGCAGACGCTGGCACTCGTCCAGCGGGAGGCCGGTGACCCGCGCCGTGTCGCGGCGCTCGCCCGCAGGCAGGAACGCGAGCTGCGCTCCTGGCTCTACCCGGATCCGCGCAGCGGCGACGCGGGCCTCGCGTCCGCGATGGATGCGGCTGCCGCCGAGGTCGAGGAGCTGCACGGCGTCCCGGTCGAGCTCGTCCGCACCGGCGACGTGCCGCTCGACGACCGCGTCGAGGCGCTCGTGCTCGCCGCGCGCGAGGCGATGGCGAACGCGGCGCGGCACTCGGGCGCCGACCAGGTCTCGGCCTTCGTCGACGTCGGCGAGGACGAGATCGCGATCTACGTCCGCGACCGCGGCGGCGGCTTCGATCCGGAGGCGGTGCCGGCGGATGCACACGGGATCGCCGAGTCGATCCGCGGCCGCATGACTCGCGCGGGCGGAACCGCGGCGCTCACGTCCTCCGCGGACGGCACCGAGGTCGAGCTGCGCCTCGGGAGGCAGCCATGAAGCGCCGCGTCGTGCTCGTCGACGACCACGACCTCTTCCGCGCCGGCGTCCGCAGCGAGCTCGGCGAGGCCGTCGAGATCGTCGGCGAAGCCGGCACGGTCGCCGAGGCGGTGCCGCTGATCAGAGAGCTCGATCCGGACGTCGTCCTCCTGGACGTCCACCTGCCGGACGGCGGCGGCCACGCAGTGATCGCGCAGGTCGCGCCGGAGCGGCCCGGCGTGCGCTTCCTCGCGCTGTCCGTCTCGGACGCGGCCGAGGACGTGATCGACGTGATCCGCGCCGGCGCGCGCGGCTACGTGACGAAGTCGATCTCGGGCGCCGACCTGATCGACGCCGTGAAGCGGACCGCCGACGGGGACGCGGTCTTCTCGCCGCGGCTCGCGGGCTTCGTCCTCGATGCGTTCCGATCCGGCGAGGCCACGGTCGATCCGGAGCTCGACACGCTGACGACGCGCGAGCGGGAGGTGCTGCAGCTGATCGCCCGCGGCTACCGCTACAAGGAGATCGCGGCGCGGCTGCACCTCTCGGTCAAGACGGTCGAGACGCACGTCTCCGCGGTGCTGCGAAAGCTCCAGCTGTCGAACCGCCACGAGCTGACGCGCTGGGCCGCCGAGCGCCGCCTGATCTGAGCCGAGTAACACGTCTCGTTACATCGCGCGTGCGCTTCTTCGCCCGCGACGGCTGGACGCGCTTCGGCTCGCCCGGCATCTTCGGGAACTGCGGCGGGTACGGCGCCTCGCCCTCGCCGGCGGCCTCCTCGCGCTCGCACCCACTCGAGCAGGACCTCGAGGTCGCAGACCGCCTCGTCGATCCCGGCCTGGACGTCGCCCGACTTTCGCGAAGCGCTTCGGCATCGACGCGAGCGTGAAGTCCTCGGTCTCGACCTCGGGGAGCTCGTCCCACGTGACCGGCGCGGACACGGTCGCGTCCGGCCGCCCGCGCACCGAGTACGCGGACGCGATCGTGCGGTCACGGGCATTCTGGTTGTAGTCGATGAAGACGCGCTTGCCGCGCTCCTCCTTCCACCAGGCGGTCGTGACCTGCTTCGGCAGCCGCCGCTCGATCTCGCGCGCGAACGCGAGCGCGCAGCGGCGGACGACCGGGAAGTCCCACTTCGGCTCGATCCGGCAGGCGACATGGATGCCGCGGTTGCCGGAGGTCTTCGGCCAGCCCGTCCAGCCCATCTCGGCGAGCGTCTCGCGCACGACGGCGGCGACCTGCTTCGCGTCGCCGAAGTCCGTGCCCGGCTGCGGGTCGATGTCGATCCGCAGCTCGTCCGGCTTGTCGACGTCCGCGCGCCGCGACGGCCAGGGATGGAAGTCGACGACGGCGAGGTTCGCGGCCCAGGCCACCTGCGCCACCTCCGTCACGCAGAGCTCGTCGGCGTGCCTGCCGGAGGGGAAGGTCACACGCGCCGCCTCGACCCACTCGGGCCGCTTCTCCGGCACGCGCTTCTGGTAGATCATCTCGCCCTCGACGCCGTCCGGGAAGCGGCGCAGCTGCGTCGGCCGCTCGTAGAGCGCGCGCACGATTCCCTCGCCGACGGAGAGGTAGTAGTCGACGAGGTCGAGCTTCGTCTCCTGGCGCGCCGGAAAGAGCACCTTCTGCGGGTTCGTCACCTTGACGACCCGCGTCCCGACCTCGAGCTCGATGAACGGCGACGGCATATCTGGGGACGGTACCGCGTGGTAGGTTCGAGTCCTCTTTGCACACCGGGAAACCAGAGGAGATGGGCATGCGCAAGGTTCTGATTCCGGTCGCCGTGATCGCGCTCGCGATCGTCGCGGCGGCCGTTGGCGGACGGAGCGAGGCAGCCTTGGCGGGCGCCGATGCTGCGAGCTGCGCCAAGGCCGAACCTGAAGCTCGTCAAGGACGGGCAGCTCTCGATCGGCACCGACAACCCGGCCTACCCGCCGTGGTTCGCGGGCGGCGAGACCAAGGGCAAGCCGTGGAAGATCAACGACCCGGCCAAGGGCAAGGGCTTCGAGTCGGCGGTCGCCTATGCGGTCGCGAAGCGGCTCGGCTTCGCCAAGGGCGAGGTCGTCATGGGTCTACACGCCGTTCAACAAGGCGATCGCGCCGGGCCGGAAGCAGTTCGACTTCGCGATCAACCAGATCTCGTACACGCCGGCGCGGGCGAAGGTGCTCGCCTTCAGCTCCTCGTACTACAACGTCAACCAGTCGATCGTCGGGCTGAAGGGCAAGCCGATCTCCTCGGTGCGCTCGATCAACGGCCTGCGCAAGTACAGGCTCGGCGCGCAGCTCGGGACGACGAGCTACCAGTACATCGTCAACAACGATCAAGCCGTCGCCCTCGGTCAAGGTCTACGACACGAACGACGCTCGCCGTCGCGGCGCTGAAGAACGGCCAGATCGACGGGCTCGTCGTCGACCTGCCGACCGCGTTCTACGTCACGGCGGTGCAGGTGCCGAACGGGAAGATCATCGGCCAGTTCCAGGCGAAGGGGACGCAGGAGCGCTTCGGGATGGTGTTCCAGAAGGGCAACCCGCTCGTCGGCTGCGTCAACAGCGCGCTCGCGAACATGAGGCGCTCGGGCGTCCTGCAGCGGATCCAGCAGATCTGGCTCGCCAAGGTCACCGGCGCGCCAGTCCTCAAGTGATGCAGCACTCAGGTAGCTGAGCCGGCAGAGCAGGATCCTCGGGGGTGGCGGCGCGGACGCGCCGTCACCCTCGCGCTTCGTCAGCACCCTCGTCGTCGCGGTCGCCCTCGTCTACGGCGTCACCCACTCGCCGAACTGGCCCGAGGTCAAGGCGGCCTTCTTCGACTGGGGCAAGTACAAGCGAGTCGTTCCCCGAGATCTCGCGCGCGTTCCTCCTGAACGTGAAGATCTTCTGCATCGCGGAGGCGTTCATCCTCGTCTTCGCGCTCGTGCTCGCGGTGCTGCGCAGCCTGCCCGGGCCGGTCTTCTTCCCGATCCGCGCGCTCGCGATCGCGTATGCCGACTTCTTCCGCGGCGTGCCGACGATCCTCGTCATCGCACTGCTCGGCTTCGGCGCGCCCGTGCTGGATGCTCGAGGGCGTACCGACGTCGGACGACGTTCTGGGCGATCGTCTCGCTCGTCCTCGTCTACACGGCGTACGTCTCCGAGGTGTACCGCGCCGGGATCGAGTCGGTGCACCCGAGCCAGGAGGCGGCGGCGCGCTCGCTCGGGCTGACGCGCGGCCAGGCGCTGACCTCCGTCGTGCTGCCGCAGGCGGTGCGGCGCGTCGTCCCGCCGCTGCTGAACGACTTCATCGGCCTCCAGAAGGACACCGCTCTGGTCGGCATCCTCGGCTCGGTCGAGGCCTTCAAGCAGACCCAGATCGACGTCGAACAGCCGACTTCAACTTCACGCACTACCTCGTCGCAGCGACGCTCTTCGTCGCGATCACGATCCCGCTCGCGCGCTTCGCCGACTGGCTTGTCCGCGCGCGACCGCCGCAGGCGGCAGGCCGGGAGTGCTCGCGTGAGCGCCGTCAAGATCGAGGGCCTGCGGAAGTCGTTCGGCAAGCTCGAGGTGCTGCGTGGGATCGACCTCGAGGTCGCCGAGCACGAGGTCGTCTGCCTGATCGGCGCCTCCGGCTCCGGGAAGTCGACGCTGCTGCGGTGCGTCAACCTGCTCGAGCCCGTCGACGCCGGCCGGATCTGGATCGGCGACGAGGAGATCACGGCCCGCGGCGTCGACGTCAACCGCGTCCGGCGTGGGATCGGGATCGTCTTCCAGGCCTACAACCTCTTCCCGCACATGAGCGTGCTGGAGAACGTCACGCTCGGCCCGCGGAAGGCGCTCGGGACGCCTCGCGCGCAGGCGGAGACGGACGCGACGGAGCTGCTCGCCCGCTTCGGGCTCGCCGACAAGCGCGAGGAGTACCCGGACCGGCTCTCGGGCGGCCAGCAGCAGCGGGTGGCGATCGTGCGCGCGCTCGCGCTCAGGCCGGCGGTGATGCTGCTCGACGAGGTGACGAGCGCGCTCGACCCGGAGCTCGTCGCCGAGGTGCTGAACGTGATCCGCGAGCTCGCCGCCGGCGGGATGACGATGCTGATCGCGACGCACGAGATGGCCTTCGCACGCGACAGCGCCAGCCGGGTCTGCTTCCTCGACGCGGGCGTCATCCTCGAGCAAGGCCCACCCGCGCAGATCTTCAGCGAGCCGGCCGAGCCGAGGACCCGCCAGTTCCTCGATCGGATCATCGAAGCCGGACGGCTTGTAGGCCTACACTTCAAGGATGCTGGAGAACGACACCACCACCGGCGTGACGCTGGAGCCGCTGGACGACTGGATCGTCGTCGAGCCGCTCGACGAGTCCGAGACGCCGAGCGGGCTGATCGTCCCGATCAACGAGGGGACGCAGACCCGGGCCGGGATCGTCGCGGCGGTCGGCCCCGACGTCGAGTCGATCGAGCCCGGCGAGAAGGTGCTCTACCCGCGCGAGGCCGGCTTCGAGGTGCGGCTCGCGCGCTCGGCGCACCGCGTGCGGATGCTGAAGCGCGAGGACATCCTCGCCCGCATCCACGACTGAGCCAACCGAGGAGCAGAGTCAAGCGCCCGCCATCTGTTGCCGCAGAGGACGGGCGCCGCAGTGCCGGGGGGTCGAGGGGGGAAACCGGCAGACGCATGGTGTTCCGCCGGGACGTCCGTGGTCATGACTCCGAAAGGGGGATTTGCCGCCCAGGGCGTGCGATACCATCTCCGCTCCGGAGAAGTGGCCGAGTGGCTGAAGGCGGCGCCCTGCTAAGGCGTTACATGGGTATAAACCTGTGTCGAGGGTTCGAATCCCTCCTTCTCCGTCGGAGGCCCGCAAAGGGCTCTCCAGCACGGAGAGGTGGCAGAGCGGTCGAATGCGGCGGTCTCGAAAACCGTTACGGGTCGTTAGGCTCGTCGAGGGTTCAAATCCCTCCCTCTCCGCTCCAGGGGCCGAATCCCGCTCCACCAGGCGGGATTCGGCCGCTCCTTGTCGCCTCTCGGCGTTCACCGTTCGTCCGCTCTAGACCGCCTGAAGCCGCTGGATTGTGGCGCTCACTGGCGCGCCACTGGCGCGGCGCCTCAAGTCGTGAGGTGAACAGTCAGGCGACTGTGAATGACCACGTGCAGCTCTGGCCATCGGGGAAACGCCATAAGAATGTCCATCCCGGCGCCCGTGTCGTTGTGATCTCGGGTCGTTGCCAGAAATAGGCGCCCGACGCCCACTTGAGGTCGAGGCCACCCCAATAAATGCTGTAGCCGGCCTCCCATGTATACGAGCTCGTCAACGGCCGCGGCGCTCGTCCCGCCTCGTTTTTAACGGCCGAGGAAGGGAAGCGCCGCGGCACACCCATCGTGCGAACATGTGTTCGTGACCGCGCAAGGCTCAGCCGCAACCCGGTTCCGCCGAGCGATTGAACGCAAGGCTCTCCTCAACGCTGAGCTCGCCGCCCGTGAGATGGGCCACCTCGATCTCCGTGATGCGCTCTCCCTCGTACTTCTCTACGCAGCCGCGGACGATCCGAGGTTCGATCGTGCAGCTACCCGCTGGATCGGCCGGTTCTGTGTTGAGGAGAAACCGTCATTGCTCGAACTTCAGGCCGCGGTGTCGGCGATGGGGCTTGTACGGCGCGGAGGTGGCGAAGCGGCGGCACGGCTGCTCGTCGGGCTTACGCGGTAGCCCCTTCGAGTCCTTCGCGCCAGTAAATGGTTGTCAGTTGACCGGCGGACGGAGTGTGGGGCCGCAGGTCACGCGAAGCGCCGTCCAGCCGAGCCCACCCAGGTTCGGATCCTCGAAGGCGATCAGCAGGTACTCGTAGAACGCTTCGACGGTAGCTCCGTCCTCCCGGACGAATGTGATTGGGATGCGCACGCTTTGTTCGCTGTAACCGAACTCGTCGAACGGCTGCGGCACGAACGAGACGGCGAAGCGGAAGGGACCGTCGAAGCGGTATTCGCCGACGTTGATGTGCGCGACTCCCTTGCCGCCAACGTGGAAGCGGCCGTTGCTCGACCTTGACCAGTGAATCGTGGTCTCGTTCTCTTGGAAGCCGCCTTGATCCTCGCCGAAGCAAGCCAGGCTCCCGTCGCCGTAATCGACCCCGCCACCTCCGCCGCCGACGAGCCGACCGGTGGACAAAGGATCCGTCTGAGCGATGTGAGTCATCCCTCCCGACGCCCCGTCGAGATCCGTAGTTGTGCCAGCGATGGTCACGGTTCCGGTCATCGACGCGATCTTGTCGATGCTTCGCCCGTGTCCAGAAAGCGTTCCTACGGCGGTCCACTCGAGATCGATCGCGTAAGGGATCGGCTCTCCGTTGACGACATTGACGCACTCTCCCTCGGCTACGAGGCGGGCGCTCCGGACGCGGCTGATCGTCCAGATCGAGGGTTGAACCTCGCAAAAAGCCCCGATGAGCTGCTGCCCGGTCGACAGGTCGTACTCGAACAGCGAGATCTCTGCACGCGTGAAGGACACCGTGACATCGCCGCCGTTGACACGGGCTGAGGTTGCTGCGGAAACCTGCACATCCAAAGAGCCGCCGCCGGTGCCGGGAACCGAGAAGGAGACACCCGCCGCATCGAGCGTGTTGTGGTCAGCGCCGCCGCCGAACCCAACGGTCGGCAAGGCAAGTGCTCCCAAAGCGACGACTACCAGGAATCGAACCGCTCGCACGACCCACCTCTCTCATCGACCGAGTCATTTGCTCACGAACTCGTAAGCGCTGTCAAGGGCCACGCAGAAAGGACGCCTCATGAACCGCTCCGGTAGCCTCGGGAGCGATCTCTGGGGGGTGCCGCAGCTTCCTGAGAAATCCGAGAGGCCGCATCCTTCAACGGGGCGGCCTTCTCGTATCTCGAGGTCGGTTCCCCGGTTCGCGGAACTACCGCAGCGGGTAGAACTGGCCCTGGGGAGAAACTGCGGCGCGCCGAGGGTTGTGCGGCCACGCCTCGGCGCGCACTCTCCCCAGTCTCCGAGATTTGCTGCGCGGAAAAGCCGTCGCTCCCTGGAGCTTCAGGCTGCGGTGTCGGCGTTAGGGCTTGTCAGACTCGGGGCGGCGAGGCTGCACGCACGCGGCTGCTCTCGGGCTTGCGCGGTAGGACTACGGGCGGGGCGGTGCGAGACCGAGAGTACCCCGGTGCCGCACCGCCCACATCCGTTACGTGAAGAGCGAGTACTCGGTCGCGATCGGACTGCTGATCATCAACTCCCACGTATGCGCATCGGTGTCCGGACTGCGATAGATCGGGTTGATCCCGCCCTCCGCGCTAACCTGGGTTGCCCCGGAGGCAACCAGCAGGCCGTCTCGGTAAAGCTCGTAGGTCAGTCGGCCGGGCGCCGACGAGAGGAAGAATCCGGCGTTGACTGGTCGTACCCACCTGTACCAGTCGGCCTCCTCGGCCGGGGACACGGAGGCGCCGATCAGCCGGAGCGGTGACGCCGGATCAACGGTAGGTGTGGCCGCCGTCGCGCGTGTGCCGTTCGGCTCGAAGCGGTCAGCGCCGAGAGCAATAGACGTTCACGGCGAACGTCTCAGCTCCGGTGTCGAACGGGACAGCACTCGTCGAACCAGGCAGCCCCCGGTAGGTAGTGCAGGGCTTGCCGTGGAGCTCCGCGAGCGACGTGCCGGAGCCGGCAGGCCCGGGATCGCCTTTGAGGCCCTGCTCGCCACGTTCGCCTCTCTCCTGTGGGCCGATTGGCCCCGTCTCGCCCTTCTCACCCGCGGCGCCTGCTGGTCCTGCGACCCCCGGTGTCCCCGGCTGACCGTCCTGGTTCCAGGTGATCGCAGTCTCCTTCGGCTTGCAGGCAGCACCGGGGACAACTAGCCGCAGAGTGCCGTTGGGAGCGACGCAGCCGTGAAACGCGCCTTCCGCGTCGCTGTAGCTGATCGCAGTCAGCGCGACGGCGCCGCCTGCCGTACAAAGCATCCCGAAGACCACAAGCACGACGAGCCGCGCACGCGTAAACCGAATCCCCAACTAAATCGCCCCCTTAGTAACCGCAGTTGCAGCCACTACTAACGGGGCTGGGCCAATGAGTCCATAGGCCAAAGGTCCTGGTGTTATCCCAGCTTTGACCCTTCAGCCCCCGCGCGATGGCCGGCTTCGGCCGGGGCTACCAGCCTATGCGGTTGGACTCGACGCCATCGACAGTCACCCACGCTGTTCTGCCAGGGAAGCCGTAGTAGCACACTGATGAGCTTCCCGAGGATCCCGCTCTGACGGTAGTTGCTGGGGCTCCGGCCCCAGAAGCCGCCTTCGTCGCCGTGGCTCGCCCTGCAGACGATCGTGTGGTTGCCTCCGGAGAAGTTCGCCCAGTTCCACGGTGATGTACCGGCACGCCGACGACGAGCAGCCGGGCTGGCCCTGCGCTGATGCGCCCTTGGAGATGCTTACCGAGGGTGGTGGCGGCGGCGGCGGTGCCGGAGGAGGCGGTGGCGGCGGTGGTGGTGGAGGCGGGCCAGGTGGTGGCGGAGGCGGCGGAGGCCCCGGGGGAGGCGGTGGCGGCGGTGGCGGAGGCGGAGGCGGTGGTGGAGGCGGTGGAGGTGGTGGCGCACGGAAGGCGCGTGCTTGATTGTTACGGAGCTGCTGCCGAAGTTGTACGCCTCGTAGATGTCGCTGGCGATCGCCGCGGAGGTCGCAACGGCAAGGCTGTAGTGGGTGATCTTGCCGAGGCCGATCGTGCGCACCGAAATCGCTCGCGCACCCATACGCGGACGCTAGGAGATCGACCGCGCTCCTTGTTCCGGCCGAGGGCGCACACGCAAGCAACTTCCACGCGTCGCCGTGCCGGCCGACCCTCGCCATCAACTGCATTGCGAGCGCGCCCGCCAACTCCTGGACGGCCGCCTGTGACGTGATCTGGATCGTGTTCCAGTTCCCATCGTTGAAACCGATGTGCGTTTCCTCGGCCGGCGGCAAGTACACATAGTTCGCGCGAGCGGCACGGAGACTCGCGTTCGTCACGAGCGAGAACAGGTTCGAGAAGAAGTCGTTACCGCCCTGGTGCCACACCCACGCGGGGCGGGCGCCATCAAAGGCAAGCCACATGCCGTAAACCCGGTTGTTGACCAGGCGGGCCTCGAGGACGTTCTTGTTTTTCGGATCCGTCATGCCGCACGAGAACAACTTCTCCGCGGCCGAGTTGCGGAAGGTGACGCTCTCGACGAATTTCGGCGGGTCTGAGTTGCAGTCCGGCCGCCCGCTTCGCTGCCCGAGCAGTCGGAGCGCCTGCTGCCCGAACTCGACGATGCCGCCCGTGACCGCAGTCCAGACGCTCGTCCAGGGGATTCGCGGAAACCGACGCCGTCGAGCGCGTGCGCGGATAAATGAACGTGAACACAACCTGCCGCCGCGCGTCCGTGAACGTCGGCGACGGCCACCATCCCGCGCCCTTGCGATAGGTGGCGATCTGGTACGCCTCAGCTGGGGTGCGGCCACGGCCGACCATCGCGGCCACATACGGGAACTCAAGCCGCAGCTTCTTCCGCACCTGCTGCGCGAACTCGAGCACCACGGGCGGAACGAGCAGCGGCTGGCCTCGCGTCCCCTCGCCGCGGTACGGAGCAAACCGTAATCGCACAGGCTTGGACACCGCGCCCGGTGGGACGACAAGCCGCGCGCCACTACCGAGCGAGACGCGCGTGTATCGATTCGGGTGGATCGTCACCACCCACATGAGTGCGGTCGCATCCCGTGCCGTCGTCGGCGACACGGCATCCGGCGTCAGCGAAGCGCTCGAAGCGCCGCCAAGCGCGAGCGAGAGCACGCCCGCAAGCGCGATAGCCCCCGTCGTCCCACGTAGCCGCATTTGCCGCCTCCCTGCGCATCAACATCGCACACGCGGGCGACGTAATCAATAGACAGAACCAAATTCCCGCCGTTACGGTCGCACGGAAGGCCCTTGCCCGCTAGTCAGGCACGCGAACACTGACGTCCAAGGCGAGGCGGCAAACGAGTGACGCCGCACAACTGCAGAGAGACTGGCGCGCCGACTGGCGCGCATCTGTCGCAAACGGCCCGAACAAGCCAGAAGGCGCTAGTCTCGAAAACCGTTACGGGTCGTTAGGCTCGTCGAGGGTTCAAATCCCTCCCTCTCCGCTCCAGGGGCCGAATCCCGCTCCACCAGGCGGGATTCGGCGTTCCGTTGGAGCGCAACCAGTGCCTAGCCGTGCGGCGGCACTGCGTGCATGACAGTCAGCGTCATCTTGTTGTTCTTGTAGGAGACCCTGAAGAGGTAGCCGCCCACATGCCACGCGCGGTTCTCCGGGAGGCTGTGGAACTTGCCCTCGATCGACCTGCCGCTCAGGATCGTCAGCACGGTCCCCTTGGCCAGGGCTCCCTGCACGTCGAGGGTGAGCTCCCCGTCGAGCGTCAGGTCGCCGTCGGCCTTCACGCTCGTGTAGTCGCTCGCGTTTCTCACCGTCACGGCGACGCCGCCGTCCCTGCGGACGGTGACGTTCCCGCCCACGTTGAGGACGTTGCCGGCGGAGGCGCCGATGCTCGCCGCCTCCTGCGGGGTGAGACCGGGCTCCAGCACGCCGCCGGCGACGTCGATGCTGCCGGCCACTGTGCCGCTGCCGCCGAGCGTGCCCCCGCCGACGTCGATCGAGCTCGCGTGCGAGCCCACGACCGAGAGCTTCCCGCCGACGACCGTGCTCGTGCCGTGCCAGCTGTCGCTGCCGGTGAGGAACAAGGTTCCGGCGCCGCGCTTCGTGAGGCTGCCCTCGTAGACGCGCGCGTTACGCGCCGCCTCGCGGCGGGTTCCGATGGCGAAGTCCGACCTGTCGATGTCGGTCGCGTCGGCAGGCAGGCCCTGCGTCCATCCCCTGGCGGCCTTCGTCGCAGCCCAGGCGGCCGCTTCGTCGGCGTCTTCCTGTTGACGCGCCAGGATGGCGACGTCGGAGATGTCGTTGGACCAGACGTCGTCGGTTCCCTGCGTGTCGACATCGAACGGCCCCAGCAGCTGGCCCGGGCCCTTGAACGCATCGCCCAGGTTGGGCGTGTGCCAGCCGTTGCGACGGTCGGGAACCTGCACGATCTCGCCGCGCGTCGGATTCGGGACGGCAGCGCCCGTCGTGGCGTCGCTGATCGTGTTGTTCTGCCGGCCTGTGGTGAACATCGTGTACAGCGCCTGCGTGTTGGTCAGGTACGGGAAGCGCTGCATGACGAGCGCAAGCGCAGCCGCCGAGTGCGGGCCGGCCATCGACGTGCCCGACGAGCTCCCGTACCGGGGCTGCGGCACACCGCCGACGACCTGCACCGTCGTGCTGTTGATCCCGTTGGCCGGAGCCGTCACGCAGGACCACTTCACGAGCCCGCACCGGTTGAAGGTCTGCTGCCCCGGAACCAGGACCGACCCGTCGGGATTGAACGTGCGCCCGACCGCGGGGTTGATGCCGGACGTCGTGTACCAGCGGCCCTCCAGCTCGGGCAGGAAGTACGGTGCGGCGCCTCGCGGCGTCGGGTTGTCGTAGCCGCTGTTGCCGGCGGTGAACTGGATGATCGTGCCGGCACGCGCGACCTCGATCGCGCCGTTCAGCCAGTGGACGGTGTTGCCGTTCGGATCGGCGACGCCGTCAGGCGTGGACAGGTAGCGCCACGCCGCGTGCAACCCGAAGCTCGCCGGGGCGCCGGGCGGCGTGTCGTAGGTGTTGTAGTTCTCGGTGTTCGGCTGGCTGCCCCAGCTGCTGGTGATGAGCCTGATCGGCTTCCCATTCGCCGTGGCCGCAGCGTTCACGGCTCTGTAGACGTTCGCGAGGTAGGCGTTGTCCGGCGTCTGCGCGGCCGTCGCGGTCGCCGGCAGGTGCCCGTAGAGCACGCCGTCCGTCTTGTGGGTATTGCCGAGATAGATGTCGGCGTTGAACGCGACGCCGTGCATGTTGGCCACTGGCCCGGTCGGCTGCGTCTCGCCGACGCCGTCGCGGCTTGCACCGACGGTTCCGCTGACGTGGGTGCCGTGGCTGTCGTTGAACGTCTGGTCGTAGAACCCGGGCGTCGGGCCTGTCGCGCCGCCCTGGGCCTCCACCGAGTGATAGCGATCTCCGATCGCGTAGTTCGTCGCGAGGCTGCCGTGCTCGCGCATGTGCCCTGCGAAGAAGCCCGAGTCGACGATGCCGATGTTCTCGCCGCCGCCGGCGTAGCCGGCCGCATAGGCGAACTCCGCACCGATCGAGATCATGCCGTTGTCGCGCAGAAACTCAGGTGTGCGCCAGCTCGCCGGATTGCCGAGCTGGCCGGGATCTCCGTCGTACGTCTGAATCGGCGGCGGCGCGGAGAACTGCGCCAGCGCCGGAATGCCTGCGATCATCGCCACTGCCAGCGCCACAGTCAGCGCCGTCTTCAACCGCTTCGTCGACATGCCGAGCTCCCCCAGTCGGTTTTTGTCGGCTCGGACCGTAACACTGCGATTGGTGTCGCGCCTGGTCACAGGTTAGGCTCACCCGGCCCCGCTTCCGAACAACAGGAGGGTTGCTTGAACCGTCTCCCGGCGGCCGACATCGATCTCGCGGCGCTGACGCTGTTCTCAGGTCTGACGTCGACCGAGCTGGACGCCATCACCCAGGAGTTCGAGGAGGAGCATGCGCAGCCCGGCACTCGTCTCCTGCGTGAAGGGTTCGCGGGGAGCGGGTTCAACGTGATCATCTCCGGCGAAGCCGACTGGCTGGTCGCCGGACACCGGGTGGACCGCAGCGCGACGACGTTCGGGCTGCCACCCAAGCCGGTCACCCTGCGCCGGGGCGACTGGTTCGGCGAGCTCTCGGTGCTCTTCGGCGAGCCGTCGATCTCCGACGTCGTCGCGCTCACACCGATGCACCTGCTCGTCCTGCCGGGCCAGGAGTTCGAGGGCTTCCTCTACCGCTACCCGAAGGTGATGTTCCAGCTCCTGAAGGGCCAATCCCGCCGGCTGCGCGATCCCGAACGCTGGAAGTGAGCGACACACGCCCGTTCCCGCCCGGCGACTACCCGCTCGTCGTCGTCGGCACCGGGCCCGGCGGCCTGCAGGTCAGCTACGGCCTGCGCCGTCTCGGGATCGAGCACGCCCTGATCTCCAAGGACTCGGGCCCCGGCGGGATGTTCCGGCGCTTCCCGATGTTCGGCCGCCTGATCACCTGCTCGCGGCCGCGGGCGATCGTCGACTGCGGCTGCCCGGCCTACTTCCGCTACGACTGGAACAGCATGGTCACCAACGAGCCCGCGCACCAGGCGCTGGTGACGGAGTTCATGGAAGCAGACAACTACTTCCCCTCTCGCGAGGAGATGGAACTGTCGCTCGCCACGTTCGCCGACCGCGCCGGGGTCGCCGCGCGGTACGACTGCACCTGGGAGTCGACCCGGCAAGAGGACGACGGGACGTTCGTGCTCGGCACCAGCGACGGCGAGTACCGGGCGAAGATCCTCGTCTTCGCCGTCGGGATGATCGAACCGTGGCGCCCGCCCACACCGGGGATCGAGGACGTGCCTCACTACGTGGACATCGCCGACCGTGGGATCGACTACCTCGCCGGGAAGCGGGTTTTCATCATCGGCAAGCGCAACTCGGGGTTCGAGATCGCCAACGGACTGCTCGCGCACGCCTGCCAGCTGATCCTGGGCTCGCCGCACGGCGTGCGGCCCTCGATCGCGACGGGCTTCCCCACGGCGCCCAGGGCGCGCTACGTCCAGCCGCTCGAGGACGCGCTCTTCGGCGGCGGCACCTTCGTGGTCAACGTGGCTCTCGAGAGCATCGAGCGTCACGCCGACGGCTACACGGTCCACGCCGAGGGCACGACGGGCCTGGGCAAGGTGGTCTTCGACGTCGACGAGGTGATTGCGTGCACCGGGTTCGCCACCGGGCTCGGGGACCTGCGCGAGCTCGGCGTCCAGACCTTCTACAAGGACCGACTGCCGACGCAGACCCCGTACTGGGAAAGCGCCACGGTGCCAGGCATCTACTTCGCGGGCGCCGCAACACAGGGACAGGCCGGGATGCGCAAGCACGGCTGGCCGAGCCACTCGGCAGCGGTCGGCGGGTTCCGCTTCAACGCCATGGTCCAGGCGCGCCACATCGCGAGCACGCACTTCGGAATGGAGAGGCGGCGTCGCGAGCTGGATCCCGCCACCGTCGTCGACTACCTACTCGAGCAGGCGACTTCCGAGGCGGCGCTCTGGTCCCAGCAGTCCAACCTGGCGCGCCAGGTGACGTTCGAAAACGGCTCTGCTCGCGACGACGGCATCGCCGTCCTGCTCGACTTCGTCGACTCCGGCGGCCCCGACGCGGTGGCGATCACGATCGAGACGACGGCCGATGGGACACTTCAGCCCTGCGCCTACGTCCGGCGCGACGGCGATGTCGCCGAGCACGAGTTCGGGCCTGCCTGGATGAACGACTTCCGGATCGAGGAGAACCAGAAGCAGCTGACGGAGCTGCTGGCCGGCCTGGGCGGCTAGTACGTGAACACCGTCGCGGGCTCCTCGCCGATCCACTCCCACATCGGCGTGGCGCCGGCGATCCGCGCGTTCGCGACGATGTTGGCCTCGTCGAGCCTCCGGGCCTCGAAGCTGATCGGGCACAGCAGCAACTCACCGCCGAGCTCGGCGAACTTCGGGAACATCTTCTCCATCGGCGGCGCGCCCGGGCACTGGATCGCGTCGGCGTAGCCGGGCACGCCGAATCGCACGGACTCCTTCGTGCAGATCATCACGACCTGCTTGCCGCTGCGCAGGGCGGCGAGCGCGGTGAGGAAGGCGAAGCTGGCCTTCTCGACATCGTCGTGCCCGCTCGTGAGATTGATGACGACCTTCAGGACGAGGCGTCCTCTACGCGGCGGAAGCCGATCGTGTCGGCTCGCGGATCGAGCGGTGAGGCCTCGAGCCCCGTCCGCGGGAACTCGCGATGGTCGTAGCCCGACGGCGCGACATCGTTCGGCGTGTCCGGGTGGAAGATCGACGCGAGGAGCTGGATGTGGCCGCGACCGACGTCGAGCTCGGTCTGGCCGCCGCCGTACGCGAGGATCCCTTCCCGCTCGCAGTAGTCGTAGATGTCGAGCAGGTCTTTCCAGGAGCCGGAGCGCGAGGGCTTGACGTTCAGCGCGCGCGGAGGGAACGGGCGCGCCTCGACATCCGCGACGGTGTGGATCGGGCCGTCCCAGGTGATGCGGTCGCGGTGAGACGCCAGAGCTGCGTCGGCCTCGGGAACGCTGAGGTCGGGATCCTCGAGCCAGATGTCCGGGAACGTCTCGGCGACGCGCCGGTAGAGCTCGGGATCGGTGGGGACGTCGGCCAGCTGGTTTCGATAGTGGCCCTTGAAGTCGATCGCATCGACGGCTCCGGTCGCCGCGAGCTCCTCGAGGAGCCCCGGCGTTGCGAGCCAGTTGGGAACCGCGTCGAGCTTGAAGCGCAGGCCCGGGTACGCGGCGAGCCGTTGCGTCACCGGCTCGAGCGGACGCGGGGTCGCCGAGCCCGAAGCTGGTGACGAAGTGCAACGGCCGCGGCGTCCGGTCGAGCACCTCGTGCAGGCTCTTCCCGGCCTGGCGCAGCGCGAGATCGGCGGCTGCGGACTCGAAGCCCCAGCGCCGGTTGTAGGGATCCTCGTCGGCGAACTCCGGCCCCACGTCGGGGAACATGTCCAGTGTCGAGAGATGCTCGGAGAACTCGCCGAGCGTGAACGTGCCGGCGAGCGGATGGTGCGGGCCGCGGTCGATCACGGCCTGCGCGACCGGCGGCCACTTGGTGATGTCCTCGCCGCGACCCTCGGCGCCCCCGCCGTGGAGCACGTAGGTGGTGGTGATCCGCTCCCAGCCGGGCTTCACCTCGCGGCTGTGATGCTCGACCGCGTACCCGTCGATCTGGACCTCGAGATCGGCGAGTCTGTCCCAGGTACCCACTTGCGCGAGCGTACTGCACCTGTGCACGCCCGGGCAAGGTTCTCTCCGGAGGCGCTGATGACTCCCCGAAAGGATGGTGAAAGCGCTACGGAACGCGCGATACGCTCGGCCCCCCAACAACATGAGGAGAGGTAGATGCGCAAGCTCATCCTGCTCGCACTCATCTCCCTGTCGGCGATCGCGGTCGCCGCGGGTTCAGCCGCTGCGGACGGCGACGACGGCGACGATGGTGCGACGAAGACCTGGCGAGTGACGATCACGAATCTGACTCCGCCCGGTCCGGACCAACACGGTTCGCAGCCCCTGTCGCCGCCGCTCTTCGTCGTCCACTCCAAGCAGGCGGACGTCTGGAGCGTCGGTGAGATCGCGAACCACGGTGTGGCCGCGATCGCCGAGGACGCGAACAACTCCGTGCTCCAGTCGGCCCTCCCTGCCGTCCAGGGCGTCAAGACCGTGTTCACCGGAGCCGGCGGAGGCCTCCCGTCCGGGGCGACACGCTCGTACACGGTCGAGACCGGCGGCGGGTTCAACCGGCTTTCGATCGTGACGATGCTCGTGCACACCAACGACGCCTTCACCGGCCTCGACTCGCTCAAGTTGTCCGGGAAGAAGTCGGTGCACGAGACGATCGCCTGGGACAGCGGCAGCGAGCAAAACACCGAGCTGAGGGCGCACATGCCCGGACCTTGCTGCGGCCACCCGTTCGTGCGCGTCCCCGAGGGAGCGCTCATCGGCCCGCACGAGGGAATCACCGGCCGCGGCGATCTCCCGCCGGCGCTCTACGACTGGAACGGCCCAGCCGCTCGCATCACCATCGAGCGGATCTCCTAGCGTCTGAACGTGAATTGACGCACCGAGGGGAGGGTCTCACTGACCGAGACCCTCCTCCCTGTGCGCCGTTAGAAGCGCGGCCGGCCGCGGCCGCGTCCTCTACCTGAAGAGAGGCGCGACCGCGCGGCCTGATACACGCCGTCCCGAACTGCCAGACTGGCTGACATGCGGCTCTCGCTCTCAGCGATGCTTGCGACGCTTGCCTTGGCGGCGGCCTGCCCCTCGGAAGCCTCCGCCGCGTCCAACGAGGGCGCGCGCACGTGCAAAGCAGGCGAGGTCCGGTGGCTCGAGCGATGGGATCGATCGCACGCGGGCAAGCTCCTGGCGCCTGCGACGATCTATCGCCGCCCTGGCGCCGTCCCGTTCCTGCGCTTGCCGGCCGTCGACGCGTACGGGTTCTCGATGGCGCTCCCGATCGTGGCGGAACGCCTGGACCGGCGCTGCCGGCCGACGTGGTTTCGGGTGCGGGTGCGCACGTATCCGAACGGCACGCTGGGCTGGATCAGGGCCGGCACGATGGCGACGTCCCGGATCCGGGCACGGATCGTCATCGACGTCTCCAGCCACAAGCTCTTCCTGTACAAGCGCGGCCGACTCGTGCTCCGCACGCCCGTCGCAGTCGGAAAGACGAGCACGCCGACGCCCCGCGGCAGGTTCTACGTCACGCAGCGATTCGTCCTCACGAACCCACACGGCCCGTACGGCGCCAGGGCGCTCGGCATCTCAGCCTTCTCGGACGTGCTCAGGTCGTGGCGGGAAGGCGGCCCGGTCGGTATCCACGGGACCAACGAGCCGTTCTCGATCGGTCGCCCCGTCTCGCACGGCTGCGTGCGACTACCGGAGCACGCGATGCTCGACGTCTTCAGTCAAGTTCCGCTTGCGACGCCGGTGATCATCCGCGACTGAACGGATGAGAGGAAGGCCTCGCCGCCCGAGGCCTTCCTCTCTTCCTCTGCCTACTCGGGGAGCTCTGCGTTCTCCCCTTGTCCCCCCTCTATGTATGAGAGAGGTGCGAGCGCGCCGCCTGATACATCGCGTCGTCCGATTCTTCGAACGCCTGACGCACCGCATCCGCCAGGTCGTCACGCGACGCCGCGCGCGAGATGACGACGGTCGCTCCGGCCGTCTGGGCGGCGGCGAGCGCCGTCTCGTTACCGGGATCGACGAGAACGATCGTCTTGAGCGCGGGCACGAGCTCCAGCGCCTCGCCGATGCAGCCGAGCTCCTCGACATCCCGCAGGTCGAGGAGCAGTAGGTCGGGACGAAGCTCGCGGACCGCGCCGAGGGCGCCCGTGACGGTCGTCTGCTTCGAGATCGCAGCGACACCGACCGGCTCGAGAAACCGGCTCAGGATCTCCAGCATGATCGGCTCCGAGTCGCGGAGCACGGCGGACCAGCGTGCTCCGTGCCGGTTCGCCTCTGTGTGAGCCATGGGACGTCTGTCGAGCCAGGAGACCATGATCGGATACGCATCCTTTCGTCGGCGGCTGTGCGAATACGATTCGCGAAGTCGCCAAGGAAAGAGTTGCGAACCGCCCTCCGGATACATCGATGCGTCCGGTCAGCGGATTCGTAGGTATCTGCGGGCAGGTTCGACGCTCTCCAAAGGTGAGATGACGACATGGCTGCCGACTCGACTACGCTCGCGGGACGTGAGGTCTGAACCGAACGACCTCGATCCGGTCGCAGCTGCAGAGCGCGCCATCGAGCTCGCGCCCGACTCGCCTCGGCGCGCGAAGGTGCTCGCCGAGGAGATCGTGCTCCGGGCGAAGACTCAAGGGGAATGTCGAGGCCCTGACGATCGCCGAGCGCGCGCTCGGCCTGGCGGCGCTCGGGATGAGGGACGGCAGCGGCGCCGTCGTGCATCTACGGCGGGCCGTCTCGATCGCGCAGCGAGCCGAGCTGCCCGTGCGGGCTGCGGAGGCGCGGATGAGCCTCGGTCGCGCCCTGCTCTACACGGGCGACTCGCGCGGCGCGTTCCGCGAGATCGACGCCGCCGGCAGCGCGCTCAGCGGCGTCGCGGGCGCGCGGCTCCAGCTCCAGCGCGCGATCCTCCTCCACCACCACCATCGGCTCGACGAGGCGCTGGACGGCTACAGCAGCGCGCTCGCCGTCTTCCGCCGCCACGGCGACCGGCTCTGGGAGGCGCGGGCCCTGAACAACCGCGGCCTGATCTAGGCGTATCGCGGCTCGCTCGACGCCGCCGAGGACGACCTCGTCGCGGCCGCGCGCCATGTACTCCGAGCTCGATCTCGACCTCGCCCTGGCCGAGGTCGAGCACAACATCGGCTGGGTGGCCGCGCGGCGCGGAGACGTGCCGACGGCGCTCGACTACTACGACCGCTCGCAGGAGCGGCGCCGCGCGCAGGGCGTGCCGCTCGCGTACGGGCTGAGCGACCGCTGCGAGCTACTGCTCAGCGTGCGGCTCGTCGCCGAGGCACGGGCGGCCGCCGAGCAGGCGGTCTCCGAGCTCGCGCAGGGCTCGATGGCGCTGGAGATCTCCGAGGCGCGGCTGATGCTGGCCGAGACCGCGCTCGTCGGCGGCGACTTCCAGACCGCCCACGCGGAGGCCGAGGCGGCAGCAACGGCGTTCGCGCGCCAGCGCCGGCCGCGGTGGACCGCGCTCGCCCGCTACGCGGCGCTGCGGGCAGGCGTTCCTCGAGCACGGCCCGTCCGCCGAGCGGCTGAAGGCTGCGAGACGCGCAGCCACTGGCCTGGCCTCGTCGGGCTGGACGGTGGCCGCGCTGGACGCGCACCTGCTCGCTGCCACGGATCGCGCTCGCGCTCGGCGACACCGCGGCCGCGAGAAAGGCGCTCGCGCAACGTCAGCGTCGGGCCGCGCGAGCCGGTCGACCTTCGTGTCCGCGCGAAGTACGCGAACGCCCTGCTCGCGCTCGCAGACGGGAAGCGTCCGCGCGCGTACGCGCACGCTCCGCGAGGGCGTGCGCCTGCTCGACGACTACCGCGTCGCGCTCGGAGCGACGGAGCTTCGCGCCCACGTCGGCGAACAGCTCGAGGAGCTCGCCGCGCTCGGGCTCCGACTGGCGCTCGAGGACGCCGAGCCGGCGCGGGTGCTCGCCTGGCTGGAGGAGTGCCGGGCCGGCTCCCTGGGCCTCCGGCCCGTTCGGCCGCCGGACAACGAGGAGCTGGCCGCCGAGCTTGCCGAGCTGCGGCGCATCGTCGCCGACGTCCAGGAGGGTGCGTTCGAAGGGCGGGACGTGCGCGACCTCCGCAGGCGCCAGGCGACGCTGGAGGACTCCGTCCGGCAGCGCACCCGCCGCGCGCCGGGCGGGATTCGTGCGGCGGCCGAAGCACGAGCTCCCGCCGAGCTGGAGATCTGCTCGGCGAGCGAGCGCTGATCTCGTACCTGGACGTCGAGGGCCGGCTCCACGCCGTCACGGTCTCCCAGCGGCCAGACACGGCTCCACGCTCTCGGAGCCGCCGCGGAGGCGCGGCAGGAGCTCGAGGCGCTCAGGTTCGCGCTCCGGCGGCTGGCGCGGGGCAACACGGCTCCGGCGACCCAGCGCTGCTGCGTTCGGAAGCGGCGAGCCATGCGGCGGCCAGGCTGGACGAGTTGCTCGTCCGACCGCTGGCGGCAGCAATCGGCGAGCGGCCTCTGGTTCTCGTCCCCACCGGGGCGCTGCACGCGATGCCGTGGTCGATCTTGCCGAGCCTGACCGACGTGCGCGCTCGTCGTCGCACCGTCCGCAGCAGCCTGGGCGGAGGCAGAGACGCGGGCCGTCCGCGCCCGGCGCGAACGGGTGACGATCGCGGCAGGGCCTGGGCTGCCATTCGCCGACCTCGAGGCGCGCGCCGTAGGCGACCTTCACGACGTGGCGCCGTTCCTCGGCGGAGGCAGCGACGGCGCAAGCGGTGCTCGCCGCTCTGGACGGAGCCGACATCGCTCATCTCGCCGCGCACGGTTCCTTCCGAGCCGACAACCCGCTCTTCTCGTCGATCCACCTCGACGACGGGCCGCTGACGGTGTACGACCTCGAGTCGCTCGACGAAGCTCCCGGCGCTGTGCGTTCTCTCGGCCTGCGACTCCGGCCTGTCCGAGGTCAGGGCGGGCGACGAGCTGATGGGGTTGACCGCGACGCTCCTGACCCTCGGCAGCGCGACGATCGTCGCGAGCGTCGTCACCGTCCCCGACGAGGCGGGCATGGTGCTGATGACCGCGTTCCACCGAGAGCTCGCAGCCGGCACCGCTCCCGCGGAAGCGCTCGTGCGGGCGCCGGACGCATGTGGCCGACGGCCTCGACGCCGTTGCCGCCCGTGCAGGATTCGTATGCTTCGGGGCGGGGTGAGCGTGGTCACGCTTCGCCGCCTCGAGCCGCAACACACCTCCGAGGGGAATTTCGCCGCGATGGAACTCGCAGAGCTCGTTCACGCCGCCGGCGAGGGCGACCAGAGGGCCTGGAACGCGATCGTCGAGCGCTTCGGCGGCCTCGTCTGGGCGACCGTCCGCGCGCATCGGCTCAACGCCGTCGACGGCGCCGAGGTCGTGCAGACGACCTGGCTGCGACTCGTCGAGCACCTCGACCGGATCCGCGATCCAGAGCGACTCGGCGGCTGGCTCGCGGCGACGGCGCGGAACGAGTGCCTGCGGCAGATCCGGCTCGGCGCCCGCGAGGTCCCGAGCGACGACATGGCCGCGTTCGAGCGCGGCGACGACGTCACCCTGGACCACAGCCTGCTCACGGCCGAGCGCGACCGGGCGTTCTGGAAGGCGTTCACCGCGCTGGGCGAGCGCTGCCAGAACCTGCTCCGGGTGCTGATGGCGGACACCGAGCCGAGCTACCAGGAGGTCTCGGAGGCCCTCGGGATGCCGATCGGAGCGATCGGGCCGACCCGCAGGCGCTGCCTCGAGCGACTCGGCCAGGATCCTCAGCTGGCCGCCTTCAACGTGGGAGAAGCGCGATGACCTCGCACGACCAGGACGACCTGCTCCTCGGCGAGCTGCGGCGGATCGCCTCGGTCGTCGACCCGATTCCGGAGGCCCTGCTCCACGCCGGCCGCGAGAGCCTGACGTGGCTCCGCGTCGACGCCGAGCTCGCCGAGCTCCTCTCCGACTCGATCGTCGACGACGAGCGGCTCGCGCAGGTCAGGTCGCACGGCGGCGTGCGCGCGGTCACATTCGAAGCCGACGGCTTCACGATCGAGCTCGACATCCTCGGCGAGGGAGCCCACCGGACGCTCGTCGGCCAGCTCGTGCCGGCCGGGGCCGCCGAGATCGAGGTCCAGACGAGCGGAGCCGACCAAACGGTCACGGCGGACACCCACGGCCGTTTCCGGGCGGAAAGCGTGCCGGAGGGACGGATGCGCCTTCGCGTCACCGGCCACCCGGCGGCGCCGGGACCGGCCGAGACGAGCTGGATCACGATTTGACCGCGCTGACGCTCGCGGTGATCGGCATCGCCGGCACGGTCCTGGGTGCGCTCGTCAACGGTGCGCTTGCGACTCGCGCCAAAGTCAACGAGGAGATGCGACAGCTTCGGCTGACGTCCTATCCGGTGCTCTGGCAGCTGACGTCGAACTTCTCGCGCTGGCCGAAGGTGACGCACACATACGGAGACCTAGTGGAGTTCCACGGCTGGTTCCGCAGCTGGTACTACGAGGTCGGCGGTCTCCATCTCTCCGAGAACAGCCGGGCCCGCTACGGAGAGGTGCAAGAGCTGACGGCTGCCTGTCTCGATGCGGGAGCGCAGGCGGGCAGCGCGATCCCGGACGACGTCTACGACGAACTGCTGGAGGCGTGCAGCGCCCTTCGTACCGCGCTGACGGAGGATCTCGAGTCGCGACGGCAGCGATCGTTCATCCACCGCGTCAGACTGGCTGCCATCCACCGGCAGCAGAAGCGGAAGGCGGCGAACCGGCTGGCCGACGCGCAGCGACGCGCCGAGGCAGCCACCCGGGCCCAGCCGACTACCGGAGGCTCGGTTTCGGCGCCCTAGTCAAGCCTCGACGGCGACGTCGTCCCTCAGCGGGAGGCGCTCGTGGGCCTTCTCGCCGAGAACGAGGCCGAAGCCGTGCTTGCCGGCGAGCTCGCGCACGTCGTCGACGCCGAGAGAGCCGTGCCGCTCGAGGATCAGTGCCGGCTCGCCCTCGTCGTCGCGGGCGAGCTTGTGGAAGGCGAGGATCGACGTCGACTGCGGGCAGGTGGCGCGTGTAGGACGCGCGCACGGCAGCCTCGTCGCGGTGGCCGATCAGGACGATGCCGTCCTTGCCGCCGAAGTCGTCCTGCATGCCGCGCAGGTCGTAGTGCGCCGCCTCGACCTTGCCGGTCACGCCGCCCGAGACGTTCGCGGAGGTGATGAAGAGGAAGTCCTCGCCGACCCGGGTCGAGGATCTGGTCGAGCAGCGCGTTCGACGGGCACCGGTAACCCGGGCCGATCACCTGCGTCGTCCGCAGCTCGTCGTCGAGCGAGGTGAGGTGGCCGGGGACGTGGTGCGCCGCCGGGCCGCGGAAGCCCATCGGCCCGAGCGCGTAGAAGTCGTCCATCAGCGCGAGCACCCGCTCCTGGTCGAGCCCGTCGGGCAGCAGCGACCAGTCGAAGAGCCGCTCGAAGCGGTCGCGCGTCGAGGTGAGGCTGCCGACCTGGTTCTCGGGCCGGCCCTTGACGAGGTTGACGCGCTTGACCGAGTCCCAGCGCGGGATGCGCAGCGATCGCGCAGAAGTTGCCGAAGTTGTAGAAGAGCGCGACGCCGAGCGCGGTCGCATGCGACCGCGAAGGCGCCGTCCTCCGGGTCCGCCAGGTCGAGCGTCGTCTGCGTCCAGTCCGTCGCGGCGACCCGCTCCAGCACCGCGGCGTCCTCGTCGCCGAGATCCGGCTGCAGGATCGCGGCCAGCTCCTCGACGGGAATGCCGGCGTCGGGGAGCAGCTCCGGATGGCCCGGAGCGATCCCGGCGCGGGTCAGGATCGCGTACTCGAGGCAGTCGGTGAGCGCGAGCCAGGCGGAGTGCAGCAGGTCCGACGAGCTTCCGACCGTCGTCCAGGGCTCGACTCCGGGCGCGATTCCGGTGAGCCGGACGCGGATCTGGCCGCGCGTCCCCTCGCGGTTGCGAGCGATCGTGGCGCGGAAGTCGGTCAGCGAGACGCCGTGCGAGATGCGGGTAGGCAGGGATCGAGCGCCCGCCGCACCGCCTGCTCGATCGCATTCACCGGCCCGAGACCGGTCGCCTCGCCGCGCAGCACCTCGTCGCCGACGCCGACCTCCGCCGACGCGGTCGAGGTACTGCCGTCGTCGTCCTTGCCCTTGCGCGAGTCGACCGCGTAGGCGAGCGCCTCGAACGGCGCGCGGTAGCCGTCGGCCGCGCGGCGCAACAGCAGCTCGAACGACGTCTCCGCGTCCTCGAACTGGAAGCCCTGATCCTCGAGCTCCTTGATCCTCGCGGCGACGGCCTTCGCCGCCGGCGACGCCGGATCGACCTCGAGCCCGAGCTCGCGGCCCCGCTCGATCACGTTGCTGCGTCCGCTCTGCTCGCTGACGACGATGTGCCGCCGGTTGCCGACAGCGCCCGGATCGAGGTGCTCGTACGTCCGCGGGTCGGCGGCGATGGCGTGCACGTGGATGCCGCCCTTGTGCGCGAACGCGGCGTCGCCGACGAACGGCAGCCGCCGGTTCGGCTCGACGTTGGCGACGTCGTCGACGAACCGCGAGAGCTCCGTCAGCCGGTCGAGGTGCTCGCCCGCCGCACACTCGATGCCGAGCTTGAGCACGAGGTTCGGGACGATCGAGGAGAGGTTCGCGTTCCCCGTCCGCTCGCCGTAGCCGTTGATCGTGCCCTGCACCTGGCGCGCTCCTGCGGCGACCGCCGCGAGCGAGTTGGCCACCGCGAGCTCGCCGTCGTTGTGGGTGTGGATGCCGATGCCGGTCCCGAACGCCCCGACGGCGTCGGCAACGGCCTCCGGTGATCTGGTCCGGAAGCGCGCCGCCGTTCGTGTCGCAGAGGACGAGCCAGTCGGCGCCCGCCTCCGCGCCAGCCTGGAGGACGGCGAGCGCGTAGTCGCGATTCGCGCGGTAGCCGTCGAAGAAGTGCTCGGCGTCGACGACGACCTCGCGTCCGTTCGCCTTCAGGAACGCGACCGAGTCGGCGACCATCGCCAGGTTCTCCTCGAGCGTCGTCCGCAGCACTGCGTCGACGTGGAAGTCCCAGGACTTCGCCACGAGCGCGACCGTCGGCGTCTCGGCCTCGAGCAGCAGCCGCAGCCCGGTGTCGTCCTCGGCCCGCATGCCCGCGTGCCGCGTGCTGCCGAACGCGCTCACGCGTGCCTGCTGCAGGCCTTCCTCGCGCACGGCGACGAAAAACTGCGAGTCCTTCGGGTTCGCGCCCGGCCAGCCGCCCTCGATGTAGTCGACGCCGAATTCGTCCAGCTTCCGCGCGATCGAGAGCTTGTCGTGGAGCGACAGCGAGATGCCGGTGCCCTGGCAGCCGTCGCGCAGCGTGGTGTCGTAGATCGTGACGCGATCGGTCATCGAGGCTCGTCCGTCCGGCGACAAAACCTACGTGCAGCCCGCGGCTGAAGCAAGACGCTACGTCCGACTGACCCGCGACGATGTGGCGTCGTCGAGGGTCGGAGCGCAGGTATGGACAGAAGGAAACGCATGCACCGAGGCGTGCGCGCGGTCGTACCGGCCGCAATCGTCGCCGCCTGCGGCCTTGTGCTCCTCGCGATCGCCCCGCCGGCGGGCGCGGTCACAAGTTGCGCGTTCGTCGGCTCAACCGTCACCGTGTCGATGACGGCAGTGAACGACACGGGGTCGCTCGCGGTCGGCACGGGCGCCAACGCCGGTCGAATCATGCTCGGAGCCGCCGCCTGCGGCGCCGCGACGACGTCGAACACCGACCTGATCGTCGTCACCGGCAACACGGCCGCCGAGTCGATCACGCTGGACCTCAGTGGCGGGGCGTTCGCACCGGGCCTCACCGTCGAGGGCTCGGGTACGTCGGAGATCGAATTCACCGTCGATCTCGGCAGCGGCGTGCAGGATCGGATCACGATCACGGGCGGCCCCGGCAACGAGGCGATCGTCCTCGGGACGCTGGGCATCGACCTGAACGCCGACGCCGACGTGGACGTGACGCCGACGGGAGTCGAGCTCGGCACGGTGAGTGGCAGCGGCGGCGCCGACACGGTTTCCGGTGCCGGCGACGCGACCACCGGCGCAGCATCGGCGCTGCAGCTCACACTCAACGGCGACAGCGGTGTCGACAGCCTCACCGGCGGTGACGGTGACGACACGATCGCGGGCGGGACCGGCAACAACACGCTCGCGGGCGGCGCGGGCGACGACGCCATCACCGGTGGCGGCGACGACGACACGCTCACGGGCGGCCCGGGCAGCGACACCCTGACGGCAGGCCTCGGGAACGACGTCATCGACGAAGGCGCCGCAGCGAGCGGCGCCGACACGATCGCGGGCGGCAGCGGGATCGACAGGGTCACGTACGCGCAGCGCGCCGTCGCCGTGACGGCGACGATGGACGGCGTCTTCGACGACGGCGAGGCCGGCGAGGGCGACACGGTCGGTACGGACATCGAGAACGCTACGGGTGGCTCAGGCGACGACACGATCACCGGAACCGCCGGCGAGAACAACCTGATCGGCGGCGCCGGAGCCGACACCATCGACGCCGCGGCCGGCGACGATTCGGTGGACGGCGGCACCGGCGCAGACCAGCTCACCCCAGGCGCCGGCAACGACCGAGCCTTCGGCGGCGACGACGGCGACACACTCTTCGGCGGTGCGGGGAACGACCATTTCGACGGCGGGGCGGGCTCCGACACGGTCGACCACTCGGGCGTTGCCGCCGCACTCACGGTGAGCCTTGCCTCGTCCTCCGCCCAGAACACGGTCGGAGCCGGAATCGACACGCTCGTGTCGTTCGAGAACCTCGTCGGCGGCACCGGCGCGGACACGCTCGGCGGCAACGGAAACGCAAACGCCATCTCCGGGGGCACCGGCGCCGACACGATCACCGGCGACGGTGGCAACGACGCGATCAGCGGCGACCTCGGTGTCGACACGGTCGACTACTCCTCCTTCAGCGCCTCGGTCGCAGTCACGCTCGCACCGGCGACGGGGCTGGTCCCAGGGCTCAGCTCCGGCGCCGCCGGAAACGACACTCTCCTCGGGATCGAGAGCGTCAGCGGCGGCACCGGAGCCGACGTTCTCACCGGCGAGATCGGTGCCAACGTACTCACGGGCAACGGCGGCAACGACACCCTCGCCGGGCTCGAAGGCAACGACACGCTGGACGGCGGCGCCGGCTCCGACACGCTCGACTACTCCGCGGCCGCCACCGGCGTCACCGTCAACCTGACGACGACGGCAACGGGCGGCGCCGGCACGGACGCGATCGCAGCCACCGAGAACGTGATCGGCTCGGCGTTCGCCGACACGCTCACGGGGACCAGCATCGCCAACTCCCTCGCCGGCGGCGGGGACGACGACACGGTGACGGGCGGCCTTGGCCCCGACGTGCTGATCGGTGGCGCGGGCAGCGACACCGCCGACTATTCCGCGGCGGGGCTCGGAGTCACCGTCGACCTCTCCGTCACCCGCGCCCAGAACACGGGGAGCGCCGGGACGGACACACTCGCAGGAATCGAGAACCTGACCGGCGGTGCGGGACGCGACACGCTGCGGGGCAACACGAGCGACAACATCCTCGCCGGTGGAGCCGGCAACGACACGCTCGCCGATCGTGGCGGCCGTGACCTGCTCGACGGCGGCGCCGGCATCGACGTCGCCGACTATTCGAGCGCTCGTCTGCGAGTGGTCGTCAACCTCACGACCGGCTCGGGGGTGGCTTCCAGCCGGACCGACACGCTGGTCGCGATCGAGAACGTCACCGGCGGACGGGGCCGCGACGTGTTGATCGGCGACGGAGCCGCCAACATCCTCCGCGGCGGACCCGGCAACGACGTCCTGCAGGGTCTCGCCGGCGACGACTCGCTGTCGGGTGGCTCAGGGAGCGATCGGCTCGTCGGACTGGCCGGCAACGACCGGCTCAACGGTGGGGCCGGCACGGACACCGCCGACTACTCGAGCTTCTTCTCCGCGAATCTTCGCGTCGGCGTGATCGTCGATCTCGTGCGCGGCCAGGCAGCGGGGGACGGCACCGACTCGCTGGCCGCGGTGGAGAACGTGGTCGGATCGAGCTTCGACGATCGGCTCTTCGGCAATCGGAGCGCCAATCTCCTCTCTGGCGGGGCGGGTAACGACCTGCTCGACGGCCGCGGCGGGAAAGACGTGCTCCGCGGTGGGCCCGGGCGGGATGTCTTCCATGCACGAGACGGCCGCGCCGACAGGCTGGTGGGGGACGCAGGCCGCGACTCCGCACGGCTCGACCGCAAGCTCGACCGTGCGATCGGGATCGAGCAGCGACTGCGGTAGGCGCCCCGCAGGGGTCTTGGCGCGGTCGGAATCTGCTCCCGCAGATTCCGACCTTGCGCAGAACGGAGAGGGCGGGATTTGAACCCGCGAAACGCCTTTCGACGCTTACGCGATTTCCAGTCGCGCTCCTTCGGCCGCTCGGACACCTCTCCGGGCGAGCCAAGGGTATCCGCGGAACCCCTAACCCTGCGTGGACGCGACCACGTACGCGGCGACGTCCTTGATCTGCTGCTCGCTGAGGTCGCCGCCGAACGGAGGCATCACACCGGCGCCGTTGGTGACCCGATCGACGACGAGCGCGGCATCGGGTTTCGCATCATCGAGGTTCGGGCCGACCGCACCCGAGGCGCCTGCGGCCTCCAGCGCGTGGCAGCCGCCGCACCCCGCGGATGCAAAGACGGCCTCGCCGGCGGCCGCATCCCCCTCGGCCCCGCCGCCCGGCTCGGTCGTCGTGCCAGGCGTCGTCTCGCCGGTCTCGGTGGGATGCGTCTCGGTCGCCTCGGCGCCGTGCGGCTCTTCTTCCTCGGCGGCGAAGACCCACACACCGGCCATCGTCACTCCGAAGAGCAGCACCGTCACTGCGATGAAGAGGCCGAGCCGGTTCCCAGGAAAGTTGGGGTTGCGCCGCGGGAAGTAGAACGAGCAGGCAATCGCGAAGAGGATGAGGAGGCCGGCGGCCGTGCCGAGCCCCAGCTTCCCCTCATTCGTGATTCCGAGCAGCACGCGCGGGAACCTACCACGGGCGCTTACGCGCGTTCGAGGGGAGCCATCGTCAGGCCGTGCCCCTGCAGCTGCTCCCAGTAGAGCTCCGCCTGCTCCTTGTGCCCCGACCAGACGACCGCGCGGCCGCTCGCGTGAATCCTGTTCGCGAAGCTCATGCCCTGCTCGAACCCCACGCCCGGGAGCACGGCCGAGAGGGCGTGCGCAACACCGTCGAAGGTGTTGTGGTCGTCGTTGAGGACGATCACGCGCCAGGGGGCGTCGAGCCCGCCCCCCGGATCGCCCGCTCTCGGCTTGCGGACCGGCGTCTCGGTCGTGGAGCTCATGGGGCGGGAAGCTACCAACGCTGCGCTATAGGGTTCGCGCGATGCAGCCCGAGGAACGGCTCGAGCGCTACGCACGCCTGGCGGTCGAGGTGGGGTCGAACATCGGCGCGGGCCAGCTCGTGTGGGTCTCGGCGCTCCCCGAGCATGCGCCGCTCGTGCGGGCGATCGCGCGGTGCGCCTACGAGAACGGCGCCCGCTACGTCGACGTCGACTACTCGGACCAGCACGTACGCCGGGCTCGGATCCAACACGCCGAGGAGGAGACGCTCGACTGGACGCCGCCGTGGGTGCTCACGAAGGTCGCCTACCTCGCCGAGCAGCACAGCGCGCAGGTGCACATCGTCGGTGACCCCGAGCCGGAGCTGCTCGCGGACCTCGACGGCGCGCGGGTCGGCAAGACGCGCATGCGCGAGCTCGCCGAGCGGTACGTGAAGGCGACGAACGAGCGCCTGCTCAACTGGACGATCGTCGCCTATCCGAACGAGGGCTGGGCGGAGTCCGTCTTCGGCGAGCCGGACGTCGAACGGCTCTGGGACGCCGTCATCTCGGCAACTCGGCTCGACGAGCCCGATCCCGTCGACGCGTGGCGGCAGCACATCGCGAAGCTCGTCGCGCGCGGGGCGCTGCTGAACGAGCGCCGGTTCGACTGCATCCGCTTCCGCGGCCCCGGTACCGATCTCACCGTCGGCCTGACGCCGCGCTCGAACTGGTGTACGGCGCTCGAGGAGACCGTCGACGGCCGCCGGCACGTCGTCAACATGCCCACCGAGGAGGTCTTCACGACTCCCGACCGCCGCCGCACCGAGGGAACCGTCCGTTCCACGAAGCCGCTTGCGCTCGCCGGCAACGTCATCCGCAACCTCGAGATGCGCTTCGAGGGAGGCCGTGCCGTCGAGGTGAACGCGAGCTCGGGCGTGGAGGTCGTGCGCGAGCAGATGCGCACCGACGACGGCGCCGGGATGCTCGGCGAGGTCGCGCTCGTCGACGGCGACTCACGGGTCGGTCGCACGGGCCTGACCTTTCTCAACACCCTCTTCGACGAGAACGCGAGCTGCCACATCGCCTACGGCACGGGGCTGCTCGAGACGATCGAGGGGGGCGACCACGCCGGCGACTCCGAGCTCGAAGAGATCGGCTTCAACACCTCCACGATCCACACCGACTTCATGATCGGCGGCCCCGACGTGGAGGTCGACGGCGTCGAGCCCGGCGGCGCGGCCGTCCCGATCTTGAGAGGCGACGAGTGGCAGCTCGCGTGAATCGACGCCCGTGCACGGGCTGATCTTCGCGAGCCTGCGCGACTACACGACGCTCAGACTCGGCGAGGAACGGCGGACGGCGGAGATCTGGACCGACCGAGTCTTCGAGCCAACGGAGGCCTACGACGACGCCTGGTTCACGGCGCAGATCGTACGGCTCGCCGTCGCCACCGGCGATTCGGTCGACGAG
Organism: uncultured Gaiellaceae bacterium; assembly: GCA_963765705.1. GTDB lineage: Bacteria > Actinomycetota > Thermoleophilia > Gaiellales > Gaiellaceae > Gaiellasilicea. Next base: position 408,639 of record CAVXXJ010000006.1, read on the forward strand.
ATCCAGCGCGGCTTCGGCTCGTTCGCTGCGCAGACGACATTCGCCGCGCTCTATCCCGCGTACTACAAGGAGAACGCCGACACATTCACGTTCCTGCTCGGGATCGAGGAGAAGATCCACGAGCTGGTGCGCGCGACGATCAAGGGCGCGTCGCCGCCCGAGCTGCACGTGCAGCCCTTCGGCGAGGACGGCGTCCTCATCTCGTACACGTCGGAGCGGCGGCTGTGCGCGATGCTCGAGGGGCTCGTCCACGGAACCGCCGAGCACTGCGGCGAGGCGGTCGTGGCCGAGGAGATCCAGTGCATGCGCCGTGGCGACGCCGGCTGCGTCTTCACGGTGACGCGCGCAGAGACCTGAAGGCTGGGGAAGGAGCCGCGGGAGCGAAGTGACCCTTTAGGGGTCTTCGCGCGAAGACAGTGCCCGGTCACGCACTCCGTCGTCGAGATGCTTCCTCGGGGGGCACTCACGTCGCCTGCTCCGGCCGGGCGACACCGCGGCACCTGAGAGGGAATCCTTAGCGCTGCTTCCTTCCGGACCTGACGCGGTTCGGATGCTCTCAGTGCGCGGAACCCGACCATCGACGCCACGTGCGCGAGACCTGATCCCGTTGAAGCCGTCCCTCGGACGGCGTTCGGTCCCGCTGGAGCGGATGTCGGGTTCAGGGAACCGCTAACTCCCCACCTAGCGCGACCGGGCTGAAGAAGCGTACCAGCGCCGCTATTCTTGTCGACATCCCGGGCGCATAGCTCAGCGGGAGAGCGCTCGCTTCACACGCGAGAGGTCCCTGGTTCAATCCCAGGTGCGCCCATCACGGTCACGGCCTTCCGATGCGGCGAACCGTTCTGAAAGGACACGCGCGCAGCGACTATTGACCTTTGTCCTCGCGCGCGGGATCATCGTTGCATCTGCGGCAAGAAGGTCATGCGGGCTGTCATCGTCTGGTGCTCCAGGGGGACGGTTGCGGCCGTCGTCGCCTCCGTCGGCCTTGCTTCCGACGCCGTTGCGTGGCCCAACGTCGACCAGGCGAAGGGGCCGCGCTGGGAGAGCCGGCCGACGCGGATCGTCGCGGGCGCACCGGCAACCTTCGTCCTCAACCCGGGCACATCGTCCAGTTGCAGGATCTCGACCCATGGCCCGCTGCCGCGGCATTGGCTCGCGTGGGACTTCACCACGCGCGGCTCAAGGCTCGCGTTCACGTTCTTGACGCGCACCGACGCGGCTCCCGGGAAGTGGGTCGTACGCGCGTCTTGCTCACTCGCGCCGAGAGGGCAGCGGATCGTTGCTTCCACCGCGGTCACGGTCGCAGGACGCCGTGGCTCCAGTGGTCGCCTCGCCGGGCACGGGGACCTGAGGGTCGAGATTCTGTCGCGAACGCCGCCGGCCGGGACGACCCTTTCGGAAACGAGCGAAGTCTCGGGGACGGTCCGTCAGGTGGGTGACGTGACGCGCATCCGTGTGACCCCCCGCGATGCGCTTCACGTCAGTGTCGGGTCGACGACCATCGTCGCGTCAGCCGGGACATTCTCCCGCAGCGGCACTCTCGTCGTCTCACGCCAGTTGGCGCAACTAAAGCCGTTTTACGCCGTTCGCGCGGCCGGTCCAGGCGTGGACATCCGCGTACTGGGGACGAAGCTGCTCAAGCCGGTGACGCTCACGTACCGTGTCGGCCGCCAGCCGCAAGGGTTCCAGCCGCGCGTCGCGCACCGCACGGACGGAGGCAAGTGGGAGCTGAAGCGTGCCAGCCTGACGCCGTCCGGCAGGCTCGTCGTTGAGACCCGTTCCTTCTCGATCAACCTGCCCTCGTGGTTCAACCCGGGCGCGTGGCTGAACCAGCTCAAGTCGTGGGCGCAGAGCGCAGGCAACGTCGCGGCGTCGCTGTTCTTCGGACGCACGCCTCCGCTATCGAACTGTGGAGCGGCCGCTCCCTCGTGGTTCTCGGCGGAGAAACTGAGCGACATGGTCCACACCTGCACGATCGACAACGCCGGCCGAGGCGAGGTGCAGCTCAAGTCCAACCGCGGCATCACCCTCGAGGTGACCGTGCCGGGCTCGCCCGCCTACATATGGGTCGAGGGGCAGCCGGACTGGCTTCGGAGAGCTATGGGGCGCGCCGGGATTGACCCAAACCGAACGGTCCTTCTTCGACCCGGCGCGCGCATGACCGTGGGCTACGCCCGTCCTGCCAGCACGTCCAGCGGCGAGTTCAGGGTTGCGGCCGACAGCGGACTGGCGCTAGCAGATACGACCCTGAGAGTCCTGTTGCGCGATGTGCTTCCTGGAAACCTTCTACGCAACGAAGAGGAACTGCTCCTGCTCGTCGCCTGGGCTGATTGCGGGGAGCAATTCGTGAACGAGCGGAATATAGTGGCAGCCGTCGGCAAGTTCGCCGGATGCATGTTGGGTGAGATCGCGACGACCTTTAAGGATCCCGCCAAGGCACTGCCGCTAGTCCAGCGCCTCGGCGGTGACGCAAAGTCGGCATCCGAGCTCGTGGCCGCAGCGAAGAAGGTCTCCGTCGCGGGCCGCGTGATTGAACTCTGGCCGTTGATCCAAGCCACCGTGATCCACGACATCGACGACTCGATACGCGCTCTCGTCAAGGATGGAAACGACCGCGTGATCGTGCGGTTGCAGGGCAGCGCCCAAAGCTCTCCAGAAGATCGCACATCGCCGTCGACGCCGGCAGGGCTATCGGTCTCTGCGCAGACGAGTACGAGCTTCCGTCTGACCTGGTCGGCGTCCTCGGACAACGTCGGCGTCACCGGCTACAACGTGTTCCTCAACGGCGCGCGAGTCGGCTCGACGTCGTCCACCAACTTCGACTTCGGCGGCCGTGCATGTGGGACGTCGTACAGCGTCGGCGTCTCGGCTTTCGACGGCGCCGGGAACACCTCTGACACGGCCTCGAGAACGGGCTCGACCACCGCCTGCTCGGGCGGGTCCCCCACTCGGGTGCACCCGTACGACAACTATGGCGCGGCGAACGCCGGGCGTGCCATGTGCCGCGGCAACCCGGACAACTCGTCGTCGATGCCCGGAGGTGTGGTTACGCAGACGTTCGGCGTTCCGGCAGGGACGGCAGCGATCGACGAGGCGCTCGTGCAGGTCGATCCCGATTCGCGCGTCACGGCGCACGCCGACCTCCTGGTCAACGGCAGCGTGCGCGCGTCGACGGCGGCGCAGGCGGCCGGCGACACGACGTTCACGTTCGCGAGAGTGTCCGTCAGCCCCGGAGACACGGTCACGCTGCGGATCAGGTTCTCCGCCACCTTCGGCAAGATCATCACCGTGTACACCGCGGGCAACCCAGGCGGACAGTTCGCGACCGCGAACAGCTGCCCGGACGGCGCGCCAAGCGTTTCGCTGACAAGCACAGGTCTGCGCGCCGTCGTGCGCGGCTGGACCAGCTAGCCGGCTAACACGCCGTCGCCAACGCGCGAGCAATGTCCCTGGTTCAGTCCCAGGCCTCCTTGGCATTAGCGCAGCGTGAGCGGCGCGTGAGCCGGCTCGCGCACCCTCCCGACCAGTGATCGAAGGTCACACGCGGCAACATAGCGCGGGCCGCGTCAAAACGCAGGTGAAGACGCTGGGAGGTTCACGATGCGTACCAAGGCCGCCACTCTCGCCGCTGTCACTGTCTGTGTGCTTGCGGCACCGACGCCGGCAGTCGCCGCTGACATCTTCCGGACGACTGGCTCGTCGGTTGATGCAGGCCTCGTCTCGAGCTCTGACGTCTGCGTGGAGACGTACGCCTATGTGCTCGCAGCCGACGGCGGATCGTTCCTCATCGATGCTGCCGTGGGCGACAGTCAGATCTACATGTTCGTCCAGCGCAGAGACATCTGCGCCAACCAGGACTTCTCATACGTCTACCGTTTCGGCACGCTCGAACCGGGGGCGCTGACGATCTCGCCCGATCGTGCCACCGCGGCGCTCACCACTGCCTTCGACACCTATGACTCGGCAGCGGGCCGCACCGTCCACGTCGACGTCGCGCTCACCTGGACGAATACCGGCATCCGCTCGTCCCGCGCAGACCAGAAGCATCACGTGCGAAACGACTCCCTGCATCTTGTCGAGCGGCTCGACTACGACACCTGGACCGCGAACATCGCCGGATCGATCCGCGTCGACGGCGTCGAGGTGATCTCGAGCAACGTCGCATCCCTGTCTGAAGGGCACATCGGCGCCGATCGCACCTCGCGCGCCGTCACCGAGCAGTTGGCAAGGCTCGCAGCTGCTGCCAACACAACTGCGCCGAATCAGCCGGCGACGACGTCCAGCGAGGTTACTTCCGGCTACGCACATTGGTCCGGCGGTGACGGCGCCTGCTTGGTCTCTCTCGCGGAGGTTCAGGTCGGCGAGACCGATCAGTCGGCGGCGCTCGGAGACCCGTACGCCCAGGCCAATCTCACGGTCGGCCGCTTCGACGTCTGTACGGGCGAGTACTTCGAGTGGATCTCCGAAGGGTGGCTGCTCGACCTCGACGACGTCCACATCGAGCGCGGCGGCGGCGCAGTCAGCATCAGGAAGTCGCTCACCGCAGTGAGCTCCGTAACCCTCGAGCCCGTCACGATCGGCCTCACGATTCGTTGGGACGCGTCGGCCGGCTGGGACACTTTCTCCTCCCACGAGCGCAGCCCGCTGACCAAGGTCCACTACACCTCGACCATCAGAGACGCAACCCCGACCGCGGAGATCCTTCTGAACGGCTCACGCTTCGAGCTGGGCAGCCTCGACTCGAGCTACATCCTCACGACCAGCATGTGGATCAAGAACGCCAAGGCGCACTGAATGCCGCCTGCAGGATCCCACGCCCGCGACGGGCGTGGGATCGCAGGTTGCATCAGCTTGGTTCGATCGCACGTGCGCCCACTGGCGTCGCGGCTGAGTGCGTGCGCTGCGGCTTCCGTGCGGCCTCGATCGACCAGATCGTGACCTTCTCCTGACGGCCCCGGACATCGACCTCGCCGACCGCCACGAGGTCGCCGCCGTCGGCTCCGACGATCGCCGCCCGCGTCGAGTCGGCGATCAACGCATAGAAGCCGGACTCCTTCGTCGACCCCTCGAGCCGAGACGCGGTGTTGATCGTGTCGCCCATCGCGGTGTACTCGAGCCGTTTCTCGGAGCCGACGTTGCCCGCCATGAACGGGCCGGTGTTGATCCCGATCCCGATCGTGAAGTCGTCACCGTAACCCTGCGCACGCAGCCACTCGTTGAACCGAGGCAGCCGCTCGGCGAGGATCTCGCGGGCCGCGGCGATGGCGCGGTCGGCGTGATCTTCCTGCGGGATCGGCGCTCCGAAGACGGCCATGAAGCCGTCGCCCAGGTACGAGATCAGCGTGCCGCCGTGCCCGAGGATCGCCTCGGTCAGCTCGCCCAGGTAGCGATTGATGACGTCGACGACCGTCTCCGGCGGCAGCGACTCGGCGAACTGCGTCGAGCCGCGCAGGTCGGCGAACATGCACGTTCCGACGACGCGGACGCCGCCCAGGCGTAGTCCCCCGCCGGTCCGCGCGAGCACCTGGTCGACCACGTTCTCCGGCACGAAGCGCGCGAAGGTGTCGCGTGTGCGCTGCCGGTCGAACGCCTCGAGCAGGTAGTGGACTCCGAGCCCGCCGACAGTGGAGACGAGGAGCGCTCCCACGGGAAAGATGAACGCGAGGATCGTCCCGCGCTCGAACGCGAACTGGGTTGCGGCCGCATAGATCACCCCGAGCACGGCCGACCCTGCGATCGTCGATACCGCAGAGAGGCGGAGTCCGAGGAGCGGCGGCGCCAGTGCGAGGATCCAGATCGCGAGCAGGTCGAGCCACGAAGGCGCGCTCCGGAGCGGGAAGCCCTGGAGCACCGTGTGGATCGCATTCGCCTGGATCTCTGCTCCCGAGATCACGCCCTCGCCGGACGTCGCGGTCGCATGGACGTCCTGCTCCGAGGGCGCCGTGACGCCGATGACCACCACCATTCCGCGCACCAGCGCTGCGTCGAACTTCCCCGTCAGCACGTCCGAGAAGGAGAGAAACGGAACCGCCCCCGGCGGGGCGAAGTCGATCCAGACGCGTTTCTCGGGGAACGTCGACGGGTCGAGCGTGTGCCCGAGCGCGCGCTCGGCGGCGACGACCGGAAACGTCTCGAGCCCGTCGATCCGGTACGGGAACCGCCGAATCACGCCGTCGGCATCGGGGATATAGCTGCCGTTGCCCGCCCGGGCGCCGAGCACGCGCAGGTTGCCGCCGAGGACGTTCGTGCTCCCGTCGTCTGCGACCTCGGTGGTCGAGAGCACGACCTTCGAGCCTCCCTGGCCCGCGTTGTAGACGGACTCGGCGAGCGCCGCATCCTCGTCTTCGGCGAGCTGCTCGCAGGGCGTGCCGCACCCCGGCATCGGCGTCGTCGGCTCCGTGTACTGAATGTCCTCTGCGATTACCTTCGCGCCGGCGGCGGCCAGCCTGTCGATGACGTCGGCCTGCACGGTGCGCGGAAACGGCCAGCGCAAGCCGGTCTCGTTGAACGTGACGTCGTCGATGCCGACCACGACGACGTCGCTCGGCGTCACCGTGTCACCTCGGATCGAGAAGCGCGCATCGACGCTCGCCAACTCGAGCCGCGAAACGAGCTGCAACCCGTAGGCGAGGGTCGCGAGCGCGGCGGCGCTCAGGCCGATTGCGAAGAAGAGCAGGGTTCGGAGCCGGCCGCGTCGCGTGGTCAACCTCGCGTTCATCCTTGCACCAGTATCGGTCAGCGCCCGCAGGTCGCCTCGGCTGCGACGCGAACGTAAGGTGAGCGAGCATGTCGAAGCAGCAGGGACAACGCAGGCGGATCGGCTCGACCCGGCGGATCGGGTTGCCCCTGCTCGCGCTGATGCTCGTCGCCTCGCTGACCTTCGGGGCCGCCCGGGCGGGAAACAGCAGCAACCTCCGCCGGGATGCCGCAGCGACGGGGCCGCTGCTCGGGGTCAACGGTAACGACGCGCGGTTCAAGAACCAGACCGGCCAAGCCTCGAGCGTCAATCACGCTTTCCTCCACTGGGAACAGGGGCTCACCTGGGGCTCGCCCTTTGCCGTCCTCTTCCCGACCCTCGGCCCGATCCCGATGCTCCACCTCGGTACGGAGGGGCAGAACGCGCCCGAGGCGATCACACCGGGTGGCATTGCCGCCGGGCAGGGCGACGGGTATCTGATCGCCCTCAACCGGGCGATCGCCGCCTGGAACAAGGGGATCTACGTCCGGCCGCTCGGCGAGATGAACAACTCGAAGAACGCCTGGTCCGGCTTTGGGGCAAACGGACGGCCGAAGGACGCGGCTCACTCGCCGGCGACCTATCGGAAGGCGTTCGCGCGCATCTACGTGATCCTGCACGGCGGCACCGCGAGCGCCGTCAACGCGAAGCTGCGCCAGCTCGGGCTGCCGCCGGTCGGAGACGGCGAGCTGCTCGTCAACCCGTTCCCGAGGCTCCGGATCGTCTGGAGCCCGCTGGCGGCCGACGTCCCTCGAGTCGCGGGCAACGCGGCGGAGCTCTATTACCCAGGGAGAGGCTTCGTGGACGTCGAAGGGGGGTCGATCTACGACGAGCGCCTCACCGACACGGCGCCATGGCAGGGTCTCGAGGAACTCTACCGCTTCGCACGCTCGCATCAAAAGCCGTTCTCGGTGCCCGAGTGGGGGCTGGCCCAAGTGGACGATCCGGCCTTCGTCCAGCACATGTGCACCTTCCTGAAGACGCATCCCGCCACCGAGGTTGCGGCCTTCTACGAGAGCCGTCCCGGCTCGCGCTACGACCTCGAGTCGAAGCCGAAGAGCCGCGCCGCCTACCGGGAGTGCATCACTCCCCTCGCCGGACCGCGCCCGCCCTGGGCGGCGGTGACCGAGCCGAAGGTGATCGCCCTGAAGCTGACCTCGAACCCCGGCGGCGGGCCGGTGCCGCTCGCCGTCGGATTCTCGATCGCCGCGCGCCTCAACGTGCCGATCGTGCGCTGGCAGCTCACCTTCGGCGATGGCTCCGAGACCGAAGGCGCCGGCCAGCCGCCCGCAACCGTCCCGCACGAGTACGCGCTGGACGGCACGTACGAGGCGACGCTGATCGTCTATTCGTCACCCCCGTTCACTCCCGAGTCCGCTCGCTTCATCACCTCCGCCGAGGTGATCGCCGGAACAGACGCCTCACGACCTGTCGCCTTCACGCCGACGCCGGCCGCGGGCACCGCCCCGCTCGCGGTCTCCTTCCGGACCGATCTCGACTTCGGCGCCGGAGCGACCAGCTGGCAGATCGTGTGGGGCGACGGCAACACCCGGCGGGGCAACGGCCCTCCGCCGCGTTTCACCGGACACACGTTCACGAGCGCGGGCAGATTCCAGGTGCTCCTGCTCGTCAACGCACCGGGCGGCAGGCAATTCCTGGCGCGGGCGGTCGTCGCCGTCGCCCCACCCGGCTCCGTGAGCGGGACGCCGACTGGGACAGTGCTGTTGAACGGGAGGCCGTTCGCCGGAGGGCCGGTTCCGTTCGGCCGTCAGGTCAATGTCACGAACGGGACGCTTCGATTGACGACGAATACGGGAACGCTTGTGGTCTCCGGAAGGGGCGCCCTTGCGATCTTCGTGCTCGTGCGCGGGACCGACAGGGGCAGGCCGATCGTCGAGTTGCGGCTTGCGGGCGGGAATTTCAGAGCCTGCGGCCCCTCGCGGGCGCCGGCGGCGTTCACCGCCGCCCCGCCGCCGCCGAGGGTCGTTCGCCGTCTCTGGGCGAAGGGGAAGGGGAAGTACCGCACGCGTGGGCGCTACGCGGCTGCGACGATTCGTGGGACGGAGTGGCTGACCGCGGATCGCTGCGACGGGACGCTGGTCCGCGTCACGCAGGGGCGAGTGGAGGTCGCCAACATCCCGCTGAGGAGGAACGTGCTCGTCCGGGCGGGCCGGAGCTACCTCGCCAGGAGGCCGTAAGTCTCCTCCGGCTAGAAGTCGATTCGCATCACGACGCGGCGGAGGGTCGGCCGGCTGACCTCGGCGAACCCCGCGGCCGCGAAGACACTGCGGCTGCCGACATGGAGCTCGCTCAGCAGGGTGGTCTTCTGCCGGGACTGCGGGATCATCGGGTACCCCTCGAGGGCACGGGCGCCGCGCTCCCGTGCGAAGTCGACGGCAGCGCGCGCGAGCGCACGGCTGATCCCGCGGCCGCGAAAGCCCGCGCGGGTGACGAAGCAGGTCACGGCCCAGACGCTCTCGTCGGACTTGTCCTCCGCTCGGCCCTCCCACGGAACGCGGGTCTTGAGGAGCAGGCGCGGATAGGCGCTGCGCGGCTCGACCGCGCACCAGCCGGCGGGCCCGCCGTCGAGGTAGGCGACGAGACCGGTCGTCGCGCCCGCCTCCGGGTGACCACAGTCGGTCTGAGTGCGGAGCCGGAAGGCCAGCTCCTCGGCGCCAACCGACGCCCAGGACTCCCCCGGCTGCATCTTGTAACGCTGGCACTGGCATCGGGACGGGTCGCCACGCGTGCCGAGCACGGCCTGGAGGTCATCCCAACTCGCTTGGCTCGCCGGGACGATCGTGATCGGGGACGTCGACTCCACCTCTCTGACCTTACGATGTCGACGCACGTGAGAGCGACACCTGAAGGCCTCGAAGAAGGCTCGGTCATCGACGCTCTCCGCCGGGGCTGGGGCTTCGACGCCGCCGTCACGGAGTACGCCGCCGTGGGCGCAGGCAGCTACCACTGGGAGGTCGCGGACGACGCCGGCAAGCGGCGATTCGTCACCGTCGACGACCTCGACCAGAAAGCCTGGCTCGGGGATACGCGTGAGGCCGCGTTCGACGGCCTGCGGCGCGCCTTCGACACCGCCGTCGCTCTTCGGGCCGGCGGATTGCAGTTCGTGGTCGCACCGATCCCGACGCGCCTGGGCGAGTCGGTGCGCCGGCTGGACTCACGCTACGCAGTTGCCCTCTTCCCCTTCGTGGAAGGCGAAGCGGGCCAGTTCGGCTGGATCGTCGACGACGACGAGCGCCGGTCCGTCGTCGGGATGATCGCCGAGCTGCATCGGGCAACTCCTGCGGTCGGCTCGGGCGTACGGTCGGCCGGCCTCGAGCTGCCGGGACGCAACCACCTCGAAGCCGCGCTCCATGCGCTCGACGAGCGGTGGCCGGGCGGACCGCTCTCCGAGCCGGCGCGTGAAGCAGTCCGCAACTCCGCGTCCGAGCTCTCCGAGCTGCTCGCGCTGGCCGACCGCCTCGCTGCGGAAGCGGCGACGCACGGAGGCGATTGGGTCGTCACGCACGGAGAGCCGCACGCGGGCAACGTGATGCGAACCGGCGACGGCCGAGTCCTGGTGGACTGGGACACGGTTGCGCTCGCGCCCCCGGAACGAGACCTGTGGATGCTCGTGGCCGGCGGAATCGATGCGGCGGACATCTATGCGCGTGCGACGGGAAGGCAGCTCGACGACGTCTCGCTCGACTTCTTCCGCCTCGCCTGGGATCTGTCTGACCTCGCCGAGTACCTCAACGTGCTTCGGGCGCCGCACCAGGAGGACGACGACACCCGGTGGGCGCTGCGGATCCTGAGGGACAGCCCCGCGATCCGCGAGAACTGGGCGACGCTGCTCGACTAGCGCGCGACTCTTTACAGACTCCAAACGAACAACCTTGCGATTTCTAGGCTAGGTTGACCCTCGTCGAAAACGAGTCGATGCGTGGCCTTGGGAATAGGGCCGCCGGCGGCCGCCCGGAGAAGGGCGGCCTGCTGGCGCTACGCGCTGCGTATCGCCGTCAAATTGCAAGCCATCAAGGAGGCCCCCATGGGAGCCGCACCCATACGTAACCGAACCGCGCGAAATCGCGCCCAAACGACGCTTGCCGCGCTGACCATCGCCGGACTCGCCGTTCTCTTCCCCGCCGTCGCCGCAGCAGCACCCAGTCCCGTCGGGGCACAGACGGCCACCTCGGCGACCACCTCGATCACCGTGAACCGCCCCGCCGGCGTCGTCGCGGGCGACGTGCTCGTCGGCACGCTCACCTCACGCGTCGGGGCCGCCGTCACGATTTCAACGCCCACCGGCTGGACGTTCGTCCGCCGCGACGCCTGCCTCCTTCCCGGAACGCAGATGACCCAGGCGCTCTACTACCGGGTCGCATCGGCCGTCGAGCCCGCCTCGGCCAGCTGGACGCTGAGCAGGGACGCCAGCTCGTCCGCTGCGATCGCTGCCTATCGCGGTGTCGACGGCGCCTCGCCGCTCGTCGCACACAGCGGCTCGTTCGTTCGCGACTCGCGGACCGCGACAGCACCCTCGGTCACGACCACCGATCCGCAGACGCTGCTCGTCGGCTCGTTCGGCCGCAGCACCTCGACCTCGGTGACGGCTCCCGTCGGCACGACGTCCCGCTACTCGGTCGCGAGCGGCGGAACGACGCCGGCCACGACCTTCGGGCTCGACGCCGTCCGGGCAGCAGTGGGCGCAACCGGCCCGATCACGACGGACGCCACCGCACTCAGCGGCTGCGCCATCGGACAGTTGCTCGCGCTCCGACCCGCACCCGGCGACACCACGGCGCCGTCGGCGCCGGCCGCGCTCAGGACGACGGGCGTGACCGCGAGCTCGATCAACGTCGCGTGGAACGCGTCCTCGGACAACGTCGGCGTCACCGGCTACGGCCTGTCTCGCGACGGCGTCTCCACGGGTAGCACGGCCTCGACGTCCGCGTCGTTCACAGGCCTCGTCTGTGGCCGCAGCTACGCGCTCGGCGTCGACGCATACGACGCCGCCGGCAACCGTTCGGTCCGGTCGACGATCACGGCCTCGACGAGCGCCTGCGCGCCGCCGCCGCCGCCTCCGCCTCCTCCGCCGCCGCCGCCGCCGCCTCCGACCGGCGGGACGACGCTGACCTACACCAACACGTTCTGGCGTTGCAGCCGGCCGGTCACGGAGTACGCGACCAACGGTCTGCCGCTGCGCGTCGTGATGCTGTACACGAGGAATTACGTTCCGCCGGACGGAGCCGGGACGGTGCAGCTCGGCGCAGGCTGCGTCGGTGACGGCACCACCGCAACCGACATCGTCCTCGACATCCGCGGCGACGGGCGCACCTATGGGCCCGGCGACGACGCAGTCCGCGTGATGAACGCCCGGCCGGGCGCCTCCAACCTGCAGATCGAGGGCCACGCCGACTGCGGCGGGAGGGTCGGCTCCGCCCACCAGGACGGCATCCAGGTCCTGGGCGGAACCAACATCACGTTCCGCAACTTCACGCTCGGCAACTACGACGCCGGGCTGTCCACCTGCCAGGGCGCAGGCGGCGCGTTCTTCTACTCGCTCGCGACGACGAACACCCGCGTCGAGGGCGGCAAGTACATCGCCTGCAACCACGCCCTCCTCGCCAACACCGCGTCCGGACACGTTTCGGGCGCCATGTTCCGGTCGGGTCGCACCGACGGAACCGACCCGGTCTGCACCGCCTACGCCGCGTCCAACCCCTGCATGGGGTCGCAGTACAGGACCGGCGTCACGGTGTCGGGGCTGACGTGCCAGATCTGGAACCGCAACCTGGATCGCTGGGACGCAGGCTAGCCCGGTTGACAGAGTGACACCGCGGAAGGGGCGCCGACTGACCCGGCGCCCCTTCCGCGTTCAGGCCACGAATGCCTCGAGCTGATCGGCTTCTGCCTTCAGCACGCGCGTCGTCTCGGCGCCGAGCTTCGCGAACGGTTCCAGCACGAGTCCAGAGCGAGAGATACGGGCTCGGGGTCGATTGCGCCTGGAGGCCGCCGAGCCGCTCCACGGGCTTCACCGCGCTGAGCGGCTGCCGCTCCAGCAGGAGCTGGCGACCGAGCAGCGCGCGGTTCAGCTCGCGCCGGGTGAGAACGCGTTCGCCGGACATCCAGGCACGTTAACGGCAGGCTTGACACAATCAGCCCATGCGGTGGCGCTGGGTCAGCAGCGTGATCTTGGTGGTCATGGTCGGCGTGTCTTTTGGCGCCGTCGCCGAGCCGGCGACGTCGAAGCCCGTCGATCTCAAGCTCGGCATCACGGGCTCGCCCAGCCGTGCGGTGGTCACAGGCGAAGTCCTCACCGTCAGAGCATCGATCCAGAAGCTGACGAGGTCCGGGGGCGCCGCGACGTCGTTCAAGTTCCTCTACGACCTCTCGCGCGGCCTGAAGCTGGTCGGAATCACGACGAACGCCGGCACGTACGACCGCGGCAGCGGCCGCGTCGCGCTGATGCAGCTGATGCCCGGGAAGCCGATCGTCTTCACGATTCGGGTCAAGGTGCTTCCGGGAGCGCCGAAATCGGTCGCATTCTCCGCGACCGTGTCTCCGGGCACGGGCTGGAGCGAGACGAAGGCCGCGAACAACGCCGGCGTCCGGCGGTGGACGATCGCGAAGCCGGCCGACCTCGCCGTCAGGATCACGGACGGATACGTCACGCTCCTCCGTGGGTCGCCGAACACGTACACCGTCACGGCGACGAACCGCGGCCCGACGACCGTCTCCAGCCTCCGGCTGCGAGTGGTCACCAGGCTCGCCTCGCCCACCTACGACTTTGCCGCCGGCGCTTACAACCCCAAGTCCGGCACGTGGTCCAGGCTCTCGCTCGCGCGTGGACAACGCGTCACGCTGATCGTCTCCGGTGTCGCGCCGAACTCGACCGGAACGCTGACGGCGATCGCCGACATCTCGCCCGCTGCGGGCATCGGCGACCCTGCGTCCGGAAACAACCGCTCGACCGACAGGACGACGCTCGTCACGCCCTAGGCCGACTACGATAGAGCGGTGACGGCGCTCTACCGCAAGTACCGCCCGCTGGACTTCGACGACGTCGTCGGCCAGGAAGCGGTCGTGCGGACGCTGCGCAACGCGATCGAGCTCGGTCAGCTCCGCCAGGCATATCTCTTCGCCGGCCCCCGCGGCACGGGCAAGACCTCGATGGCACGGATCCTCGCGAAGGCGCTCAACTGCGAGAACGGGCCGACCGCGACGCCGGACAAGGTCTGCCACGCGTGCGTCTCGATCGCCAGCGGCACGTCGCTCGATGTCGTCGAGATGGACGCCGCCTCGCAGCGCGGGATCGACGACATCCGCGAGATTCGCGACCGCGTCATCCTTCAGCCGGCCGAAGGCCGCTACAAGGTCTACATCCTCGACGAGGCGCATCAGCTCACCGACGCGGCCTGGAACGCGCTGCTGAAGCTGATCGAGGAGCCTCCACCCCACCTCGTCTTCGTCTTCTGCACCACCGACCTGGCGAAGGTGCTGCAGACGGTCCGCTCGCGCTGCCAGACCTTCGCGTTCGCGCGGCCGCGGCTGCCGGAGCTCGTCCGCGTGCTGCGCCGGATCGCCGACGCCGAGAAGATCGAGGCTCCGGACGCCGCGCTGGCGCTGATCGCACGCGGCGCCCGCGGCTCGTTCCGGGACGGTGTCTCGACTCTCGACCAGCTCGCCTCCGCGACCGGGAACACGATCGACGTCCAGTCCGTGCTGCAACTCCTGGGCGCCGTCGAGGAGGACGCTCTCTTTCGCCTCTGCGACACGATCGTCGACCGCGACACCGCCGGCGCGCTCGTCTTCCTGGAGGAGCTCGCCGAGCAGGGCCAGGATCTCGGTCGGCTCGTCACCGACCTGCTCGAGCACCTGCGCCACCTGCTGCTCGTCCAGCACATGGGCCACGTGCCCGACTCGCTCCCCGTCACCGACGAGACGCGCGAGCGGCTGCGCGAGCAAGCGAACCAGCTGCCCGCGGCGACCGTGCTGCGGCTCTGCGACCTGCTCGCCGTCGCCGTCGAGGACTCGCGCCAGGGCGCCGACCCACGGCTGCCGCTCGAGCTCGCGCTGGTAAAGGTGACGAGCCCGGGCGCCGACCTCTCCCGCGAGTCGCTGGCCTTCCGGGTCGAGCAGCTCGAGCAGCGGCTGACGGGCGGAGCCGTCCCCGCCCCGTCGCCGCCCGACGCCCAGCCCGAGCGGCCGACTCCCGTCGCGCCCCAGCCCGCACCGGCGTCTGCTCCGGTGGAGTCGCCGCCGCTGGAGCTCGACCAGCTCCAGGACGCGTGGCTGCGAACCGTCCTCCCCGCCGTCCAGTCGCGCTCGATCCCCGTCGCGTCCCTGCTGGGCGAGGCCCGGCCGGCGACACTCGAGGGCGAGATGCTGACGCTCGAGTTCCCTGCCAGCGCCGACTTCCACCGGCGGCAGGCGGAGGAGCCGAAGAACGTCAACGTCATCCGCGAGGCGCTCTATGAGGTCACCGGCCACCGTCTCGGCGTCACGCTCGCGCTCGGCGAAGGCGAGGATGCCGTCGAGGAGGAGGACGACGCCCTCACCGAGGAGGCACTGATCTCGATGATGAAGGACACCTTCGACGCCCACGAAGTGGAGGACACGCCGCAATGAGCAAGCTCGACATGAACAAGCTGATGCAGCAGGCCCAGCAGATGCAGTCGCAGATGCAGGAGTTGCAAGAGGAAGTCGCCAACGAGGTCGTCGAGGCCTCGGCGGGCGGCGGGATGGTGACGGTGAAGGCGACCGGCGGCGGCGAGATCGTCGGGATCTCGATCGATCCGAAGGCGATCGACCCCGACGACCCCGAGATGCTCGCCGACCTCGTCCTGGCCGCCGTCAACGAGGCGCTCCGGAGCGCCAACGCGCTGATGGAGTCGAAGATGCAGGGGATGCTGCCGGGCGGCCTCGGCGGGCTCGGGCTCCCGGGCCTCTGAGCAAGGTACAAGCAGCTGCGAAGGACTGAGCGATCCCCAACTCGACGCACGCAGCTTCAGGGACTTTCGCGTGGAAGGGATCGGCGTGAGCCGATTCCGTTCGGTGCCGGCGTAGCCGGCACCGCCACTGCAAACAGAAAGAGACGGCCGCCTCTCGACCAAGCAGAGGCGGCCGCAGCACGCGGTGAAAACCGCACTGGGGATCATCCATCCGGCCGCACCGGCGCAGCGACCCCCGAAAGGGTGACGCGGGCGCACCCCTTGGTCTCGAGTGCGCCCGCGTGACCTCCGACCGGATCACTCCGGCCGTGCGGCCCCGGCGGCGGCCCGCCGGTGCCGTTGCTCGACCTTACAACGCAGGCGGGGCGCTTGGCCGCTGGCCAAAGGGCGCGACCTCTACGGCGCATCCCCTCCCCGCTGGTTGAGGGTCGCTCTGCCATTTGCCGGGGGCACTCAAGTGCTAGATATCAACAGCTTTTTGATGTTTTTCCGCAAGAACCGTTGTATTTCTCCCCAGACCGGAGTACCATCTGACCTCACCCTTTAGCGCAGGACCTAACCGGCAGCACAGGGCAAACGGAAGAACCGGTTCGGTCAGGCGTCACGGGGAGCAGGTAAGGGGAGATCATCTAGACGAAAGGCGGCCCTTTCGGTGGGTATGCAATCTGCGGTTCTACTCGATAAGCACCCGTTGTGGCTCGAGGCGGTTGAGCAAGTGCTTGGGAGAGTCGACATCAACGTGGTCGGCAAGGCCACGGCTCCGGCGCGCGCGCTGGAGATGATCGACGAGTTCATGCCCGAGCTGTTCGTCACGGGCGTACATATGGGCGAAGGCGAGATCGACGGCATCACCTGCATCGCTACGGCACGGGAGCGGCTTCCGCACCTTCGCGCCGTGGTGCTCTCAGGGGAGACGAGCACCGACTACATCGACCGGGCGCTCGAGGTTGGCGCGGTCGCGTATGTGTTCAAGAGCGCGTATCCGGACGATCTGGCCTCGGCAGTCCGCCAGGTGTTCGGGAGCTCGGTCTACTTCGCCGGCACGCGTCCGGGCATGACGACGCGTCCGACCGTGGTTCGGGCCGAGACGCTCGACCTCACCCGGCGCGAGCAGGAGATCCTCCAGCTCGTGGCCGAGGGGCACTCGAACGCGAACCTGGCCAAGATGCTCTGGGTGACCGAGCAGACGATCAAGTTCCACCTGTCGAACATCTACAGGAAGCTGGACGTCTCGAATCGCACCGAGGCGGCACGCTGGGCGCAGCTGCACGGGCTGCTCAACGAGCCGGCCGAGGTTGCGGAAGTTCAGCTCGCGCGCGTCGCCTCCCGCTAGAGGGTGGCGAGGCGCGCCGCGCCTCTGTCTCGTCCGCGTTGCTAGGAGGGCCCGAAAGCCCTCCTAGCAACGCGGCTCGTATCTACGCTGCGCCGGCGAGCTTCTCGCGCGACGGGAGCGGCTCCGTGCGGAGGCGCTCCTCGAGGCGGCCGAGCGCGGTCGACTCGAGCTGCCGGATGCGCTCCCGGGTGAGGCCGAGCTTCTTGCCGATCTGCTCCAGGCTCGCTCCCTCGGTGCTCTGCGCGAAGCCGAACCGGAGCTCGAGCACGATCCGCTCGCGCTCGGGCAGCGACGCCAGGGCGTCGCGAATGCGCTCCTGCTCGAGCGACACGTCCGCCTGCTCGATCGGATCCTCGACGGTGCGGTCGGCGAAGAGATCGCCGAGCTCGCCGTCTCCGTCACCGATCGTCTGGTTCAGCGAGACCGACGCCTCGACGGCGTCGAGCGCCTCCTGGACGTGGTGCTCCTTCAGCTCGGTGGCGTTCGCGAGCTCCTCGATCGTCGGCGGACGGCCGTGGGTCGCCTCGAGCTGCTGGCGGGCCCGCCGCAGCTTCAGCCGGCGCTCCTGGACGTGGACCGGAATCCGGATCGTGTCCGACTGGTTCGCGACCGCGCGCTGGCAGGCCTGGCGGATCCACCAGGTCGCGTAGGTCGAGAACTTGAAGCCCTTGCGGTAGTCGAACTTCTCCACCGCCCGGTTGAGGCCGATCGTGCCGTCCTGGATCAGGTCGAGCAGCGGCAGGCCATGGCCCTGGTAGCGCTTCGCGATCGAGACGACGAGCCGCAGGTTCGCGTTCGTCATCCGCTCCTTGGCGGCCTGGTCGCCCTTCTCGATCCGCTTCGCAAGCGCGACCTCCTCGGCCGCGGTCAGGAGCGTGTGCCGCCCGATCTCGTTCAGGAACAGCTGCAGGCTGTCCGTGCTGCCGCCGGCCGAGGGCCGTAGGTCGAGCCCGGCCTCCTCATCGGCTGTCGTCTCCTCGATCTCGACGTCGGCCGCTGTGAGCGCAGCCTTCAACGCCTCGAGGGCGTCCTCGTCAAGGTCCTGCTCGACCTGCAGCACGTCGAGCTCGGCGGTGCCCACGCTGCCGCGCTCCTCTGCGTCGTGCAGGAAGGCGGTGAGGGCTGGATTCAGTTCAACAAGGGCGTCAGTGCCCAGTTCATTCGTGCGCAACAAATCCTCCAAGGGGTCGTATCCAAGCCGACGCTTGAGGTCTCGGCGCGCCAAAACGGCCCGCCGGAAGCGTCGCTGACCTGTACAACGACGATATTGACACGATCATTCCCCTTTTAGCGCGTTTCCACACATAACCCTTACGTCTTCTCCAAACCTTTATGTGCGGGTCGAGCTATCGGATTGGTACGAGGCGGCGGCCGCGTAGGATTGCGCGGTGACCTTTGATGTCGCGGCTGAGGCCTACGACCGCTTCATGGGCCGGTATTCGGTGCAGCTCTCACCCCAGCTGGCCGACTTCGCCGAGGTCCGCTCCGGGCAACGGGTGCTGGACGTGGGCTGTGGGCCGGGGGCGCTCACGGGCGAGCTCGTGCAGCGGCTCGGTGCGGAGGCGGTCACCGCGGTCGACCCGTCCGAGCCGTTCGTCGCCGCGGCGAAGGCACGTCACCCCAGCGTCGAGGTTCAGCAGGCCTCGGCGGAGGCACTGCCCTTCGAGGACGGCGCCTTCGATGCGGCGATCGCACAGCTCGTCGTCCATTTCATGACCAATCCCGTCGCCGGGCTGCGCGAGATGGCGCGGGTGACGCGTCCCGGTGGAATCGTTGCGGCGTGCGTTTGGGACCATGCCGGCGAACGGTCGCCGCTGTCCTCGTTCTGGCAAGCCGCCCGCGAGCTCGATGCCGGAGCGCTGGACGAGTCCAAGCTCGCCGGAGCCCGCCAGGGCCATCTCGTCGAGCTGCTCACCGAGGCCGGCCTGGAGTCGGTGCAGGAGACGACGACCGAGGCGTTCGCCGAGTTCTCGAGCTTCGAGCAGTGGTGGGAGCCATTCACGCTCGGCGTCGGTCCGGCAGGCGCCTACGCCAAGAAGCTCGACGACCCGGAGCTGACCCGGCTGCGCGATCGCTGTCGAGAGCTGATGGGACCTCCACCCTTCACCGTCAGCACGATGGCCTGGACAGCCCGCGGCTCCGTCACCGGCAATGGGGTCAACGGCGATGGTTCCTGAGGCGCCGCTCGAGTCGACCGAGCACGGGCTCGCGCCCAAGGGCGAAGGCTGGTTCGTCCTCAACGCGCGCGAGGCGCGCTGGCGCGCCGGGCCGGAGCTGCCCGCGATCTGCGAGCTCGAGGGTGAGCAGGAGTTCCCGCAGCTGGGCATCTGGCTCAATGTCCTCGGACCGGGCGAGCCGATGGCGATGTACCACTGGGAGGCCGATCAGGAGGACTTCCTCGTGCTCGCCGGCGAGGCGCTGCTGATCGTCGAGGGCGAGGAGCGCCCGCTCCGGCAATGGGACTTCGTGCATTGTCCCGCCGGCACGAAGCATGTGATCGTCGGTGCCGGAGAGGGACCGTGCGTCGTGCTCGCGGTCGGCGCCCGTGACCTCTCGATGGGGCCGGACTGGGGCGGCTACACCGTCGACGAGGCCGCACTGCGCCACGGCGCGGGCGTCGAGAAGGAGACAACGGAGGCGGCCGAGGCCTACGCGCGGTTCGCGAGACGCCAACCGACTGCGTACCGCGAGGGCTGGCTGCCCGACTAGGTGGGAAAAGCTCCGCTCGCGCCGTACCCACCCGACCCGGAAGACGACGCTCCGGCGCCGACGGACGTCGCCGAGCTGGTCGACGTCACGGTCGAGGGAGCCGATTGGGCGAACAGCCGGCCGGTGCGCGGCATGGAAGCTCGTCGAGCCGAGCTGCGAAGCTGCCGGCTGACGGGCGCCGAGCTCGTCGAGGCCAGCCTGCGTGACGTGACGTTCGACGACTGCCGTCTCGACCTCGTCAGCCTTCGCTTCGCGAAGCTCGAACGCGTCGTCTTTCGCGATTGCCGGCTGAGCGAGCTCGACCTCTACGAAGCGTCGCTGAAGGACGTCGTGTTCGAGCGCTGCCAGCTGCGCGAGGCGACATTCACCTCGGCGACTCTCCAGCGTGTCGAGCTTCGCGGGTGCGACCTCACCGGGCTCCGAGGCGCGGAGTCGCTGCGCGGTGCGCGGATGCCGTGGAACGACGTCCTCGAGAACGCACCGCTGTTCGCAGCCGCCGTCGGGATCGAGATCGTCGACTGAGAACGTAGGGCTGCCGCCTAGACTCCGCGCGTGGCCGACTCAGGCGACTCGGAGGTGATCTACCAGCACCCGCTGGCACCTCCTCGGGTTGGAGGGCGTCGCGCTGCTGCGTGCGTTCCTCCGGGCGTACGACCGGGACTTCACCCGCACCGCGCATCCGCGAGATCCAGGGGCGATCGCGGCCACGAACGCCGCTTGGCGCGGGAATCCGGCCGCGATCATCTGGCTCTTCCAGCTTCGTGCGTAGATGTCGATCTGGGCTCGGCCCGACCGTCTTCCAGAGCAAGGGCTGAAAACAACGACGAGAGGAAGCGACGATGAGATTCCTGATGCTGGTCTGTTGGGACGGCGAGAGCATGGACGCGCAGACCGAGCCCGATCCGACCGAGGCTTCGGACGAGGAGAGCTTCCCCTGGCTGGACGACCTCCAGGCGCGGGGTCTCTGGGTCACCGGCGACCAGCTGGCCCCGCCGCGCCGAGCGCGATCGGTGCGCGTCCGCGACGGGAAGGCGATCGTCACCGACGGCCCGTTCGCCGAGACCAAGGAAGCGGTCGGCGGGTTCGACATCATCGAGTGCGGCAGCCTGGACGAGGCGGTGGAGATCGCGGCTGGGCACCCTGTCGCCCAGATGGGGACGATCGAGGTCAGGCCGCTCCGGGGGAATTGACGTCCTCCACGCCTCAGTCGGCGAGGAACGCTTCCAGCCGCCCGGCCTCGGCCTCGACCTCCCGCTGGACCGGGGTTGACAGCTGCTCCAACGGCTCGAGCGCGACGCGGCCGTCGTCGACACGCCAGATGCCCGCGACGAACCCGTCGACGAGAAAGGTCTGCGCGACGTCGCCGTTCACGCGGATCACCGTCTTCCGGTGCTGCTCGGGGAGGACACGAGTGCGGTCTGCGAATGCGAGCAGCACGTTGTCCCACTTCGGCAGGAAGCGAACGGGCGCGGGGATCGCTGCATCCGGCAGCGGCGCGCCCGGGATGTCGAAGAGCTCACGTCCCTGCTCGTCGCGGAAGCGCCGCAGCGGCTCGAGCCGATCGAGGGCGCGCTGTAGCTCGGGCACGTGCATCATCGTCCACTGACCGATGTCGCGACGCGACGCGGGGCCGAACGCTGCGAAGTAGCGACGCAGGATCTCGGCCCGTGCTTCGGTCGGGTCGTGTGTCTCCGGCTCCTCGATCGCGGCGAACCGACCAGCGGGGCGCGCGTGCCAGAGCGCCGTCTCGGGGTGGTGCAGCACGTGTGCGCGCACCCGGGCCGCGTGCCACGCGCGGCGTGCACCGATCCCGCTCAGCCCATGCTCGCGCTCGAGCAGCGCCAGCGCCTCCTCCGTCGTGACGGGACCTGCCGCGGCGAGCGCGCGCACCGACGGTGCGAGTCGCTTCGCGACCGAGGACTCCGAGGGAAAGTTCGTCTCGCTCATCGCCGCGCGGAGGAGCGCATAGTCGCGCCGTGTGACGAGGTGCAGCGTCTGGCGCATCACCGTCGCCTTCACGACCGCGGCGCGCGCGAGCTCACGCTCGAGCGACGCGCGCCGGAAGCTCGTCGTGCGCGTCCAGATGCCGATGTACGGCGCCTGCGGCGCCTGCGCCTGCATCCCGACGAGCCGCTCGATCACCGCCGTCGGCGAGAGCCGCTTCCGCTGCAGCAAGAGCTGACGCGCGAGCGTCGCCCGGTTCAACTCGCGCAACGTGAGGACGCGCTCGGCCACCGGCGCACCATAAGGATGTCCGGGTTGGACGGGTAGGTTGTGCGGATGCTGAGCCCCTCTGTGGACAACCTGGTCGCGCAGCTGACGAGGCTGCCCGGGATCGGCTCGCGAACGGCGCAGCGACTCGCCTTCCACATCCTCGCGACCCAGAAGGACGAGGCCGTCGCGCTCGCACACGCGATCGAGGAGGTCAAGGAGCGCGTCCGCTTCTGCCGGGACTGCGGCAACCTGACCGAGGAGGAGCTCTGCTCGATCTGCCTCGACACGCGCCGCGACCGCACCGTCGTCTGCGTCGTCGAGCAGCCCGTCGACGTGATCTCGCTCGAGCGGACGCACGAGTACCGCGGCCTCTACCACGTCCTCGGCGGTTCGCTCTCCCCGCTCGACGGCGTCGAGCCCGAGCACCTGCGGATCGACGAGCTGCTGCGCCGCGTCGCCACCGGCGAGATCACCGAGGTCGTGCTGGCGACGAACCCGAACATGTCGGGCGAGGCAACGGCTGCATACCTCGCCGACCGGATCCGCGATCGCGCGACGGTGACGCGGCTCGCCAGCGGCCTCCCGGTCGGCGGCGACCTCGAGTACGCCGACGAGGTCACCCTCGGAAGGGCGCTCGCCGGCCGGCGGGAAATCTGACTCATTCGTGGCGCAATCGGAAACGGGATCTGCGGAAGCAGATCCCGTTTCGCGCCAAGACCCCTGAAGCTGCGTGCGTCGAATTCAGGGCTCAGTCACCCGAGCTTGGTCCGCCTGGTTCGATGGCCGACGGATTTTTCCGCTCTTTGCGGACATCTTCTTCCCGGCCACTTGCATTGGGAACGGCTGCCGCAGTACATTCTCGGAGCTGAACCGGTGGGCCTTCGGGTTCGTCGGTTCAGCGTTTTTTGTGGGTTTTTTCGTGTTCGCCGCCGAGGGCCCCGCTAGGCTTCGTCGCATGTCCGCGACCGAGTACGAGGCCGTTCCGGCGGTCGGCGCGGACGCCGACGCAGCCCAGCTCGGCACGCCGATTCTCGGCACCGTGGTGATGAAGTTCGGCGGTACCTCCGTTGCCGACCCGGTGAAGCTGAAGCGCGTGGCGGCGCGGCTCGTCGCGGCGCGCGAGGAGGGTCATCGCGTGGTCGGCGTGCTCTCGGCGATGGGGCACACGACCGACGAGCTGCTCGAGCTCGCCCAGCAGGTCTCGGCCACGCCGCACCCACGGGAGCTCGACATGCTCGTCTCGGTCGGCGAGCGGATCTCATGCGCGCTCGCCGCGATGGTGATCCACGACCTCGGCCACGAGGCGATCTCGCTCACCGGCTCGCAGGCCGGGATCGTCACCGACACCGTGCACGGCAAGGCCAAGATCGTCGAGGTGCGCGCGCGGCGGATCCACGAGGCGCTCGACGAGGGCACGATCGTGCTCGTCGCCGGCTTCCAGGGCGTCTCGACGGCGTTCGAGGTGACGACGCTCGGCCGCGGCGGCTCCGACACGACCGCGGTGGCGCTCGCCGCCGCGCTCGGCGCCGACCACTGCGAGATCTACACCGACGTCCTCGGCGTCTACTCCGCCGACCCGCGCGTCGTCCCCGGCGCCCGCCAGCTGACGCGGGTCAGCTTCGACGAGATGCTCGAGATGGCCTCCTCGGGCGCCGGTGTCATGGCCACGCGCTCGATCGAGGTCGCGCGCAGTCACAATGTGAGGCTCCACGTCCGCTCGTCCTTCGAAGAAGGAGACGGCACATGGATCCAGGAAGAGGATGAGATGCTCGAAAAGGCTCTGATCTCCGGCGTCGTGCACCAGCGCGAAGAGACCGTGTACCGCGTCGACGGCGCCAGGCCGGCGCAGCTCTTCGGCGCGCTCGCGCAGGCGTCCGTGAACGTGGACACGATCCTGCAGACGAACTCCGAGATCGTCTTCTCCGCCCCGGTCGAGGACAAGGCGGACGCTGCCCGCACCCTCGACGAGCTCGGCGTCTCCTGGAGCTCGCGCGACGATCTCGGGAAGGTGAGCCTCGTCGGCGCCGGCATGAAGAGCCATCCGGGCGTGGCCGCCAAGACCTTCGCGACGCTCGAAGCGGCCGGGATCGAGGCGGCGGTCGTCTCCACCTCACCGATCAAGATCGCTTGCCACGTGCCTTCGACCGACGTCGACAAGGCCGTCCAGGCTCTCCACGAGGCGTTCGACCTTGCCTGAGCCGCGCATCGGAGTGGTCGGCGCCACGGGCGCGGTCGGAACGATCACGCTCGAGTTGCTCCGCGAGCGCGGCTACGGAGACGTGCGCCTGTTCGCATCGGCGCGCTCGGCCGGCAAGGAGCTCGGCGGGACGGTGGTGGAGGAGGCGACCCCCGAGGCGCTCGCGGCCGGCGATCTCGACCTCTGCCTCTTCTCCGTCGGCACCTCGGCCTCGCGGGAGCTCGTTCCGCATGCAGTTCGCGGCGGCGCCGTCTGCGTCGACAAGTCGGCCGCGTACCGGCTCGAGCCGGGGATCCCGCTCGTCGTTCCGGAGGTGAACGGGATCCGGGCGTCGGAGCACCAGGGCATCGTCGCCAACCCGAACTGCTGCGCGATCCCGCTCACGTGCGCCCTGAAGCCGCTGCACGACGCTGCCGGGCTCGCGCGCGTCCGGGTGGCCACATACCAGTCGGTGTCCGGTGCGGGCGCACAGGCGATGGAGCGGCTGCGCAGCCAGTCCCAGGACGAGAACGACCTCCGCATGGACTGGGACTTCGACGGCGTCGAGTTCGACGAGGAGGAGAAGCTGCGCGAGGAGACACGCAAGATCCTCGAGCTGCCGGCGCTCCCGGTCAGCGCGACGTGCGTGCGAGTCCCCGTGCTCGTGGGGCATGCGGAGGCGATCTGGATCGAGACGCAGCAGCCGCTCTCGGCGGAGCAGGCCACGGCGATCCTTGGCGGCGCACCGGGGATCAGGCTCGAGCAGTTCCCCACCCCTGGCGGCGCGGCGGGCGGCGACCATGTCCTCGTCGGCCGGATCCGCAAGGACCCGACGACCGAGAACGGCCTCGCCCTCTTCGTCGTCGGCGACAACCTGCGCAAGGGCGCGGCGCTGAACGCGATCCAGATCGCCGAGCTCCTGCTCAGCCAGCAGCGCGTCGCCGCCTGACCGTACGATCGAGGCCGGATGCCGTCTAACGAGGAGCTGCTCGAAAAGCTGCTGCCGATCGCGCGAGCGGCGGGAGCGGCGATCCTCGAGGTCTACGCGACCGACTTCGGCGTCCGCGACAAGAGCGACGCCTCACCCGTCACCGACGCGGACGAGCGGGCGGAAGCACTGATCCTGCGGGAACTGGCCGCCCTCGCCCCCGACATCCCGATCGTCTCCGAAGAGGCTGCCGAGGCAGGGCTGGTGCCGGAAGCCGGGTCGCGTTTCTGGCTCGTCGATCCCCTGGACGGGACAAAGGAGTTCATCAGCCGAAACGGCGAGTTCACGACGAACATCGCGCTGGTCGAGCAGGGCCGGCCCGTCCTCGGAGTCGTCCTCGTCCCCGCCCAGGATCGTCTCTTCGCCGGCGCCGCCGGGGCGGGCTCGTTCGTCGAGGACGAATCCGGCCGGCGGAGCATCGCCTGCCGCACGCCACCGGCCGACGGCCTGACGATCGTCTCGAGCCGCTCCCACGGCGACGCCGCCGCCCTCGACGCCTTTCTCGACGGCCGTCCCGTGGCTGCGGCAGTCACTGCGGGGTCGTCCCTCAAGTTCTGCCTCGTCGCCGCGGGCGAGGCTGACCTCTATCCGCGGCTCGGCAGGACGATGGAATGGGACACCGCCGCCGGCCACGCCGTTCTCGACGCCGCGGGCGGACGGGTGTCAGAGGTGAGCGGTGCGGAGCTCGGCTACGGAAAGCCGGGCTTCGAGAACCCGCACTTCGTCGCGCAGGGACTCGCCTAGGCGACCTGCTCGAACGGCCAGGCGCCGCGAGGGGATCAGTAAGCGGCGCGGCGGCGGAAGATCGACGGCAGCGTCAGCATGATCAGCCGCAGATCCTCTGCCAGCGACCAGTTCGTGACGTAGCGGTAGTCGAGCTTGGTCATCTCGTCGAACGGGATGTCGCTTGCACCGAGAACCTGCCAGAGGCCGGTGATTCCGGGCCTGAGGTCGAGCCGCCGCCGCGCCCAGCCGGCCACGTGCTCGTCCTCCGCGAGGATGATCGGGCGCGGGCCGACAAGCGACATCTCGCCCTTGAGCACGTTGAACAGCTGGGGGAGCTCGTCGAGGCGCGTCCGCCGCAGGAAGGCGCCGATCCGGGTGACACGGGGATCGTCCGGGATCTTGAACATCCGCGGATCGCCGCCTGGTGCAAGGTGCATGTTCATGTGTGAGAGCGCGTACTTCCGCTCCTCCGCGTCGGCGGTCATCGTCCTGAACTTGAAGATCCGGAACACCTGCTCCGCCCTGCCGCGCCGGGTCTGGCGGAAGAGCACAGGCCCCTTCGAATCGAGCTTGATCGCGACGGCGAGGAAGAGCATGACCGGGGCGAAGACCAGGAGACCGACCGACGCGACGACGAGGTCGAGGCCGCGCTTCAGGAGCCGCGACGAGCGGGCGAGCCGCAGCGGGGGCAGGCCCATCAGCGGGATCCCCTCGATCGTGTGGATGCCGACGCCGGGGCCGAGGATGTCGAAGAGCCGGGGGACGATGTCGATCTGGACGTCGAGGTCCTGAACCTGGCGGATGAGGGCGAGCGTCTCGTCGTCACGATCGTTCGAGAAGGCGATGATCACGCGCTCCACGTCGAGCAACTGGACCAGCTCGCGCAGTTGCTCGGGGCCGCCCAGCATCGTCAGGTGGTCGAGATCGTGGCGCCGCTCCTTGGGCTCCGCGTCGACGAACCCGACGAGATTGATGCCGTACTCGTGGTGATTGAGGATCTTGCGCGCGGTCAGCTGGCCCACGTCGCCGGCGCCGACGATGATCGTGTTCTGCAGGTAGGCCGGGCTCCGGTGGACCGTGCTGCGGGCGATCGCCCGGGCGGCGGTGATCGCGACCACGGCGACGACCCAGAAGGTGATCAGGCGCTCGACGGGAGGGCTCGCCAGCCCCGTGAGGAGGCCGCCGATGTAGAGCAGCCAGGCGCCGACCGTGACGAGATGGAAGACACCGACGACGTCGTCGACGGTGGTGTGATCCGTCCGCTCCTCGTCGCGCTCGTACAGCCCGTAGATCTTCGTGAGGACGATCCAGACCGGGAGGCCGGCGAGGAACAGGAGCAGCTCGCGCGTCGTCGACACGCGATCGGCCCCGGCCTCTGAGCCATAAACGAGCATCGAGGCCAGGAATGCCAAGGTCAGGCCGAGCACGTCGGCCGCCAGCAGCGCCCGCCGGATCAGCCAGCCGCGCCGGTACGGCAGGTCGGCGCTGCGCCGCCGCTCGAGAATCGACCGCGTCCGGATGTCGGACTGCGGCAGGATCGCGTCGAGCGCGCGCGCAGTAATCGCCTCAGTCTGTACGAAAGTGTTCATCCAGCTCCCATCCCCATGCATGAGCCTAAGAAGCTCGCGAGCGCGAGGAAAGGCCAAAGAGTCCAGGTTTATGTGGCTTTCGAGCCTGGTTCCTGTTCGAAAGTCTGGTACGAGCCGTTTGTGACGTGTTACGGACGGCCCGGGGCGCTCAAAGACCGGTGCCGCGGATGAACTCGCGCAACTCCTCGACGAGGCGCCCTTCTACCCCCACTTCCCCCTCAAAAAGGCCCTCGTGGCGTGCAACCGCCTCGGCGAGCCCCTCCGGATCCTCGACGAACTGGACCAGCCCCTCCTCACCCAGACGGCGGCCGTACGCCACCTGATGATCGTCGACCGCCTCGCCGAAACGCTTCAGACGCGGCACGACGACGGGCCGGACACCGTTACCGAGCGCGGCGAGGATCGAGCCGACGCCGGCGTGCATGATCAGCACCCGGGCGCGCCGGATGTGGTCGGTCATCTCCTCGAAGGAGAGGTAGTCGACACAGGTCGCTCCGCGAGGCCGCACGGGCGAGGGACCGTGCTGCACCACGAGCCCGTCGGGCGCGTCCAGCGCCTCGACCGCCTGCAGAAGGCGATCGAACCGGGCTTCGTTCGTCCCCACGCTGACGAAGATCATCAGCGGGAGAAGACGCTGCCGACGTAGCGGGCGCCGCGCACGGCGCTCGCAAACTCAGGCCACTGGCAGTAGAGGCGGGTCGCGACGGGGCGAATCAGGCGGTAGCTCAGCGACGGGCTGTCGATCCGCGAGAGGCTCTCGACGTAGACGACGCGGGCGCCGCGGAGCCGGCCGATCCAGCAGAACGGGACCGCGACGCCGGCGCCGGTGGTGACGATCACACGCGGCCGAAAGCGCCGCAGGAGCCGGAAGGCGAGGCCGAGGTTCCGGACCAGGTTCACGATGCTCCGGTTGGTCGGCCCGTAGGCAAAGACCACCTGCTCGGCGGCGAGCAGTGAGCGCGCATCGCTCTTGTCGAACGTGATCCATACCCGCTTGGTCTCGGACCAGGCGCCGCTGAGCGCAACGAGTTGCAGGAGATGGCCGCCCGTCGAGCAGACGAGCAGCACGTCCACGTTCTCAGCGTTTCGCTCCACGGCGCTCGACACTAGTCGACAGGTCGTTGGTGGCGGCGCCTAACCCGAATCGGGGATGCCTATCACTCGAACGGGGGGATCGATGCGAGCCGGCGGCCGGACGACTCCCTGGGAACAACGCATCGCAGCGGAATCCCGCTTGCCATCAGGAAGGCCGTCGAAATGAGAAACATGACCATGCAATCCGCTCGAACGACTGAGCACACTCCAGAGAGCCGCTGGCGCTCGAGGCTGAAGACGACCGTCGTCGGCACGGCGATCGTGCTCGGCCTCGTCGGCGCCTCGGTGTCGCAGGCTGCTCCGGAGCCCCCGAGATTCACCTCGATGACCCCCAGCTCCGGTCCCGCGGGCACGGTTGTCACGGTCACGGGCCGGAACTTCGAGGGTTTGTTGTGGGTCCGGTTCCACGGCCGGCCGGCAGCGAGCTTCTCGCTGCAGTCGTCGACCCAGTTCCGGGCCGTCGTGCCCAGCGGCGCGACCAGCGGGAAGATCTCCTTCGCGACGCCGGTCGGCTCGAAATGGGGCTCGGTGTTCAGCGTCAGCTCGGGCGCGCCGCCGCCTCCTCCCCCGCCGCCGCCGCCACCACCACCGCCGCCGCCGCCGCCACCGCCGCCCTCGGGTAGCGGGACGACGCTGACGTACACAGACGGTTACTGGCGGTGCACGCGGCCGGTCCGCGACTACGCCGTCAACGGCCTGCCGCTACGGGTCGTGATGCTCTACACGAAGATGTACGTCCCGTCGAACGGGGCCGGAGCCGTGCAGCTCGGCGCCGGCTGCGTCGGTGACGGCACCACCGCAACCGACATCGTCCTCGACATCCGCGGCGACGGGCGCACCTACGGGCCCGGCGACGACGCAGTCCGGGTCATGAACGCCCGCCCCGGCGCGTCCAACCTGCAGATCGAGGGCCACGCCAACTGCGGCCGCAGAGTCGGTACCTCACACCAGGACGGCATCCAGGTCCTGGGCGGAACCAACATCACGTTCCGCAACTTCACGATCGGCAACTACGACGCCGGCCTCGCGACCTGCCAGGGCGCCGGCGGGGCCGTCTTCTACTCGCTCCAGAGCACCAACACTCGGGTCGAAGGCGGCAAGTTCATCGCCTGCAACCACGCACTGAATGCGGGCGCCGGCGCCGGCCACGTCACCGGAGCGATGTTCCGCTCCGGCCGCACCGACGGCACCGACTCGGTCTGCACCCCCTACGCCGCGTCGGACCCGTGCATTCCGCGCGAGAACATCACCACCGCAGGGCTGACCTGTCAGTTCTGGAACCGCGATCTGAACCGCTGGGAAGCTCGGTGACGAGCTCACGCCGCCGCTGATCGAGCGGGACTTCTGAGCACCGCGTAGGGCGCCGGCCGAGCCGGCGCCCTACGTCGTTCAAGGGACCGAGCCCGGCTGCCGACAACGCTCCAAGACCGTACGACCATGGTTTTCGAGCATCCCCCGAACGATCGGCCGTTTCTAAGGTCGCGCGCCGGGTCTGCCGAGAAATCTTCCGGGCGGAGAGCCGCAACTTCTCGCCTCCACCGAAACAGCCGCTAACACCCAAATTCAACGAAGGAGCCCGATTACTGTGGGAGCCGCACCCACCAATCGCAGTCACGCAGGCCGCCTGCGAGCAACGCTCGCCGCGGCAAGCCTCAGCACTCTCGTCGCCGTGGCGCTCGTCGCCTCCGCGCACGCCGCACCGAAGCTCGTCGACAGCAACAAGGCCGCCAACAGGACTTCCTCGGTCCGGGTCGCAAGGCCCTCCGGCGTCATCGCCGGCGACGTCGTGGTCGCGGCGGTCACAGCCCGCGCGCGCGCGACGACGCCGATCAGCGCGCCGCCCGGCTGGAGGCAGATCCGCCGCGACTCGTGTCTCGGCCCGAACCGCGCGCTGCTGACGCAGGCGATCTACGTCCGCGTCGCCTCGCTCGCCGACCCGCTCACGACCGTCTGGAGCGTCGGCTCGGCAACGGGTGTCGCCGCCGGGCTCGCCGCATATCGCGGCGTCGACATCGCCTCTCCCGTGCAGTCGAGCGGCGGCGCAGTCAGCCGCAACACGCTCCTCATCCGCACACCCTCCGTGGCCAACGGCGCGGATACCCTCGTCGCCGGTTTCTTCGGCCGCAACGAGGCCGGCGGGATCACGACGCCGCGTGGGGCGACACACCGGTACTTCGCCTCGACGCCGCTGGCATCCGTGCTCGCCGTCGACGACGTCCGCAACAGCGCCGGCGCGACCGGCTCTCTCGTCGCACGCCCTGCTAGTCGGGCTGGGTGCAACATCGCGCAGGTGATCGTGCTCAGGTCGGCTTCGGGCCGGCCGCCGACGCCGCCCTCGCCCCCGACGAACCCGAATCCCCCGACTCCTCCGACTCCCACGCCGCCTACACCCACGCCGCCGACGCCGCCCGGTCCGCCCGGGCCGCGCGACACCACGGCGCCGTCTGCTCCCGGCAACGTGCGCTCCACCAGCGCGACGCGGACGTCTGTCGTCGTCGCCTGGAACGCGTCCACTGACAACGTCCACGTCACAGGCTACGGCCTCTTCCGCAACGGCAACTCGATCGGCAGCGCGACCGGCACGAGCTCGACCTTCACGGGTCTCACGTGCGGGACGACCTACACGTTCGGCGTCGAAGCGTTCGACGCGGCAGGGAATCGCTCCACCCGCTCGACGGTCAGTGCGGCCACGACCGGGTGCGCGACGAGCCCCCCACCGCCGCCCCCGCCGCCTCCACCTCCTCCGCCGCCGCCCCCGCCGCCGCCGCCCCCCTCGGGTGGTGGAACGACGCTGACGATGACCGACTCGTTCTGGCGGTGCTCGCGGCCGGTCAGCGAGTACGCGGTCAACGGTCTGCCCCTGCGCGTGACCATGCTCTACACGAGGAACTACATCCCGCCGTCGAGCGGCGGCGTCGTGCAGCTGCACACCGGCTGCGTCGGTGACGGCACTCCGGCCACCGACCTGATCATCGACATCCGCGGCGACGGGCGCACCTACGGGCCGGGCGGCGACGCCGTCCGGGTCACGAACGAGCGTCCCGGAGCCTCGAACCTCGAGATCGAGGGCCGCGCCGACTGCGGGCTCAGGCAGGGCACCGAGCACCAGGACGGCGTCCAGGTCCTCGGCGGTACCAACCTGACGTTCCGCAACTTCCACATCGGCAACTACGACGCCGGCCTTTCGACCTGCCAGGGAGCAGGCGGAGCGTTCTTCTACTCGCTGCAGAGCTTCAACACCCGCGTCGAAGGCGGCAAGTACATCGCCTGCAACCACTCGCTCAACGCGGGCGACACTGGCGGGCACGTGCAGGGGGCGATGTTCCGCTCGGGACGCACCGACGGCACCGACCCCGTCTGCACCCCGTACTCCGCGTCCGAGCCCTGCATCCCGCGCACGAACATCACCACTTCCGGCCTCACATGTGAGTTCTGGAACCGAACGCTGAAGCGCTGGGAAAATCGCTGACGAGCACCACGAACCCGCACCACAGCTGAGAGGAAGTGGCGCCGGCCGAGCCGGCGCCACTTCCTCTGCTCAGGCCCGCCGATGCACCTGTTAGCGTCCCCGCATGCGGCTGTGGTCAGCGCGCCCGCGCGGGGGGAGCGAGTGGACTCGCGCGCGAGGCGCCTCCCGTTTGACGGTCGTCGTACTGGCGCTGACGGCCGTTGGTTTCGCCGTCGTCGCGCCGCTCTCTGCCGGAGAGAACGCCGCTCCGAAGCCGATCACCGGCACGAGCAAGGGCGATCGTCTTCGCGGTACCAGCGTCGCCAACCTGATCTGGGGGCTCGGCGGGAGCGACCGCCTGATCGGCTACCGCGGGAATGACCGACTCTTCGGTCACCGAGGCAACGACTATCTCCTCGGCGGCATGGGAGCAGACCTCCTCGTGGGCGGCGCCGGACGTGACCGTCTGCATGGCGGCCCGGGCAACGACCGCATCAACTCTCGGGACGGCGAGCGCGACACCGTCTCCTGCGGCAGCGGACGCGACACCGTGATCAAGGACGCCCGCGACGCGATCGCCCGCGATTGCGAACCGGCCGGCCCGCCGGCCGGCGGAGCGCCGCCGCCACCACCCCCGCCCGCTCCGCAACCTCCGGCGCCGCCGCAGCCACCGCCACCGCCACCGCCCCCACCGCCCCCACCGCCGCCGCCGGCGCCACCGCAGCCTCCACCGCCCTCGGGTCCCGGGACGTCGCTGACGTTCACGAACTCCTACTGGCGTTGCGACAGGCCGGTCCGCCAGCTCGCGGTCAACGGCTTGCCGCTGCGCGTGACCATGCTCTACACGAGGAACTACATCCCACCGTCGAGCGGCGGCGTGGTGCAGCTCGACACCGGGTGCGTCGGCGACGGCACACCCGCCACCGACCTCGTGATCGACATTCGCGGCGACGGGCGCACTCACGGCCCCGGCGGCGACGCGGTCCGGATCATGAACGACCGTCCGGGAGCCTCCAATCTCGAGATCGAGGGCCGCGCAGATTGCGGTCAGCGGATCAACGCCGAGCACCAGGACGGCGTCCAGGTCCTCGGCGGCACCAACATCACCTTCCGCAACTTCCACATCGGCAACTACGACGCCGGCCTCTCCACCTGCCAGGGAGCAGGCGGCGCCTTCTTCTACTCCCTCCAGAGCACCAACGTCCGGGTCGAAGGCGGCACGTACATCGCCTGCAACCACGCGCTGAACGCAGGCGCCGGCTCCGGCCACGTCACCGGCGCTAGGTTCCGCTCCGGCCGCGTCGACGGCACCGACCCCGTCTGCACCCCCTACGCCGCTTCCGATCCCTGCATCCCGCGCCAGAACATCACCACCTCGGGCCTCACCTGCCAGTTCTGGAACCGCCAGCTCAAGCGCTGGGAAGACCGCTAGCCCGCCTCCGGGCCCAGAGGTCGCCCGAGAAGGTGCTACCGTGCCGCGATGCGGCTGTGGACACGTCCGCGACGGCGGAATGGCTGGACTCGCACGCGCATCGCCTCGATCCTGGCGATCGTCGTGCTGACGCTGACGGCGGTGGGATTCGCCGTCGGCTCACCGCTTTCCCCCGAGAAGACCGCCGCTGACGCAGCCGTCGCGCCAAAGCGGATCACCGGCACGAACAAGGCCGACGTCCTGTCCGGCGACAAGGCCGCCAACCTGATCTGGGGCCTGGACGGCGCCGATCGCCTCCTCGGCTACCGCGGGAACGACCGGCTGTTCGGCCACAGGGGCAACGACTACCTGCTCGGCGGCATCGGGAACGACCTTCTCGTCGGCGGCTCCGGACGGGACCGGCTGATCGGCGGCCCCGGCAACGACCGCCTCAACTCCCGCGACGGCGAGCGCGACACGGTCTCCTGCGGCACCGGCCGCGACACCGTGGTCAAGGACGCCCGCGACGTGATCGGCCGCGACTGCGAGCCGACGGGCACGCCGCCTCCGCCTCAGCCCCCTCCCCCCGCTCCGGCCCCGGGGACAACCCTGACGTTGACCGACTCGTATTGGCGCTGCGACAAGCCGATCCGGACGTACGCAGTCAACGGCATGCCCCTGCGCGTGGTGCTTCTGTACACGACCGCCTACCTGCCGCCACGCGCCGGCGGAGTGGTGCAGCTCGACACCGGGTGCGTCGGCGACGGCACACCCGCAACCGACCTGGTCATCGACATTCGCGGCGACGGCAAGACGTACGGTCCGGGCGGGGACGCGGTCCGGGTCATGAACGAGCGTCCGGGAGCCTCCAACCTGGAGATCGAGGGTCGCGCCGACTGCGGCAAGCGGCTCAACGACGAGCACCAGGACGGCGTCCAGGTCCTCGGCGGCACCAACATCACCTTTCGCAACTTCCACATCGGCAACTACGACGCCGGCCTCTCCACCTGCCAGGGAGCAGGCGGCGCCTTCTTCTACTCCCTCCGGAGCGAGAACGTCAGAGTCGAAGGCGGCACGTACATCGCGTGCAACCACGCGCTGAACGCAGGCGCCGGCTCCGGCCACGTCTCGGGCGCCAAGTTCCGCTCCGGTCGCGTCGACGGCACCGACCCCGTCTGCGCCCAGTACTTCTCCTCCGACCCGTGCATCCCGCGCGCGAACATCACGACCTCCGGCCTCACGTGTCAGCGGTGGAACCGCCAGCTGAAGCGCTGGGACCATCACCAGTGACCGCATGAGCATCGGGGAACGGGTGCTCGCACGCACCCGCGCGTGGGCGAAGGGCAGCGAGACGATCCGCCGCTGGCGCGAGCAGCGCTACCAGCTCTTCATGACGAAGTGCGCCGTCAAGCCCGACGAGCCGATTCTCGACGTCGGCGCCGGCGAGGGCGGCGCGCTCGAGCGGTTCAACACGACGAACCCGATCACGGCCGTCGACCTGCGCACCGACGGCGGCGGCTGGCTCGAGGCCGACAACGTCACCGTCCAGTACGCCGACGGCACGCAACTGCCGTTCGCCGACCAGTCGTTCCCGATCGTCTTCTCGAACTCCGTCATCGAGCACGTTCCGAAGGCGCTGCAGCCGGCCTTCGCGGAGGAGATCCGCCGGGTGGGCGAGCGTTACTTCGTCCAGACGCCGAACCGCTGGTTCCCGATCGAGCCGCACTACCAGATGCCGCTCGTCCACTTCCTGCCGGAGCGGGCTCTGCGGGCGCTGAACCGCCGCTTCACGATGGGATTCCGCGCGAAGGGTGAGTGGTACGAGACGACGCTGCTGTCCGCGGGCGACCTGCGCCGGTTGTTCCCGGAGGCGGAGATCCACCGCGAGAAGCGCTTCGGCCTGACGAAGAGCCTGATGGTGATCCGGGGGCCGGGCGCGGCTAGCCGACCGGCTCGCGAAGACTCTTCTTCCTGATCTTCCCGGTCGTCGTCTTCGGCAGGTCGTCGAGGAAGATGACCTCCTTCGGGACCATGAAGCTCTCGAGCTTGGTCCGGCAGGCGGCGATCACTTCCTTGTCCGTCAGCTCGACGCCCTCCTCGAGCGCGACGTATGCGTGGATCGCCTGGCCGAGCACGTCGTCGTCGACGCCGATCACGGCCGCCTCGCGGATGCCTCCGATCGAGTAGAGCGCGTTCTCGACCTCGAGCGGGCTCACCTTCTCGGCGCGTGTCTTGATGATGTCGTCGCTGCGGCCGAGGAAGTAGAGGCACCCGTCCTCGTCGATCGTGAAGAAGTCGTGCGTGCAGAGCATCTGCTCGCCGGCCACGGGGCCTTCCTTGAGCATCTCCGCCGAGAGCTCGGGTTGGCGCCAGTAGCCGGCCATCACGTGCGGGCCGCGGACGTAGAGGACACCCGTCTCGCCGGGCGCGACCGGCCGCCCCTCGGAGTCGAGCACGAAGGTCTCCGTGCCGGGAATCGCCTTGCCGACCGATGTCGGCTTCTCGTGCAGGAGCTCCGGTTCGAGGTAGCTGACCCGCTTGCACTCGGTGAGGCCGTACATCCGGAAGATGAGCGCGTTCGGGAAACGCTCGAGCAGGCGGTCGTGGAAGTCCGGCGGCAGCCCGGCGGCCGTGTTCGTCAGCCGGGTGACGTTCGGGAACGTCCGCTCCCCCTTCATCCCGAGCAAGGTCGCGTAGACCGTCGGGACGCCCGGGAAGACGGTGATCTCCTCCTCGTCGAGTCGCTTCAGCGTCTCGGCGGGGAAGACGAACGAACGCTCGAGCGCGAGTGTCGCGCCGAGCCGCACGGCCATCAGCAGCTGGTAGAGCCCGTAGTCGAAGGCCAGCGGGAGCACACTGAGGATCCGGTCGTCCGCGCTCAGGCGCAGGTACTCGGAGATGCTCCCGGCCGCGAACACCATGTTCGCGTGCGTCAGCATCACGCCCTTCGGGTTCCCTGTGCTCCCGGAGGTGTAGATCAGCGCCGCGAGGTCGACCGGGATCGTCCCCGGTTCGGCCGGGGCAGGCTCGGCCGCGTCGATCGCCTGCTGGAGGTCGCGCACGCGCCCGTCCGAATCGCCGGCCTCGACCGAGAGGATGCTGTTGAGCGTGCGGTTGTCCTCGATCGAGGTCGCCCAGTTGCGGGCAAGGCTCGACTCGGTCAAGAGGATGCTCGCCTCGCTGTCGTCGAGGATGAACGAGAGCTTGTCGGCTTTCGTCTGCGGGTTGATCGTCATGAAGACGCCGCCGGCAATCAGCGTCCCGAAGATCGAGACGCAGCACGACGCCGTGTTGTCCATGAAGATCGCGACCCGGTCGCCGCGCTCGAGCCCTTGCTCCTGCAGGGCATGTGCCAGCCGCGCCGCCTGATCGAGGAGCTCCGCGTACGACAGCCGCGCTTCCTTGGTGACGATCGCAGGCTTGTCGCCGAGGTCGTGCGCTGCGACGAGCAGGCTGTCGTGGAGCAGGCGCTGATGCCGCGGGCCCGCGAGAGACCCAGCAAGTGTGGTGACGGTCTTCTGGGTCAACGAACGGCCTCCGGGAGACGGGGTTCCGACTGGACGGTTGCGCCCACGACGACGCGCGTCGGGCGGGCGGCAGGGGCAAGAGTGGGATTCGCGACCAGCTGCTCGTGCAGGAGCATCGTCGAGATCGCGCCGACGAGCGCCATCTCGTCGGTCTCGCTGGCGCGGTCGGCGTTCTTCTCGAACTTCGCGACGACGCGGTGGACGGCCTCGGGCCGGAAGATCCCGGCGGCACCCAGGCTCTCGGCGCTCAGCAGCTCGCGGACGTAGTCCGGCGCGTCCTCGCCGACGAAGACGCGGCCGATCGGCGCCCGGTAGGGCCGCTTGCGCCGCGCATAGACCTCCTCCGGCAGGAACGTGCTGACGGCGCGCCGCAGCGCGTACTTCTCCTCGAGCCCGCGCAGCCGCAGCCGGTCGGGCAGGGCCGCAGCGAACTCCGCGACCCGGTAGTCGAGGAACGGGAAGCGGCCCTCGATCGAATGGCCCATCAGCATCCGGTCGCCCTGCGAGTGCAGCAGGTAGCCCTCGAGGAACGTCTGGATCTCGACGTACTGCGCCTTGCCGAGCGGGCTGAAGCGCTCGAACCGGTCCGGCAGCCGTGCGATCAACCGCGCGGCCGGGTCGTCGGCGTCACGGGCGCGCTCGACGAGTCCGGGATCGAACATGCTGAGCGTGCGCGCCGTGTTCGCGAAGCGGATGCGGTGGCTGTAGAGCGGGTCGTCGGTCTCGGTCAGGCCGCGGCCGTAGAAGCTCGAGACGAACGCGCCCGAGCGCTTGAGGTCGCCCGCGATGAACTCGTTCAGG
This sequence comes from uncultured Gaiellaceae bacterium, assembly GCA_963765705.1. GTDB lineage: Bacteria > Actinomycetota > Thermoleophilia > Gaiellales > Gaiellaceae > Gaiellasilicea. Next base: position 446,340 of record CAVXXJ010000006.1, read on the forward strand.
CGCGCGAACAGCAGCGGGCGGAGCTTCGACTCGGGATCGCGAGCCCAGAAGTGGCGCACGGCGTTCTCGCGGAAGACGTCGTAGCCGGCGAAGAGCTCGTCGGCGCCCTCGCCGGTGAGCACGACCTTGAGGCCGGCATCCTGGACCGCCTTCGAGAGGCGCAGCAGGGGCGCGAGTGCGGTTCTGAGCGTCGGCTTCTCCGACAGCTCGACCGCCCGCGGCAGCAGCTCGGCGATGTCGCGCGACTGGATCACGACTCGCGTCAGGTCGGTGCCGAGCTCCTGGACGATCCGGTCCTGGAACGCACTCTCGTCGAAGCGCTCGTCGGCGAATCCAAGCCCGAACGAGTAGAGCGTGTTCGTCATGTGCTGCCGGGCGAGCGTCGCGGTCGCGGACGAGTCGAGGCCGCCGCTCAAGTACGCGGCGACGGGGACGTCGGCGCGCAGCCGAATGCGCGTCGAGTCGGAGAGGAGCTCGCGGAGCTCCTCGATCAGCTGCTCGTCGCCGGAGGCGCCGTCGCGCGGCGTGAAGTCGATGTCCCACCAGCGCCGCTCCTCGCGGATGCCGTCTGGACCGATGCGTAGGTAGTGGGCCGGCGCGAGCTCGCGGATGCCTGCGAACGCCGAGCGTTCCGGCAGGTTCGACCACGCTGTGAAGGTCTCGACGAGGCCGGCCGGATCGAGCTCGCGGCGCCCCTCAGGGTGTCGCAGCAGCGCCTTCGCCTCGGACGCGAAGCTGAAGTCGCCGCCGAACTCGGCGATGAAGAGCGGGCGCACGCCGAACCGGTCGCGCGCCAGGAAGAGCTCCTCCTCCTCACGATCCCAGACGGCGAACGCAAAGTCGCCGTTCAGGCGCTGCAGGCAGTCAGGGCCCCACTCGGCGTACGCGTGCGCGATGACGCCGGTGTCGGAGGTGGTCGCGAAGCGGTGACCGAGCGCTTCGAGCTCCTGCGTCAACTCGACGTAGTTGTAGATCTCGCCGTTCTGCATCACCCAGTAGCGACCCGACTCGTCTGCGAGCGGCTGGTCGCCGCCCGCGAGGTCGATGATCGCGAGACGGGTGTTGACCATCCCGAAACGGCCGTCCAGGTAGAGGCCCGTGCCGTCCGGGCCGCGGTGGTAGAGCTCGCCCGCCATCGCAAGCAGGAAGCCCCTCGAGGCTTCCCGGTCCACGCCCGAATATGTCCCTGCAAGGCCGCACACGACCGTCTCAGGATAGTAGCCACGGCCGTTCTCTCAACCCCCGTGTGGACGGGCTGTCGGGCCGAGGGCTGCTGGTAGACTCGGCCGCCGCAAGGGCCACCGACACGAGGGCAAATGGACAACACGACGATCGAACGCGACATCCGAGACTTCCTGGCGGAGAACTTTCCGCTCTCCGACGAGGGGTCGGAGCTCGCCGGAAGCGACTCGCTGATCGAGGCGGGTGTGATCGACTCGACCGGCGTGCTGGAGCTGATCGAGTTTCTCGAAGCGACGTACGAGATCCAGATCGCGGACGAGGAAGTCCTGCCGGACAACCTCGACTCGATCGAGCGGATCGGCCGCTTCGTGACCACGAAGCTCGGAGGCAGCGATGGCCGGGCAGCCGACGGCAGCGTCTAAGGTCACCTCGGAGTCGCTGGCGATCGACGCCGAGGCGGTGGTCGGCGAGATCGTCGACCGGCTGAAGGAGACGGTCGCTCGGCAGCTACGCAAGCGCGGCGCCGTGGTCGCGCTCTCGGGCGGAGTCGACTCGAGCGTCTGCGCCGCCCTCGCCGGGCGCGCCTTCGGCCCGCAGAAGGTGCTCGGCATCTTCATGCCCGAGACCGACAGCGCCGGCGACACCCTCGATCTCAGCCGGCTGAGCGCCGAGTCCGTCGGGATTCCGACCGTGCTCGAGGACATCACGGAGATCCTGGCCGCGACCGGCTGCTACCGGCGCCGCGACGACGCTTTCCGCCAGGTGCTGCCGGAGTACGGCGAGGGCTGGAAGGCGAAGATCGTGCTGCCGCCGCTGCTCGGCGACGACCGCTTCCGCCTCTTCTCGGTCGTGGCGGAGTCGCCGGACGGGGAGCGCCACGAGGCTCGACTCACCCTGTCCGCATACCGCGAGGTCGTGGCCGCGACGAACTTCAAGCAGCGGACGCGGAAGATGCTCGAGTATCACCACGCCGACCGGCTCGACTACGCGGTCGTGGGGACGCCGAACAAGCTCGAGTACGACCAGGGCTTCTTCGTCAAGAACGGCGACGGGGCGGCCGACGTGAAGCCGATCGCGCACCTCTACAAGACGCAGGTGTACGCGATCGCCGAGGCGCTCGGCGTGCCGGAGGAGATCCGCAGCAGGCCGCCGACGACCGACACGTACGCGCTCCCGCAGAGCCAGGAGGAGTTCTACTTCTCGCTCCCCTACGACAAGATGGACCTCTGCCTCTACGCGCAGACGAACGGCTACCCGCCCGAGGCGGTGGCGGAGGCTGTCGGACTGTCCCCCGAGGACGTCGGCCGCGTCTACAAGGACATCGACGCGAAGCATCGCGTCACGGAGTACCTGGCGCTCCCGCCCGTCGTCTTCCCGACGTCCTAGCCGGCGACGCTAGATCCCACAGCCGGCGACCAGCGTGGACGCCCACGTCCCGACGCTGGCAGGCACACGCGCGAAGACGCCGAGCGTCCGCCAGCCGAGGCGGTCGACGTCGACCGGCTCGAAGCCGGCGTCCTCGATCGCCTGCGCGAACTCCGGCGGCACCGTGACCACCATGTACGTGGGCCGTGGCTCGCGGTCGATGGACTCACGAAGACGGTCGAGCACGCCCTGCAGGACGGGCAACTCGAAGGGGTTGTTGAAGTAGAGGACGAGCGGCTCGAGCGGCGGCTCGAACTCGGCTGCATCCATCACGACCGTCTCGATCCGGGCGGCGTCCTCGCCGAGTGTCGCAATGTTCTCCCGCGCGACCCGATCGAGGGGCGGCGAGAACTCGACACCGATGATCCGCTGGAACGGGTACGCCGCCGCGAGCATCAGCACCCGCCCTTTCCCCGAGCCGTAGTCGACGAAGACGAACTCGTCGTGCGGGATGTCCAACTTGCCCATCAGCAGCTCGAAGTCCTCGACGCTCGTCGGCTGGTAGCGCACTGCGAAGCGCCGATTCGGGCTGTCCGTCACCAAGTCGGGCGTGCGGACCCAGCCGGCGGTGTCGATGCGCCGCTCGGCGTCGAATGCCCGGTCGGCGATCCGCAGCCGGCGAGCCTTCTCCCGCGACTTGAGCGCTCGCACCGCCCGGCCGTACGTGCCGCGCACGCCCTTCCGGCGAAGCGAGAGGGCAAGCAGACGCAGCGGCAGAAGGAGGCGACGACGGACCATCGGGATCCATTCTGACTGGTCTTCCGGTCCCGGATCGTTAGGAACTCGTAAGAACGGAGCACCTGGGTCCCGCGACCGAGCTTGTTAGGCTGATCGATGCGGCAGCGCTTCCGCGCGGCTGCTCTCCTTTATGTCGATCACCATGCCGCCTACTGTCAGCGTCGTCATCCCGGCCCACGACGCCGAGCGCACCCTTGGCGCCGTGCTCGCCGCCCTCGCCGGACAGGAATCGCCGCCCGACGAGGTGATCGTGGTCGACGACGCGTCGACCGACGCGACCTCGGAGCTCGCAAAGCGCGCGGGGGCGACCGTCGTCCGGAACGAGCGACCGCTCTATGCAGGCGGCGCGCGCAACCGCGGCTGGGAGGCCGCCAGCGGCGACGTCGTGTGCTTCCTCGACTCGGACGCGATCCCGCAGGCCGGGTGGGGCGCGGGACTGCGGGAGGCGCTCGCGGAGTTCCCCGGCGCGCTCGTCGGCTGCGCCCGCACCTTCGAGGGCCACTCGCCGTGGGGGTGGGTGGCGCACCTCCAGATCGAGACGCCCTACCTACCGCGGGGCAAGCCACGCCGAGTCGCGTTCCTGTCCTCGTACTGTCTCGCCGTTCCCCGTGACGCACCGATGCGCTTCGACTCGAGCTACGGCGGCGAGGACGGCGTCTTCTCGGCCGACGCGCTCGCGGCAGGCTACGAGCTGGTGTTCGACCCGCGCTTCTACGCCTTCCACGACCACGCCCGCGAGACCTTCGGAGAGCTCCGCCGCCAGCAGCGGCGGCTCGCGTACGGCCTGGCCAGGATCGGCTCGATCCAGCGCGAGGGAGTGCACAAGCGCATCCTTGCCCGGCTGCCGCTGCACTACTTCGCGCTCGTGCGGCTGCTCTTCATTCGACGCCGGCTCTCGGACGAGCCGCAACTGCGGGCGCAGTTCCGCCGTAACCTGCCGCGCATGATCCTCGCCGAGTGGACGATGGGCCTGAGCGCGCTCCGGTACGCAATCCGCAGACCGCCGCTCCGCGGCTCCGCGGAGGCGAAGTTCAGGTGACCGGATGCTGATCGTGGTCAACGCCGACGACTTCGGCGGCTCTGAGGAAACCGTCCGCGCGACGATCGAGTGCTTCGAGCAGGGCGCTTTGACGAGCGCGACGATAATGCCGAGGATGCCCGCCACCGAAGCAGCCCTCGAATATGCACGCAGCCGCCCCGACCTGAGCTTCGGCGTCCACCTCACCTTCGTCACCGACGGCCTCGACCTTCCCCTGTCCGATCCGGCCGGGCTCGACCGCCTGCTCGGGCCCGACGGGCGGTTCCTCGCGACCGGCGAGGTGCGGCGCCGAGCACTCCTCCGGCAGATCCCGGTCGAGCAGATCGCGCGGGAAGCCGAAGCGCAACTCGCGTTCCTGCGCGATCACGGCGTCCCTGTCTCGCACGTCGACTCGCACCGCCACGTGCACAAGTTCGGCCCCTTCCGCGAGGCCCTCGCGCGCGTGCTGCCGCGCTTCGACGTGCGCCGCGTCAGGAACGTCCAGGACGTCTGGCTCCGGCGGCCGCTGAAGAGCCCGACCTACTGGCTCGGCGCCGTCTGGCGGCGGCAACTCATGCGCCGCTTCTTGACGACCGACCACTTCTACATGCCGACGAGCGCCCACGACACGGACTGGGAAGACCCGCTCCTGGCGGCCGCGCGCGGGCTGTCGGGCCGCTCGCTCGAGATCGGCGTTCATCCCGGCTTCGACGAGCCCTGGCGGAACGACGAGCGCCTCACGGTGCAGCGGCTCGCCGCACGCGCGCGCGCCGAGGGCCACACGCTCGCGCCCTGGACGGAGGTCGCATGACGACGAGCGTCCAGGTCGCTCGTAGCCTCGAGGAGCTCGAGGCGCTGCGCGAGCCCTGGCAGGAGCTCCAGGGACGGCACTTCGCCACCGATCCGGACGTCTTCCCGACGATCATCGACTGGCAGCCGCACACGATCCGGCCGCACGCGGTCCTGATCGAGCGCGACGGCGCACCGCGGGCTCTGGTGCTCGCGCGGGTGGAGGACATCCAGCTGACGACGAAGGTCGGCTACGCCGCGGTGTACAAGCCGAAGGTGCGTGCGCTCACGGTTGTCTACCGCGGCGCCCTGGGCGAGCTCGACGACGCAGACGCGCAAGTCGTGCTGCAGGAGTTCCGCCGCGAGCTCGCCGCGGGCGAGGCGGACGTCCTGCGCTTCCGGAACCTCACGGTCGGGTCGCCGCTCCACGGCGCGGCCACGACCGCAGAGCCGCGCGTGTTGCGCCAGCGGAGCACGGCGAGGCAGGCCCACTGGGAGCTCGATGTGCCCGACTCGTACGCGGAGTTCCTCCAGTCCCTCTCCCGGAGCACGCGGGAGAGCGCGAAGCGCTACCCGAAGCGGCTGGAAAAGCAGTTCGGCGACGCACTCGAGGTCAAGGTCTTCCGCGACACCGACGACAGCGAACGCGTCTTCGCCGACCTGCGGGCCGTCGCCGCGAAGACGTACCAGCAGGGACTCGGGGTCTCGTTCGCGCAGACCGAGCTTCAGCGCCGGCTGACCACCTTGCTGATGGAGCGTGGCTGGTTCCGTGCGTACGTGCTCTACCTCGAGGGCGACCCCGTCGCGTTCTGGCAGGGCCACGCCTACCGGGGTGCGTTTCTGACCGGTGTGCCGGGTTTCGATCCCGCCCATGCCGACCTCCGGGTCGGCAACTACGTCCTCTTCAAGCTGATCGCCGACCTCTGCGCCGACGAGTCGATCGACACGCTCGACTACGGCTTCGGCGACGCCGAGTACAAGCGCCGCTTCGGAACCCGAAGCTGGGAGGAGCAGGACGTGCTGCTCTTCGCCCCCACGGCCAAGGGCTTTCGGACGAACGCGATCCGCAGCTCCGTGCTCACCGCCGTCGCCGGCGGCAAGCGCGTGCTGACGCGCAACGACAGGGTCGACCGGCTCAAGCGGACCTGGCGCGACCGCCTGTCGCGGGGCTAGTGCGCCCCCGCCGGCTCTTGCTTGCGATCGCGGCGCTGCCGGTGACGGCGGCTGTGCTCGTGCTCGGAAGCGCGGTCACCGACCAGCCGTTCCGCTACTACCGCGACGCCGTCGTCGTGGAGGCCTCGCGCGAGCGGATCTGGTCGCTGCTGACGCGGTTCGACGAGTACGGCACCTGGAACCCGTACATCACGAGTGCCAGCGGGACCGCGGTCGAGGGCGGGACGGTCGATCTCCACACCGAGCCGCGGCGCGGCGAGGCCGAGGACCTGACCGCCGAGGTGCTCGTGCTGCATCCGCGCCGCAAGATCGAGTGGCAGACACGGAAGCTCATTCCCGGCTTGCTCGACCACGAGCAGATCTTCCGCGTCATCCCCGTCGGGACGAACCGGTACCGCATCGTCCAGGAGGCCCGCTTCGAGGGCGTGCTTGCGCCCTTTGCGGATCTCGACGACGAGCGGCGCGGCCTGGCTCGGATGCTGTACGCACTGGCCGACCGCGCAGCAGCGGACTACCAGTCCTCCTCGGGGTAGAACGCAGGCGCCACATCGGCGACGCCGCGGCGGACTCGCTCGACCTCTGCGGGCTCGAGCCGTCGCCGCCACGACTCGATGCTCGCGGCACTGTCGAGCGACACGTCGTGCGTCTCGCGCAGCTCGGTCGGGTTGCCGGCGCCGCTGTGCCGCTCGATGGCGCGGCGGATGCCGTCGTCGATCTCGACGCCGAGCGTTTCGAAGAGCGCCTCGAAGCCTCGCACCGGCTCGCGCGAGAGGTCCTCGTGGCGGACGAACGTCCAGTCCGGATGCCGGTCCCGGAAAGTGCCGACGGTGTGGTAGATCAGCCGCCAGAGCAGGATCGCCTGGTCGATCTCGTCTCGCTCATGCTCGGCGAAGTTCCGGATCTCCTCCTCGAACGGCGCCAGGTGGTCGCGGAGCAGCAGCGGCTGGTCGAGGAAGAGCGCGAAGTCGTGCGTCCAGCCGAGCCGCTTGACGCTGCTGACGAAGGCCGCTGGGTGGCGGATCAACGCGATCACCTGGGCGTCGAAGCGCGAGGCGAGCCACTCGCTCGAGAAGACGGCGATCGGATCCTTCAACAGCGGTCGCGAGCCGCGCATGCGGCTGACGGTGAAGCTCGCCAGGTCTCTGGCCGTCCTGCCGACGTCGCGCGGGGTGCGGAGGGTGGGCAGTTGCCGGCCAAGGCCGTACCGAAACCGAAGCAGTTGCTCGAACGGCTCGACGTACGGCCCCTCGTTCTCGTCGGTCACGTAGCGGTAGAAGCGGTCGAACGGCGCGCTCGAGATCCCGGGAGCCGTGATCGGGCTGAACGGCTCGTGGATCAGGCCGATGCGGGGCGACAGGGCCAACATCGTGCCGACCCACGTCGTTCCGGAGCGGTGTGCGCCCGTGACCAGGATCGGTCGCTGCACGGCTACTCGGCCGGGTAGCCGAAGCGCTCGAGCGCCGGCGACGCGATGCCCTGCAGCTCGGCGAGCGTCTTCGCCGGCTCTTTCCGCCATCGGCCCAGCGTGCTCGGGGGCCGCACCTCGGCGGCGGCCTCCTCGACGTCGCCCTCGAGCTCGAAGAAGTCGTAGAGCCGCTGAACAGTCTCGACCGGCTGCGTGCAGAGATCCTCGAAGCGGACTCGCAGGTAGCGGCCCGGCATCTGCTGCTCGCCGAAGTCCGCGGCCCAGGTGTTCACGGTCGTCCAGAGAGCGATCGAGCGCCCCGGCTTCATCCGGCCGATCCGCTTCGGGCCGAGCACGGTCTGACCGTGCTTGCGCAGCTGCTGCTGGTTCTCGGAGAACGCCATGTCCCGCCCGTCACGCATCCAGTGCACGAACCGGAGCTTCGGCATCACCGAGTTGAAGAACGGCAGCAGGTAGATGCTGCGCGGCTCTTTCCAGCCCCACGCGATCGCATCGTCGGGAAGGTCGCGGCGGTGGGCTTCCAGCGCGTCGGCCAGGTCGGCGACCATGTCGGCGCGCACGTCCTCCGACAGCCCTGCGAGGTGCCCACCCGACACGAACTGGTTGATCCAGCGATCCGAGTAGCCGCCCAGGTCGAGCGCGTCCTGGTAGTCGTTGAGATTCGTGCCGATGTACATGCCGCCGGCGCGGACGATGCGGCCGACTACGCGCGTGCCCGAGCCGCCCGTGGCGCCGATCACCTTCGGCTCGAGCGCGGCGAGGGAGTCGAGCGCCGCAGCGAGCGACGTAACGGATGTGGGCGATTCGGTCATGAGCGTCGGGCGAGGGCGCAGCGGCATTTTCTCACAGAGGAACCCGGCCCCGTCAGGCCGGCCGCTCGGGGTGGATTGCTGCGGCCGCCTCGGGGTGCGTCCCGTTGCGGCCGGGATCGGCTGTTGGAGGGGCCTCGACCGGGGCGATCGGCGGGTAGTCGAGCGGCTCTGCGGACGGATCGACGTCGAACAGCCGCCGCAGCTGCGGATCGACGGTCCCGTCCTCCTCTTCCGCCTCCGGCTCCGGTTCGGCAGCTCCGCGGCCCAGCCGCGCCAGAGCGAACACGCGCTCGCGCAGATCGCGCTCGAACGCCAGGAGAACGATGACCGCGGCGAGCGTCGCTGCACCACCGACGACCACGAGCGAATACAACGGCCGCAGCTCGTCCGTCCCCAGTGCGCGGAGGCCGTACGCGACCGCGATCGCAGCGGCTCCGGAGAGCACCGGCCCGGGCACCGCGGGTACGAGCGTCCGCAGTCGCAACCCGGTCATTCGCGTCACGATCGCGAGGTTCACCGGAACGAGGACGACGAGGAAGAGCGCGGCGCGCGACAGCGACATCCCGAGCACCTGGTCCTCCACCGAGGAGGCACGGGTGAGCTCGCCGACGAGCACGACGGTCGCGGTGCTGAGCGCGGCGAGCGCCCAGAGCATGGCCGCGCGGAAGCGGGGCCGGTTGGCGGCGAACAGCACGGGACCCGTGAAGAACCCGATCGCCTTGCCGATCCCGACGAGGCAGAGGAACTGGAGGGCGATTCCAGCCCGCTCCCAGTCGGCGCCCAGGACAGCGACGAGCTCGTTGCTCGTAGCCGTGACCACGAGCAGCACCGGGACGGAGATGAGCAGCGTCGTTCGAAGGCACTTCGCGACCGCCTCGCGCAGCTTGTCGGGGTCGTTCTGGAGCCGCGAGAGCACCGGGAGCGAGACGATCCCCACCGGCCGCATCGTCACCTCCAGCAACACGTCGACGACCCGGTCCGCGAGCCGGTAGAGCCCGACGGCGACCGGACCCCAGAAGATGCCCATCAGCAGTGCATCTGCGCGCCTGTTGACGAAGCCGGCGAGGTTGGCCGCGAAGACGTTGACCGAGAAGCCGACCAGCTCCCTGGCGTGCGAGCGCGAGAAGCGGAAGCCCGGCCGCCACGAGTTCAGCACCCACATCATCACGAGCAGCGTCGACTCGAGCACGAGCTGCTGGGCGACGAGCGCCCAGACGCCGGCGCCGGCGAGCGCGAGCGGGATGCCGGCCGCGCCGCCGAGCAGCACCGACAGGTTCGAGCGGATCGCGAGCCGCTTGAAGTCGAGCTGCCGCTCCATCAGCGCGTGCTGGACGATGCCGAGCCCCTCGACCACGATCAGGATCGAGAGCACGTGGATGACGTCCTCGAGCTGCGGCATCGAGTTGACGTCGGCCCACCAGCCGGCCGTCACGTAGCTGACCCCGGCGAGGATCAGGCACCAGACGACGTTGAGCCAGAAGGCGGAGTCGAGATGCTCGTTGTCGAGGCGCTCGCGCTGGATGATCGCCGTGATGAACCCCTGCTCGAGCAGCATCCGGACGAAGGCGATGTAGATCAGCGCGACGGCGACGATTCCGAAGTCACCCGGGCCGAGCAGGGCGGCGAGCAGGAAGGTGACGGCGGTCCCGATCCCCCTCGTGCCGGAGTTCATCACCATCGCCCACTTGAGCGCGTTGCCGAAGCTGCGGCGGGGCGGCATCAGGCCTGGCCGCCCTTCTGCCCTGCGACCGCGGGCTCGAGCCTGCGGCCGGCGAGAGTCGTGCGGACCTGGGCCCCGAGCCGCCGCAGCCGGTCACGGACCCGCGGCTCGGTGGCGAGCAGGACGAGCAGCGCGCTCAGCGCCGAGGTGCCGCCGACCAGCACCAGCGCGGGGAACGGCGCCAGGCCGTCCACGACCCCTGTCATCCGCAGAGTCCGCTCCGATGCGATCGCAGCGGCCGCGGCGAGCAACGGGCCGGGCAGGGCCGGCAGGAGCGAGCGCAAACGCCAGCCCGTGATGTGGGAGATGATCAGGAGGTTCACCGGCACCAGGATCGGCAGGAACAGGATTGCCCGCGAGCCCGCCATGCCCACGACCTGCGTGCGCACCGACGAGCCCGCGAGCGCAGCGCCCACCACGACGACCGCCGCCGTGCTGACGAGGGCGACGATCCAGAGCATCACTGCGCGGAAGCGCGGCCTGGAGGCGGCGAAGAGCACCGGCCCTGTATAGAAGCTGATCGCCTTCCCGATCCCCACCAGGCAGAGCAGCTTGAGCGCGTTGGCCCCGGACGCCCAGGACGAGCCCAGGACGGCGAGCACCTCGTCGCTGCACGCGAAGATCACCGCCAGCACGGGAACCGTCGCCAGGAGCGTCGTCCGCAGCAGGTTCGTGACCGTCGCGCGGAGCGCGTCCGGATCGGTCTGAAGGCGGGAGAGCACGGGCAGCGACACGAGCCCGATCGGCCTCATCGTCACGTCGATGACGACGTCGACGACGCGGTCGGCGATCCGGTAGATCCCGACCGCGACCGGCCCGAAGAAGATGCCCAGGAGCAGAGCGTCGCCACGCCGGTTCAGGAAGCCTGCGAGGTTGGCCGCGAAGACGCTGACCGAGAAGCCGAGCAGGTCTCGCGCGTGACGGGGCGAGAAGCGGAAGCGGGGGTGCCACGTCGTCATCCCCCAGATCAGCGCGACGAGCGCGATCTCCATCATCAGCTGCTGGCCGACGAGCGCCCACACACCCGCGCCGCTGAGCGCGAGCGGGATCCCGACCGCGCCGCCGAGCAGCACCGAGACGTTCGTCCGGATCGCGAGCCGCTTGAAGTCGAGCTGCCGCTCCATGAGCGCCTGCTGCACGATCTGGAGCCCATCGAGGACGATGATCAGCGAGAGCACCTGGATCACGGGGCCGAGCTCGGGCATGTCGTTCACGTTCGCCCAGAAGCCGGCGGCGAAGGCACACCCGCCCGCGAGCACGACGCACCACGCGAGGTTGAGCCAGAACGCGGAGTCGAGGTGCGCCTCGTCGAGATCCTCGCGCTGGATGATCGCGGTCATGAAGCCCTGCTCGAGCAGCATGCGGACAAAGGCGACGAAGACGAGCGCGACGGCGACCACGCCGAAGTCGTGCGGCCCGAGAAGGGCCGCGAGGAGAAAGGTGAACACCGTCGACATCGCGCGACGGCCCGAGTTCATGACGACCGCCCACTTGAGCGCGTACGCCAGCGTGCGGCGCGGTCTCACCTCCCCACGGCCCCCGGTTCGGCCCCCACGGCGTGCGGCCGCGGGGCCGCCGGCCCGTAGCCCTTGACCCAGCTCGAGCGCGCGGCCCAGACAGAGGGCCAGGCGCCCGAGCGCCCGAACAGCGCGCGCACCCCGACGCCCAGCAGAATCAGCGCCACCCCGATCCTGGCGCGGAGCGGCGACCAGTGCTTCCGGACGAGCGTGACCTTGCCCCGCAGGAGCAGGACGATCTTGTCGGGCCGGCTGCTCGACGAGACCCCGACCTCGTGCGTGATCACGGCGTCGGGGGTGATCGCCGGGCTGTGACCGAGCGCGCGGGCACGGAACGAAAGGTCGGCGTCCTCTCCGTACATGAAGAAGCGGGTGTCGAAGCCGCCGAGCTGCTGCCAGAGCACGCGACGGACAAGGAGCAGGCAGCCGGTGACGACGCCGACCTCGCGCACGGTGTCGCGACGCCACCCGCCGAGCGACTCCGGGTCGAGGACGCGGTTCCCCCGGAACGCGACGTTCAGCATCGCGGAGAAGCAGAAGAGGCTCCAGAGCGAGGGCGAGCCCCAACACGAGCCGGGGTTCAGCGTGCCGTCGGGGTCGAACGTGCGCCCGCCGTAGAGGCCGTGCTGCGGTCGCTCGCGGGCGAAGCGAACGAACCGGTCGAGCGAGCCCTCGTGGACGACAGTGTCCGGGTTCAGAAGCAGCAGGAACTCGCCCCGCGCCTCCTCGGCCGCACGATTGACTCCGGCGGCGAAGCCGAGGTTCTCGCCGAGGGCGAGCAGCCGGACGTCGGGGAACTCCGCCCCGATCATCTCCGCGGTCCCGTCGCCGGAGTCGTTGTCGAGCACGATCACCTCGAACGCGAGGTCGCTCTGCTGCGCGGCGAGTGAGGCCAGACAGTCGCGCGCGGCTTCGCGACACCTGTAGGTGACGATGAGAACGGAGAGCTCGACGGCTCAGCCCACCTGGGGCTCGGTCTTGACCACGGCCAGCGGGCGATCGCTCGCGGGCTCCTCGCCCGCAACCTGCTCGGCCGGGGCATCCTCCCCCTGCGCATAGTCCTCGCGACGACGCACGACGCGTGCCGGAACCCCTGCCGCAATGGCGCCGGCGGGCAGATCGCGGGTGACGACCGAGTTCGCGCTGACGACGCAGCCGTCTCCAATGGTGACGCCGGTGCCGACGAAGACGCGAGCGCCGAGCCAGACGTCGTCGCCGATCGTGATGTCGCGCTCGTCCCGCGCCTGCTCGGCGATGTTCTGGCCGGGCATCCGGCCGTAGTCGGACGCGGTGACGAAGACCTCCGGCCCCAGCCGGCAGTTCTCACCGATCGTGATCCGGCCGACGGTGTCGCCGGCCCAGAGATACGCGCGCTCCCCCACCCTCGACCCAGCTCCGATCACGATCCGCTCGCCGTTCCGAAGCGAGACGTTCGGCGCCACCGTCGCACCCGGGCCAAGCGTGAGCTTGCGCCGGGGGACGACATGTGAATAGCCGTAGTAGTGCATCAGGCGCACGACCTGGAACCAGGTCATGGGGTCGACGAACGAGCGGACGACGCGAAGCACCTTTCTCATTGAACGAGCCCTCCCACGTGTTTTCACAGGGGACCGCACCCCCGCAACCCTCATTATGGTTCGTAACGCTCCATACCGACTCCTCCGAAAGGACAGTTTCGGCCGTCAGGGCGTAGCTCCGCGGCTGAGCGACTAGACTCGGAGAGGGGTCGCTTCCCCTCACTATGCCTGTCTCCAAGGTCATGATCATCGGGCTCGACTGTGCCGAGCCGTCGCTCGTCCTCGACCGCTGGCGAGGCGAGCTGCCCGTGCTGGACGGGCTGATCGAGCGCGGGTTGCACGGCCCGCTCACGTCTGTGATCCCCCCGATCACCGTCCCGGCGTGGTCCTGCATGATGTCGAGCCGCACTCCGGGCGATCTCGGCGTCTACGGCTTCCGCAACCGCTCCGACCACTCGTACGACCAGATGTTCATCGCGAACGGGACGGCGATCAAGGAGCCGCGCCTGTGGGACTACGCGACGCGAAACGGCAAGCGGTCGATCGTCCTCGGCGTGCCGGGGACGTTCCCGCCGCGGCCTCTGAACGGCGTCATGGTGACGTGCTTCCTGACCCCGTCCACGGAGTCGCAGTACACCTACCCGCCAATGCTCCGCCGCGAGGTCGAGCAGGTCGTCGGCGAGTACATGTTCGACGTGAAGGACTTCCGGACCGAGGACAAGGAATACCTGCTCCGCCAGGTGTACGAGATGACCGACCGGCGCTTCGCACTCGCCGAGCACCTGCTCGAGACGAAGCCCTGGGAGCTCTTCGCGATGGTCGAGATGGGTCACGACCGGATGCACCACGGGTTCTGGAAGGACATGGACTCCGAGCACCGCAAGCACGTCCCTGGCGGGGCGTACGAGCATGCGATCCTCGACTACCACCGGCACGTCGACGGTCTGATCGGGCGCCTGCTCGAGCACGCGGACGACGATACGGCTGTCCTCGTCGTCTCCGATCACGGGGCAAAGCGCATGGACGGCGGCATCCGTGTCAACGAGTGGCTCCGCAACGAGGGCCTGCTCAAGACCGTTCGCGAGCCCGAGGGACGCACCTCGCTCTCGGATGTCGGCATCGACTGGGCGGGCACGACAGCCTGGGGCGAGGGCGGCTACTACTCACGCGTCTTTCTCAACGTCCGCGACCGCGAGCCCGAGGGCACGATCGCGCCCGAGGACTACGAGCGCGTGCGCGACGACCTCAAGCGGCGGCTGGAGGCGATCCCCGACGAGAACGGGAACCCGATTCCGACGAAGGTCTACTACCCCGACGAGGTCTATCCCGAGGTGAACGGGGTCGCACCCGACCTGATCGTCCACTTCGGCGACCTGCTCTGGCGTGCCGTCGGCACGGTCGGCGGCGACGAGGGGATCCACACGTTCGAGAACGACACGGGCCCGGACGACGCAAACCACGCGCAGCACGGGATCTTCGTGCTCGTCGCGCCGGGGGTGGAGCCCGAGCGGCGTGACGGCATGCACCTGCTCGACGTCGCGCCGACCGTGCTCGAGCTGCTCGGGATCGACGCTCCGCCGACGATGCGCGGCCGGAGCCTGCTCTCACCCGTCGCCGCGGCGGTCGAGCACAGCTGACCCGCAGCTACTCGGGGGCTACTTGACGCCGGTCACGGTCACGGGCCGGCTGGTCGCCTCCACCCAGCCGGTCCTGAGGACGAGCGGACGTACGGCGAGGCGCAGGCGCGTCGCGCCCTTCACAGCCTTCCACTTGAACGTCACGCGTCCATCCTTCGCGGTCTTCTTGCGCAGATCGGTGAGCCAGCGACCGTGGCGGGCGTCGAGCCGCTGCAGGTGGATCTCGGTGGCCGCGTTGCCCGGCGTGACGCGCGCCGTGATCGTGACCAGGCTGCCGATCTTCGCGCTCCGCGACAGCGCGCGGATCGCGAGCGTCGGCTGCATCGACACCCGGATCGTCCCGGACGGAATCTGGTCGGCGGCCACCTGCGCGCGATACTGCGCGCCGCGCTGCGGCTTCAGCTCCAACATGAAGGAGCCGTCCGGCCCGGCCTCGACGCTTCCGATCTGCGCCCAGGCGCCGCCACTGTTCGGGATCCGCTCGACGATGTTGACCGGGGTACCGGGAAACGTCGATGTGCCGGTCAGCCGCAGCGATTTTCCCCACTGCACGACGGTCGCGGACGCCTTCAGGGTCACGGAGCCCTTGAGCTCGACCACGATCGTCCCGAGCTTGTTCGGACCGCCGCCGGTCTGGCGGTAGCCCCAGTTGCCGCGACGGCCGCTGAACACGTACGTGAACGTGCCGCCGGGGTTGATCGTCGGGCTCGAGAAGCTGTTCCGCGGGATCGTGATCTGGTGCGCCTTGCTGTCAGGGTTGCTGAACGTGACCGTGTCGCCCCAGTCGACGGTCGCCTGCGCCGGCTGAGGGCCGTCGGCGGTCAACGTGACCGTCATGCCGGCGGCCAAGGCGTAGCCGGCGCCGAGCAACGCGGTGAATCCGAGCAGGACGAGAAGGCGCTTCAGCATCATCGCGGCTCGATTCTAGCCTGGCCTCGTACGACTTTCGACCAGTATTGGCCGGCGCCGCTCGAGCCACGCGACGCGCAACCCGAGGGCGGCGATGAACATGAAGACGATCGTCGTCTGCGCGAAGGCGAAGGCGTCGAAGAAGAACATGGCCACTCCGAAGCCCGCGCAGGAGACCGCGCACGCCGTGAGCAGGTCGCTCGGAGGCCCGGTGCTGCGCCGGGCGGCCCGGAAGAGGCGCGTGACGCTGCCCCAGATGAGCGCGATGGCTGCCAGCAGCCCGACCGCCCCGAGTTGGACGAGCGTCGCCATGTACTGGTTGTCGAAGATCACCGCCGGGATCGGCGCCAGGCCAAGGCTCGTCTCCTTGCGCTGGAATGCGATCGTGCTGCCGAGCCCGTGGCCGACGACGGGGGATTCGAGCCAGATCCTCAGGCCGGGAACGATGTCGGCAAACCGGCCCGATCCTGCCTCTCCGGCCCTGCCCTGCACGTCGGTGATCAGCCCCTCCTTCGGGAAGAAGGACTTGTAGAGGCCGCCGAGCGCGCCCGGCGCGACGAAGTGAATCGCCATCGGCAGGACCAGGAGGACAGGCCAGTACCGAACGATGGCGTCGCCACGCAGCCGTAGCGCGACGACGCCCATCGCCACGACCATGAGCACCGTCGTGCGCGAGACGGTCGTCACAGACGCAACCGCGCACAGCACCGCCGCCCCGACCCAGAGCCGCGACCGCACCACCGTCGAGGCACGCCGAGCGAGGTAGATGGCGATCGGAATCAGCATGATCATCGCGACGCCGAAGGCGATCGGGTGCTGCGACGAGGCCGCCACGCGCAGCCGCCCCCCTCGCAGAGCCATGACCTCGTGCTCCTGCCGGTCGAGGATCGGCACCCACTCGCCGAGGTGGTCGAAGAAGTTGTAGCGCGTGCGCGCCTCGTAGATCGCGAACATCGCGACCACGGCACCGCCGAGGACGAGCATCCGGAGGATCTGCTCGATGTTCGGCAGCCGGTCGATTGTCGAGGCGACGAGGGCGAACAGGAGCAGGAAGCTGATGAAGTAGAGCGCCGGGTTGATCGGCGACTCGTCGGCCGTCGCGCTCAGGCTGTCGAAGTTCACGATCGTCGAGACGATGGCGACGCCGATCAGGAGCACGACGACCACCTCCCGACCGGCCGCGTCGAGCCGTCCCCGGCGCAAGACGAGCTGGATGCCCCACGTGAAGACGAGGAGGAGCAGGAAGAGCCTGTACGCCTCGAGCTTGAACGGCAGCGAGATCGGCAGCGCGTAGACCTTGATCGGCACGAACCAGATCAGGAGCACGAGCGCCCCGATCATGTTCGGCCAGGTCAGAAGGGGCTTGGCCGAGTCGGCCAGGGCGAGCGCTACCGCGAGCAGGAACACGACCCCACCCGCCAACGTCGCCCTCTCCCCGAGCGGGAGCGTGACGGCGAAGAAGGCCGCGCCACCTGCGACGAGCGCGATGGGCAGCGCTCGGCGGGGAGCTGCCGGCTCGGCGTAGGACACCCGGCCGTCCGCCTAGAGGAGCGCGCGGGTCATGCGCTCGTGCGCGCCGGCTCGCGCGCCGTCTCCGCCGCCGGAGCCAGCTCCTCGCGCCGCCGCGGGAACATCCGGTCGAAGAGAAACGCGAGTGCGACGAACCCCATCAGCACGACGCCGAAGACGAGCACCGGTAGCGTCGAGGAGGCGCCGCCGAACTCCTCGGCGGCCTTCGGCGTCTGCAGCGGCAGGACGACGACCCGTTGCGACCGCTTGATTCCGTGCTGCTGCTGGCTCCGCCCCAGCCAGGTGTTGAAGGCGGTCGTCGTGTGGGAGACGAGGTCGATCGCCTTCTTCGGCGAGTCGGCGACGGCGATCAGCTGGATCACCGGGATCCGCGACGGCGCAAACCGGCTCGGGCTCGCAATCGCGTGCAGAGCCTGCGCCTTGATCTCGCCGTCGTTCGTGCCGTACGCGTCCTCGCGGACCTTCGCGACCTGGTCGGACTCGATCAGCGACGGGTAGAGGTTCGCCAGCGCGACCAGCGTGCCCGCGTCCGGCGGGGCCGTGACAGGCAGGAGGCGCGGAGTGCCGTCCGCGTCGGCGGTGACCGCCTGCAGCTGCGTGATCGCGGTGCGGAGATGCGAGTCGGACTGGTCCGTGATCAGGAGTCGTCCCTGCGCCGAGTAGCTCGGCTGCTCGCGCTCGGTCAGCGTCGGCGGGCTCGTCGAGAAATCGACCTTGTAGACGGCCATGATCCCCGCGGCGACCGCGACTACGAGCCCGATGAGGAGGAGCCACCAGAAGCGCAGCAGAGCGCGTGCGTAGTCGTTCACCGGGCGAGAAACCTCCTAGAAGATGCCGCGACGTCTGCTGTTCAGTGTAGCCACCATCCTGCAGGTTTCCAGCCCACGCCTACAATCCGGGCCGCATGGCCAGGCCCGCGCTCACGGTGGTCGGACTCGATTCCGCGACGTTCGACGTCGTCGACCCCCTGGTCGAGGGAGGCCACCTGCCCAACCTGGCGCGTCTGCTGGAGCGGGGCGCGAACGGTGTCCTGCGCTCGACCACGCACCCGCTGACGCCGCACGCCTGGTCGACGATGGTCACCGGCGTCAACGCCGGGCGGCATGGAATCTGGGACTTCACCGAGCGCGACGCGACGGGCTACGGGCTGCGGCTGATCAACGGCAGCTACCGGCGCGCCCCCGCGCTCTGGGACCGGCTCGCCGCTGCCGGCCGGCGCGCAGGCGTGATCAACGTCCCGTTCAGCTGGCCGGCGCCCGAGCTCGACGGCGGCTTCGCGATCGCCGGCATGGACGCCTCGTTCCGCGAGCAGGGCATGACCGCACCCGCTTCGCTGTACGCCGAGCTGCGGGAGCGGTTCGGCCCGCTCGAGCTCGACCACAGCTATCCGCTCCGGAACGGCCGGATCGATCTCGAGCTCGTCCGCCGCGCCGCCGAGCAGAAGGTGCAAGTGGCGCTGTGGCTTGCCGAGCGCTTCGACCCGGAGCTCCTCTTCGTCGTCTTCATGGCCGCCGACCACGTGCAGCACCTCGGCTGGCGCGAATGGGAGGAGCGCGGCGCAGAGAGTGCCGTCGCCGGCGCCTACCGGATCCTCGACGAGGCAGTGGGCGCCCTCGTCGAGCACGCCGACGGCGGGGACGTGCTCGTCGTCTCCGACCACGGCGCCGGTCGCCTCGACGGCGTCGTCAACCTCAACGCCTGGCTCGCCCGCGAGGGCTACCTCACCTACGCCGGCGCCGGCGAGCGGCTTGGGGGTCAGCTCTTCGAAAAGGCGTTCCAGCTCCGGAGGCGGTTGCCGAAGCGCCTCCGCAGCGCAGTCAAGAACCGCGCCACCGGGCTGCGCGAGAAGGTTTACGAGCAGCGGACCGCTCACTCGGTGATCGACTGGGCGCACACGCAGGCGTTCTCGTACGGGACCTTCGGCAACATCATCGTCAACGTCCGCGGCCGGGAGAGCCAGGGCACCGTCGAGCCGGGCGCGGAGTACGAGCGCGTGCGGAGCGAGATCGCCGCCCGAGCGATGGAGCTCCTCGATCCCGAAGGCGCGCCGATCGTCGCCGCCGTCCATCGCCGCGAAGACCTCTTCGAGGGGCCCGAGCTCGACAAGGTCCCCGACCTGCTGATCGAGTTCGCCGACTACGCCTGGCTCGGCAAGGGCAACGTCAAGAAGCGCGCGGACTCGCTCTGGGACACGATCGAGGTCGAGCCCGGCAGCGAGCACGTCTACGTGGGCAGCCACCGGCACGAGGGCCTGTTCGTGCTCGCCGGGCCGTCGGCCGCGCAGGCGCCGCGCACGCTGGCCGAGATCCAGGACATCGCGCCGACGGTGCTCTACCTCCTCGGCGAGCCGTTGCCGACGCAGCTCGAGGGCCGGATCCTCGCCGAGGCGCTCGAGCCGACGCTCCTCGACTCGCGCCCGCCCGCCTACGACGACCGCGAGCTCGCGCTCGAGGCGGTCGGCCCACAGAGCAGCTACAGCGAGGGCGAGGCCGACGAGGTCGAGGAGCGGCTGCGCGGGCTCGGTTACCTCGAGTGACGAAGTCCCAGCTGACGCGCGTCGCCGGCGGGTTGTGGTGGCTGGCACGGCTCCTGCTGGCGCTCTATGTCTTCGTTGGCGCGCTCCAGCTGATGAAGACCGGCGCCGCCTCCCTCTCGATCCTCCACGGTGACGGCATCCTCGTCGAGAACGCGGGCTCCACACTCGGGCTTGGCTGGCTCGGGGCGCTGCTTGTCCTCTCCGGGTCACCGGTCGCGGCGACCGCGCTGACCCTGGTCGCGGGCGGCGAGGAGGCCGCAGCCGGCGCCCATCGCTTCACCGAGCTGCAGGGGTTCACGATGCTGACGGGGTCGAGGCTCGGAGCCGCCTTCGTCGTCCTCGTGACGGCGGTCCTGTTCGCCGCCCGCGCCCCGGACGGCGAGCGCAAGGCCCCGATCACGTGCGCGATGTTCGCGCTCTTCGCGACAGCGATGATCTACATCCCGTCGGCGTTCCTGGGTGCGGCCCTGCTCCGCTGGGACACCTTCCACTCGATCAGCCTTCGGCCCCCCGGCAGCTTCGTCGACCTCGTCGATCTCGCGTACGGCGGACTGGTCGATCGCGCCGAGGGCTACTCTCCCGCGCTCGTCTTCTTCGTCGGGCTCGGCTGCCTGCTGCTCGCGTTCAAGCTGATCGACACGGTGCTGCCGACGCTCGACGCGACGGGGTTGCAATCGTCGCGGGCCGACTGGCTGACCCGGAAGTGGCCGATGTTCCTGATCGGCTCGCTGGTCGCCCTGATCACGATGTCGATCTCGGTTGCGCTGACGGTCCTGGTGCCGCTCGTCGCCAAGCGGTACGTGAAGGTCGACCACGTCCTGCCCTACATCCTCGGCGCGAACATCACCACGCTCGGCGACACGATGATCGCCGCCTTCGCGCTCGACTCGCCGTCCGCGGTCCGGATCGTGCTCGCCGAGGTGATCGCGACGAGCGCGCTCAGCCTCATCCTCCTGACCTTCTTCTACATGCAGATCCTCAAGGCAATGTGGCACCTCCAGGTGCTCGGCGCGAAGAGCCCGAGGCGCCTGGCGGTGTTCACCGCCGTTCTCTTCCTGATCCCCGTGACGACCATCGGCGTCTCCGCGTTCTTCGGCTAGCAGCTGCAAGTAGCCTTGACGGCTGTGCCGATTAGGACCTATATGCGCGGAGTCCGATGACCGAGATCCCGCCGACGACGATGAGCCATCTCCAGCGGCTGGAGGCGGAGAGCATCCACATCATGCGAGAGGTGGTCGCGGTCTCCGAGAAACCGGTGATGCTCTACTCGATCGGCAAGGACAGCGCGGTGATGCTGCATCTGGCGAGGAAGGCGTTCCATCCCGCGAAGCCCCCCTTCCCGCTCCTGCACGTCGACACGACCTGGAAGTTCCAGGACATGTACAAGCTGCGCGACCGGATGGCGAAGGAGCTCGGGCTCGAGCTGCTCGTGCACGTGAACCCGGATGGGCTGGCGATGAACATCAACCCGTTCGTCCACGGCTCCGCCGTCCACACCGACGTGATGAAGACGGAGGGGCTGAAGCAGGCGCTGGCCGAAGGCGGGTTCGACGCGGCGTTCGGCGGCGCGCGCCGTGACGAGGAGAAGTCGCGTGCGAAGGAGCGCGTGTTCTCGTTCCGTTCGGCGCAGCACCGCTGGGACCCGAAGAACCAGCGCCCGGAGCTGTGGCGGCTCTACAACGCGTACAAGCGTCCCGGCGAGTCGATCCGCGTCTTCCCGCTCTCGAACTGGACGGAGCTCGACGTCTGGCTCTACATCTATCTCGAGGACATCCCGATCGTCCCGCTCTACCTCGCGCAGGAGCGGCCGGTGGTGCAGCGCAACGGCACGCTGATCATGGTCGACGACGACCGGATGCCGCTCGAGCCGGGCGAGCAGCCGCAAATGAAGAAGGTGCGCTTCCGGACGCTCGGCTGCTATCCGCTGACCGGCGCGATCGAGAGCGAGGCCGACACGCTCCCGGCCGTGATCCAGGAGATGCTGCTCGCAAAGACGTCGGAGCGCCAGGGACGCGTGATCGACTTCGACTCGAGCGGGTCGATGGAGAAGAAGAAGCAGGAGGGGTACTTCTAGCGATGCACACCTCCGACCTGCTCTCCGAGGACATCCTCGCCTACCTGCAGGCGCACGAGCGCAAGAGCATGCTGCGCTTCATCACCTGCGGCAGCGTCGACGACGGCAAGAGCACGCTGATCGGACGGCTGCTCTTCGAGTCGCAGATGCTGTTCGAGGACCAGCTCGCCGCGCTCGAGGTCGACTCGAAGAAGGTCGGCACGCAGGGCGACGACCTCGACTTCGCCCTGCTCCTGGACGGCCTCTCGGCCGAGCGCGAGCAGGGGATCACGATCGACGTCGCGTATCGCTACTTCTCGACCGACCGGCGCAAGTTCATCGTCGCCGACACGCCCGGCCACGAGCAGTACACGCGGAACATGGTCACCGGAGCCTCGACCGCCGACTGCGCCGTGATCCTGGTCGACGCGCGCAAGGGGCTGCTGACGCAGACACGCCGCCACAGCTACCTGGTCTCGCTGCTCGGGATCCGCCACGTCGCCGTCGCGATCAACAAGATGGACCTCGTCGACTACTCCGAGGAGCGCTTCCGCGAGCTCGAGCAGGAGTATGCGGAGCTTGCCGCGGAGATCCGCGTCGAGGACAGCGTCTGCATCCCGCTCTCCGGTCTCAAGGGCGACAACGTGATCGAGCGCGGCGATCGGCTGCAGTGGTACGACGGCCCGACGCTGCTCGAGTATCTCGAGACGGTCGAGATCGACGAGAGCCGCCTGCAGGACTCGCCCTTCCGGTTCCCGGTCCAGTGGGTGAACCGGCCCGACCTCGACTACCGCGGCTTCGCGGGCACGATCGCCGGCGGATCGGTCAAGCCGGGCGACCGCGTCGTCGTGCTGCCGTCGGGACGGGAGAGCGAAGTCAGCCGCATCGTCGCCTTCGGCGGGGATCTGGAGCTCGCCACCGCCGGGCAGTCGGTGACGCTGACGCTCGCGGACGAGATCGACGTCAGCAGGGGCGACATGATTGCCAAGGCGGACGAGCGGCCGGGTATCGCCGACTCGTTCGAGGCGACGATCATCTGGATGTCGGACGACCCGATGCTGCCGGGCCGGAACTACCTGATGCGCATCGGTGCCGGCACGGCCACGGCGACCGTGACACCGCTCAAGTACAAGGTCGACGTCAACTCGCTCGAGCATCTCGCCGCCACGAAGCTCGACCTCAACGAGATCGGCGTGTGCGCGATCGAGCTCGACCGCCCGATCGCGTTCGACCCGTACGGGGAGAACCGCGAGACGGGCGGCTTCATCCTCGTCGACCGGATCAGCAACGAGACGGTCGGCGCCGGGTTGCTTCGCTTCGCGCTCCGGCGCTCGGCGAACGTGCACTGGCAGTCGATCGACGTCGACAAGACCGCGCGGTCCCGGCTCAGCGGCCAGAACCCCTGCATCCTCTGGCTGACGGGGCTCTCTGGGGCCGGCAAGTCGACGATCGCCAACCTCGTCGAGCGGCGGCTGCACAGCCGTGGCCATCACACCTACTTGCTCGACGGCGACAACGTCCGGCACGGCCTGAACAAGGACCTCGGCTTCACCGATGCCGACCGCGTCGAGAACGTCCGCCGGGTCGGCGAGGTGGCGAAGCTGATGGTCGACGCGGGCCTGATCGTGATCGCGTCCTTCATCTCCCCGTTCCAGAGCGAGCGCCGCAGCGTCAGGGCTCTCGTCGAGGAGGGCGAGTTCATCGAGGTCTTCGTCGACGCGCCGCTGAGCGTCGCCGAGGAGCGGGACCCCAAGGGGCTCTACAAGAAGGCGCGGCGGGGCGAGCTCAAGAACTTCACCGGCGTCGACTCACCATATGAGCGGCCCGAGAGTCCGGAGCTGCACCTGGATACGAACCTCCTCGAGCCCGAGGATGCTGCGGAGCTCGTGATCGAGGCGATGGAGCAGGCCGGCATCTTCGAGACTCGGCCGGCGGCCGCGAACGATCCCGCTGCCGAAGACGCCTAACCGCGCGCTCCAAACCCTTCTAGCCGTTCTGGCAGGGTCGGCCCCCGCGAACTAGCTGAATTGCCATTGTCGCCACCGCGGGAATCTGCCGGAATCTGCGCTAAGTGGGCCGCCAGGCCTGAGGGCATATTCCTTAGAGCGCACGAAGGGAGAGAGTCGTGAAGACCTTACGGGCACTTGTGCTCGCAGCGACAGCGATCGGGCTGATAGCTGCTCCGTCGGCGTCGGCGTGGACGGTCACGATGACCGCGACCCCGCAGCTGACGCGGACGCATTCCTGGAAGATCGAGAAGAGCGTCAGTCAGCCGGCGGTGACGCTGGCGCCTGGGGCGACCGCGGATGTGACCTACACCGTCGTCGCGACGCCGACCGGCTCGGTCGACAGCAACTACTCGGTCGCGGGCAATGTCAACATGACCCGCGACCCGGTGGTCGACGTCGCGTGGTTGAACGTGAACGTGTACCTGGACAACGGCGCGAACGACCCGAATCCGATCCCGGCCTCGGTGTCGTGCGTTCCGAATCCGTTCCCGGTCGACCTCGGGCTCGAGGGACTGGACTGCCAGTACAGCGCCGCACTGCCCGACACGGCTGACCGGGCCG
Source organism: uncultured Gaiellaceae bacterium (assembly GCA_963765705.1). Lineage (GTDB taxonomy): Bacteria > Actinomycetota > Thermoleophilia > Gaiellales > Gaiellaceae > Gaiellasilicea. Next base: position 470,892 of record CAVXXJ010000006.1, read on the forward strand.
CGGTGATGCGCGCGCAGCGGCTGAACCCCGACGGGACACTCGGAAACTTCCGCGGCGAGCGGGTCGAGTTCAATTTCCTCAATCCGACGGTGAACCAGGTCGACGAGTCGGTCACGGTGACCGACTCGATGGGCGGCACGCTCGGCACGGTCAACGCGGCCGACGGCCCGAAGACCTTCACCTACACGAAGACGATCGGTCCCTACACCGCGGCACAGTGCGGCTCGAAGACGGTCGACAACACGGCCACCTACACGACGGTCGACACGGCTACGGCCGCCAGCGCCAGCACCGCGGTTGCGGTCACGGTCACCTGCCCGCCCCCGCCACCGCCGAAGTGCGCACTGCCTTCGCTCGCCTGGAAGCTGATCGGGCTACTCGGCCCGAACTACTTCAAGACGCTGCTGCCGCAGACGCTGGGCACCGCCGGCGGCCCGAAGAGCGTCAACGTCACGACGACGCTCCAGGGCATGTCCATCCTCTTCAAGGAGTGGATCTCGACGAACGTCGTCGACCTCCTCTCGACTGAGCAGCTGGCGGCGAAGCTGAACGCGGCCTCCGGCCGGGACGTCTCCTCGATCGCGGCGACGATGGCCGCAGCCGACGCGTTCCTGGCGACGCACAACGCGTCGAGCTACCTGACCACGGCCGAGAAGAACCAGGTCAAGGCATGGACGGTCACCCTCGAGAACTACAACAACCAGTGCATCCCGGACATCGGGCACGGCGACCACGACTGGTGCAAGAGGCACTGGGACAAGCCGGATCACGACTGGGGCAACTGGAACTGGAAGAAGTTCGACTGGGACGACTGAACCAGCCCCTCGAACTCACGTAACGCCGACGCCCCGCCTTGAGCGGGGCGTCGGCATTCCTCGACCCCCCGGACGGCTAGTTCAAAAAGAGGCGGCGCAAGGAGCACGACACCGCCCATGGCACCCAACCGGGTGACCCGGCAAAGGCCGCGCAGGCGATCATCACCGCCGTCAGTGCGGACGCCCCGCCCGCCCTGCTTCTCCTGGGAACGGACGCGTTGAGCTCCGTCGGTGAGGTGCTGGACGCCGAGCAGGCCGAGCTGGCGACGTGGCGCGCGCTCAGCGCCAGCACCGATTTCACTAGTTGAGTGCTCGATGTGTTGCGGGAGCTGAGGATCGGGTTCGTCCCGTACTCGCCGCTGGGCCACGGCTTCCTCACCGGCCACATCCGGTCGATCGACGACCTCGCCGACGACGACTGGCGCAGGACCAGCCCCCGGTTCATGGGCGAGAACTTCCAACGCAACCTGGCCCTCGCCGACGAAGTACAAGCCATCGCAACAGAAGTAGGCGCCACTCCGGTTCAGGTCGCGATCGCGTGGCTGCTGACCAGGGGCGACAACATCGCGCCGATCCCCGGCACCAAACGGGTCGCCCGCGTCGAGGAGAACACCGCCGCCGATGCCCTCGTGCTGTCACCTGATCAGGTGGCCGCACTCGACAAGCTCACCCCACCGGCCGGTGACCACCACAACGAGGAACAGATGCGGATGCTCGACCGATGACCTGGACCGACGACGAGCTCAAGGAAACCATCGTCCACCTCGCCTTCTACGCAGGCTGGCCACGCGCGATGTCCGCCATCACCGTCGCCAAACAGGTCTTCGCGGACTGACTGCTCAGAGCAGGGCTTCCGCGTTGATGGGAAGACACAGCCCCCCACATCCCTGGTGCAGGGACATGGGGGGCTGGCAAACTGAGGGACTGGCTTGTGACCTGATCAGCCGCGGCCCAGTCAGTTGGCGTTGGGTCGCTTGCCGTGGTTGGACGACTTCTTCCGGCGGGTCTTCCTCTTGCTCGTGCGCTTGGACATCGACGTCCTCCCGGGGTCGGGGTGTTGGGTTCAGCGTACGCGGGCTTCCGGGCCGTGGGACCGGGCGTCTTCCTCGCGGAGCAGGGCCTCGACCTCGGCTCGTTCCTTCGGGCCCCACGTCTCGCGGGTCACCAGGATGCCGATGAGGCCGATGACGGCGCGCGCAGACGTAGAGCAGCGACGGCGCCGGGCCAGCCGATGGCGCCGACCGCGACGCCGGCGAGCAGGGGCGCGAAGCCGCCGAGTGACGGCGGCGATCTGGTAGCCGATCGACGCGCCCGAGGTGCGGGTGCTCGTGCGGAACTGTTCGGTGAGCAGCGAGCCCTGAGCGCCGGTCAGGGAGGCGTGGATGACGCCGATGCCGAAGACGAACACCGCCACCACGAGCACGGGGTTGCCACCCTCGGTGAGCAGGTACATCGGGAAGCCGAACGCGATCGCCGTGACGCAGCCCGCGATGTAGATCGGGCGCCTGCCGATGCGGTCGGTCAGGCTGCCGGCGGCGAAGGTGACGCCGATCGCGAGGATGCTCGCGGCCGTGATGGCGCCGAGCGCGACGGAGCGGACGTCGGGGTGCCGGTCGCTGATGTGGCTGAGCAGGTAGGTCGCCGTGGAGTAGTAGGCGAAGGACTCCACGATGCGCAGCGCGATGACCCGCAGGATGCCGCGCCAGTCCCGCCGGAGCACGGTCGAGCAGCGGGTTCTTCTCGGTCGCGCCGGTGGCCTTCGCCTCCTCGAACTCGGGCGACTCGCTCAGCTTCGCGCGCACGATCAGCCCGGCGACGACGAGCACGGCGCTGACGAGGAACGGCACGCGCCACTTCCAGTCGCCGTCCAGGTTCGCGCTGAAGAAGAACATCGCCGCTGGACAGGGCGATGCCGAGCGGGTTGCCTGCCTGGGGGATCGCGGCGTACATGCCGCGGCGGTGCCACGGGGCGTGCTCGTAGGCCATGGTCACCGCGCCGCCCCATTCCGCGCCGAACGCCAGGCCCTGGATCATCCGGATCAGCACGAGCAGGATCGGCGCCAGCACGCCGACCTGGGCGTAGGTGGGCAGCAGCGCCGATCAGCGACCGTCGCGGCGCCCATCACCAGCATCGCGGTGACCAGCACCGGTTTGCGGCCGTACCGGTCGCCGAGGTAGCCGCCGATCGCCCCGCCGAGCGGCCGCATGAGGAAGCCGACCGCCAGTGTGGCGAAGGACGAGCAGTGTGCCGACGGTCGGGTCGCTGTCGGGGAAGAACACCTCGCCGAAGTAGAGCGCCGAGGCGGTCCCGTAGGCGATGAAGTCGTAGTTCTCCACGCTGGTGCCGACGGCCGCGGCGAAGGCGGTCTTGACGCCGGTCACGTCGAGCCGCGGACCGAGGGGTCGGGCTGTCTGTGTCATGAGGGAATCTCCGTTGATCCTGGGGGTCAGGGCGGACGGTTCAGCGCTGCGCTGTTCGAGCGCGTGCAGTTTCGCCACCCGCCGGATGGTGTCCTCGTCGTCGTCGAACGGCGCGGACGAGGAAGCGGTCGAGGATCTCCTCGACCAGCGCGCGGGGGACGAGCCACGCGCCCATCGCGATCGCGTTGGCGTCGTCGTGTTCGACGGCCTGGTGGGCGGAGTACGGCTCGTGGGCCAACGCGCACCGGATCCCGGCGATCTTGTTGGCCGCCATGATCGCCCCGGCGCCCGAGCCGCAGACGAGCACGGCGCGGTCCGCCCGGCCGTCGAGGACCGGCGCGCACGTCGCCTCGCGTGATGTCGGGGAAGTCGACGGGTTCCTCGCTGTCGGTCCCGCAGTCCAGCACCTCGTGTCCGAGGCGATTCGAGTGCGGCGCGCGACGTACGCCTTGAGCGGGAAGCCCGCGTGGTCGGCCCCGAGTGCGACCTTCATCGGCGGTGGTCCTTTCTGTTGTCCGGCAGGAAGTCGGCCACGGCGGATCGGGAGGGGATGGCGGCGGCCGCGCCCGGTCTGGTCACGGTGAGGGAGGCGGCGTCGGTGGCGAACTCGATCGACTCGCCGGTCGGGCGACGCCGGCCGGTGACCCACCGCGCGCAGAGGTAGCCGCGAAGGTGTCGCCGGCAGCCGGTGGTGTCGACGACCCGCACCGGCGGCGCCGGCGACGGTGCCGGTCTCGCGCCGGCGACCGCGAAGAGCGCACCCTCGGCGCCGCGCGTGCAGACGACCCCGGCGCCGACGGCTTCTCGCACGGCGGTCAATGAGATCCGGTCCCGGTCTCGCCGCTCGATGCGGAGGTGTCGGCCGACGGCGGCGCAGTTCGCCTTCGTTCACCACGAGCAGGTCGATGGCTGATGTCGGTGGGGCTGGACCGGCGCGGGCGCGGCGTTCCACACGACCCGGGCGCCGTGTGCTCTCGCGACGCCGGGTCGGCGGCCGAGGCGGGCGTCCGCGGCGATCTCGTTCTGCAGGAGGACGACGTCGACGGACCAGGGTCCGGCGAGCGCGTCTCGACGGCGTCGGCGCGCAATGCGCGTTGGCGCCGGGGCGACGACGATCGAGTTCTCGCCGTCGGTCGTCCACCGGACCACGGCGCGGCCGGTCGGAATACCCTTGCAGGAGGCTGGACTCCACGCACGTCGACGCCGCGCGCCGGCGAGGTCGTCCAGGATCCGGGGCCCGGCGTCGCCGGCGCCGACCGCGCCGACCAGCCGTGTCGGCGCACCCGCGCGCCGCGGCGGCGACGGCCTGGTTGGCGCCTTTGCCGCCCACCGACTCCGCGAGGCTGCGGCGAGCACGGTCGCCCCGGCGCGGGAAGCGCGGCGACCCGCAGCGTCAGTCGAGGTTGCACGCTGCCCACCACGACGAACGCCGGGGCTCATGGCGCGTCCCCGCGCCGGTCGACCAGCCGTGGCGGCACGACCACCGAGTCGGGACGGCCGCCCTCGACCGCGTCGAGCAGGGCCGCCATACGCCTTCGCGGCCCATCGCGGTCGCGTCGTTGCGCGATCGCCGAGACGGGGGGGTCAGCTCCGCGAACCACGGCGAGGTCGTCGAAGGACATCAGCTCGATGTCGCGACGCCGGCCGTGCCGGCGCAGCGTCGGCGAGCGCGCCGAGGGCCATGAGCCCGTCGGCGGCGAGCACGGCGGTCGGCGCGGCGCCCGACGGTCGAGCATCCGGTCGACCGCGGTGTCCCCGCTGTCCGGCGCGGAAGTCGCCCTCCTCGCACGAGAGCGTCGTCGTGCGGGCAGTCCGAGTTCGGCGCGGTGGCGGAGGAAGGCGGCAGCCGCTCGGCCGCGGTCGACACCGACGCGGGCCCGCCGACGAAAGCCGATCCGGCGGTGCCCTCGATGCCACCAGGTACGAGCGCCTAGCTGAACCCGCCGACGTTGTCGGAGCGTGACGCTCGGGACGTCGAGCCGTGGCAGGACCCGGTCGACGAACACGATCGGCAGGCCGGAGCCGATGAGCGGGTCGAGGTGAACGCGGTCCTTCGAGCTGCGGCGCCATCAGCACGCCGTCGACCCGCTGGGTGGAGAACGTGCGAGGTACGAGCTGTTCCTGGGTGGCGTCCTCGTTGGCGTTGGCGAGCATCACGACGTAGCCGCGGCGCAGCGCCTCCTGCTCGGCCGCGTGGGCCAGTTCGGCGAAGAACGGGTTGCGCACGTCGGAGACGAGGATGCCGACGACGTCGGTTTTGGCTCGGCGCAAGCGATCCCGCCCGCGCGTTCGGCAGGTAGCCGAGTTCGGCGGTGGCGGCGGCGACGCGCTGCCGTGACTGGGGCGAGGTCGCCGGACTGCCCGCGAGCACCCGCGAGACCGTGCCGACGGACACACCTGCCCGTGCCGCGACATCGCGGATGGTCGCCATGCACACTCCTCGTGGAACCGGTTCCATGGAACCGGTTCCACGATCTTGTGGCATGACCGGCGCGATGTCAACAGTCGGAAATGTCCGCATGTGGCGAGTGGGACACCTGCTTGCCCACCGTCAACCCTCTTGCCACTTTGTGGGACGCGCTGTCGCATCGTGAAACGCGGCCTTAGCTTGGGCGTTGGGATCGTGATCGTCGCGTGTGGAAGTGAGGCTCGATGGGAAGCATCAGCAGGCGCCGGTTCGGTGGCGTGGTCGGCGCGACGGGTACCGGTGCCCTTGCCTCGCTGGCGTCCGGCTGGGTGCCGGCCAACGCGGCGGTCGAGGAGCCGTTCCGGGCGCGCGGACGGCGGCCGGCCCGCCCGGCCGAACATGCTCGTCATCCTCGCCGACGACCTCGGCTGGGCCGACCTGTCCTGCTTCGGCGCGCCGGAGATCCGCACGCCGAACCTCGATCGGCTGGCCGCGCTCGGGCGTGCGCTTCACCAACGGCTACTCGGCGTCGGCGGTCGTGCTCGCCGACCCGTTTCGGCCTCTACACGGGCCGCTACCCCGGCCGCCTGCCGGGCGGCCTGCACGGAGCCGATCGGCGCGCCCAACGCAGATCGACGGCATCCCGCTCGACCACCCGACACTGGCGTCGCTGCTCAAGGGCGCCGGGCTACGACGACGGCGCTGATCGGCAAGTGGCACTGCGGCTTCCTGCCGTGGTTCAGCCCGACGCGGCTCGGCTGGGACGAGTTCTTCGGCAACTTCAGCGGCGGCCTCGACTACTTCTCCAAGCTCGACCCACCGGCGCGCTACGACCTCTACGAGGACGAGGTCGAGTACCAGGACCTGCGTTACTACACCGAGATCATCACCGAGCGGGCCGACCGAGTTCATCGGCCGCGACCACGACCGGACCCTGGCTGCTCAACCTCAACTTCACCACGCCGCACTGGCCGTGGGAGGGCCCGGGCGACAAGGCGGTCAGCGACGAGCTGACGGCCCGCATCAGGGCCGGCGAGCCGCGGCGCACTGTTCCACAACGACGGCGGCTCGCTGGAGACCTACCGGGAGATGGTCGAGGACCTCGACCGCTCGATCGGCAAGGTGATCGCGCGCGCTGCGGCGCAGCGGCCAGCTCGACGACACGCTGGTCTTCTTCGCCAGCGACAACGGCGGCGAGCGCTTCTCCTACGACGTGGCCGTTCTCGGGCGGCAAGGGCGAGCGTGCTCGAGGGCGGCATCCGCGTCTCGACGATCCTGCAGCTGGCCGGGCACAGCTGCGGCCGCGGCAGGTCAGCGACGAGCCGGTCGTGACGATGGACTGGACCGCGACCCTGCTCGAGCTGGCCGGGGCCGAGCCCGACCCCGCCTACCCGCTCGACGGCGTCAGCCTCGTCGCCACCTGTTCGCGGCGAACCGGCGCCGCAGCGCGACCTGTTCTGGCGGATGAAAGGCCAGCGGGCGCTGCGCCGCGGCGACCTCAAGTACGTGCGGCTCACCGACGGCGTCGACCACCTCTACGACCTCGGCGCCGACGTCGCGCGAGCAGGCCGACCTGGCGCACGAAGCGACCGGCGACCTCGCCGCCGCTCCGCCCGCATGGGAGGCGGTCGACGCGACGCTCGTGCCGTATCCATGAAGTGACCCCACCGGCGCCCTGGTGCGGCGGCGGACCAGGGCCGGGCCGACCAGTGCCATCGCCGCCAGTGCCAGGATGATCGCGGACAGCGGGCGGGTGACGAACACGGACGGGTCGCCTTCGCTGAAGGCGAGGGCGCGGCGGAACTGGGTTTCCAGCATGGGGCCGAGGACCGCGCCGAGGATCAGCGGTGCGACCGGGTATCCGGTGCGCCGCATGAGGAAGCCGACCGCCCCGAAGGCGATCGCGACGAGCACGTCCACGGTGTTCTGTGCGATGGCGTACGAGCCGAGGATGGCGAAGGTGGGATGCCCGCGCTGAGCATGGCACGCGGCAGCTTCAGCAGTTTGATCCACAGTGGAATCAGCGGCAGGTTCAGCACGAGCAGCATCACGTTGCCGATGTACAGGCTCGCGATCAGCGTCCACACGAGCTCGGGCTGGGTGTCGAACAGCTGCGGGCCCGGCTGCACGTTGTAGATCTGGAACGCGATCAGCAGGACGCTCGCGGTCGCCGACGTCGGGATGCCGAGTGTGAGCAACGGCATCAGCACCCCGGAGAACGCGGCGTTGTTCGCCGCCTCCGGGCCTGCGACGCCCTCGATCGCGCCCTTGCCGAACTCGTCGCGGTGCTGGGACAGCCGGCGTTCCACGTTGTAGCTGAGGAACGTCGGGATCTCGGCACCACCTGCCGGCAGCGCGCCGATGGGCAGGCCGATCGCGGTGCCGCGCAGCCACGGTTTCCACGACCGCCGCCACTCCGCGCGGTTCATCCGGATCTTGCCGTGGAGCGGGATCATCTCCTCGGTCACATGCCGGTGCCGGCCCGCGGTGTACAGCGCCTCGGCGATGGCGAACAGGCCGACGGCGAGCGCGACCGTCTGGATGCCGTCGTAGAACTCGGGCACACCGAAGGAGTAGCGGGCCTGGCCGGTCAGCGAGTCGATGCCGACCAGCCCGACCGCGAGGCCGAGGAACAGGCTGCACATCCCGCGCACCACGGAGTCGCCGACCAGTGAGGGTCAAGTGACGAACGGAGCACCATGATCGCGAAGTACTCGGCTGGCTGGATCATCTTGGCCACCGTGGACATCGCGGGGCCGAGGAAGGTGATCGCGACCGTCGACAGGGTGCCCGCCACGAAGGACCCGATTGCCGCCGTGGCCAGCGCGGCCCCGCCCCGGCCTTTCTTGGCCATCGGGAAGCCTTCGAGCGTGGTCGGCACCGACGCGGTCTCGCCGGGTACGTTCAGCAGGATCGCGGTGGTCGAGCCGCCGTACATGCCGCCGTAGTAGATCCCGGCGAACAGCACGAACGCGCCGATCGGGTCGAACACGTAGGTGACCGGGAGCAGCAGCGCCACGGTGGTCGCGGGGCCGAGGCCGGGCAGCACGCCGACCAGGGTGCCCACGGTGACGCCGATCAGCGCCAGCAGCAGGTGTTCCGGGCTGAGCGCACTGGCGAAGCCGTTGAGCAGGTCGGTGACCATGTCAGATCGCCAGTCGCAGGATGCCCGGCGGCAGTTGGATGCCCAGCAGCCGGTCGAACAGGAAGTAGATCGCCAGCGCGAGCACCAGTGCGATCACCGCGTCCCGCACCAGCTTCCGGCTGCCGAGCACGCGGGCGACCAGTACGAAGAACACCGTCGTCGACTGCCAGTACCCGAGTGGTGTCAGCACCACGACGTAGCCGACCAGCGTGGCACACAGCAGGAGCACCGACGGCCAGTGCGTGACCCTGGCCTCCTCCCGCACCCGCTCGACCTGCGCCGTGGTCCGTGCCCCGGAACGCCCGCACCACGTCGAGGATGCCCACCAGGCACATCCCGATACCCACGAGCAGCGGGAACGTCCGGGGGGCCGACCGCCTGGTAGGAGGTGCCCTCGTCGATCGCGAACGCGCCGGTGAGCACGCCGACACCGACGGCGAGGAACGCGAGCGCCGCGACCCGGTGGGCCCAGGGCGCACGCTCCGCGGTGTCGGGGGCCTCGGTGCTCACGACGCCAGGCCCAGCTCGTTGAGCAGGGTCGTGACCTTCTCGCGGTGGTCGGCGATCAGCTTCGCGAACTCCTCGCCGGGCAGCCAGCCGTCGGACCAGTTGTTCTGGTGGAGGGTCTTCTGCCAGCAGTCGGTGTGGCGCATCTTGCCGAACATGTCGACGACGCCTGCTGCTGTTCCTTGCTCAGCCCGGGCGGCGCGAGCACCCCGCCGACGCGAGCCGAGGGCGGCGTCGCCGTAGCCCAGCTCGTCGAGGGTGGGCGCGTCGATGCCGTCGACCCGCTTGTCGCTGTCGGTGACGGCGAGCACGCGCAGGTCACCGGACTCGACCTGGGCCTCGGCTCGGCGAGCGTGCCGAGGCCCACGGTGCACGCGCCGCTGAGCAACAGGCTGAGCGCCTCGCCGCCACCGCCGGTCGGCACGTAGTTGATCTGGTTGACCGGGATGCCGTTCGCCTTGGCCAGGGACGCGACCGTGATGTGGTCCGGCCCGCCGAGCGAGCCGCCGACCCAGGAGATGCCCTTCGGGTCGGCCTACATGGCCGTCAGGAGGGACTCGAAGTCGGCGTACTTCGAGCCGGCGGGCACCATGATCGCGCCGACACTCTCGGTCAGCCCGGCGATCGGGGTCAGCGTGGTCAGGTCAATGGGGGAGTGGTTGCGGACGATGCCGCCGAGCATGGTCATCGTGTCCATGACCATCAGCTGGTAGGGGTCGCCGTTCTTGGTGTTGAACTCGGCGAGGCCGATCGTGCCGCCTGCGCCGGGGAGGTTGGTGACCGTCACGTCCTCGGAGATGACGCCGCACCGGGTGAGCGCGTTCTCCATGCCCCGCGCCCTGGTGTCCCAGCCGCCGCCGGTGCTGCCGGGGGCCAGGATCGAGATGCCGCGCTCCGGGTACGCCCCGGCGGGCGCCGAGTCGTCCGTCGAGCCGACGGTGCAGCCACTGAGCACCAGTACCGCGCTGACTCCGAAGAGGACAGTGCGCTTCATGAGTTGCCTCCACTGTGTAGCAGCCAGGTTCCGGTCGCCGCACGCTGCTGGAGGAGTGCGGCGAAGAAGTCCTTGACGGGTTCGAGCACCCGCATCGGTGCGTGGGCCACGCCGTCGACGACGTCGTGCCGCACCGCGATCCCGTTGGCGCGGAAGTTGTCCCGCAACGCGGCCAGCCGCTCCAGCCGGGTGCGCCCGGTCGCGTCGGCGCCGTCCATCCAGTTCGCGTCGCCCTTGTTGTTGATCTCCCAGGTCTCGGTGTCCTGCGCCGCCGATGACCATCTGCACCGGCACCTCGGCCAGCTCGGCGATCCTCGGCTCGTGGCCGAAAGCCTCAGCGAACCCCTTGAACCCGAGCCACCACGGGCTGTCGTGGTCGATGAAGGTGATCCGGCCCGGTGCGCCGATCGAGACGCCGGCCAGCCGGTCCGGGTGCAGGTACGCGAACCGGTGCGCGAACTGCCCACCACCCGAGAAACCGTGCAGCAGAAAGCGCTCGGTGTCCACATTGTACCGTTCGCCCACCTCGCGGACGATCTCCAGCAGCACGGTGTCGAAGCGGATGTCGTGGTAGGAGATGAACTTGAAGTTGTGCAGGTCGTGCGGATCCTCGATGCCGGCGGGAAACAGCGGCGCGAGCACCAGGCAGCCGTGTCGCTCCGCGAAGGACGCGAACGCGTCGCGGTACTGCGGACCACGCGCGCCCGTGCCGTGCTGGAGGACCACGAGCGGCAGCGAGGGGCCGGCGGGTCGTGCGCACGCGGCACGTAGAGGCAGAACGAGAACCGCTGGTCGTAGCGTGACGCGTAGATCGTCGTCGCACCGGTGGCGTAGAACTCCACCGGGTGTTTGACCTTGTTGTCCTCGTCGTTCAGGTTGGTCACGGGCTTGAATCCTCCGTCGCGTTTAGCCGGCAATGGTCGGCACACGGACGGAGACCGGCAATGACATTACCGCGAACACGTTAATGTCTGGCTCATGCCGGTCACTCTCGTCGTGGGGACCACGGGGCACAAGTCGATCACCGCACGGCCGTCCCCGGTGGCCGAGCTGTGCGCCTGCCTGCACGCGCTGGCCGAGCCGGACACCACCCGGCCAGCCGTCGCTGGGTGGCGGACGTACGGGACAAGGTGGACGAGGACCTGCTGATCCGGGCGAGTGTGTGGGCACCGCTGTGGGGTGCGTTCCGTGCCAGGTACCTGCTGCCGCTGAGCGTCGACGCCGAGCCCGCGCTCGAGACGGAGCTGGCCGGGATCGAACGGTTGCCGGCACAGGGACTTCCTCGCCATGTCGGCACAGGCCCTGATCGGCAAGACGACCCGCGAGCCACCCGACCTGGTACGGGGCGCGGACCGGTTCCTGTCCCGGCTGCGGCTGATCTCCGAACGGCGCCTGGAGCTGGGTGCCCGGCTGCTGCGGGACGTCGACCGGTTCCGCGCGGACCTGCTGCTGTTCCTCACGGCAATGGCCGAGGCGGCCTTCGAACCGGAAAGGACCCTCCTGCGGCCGGCACTGGAGAGCCACGCACGGGCTCGAGCGGACGACCTGCGCCGGCACGGCCCGGCCATCCTGGCCGACCTGCCTGGTGCGTCCAAAATGGACGACCCGCCGCGGATCGTGTTCGACAAGTTCTACCGCGCGACCGTCCACCTCGACGAGACACCCTGTGTGCTGGTGCCCTCCCTGCACCTCAACCCACACATCGTGATCAAGCACTACCCGGGGTTCCCGGTCGTGGTCCAGTACCCGGTACGCGCGGAAGGCACCACACCGTCGCTGGACACCATGCGCCACCGCCTGGCCGTACTGGCCGACCCCATGCGCATAAACCTGTGCCACACACTCCTACGCGACGCGATGACGACAACCGAACTGGCCACCAGGTTCGAGATGACGGCCCCACAGATGTCCCGCCACCTACGCCAACTCCGCGAAGCCGGCCTGGTACTCGCACACCGCACCGGCTCCCGGGTCCACTACCAACTCGACGTGGAGGCCGTACGAAGCCTCGGCGTCGACCTACTGTCCGCCCTGCATCGCTGACAGGGCACCCCGCTCGTGCCGACCTGCGGGCCGAGGGTGTGACCGCGCGTGGATACGCCGCCAGCTGCGCCACGACACCCTGGCCGGCGACGGCATCCAGGTCGGGCAGCTCATCGTTCCCGGCGACGGTCTGGGATGCTTCGCGCATGGCTACCCTCCCAGGGACGTCCGCCGAGGACGTTCTCGATCAGCCGGTTCGGGTTCAGTTCGAGGTGTTTCTCGACGTGCACCGTGGTGCGCTCAACTCCTGTCTGGATGGGTTGACCGAGGAGCAGGTGCGCCGGTCGTTGGTGTCCTCCAGGACCACGCTGCTGGGTCTGGTGAAGCACGCGACCTTCGTTGAGAAGGTCTGGTTCGACGAAGCGGTCACCTGCCGGTCGCGCGCCGAGATCGGCATCCCCGCGACGCCGGACGAGTCCTTCGTCCTTGACGACAGCGACACCATCGCCACCGTCCAGCAAGCACACCGCGACGCATGCGAGGCATCACGTCGCGCGACGTCCTCCCTCGGGCTGGACGACATCGTCCACGGCAACCGACGCGGCCCGCTTCCGCTGCGCTGGGTGTACCTTCACGTGCTGCGCGAGCTTGCCCAGCACTGCGGGCATGCGGACATCCTGCGTGAGCAGCTCATCAACGAGTAGCGCGCCACGTCCGTTCAAGCCCTCGTTGAGCGGTCTCAAGGAGATATTGTCGTATTTTATGTTTTCTCGTAGCCTGACGCCGATGGGGACGGAGGGCGAACAGATGAGCGAACCCGGTGCCATGCGGTTTGCCGGTCGGTCGGTGCTGGTCAGCGGGGCCGCGTCGGGGATCGGTGCGGCGACCGTGCGACGGCTCGTGGCCGAGGGCGCGGGCGTGGTCGGGATCGACGTCAACCCGGGCGAGGGCCTGAACCTGGTCGGGGACGTGGCCGAGTCGGAAACCTGGCGGCGTGCGGCCGAGTTGGCCGTCGAGCGTTTCGGCCGGCTCGACGTGGTGGTGAGCAACGCGTTCACGGTCGTGGTCAAGCCGATCACCGACACGACACCGGGGGAGTGGGCCCGCCAGCTCGACGTGAACCTCGGCGCCGCCTACCACGCGCTGCACACGTGCCTGCCGCTGTTGGCCGATGGCGGCTCCGTCGTGTTGGTGTCGTCGGTGCACGCGGTGGTCGGTCTGCCGGGCCATCCCGCGTATGCGGCGGCCAAAGGTGCGCTTGCCGCGCTGACCCGGCAGGTGGCGGTCGAGTACGGGCCGAGGGTGCGGGTCAACTGCGTGCTGCCGGGCCCGGTGCTGACCGCGGCTTGGGATCGGGTGCCGGAGTCCGATCGCGAGCGCAGCGTCGCGGGCACGGCCTTGCGTCGGTTCGGCCGGCCGGAGGAGGTCGCCGCCGCGATAGCTTTCCTCGCTTCGGATGATGCCTCGTTCGTCACGGGTGCCAGCCTTGTGGTCGATGGTGGCTGGACTGTCCAGAAGGACTCGGCGTGAACAACGGATACGCCGGTCGCGGCCTGCACGGCCAGGTGGTGAACGAGCTGGGGGCGCGGATCGTGTCCGGCCGGCTCGCCCCGGACGAGTCCATCGACGTCACAGCACTCGAGACGGAGTTCGACATCAGCCGCACTGTGCTGCGGGAGGCGTTGAAGGTGTTGGCCGCGAAGGGGTTGGTGGACGCGCGGCAGAAGCGTGGCACCTTTGTGCGGCCGCGTGCCGACTGGCAGCTGCTCGACGTGGACGTGCTGCGCTGGCGGTTGGCCAGCCAGTCCACTGGGGAGCTGCTGAGTCAGCTCGCCGAGGTCCGGTCCATTGTGGAGCCAGCGGGCGCACGGCTGGCCGCGCGGCGCCGCGATGGCGACGATCTGGCCGCGCTGACCGGCGCGCTCGACGCGATGGCGGCGGCCGACCCGACGAGCCCGGAGGCGGTCGAGGCGGACCTGCGTTTCCATCGGCAGTTGATCACGGCCTCGCACAACGAGCTGCTGGTCAGCATGGCCGCGATGATCGAGGTCGCGTTGGCCGCGCGGGATTCGTTGGTGCACACAGGGAAGTCGGTGCAGGACCCGGTGCCGGCGCACCGCGCGGTGGTCGAGGCGATCGCGGCCGGCGATCCGGACGCGGCGGAGCGTGCCGTGCGTGCGTTGCTGGCGCAGGCCGTCGAGGACGCGGAGTCCGTACGAGTGAAGATCACCCAGGTCGAGACGTTTCTGGTGCCGCCGCGCTGGCTGTTTCTCAAGGTGAGCACGGACGAAGGCATCGCGGGATGGGGCGAGCCGGTGGTCGAGGGCCGTGCGGAGACCGTCCGTGCGGCCGTGCACGAGCTGTCCGAGCTGCTGGTCGGCGAGGATCCGCTGCGTCTGGAGGACCACTGGCAGCGGCTGTACCGCAGCGGGTTCTACCGCGGCGGCCCGGTGCTGTCGAGCGCGCTGGCCGGGTTCGACCAGGCGCTGTGGGACATCGCCGGCAAGGTGCGTGACGCGCCGGTGCACGAGCTGCTCGGCGGACCGGTACGGGACCGGGTCCGGATGTACTCGTGGATCGGCGGTGACGAGCCGTCGTCGGTCGCCGACGAGGTCGCCGCGCAGGTCGAGGCCGGGTTCACGGCCGTGAAGATGAACGGCACCGGCCGGATGCGGGCGATCGACAGCCTGCACGAGGCCCGCGCGATGGTCCGCCGGGCTGAGCAGGCACGTGCGGTGCTCGGCGACGAACGCGACCTCGCCATCGACTTCCACGGCCGGGTCTCACCGGCCATGGCGCGCCGGCTGCTGCCGATGCTCGAAGATGTCGCGCCGATGTTCGTCGAGGAGCCGGTGCTGCCGGAGCACCTGCACCTGATCGGCAGCCTGGTCGAAGCCAGCACCGTTCCCCTCGCGACCGGGGAACGGCTGTACTCGCGGTGGGATTTTCGTGCGCCGCTGGGGCCGGTATCGCGGTGGCACAACCCGATCCGTCGCACGCCGGCGGCATTTCGGAGGTGCGGCGGATCGCCGCGCTCGCCGAGATCCACGGCGCGTCGCTCGCTCCGCATTGTCCGCTGGGGCCGATCTCGCTCGCGGCAAGTCTGCAGTGGGGTTCGCCGTGCCGAACTTCCTGATCCAGGAACAGAGTCTGCGCATGCACTACCACGCGGACGGGGACCTGCTGGACTACCTCGTCGACCCGAGCGTGTTCGACTTCGTCGACGGATACGCGACCCGCCCGATCCGACCAGGCCTCGGTATCGAGGTCGACGAGCCGGCGGTGCGCCGAGCCGCGGAGATCGGCCACACCTGGCGCAACCCGGTGTGGCGACACCCGGACGGCACCCTCGCCGAATGGTGACCGGCGCACGCTCACGCAGCGCAATGGCTTGACCTCACACCGGGGTGGCTCCTAGAGTAGAGCCACAGGTTTGAAACGTTTCACCAAACGTTTTGAGTGTTGAGTGGGCGACTGCGGCGCTGGCCGTGGAGGTTCTGCCATGAGGTTCTCAATGGGGCGAACCGGTGCCCTGGGTGTCCTGTGTGCGGCAGTGCTTGTCGCTGGTCTCGGTGCGGTGCCGGCACAGGCGGGGCCGCTTCCGGTGTCAGGCGTGCACTGGGTCGGGACGTGGGCGGCGAGCCCGCAGGGTGGCGGGCCGGGGCAGGATCGCCCGTCGTTCACGGACCGCACGTTGCGGCAGATCGTGCACACCAGCATCCGGGGTGACGTGGTTCGCGTGCGGCTGAGCAACGCGCACGGGACCGCCCCGCTGGTCATCGGCGAGGCCCGTCTGGCGCTGCGTGCCTCCGGTGCCGCGATCCAGGCGGGTACCGACAGGCAACTGGTGTTCGGCGGCTCCCCGCAGGTCACCATCGCGCCCGGCGCGGAGGCGGTCAGCGATCTCGCGTTCCTGCGGGTGCCGGAGAACGCCGACCTGGCGATCTCCCTGTACGTGCCTGGCCCCACCGGCCCAGCGACGTACCACGCGCTGAGCATGCAGACGAACTACACCTCGCCAGCAGGCAACCACGCCGGTGCGGTGGACATGCCGGTGGGCGAGACCTTCTGCTGGACGGCGCCGCCCCGCCCGTGCCTCACGCCGTGGTACTTCCTGGCCGGTGTCGACGTGCTGCGGGGCGGACCCGTCGGGTCGGTCGTGACCCTCGGCGACTCGCTGACCGACGGCGACAGCGCCGCCGACGCCTCGGCCGTCGACCGGAACGCACGCTGGCCGGACCTGCTCGCCCGCCGCCTCAACGCACCCGGCCGGGAGTTCGGGGTCCTCAACGCCGGCATCGCCGGCAACCGGATCCTGGCCGACGGCGCGGGCGACAGCGCACTGCGCCGGCTGGACCGGGACGTCCTCACCGAGCCCGGCGTGCGCTGGGTGGTGCTCTTCGAGGGCATCAACGACGTGTCCAACCGCAGCACCGCCGCCGACCTGATCGCCGCCTACCAGCAGATCATCCAGCGCACACACGCGAGAGGACTGCCGATCTACGGCGCCACGCTGACACCCGCCGGGTTCACCGACAGCCGGGAGAACGAGCGGCTGGCGGTCAACGCGTGGATCCGCACCAGCGGACAGTTCGACGCGGTCATCGACTTCGACGCGGCCGTCCGGAACCCGGCGAACCCGGCGTTCCTGCTGGCGGCCTACGACGCGGGCGACCGCCTGCACTTCAACGTCGCCGGCTACCAGGCGCTGGCGAACTCGATCGACCTGTCCCTGTTCGCGGCCCGTGTCGGTGTCGGCCGATGAGCAGGTTGGTCGTACCGCTGCTGTTCGTGCTGCTCGCCATGACGGTCACGCAGGCGGGTGCCACGACCGGGGAGACCGTGGTCGCGGCGGACCACGCCGACATCCGGTACCAGGGCCGGTGGGGGCGCCTCGGCGACGCGATGGCCACGGTGAACTCCGGTTCCGGCGTCCTGCTGCGTTTCACCGGGCGGCGCATCGCCGTGACGTTCGACCAGGCCACGGTGACGCAGCCACCCCAGCTCTATGTGCGGCTCGACCGCGGTGCCCCCGTTCTGTACACAGTGGACCGTGACCGGATCGACCTGACCGTGCGCCCAGGGGTCCACACGCTCGAGATCACCGTCAAGGACGTGGACGAACGCGCCAACCGCTGGCTGCCGCCGCTGCGGTCCGGCCTGCTGCTGACCGGTTTTCGGCTGGACCCGGGCGCGACCACGCTGCCGCCACCGGCACCCGAGGACCGCCGGATCGAGTTCCTCGGTGACTCCATCACCCAGGGCGTGCGCGCCGCCGGGCCGGAGATCGGCGTGCGGGGCTCGGACGCCACGAAGGACTACGCGTGGCTGACCGGCAGGGCGTTGCGTGCCGACTTCCGTCAGGTCGGCTTCGGCGCCCAGGGCATCGGCCGCCCCGGCGGCGGCCAGGTGCCGCCCGCCGCGCAGACCCTGCCCTTCAACTTCGCCGGCTCGCCGGTCGAGCCCACGTACGTACCGCAGGCGGTCGTGGTCAACCAGGGCACCAACGACGGTCTCGCCAGCATGGACCCGGTGGCGTTCCAGGCCGCGTACCTGGACTACCTGCGCCAGATCCGCGCCACCTGGCCAGACACGTGGATCTTCGCGATGCGGCCGTTTGGCGGCTACTTCGCCAGGGAGATCGCAGCCGCGGCGGCCGCGGTCGACGACCACGTCGTCTACGTCGACACGACCGGCTGGCTCACCGCGACCGACTACACCGACGGGCTGCACCCGACCTACGCAGGCCACCTGCGGGTCGCCCATCGGCTCGGTCCCGTCATCGCCGGCCGACTCGGCTGGTCCCTCGGCCAGGTGCCGACCCCTCGGGTGGAGCTGCTCGCCGCGGGCGCCGCCCCGGGCTTCGAGTCGGCAACGGCCCCGGGATGGCAACCTGGCGCGTACATCAGCACTGTCGGCGTGTCCGGCACCTCACCCTACGAAGGCCGGGCGGCGCTCCAGGCCACCTCCACCGTCGCGCCCCTCGGTGAGTGGCGCACCGTGTCGCTGCGCGCTCGGCTGCGTCTTCCCGCCGGCGCCCGTGACCTGTTCGTGTACGTCAGGCCCGACCTCGCCGCCGACACCCTGTACGACGCGCGGCTCACCGTGACCCAGGGCGGCCGCACGCTCACCTCGGAAGCGAACGGACTGCCGCACCTGCCGGCGTTCGTTCCCTGGAATCGGCTCCACGTCAACCTTTCCGGCAACGCGCCGGTCACCGGCATCGCCGTCAGCGTCCGGGTCGAGGGCACCTCGGACAGCGGCAGGCTGTCCTTCCAGGTCGACGACGTCGGCTGGACCAACGTCCGCGACAGCCGGTAGCTCACCGCCGTGGTTTGAGCAGAAACGCGAGGAGCCCACCGGCCACCGAGGTGATGCCGCCGATCCACAGCGCCATGCGGAGCCCTTCGACGACGGCGGACGGCGCGGGCGCGGTGCCCGCTTGAAGGCCCGCGTTGGCGATCGCGACCAGCACGGCGAGGCCGATCGCGCCGCCGAGCTGTTGGGAGGTGGTGGCCAGGGCGGAGGCGACGCCTTGTTCCCCGGCTGGCACTCCGGATGCCGCGGCGACGAACATCGCGGGGAAGGTCAGGCCGCCACCAACGCCCCAGACGAGAACGCCGGCCAGCACTGTCCAGAAGGAACCGCCGACGGTCATGCCCACGGCGAGCAGGACCATGCCGACGCCGTTGACGAGCATGCCAACGAACAGCGTGGCCCGGGCGCCCCACCTGCCGAGCAGGACTCCGGTGAGCTTCAACGACGCCGCCATCGAGACCACGGTCAGTGGCACGAACGCCAAACCGGCCTGCAGGGCGTTGTAGCCGAGCACGTCCTGCAGATAGGTCGTGAAGAGGTAGTACGCCCCACCGAGCGCGCTCTGGAAGACGAGGATCACCAGGATCGCGGTGACCAGGCTTCGGTTGCCGAACAACCGGAGCGGGACGAGCGGGTCCGTGGTGCGCTTCTCCACGAGCACGAACACCGTGAGCAGTACGAGGCCGGCCACCAACGCGCCGGCTCCCCGGAGGGATCCCCAACCGGCTTCCGGCCCGCTGACCAGACCGAGGACCAGCAGGGAGGAGCCGGCGGTGGCGAGGACGGCCCCAGAAACGTCGAATCCGCCTCGGGTGGTGGTGCGTCCGGGATCGGCGGGCAGGACCGGGCGTGCGGCGAGTGCCGCGCCCAGTGCCAGCGGGACCAGGACGAACAGCACCCACTGCCAGCCGAAGGCGTTGGTGAGCACACCACCCAGCAACGCGCCGGCGGCGAGCCCGCCGCTGCCACAGGCTCCCCACACCGACAAGGCCCGGGTGCGCTCGGCGCCTTCCGCGAAGCTCGTGTTGATCAGCGTGAGGGTCGCCGGGGTGAGCAGTGCGGCACCCAGGCCCTGGACGCCGCGCGCGACCACCAGCATCTCGGGGCTACCCGCGAACCCTCCGACCAGACACGAGAGACCGAACAGCGCGAGCCCCAGGACGAACGTGCGACGCGCACCGAACCGGTCGACGGCCCGGCCGCCGAAGAGCAGGAACCCGCCGAACCCCACGGCGTAGGCGCTCACTACCCACTGCAGTGACTGGGCCGTGAAGCCCAGGTCACGACCGATGTCGGGCAGGGCGACATAAACGATGTTGTAGTCGAGGGCGACGACGAACTGGGCGAATGCCAGCAAGGCGAGTATGCGGCCCGACCGCTGCACAGGTCGGGCGACTGAGGTGTCGATCGATTGGTTCCTCATGTTCTATACGGCGAACAGTTACTACACGGCGTTCAGTAACAGCACGGCAGATAGTAGCCGAGCGCCGTAGAGTGTCAAGCGTGGAAGTTCGTGCGCAGAGCAGACGGGAGCGGTTGCGGGCAGAGGCAACCGAGGAGATCAAGGCGATAGCGCTGAAACTCCTGGCAGAAGGTGGACCGGCGGCGATCTCGCTGCGGGCGATCGCGCGGGAGATGGGGATGACCGCGGGCGCCCTCTATGGTTACTACCCCACACGTGACGACCTGGTCACCGCGCTGATCGCCGAGGTGTACGGCTCGCTCGCCGACGCGGAGGAGGCCGCCAGGGACGCCGTGCCGGCGGCAGATCCGATCGGCCGGGTGCTCGCGGTCGGCGAGGCGTTCCGGGGCTGGGCGGTCGCGCATCCCGAGGAGTTCCAGCTCGTCTACGGCGACCCGGTGCCCGGCTACCAGGCACCCGAGGGTGGGGCGGCGACGGACGCGGAGCACCGTGCCTGCGCGGTGCTCACCGGGCTCGTCGCTGCCGCGTGGCCGCGGGTCGAGAGTTCGGTGTCGGACGGCGACTACACGTGGTCCGACTTCGAGCCCGGCTTCGCCGCGGTGATCAGGTCGTCGTTCCCCGAGCTGCCGCCGGCGGCCGTCGCGCTCGCGATGCGGGTGTGGGGCCGTATGCACGGCCTGGTCGCCCTGGAGGTCTACGGCCACCTGCAGCTCCAGGTGCGAGATCCGGCGAGGCTCTACCGCGCGGAGCTGCTCGACCTGACCAGAACGTTGGGACTCACGTCGCCGACGGCAGGGGAGGACCGCTGAACAACGTGACGATCCGCGATGTCGCGGAGTTGGCCCGGGTGTCGCCGGCCTCGGTGTCGAACTACTTCCACAAACCGGCGAAGCTGTCGGCGCCGACACGGGAGCGGGTGCGGCAGGCGGTCGAGACGCTCGGTTTCGTGCCCAACGACGCCGCGCGCGTCCTGCGCACGGGGACGAGTCCGGTGGTCGGTTACATCGCGTTCGAGCTGGCGAGTGCGACGACTCCCGAGATCGCGCGGGCGATCGAGGAGCGGGTGGCGGCGCGGGAGATGTACCTGCTGATGGCCAACGACACGGGCTCGCGGGACCGGGAGCGGAGCTACCTGGAGCTGTTCGAGAAGCAGCGGGTGAGCGGCATCATCATCGCCCCACTCGGCGACGTCGAACCTGAGCTGGCGCGGCTGCGGAAGCGGG
This sequence comes from uncultured Gaiellaceae bacterium, assembly GCA_963765705.1. Classification (GTDB taxonomy): domain Bacteria; phylum Actinomycetota; class Thermoleophilia; order Gaiellales; family Gaiellaceae; genus Gaiellasilicea. The sequence continues at coordinate 492,128 of CAVXXJ010000006.1, forward strand.
GCATCGCCAGCGTGCTGAGCGCGCGGCGCGCGAGCTCCGATGCGCAGGCGTCGGTGTCGACCGATCACGTGACGGGTGGCCGTCTCGCGGTGGAGCACCTCGTGGCGCAGGGACGGCGGCGGATCGGTTTCGTGACCTCCTCCCTGGCGCTCCGGCAGGTGGAGGACCGCCTCGGGCTTCGCGTTGCTCACGCCGGCGCTGATCGCCTGGAGCCCGGCCGGGCTCTTCTTCCTGCTGACCGGGTTCGCGCTCGTGTCGGGTGCCATCGGCGCGGTGATCATCCGCCGGACGCGCGAGAGCCGGGACGAGCCGGCGGTGTCGGTCGCCGCACCGGTCGTCGAGGGGGTCCGGTGACACTTACGGTTGGTGCGCCACGGCTCGGTGAGCCGCCCGAACCCCGCGTGTCATGGCAGACGAGCACCACGATTCCCGGCTGGCTCCAGGCAAGGGCGGAACTGGCGGTGGTACGGCAGGGAACGACGAGTACGGCCGTGGTCGAGGGGCGGGACTCGGTCCTCGTCGACTGGCCGTTCCCGCCGCTGCGGCCACGGGAGACGGTCCGGGTCCGGGTGCGTGTCCACGGCGTGGACGGCTCGGTGTCGCCGTGGAGCGCGGAGACCGAGGTGACCTACGCGGTCCTCGCGGAGTGGCATGCCCGCTTCGTCGGTGCCGGCACTGAGGAGCCACAACTGCTCCGTGGCACCTTCGAGGTCCGCCGCGACGTGTGGCGGGCGCTGCTCCACAGCACGGCGCTCGGCGCGTACGACGTCGAGATCAACGGCGCCGCGCTCGATGACGCCGAGCTGAAACCCGGTTGGACCAGCTACCAGTGGCGGCTGAACGCGGAGGTGCACGACGTCACGGCACACCTGCGCCGCGGTGCCAACGCGATCGGCATCGTGCTCACCGGCGGCTGGTACACCGAACGCTTCGGTTTCCGCGACGCGGCACGGCGCTTCTACCAGGGACCTCCCGCGGCGGCCGCACAGCTCGTCCTCGAGTACGACGACGGCACCGAGGAGACGATCAAGACCGGCGAACGGTGGCGGCACGCCCCGGGACCGGTTGTCGCCGCCAGCATCTACCAGGGCGAGACCTACGACGCGCGCCGACAGCTCCCCGGTTGGTCCCAGCCTGACTTCGACGACAGGGACTGGATCCCCGTCTCCATTGTGGACGGACCGGACGTGGTACCCACCGTGCGTACGTCCCCACCCGTGCGAGTGGTCGAGCACCTGCCGGTCCAGCGGGTGGTCACCACCCCGAGCGGCCGGACGGTGCTCGACTTCGGCCAGAACCTCGTGGGCCGCCTCCGGATCCGGGTCCGGGGCGAACGCGGCCACACGGTGACCCTGCGCCACGCGGAGGTGCTCGAGCACGGCGAACTCGGCGTCCGTCCACTGAGGAACGCCGCGGCGACGGACCACTACACGCTCGCCGGTGACGGCGAGGAAACCTGGGAGCCACGCTGGACCTTCCATGGCTTCCGTTACGCCGAGATCGAGAACTGGCCTGGCGAGTTCACCCCGGATCGCGTCACGGCCGCGGTTGTGCACAGCGACATGCGCAGGACCGGCGGCTTCACGACCTCGCACGCGTTGCTGCAACGGTTCCACGACAACGTGATCTGGGGGATGCGGGGCAACTTCCTGTCGATCCCCACCGACTGCCCGCAACGCGACGAGCGGCTCGGCTGGACCGGCGACCTCCAGGTCTTCGCCCCGACCGCGTCCTTCCTCTACGACTGCGACGCGTTCCTCCGGTCCTGGCTCGACGACGTCATGCTCGAACAATGCGCGGCGGGCGGAGTCGTCCCCATGGTCGTGCCGGCGGTGATCCCGCAGGTGCCCGGCCTGTCCGACCCGGTCGCGGCCTGGGGCGACGCGATCACGGTCGTGCCAGCCGTGCTGTGGGACCGCTTCGGCGACCTCGACGCGTTGCGAACCTGCTTCGACGCGATGGCCACGTGGGTAGACCTGATCGAGGCCCGCGCCGGCACAACCCTGCTGTGGCAGGACGGCCTGCAGTTCGGTGACTGGCTCGACCCCGACGCACCACCCGACCGCCCCGACGAGGCGAAGACCAACGCCGACATCGTCGCCACGGCGTACTTCTTCCGCTCGGCGGACCTGACCGCCAGGGCCGCCACCCTCATCGGCCGCGACGCCGAGGCACGGCACTACACCGACCTGGCCGCCCGGATCGCCGCCGCCTTCCGCGACGCCTACGTGACCCCCATGGGCCGGATGATGTCCGACGCCCCCACCGCGTACGCACTGGCGATCGTGTTCGGACTGGTCCACGGCACCCAGCGGGACGCGATGGGGGCGCGGCTGCGTGACCTCGTCCGCGCGTCCGGCTACCGAATCTCGACCGGTTTCGTCGGCACCCCCCTCATCTGCGACGCACTCACCGCCACCGGTCACGCCGACACCGCGTCACGGCTGCTGACCCAGACGGAGTGCCCGTCCTGGCTCTACCCGGTCACCATGGGCGCCACGACGGTCTGGGAACGCTGGGACTCGATGCTCGAGGACGGCTCGATCAACCCGGGACAGATGACCTCGTTCAACCACTACGCGCTGGGCGCCGTGGCGGACTGGCTGCACCGCGAGGTCGCCGGCCTCGCGCCGTTGGAGCCCGCCTACCGGCGTATCCGCATCGCCCCAACCCTGCTCACCGACCTCGACGACGCCTCGGCATGGCACGAAACCCCTTACGGCATGGCAAGCGCGGCCTGGCGACGGGAGGGCGACCGAGTCCACTTCCGAGCCGAGATACCACCGAACGCAACCGCCCGCGTCGAACTCCCGTCCGGCACCACCCACGACATCGGCAGCGGAGTCCACACCTGGACCGAGGACCACCCACGCCCGACCAACACCCGCGGCGCACTGAACCTGTCGAGCAACCTCGCCGAGATCATCGACGACCCGGAGGCCTACCGCACCGTGCTCGCCGCGATCCGTGCCACCGACCCGGAACGCGCCGAGACGTTCCGCCGCACCACCCGCTGGACCCCGGGCCGTCAGCTCCGCGAACCACTCAACAAGGCCCCACTGAACATCCTCGAGGCAGTCGAGAAGGCCTTGGCAGCTCTCCCATCGCGCTGATCCGCGGCGCGGCCGCACCATGCACCAGCGCGGTGCCGACGAACTGTTCGAACCGGACGATCAACCAGTCGGGCTCGCGGCGCTTGCGGGAGCGGGTTGGCAGCTGGCCGAGGCGGAAGGGAGCCCACCGATACTGCCACTCGTCGCCGCGATCCTGGCTGGTGGCGGCGGTCTGTCTGGGAGTGATCGGTCTGGTGTCGCCGCGACCACGCGAGCGGTGACCGTCGCGCCGCCCGGCTGAGATCAGGCCGGGGTGCAGCTGGGTCCGTTGCGCCACAACGCGTCGGCGGACCCGGCGGCCAGATGTTCCGCGTACATGCCGACTTTCCACCTGATGACGTCGAGTGCCTCCTGCAGGTCGGCCATCTGCTGGGTCACCTTGGTCTCGTGCTGGCGCAGGATCTCGAACCGTTCGGCCTCGTTGCCAGGGCCCTCCCGCACCAGCTCCGCGTACCGGCGGATGTCCGGAAGGGACATTCCGGAGGAACGAAGCTTCATGCATACCTTGAGCCAGCTGACTTCCTGCTCGGTGAACACACGCCGGCCCGCCGCGTTGCGTTGGACCGGGCCCACGAACAGTCCTTCCTGTTCGTAGAAGCGAAGTGTGTGCGTCGACAGGCCGGTCTGCGCGCTCACCTCGCCGATGGTCAGGGCTGTCGTGTGCGGAGCAACCATGTTTCCCAGTGTAGGGGTTTGACTTCGAGTCGGCTCGAAGTCATAGCGTCGGGACCACCCAAACAACGGGAAAGGAAACCAATGACCACCACGTGGTTCATCACCGGTACGTCCTCGGGTCTCGGCCGGCTGCTCACCGAGAAGGCGCTCGAGCGGGGCGATCGGGTCGCCGCGACACTGCGGCGGCCGGAGGCGCTCGACGACCTGCGTGCCGCCCACGGTGACCGGCTTTGGGTGGCACAGCTCGACGTCACCGACACCGCCCAGGTCAGGTCCGTCGTGGACGAGGCCTTCACGGTGTTCGGGACACTCGACGTGGTCGTGAACAACGCCGGGTTCGGGGTCTTCGCCTCGGTCGAGGAGGCCACCGACGAGCAGATCCGGCAGGTGATCGACACGAACCTGCTCGGCTCGATGTACGTGGTCAGGGCCGCACTGCCCCATCTGCGTGCGCAGGGGCACGGCCGCATCCTGCAGGTGTCCACCGCGGGCGGGCAGACCACGTACCCGAACTTCAGCTACTACCACGCGTCCAAGTGGGGCATCGAAGGGTTCTGTGACACCGTCGCCCGCGAGATCGAACCGTTCGGCATCGGGCTGACCATCGTCGAACCCGGCGCGGCACCCACCGGTTTCGGTGCGGCGCTGGCCACCGCGCCGGTCATGTCGGAGTACGACCAGGGTCCGGCCGGCGACACCCGGCGAGCCGTCGCCGACGGGAGCTTCACGCTGGCCAACGACCCCGAGAAGATCGTCGACGCGATGCTCGCCCTCGTCGACGGCGGCGAGACCCCGCTGCGGCTGCCCCTCGGCTCCGACACCTACCACGACGTCCGCGCGTCCCTCGTGGCACGCCTCGCGGAACACGACGCCCACCGCGAGACCGCCCTGTCCGTCACCCGCGACGACCTCGTGACGCCGTCGCCAAGCTGAAATTGCGGAAAAGCCGTCAGAAATTGCGATACGACCAACAAAACCGAGGCCGTTGGTAAGAAGGTGCAAGAACGTCGGTAGATCAGGCAGTGTCCTCGGTCGGCGCTATTTGGTCCAGTAGCTTCATTGCCCAGGTTGGGGGGACCATTCCGTGGGCCAACAGGGCTGTGTTCGCGCCGGCCGCTGTCTTCCGACCCCCTGTTCGTGCCACGTTCTCGGAGGTTTGTTGGTGAAGGATCTCAAGAGCTCCATCGAGTCGATGGAACAGCTCGCCGTGGTCTGGCGTCGCATGGTGCTCGACCGCAACCCGAGTGCTGACGTGCGGGACCTGCCCGGCATCGCCGTCCGCTGGGCCGACTGCGACTTCGCCTTCTGGAACTGCGTTACGCTGACCGACATCGGCGCGGATGCCGAGCTCGTCGGGCAACGTCTGCACGAGGCGGCGGACATCATGCGTGAGAAGAACCGTTACGGCTTCCTGTGGGTCTTCGAGGATCTTCTCGAAGAGGACGGCCGCACGACCCTGCGTGAGGCGGCCAACCGCGCGGGCTTCGAGTACGCCTTCCCAGGCACCGGTATGGCCGGTGACCTGCTCCCGGTTCCCGACCCGGTCCATCCCGAGCTGACGTTCGTGCGGGTGACGACGGAAGAACAGCTGCTGGCCTACGCGGACCTCAACGCGGACGCCTACGGGTTCCCGCTGGAGGAGGTACGTGACGGGTTGGCCGGCTCGACCCTGTGGAAGAACGAGGTGCACGCCTACCTCGGGCTGCGTGACGGCGTCCCGGTGACCTGCGCCGGAACGGTGGAGGCGGACGGCAGGCTCTTCGTCGTGCTCGTCGCCACCGCGACCGGCTGGAAGCGCAGGGGCTACGGCGAGGCGGTGACACGTAAGGCACTGCACGAGGGTGGCCGAGCCACCGGGCTGACCCGCGCCACGCTGCAGTCGACCGTCGCCGGCGCGCCCGTGTACCCGCGGATCGGCTTCGTGCCGAACACGCAGGTGCATTTCTTCAGCATGCCGGACTGATCCCGTGGTGCCGCGGAGTGGGGACTCGGTGGTGGCAGGGGAGTTCGTAGGGGGAACAGAAAGTGGTGGACAACCGTATTCGGGTGATCGTCGAGTCGGCGGACTACCTCAGCGTCGCCGGGCTCACCAGCTCTCTGGAGAGCACACCCGAGATCACGCTCCTGACCGGAGAGCGACGCGTGCTCGCCGACGTCGTCGTGGTTGCGGCGACCGCGCTCAGTGCCGCGGTGGTTGCCGAGCTGCGGCGGGCCGCGGTCGCGGCACCGGTCCCCGTCGTGCTGGTGCTGAACGAGATCAGCAAGGCGGACGCGGAGATGGTCGAGACCTGCCGGGTCGCGGCGATTCTCCCGCGTGCCAACGCGACCGGGGACCGGCTGGTGCGCGCCGTGCTGGTCGCGGCGGCGGGCAGGAGCACGACACGAGGCAACCGGGTGGCGGAGCTGCTCGACCACGTGCGGCAGCTGCAACAGGACACGGCCTTACCCGGCGAGGACGGCAGGCTGACCGGCCGCGAGATCGACGTCCTGCGGCTCATGGCCGACGGGCTGGACACCGCGGAGATCGCCAGCACGCTGTCCTACTCGGAACGCACGATCAAGAGCGTCTTCTACGGCCTCACCGCCCGGCTGAACCTACGTAACCGGCCACACGCGGTGGCCTACGCACTCCGGAAAGGACTGATCTGACATGCCCCGAACACAACGCCGTGTGGGAGTTCTGGCGTTGGCGGTGGCTCTCGCGTTGAGCGGGACGCCACTGGCGCACGCCGAGGACGACCCGTTCGACCGCTACAGCCAGCAGCAGCTGGCCTGGGGGCCCTGCCCGTTCACGCCGCAAGAGAACGCGCGCCCGGCCGAGTGCGCACTCGTGACCGTGCCTCGCGACTGGGCCGCGCCGGACAGCGGCGTCGACCTGCAGGTCGCCATCAGCAGGGTCGGCGCGACCGGCGACCGGCTCGGCGCCGTCCTCCTCAACCCGGGTGGCCCCGGCGGTCAGGGCACGTCGCTGCCCGGCGCCATCGCGACGCTGCAGCCCGCGCTGAACGAGCGGTACGACCTCGTCGGGATGGACCCGCGCGGCACCGGGCAGGAAGGCGGCGCCGAGCCGTTCACCTGCGCGGTCCCGGTGGACCGGCTGTCGCAGCGGACGGACCTCGACGCGCGGGACCGCTCGCCGGACAGCATCCGTGAGCACCAGAAGGCGCCACGGGCGGTCGCGGAGGCCTGCCAGAGCGACGCGCTCACCCCCTACATCACCACCTGGCAGACCGCGCACGACATGGAGCTGGTCCGGCGGCTGCTCGGCGAGTCGAGGCTGAACTACCTCGGCTACTCCTACGGCACCTGGCTCGGCGCGAAGTACGCGGCGCTCTTCCCGGCCAGCGCCGGCAAGATGGTGCTGGACTCGAGCGTGAACTGGCAGGGCAGGCTGCAGGCGGCGTTCGAGGCGTGGCCGCCCATCAACCAGCGGCTGTTCGACGACGTGTTCCTGCCGTGGATGAGCAGGCAGTTCCCGGACCTCGTCGGCACGACACCCGAGGAGACGAAGGAAACCTGGGAGCAGGTGCGGACTCTCTTCGCCGACCAGGAGATCCTCGCCCCGGACACCTACGACACCGTGTTCGTCGGCATGGGCAGCGAGTTCCGGTGGGTGCTGGCCGCCGTGATCTTCACCATCGGCGCGGCCGAGCTGGACGGCACCGACCCGGAGATCCCCGCCGACCTGAAGGCGATGTTCGACGAGCAGTCGCTCGCGACCTTCGGCGTCCCGGTCGCCGACCTGACCGTTCGATCGGCCGCGGCACTGCGGGAGGACTACACGCACGTGTCGGGTACCCGCTTCGCTGTGGCGTGTGGTGACCAGCCGACACGGTCCGCGGCCTGGTACAAGCGCCTGAGCGACCGGCAGGGACCGCCGTACCCCTTGTTCGGCTGGCTGTACGGCCTGTCCGAGCCCTGTGCCTACTGGTCCGACCCGCCACGGCAGACGCTGCCGACGCTGCCGCCCGAGGTGGCCGGCCGGGTGCTCGTCGTGCAGGGCGAGTTCGACCCGCAGACCGGCTACGAGCAGGCGAAAGCGGCGGTTCGTGCCGCGCCGGGCGTGACCATGGTGTCGGTGGACGACTCGCCGTTCCACGGCCAGTACGCCATCGGCGGCAACCCGTGCGTCGACGGGATGGTGAACGTGTTCCTCCTGCACAACTCCCGCCCTGGCAACGCGGTCTGTCCCGGCACGCCGCTACCGAGTGACGACGAGGTGTACCCGGTACCCGGCCCGGTGCGGTCGACGGCCCGGACCGCCCCCGCCGACCCCGCACTGGCCGACCTGCGTGCGACGGTACGGGACCGGATCACGACGGCGAACGCCCTGCCGTTCAGGTGACCGCCCGGCTCGACGAGACCTCTCCCGGGGTCTCGTCGAGCCGTTCTCGTTGTGGCACAACGGTGTACTTCGGATCTTCCGCGGAAGCGACGCCGGCGTGGAAGATGCCGAACCGGGTGCACGCCGAGCCGGCGAGCGCGGCGACACCACCCAGCGCGGCGGCCACTCGGGACCTGCGACCGAGGACCCCACCGAGCACCGCACCGGCCACGGTCAGTACCTCGGCCGCCTTCATCAGCCGGCCCGCCTTGCCGGTGCGCAGTGGTTCGGCGGCCAGGCCCATGCCGCGTTCCATCTTCTTCACCGCGACCACCTCGATGGCGGCGCCGAGCACCGCGGCCCGTCGTGCGGGGCCGGCCTCGGCGACCGGTGCGGTGAGCATGCCGAGGCCGCCGGCCGCGGTCGCGGCCGAGCCGACGAACACGAACGGCAGCTCGCGGTGGCCCTCGTGCCAGGTCGGCACGGCGGTGTTCGCGATGAGGGGTGCGGTGTAGGCGGCGACGGCCGGGCCGACGACCGCGGCGCCGAGTGCGGCGGCGCGGCCCGTGCGGGGCAGGATCCCGGTCCAGTCGGACACCGCTGCCGCGCCCGCTGCCGGGCCGTACGCCATGAGCAACCAGGAGCCGATGCTCATCGGTGAGGTCGGTTTGACCATCCGCAGCATGTTGACGAACCTGGCCGGCTTGCCGAGGTCGTGGACCAGCGCGTACAGCGAGCCCGAGATCGGCGACGAGCGCGCCGGTCTTGCAGCCCCGCGCGAGGCCGGCGCGGCCGGTGAGCTGCGCGCCGGCCGCCAGCACCGAGGACGCGCCGGCGAGACCGCCGAGGAACAGGTAGCCCGCGATGTCGCGGGCGTGCCAGGTCGGCTTGTTGAGTACGGGTTTGCCGTAGTAGGACTGGAACTCCGCGTCCGGCACCATGGGCTGTTCGCCCCGGCCCCGGCCCCGACGGCGCCGGCGGCCGGTCACCGCGGTGCGTTCCGGTGGTGCCGTAGCGTCGTCGCGGATGTCCGTCATCGGTTCCTCCCGAGGAACGTGGCCGCCAAGCCGCCGAGCAGGGTGAGCGCGGCGATGCCGGCGCGCCGCCACATGGCCGGCAGGTCGCGGGTGGTGACGACCGGGTCGGGTGGCAGGCCGTACACCTCGGGCTCGTCGAGCAGCAGGAAGAACGCGCCGTTGCCGCCGACCCCGTCGTCCGGGTCGCGGCCGTAGAGCCGGGCGTCGTCGATGCCGGCGTCGTGCAGCTGCGCCAGTCGGGCGTCGGCGCGCTACGCGTAGCTCGTCGAGGTCGCCGAACTGGATGGAGTCGGTCGGGCAGGCCTTGGCGCAGGCCGGTTCCTGCCCGGCGCCCAGGCGGTCGTAGCAGAGCGTGCACTTCCACACGCGGCCGTCGTCCTCGCGCTGGTCGATCACGCCGTACGGGCAGGCGGGCACGCAGTAGCCGCAGCCGTTGCAGATGTCCTCCTGCACCACGACCGTGCCGAACTCGGTGCGGAACAGGGCGCCGGTCGGGCACACGTCGAGGCAGGCGGCGTGGGTGCAGTGCTTGCACACGTCCGAGGCCATGAGCCAGCGGAACTCGGACCGGTCGGCGCCGCCGTCTCCGTTGAACGTGGGCATCCCCAGGTCGACGGTGCCGGCCGCCGAGGCGGTGCCCTGCTGGTCGCCGAGTGGCTTGCGTTGCTCGATGAACGCCACGTGCCGCCAGGTGTCCGCGCCGAGGCCGCCGGTGTTGTCGTAGGACATCCCGGTGAGGTCCAGCCCTCGTCGGGGATGGCGTTCCACTCCTTGCACGCCACCTCGCACGCCTTGCAGCCGATGCACACGCTGGTGTCGGTGAAGAAACCCGTACCGGTTCTCGGGCCCGGTCTCCTCGGTCGAGGTCGAACACGGCTCACACCTCCGTTCCGGTGCGCTCGGTGATGCCGGCCAGTTGGTGGTAGGAGCGCACCAGCTCGAGCAGCGCGGGCCCTCGGGGACGCCGGCCGGCCCGGATGTCCGCGGCGAACGCCTTGACCTCCTGGATGTGTGAGCTGGGGTCGAGCGCGATCGACGACAGCTCGTTGGCCGCGTCACCCTTCGCCAGCCCGTTGGGGCCCCAGTGGTAGGGCAGGCCGATCTGCTCGACCACCCGGCCCTGCACCCGAAGCGGTGTCATCCGGTCGGTGACGAGCACCCGTGCCTCGATCGCGTTGCGTGGCGTGATGATCGTGGCCCAGCCGCCGTTCGCGAGTCCCTTGGCGGTGGCCAGCTCGGGGGAGACCTCGCAGAACAGCTCCGGTTGCAGCTCGGCGAGGTAGGGCGTCCAGCGCGACATGCCGCCCGCGGTGAAGTGCTCGGTGAGCCGGTACGTGGTGACCACGAACGGGTACACCTCGCTGCCCGGCTGACCGCCGGTCGGCTGGTACCGGTTGTGCTCGTGCGGGTAGACGAGGCGCGCCGGGTTGCGGTGCTGGGCGTACAGGGCGTTGGGGAAGGGGGAGTCCTGCGGTTCGTAGTGGGTCGGCATCGGGCCGTCGAGGATGCCGGCCGGCACGTAGAGCCAGCCCTTGCCGTCGGCCTGCATGATGAACGGGTCCACACCGGACAGTGCGTCGACACCGCGTGCGTCGTCGGCCGGGCGGTAGTCGGGTGGCTTGGTCGGCTCGAAGTCCGGTACGTCGTACCCGGTCCACTTGCCGGCGTCGGCGTCCCACCACACGAGTTTCTTGCGTTCGCTCCACGGTGTCCCGTCCGGGCGGGCGGACGCGCGGTTGTAGAGGATGCGCCGGTTCGCCGGCCACGCCCACGCCCACTCGGCGGCGACCCAGTCCTGCTCGGTCCGCGGGCTTGCGGCGGGCGGCCTGGTTCACGCCGTCGGCGTAGACACCGCAGTAGATCCAGCAGCCGCACTTCGTGGAGCCGTCGGCCTTGAGCTGGGTGTAGGCGGACAGCGGGGTGCCGTCCGGCGTCCCACCCGTTGATCTCGGCCAGGACGGCCTCGGCCGACGGCTCCTCGTGCGGCCCTGCCGTGGGGTAGTCCCAGGTCAGGTCGAGGATGCGGCCGGTCGGTCGGGTCGGTGGAGCCCGCGAGCTTCGCCCGGATGCGCCTGCCGAGGTGGTACATGAACCACAGGTCGCTGCGTGCGTCCCCGTCCGGCGGCACGGCTTCGTGGTGCCACTGCAGCATTCGGTTGGTGTTGGTGAAGCTGCCGGACTTCTCGGTGTGCGCGGCGGCGGGGAAGAAGAACACCTCGGTCGCGTTGTCCTCGGTGGACAGTTCGCCGGTCTCGATCTCCGGGCCGTCCTGCCACCAGGTGGCGCTCTCGGTGAGCGAGAAGTCCCGCACCACCAGCCATTCCAGGTTCGCCATGCCGAGGCGCTGCATCTTCGCGTTCGCGGAGCCGACGGCCGGGTTCTCGCCGAGCAGGAGGTAGCCCTTGCAGTTGCCGGCGAGCTGCTCCATGACGGTGTCGTAGGTGGCGTGGCTGCCGGTCAGCTTGGGCAGGTAGTGGAAGCAGAACTCGTTGTCCTTCGTGGCCGTCTCGCCCCACCACGCCTTGAGCAGGCTGACCAGGTAGGACTCCATGTTGGCCCAGAAGCCCTTGCGTGCGGCGTCCGCCTGGATGAAGTCCTCGAGCCCCTGGTTGTGGTGGGCGTAGGGCATCGGTAGGTAGCCGGGCAGCAGGTTGAACAGGGTGGGGATGTCGCTGGAGCCCTGGATGCTGGCGTGGCCGCGCAGTGCCTGGATGCCGCCGCCGGGTCGGCCGATGTTGCCCAGCAACAGTTGCAGCACGCACGCGGCGCGGATGAACTGCGAGCCGGTCGTGTGCTGTGTCCAGCCGACCGCGTAGACGAACTCGCTGGTCCGCTCCGGTCCGGAGTTCTCGACGAGGGCCTGGCAGACCTTCGCGAACGTCTCGGGTGGGATCCCGCAGATCTCGTGGACCTTCTCCGGGGTGTAGCGGGCGTAGTGCCGTTTGAGGATCTGGAACACGCAGCGCGGGTGCCGTAGCGTCTCGTCCCTCGGCGGGTCGACGCCTTCCATCGCGGTCCCGCCGGAGCCGTGCAGCTCGCCACGGCCGGCCTCGCGGATGTCGCCGCTCTCGTGCTCGTGGGCGCCGGGTGTCTGGTCCCGCTGGCCGGACGCGGGCGTCACCGCAACGCCCTCGTAGCTCCAGCTGTCGAAGGCGTAGTGCCGGGTGTCCTCGTCGAACCCGGAGAACAGCCCGTCGAGGTCCTCGGTGTCCTGGAAGTCCTCGCCGACGATCGTCGCGGCGTTGGTGTAGGGCACCACGAAGTCGCGGAAGTAGGCGTCGGTGGACAGGACGTGGTTGATCAGGCCGCCGAGGAAGGCGATGTCGGTGCCGGCGCGGATGGGCACGTGCAGGTCCGACAGCGCACTCGTGCGGGTGAACCGGGGGTCGACGTGGATCACCTTGGCGCCACGGGCCTTGGCCGCCATCACCCACTGGAACCCCACGGGATGGCATTCGGCGAAGTTCGAGCCCTCGATGATGATGCAGTCGGCGTGCTGGAGGTCCTGCATGAACGTGGTGGCGCCACCACGCCCGAAGGACGTGCCGAGCCCGACGACCGTGGAGCTGTGGCAGACCCGTGCCTGGTTCTCGATCTGGACGACGCCGAGGCTCGTGAGGAGCTTCTTGATGAGGTAGTTCTCCTCGTTGTCGAGCGTGCGCCGCCGAGGCTCGCGATGCCCATCGTCCGGTTCGTCTCGCTGCCGTCGTGCTCGGTCTCCCAGGTCTCGCGCCGCGTGCTGAGCACCCGGTCGGCGACCATGTCCATGGCGGTGTCGAGGTCGAGGGGCTGCCAGTCCTTCGCGTGCGGCGGCCGGTAGAGCACCTGGTGGCGCCTGCTCGACCCGGTGGTCAGCTGCAGGGTCGCCGACCCCTTCGGGCACAGCCGGCCCCGGCTCACCGGCGAGTCCGGGTCACCCTCGATCTGGACGACCTTCTCGTTCTTGACGTAGACGTTCTGCGCGCACCCAACCGCACAGTAAGGACAGACCGACTTCACGACCCGGTCCGCGTCGGCCGTGCGTGCCTGTTTGGACCGCCGTGACTTCGCCGCCGCCGCCCGGCCCGTGCGGTCCGGTCCACGCAGTTGCCGGTAGACCGGCCAGTCCCGCAGTCCCACGGTGACTCCTTTTCCGATCAGGTGAGCTTGTCGAGTGCGGCGTGGACGTCCCGCGGTGCGGCGGCGCCGTGCAGCGTGGCCCACGGGTCCTTCTTGCGTGCCAACCGTTTCGGCACGGTGCGGATGGTGTGGCCGTTCGGGGTGGCGCGCCCGAGCTCGGCCCAGTCGAGTGGGGTGGCGGCCGGCGCACCCGGCCGGGCCCGCAGCGAGTAGGGGGCGACGAAGGTCTGGCCGTAGGCGTTGCGGTTGACGTCCAGGAAGACCCGGTCGCCGCGACGTTGCTTGCGTTGCGCGGTGGTGAGCTCGTCGGGGTGTTGTGCGGCGAGGTGGTCGGCGAGGTCGGACGCCAGAGCGCGGACGAACGTGTAGTCCGCCGAGGCGTCCAGTGGCGCCACGACGTGGCAGCCGCGACCGCCGGTGGCCTGCACGTACGGGGTGAGACCGACCTTGCCGTACAGGTCGCGGACCTGGCGGGCGATCGTCGCGCAGCGCGGTGACCTCGACCCCGTCGGGCGGGTCGATGTCGATGACCAGCCGGTCCGGGTGCTCCGGCTTGTCCACTGTGGACGGCCAGATGTGCAGCTCGAGAGCTGCCTGGTTGGCGAGGAACACCAGAGTGGGCTCGTCCTCGCACACGACGTGCCCGACCGTGCCGTGCCCGCCGCGGCGTGGCAGTTCGGCCACGGGAACCCAGTCGGGAAAGTGCTCCCCGGCATCCTGCTGGACGAAGCCCTTGGTGGCGATGCCGTCCGGGAAACGATGCAACACGAGCGGCCGCCCGGCGAGATGCGGCAGCATCACCTCGGCCACCGCGCGGTAGTAGCCGATCACGTCCCGCTTGGTGACCTCATCGTCCGGGTAGAGCGGTTTGTCCAGGTTGGAGAGTTCTACGTCGTCGGCGGTCAGGGCCATACGCACGTGCGTACCCGACCATCACCCCGGGAAAACGCGGCCTCACGTGGTGCCGACGATGACGTACGCGACGGCACCCAGATAGAGCGCCAGCCACCCCGCCACGGCCGGCGTCGAGAACCGGGGCGAGTCGCTGCGCGTGACCACCAGACACAGCGTCGCACCGACGAGCGCGCAGCACGACGCGACGACCGCGGGCGCCGGCAGCCGCCAGTCCACGAACGCCAGGCCAACGGCGACCGGGATGGTGGACTGGAAGACCATGGCGCCGGTGATGTTCCCCAGCGCGAGGGTGTCCTTGTCCTGCCGGACCCACAGGATGCTGTTCAGCTTCTCGGGCAGCTCGCTGGCCAGCGGCGCGAGCACCAGCGCGAGGGCAAGCGCCGGCACACCCACCTCCTCCGCCAGTGCCTCCACCTCGGTGACGAAGAGCTGGGCGCCGCCGACGACCAGGCCGACCCCGACGAGCACCTGCGTCCACACCAGCACCGTGCGCGGCTGGTCCCGCCGGGGGTCGAGGTACAGGCGACGCAGGTCGTCGTCCTGTTCGGCCCCGCGACCGCGAGCGATCGTGCGCCACGCGTACGCGCCGTAGCCGAGCACGAACAGCACCGCCGCGGTGACGCGTATCGCCGTGCTGCCCACCAGTCCGAGCACCACGGCGATACTCAGCAGCGGCAGGAACACGAGCAGGTCCCGGCGGGTCGCGCGCCGGTCCAGACGCAGGACGGCGCCCCGCTCGCGGCGCTTCCGGAACAGGGCCGCGGACACCCCGACGATCGTCATGCCGAGCGTGCCGAGCAGGAACGGCGCACCGATGATGGCGCCGATCGCGATCTGCCCGCTCGTCTCGCCGGCAAGGATCGCGACCACCGGGATGACCGACTCCGGGAGCGCGGTGGCCACCGCCGCGAGCACGCTGCCGACGGGTCCATGGCCGAGCCCGAGCCGAGAACCCAGCCACTCCACCGAGTTCGTGAACAGGATGGCGCCGCCGAGCAGCAGCGGAAAGCTCGCCACGACGAGCAGGATGTGCCAGATCATGACGGAGGAGTACCCCGTCATATCTGTTCGGTATCGGACCGTGCCGCCATGGCGTCCGGTTTCGCCGGTTCGGGCACGATCACCGCACGTGACGCGGATGGGGGAGCCATGGTCGAGATGACGGAAGTCCGTGCGGCGCCGAGATCGCCGGTGCCGCTGGTGTGTGCGTTGGTCGGGCTCGCCGCCATCGCCGCTGCCCAGTTCAACCTGCTCGGGCAGATCTGGTTCGTCGGTGTCGTCGAGCACGCCGCGGCCGTCTACGCCGCGGTCGCCGTGCTGGTGGTGGCGCTGCTGGCCTGGCACCTGTGGCCGCGGCGGTCCTGGAGTGTGCTGCTCATCGCCGGGTCGGTGTGCGCGCTGCCGACCCCGGTCCTCTGGCTGACGAAGGACGCCTTCGCGGACTGGATGCTCACGCCCTACCTCGTGGTCTCCTCGTCCGCGGTGCCGCTGCTGCTGGTCGGTACGCTCGGCGCCGCGACCGCGACCTGGCGGACGGGACGCCGAGGCGCCGGCGCGGCACTGCTCGGCGCGACGCTCGCCATACGCCCGCTGACGAGCTTCTCGGTCGCCGGCCTCATGATGGAGGGCAGCGAGCTCATCCCGGTGACCACGCTGGTCACGCTGGTCGCCACGATCGTCAGCGCGGTCGTGGCCATCGTGGCCGGCCCGGCGCCGATCGAGCCGGAACCACGGCCGGAGTGGCAGGTCACGATCGGCGGCGCTGTCGCGGGCGTCGCACCGGCGATCGTGTTCCACCTGTGGCCGGCGCCCGAGCCGAACGCTGGTGACACCGAGGCCTTCTCGGTGGCCGGCCTGCACTACCTGGTCGTCGGGCTGGTGGTGCTCGCCATCGGAGTGCTCGCCGGTGCCGCCGCGGGGCCGCGGGTCTTCATCTCCGGTGTCGCCGCGGGGCTGTTGCTGGGTGCCCTGTCGGGGTTGGTCTGGCCGGCCGCCGCGGACATGTACGACATGCCGACCGGCATGCCCGCGCTCCTGGCACTCGCGGCGCTGGTGGCGGCGGTGTTGCTCGCACTGTGGCGCGCCAGGCTGGTGGTGGGCGCCGCCGGGCTCGGGGTGCTGATCGCCGGCCTGCTGGTGCTGTGGTCGAGCCTTCGCGCGGACGACCCGTTCCTCGGCCCCGAGGTCACCGACGTGCTCACCCCGGTCCTGCTGGTGGTGGCCGTCATCGCCGCGACGTCGACGCTCGCGTCGCTCGGCGCCGGGCTGGCTTCGCCGGGGGAGGCGCCGGCCGTGTTCGCCGGGGTGACGGCCGCGGTCGCGGTCGGCATCAGTGCCGCGATCAACTACTTCGCCTTCGACTCGTCGGACGACGTGCCCGAACCGACCGGCATCTACCTGCCGGTGGCCGTGGTCCTCGCCGTCGCCATCGCACTGACGGTGCTGGCCCACCGCCTGTGGCAGGACCGGGGTGAACCCGTGGTCGGTATGCCGGTCGGTCCGCGCTGAAGCATGCTGCTGTCATGGAGTTCCTCATGAGCCGCGTGATCGTGCGTCCCCGCGACCCCGACCGGTCGGTGGCGTTCTACCGGGACGGCCTCGGCCTGGCCGTCTACCGCGAGTTCCCCGGCGGGACGGTGTTCTTCGCCGGCAACGGGTTGCTCGAGGTGTCGGGTCGCGGCGAGACAGGTCCTGGCACGGACGTCGTGCTGTGGCTGCAGGTCCGCGACATCGCCGCCACGGCGGAGGAGCTGGGGTCACGTGGCGTGCCGATCGAACGCGGCCCGAAGCGGGAACCGTGGGGCCTGCTGGAGATGTGGCTGACCGACCCGGACGGCCTGCGGATCGTGGTCGTCGAGGTCCCGGCCGACCACCCGATCCGCCTCGACCAGCGTCCCGCACCGGACGGGCACTGACGCCTGCCGTAAACCGTGCGCCATTGATCTACGTGTAGAGGGCGGAGGCAACTGAACGGCGGGAAGGTCGGGGATGGCGCACGCTGTCGAGTACGAGGCTGCCCAGGTCGTGACGGGACGGCCGAGGCTCGAGGCCCTCGACGGGCTGCGGTTCGTGGCGGCGCTCGCGGTGGTCGCGTACCACTTCACCGCCATGGACCGGGTCTGGGGCCGGCCGAGAGATCTTCCCGGCCCAGCCCGCCGCCTACGGATGGCTAGGCGTCCACCTGTTCTTCCTGATCAGCGGCTTCGTCATCTGCATGAGCAGCTGGGGCGTGGCGTCGGGGCGTTCCTGGTGTCCCGGGCGGTCCGGCTGTACCCCGCGTACTGGCTGTCGGTCGTGGTGGCCGTGGTGTGACCGTCTGGCCGACTGTCCCGTGCGCCGGCCAACGGCGAGCAAGCTGGTCAACTTCACCATGTTCCAGGAGCCGGTCGGGTCGCCGCCGGTCGCCGAGGTGTACTGGACGCTGTGGGCGGAGCTGCGGTTCTACCTGCTGTTCTCGCTGGTCGTGTGGCGGGGGCTGACCTACCGGCGGGTGGCCGGGTTCTGCGTGGTGTGGCTCGGCGTGGTGACGGTGGTCAAGGCGGTCGTGCCCGACGGCACGCTTCTCCACACCGTGCTGATGACCGACTACGCGCCACTGTTCACCGCGGGCATCGGGTGCTACCTCATGTACCGGTTCCGTCCGACGCTCGTCTCGTGGGGGATCGTCGCCGCGTCATTCGTGCTGGCCGTGCCCGCGGTGCTGTTCCGCACCGGCCTCGAGGTCGACCCCGTCGGGGTCGCTGCCGCGCGCTGGCCGGCGGTCGCGTTGCTGGTGGTGTGCTTCGCGCTGGTCGGCGCGGTCGCGCTCGGCTGGCTGAGCTGGCTACGGGGCCGTTGGCTCGTCGTCCTCGGTGCCACGACGTACCCGCTCTACCTGCTGCACCTGGAGCTCGGCGGCCGATCCTCCACGCGTGGCAGGACAGCGTGTCGCCCGCGTTGCTGGTGGTCGTGGTGGCGGCCGGCATGATCGTGCTCGCCTGGCTGGTGCACCGGTACGTCGAACGCCCGCTCGCACCCCTGCTCAGGCGGGCGTTGCTCGCACTTGTTCCTGCTCGCCGAACCAGGCAAGAACCTCCTGGTGCTCCTCGGCCGTGAACACGATCTCGGCGGCCTCGGCGCGGCTGAGGACGTTGCTGAGAAAGGCCTCGCGGCTGCCGAACCCGCCGAGCCCGAACCAGTTGGTGTGGTTGATCTCCTCCGCGAACTGGATGGCCGCCTCCGGGTCCAACTTGAAAAGCCCGCTGAACACGTTGTCGAAGTCGAGATAGAGCGCCGACCGAACCACCGCGGGACCTACTCCCTTGACTTTTAATCTTCTATTAACTATATAGATGTCCAATTATCGGCAGGTGAGCCGGGGGAGGCGGCCGCTCGCAGCGCGCCGGTGGACCTCAAAGAAGCGGGGGAGGGGAGGGTCTCGGTCGGGTAGGCCTGAAGTGGTGTCAACCTGCCGAATTCCCGAGGTAGCAGACGGTGGCTTCCCCGATGTCGGCGGTCCACGTGGCCCTTCCCGGCTCCGCTCGGCCCGCAGCGTGTCATCGGCGAGTTCACCATGGCCGACGTCGTCACCGTGCCCAGCCACCTGGCCGTCCCGGAGGTGCGCACCTACATGACCGCCAAGGCCGCCGCCGACCTGTCCGATCCTGCCCCCTCGGCGCCGACCGCCGTCGACGAGCGCGGCCGCTCCGCGCAGACGTTCGTGGTTGACGTCCTCGTTCGCGCCGGCGGCCAGGAGCGCCGCGTGGTCGCCGCCGGTCAGGACATCTACGCCATCAGCGCACCACTCGCGGTGGAGGCCGTCGACCGCATCCTCACCGGCCGCACCAGGACCACCGGTGTCGCCTCCGCGGGCGCGGCCTTCGACGTCCCGACTTCCTCCGCGCCCTGTCCTCGCACCTCTCGGTACATGTCCCACTCGACACACACGGCTGAGCTGCCTTCCTCGATCCGCGCCCCGCCGCGGTCACCTTCCCCCGCTCCCCTGACCCCTCACACTAAAAATATTCTATTAGCTATATAGATGTCCAATTATTCCGCCGGATCGGCGGGCATGACCGCCGCCGGCTCACGCCGGCAATCAAAGAAGCCATGAGGTAGAGGGCCTTCTGTCAGCCTGAGGGGTTGCCTTCTGTCAGTTCGCTGGCTCGAGGTGGGCCTTGAGTGCGTCGAGTACCGGGAGCTGGCCTTTGACGAGCTTGTCGCGTGCGACGTCGACGGTGACCCACTCGGCGCGGTCGACCTCGGGGAACTCCGCATGGTGCCGGAGCCTCGGGGCCATTCCATCTGGAAGGTGTTGCTGTGGAATCCGTCGAGGTCGAAGTCGCCTTCGATGGCGAAGGTGGTGACGGTTTGCCGCCGGACTGTTTGAACTGCCGAGAGGATCGGGTGGCCTCGGGCGGCGGGGGCCCATCTCCTCGGTGAACTCGCGGCGGGCGGCGGTGAGGGTTCCTCGTCGGTGTACTCGCCCTTGGGGATGGACCAGGCGCCGGCGTCCTTGCGCGCCCAGAAGGGGCCGCCCATGTGTGCGATGAGGACTTCGAGCGGTCTCGCGGCGGCGGTACAGCAGGAGTGCGGCGCTGGTCTTGGGCATGGCGGCCAGCTTATTCGTGGTGGCCTTGGTGGCTGTGGATTCGTCGCCGGTTGGAGGTGAAGTAGCGTTGTCCTTCGCATTTGTCAGCATGCGTGGGAGGTTCGATGGCGGTTCCGGACGAGACCGGTGAGCGTGCTGGCGGGGTGCGGGAGGTCAAGTCGGCGGCGCGCACGCTGGAGTTGCTCGAGCTGTTGGCGGCGCGGCGTAACCGGCCTGCGCGGTTGCGGGAGTTGAGTGAGGCGTTGGGGATGCCGCGGAGTAGCTGTTATGCGGTGTTGCGGACGTTGACGAAGTACGGGTGGGTTCGTACGGATGCGTCGGGGACGTTGTACGGGATCGGTATTCGTGCGTTGTTGGCTGGTACGACGTATCTGGACACGGATCCGTATGTGCGGATCGCGAAGGCGGCGTTGGATCGGTTGGGTGAGCAGTTGGATGAGACGTTCCATCTTGGCCGGTTGTCCGGGGTGGACGTGGTGTATCTGGTGACGCGGGAGTCGGGTCAGTATCTGCGGGCGCACAGTCGGGTGGGGCGGCGGTTGCCGGCGTACTCGACGGCGTTGGGTAAGGCGTTGTTGGCGGAGTTGTCTGGTGTCGAGTTGGCTGAGCATGTGCCGGCGGAGTTGGTGCCGTTGACGCGGTTCACGGTGACGGATCGGGCGGTGTTGGCGGCTGATCTCGCGGTGGTGCGGGAGCAGGGGTATGCGGTGGATCGGGAGGAGAACACGGCGGGGGTGCAGTGTTTCGCGGTGCCGTTGCGGTATGGGGAGCCGGCGTCGGATGCGATCAGTTGTTCGGTTCCGTTGGCTCGGCTGACGCCGGCGCGGGAGGCGGACGTTGTGACGGCGTTGTTGCGGGCGCGGGATCAGATCGAGCAGGAGGCGGTGTCGGTGGAGTTGGGGGTGCTGGGGGAGTGATCTCCCCTTGTGGAAGCTGTCTACACACGTAGACTGCCCCGTGTGCGTATTCGGGACGTTCACATCACTCCGGTCGCCTTCCGGGACCCGCCGCTGCTGAACACGGTCGGCGTGCACGAGCCGTTCGCGTTGCGGGCGATCGTGGAGGTGGTCGCGGAGGACGGTCTGTACGGGCTTGGCGAGACCTACGGTGACGCGAAGCACGTGGCTCGGCTGCGGAACGCGGCGAAGGCGTTGGTCGGTGTCGACGTGTGGCATGTCCAGGAGGTCGCGCGCCGGGTCCGCGCCACGTTGGACGACGGGTCCGGTGGGCACGGTATGGGTGGCATGGTCACCGGCAGCAGTACGGCGGACCGGGTGTTGTCGCCGTTCGAGGTGGCGTGTCTGGACATCCAGGGCAAGGTGGTCGGGCGGCCGGTGAGTGACCTGCTCGGTGGTGCGGTGCGGGACCGGGTCGAGTACAGCGCGTACCTGTTCTACAAGTGGGCGGGCCATCCTGGGCAGGAGCCGGACGGGTGGGGTGCGGCGCTCGATCCCGACCAGCTGGTGGCGCAGGCCAGGCGGATCGTGGACGGCTACGGCTTCAAGGCGATCAAGGTGAAGGGCGGGGTGCTGGCGCCGGAGGAGGAGGTCGCGGCGATCCAGGCGCTGGCCAGGAGATCCCGGACGCGCCGCTGCGGCTGGATCCGAACGGGGCGTGGAGTGTGGCCACGTCGATCAGGGTCGCCGAGGAGCTGGACGGGGTGCTGGAATACCTGGAGGACCCGACGAGCGGGATCTCCGGGATGGCGCGGGTGGCGCGGCGAGGCGCCGATGCCGCTGGCGACGAACATGTGTGTGGTGGCGTTCGAGCATCTGCGGCCGGCGGTGGAGGAGGACGCGGTCCAGGTGATCCTGTCCGACCACCATTTCTGGGGTGGGCTGAACCGGTCGCGGTCGTCTGGCGGGGACTGTGACGCGTTCGGGTTGTCGCTGTCGATGCATTCGAACTCGCATCTGGGTGTCAGTCTGGCGGCGATGACCCAGCTGGCGGCGGCGACGCCGAACCTGACGTACGCGTGTGACACGCATTGGCCGTGGAAGGACGCCGAGGACGACGTGGTGGTGCCGGGTGTGCTGCGGTTCGAGGACGGTGCGGTGTCGGTGCCGACGGGGCCTGGGTTGGGTGTCGAGCTGGACCGGGACGCGTTGGCGCGGCTGCATGAGCAGTATGTGGCGTGTGGGTTGACCGAGCGGGACGACACTGGTTACTACCGGCGTGTGAAGGACGCCGGGTTCGACCCGACGGCGCCGCGGTGGTGAGCGGAGCGAGCCAAATGAGCACCGTTCTCATTACCGATCCGCTGATCGTTGACTACATCGACGAGCCGTCCTGGGAGGTGCTGACGTTCCGTCCGGATGAGGAGGTCGTCGCGCGGCTGTCCGAGGTGGACGTGCTGATCGCGTCGCGGGTGACGCCGGAGATGGCTGTGGCGGCGAAGAACCTCGAGCTGCTGCATGTGCCGGGTGCGGGGCTGGACCGGATCGCGCTGGACGCGCTCCCGCCACGAACGACGGTGTGCAACACCTTCCATCATGGCCGGTCGATCGCTGAGCACGTGGCGATGGTGTCGCTGATGTTGGCGCGGCGGGTGCTGTTGACCGACCGGATGCTGCGGCAGGGTACGTGGGTGTCGGTGGCGGTGGACCCGGACGAGCGGGTGGCTACCACGTTGGCCGGCCGCATGGTGGGTGTGGTGGGTCTCGGTGAGATCGGCTGTTCGGTGGTGCGGGCGTTGACGGCGTTGGGGATGCGGGCACAGGCGGTGCGGCGGAACCCGGTGGTGCCGGACGGTCTGCCGGTGGAGCGGGTGCTGGACATGTCCGGTTTGGACGAGCTGTTGTCTACTTCGGACGTCGTGGTGCTGACGGTGCCGTTGACCGACGAGACCCGCGGCATGATCGACGCGCGCCGGCTGGCGTTGATGCGGCGGGACACGGTGCTGGTGAACGTGGCGCGTGGCCCGTTGGTGGACGAGGACGCGTTGTTCGACGCGTTGTCGGGTGGCCACCTCGGTGGTGCGGCGTTGGACGTGTGGTGGGGTCATCCGAAGGACGGCGCTGGTGTGAAGGGGTACACGCGGCCGTTCGAGCTGTTGGACACGGTGGTGCTGACCCCGCACAACTCGGGTCACACGCAGGAGACGTTCGCGGCGCGGGCGGCGGAGATCAGGGCGAACGTGGCGCGGCTGGCGAGTGGGGAGCCGTTGACGAACGTGGTGCGTGCGGGTCGTTAGTGCGGTGACCGGATCGCCCTTCGGTGCGTGCGTCGGGCACAATCGGGTAACCGATCTTTTCGCGGAGTGGGTGTGAGCTGGCTGGTGTGGGTGTTGGGTGGCGTGGTGCTGGCGGCGGCGGGGTTCGGCGCCGCCTACCTACCGCGGGAGAGGGCACGGGGCCTGCGCCGTCGCACCGCATGGTCCACTGCCCGTGCCGCCATCGAGAGCGCGACGATCAGCCGGGACGCCGCACCTCACGACGTGCCGGAAGCCGAGGAGCTCCTCACCCGCGCCGAGCTGCTTGCTCGCCGGCAGGGGAGGAGCGGCTGCCGCGGTGGAGGCTGCTGGTTGCGCGGAGCGGGCCGACCGGCTGTGGCGGGAGGCTGCCGGTGACTAGGCCATGGCTGCGGTGGGTGTTCCTCGGCTTACCGCGGTAGTGCTGGTCGTGGTGTTCCTCGTCGCGCAGCGGCAGAGCGTCGACGTGAGCTACGCGCAAGTCGCCGTCCGGCAAGGACACGTGTCGCGAGGGCGACGCCGGCGAGCTGACCGACCGCACGCTGCCGTCGGTCGCCGAGATGACCGACATGGTCGCGAAGGACAACGGTCGTGCGGCTGCCCGGCGCGGTCGCGTACTGGGACGAGCGGCAGGTCACCAGAGCGGTCGGGGACGCGGACATCCGCATCCTCGTCGCCCCACCCGGGCTGAGCGAGGACCAGCAGGACCAGGTCCGCGACGTCGAGAACGCCACGATCCGGATCATGGGCACCGAGATCGTCGGCAGCGTGTACCAGGTCGGTCAGCGGCGACCTCGCCGGCTGGCGCGGCCAGTTCGCCGCCGGCGACGTCACCAGCCTGCTGCTGGCGATCATCTCGAACGAGAAGAACGAGCCGCAGCCCGACGGACGACGACCTGCTCGCCGTGCGCGCACCGACCGCCGCCGAGCTGGCCGCGGTGGCCGCTGACCTGCGTGCCGGCCGCCCGCACCTCGCGCGCCGGCGCGACCCTCAGCCGCCAGGCCGACGAGCGGGGCCGACCGCGTTCGGCGACACGGCACCGCTCGTCGTGGCCGCGTTCGGCCAGCAGCCGTACGCCCAGCCGGTGCCCGAACTACGGGCCGGCGCTCGCGAAACTGTTCCCCGACACGCCGATCGTCGTGCTGTACGGGAACTGGATCTCCTACTACGGTCCGCACGCCGGCGAGTTCGCGGACGTCGCGGCCGCGGGCTTCTACGCCAGGTACGGCGAGCTGCTCAGCCGCTACGACTTCCCGCAGGACAACGTCCTCGACGCCTACTTCGACCACGTCACCACGTCCGCTACGCCGGGGTGTTCGACCGCCCGCTGCCCTACCAGCCGTTCGACCCGCTGCGGGTGGCGCTGCCCGCGCTGCCGTGGCTGTTCGTGCGTGCGTGCCGGGTTCCTGGCGTTGTCGGTGCGGTCGGTGCTCAGGCCCGCGGCGCCGGCCCGCCGCGCATCCCGGCCCGCATGGTCGCGGTCTGACCACGCTCGCCGTCGAGCTGTCGGCCCTGTCCCACGACCCGGCACTCACCCGCGCTATCGCGAAGCTCGAGGCCGCCCGTGCGGCGGTCACCGAGGACCTGCCGGACCGCCACGTGCGGCGGCTGCTGGGCGACGCGGAGCAGGAGCTGGACACCGCGGCCCGCAAGCTGGGCCGCGCCTGACTACCGTCCAGCCACCTACCTGGGGCGGGTGTCGGATGAGGAGCGGTTCGTGGCGCACGCCGTTCGGGCTGGCCGTGGTCGGGCTGCTCGTGCTGGCCGGTTGGGCGTTGTGGTCCGCGGGCATCTTCGACGACGCCATGCAACGCCAGATCAGGACCTCGTCGGTGTACACGGCGCCAGGCGTCGACCTGGACCGGGCCGAGGCCGAACAGATCATCGGCAACCGGCGGCTGGTCGTCGGCGTTCCTCGAGGAAGGTGCCGACCTCGCCGAAGCCTGCGACGACACCGGAACGGCCGCGGCCGGCACGTTCGTGCTGCTGCTGAGCCCGCGACCGGCGACGAGCTCGACCACTACGGCTGCTCGCAACTTCGCCCGGCGACACGACGACGGCGAGAACTTCGGCAAGGCGTTCGTGGCGGAGACGATGATCGCCGCAGGGGCCGACCGAGTTCGTCGACCAGCCGCTCGACGCGCTGAAGGTCATCGCCGTCAACTACGACAGCCTGGTCAAGGCCGGCATCGTGCCCGACGGCGCGCGGACCATCATCCCGTCGGCTGCCGCGCTACCTCTCGCGCGCGGCCGCGGTCGCGGCCGTACTCGCGGGCGCCGCGCGGTGTTCCTCGGCCGCCCGCCGGGCGGGCCGGCTCGCGGCAACCCACCGGGAGGAACGGGACACGGCCTCGGACGCCCGCGGCGTCGCTGGCCGCGAAGGCGGCGGTGCTGGCCGGCCACGATCATCGAGCTGGACCGCCGCTATGCCCGCGCGAACAAGAGGTCCAACGCAAACACCGGAACCTGGCCGCCGAGTACACCGAACTGGTCGCCGACCTGACCGCCGACGAGCCCGACCCGGCACTCGCGGACCGCGTCGAGTACCTCACCGAACGGGCCCGCGACCTGACCCGCACGAGACGCTGGCGGAACAAGCAGTAGGCGAACTTGCCGAATATCTGCCGATATTGCCCGCGATAAACCGACCGCATAGTCAGGTATGAGGTTGCGAATTTTTCGGGATTGGTTGAACCAAAAATAGCCACCTTTGTCTACTTTTTGTCAGGTCCGCCTCGGATTGCGTGGCTCGAGATCATGGTGAATGCTGTGGCATGACGCGGGGCGGTCCCGTACGCCGGTGTAACGGAAAACGTGGAATGCGCGACGTCCGCAGCAACATAATCGGAGTGAGCGGCGGCCGTAGAAGGGCCATTTCATGTTTGCAGTGTTCGCGGCACGTCAGTTTTCCACGAGAAACCGGCACATTGGTGCCGGCTTTCTACGAAATCGGAAACGCTGGCGGCGACTCGGCGCGGCGCTCGGTGTCGTCCTCGGTGTCGCGGCCACACTGCTCCCACTGTCCACAGTTCCCGGTGCCGCACAGGACGAACCGCCGACACTGCCGCCGCTCCAGGTCGTGGTGCTGGTCGACGAGTCGGGCAGCCTCGGCGAAGCAGACGTGGCACGCGAGATAGAGGCAGCCAGCACCATCGGGGGCAGCACCCTGGCGCCCGGCTCCGAGGTGTCCGTGGTGGGTTTCGGCAGCTCCGACGGGCCGGGGCAGAGCGCGGTCCACGTCGTCTGCCCACCCACCGAGCTCGACTCACAGCAGAAGCGTGACTCGCTGGCGACCTGCATCCCCGCCCTGCACCGGCGCACCAAACAGGAGGGTGACGGTACCGATCACGTCGCCGCACTCCAACAGGCACTCGACTTCGTCCAGGCCGGCGGACCGGACAAGAAGCTCGTGTTCCTGCTCACCGACGGCAAGCTCGACGTCTCGAACAGCCCGGCCTGGGGCGACACCCCGCAGCGGCGCAACGGTGCGGCCGCGGCCAAGGTCACGGAAGTCCTCGCCGACCTGGACAGCGCGGGTGCACAGGTGTGGCCGCTGGGGTTCGGGAACGTCGACAACACCGCACTCCGCGACTTCGCGATCGGCCGCAGCTGCACCCCGTCGGCCGCCGACCCGCACGAACAGGTCGTGGCCACCGCGGACCAGCTGCGGGAAGTGCTGCGAACCGCGTTCAGCTCCGCCAGCTGCGTCAAGTACAGCCCGATCGACACCGGCACCGTCCCCGAAGGCGGTTCTGTCGACCTGCACGTCGACATCCCCGCCGTGGCGAGCGACGCGTCCATCCTCGTGTACAAGCGGGACCCCCGCGTTCAGGTCGAGTACCTCGCACCCAACGCCAGCGAACCGGCCCCGAAAGCCGGTGGCTCCCACTTCGAGTTCGCGGGACAGTCCACCGAGAACGAGCTGGTGCGGATCACCGACCCCGAACCGGGTCGGTGGACCATCCACCTGTCCTCTTCGGACCTGCCCGCGCAGGAGGTCGCCGCCACCGTCGCCTACCAGGCCGCCGTCAAGGCGAACCTGTCGATCAGCCCACCACAGCCCGCCGCCGGCCAGACCGTCGACATCGACATGCAGATCTGGGCCCGCAACAAGGCGGTCACCGACCCGCCGACCCTGCAGGGACTGTCGTTCGTCGTCACACTCACCGGCGACGCGGACGTCCCCCGACAGCAGGTCACACTGTCCGACGCCGACAACGACGGCACCTTCACCGGCCAGCTCACGGTGCCCGACGGGGCCTCCGGTGACCTCACCTTCACCGGCCAGGTCACCGGAATCGGTATCGGCGGCGACACCCGCGAGCTGGCGACCACGGTGCAGGACACCGCCGCCGAGGTGCAGGCACAGATCCTGTTCGACGACAACCGTGCGACAGTGACACCCGGCGGCACCGTGTCCGGCACCGTGTCGGTCACCAACAACTCCGGCCAGTCCAGACAGTTGCGGCTCGACGTGGCCGACCCCGCACCCGGCACCGCCCTCACCGTCGAACCAGCGGCCATCCCGGCCGCCGCGGGCGCCAGCACAACCCGGTTCACCCTGCGGTTCGGCGCCGACACCACCCTCGGCCCGAACGCGGCCACCCTCCGCCTGGTCGACACCGCCAACCCCGACACGGTAGTCGCGAAGCGGCTGTTCGCCACCGAGGTCTCGCCAGAACCGACAGTCCTGGAGAAGCTGTTCTGGCTGTGGATCGTGCTCGGCGTGCTCCTGGCCGGCGTGCTGCTGTTCCTGTACACGAGGCTCCGGTCCCGCCGCGAGGCCGGCAGGGTACGCGGCCTGAAGGTCCAGTTGTCACGCAGCGGCTTCGTCCTCTCCGAGCTCGAACCACGCGACCCCCGCGCCACGGTGTTCGGTTTCGTACTGCACGAGGACTTCACCGGCCTGCAACTCCAACCGGCCGGCCCCGGCGAGCCGAACACCTACGAGGTGCGTCGAACAGGCCCCACCATCCGGCTCACCCCACCCGGCCAACCCCCGGTCACCCTGTCCTCCGGCGAACGCCACGACCTCGACCCAGAACTGGCGGTCACGGTCATCGACGAACGCGGCGCCCCCGCGACCAACACACCGACCGCGGGTCCCGTCGACGACATCTCGTTCAACCCCTTCGACAGCCAACCCGCCCCCGCGACCCCGACACCCACCCCGTCCTACGACGACCCGTTCGCGGCCTCGTACGGCGCCGCCCCTTTCGGCGACCCGGAACCACCTTCCGGCCGGCACGCCGCACCGGCCGGCGACACCAGCTACGACCCGAACAACCCGTTCGCCTGAGCAGCACATGCGGCAGACCAACCACCACTCGACACAGGGAGGCGCGTAGCCCATGGCACGTCTCCCACAGTTCCGCAGGTCCGATGTGGACACCGAACCGAAGTCCGAGAACGACAAGGCACGCCTGCGGCGGCTACGCGCATGGGCGCTGGGCTTCGCCGTCACCATCTCGTGCGTCGCGACGCTGTCGATGGTCCTCGGCTTCGGCTGGCCGGTGTTCGGCGTCCCGGTAGTGATCTTCACCGTGCTGTTCCCGCCGCTGCTGTTCGTCAACCGGCGCACCGTGACCCGCATGTACGGCGACCCACCACCACCGGCCGTGCCCCGGTTCCGAGTGGCGATCTCCTTCGTGTTGGGGACGTTCGTGGCGGCAGCGGTCACCCTGTGGATGTTCCAGACCACGATCGACGCCGTCCGGTCCGAACAGGACCCCATCGCCTGGGACAACAAGACGCGGCAGCTCCAGAACGAGCGAGCGCGGGACACGAAGATCCTCAACCAGCCCGTACCCGTCGTCGAGCAGGACCCGGAGGTGACCCGGCTCCAGGGACAGCTCGACCTCGCCGAAACACGGCTGAGCAAGGCGAAGGACGACGTGATCTGCGAGGGGGACGGGACCTGCGGCACCGGCATCCGGGGCAGAGCCGACGCCTACGCCGCCAAGGTCGCTCGCCGTGACGAGCTCGCGGCCGTGGCGGCGGATCTCCAACTCCAGCTCGACGACGCGAAACAGCGGGTCGCCGACGACGCGACCAGGCTCACCGGCGAACAAGTCGATGCCGCGGCGCGACAACGCGGCACCAACCAGCGACGCGAAGAGCTCGGCCCCAGACCGGCCGGAGCGACACACCTGGACGCCGTGCGCGTGGTGGCCGAACGACACAAGGCCACAGTGGGTGGGATGTGCGTCGGGTCGTGGCTCGGGTTCCTCGCACTCGACCTGTTGTGGCTGTACACGATCGCGCGCCGCGTCTGCCGGCCCGCCGACGAGAGCGGCAGGTCGATCGCGCACCTGGTGAACGACCGGGAGGAGAAGGACGCGTCCGGCGTCAAGGTGTTCAACGAGCTGCCGCCGCGGATGCGCGAGAAGTACGGCACCGCCGGGGGTGACGACTAACCATGGACGACGACCGTCGGGCCCGGCTCGCCGAGGCACAGAAGGAAGTGTCCACCCTCAACGAGCTGATCCTCCGCGACTGGCGCGCGCCGGCCGACAAACGGATACGGCTCGCCTGTGTGGACGCACGGCTGGTCGCCGAGTTCGTCGGCGAGTACCTCCAACCGGACATGGCGGCGATACACGCGGACCTGAGGCAGGACAAGGACTTCGTCGAGGCGTTCGAGATCATCCACCACACGGTCGTCGAGTTCAGAGGATGCCTGATCGCCATCGGGCAGACCGGCTCGAGTCCCGCCCTCGTCACCAAACTGACCCAGCTGGCGGCCGAGCTCCGCCAGTGGTTCGAAGAGGCGGTACGCGCGTTCGTCGCCGTCGTGAACGAGCAGTCCGCGAAGGACCAACGCCCTGCCGTGACACGAGCGAAGACCCTGGCCAGTGACCTGACGAGCCAGCTGCGGGCCACGCAGCTCATCCACATGGCCGACCAGACACTGGGAGAGGCAAAACACGCCTTCGACGAGACGCTGCGGGCCCAGGACCTGGCGAAGAAGGAGGCCGCGGCCGACGCCGCCACCAGCCACCTCGGCTCCGACTACGAAACCTACGCCGACCACGAAACCCGGATAGCCGACAAGCTTCGATGGGCCGTCGCCGGACTGATCACCACGATCAGTGGATGCGCGGTCAGTTTCCTCATCTGGGCCGGCGACGTGACGCTCGAGAACGAACTGGTCCGGCTCTCCGTCACCATTCCGCTCGCCGTACTCGCCGGCTACCTCGCCAAGGAATCGGCAAAACACCGCGTGGCCGCCCGTCGGGCCCGCGACCTGGCGATAGCCATGCGCACCGTGCGCGGCTACGCCGAACCACTCGACGACATCGGCCGGGAACTTCAGCGAGCCCTGGGCCTGCGGGCATTCGGTGCGGGAACCGAGCAGCCGTCCGAACCAGAGAAAACCGACCGTGAGGACTGATCCGCGATGAAGATTTACCAACCGATGATGTTCGTCGGGCTCGGGGGGACCGGGTGCAAGGTCGGTGCCGAGCTGGAGAAGCGGCTGCGGGAGGAACTGTGCGGGCCGGACGGGAACCGGTTGGTGCCCCGCATGCAGAGCCCGAACTTCCTGCCCTACCAGCTGCCGTCGTGCCTGCAGTTCGTGTACGCCGACCTGAGCACCAACGAGATGCAGCGGGTCCGCCGCGAGGTCGTGCCCGGCAGGGAACACGACCAGGCCGCGCAGAAGACCATGCACCAGATCACCGAGCTCGTGCCGTCGCGGCTGGGTAACTCCGCCGACGTCGCGCAGAGCCTGCGGATCAACTCAGACGAGGACACCATCCAGTGGCTGCCGTCGCGGGACAGCGATCCCCGGGTCGGGCCGCTGGTGCGGGGCGCGGGGCAGCTGCCGACGGTGGGGCGGGCCGTGTTGTTCGAGACCATCCGGCGCAACCCCGACACCGCGTTGCTGGGCATCAAGAAAGCGCTCGCCGCCATCAACGAGTCCGCCGGTGACCTGCTGGTCGCCAGCGAAGGCCGCACCCAGCGCGTGGACACCGTGATCGTGTTCGTCGTGTTCTCCGTGGCCGGCGGCACCGGCGCCGGGATCTACTACGACTACCTGCACCTCATCGGCGACCTCATGGCCAACGGCGGGAAACAGGCCGAGATCTACCCGCTGGCACTGATGCCCTCCGCGTTCGACGACGGCCAGGGCGGCGGCCGGCCCGCCGAGCTCAACGCAGGCGCGGCGCTGGTCGACCTGTTCCGGCTCATCGACGACCAGAACGCGCAAGGCTCACCGGACGAGCTGGACTCCTCTGGCGCGCACGGCGCGATCTCGGTCCGCTACCCACAGCTGGAGCAGGTGCAGCTGCTCCCGAACACGGTACAGACCGCGTTCCTGTTCGGCCGGCCCGTCGGCGGGGTGCGCCGCGACGACCTCAACCGGTCGATGGTGTCCCTCATGGTGTCCCTGATCGGCGCCGGACCCAGCGACGGCGACGGTGACGACGACGGCGGCGCCAACCGGCCCTACCAGTCCTTCGCCGACGGCTTCATCAACAGCAAGGTGGACCGGCACGCGATCGCGGACACCGGCGTCGGCCGGCGCGGCGTCACCACCAGCGCCGTGGCCGCACTGACCACCCCGCTGCTCGAGCTCACCGACGTGGTCAGCTCACACCTGCTCGCCAACGCGGTCAACGAGCTGCTCGTGCCGCCCGGCGCCGCCGAGACGAACAAGCCCCACATCAGGAAGTTCATCACCGCCGCGGGACTCGACCGGCTGCTGGAGGCGATACCGGCGCGGATCCCGCCCGTGGGCAGCCCCGTCGGGTTCGGTGCCGTCGTCGCGGCACTCACCGAACGCGCCAACGCCATGGGCGCCAACATCGGTCGAGGCGAGGAAGCCCTTGCCGGGCCGGTCGCGACACTCGCGCAGGACTTCGACCCCACCGAGGCGACGGCAACACTGCTCCGCGAGGTCGACCTGTTCCGGCTGCACCGCACCGTCTTCGGCAACCACGACCTCACCGACCCGCTCGACAAAGGCGGTTTCCGGAGCCTGCTGGAAGGATGGCGGTCCCCGCCGGCCGCGCCACCCGGACTGCACTCCGCGGCCCCGCCGGTGCCGCAGAACCTGTCCCGCCGGTTCCTGCAGCGGCTCCGCATCGCCGACGACGAGGCACAGGCCGTGATCCGCCAGCAGGACGCCTGGTACGCCTGGCAGACCCGGCGGATCTGGAACGCCGCATGGAACGACAGCCACCGGCTGTGGGACCGGCCCTGGCAGGCGTACGTCGACGAGTTCCGGGCCATCCACGACGAGTTCGTCAACCACGCCCGCACCGACCCGCAACAGTTCGACCAACGCTCCAAGGACCTCTACAAGGCGCGGGTCGGCGTCACCTACCTGCTGCCACCCGAGGACCGCGGCCTCGAGGGCTTCTACCAGACCGTGCTCGCGCGCCTCAAGGACGACTACGCCGAACACCTCGGCCCCAACGCACACGAGGGCCACGTGCTGAACCTGCTACTGGGGCAGGACGGCTGGACCGCCGCCTACACCAACGGCCGCCGCGACCCGGAAGCCGCCGTCGCGGCCGTGCGCCAGCGGATCAAGGTAGCGGTGACCGAGGTCGTGCGGCCAAGCGACCGCGGCCGCCCCGCGCTGGTGCCCAGAATGGAGGACCTGCTCGACAACGCGGTCACACGACGGGACGGCACCGTCACCGACACCGACCTCAACCGGTTCCGGCAGAAGCTCGCCGAGCTCGTACCCGGCGGCTTCGCCCCGGACGGGCACGCGCCACTCAAAGTGCTGTTCACCTACCCCGCCGCCCAGGAGAACAACGACATCGAACGGTTCCTGCGCCGCGAGGTGTCCCTGCCCGTCGACATGGTCGGCGAACCCGAGTTCCGGGCCGTCCAGGCCGACTCGATGGTCGTCGTGCTCACCCGCAGCTCCATGGGCGTCACCGAGGTGCCCGAACTGCGGCGTGTGGTCAAACTCTGGGCCGAAAGCCAACGCCGCCCCCAACCGCAGGACAGCCTGCCCTGGCGGCGGCGGCTGTCCCAGGACACCGGCTACCTGCTCATGGCCGAACGCGACCACCAGCAGGTGCTGCACCGGCTGCTGTGCGCGGCATGGGACGGGAAGATCGTCATCGCCGGCGACCCCACCAGCCCCAACCACGTCACCGTGGAGATCGGCAGCCGGGACTCGGTGTCGATGAAACTCGAGCTCGCCCCACTGGGGTCGCTGTCGTCGTGGGCCAGCCTGCTGCAGGCCTACGAGCGGTGGATCCTCACCGACGACAACCCCGCCCGCCGCAGCCTCGCCGCCCGGCTCATGTCAACCGTGCCCCTGAACGCCGACATCTCCCCGCAGCCACCCGCCCCCGAGTTCGGCGCGCTCGTCGACCTCGCCGGCGCCGAGCTGCTGAAGATCAAACAGGCCGAACAGCACCGGGTACTCAGCCGGGACCCGCAACTGGCCGTGTTCCGCCAGTTCTGGTCACGGACCCTGCCCGCGGCACTCAACCAGCAGCTCACGGTCGCCCCCAAGAACCTGCTCGACCTGCGGGACCAGGCGGACGCCGCGCACGACCTCGGTAAGTGAGGAACACATGGACACGACGAAGGTGGTCGTGCTGGACCTGCGGGACACACCGGGGGACCAGCCGACCGAGCTCGCGGGCGGCGTGGTCGTGCTCGACCACGCCCACTCACTGGTCGACCACGCCGACACCTTCCTGTCCCTGCTGGGCGAGGAAACCGTGACCGCCGTGGTGTGCGTGGCGATCGGCGAGGCCACCACCGGCAACACCCTCGACGGTGTCGTACTCGCCATCCCGCCGGCCCTGCGCTACGCCACCGTGCTGTGGGTCGGTGACCGCCGCGGCGTCGACTGGACACCGAACGGCACCCACCCCCGACCAGTCGACCAAGAGGGCCGCGACGCCCTCGACGACCTGGTCGCCGCGCTGCGCGTACCCAGCGTGTTCGACGCCGTGGCCGCACTCACCGAGGACATGGCGGGCGCGGCGATCAGCCCCGGCATCCGGCTGGTGTCCGGCGCCGCCGACCCCGCCGAGCTCGCCGACGCACGAGAGCTCGCGATGCGCACGCTGTGCGACCAGGACCGGCAGCCGTCCCAGACGCTCGGCGCCGCCCTACGCCAACTCGACGCCGCACACGACGCCGAAGGCGCCGTGCTGTCCGGGCCGCTCGCCGACGCCAGGACCACCGCGGTCCAACGGCTGCACCACGTCACCGCCCTCACCCAGATCCTGGGCACCTGGAAGGCGTTGTTCGGCCGGCAACGCCCCACCCAACAGCTCGACGACCAGGTCCGCTGGGCCGGACGCGCCGCCGAGAACTACCGCCGCTACCTGCGTGAGCTGCTCGACCGCATGGACGGCCAGCTACAGGCCGAACACCCGCCCGTCGACAAGGTGCTCGAACTCGGTGTGCCAGAACCGAGACAAGCCCGGCCACACGAGATCGCCGACGGCATGCGCCACGCCATCGACACCCGCCTCGAAGACGGCACCTCCCTGTTCGTGCTCGCGCGCGAGCTACGTCTCGCGGCCGCGACCAGCGGTCCGCAGGGCTGCGCCACCGCCCTGTCCGAAGTGGACAAACGAGGACCGATCGTGCTCGAACCACCCCCGTTCCCGCGCTGGCCGCTCGGCCTTGGCACCCTGCCGCTGATCGTCCTGACCTGCGCCGTGCTGGCGGTGCTGCCCAGCCTCGGCTGGACCGCCGGCGGACTCCTCGCCCTTGGCTGGGCCACGGCCGGCTGGCTGCTGCTGGCACGCCGCCCAGGACCGGGCCGGGAGGTCGGGTTCGCCGCGTCCGCGATCCCCGCCGCGATGGCCTACGGCACCGCCGGGCTCCTCGGCGTGCTCGGCGGCGCCGTCGCGACCCGGTTCCCGCTCACCCAGCTACCGGTGTCGCTACTGGCCGGCCGCCTGTCAGTCGTCGGTGTCGTGCTGCTCACCGTCGCGACCATCGCGTTCAGCTGGCGTCGCGCCGTCCGCGGCTGGCGTGCCGCACTCCACGTGGAGACCGTGCTCGGCACCCTCATCGAGCTCACCCGCCTCACCGAGGACACCACGGCCCGCGAATGGCAGCCCATGCGGCGCCGTCGAGCGATCGCCGCGGCCGCCGAGGCCGTGGCCGCCGCCGTCGAGGAGATCGCCGGCGCCCTCGACGACGCCGGCCACCGGCTCTTCGCCACCGACGCCCTCGACACACGCCCCGAGCTGGCCGTCATCCGGCCCGTACCCCGGGAACTGTCCGACGTCATCCGCGCCGACCTCGTCGACCTGTGCCGCGGCGCGCTCGAACCGGCCTGGCCGGTAGCCGAGACCGCCCACCGGGCCGCGCCCGGCGTCTACGCAAGACGACTCGACCTCCTGCTCGGCGAATACGGCGGGCACGTCCGGCAACGCGGCCTGCTGACCGCGCCCCCGTTCAGCCGCGACCCCGCCGCCCGGGACGCGTTCACCGCCCGGATCTGGTCGGAGAAGTCCGCGGTCGCGGCCCTGCGCGTCGAAGTGGACGGCGACATGACCCAACTGTGCCGCAGCGGCCAGCTCGGCTACCTCAGCACCGCGTCACCACCCGTCCTGGTCCGGTTCGCGCCACGACAGGTGCGGCGCATCCTCGAACAGGACGCCGCGCACCAGCAGCTCGCCGGCGACCCGGGCATCACCTGGAGCCACGACGGCGAACTGATCGGTGCGCTGCGGCTCGTGCCACTGCGCACCGAGTCCGTGCGCCAGGTCCTCGGCGGGGGGCGCTAGTGGCCACCACGACACGGTCCGTGCGCTGCCGCACCGTCCGAGGGGCACTGCTCGCGGTCGAACTGACCGACCGGGCGGAGTTCGTCACCCCCGGCTCCGTGCTGGAACAGCGGCTCGTGGTCGCCGCCAACCAGCAGGTGTTCGTCCGCAAATGGGTGTCGCGAACCAGGGGAGCCCGCGAACCGTGGCGCTACGACCTCCTCGACAACGAGATCCGGGCCGGTACCCGCCTCGGCCAGGTCCTCGGCGACCGGTACCCACCCGAGCTCGCCCGGCTCGCCGCCTACAACATGGACGCAGAAGAGCCGTTCGTGCTGCTGCACCAGTACCTCGGCGAACCGGCACTGGACGTCGCCGACCGGCTCGACGACACCGAACGCCGCAACTTCCAGGTCGGCCTGCTCCGCGCACTGCAGACCACCGCCGCCGCCGGCGTCGTGCACGGCGCGGTCACCCTCGCCGCGCTGCGCTGGGACGGCCGCACCGTGCAGCTGGTCGACTTCGACCTCGCCGAACGCGCCGGCGAACCACGACGCCGCCGGACATCCCCGAGAACAGCCGCCCGCTCACCAGAACAACTCGCCGGCACAGGCCCCGTCGACGTCCGCGACGACCTGTGGGGCGCCGGCCAGCTCATCCGCACCCTCTACCTGGGCGGCACCGTGAACGGCTGGCCACCGGGGCAAGGCGGCGAACCCGAACGGCTGCGCGCGGTACTCGACCCGATCTTCGGTAACCCGGCAGAACAACGGCCCTACCCCGCCGACCTGCTGCGCATGCTGCGGGCAGAAAACCGGACAGTCCCGGCACACGACCCGGACGACAGCCTCACGGCGGGCCGCGACCGGTTCGACCGGCACTGCGCCACCAAACGCCGCCCCACCGCGACACGGTCACCGGCAGACCCGGCCCCGAGGCCAGGCACCCGGGTCCTGCTGCCGTTGCTCGCCACGATCCTCGTCGTCGCGGTGGTCGTCATCGGAATGGCGGTGCTCGCGTGAGCACACCCCCGCACACCCCGAGAATGGTGCGCTGCCCGACCTGCGCCGACGACTTCCCGTGGCCGGACGACCCGACGATCGCGCTCTACGACGAGGTGAACGACGCCTACGAAATGGTCGACGTGTCGCCGATGCCGCCGGGGAAACGAGCCGACCTGGCCCGGCATGGCTACCGGCAGTGCCCGAACCCGTCCGCCGACACCCCACGGCACTACCTGCCCGCCACCTACGCCGACTACCAGGAACCACTCGTGATCGGCCTCGTCGGCGCACCCGCCTCCGGGAAGACACACCTGCTGACCGCGATGATCCGACAGGCCTACCGGGACGGCCTGCGCGCACACCGCGTCAGCGTCGCCGCACTCGACTTCCGCCGCCACGCCGACTTCCGGCACCGGTTCGTCGAACCGTTCGAACAAGGCGGCCAACTCGCCGGCACCGACGCCGGGATCGTCGAAGCCGCCGACATCCTGCTGCTACGCGGCCCCGGCGGCGAACGACCGGTCACCTTCTTCGACGTCGCCGGCGAGGACTTCGAAAGCACCGCCGCCCGCAACCGCGCCACCCGCTTCCTGATCGGCGCCAGCGCGGTCATCTTCGTGTGCCCGTCAGAGGACCCACAGGACGGCGGCCGGCCGGCCGCCCCGAGCGAGAACCGCTCCTTCGACCTCGCCGTCGAACGCCTACGCAACAGACCCGACAGCGCGAACCCACTCCCCGTCGCGATCGCCGTCACCAAATCCGACCGGCTCCGCTACGTGCCGCCAGCCGAACGCTGGCTACGCCAACACGACGACCAACCACTCAACGCGACCCGCATCAAGGACGAGAGCCGCGACGTCTACGCCTACCTGCACCACATCGGCGCACACGCGGCACTGCGCCCGTTCGACGCGTTCCCCCGCTGCACACTGCACTTCGTCTCCGCCAGCGGCACCGACGCCGTCCCGGTCGACCCGGACGCCGAAGTGCCGGAAATGTACTTCCCGCGCGGAGTTCGCCCGACCCGTGTGCTGGAACCGCTGGCCGCCATCCTCGCGATGACCGGCGTGATCACGGGCCCGGAAGCGCAGAAGGTGGGCATGCCATGACCAACCCGCGAGCCAACGAACTGATCGACCAGGCCTTCTTCGCCTGGTCGGACTCGTACGCGACGAGCAAGCTGGACCTGGTCGCCTCCTCGCTCAAGGGGAAAGCCACGGCAAGCCTGTCGGCCTCCCTGAAAGAGCACATCCGGCTCCAGGGAGCCGACAGACCAGCACACGCGTTGTCCTACATCGACCTCGGTGACGGCACCGTGGCCGTGCTACGCCGAGTCCTCACCGGACACTCGAACGGGCGCAACAACTCACACGCGCTGATCGGTTCGGCCAAATCCTCACCGTCTCGATGGCCCTCGCCATGGAGAGCTGGCCGGAATGGCAGAAACACCCCCCGGCGAACCAGTGGATGGCGAAACTGACCCCGTCGAACCTGCCGGAAGTCTCCACCAGCAGTCTCGCCGCGACGATGCGCCCACTCGCCGTACAGTGCGAACAGGCCATCGGCACCGTGCTCGGACGGCTGCTCGACCAACCCCACGCCCCGCTGACCATCATCGGCTGTCCCGTCGAGTACCGGCTGCCGATGGTGTGGGCACTACGCGGAGCGGCCAACGACTACCTGAACCGGAACTACGGGGTGCACCGGCGCTGGTCGTTCTCCACCCACGAGGTCCGGCACGAGGACGCCGTCTCGCGGCTGCCCGCGATCGTGTTCCTGCCCGCACGACCGGAGGGCATCGGCGTCGCGAACCGCACCATCGTCGACCTGACACCCGGCCGCGAACCGACCAGCACCAGGGCCGGGATGGCCACCACCCTCGTTACCCAGTTCCTGCACAAGACCTCGCAACGTGAACAGGTGTACGAGCAGCCCCCGGTCCGCAACGAGTACCTCCCGTCACCACCGCCGGTCACCCTGGCCACCGCCAGGACAGTCGACGAGTTCCTGGTGGCGTTGGGGCAGCTCGAGACATCGGTGTCCGGTCACCAACAGCGCAGCGAACTGCGGGCCACGCTCGACGTGGACACGATGAACAAGATCACCACCTTCGCCGAGAGAACAGCACGCAAGCAGCTGACAGAACGGGTGCTGACCGTCACCTACGGCCCCCAACTGACGGACCTCCAGCAAACCGACGGCCTGGCACACGCGACCGAGCAGATCGCGAAATGCGACTCGGACTACCTGGCCAGGAGTCTGAGCGCCGCCGCCCTGTCGAACGGTAAGAACCAGGTCACCGCCGCCGCCTACCAACGGTGGGTCACCTTCGACCGCCCACCCGTCATCACCCCACCGCCCCGAAACAACCATGAACGGCGCACCACGAAAAAGAGTGCCGCTCGCGCCGTCGCCACCCGGATACTCACCGCACTCCTCCTCGCCTTCATCATCGGATTCCTGCTGGGACTCCTGATCGGGCGGCCAGCACAACCCGCGGCAAGCGGCGCACCCGCCCCCGAAACCACCACCACCGCCACGACGCCCACCGCACCCCAAACCGGCACCATCTCAGCGGGCCTGCCCACCGTCGGTCGAGTCGCCCTCCAACCAACCGACAACGAACGGGTCTACTCGTTCGTCCAGGCCGGCGACAAGTTCTACCCCCAAGCACCCTGCAACCCCGTCGGGCAAGGCATCTACCAGTGCGTCAGGTTCGGCACGCCCGACTCGCCGCCCCGACCGAGCCGGCGCTGGTGGCGATCGTCGTGCCCGACAACCAGGTAGCCGGACTACAAGAACTCGCCAGACACCAAGGGGTGACAAGCAAGCTGGAGGGCTGGGGGGACACGAAGATCGTCCTACGCGCCTGACCCCGCTCAACTGAACTGCTGCACCAACAGCACCGCGGCACCCGTCAACGCCAGCGCCATCGCCGTGATCCTGGTCCGCCGCGCATCCAGGCGCCGACCGACCGGGCGCGCCAACACCACCCCCACCGCGGCCGCCGGCGCCAGGAACAACGCGTAACGCAGGGTGTGCGGGTCCACCGACCCGGACACCGCCAACGCCGCGAAGCTCAGCACCGACCCGACCAGGAAGAACGCACCCATCGTGCTGCGCAGCCGCGGCCCGGCGAACCGCTGCCACACCATCGCCATCGGCGGCCCGCCGATCGACGTCGCCGTACCCATCAGCCCCGACACCGCACCCGCGACCACCACGGCGCGCGGGGTCGGCTGTGGCCGGAACCCCCACAGGCTCGCGACCACCCCGGCCACCACCATCACCACCACCAGCAGCGCCAAGGGTTTCGCCGGCAGGACCACCACGAGCATCGCGCCCGCGACCGTGCCGGGCACCCGGCCGACCAGCGCCCACCCCGTGCCACGCAGGTCGAGATGCGTGCCGTCCATGACCAGCACCGCCGACGTCACCCCACACGCCAACACCAGCAACACGACCGGCACCAGCGACGGCTCGACGAGCGCCACCACAGGCGCGGCGATCAACCCGAGCCCGAACCCGATCGCCACCTGCAACAACGCGCCCAGCAGGACGACCGCGCAGAGAAGCGCGAAACCCCAAACGCTCATGGTGTTCTACGGCCTCGCTCCGCTCGGTGCCGAGCGGACCCAGGGAGGCGGCGTCTTCCCTCCCAGCGCTGCTCGGCGAGGTCGCTTCGCTCCCAGCGCCTCCGCTGCTCGGTCAGTCCAGACGCCGCCGGCCCGCTCACAGTGGATGGTGACAGAGTCCGACGTGGCCGTCCCCTCTGGACACCACCGGCGGCGGCTCAGCGCACTCAGCCGTCGCCTTCCAGCAGCGGGTCCGGAACCGGCAGCCCGACGGCGGGTTCAGCGGCGACGGAATCTCACCCCGCAACAGAATCCGCTCCCCGTCCTCCGGCGACAACCGGGGTGCCGCCGACATCAGCGCCGCCGTGTACGGGTGCACCGGCCGGTCGAACACCTCCTCCGTCGGCCCCTCCTCGACCACCTTCCCCAGGTACATCACCGACACCCGGTCCGCCACATGCCGCACCACCGACAGGTCATGCGAGATGAACAGATAGGACACCCCCAGCTCACGCTGCAGCTCCGCCAGCAGGTTCAGCACCTGCGCCTGCACCGACAGGTCCAACGCCGACACCGGCTCGTCGCACACGATCAGCTCCGGGTTCAACGCCAGCGCCCGCGCGATCCCGATCCGCTGCCGCTGCCCGCCGGAGAACTCGTTCGGGTACCGGTCCGCGTCGCCCGCCCGCAAACCCACCAGCTCCAGCAGCTCACGTACCCGCCCGGCCCGGTCCGCCGGCGCCGCGTCCCGGTGGGTGCGCCACGGCTCGCCGATCAGCTCGGCCGCGGTCATCCGCTCGTTCAGTGACGCGTACGGGTCCTGGAACACCATCTGCACCCGCCGCCGCCACGCCAGCAAATCCTTGCCGCGCAACGTGAACGGGTCCACCTCGCCGAACCGGACCGTGCCGGCGTCCGGGCGGGCCAACATCAACAACACCCGCGCCAACGTCGACTTCCCGCACCCCGACTCGCCAACCAGCCCGACCGTCTCGCCGCGGCCGATCGTCAGGTCCACACCGTCCAGCGCGGTCAGCTGCTTGCGGCCGACCCGGAACGACTTACGCAACCCGGTCGCCGCCAGCACCGGCGGGGCCAGAACCTCAGGCATGGGTCAACTCCTCCGAGAAATGGCAGGCCGCGGCCCGACCGTCATCCACCAGCGCCAACAGCGGCCGCTCCTCGACACACCGGTCAGCGGCGAGCGGGCAGCGGGCCTGGAACACACACCCCGACGGGATCGCCGACAGCTCCGGCGGGCTACCACCGACCGCCGGCAACGGCTCACCCTTCCGCGCATGCTCGGGCACCGAGTCCAACAACCCCTTCGTGTAGGGGTGCCGCGGCCGGTCGAACACCTCCCGAACCGGGCCGGTCTCCACCACGTTCCCCGCATACATCACCGCGACGTCATCGGCCCGCTCGGCCACCAACGCCAGGTCATGGGTGATCAACACGACCGCCATGTCCCGCTCGGTCTGCAGATCCCGCAACAACTGCATGATCTGCGCCTGCACCGTCACATCCAACGCCGTCGTCGGCTCGTCGGCGAGCAGCACGTCCGGGCCCAACGCGACCGCCATCGCGATCAGCAGCCGCTGGCGCATCCCACCCGAGAACTGGTGCGGATACGACCGGTACCGTGCCGCCGGCTCCGGGATCCCGACCCGCGCCATCAGCTCGACCGCCTTCGCGCGCGCGGCCCGACGGGACAGTCCCTCATGGATCCGGAACGGTTCGGCCAACTGCCGGCCCACCGGCTGCACCGGGTTGAGTGCGGTGAGCGCGTCCTGGAACACGATCGCCAGCTTCGGCCCGGCGAGCTCCCGCCGCCCCGCCCGGCTCAACGCCAGCACATCCGTGCCGCCAAGACGCACCGCGCCGCCGGACACCTCGGCCACCGGATCCAGCAACCCGACGATCGACTGCGCCGTCAACGACTTCCCGCACCCCGACTCGCCGAGCAACGCCAGCGTCCGTCCCTTGTGCACGGTGAAACTGACGTCGTCCACCGCCCGCAACACCCCACCAGGCGTGTGCAGGTCAACCGTCAAACCCTCGACCGACAGCGCCGCCGTCATGCCGTCACCTCCGTGACCCCGCCGCGGCGCCGCTTCGCCATCGTCAGCCGCCACCGCTGCTTCGGATCGGTCGCCAGCCGCACCCACGCCGCCAGAATCGTCGCCGACACCGTCGTCACCACGATCGCCACCCCCGGCAGCACCGCGATCCACCACGCCGTCTGCAGGTACTGGCGGCCCTGCGCCACCATCAACCCCCAGCTCACGTCCGGCGGCTGGATCCCGATCCCCAGGAACGACAGCGACGACTCCGACAACATCACGAAACAGAAGTCCAACGTCGCCACCGTCAACAACGTCGGCAGCACGATCGGCAGCAGGTGCCGGTAGATCGTCGGCCAGGCCCGGGTGCCGAACGTGCGGGCCGCGTCCACGAACAACCGCGTCCGCAGCTCCGCCGACTCCGCCCGCGCCGTACGCAGGTAGATCGGGATCCTGGCGAACGCGAGAATCAGCACGATGTTGGCCGCCGACGGCGCGAACACATACAGCACCACCACCGCCAGCAGCAGCGACGGGAACGACAGGATCACGTCCGCGACCCGCATCGCCAGGCTCTCCCGCCAGCCGCCGTGGTAGCCGGCCCACATGCCGAGCGCCGACCCCACCACCAGCGAGCACAGCACCGCCGGCACCGCCACCGACAACGTCGTCCCCGCCGCCTCGACGAGCCGGGCCAGCACGCTGCGGCCCAACACGTCGGTGCCGAGCAACCCGAAGAAACCGTGGTCGAACGACGGTGGCCGCAGTGACGCCCGCAGGTCCTGCCGCGTCGCCCGGTCCCCGATCAACCACGGTCCGAGCAGCGCCGTCAGCACCACCAGACCGAGGATCACTGCGGCCACGGCCGCGAACTTGTCCTTACCGAGCAGCTGCCACCACTTCTGCCGGCCACGTTTCACAGCTGGCACGTCAGTGGACTAGTTGGCTGTTGCGGTCATTGTCAGGCTCCTATGCCGCGACCGGTTGGCGGACACGCGCGTCGATCAGCGCGTAGCAGATGTCGATGACGATGTTCAGCACGAAGATCGTGACCGCGGTCAGCAGCACCGCGGCCTGCAACACGGCGAAGTCCCGCTGCAGGATCGAGTCGATCATCAGCTTGCCGATACCCGGCCACCCGAAGATCGTCTCCACCACCACCGCCCCGTTGACCAAACCAATGGTGAGATCGCCGGCGACGGTCAACACCGGGGTCGTGGCGTTACGCAGCGCGTGCCCGAACACCACCCGTTTCTCGCTGGCGCCCTTGCTGCGCGCCACCTTCACATACGGCGCCGACAGCGCACCCACCATCGCGCCGCGCACCACCTGCACCAGCACCCCGAACGGGCGGATCAGCAGCGTGGCGACCGGCAGCACCCACACCTCGAACCCACCATCCACACCGGACGTCGGCAGCAGACCGAGGCTCACCCCGAACACCAGCACACCCATGATCGCGATGCGTGAGCGCCCCGCCGCCCTCGTGCGGACGGCCGAGCGCGCCGCCCAGCTGTCGGAGCTCGGCGAGCAGCAGCGAGGTCGTCGCCCCAGGGCCCACCTCGGAGAGGAACGCGTCGATCGCGGTGTCGGGGAGCGATTCAAGCATCGCGGTGTCAGACACGAACGGGGCACCACCCTCTGGGTCCATGTGCAGGC
Source organism: uncultured Gaiellaceae bacterium (assembly GCA_963765705.1). Lineage (GTDB taxonomy): Bacteria > Actinomycetota > Thermoleophilia > Gaiellales > Gaiellaceae > Gaiellasilicea. The sequence continues at coordinate 536,103 of CAVXXJ010000006.1, forward strand.
GCACAAGCGACTTGGCCGGGACCCGGCCAAAGGTGTCGATCTCGGGGCGCAGTGCGCGGAGGCCATGCAACAGTTCCTGCCCGCGTTCGTCGGACCCGAGCACGGCCCCGTCGATCACCGCAAGCGAGCGGCCGCGAAGCGGGGCAGGCATCTCCGGCACCGGAGGCACCCGCAGGATGCGGAACGCGGTCGTCACGTCGTCCGGAGCCGAGGGTCCCCAGGCCGCCCATTCCCGCAACACCTTCTCGCTGTCGTTGATGTCCCAGATCAGCATGCCGGCGTACGCCGTCGCGATCGGATACATGCGGAACTCCAGCGCAGTGACCACGCCGAAGTTGCCGCCACCGCCGCGAACCGCCCAGAACAGCTCGGGGTTGGCGGTGGCGTCCGCGCGCACGAGCGTGCCGTCGCCGATGACCACTTCCACCGCGGTCAGGCTGTTGGTGGCCAGGCCGAGCCTGCGCGCGTACCAGCCGATCCCCCCGCCCAGCGAGTAGCCGGCGATGCCGACGTCCGGCGCGGAACCGTGCAGTACCGCCATCCCATGGGTTGCGGCCGCGTCGACGGCCGGTTCCCAGATGGCGCCGCCCTCGACCCGAACGATTCCGCGGGTCGGGTCGGAGATCACCATGTTGAGGTGAAAGGTGTGTACGAGCACCACGTCGTCGAGGCCTCGGGCGGCAAGTGGCGCCGCGTTGTGACCGGTGCTCTGCGGGGCGATCCGTAGACCGGCCTCGGCTGCGACGCGGACCACCGCGCCGACCTCCGCGGCCGTCCGTGGGAAAGCCACGGCAGCCGGACGCTGGTCGACCGCCACATTCCAAGGGAGTCTGGCGGCGTCGTAGCCGGGGTCGCCGGGCAGGTGCAGGTTGCCACCGCAGAGACCGCGCAGGTAGGCGGCTGGGCTGGCAGCGGCTCGAGACTCAGCTCCATGGTCATGGTCAAGCTCCTTCGTTCCGTCAGGGTCAGTCCTTGTCGGTGCCCTGTTGTTGGACCGACCTTGACGTGAGTCGCTTGGCGTTGACTGGGACTTGACTTGGAGCGCGCGGGTGTTGGGAGCCGTCCTTGCCTATGCTGCGATGCGTGGAGGTGGCAGTCCTCGGACCGATCGAGGTGCGGCTGGGTGGGCGCGCGGTGGACTTGGGGACGCCCAAGCAGCGGGCCCTGGTCGCTGCGCTTGCGCTGTCCCAGGGTCGGCCGGTGTCTGTCGACGCGATCGTCGACCTGCTGTGGGGAGACGGGCCGCCGCCGGGCGTGACCGCAACCCTGCAGGCCTACGTCTCCGGCCTGCGGCGGGTGATCGAACCAGAGCGGGAGCGACGTGCCCCCGCGACCGTGCTGGTCACCGTCGCACCTGGATACGCGCTCCGGGTTTCCGACGCCGAGGTGGACACCCAGCTGTTCGAGCGGACCGTGTCCGAGCAGCACCGCCGGCTCAAAGCGTCGCCCCTCGCACCGAGCTTGCTCTCCGTCGCCGACCTGAGCGACGCGGCGTCCCAGCTGCACTCTTGCCTGGAACTCTGGCGCGGAACGCCGTACGGCGAGCTCGAGGATGCGGCCCCGGCGGTGGCGGAGCGGGCCCGGCTCGAGGAACTGAGACTGGTCGCACTCGAGGATCGGGCTGTCGCCGAGCTGGCGCTGGGCCACCATCGGACGATCGCCGCCGAGCTGGAGGCGATGACCGCCGCACACCCGCTTCGCGAGCGCCTGTGGGGCTTGCGGGCCTTGGCGCTGACCAGGTCAGGGCGGCAGGCCGATGCCCTCGACGTGCTGCGGCAGGTACGCGAGGTACTCGCCGACGAGCTCGGGCTGGAGCCCGGCGGGGAGCTGCGAGACCTCCAGAAAGCGGTGCTTCAGCAGGATCCTGCGCTGGACTGGATGCCGCCGCCCGAGGGGCTGGCGTCGTCTCGAGCAATCGGCTGTGCCCGAGCCCGAGCCTAGGCCCGCATCGCCTCCACGGGTGGACCCCGTCACGTCGTGGCCGATGGTCGGACGCGACCGCGACCTCGCGGCGCTGACTCGAACGCTCCAGGCCGCCGACGACGGCACCCCGTCGTACGCCGTGCTGACCGGAGAGCCCGGCATCGGCAAGAGCCGGCTCGCATCCGAGCTCGTCGCACACGCGAGGCAGATCGGCCGGACCCAGGTCCTGATCGGCCGATGCTCCCAGGACGACGGCGCGCCGCCGCTGTGGCCATGGGCGACCGTTCTGGAAGCGCTGGGCGCGGAACTGCCGGCGTACCAGGATGGCGAGGACGAGGGCGCGCAGTTCCGCGCCTGGGAACAGATCACCAGGACGATTCGTGGCGCCGCAGCCGACAAAACGTTGCTCCTCGTCATCGACGACCTGCACTGGGCCGACACCTCCACGCTCCGCGTGCTTCGGCTGCTCGCCGAGACCGCGGACGACGACCGCCTGATGGTGCTCACCACCTGGCGGGCGCATCCAGAGCCAACCGGAGAGCTTGCCGACGTCGCGGAAGTCCTCGCCCGGCGCCACGCCCTCCGCCTCGAGCTCGACGGCCTCCCGGCCGACGCGGTCGCCGAGGTGTTCGAGACCGTGTCCCACAACCGACCGTCGGACCGGCAGGCCGAGGAACTCCGCGCACGCACGGACGGCAACCCGTTCTTTCTCGTCGAGTACGCCAGGCTGGCCGGTGAGCGTGCCGACCTCGGCAGCCTCCTCGGCGAGGACAATCCGCCCACTGCGGTCGCGGAGGTGCTGAAGCGCCGGCTGGCCCGACTGCCCGCGGACACCGTGAGTGCGCTGCGATCGGCAGCCCTGATCGGTCGGCAGTTCGACAGCCCGACCCTGGCCGCGGTCACCGGCATCGACGAGGACGACCTTCTCGACGTGGTGGAGCCGGCCCAGGCGGCCGGCCTGGTGAGGGAGGACGGCGTCGACCGGTTCTTGTTCGCGCACGCGCTGGTCCGCGACACCCTGCGGCTTGGTCTGACGGCCTCTCGCCGGGCTCGTGCCCACGCCCGAGTGGCCGAGGCCCTGTCCGACCAGGACGGCCGGGAGTCGGAGGAGGCGTGGCACTGGCGGGAGGCCGGGCCGTCGTACGCACGCCGGGCCTGGCGCTCGGCAGTCGCCGCCTCGGAGGAGGCCCGGCGCCTGCACGCGCACGACCGTGCAATGGAGCTTCTCCGGCAGGCGATCGACTCACTGGACCAGGATCCGGCGGCGACTCCGGCAGAGCGGTACGACGTCCTGATGGGGCTCGTCGAGGCGGCTCGCTGGGCGGCGCAGTGGCCCGAGCTGACCCGCACCGTCGAGGAGGCGATCGACGTCGCCGAGTCGATGGGGGATGAGGAACTGGTGGCCCGTGCGGCCATCTCGACGACGCAGGGAACCCTGTGGACGTCCGCCGCGCCCGGCCAGCTCAACGACCGCGTGATCGGAGCCCTGCGTCGGAGCCTCGACCGGCTGCCCGCCGTCGACGGCTCCCTGCGCTCGCCGACCGGATCGTCACCACCTCGCCGACGTCACGGTGTCCACCAATCTCGGACCGTGGGTCAACCGCCGCGGATTGTTCGCGCGCGAAAAGCTCGCCGACACGTTCAAGAGCGAGCGCATTCCCTCCACGTTCAACTGGGACTTCTCGCCGAAGGGCCAGCACATCGAGCTCGGCATCGCCGAGATGAACCTGTTCATCCTGCTGTCGGCGCTCGGGCTCTCGCATTCGATCGATCGGCGAGCGCCTGATCCCGATCGGCACGCTCTACGATCCCTTCATCCAGCGCGGCCTCGATGCGCTGAACTATGCCTGCTACCAGGATGCCCGCTTCATCCTGGTGGCGACGCCGTCGGGCGTGACGCTGGCGCCGGAGGGCGGCGCGCATCAGTCGATCGCGACGCCGCTGATCGGCATGGCGCAGGACGGGCTTGCGGCGTTCGAGCCGGCCTTCGTCGACGAGCTCGCGGTGATCCTGCGCTTGGCGTTCGACTACATCCAGCGCGCCGGCGAGGGCGATGCCGACGAGCGCACCTGGCTGCGCGACGAGACCGGCGGCTCGGTTTATCTGCGGCTTTCGACGCGCCCGATCGAGCAGCCGAAGCGCGCGATGACGCCGGAGCTCGCGCGCAGGCGATCGTCGACGGCGCCTACTGGCTGCGCAAGCCCGGGCCGAACTGCCGAGGTCGTCGTCGCCTATACCGGCGCGGTCGCGCCCGAGGCGATCGAGGCGGTCGGCCTGATGGCGGAGGACCGGCGCGACGTCGGGCTGCTCGCCGTGACCTCGGCGGACCGGCTCAACGCCGGCTGGACCGCGGCGCAGCGCGCGCGCGAGCGCGGCCTCGTCCATGCCCGCTAGCCATATCGAGAGGCTGCTCGCCGACGTGCCGCCGCATTGCGGCATCGGTCACGGTGCTCGATGGCCATCCGGCGACGCTCGCCTGGCTCGGCGCGGTGCACGGCCATCGCATGCGGCCGCTCGGCGTCGAGCATTTCGGCCAGACCGGCACGATCGCCGACCTCTATCGGCACTACGGCATCGACGCCAATGCTCGTCGTCGCGGCGGCAGCGACGCTCACGCCCGGCCGCCCGATCCGGCATTTGAAAGCGCTGCCGTAAGCGCGACTCCTTACAAGATCGCCAGCACCAGCGCGGGAACGAGCGCGCAGCCGGTCGCGACCGCCGCGTAAGGCAGCGCCTTGTCATCCGGCACCTGCATCAGCAGCGGCAATCCGATCCAGAACAGGTAGAGACCGTAGACACCCAGGATGAGCAGGAAGTTCAGGCCCGGGATCAGCAGGAAAATGCCCGCAAGCCACAGCGGCGTGTGCGAGTAGACCGACAGCTTGAGCGCGTTGTCAAAGTTCTTCCGGCCGCCGAATCTCGGCGCGAGCACATTGATCACGCACGCGATGATGTAGACCATCACAAAGGTCAACAGATAGACGACGACCATGCGCACCAGGCTGGGTACGATCGGCGCATAGTCCCCGATGAAGGATTGGCCGATGAAGCGAGCAACCTCCGGGATGGCTGCGAGGATGGCGACATAATCGATAAACAGATCGGAGGGCGTCTTCGGCTCCTGCTCGATCACCTTCCATTCCGACCGCGGCGTCAGCAGGAGCGCCCGGACCCGTCGAACCAGCTTCATTACGTCGTCCTTGTCCCTGAAGTCATCGAGGCCCCCGCGCCGAAGCGCCCGGACCCACAATCATCGTGTTTGGTGCGTTCCTGTTGCCCGATGAGACGGGCTTCGCGCAATCATTTCCGTCAACAAATCTTTCGGGGTTGTCACCCCGAACTCCGAGTTAGGGTGACCGGCTGACCCAGCGCAGCCCTTATACCCTATTCAATAAATCTCCAGAGAATCTCCAAGCAGCGCCCAGATCGGCCATTACACCCGCCTGCTCCGCCGGTCCTCGCGGATCATCGCCGCGCCCTTCTCCGCAATCATCATCGTGGGCGCGTTGGTGTTGCCCGACGAGATCGTCGGCATGATCGAGGCGTCGACCACGCGCAGGCGCTCGAGCCCAATGACGCGCAGGCGCTCGTCCACCACCGCCATGGGATCGCTCTCGCGTCCCATCTTGGCGGTCCCGACCGGGTGAAAGATCGTGGTGCCGATGTCGCCCGCGGCCTTGATCAGGGAGGCGTCGTCATCGCCAACGGATTGCCCCGGAAGATATTCGACCGGATGGTACTTCGCGAGGGCGGGCTCCTTGACGATCCGGCGGGCGACGCGGATCGAATCGACAGCGACGCGGCGATCTTCGTCGGTCGAGAGATAGTTCGGCTTGATACAGGCTTGTCGGCGGGGTCCGCCGAGCGCAGCCGCACAAAGCCGCGGCTGGTGGGCTGCAGATTGCACACGCTCGCGGTGAAGGCGGGAAACTCGTGCAGCGGATCGCCGAACTTGTCGAGCGACAGCGGCTGCACGTGAAACTGGATATTGGCGCGCTCGCGCGCGGGGTCGGAGCGCGTGAACAGCCCGAGCTGCGAGGGCGCCATGGTGAGCGGACCGCGGCGGAACAGCGCATAGTCGAACATCATGCGGGCGCGGCCGACGCGTGAGCGATAGGCGGCATTGAGCGTCTTGACGCCCGCGATCTTGTAGATGAGCCGAAGCTGGAGGTGATCCTGCAGGTTCTCGCCGACGCCCGGCCGGTCGAGCACCGACGCGATGCCGGACTCCGCAAGTTCGCGGGCGGGACCGACGCCGGACAGCTTGAGGATCTGCACCGAGCCGATCGAGCCGGCAGCGAGGATCACCTCGCCGCGACAGCGCGCCGATCTGCTTTCGCCGTTCTGCCGCCAGCGCACACCGGCGGCACGCTTGCGGTCGAACACGATGCCTTCCACCAGGCACTGGGTTTCGAGCCGCAGGTTCGGCCGGCCGAGCGCCGGCTTGAGAAAGCCGCGCGCCGCCGACCAGCGCCGCCCGCGCTTCTGGTTGACGTGGAAGACGCACGAGCCTTCGTTGTCGCCGGTGTTGAAATCGGGAATCGGCTTGATGCCGGCCTCGCTGGCGGCGTCGCGGAAAGCGTCGAGGATGTCCCAGCGCACGCGCGGCGCCTCGATGCGCCATTCGCCGCCGACCGCGTGGCGCGTCGCTGGCGCCGAGGAAATGATCCTCGTGCTGCCGGAAGAACGGCAGCACGTCGTTCCAGCCCCAGCCGGAAAGCCCAAGCTGACGCCAGTGATCATAGTCGGCGGCCTGCCCGCGCATATAGATCATGGCGTTGATGGCGGAGGAGCCGCCGATCACCTTGCCGCGGGGATAATTGAGGCTGCGGCCGTTGAGCCCTTCCTCCGGCTCGGTCTTGAACATCCAGTCCGAGCGCGGATTGCCAATGGAGAAGAGATAGCCGACCGGGATGTGGAACCAGATCCAGTTGTCCATGCCGCCGGCCTCGAGCAGCAGCACGCGCACTCCGGCGTCGGCGGAAAGTCGGTTCGCCAGCACGCAGCCGGCCGAGCCCGCGCCGACGATGATGTAGTCGTATTCGCCTTCGATCGGCGTTGCGGCGGCCATGCGGTTTCCATCCTTGTTCGATCGGCGTCCGGTGCGGCGCTCTCGGCTTGCCCCTCTCCCCGTACGAGCCACACGGGGAGAGGACGGCGGGCCGGTCCCGCGCAGGCACAGTGATCCAAGCCTGACGCCCGCCGGTCAAGCCTTGGCAACGGAGTCCCCGCTAACGCGGCAGCGTGGAGGCGACGCGACGTCGGCCCGACGTGAGTTTATGTCGTGGCGGAATCAACCGTGGAGGCGCATAGTCGCCGGCCAGGAAAGGTCGGCGCATGATATTTACCGTCCACGGTGAACACCCGGACGGCGATCATTCGGAATTCGTTCGGATCACCGCCGCAGGCGCCGTGTTCAAGGCCGCCGACCTCATGGGCCTTGGCTGGACCGGCGTTCACATCTGCGATCAGAACAAGCAGATATTTTGGCCTGACGCCTTCGATCAGCTCTTCGGCCTGCGGCAACCGGACGCCTAGCGGCCCACGCGCTGTCGGCGCGCGGGCCATCGGCGGTCGAGACATGGGCGCAAACTATGTCGCGCCGGACAACGTCAGGCGCGCCCGTTCACCGCGCCGGTGCAGGCGCAGGTGCCGCTGCAGGCGGAGGTGCGGCTGTGGCCGCTGGTGCTGGTGCTGGTGCTGGTGCAGGTGCCGCTGCGGCCGCAGGCGCGGGCATCGAGGACGAGTGATGGTCCACGATCTTCCAGTCGTTGCCGTCCTTCACATAGGTGAAGCTGTAGCGGGCGGGGATCGACTTGGTCTCCCCGTCCTTGGTGAACGAGAATGTGTAGTAGCCGGTGTTGACCGCTGTGTCGCCGTAAACCCGGATCAACTGATCTCCGAATTTGACGGTGGCCTTTGGCAACGCCTGGAAGGCGGCGACGAAATAGGCCTTCACCGCGCCCGGGTCCGACCGCACCGTCGGCGAAAGCGTGCCCCAGAGCACGCCGTCCTTGGCATAAAGCGCCGTCATGGTTTCGGGGTTGTTATCGGCGAAGACCGTCCCCCATTTTTGGCCCGCCGCCGCGACGTCCTCCTGCGGGCCCGCCGCGGCAGTTTGTGCCGCGAGGCCTGCACTCACCACGAGCAGAATGCTGATCCATGGACTTGATCGCATGACTTCCTCCCTGGTCTTTGTTGTTCTGTGAAAGGTCAAGCAGGACCGAGGGTACCAGCCCGCGCCCGCTTGTTCCAGTTGCGGTTGCAGTGCGTGCCTGCGGCACGTCGCTCACGGCGCGCTGGCATTCCCGGGCCGCAAGACCTGCGCTCACGGGGCCTAGAAGTCTTGGCCTAGTGCGCCGCCCAACTGTTGCTCACGCCATCCACCGCGCGGCCTTTTCGCCGCATTGGCACGAACCCCCGCGCCAGGCCGAAGCTCCCAACCGGCCTTAGTTCATGCGTCGGGTCACCCGCATCCGTCGGAGACCTGCGGGTCGAATGCTCTCGCCTGCTTTCCCAGCGTGCTGAGTCGCGTGGGCTTTCCGGTTCCGTTGAAAGAGTTCAATCGGTGTCTAGGCCATCGGGCTGAATTGCTCTCATCACCGTGGATCGACAACTTGCGGGTTGAAGGAGTTCACATGCAAATTCTCAAAAGCCTTGCAATCGCCGCCGTCATGGTCGTCTCCACCGCCTTCATCCCTCAAATCGCCTTCGCCCAGCGCGGGTGTGGTCAAGATTGTGTTAGAACAAACGCGCGTGCGGACCGAGCCGAAGCAGGATCGTTGCCGCGCGTGCGGGGCGACAGTCCTCCACCGGGAACGGCCTGCACGCTGAAAGAAGGGAACATGTCCGTCAAATCACACCAGGGAGCGTCCGGGCGCGTGATCGTGATCGCGCGTGCATGCGACACCTCGAGAAATCCTACCTAAGACGAAATCGCCTCGGACCAATAACGATTTCGTTTCACGCATCTAGGCGGTCGCATGATCCCGAAAAGTCTGCTGCTTCTCGGGATCATACGCTTGGCCGTATCATGGATACGATCCACCTGATGCGCAAACGGTTGACGGGCAGCGCCGCAGCGCTGGTGGTCACCGCGTTTCAGCCTTGACTCCTCAGCCGTGCAGGATTGCCGAACACGGTGGCGCCGGCCGGCACATCGCGCGTCACCACGCTGCCCGCACCGACGAGCGCGTCGTCGCCGATGGTGACGCCCGGCAGAATGATCGCTCCACCGCCGATCCAGGCATTGCGACCGACGCGCACCGGCCGCCCGAATTCCAGCCCCCCGCGACGCTGTATCGGATCGCGCGGATGATCGGCGGCGTAGATTTGCACCGCCGGACCGATCTGGGCTCCGTCCGCGATCACGACCTCGACGACATCGAGGATGACGCAGCTGAAGTTGAGAAAGACGTTTGATCCCAGACGAATATTGAAGCCGTAGTCGCAGTGGAACGGGGGGCGCTACGCGCCCGCCATGATCGCCTCAGGCGTCTTCGCCGGCGTCTACACGCAGGACTACGCCTACGAGCTGAAGGACGCTGAGGGTAAGGCGTTCGGCGAGGAGCTGAAACGCATCGGCTATGTCGGCGGAGAGCCGGTGGGCAAACGACCGCTGAAAGCCTTCTTCGAGTTTCACATCGAGCAGGGGCCGATCCTCGAGGCTGAAAACATCGACATCGGCGTGGTCACGCACGGGCAGGGGCAGCGCTGGTATGACGTGAAGCTGACCGGCTTCGAGAGCCATGCCGGCTCGACCCCGATGCCGCGCCGTCGCGATGCGTTGCTCGGCGCAGCGAAGCTGGTGCAGGCGGTGAACGAGATCGCGCTAAAACACGCGCCGCACGCGGTCGGTACTGTCGGCGTGCTGAAGCCTTATCCCGGTTCGCGCAACGTCATTCCCGGCTCGGTCGAGATGACGATCGATTTCCGCCACCCGAACGACGCGACGCTGTCGGAGATGAAGGCGGCGTTCACCGCGGCGGTGGAAAAAATCTGCGCGGACGGAAAGCTCACCTCCGAGGTGAAGGAGGTTTTCTATTATGCGCCGGTGGAGTTCGACAAAGAATGCGTCGCCGCCGTCCGCCGTGCCGCCGAGCGGCTCGGCTACTCGCATCGCGACATCGTTTCGGGCGCCGGCCACGACGCCTGCTACATCGCGCGCGTCGCGCCGACCTCGATGATTTTTTGCCCCTGCGTCGACGGCATCAGCCATAACGAGGACGAAAAGATTTTTCCGGAATGGGCGGCGGCAGGGGCGGACGTGCTGTTCCACGCCGTGGTGGAGACGGCGGAGATCGTGAGCTGAGGCACATGCTGGGCTTTTTCAAGAGCGATCCCTTCGAGGACGCCGGTACTCGGGCAGCTTGAGAGGAAGAAGGGATACTGGCGCGGGCGCATCACTCTTTCGAGCGCCGGCAGCATTGAATTGGCGGTGTCCGGCGGGCGCTCTGCTCCCGACCCCGATTGTCTTGCGGCGGCGCGCGAAATCGCTCCGATCTATGAGCGGCTCCGCCCGCAGATCGCCGCCGAACTCGCGCAGCATCGGGGCAATGGATTGGACGAATCCGATCCGGAAGCCAGCCAGCCGTCGGACGCTTCGCAGATCTGGGACAAGGTCCGCATCCGCGGCGTGCTCGCTGACCGGTGGGGAGGTATGCCTCAAGGTGGCTCCGCGAAAGTTCCGGTCATTGTCGTCGAGTATCAGACCGAATGGGACGAGGAGCACACGCCCGCCGCTGTGATCGAGGGCACGGCCTTGGTCGAGCTCAATGGAAGCGTACTATCCGTGTTCTGATCCGAGTGTCGCTTGAGTCCTCGGCTGTTGCGGGCTCGCTTCTGCGTGGTAGATGCGAGAACCGTTCCACGAAGTGGTAGAGGCGAAACGGAGGAGATCGTGGCGTAGATGTCGAACGACCGCGAAATCCTTGAAAGAACCTACGCGGCCTTCAACGCTCGCGACATGGAGGCGGTATTAGCTCTCATGCACCCGGATGTCGACTGGCCGAACGGCTGGGAGGGTGGGCGTGTGAATGGACGCGAGGGTGTCCGCGACTACTGGACGCGGCAATGGGCGGCCATCGATCCGCATGTCGAGCCGGTCGGTTTCCAAGGTGACGTCGATAACCGCACGATCGTTGACAGTTCACCAGGTCGTGCGCGACCGGGCAGGCAAGTTGCTCGCAGACGAGACGGTCCGGCATGTCTATGTGATCCGCGACGGGCTGATCAGGTCGATGGACATCGAGAAATGAGGATCAGCGGCATGACGCTCGCTGCCGCAGCCATTCTGCTCGGGTTGGGATCAAGCCCTGCCAACGCCGACCCGCTTGCCTCGCTCGTATCTCAAACCGACACCGGCGCACCCAGCATCATCTTCTACTATCCCCTCTGCGACGTGGAAGCGGCAGGCGATTGCGCGGTCGTCGAATTCATATGCGGCGATTACGCCCAGCTCACGATGTGGCTGAACGATTTCGACGATTCCACGCTCGGAAACTGGCTGATCTCGAACAGGGCTCGTTCTGTTGCTTCGGCAGCTTCCGGCTCGATCGACTTTCACCCGTACGAGATCGACTTCAGCGAATTGAACGCAAGCTGGAACCTGAAATTCTACGCGGTTCAGGATCCGAAGCCCTGGCTCCAGAAACTCAAAGACAATCCGAAGGTCACAATCGCAACGGGAAAGGGCGAGATCGTGGTGCCGCAGAGCCCGGAGGGGGTCGCCAATCTTCAAACGTTCGTTGCGTCCTGCGGGGCATATGAGCAATGATCCGACTGCCATAATTGCTGGCATCGCTGTCCGGTTTGTTTGAACTGCGGGGAGTAAAAATGTCCAAACTGATCAAGGGCGGCACGGTCGTCACCGCCGACGTCACCTACAAGGCCGACGTCTTCGTCCAGCACGGAAAAATCGTCGCGATCGGCGAAAAGCTCGAAGTCGCGCCGGATCACGTCCTCGACGCTTCCGGCTGCTACGTGATGCCGGGCGGCATCGATCCGCACACGCATCTCGAAATGCCGTTCATGGGCACGACGGCGGCGGAGGATTTTTCGTCCGGCACGCGCGCGGCGCTCTCCGGCGGCACCACGATGGTGGTCGATTTCGTGCTGCCGGGCGCCAACCAGTCGCCGGTCGAAGCGCTGCAGGACTGGTTCCAGAAAGCCGGCAAGGCGAACAGCGACTACTCCTTCCATCTCGCCGTCACCTGGTGGGGCGAAAAGATGTGGAAGGAGATGCCCGAGGTCGTGAAGCGCGGCGTCAACACCTTCAAATATTTCATGGCCTACAAGGGCGCGCTGATGGTGAACGACGACGAGCTGTATCAGTCGTTCCTGCGCTGCGGCGAGATCGGCGCGATCCCGCTGGTGCATGCCGAGAACGGCGACGTCATCGCGCGGCTGCAGCAGAAATACATGGAGGCCGGCACGACCGGGCCGGAGGGCCACGCCTATTCGCGTCCGCCGGAGGTGGAGGGCGAGGCGGCGAACCGCGCCATCATGATCGCCGACCAGGCCGGCGTGCCGCTCTATATCGTGCACGTCTCCTCCGAGGATGCGCACGAAGCGATCCGCCGCGCGCGCTCGCTCGGCAAACGCGTGTGGGGCGAGCCGCTCGTCCAGCACCTGACGCTCGACGAGAGCGAGTATTTCAACCCGAACTGGGATCACGCCGCGCAGCGCGTGATGTCGCCGCCGTTCCGCGACAAGAAGCACCAGGATTCGCTGTGGGCGGGGCTCGCCTCCGGCTCGCTGCAGGTGGTGGCGACCGACCATTGCGCCTTCACCACCGAGCAGAAGCGCATGGGCGTCGGCAATTTCACAAAAATCCCGAACGGCACGGGCGGGCTTGAGGACCGGATGCCGGTGCTGTGGACGAAGGGGGTCAAGACCGGGCGGCTGACGATGAACGAGTTCGTCGCCGTCACCTCGTCCAACATCGCGAAAATCCTGAACATCTATCCGCGCAAGGGCGCGATCGCGATCGGCAGCGACGCCGACATCGTCGTCTTGGATCCGGAGAAGAAGAAGACGATCACCGCCAAGAAGCAGCTCTCGGTGATCGACTACAACGTCTTCGAGGGGATCGAGGTGACCGGCCTGCCGCGCTACACGCTGTCGCGCGGCGACGTCGTGTTCGAGGACGGCAAGGTGAAGTCGGAGGATGGCCGCGGGCAGTTCGTCGAGCGTCCGCCGTATCCAGGCGGTGCACCAGTCGCTGTCGTCGTGGAAGGCGCTGACGACCCCGCAGCCGGTGCATCGCGACCCGAAGAACATGCCGGCGGGGGTTTAGGATCAGAGTTCCCCTCCCCCTTGCGGGAGAGGTGGCTGCGGAGCGGCCGGCTGAGGGGCTGCGGCGCCTGGTAGGTCAGCTCGCAGCGGAAGCGCCAGCAGCCCCTCACCGGGGTCGAGCCTCGTCGACCACCCTCTCCCCCAAGGGGAGGGGAGAGCTGCTATCGCTTACGCGGCGCTCTTCGAAAATTCACGAGCTTCTCCAGCTCCGGCAACAGCACCACGCTCTCCTGCTCGTTCGGGTCGGTGCGGGCGATCACCGCCGTCGCCGGCTTGTCGCAGAGGTTGGCGGGCAGATGCGGCACGCCGGCGGGGATGTAGAACATCTCGCCCGCCTTCACGACCACGTGATTCTCCAGCCGCTCGCCGTACCAGGCATGCGTCTCGCCGGAGATCGCGTAGATCGCCGTCTCGTGGTTTTCGTGCTTGTGCGCCTTGGCGCGGCCGCCGGGCGGGATCGTGAGCAGGTGCATGCAGATGCCGCGCGAGCCGACAGTCTCCGCGGCGATCCCCTCGAAATACGAAAAGCCCTGCTTTCCGTCATAGGTGCCGCTCGGCCGGATCAGCTGGCAGGTCTGCGCCGGTGGATTTCTGCATGGGATGACCTCCGGTAGGGTGGTGAGCTAGAACCTGTTACGTGATGTAGTGCGGGAGAGTTTCCGTTCCATGTCTTGGGGCGCGTGGGGCATTTCTTGATACAAACCGCATGTTTCCGAACGGGCAAGGCGCTGATGAGCGACCGCTCGCGTCATCGACGTCCGCGACCTCTCGCTGACATTCCAGACCGCCGACGGGCCGGTCGCGGCGCTCTCCGACATCAATCTCACGGTTCAGCGCGGCGAATTCGTCTCGCTGATCGGGCCGTCCGGCTGCGGCAAGACCACGCTGCTTCGCGTGATCGCCGACCTCGAGCAGCCGACCGGCGGAAGCATTCTGGTCAACGGCCTGACGCCCGACGAGGCGCGCCGGACGCGCGCCTACGGCTATGTCTTTCAGGCGCCGGCGCTCTATCCGTGGCGCACGATCGCCAGGAACGTCGCGCTGCCGCTCGAAGTGATGGGCATGCCGGCGCAGGAGCGCGCAGCGCGTCGAGAAGAACCTCGCGCTGGTCAATCTCACCGGCTTCGAGCGCAGATTTCCCTGGCAGCTTTCCGGCGGCATGCAGCAGCGCGCCTCGATCGCCCGCGCGCTCTCGTTCGATCCGGCGCTGCTTCTGATGGACGAGCCGTTCGGCGCGCTCGACGAGATCGTGCGCGATCATCTGAACGAGCAGCTGCTGGAGCTTTGGGCGAAGACGCAGAAGACGGTGATCTTCGTCACGCATTCGATTCCCGAAGCGGTGTTTCTGTCGACCCGCATCGTGGTGATGTCGCCGCGGCCGGGACGGATCATCGACGTGATCGAAAGCGACCTGCCGAAGGAGCGCACGCTCGACATCCGCGAGACGCCGGAGTTTTTGAAGATCGCCCACCGCGTGCGCCAGGGGCTGCGGGCAGGGCACAGTTATGAGGATTGAGGTGGCGCTCAGCGGCGGATAAATCCTCATCCCAGAGGGAGCAGGGTGGCTGCGGACGCCAGCCGAGTGAGGGGATGCGCGTCAAGCTCGCATACTCGCCGCCTCGCATCCCCTCATCCGTCGCCTTCGGCGACACCTTCTCCCTCTGGGAGACGGGACGTGAGCGCTGCGGCCAGCCGCGACCCGCGCCTCGCTGCATCGCCTGCTGGCATCGTCGGCTCATGGCGGGAAGCGTCGGCCCCGTGCTCGTCCTCGTCCTCGCCATCATCGCGATCTGGTATGTCGGCGCCTACGCGCTGAATTCTCCGTTCCAGCGCGATCTCGACCGGCGAGGGGAGGTGACGCGCACATTCCCCGAATTCGTCGCCGCGACGATGAACCAGCCGAAGCCGACGCTGCCCGCGCCGCACCAGGTGGCGGTCGATCTCTATCAGACCGTCTTCCTCGCCAAGCCGTGGAAGCACGCGAGCCTCATCTATCACGGCTGGGTGACGCTCTCCTCGACGCTGCTCGGCTTCGCCTTCGGCACGCTGCTCGGCATCGCCATCGCGGTCGCGATCGTGCATTCGCCGACGCTCGACCGCAGCCTGATGCCGTGGATCATCGCCTCGCAGACGATCCCGATCCTGGCGATCGCGCCGATGGTGATCGTGGTGCTCGCCTCGATCGGCGTGAAAGGGCTCGTGCCGAAGGCGCTGATCTCGACCTATCTCTCGTTCTTCCCCGTCACCGTCGGCATGGTGAAGGGGCTGCGCTCGCCCGATCCGATCCTGCTCGACCTGATGCGCACCTACAACGCCAGCGCGTCGCAGGTTTTCTGGAAGCTTCGCGTGCCGGCCTCCGTGCCCTTCCTCTTCGCCTCGATGAAGGTGGCGATCGCGATCAGCCTCGTCGGCGCGATCGTCGGCGAGCTGCCGACCGGCGCGGCGGCCGGCATCGGCTCGCGGCTCCTCTTCGGCTCCTATTACAGCCAGACGATCCAGCTCTTGTCGGCGCTGATCGCGGCGTCGGTCGATGGCCGCGCTGCTCGTCACCATCGTCGGCATGGTCAACCGAATCGTGCTAAGCCGCATGGGGGCCGCACATGACCGAGAAGCAGGCGTCGCCGCTCCTCTATCCCGCCGTTTCGGTGGCGCTGATCGCCTTGGTGCTGATCGTCGCCAAGGACGGGCCGGCGGTGATGGGGTCGCCGCTGATGTACGTCGCCGGCATGCTGGCGATCGGGGGACTGATCAGCCTCTATCGGCCGAGCTGGCAGCTGCTGATGAGCGGCGTCGCCGCGCACGGCGCGGCGTTCATGCTGATCCGCGCCCTCGACTGACATCGGCGGCGAAGTGCGCCTCGGCTATTGGTGCCTGGTGATCTCCGCCTGGCTGACGGCGTGGGTTTTCGTGCAGTCGCTCGCCGCCGCTGAAAACGCGCGGCCGCGGCGCCGGCCGCGCCGTCAACGTGCTCATTCCGGTCTTCTTCGGGCTCTGGATCCTGCTTCTGTGGGAGGTCGCTGTCCGTGGCTTCGGAATTCCGCAGGTTCTCCTCCCCGCCCCCAGCCAGATCTGGGGGCGAATCGTTTCAGGGCTCCCCACGCTCGCGGTCGACTTCCGCCAGACCTTCAAGGCGGTGCTGTTCGGCTACTACGGTCGGCTGCCTCTCCGGCTTCGTCGTCGCCATCCTCGCCGATCGCGTGCCGTTCCTGCGGCGCGGGCTCCTGCCGATCGGCAACCTGGTCAGCGCGCTTCCGATCATCGGCATCGCGCCCGATCATGGTCATGTGGTTCGGCTTCGACTGGCAGTCGAAGGCCGCGGTCGTGATCGTCATGACCTTCTTCCCGATGCTGGTGAACACCATCGCCGGCCTCGCCTCGACCGAGGCGATGGAGCGCGACCTGATGCGCACCTACGCCGCCGGCTATTGGCAGACGCTCGTCAAGCTGCGGCTGCCTGCCGCGCTTCCCTTCATCTTCAATGCGTTGAAGATCAACTCGACTCTTGCTTTGATCGGCGCCATCGTGGCCGAATTCTTCGGGACGCCGATCGTCGGAATGGGGTTTCGCATCTCAACCGAGGTCGGCCGCATGGGGATCGACATGGTCTGGGCGGAAATCGCCGTGGCGGCGCTGGCCGGGTCGATCTTCTATGGGTTGCTGTCGCTCATCGAGCGCGCCGTCACATTCTGGCACCCGTCGTTCCGGGCGTAACATACTGAAATAACAGTGAAATTCCTAACGGAGGTGTCTATGAAAAAGGTTCTCGTTGGCGCCCTTGCCCTCGCGGCGGGGCTCGCGCTTCAGCCCGGCGTCGTTCGCGGCCGATGCGGTAACGCTGCAGCTGAAATGGGTCACGCAGGCGCAGTTCGCCGGATACTTCGTGGCCAAGGACAAGGGCTACTACGCCGAGGAAAACCTCGAGGTGACGATCAATCCCGGCGGGCCGGACATCGCGCCCGAGCAGGTGATCGCCGGCGGCGGCGCCGACGTGATCGTCGACTGGATGGCGGCGGCGCTTGCCGCGCGCGAGAAGGGCGTGAAGCTCGTCAACATCGCGCAGCCGTTCAAGAAGTCGGGCCTCCTGATGATCTGCCCGAAGGACACCGGCATCGCCACCGAAGCCGACCTTAAAGGCCAGACGCTCGGCGTCTGGTTCTTCGGCAACGAGTATCCGTTCTATGCGTGGATGAACAAGATCGGCCTCTCGACCGAGGGCGGCGCGGACGGCGTCAACGTTCTGAAGCAGAGCTTTGACGTGCAGCCGCTCATCCAGAAGCAGGCCGACTGCATCTCCGTCATGACCTACAACGAGTTGAACCAGGCGCTCGCAGGCCGGCTTCAAGATGGAGGACCTGACGGTCTTCAACTACACGGAGATGGGCAACGACATGCTCGAGGACGGCCTCTATGTGATCGAGGACAACCTCAAGGACCCGGCGTTCTTCGACAAGATGGTCCGCTTCGTGCGCGCCTCGATGAAGGGCTGGGAATACGCGCTCGCCAATCCCGACGAGGCCGCGCAGATCGTCATCGACAACGGCGGGCAGGATCTCGACCATCAGAAATACATGATGGGCGAGGTCGCGAAGCTCGTCGCCGACTCAAAGGGCGTGCTCGACCCGGCCGCGTTCGACCGCACCGCCAAGATGGTGCTCGATCAGAAGATCATCACCATGCAGCCGGAAGGCGCCTGGACGCATGACGTGACGGACAAGGCGCTGCAATAGACAGCGACAGCGCTTCGAATTGACGTGAGGAGCCCGGCCATTGAGCCGGGCTCTTTGCTTTTTGAGCCGAGGATACAAATCCCGAGGAGGCAGGAATGACCGCATCGATCATGCAGCCGTGGTTTCCATTCACCTGGAACTTTCCGAGCGGCGACGTGGATCTTGAAGAGCTGGTTCTCGCCGAACGTCAACGTGACCTACGCCGGCACGCCGGCGATCGAGCGCGACGTGGTGGAGCGGGTGGCAAGCTTCGGCAAGCAGCTTGGCATCCTGACCGATGCTGTGCTTGAGCTCGCGGATGGGGCAGCCGGCGATAACGTCCAGGCGCTGCGCGAGATCGCAGAACGGGTCGAAGCAATCAAGAAGGCGCACAAGAGCGACGCGAAGCGGTCGGCGAAAGACGCGATCGAACAACTCGCCAAGCTCGATAAGCCTGCGCTGCTCGACCTGCTGAAGCGCTACGAGGGGTGAAGCGGAGTTTCAGGCTTTCCGCCTCAGCTTAAGCGCTCGCATCACCTTCTTGCGGTCGATCTTAGCGAGCGCGCCGTAGACGCCGATGACCTCGGCAGCGACCAGATGCCCAAGACGAGCGGCATCGATCGGGTTCAAGACCGACGATCCGGCCGGCGAGATAGGCGCCGCCGAATGAGTCGCCCGCGCCCGTGGTGTCGACGATTTTTCGCGGCTTCGCCGGCGGGACTTCTCCATGGACGCCATCGCCGAACACGATTGCGGGCTTGTCGCCGAGCTTGATGACGAACTCGCCGACACCGGCGTCGCGCAAGCGCTTCTCTGTTTCGCGCACGCTTCTGTCGCCAAACAAAAGCGACTCGTCGGAAAATGTCGGGAGCGCGATGTCGGCGACGCGGTAAGCGGTCTCCATCGCCGCGCGCGCGACCTTCTTGTCGGGCCAGAGCGCCGGGCGAAAGTTTGGATCGAAAGCGACGCGCGCTCCTTGCTTGCGACGCCTTTCGAGTTCGGCGAACAGCGTCTTTCGCGCCGGCTCGGCGAGGATCGCCAGCGTGATGCCGGAGAAATACAGCACGTCGACGCCTGAGAGCGCCTTCGCAAGCCACGTTGCGTCGTCGGCGAGCAACCGCGCTGCCGACTCACCCCGCCAATACGTGAAGGCGCGTTCGGCTTTCTTCAGCGTGATCGCATAGAGGCCCGGCCGCCGCCCGGGAATCTCGCGGATACGGTCGGTCTCGATGCGCGGCCTTGCCGAAGAATTTTCGCATGTCGGCGGAGAGCGGGTCGTCGCCGAGCGCCGTCACGTAGCCCACGCGCCGGTTCCTCGGCAGCGTCGCGCGCGCGTACCAGGCGGTGTTGAAAGTGTCGCCGGCGAAGCCCATCCGCCAAAGGTCGCCCTTGCCGGCGGAGAGCTCGATCATGCACTCGCCGACCGAGGCGAAGGAAACGGGTTTCATGTCAGGAGGCTAACGCCTTTGCTTGCGGAGCGAGTTCTTTACGCGGATCAGGTCGCCATCAAATGTGAAAAGGTCGCACCCGTCCACCTCGACTCGGGCGCCCTGACGATCGGTGCCGCTAAAACGCCATTCGGAGAATCCACGGTCGCCGGCGACGATATGGCGGGGATTGGCCCACGCGGCGTCTGGAAATGCATCGAAGACTGCCGAGTAGCCCGCGCGAACGGCCTCGCGGCCCTTGTAGGCTGTGCCGCACGCATCCGGTCCTGCGGAGGATAGAAACTCACAATCCGCCGCCATGCACGCCATCAGCGTGTCGACGTCATGCGCGTTCCACGCATCGGCGAAGCGCTCCAGGCGGGCCTGTCGCCGGCGTGAGAGATCGTCCGTTGTTGCCGCCGATCGAGCGGTATCTTGCGAAGGTGTCATCGTTTCCTAATCCTCACGAATGCAGTGGTGTTGGATGGCCCGGACCGGAGCCGCCGCCGAAGGTCAGGCCCATGAACTCGCGAAAAGCTTTCGCAGGTGGGCTCAGCTCGGCCCCGCCACCCCATGCGAGCCCCACGTCCATCGAGGGAACGGGATCGTCCACGTCGCGCGTCTCGATCCGTTGTCCTTCAAGCGACCAGGGACGATAGACCATGTCCGACAGGATCGTGACGCCGCCGCCGTTCGCCACCATGCTTCGAACTGCCTCCACGGATGACGTGCGAAAAATGACTTTTGGGCGATACGGCGTCCGCTCCCAGTAGCGCTGCGCCGTGTCAGCCGCCTCGTCGACCGTCAGCATGACGTATGGCTCCTTCGCAATCGCCGCGAGGCGAATCTCCGTGCTCTGCATTAACGGATGGTCGTTTGGAAGCCAGAGACGGCGTTTCGAGCGAATGAGGGTCTCGAATTGGAGGCCTGCACGATCGCGGATGTTGGATGTAAGGATGACCGCGATGTCGAGACGCCCGGCCGCCAAATCCGCCTCGATGGCGGACCGCTGCGCTTCCTTCAGTTTCAGGCGGACACCAGGATGCGTGCGGCCGAACCGGGCCAGATGCTGTGGCAGAAAATATCCCGCGACCGTGTAGGTGACGCCGACGCGGACGCTGCCTTCGACCTTGACCTTTTGCGCGAGGTCGACGCGGAGCGCATCATTGACTGAGGCGATGATGTTGCGTGCGTGCTGGAGGAAGGAGCTTCCCTCGAGCGTCAGGGAAACGCCCTGCGGATGGCGGCTGAAAAGCGCTGCTCCGAGTTGGCTTTCGAGATGCTGGATTGCCGCCGTGATCGTCGATTGCGAGACGCTGAGCTCGACTGCGGCCCGAGAGACCTGGCCGGATTCCGCCGCCGCGATGAAATATCGAAGGTGCCGCAGAGACAGGGTCATGACCAAACCAGCGCCATCGGATATTCCGATACCGGAGCGCATTTTTTCCAATTTTACAATACCGGCAGGCCGCACGACACTGCGTTTTCGCGATGCGGCAAGTGCCGGCATCGAACGAGTTCACGGGAGAGGGGTATCTGATATGCAGCGTTCATTCAGAGGAGCCGCGCTGACGGCGGGCCTGCTTGTTTCGGTGACGCCGGCAGTGGCGGCCGATTGGTTTCCGTACGCGATCGAGGTGTGGGATCCGCCCTTCGACATGGCGAGCCCGCGGACGACCCAGGACTACGTGCCGCTCGAGAAGGCTTCGAAGCCTTGGGAGCTCTGCGTTTCGTTTCCACACATGAAGGACGCCTATTGGCTCGGCGTCGATTACGGCGTCGCCGAGGAAGCAAAGCGGCAGGGCGTCAAGATGCAGCTGGTGGAGGCCGGCGGTTACACCGAGCTGCCGAAACAGATTTCGCAGATCGAGGATTGCGTCGCGGCAGGCGCCGACGCCGTGATCATCGGCGCCATCTCCTTCGATGGAATGAACAACCTCGTCGCGGAAATCCGCGCCAAGAACATTCCGGTCATCGACGTGATCAACGGCATCTCCTCGCCGGAGCTTTCGGCGAAATCGCTGGTGTCGTTCGGTGAGATGGGTGCGAAGGCAGGCGAGTTCCTCGCCGGCCTGCATCCGGCCGGGTCGGATGCCGTCAAGGCGGCATGGTTTCCCGGACCGGCTGGCGCCGGCTGGGTCGAGGCTGGCAACACCGGTTTCCTGGGCGCTGTAAAGGACACCGCCGTCGAGGTCGTCGAAACCAAATACGGCGACACCGGCAAGGAAGCGCAATCGAAACTCATCGAGGACACGCTCGAGGCGCATCCCGATCTGAACTACATCGTCGGAACGGCTGTGACGGCGGAAGCGGCAATCCCCATCTTGCGTGACCGTGGCTTGACCGATCAGGTGAAGGTCGTCGCGTACTACTACACGCCCGGCGTCCACCAAGGCATTACGCGCGGGCAGATCCTCGCGGCGCCGACTGATTCCCCTGTGATCCAGGGCCGCATTGCCATCGACCAGGCAGTGCGCATCCTCGAAGGCCAGGACTACATGAAGCATGTCGGCCCGGCACTCTTTGTCGTGACGCAGGAAAACGCAAAGGACTTCGACACGTCGTCGACTCTCGCGCCCGACGGATACGCGCCGGTCTTCCGCGTCGAATAGAGGATCGCTGCGCGTCAGTCGCACGATGCAGCAGAGCGAAGAGCCAGCGCGGCGACCTCTCCGAGGCCGCCGCGCCGCTTATCCGCACCGCCGGGCTCACCAAACGCTATCCCGGCGTGCTCGCGCTCGACCGCGTGGATTTCGATCTCAAGGCGGGCGAGGTGCACGTGCTTTTCGGCGAGAACGGCGCGGGGAAATCGACGCTGATCTCGCTCCTCGCCGGCGCCAATCGGCCCACCTCCGGTGACATCTGGCTGAGAGGCAACGCCGTCCAGCTCGAGTCGGTGCATCAGGCGCGGCGGATGGGCATTTCGGCGGTTTTCCAGGAGTTTTCGCTCGTCCCGCAGATGACCGTGGCGGAGAACATTTTTCTCGGCGCGGAAACGACCAGGGCTGGCCTGCTTGACCGCAAAGCGCTGCGCCGCCGCGCCGAGGAGATCATCGCGACGCTTGGGTTTTCCGTTGAAATCGACCGCGCGTGTTCAGGATCTGAGCCGCGCCGAGCAGCAGATGGTGGAGATCACCAAAGCTTTTCGCTCCGAGCTTTCGGTACTGATCCTCGACGAGCCCACGGCCTCGTTGACCGAGCGGGAAACAGAGCAGCTGTTTCGCCTGATCGAGCAGATCAAGCGCAGCGGAGTCGGTGTGATCTACATCACCCATCGCATGCAGGAGATCAAAAGGATCGGCGACCGCATCACCGTCCTCCGCGACGGTCGCTACATCGCCACTCTCGACGCTCAGAACGGCGGGCGAGGACCAGTTGGTTCGACTAATGACGGGGCGGGTGATCAGCGAGATTTTTCCGACCATCCGTACCAATCCCGGCGAGGAAGCCCTGCGGATCGAGGGGCTGTCGACCCGCTCCGGCAGCGTAACCGACGCTTCGCTTTCGGTGCGCAAAGGCGAAGTCGTCGGACTCGCGGGCCTGCTTGGCTCGGGCAAATCCGAAGCGATGCGCGCTGCCTTCGGGATCGAGCGGATGTCGGCGGGACGCGTTTTTCTCAAAGGTAAGGATGTGACCGGGGGCAGGCCGCGCGAGCTCATGAATGATGGCCTCTTCTACGTGCCGCCGGACCGGCGCGAGGAGGGGCTCATGATGATCCGCTCTTGCCTTGAGAACATGACGCTTCCCGCGATCTCGCGGCCGCCATTCGCGCGCGGCATGTTCCTTAACCGAGCGGCGGAGCGAAGCGCCGGAGATACCCTCGCCAAACGCCTCAACCTGCAGCCGCCGAAGATCGACCGCGCTGTCGATCATTTTTCCGGCGGCAATCAGCAGAAGGTGCTTCTTGCAAAGAGCCTGAGCCGCCCGGTCGATGTGTTCGTTTTCGACGAACCGACCGTTGGCGTCGACGTTGGCACGCGGGTCGCGATCTACGGCTTCATTCGCGATCTTTGCGAGGCCGGGGCCGCCATCGTGCTGATCTCCTCCGACCTGCCCGAGATCCTGCACCTCGCGCATCGCGCCTACGTTTTTCATCGCGGCCGTATCCAGGCGGAGCTTGCGAAGGCCGACATCACCGAGGAGAATTTGCTGACGCTGTTCTTCGAGAGGAAGGCCGCCTGATGAGCACGAGCGGCGTTGACACGAATAGCCCGCGGCGCGGCGCCAACTATTGGCTGAAGCACGCCTTCGTGCGGCTCGGCGTGCTCCCGTTCCTCGTCGTGGTGGCGTTGATCGTCTTCACGATCATGTCGGATAATTTCCTCACGCGTTCGCAATCTCACCAACGTCGTTCGCCAATCCGTCTATCTGACGATCGTGTCGCTTGGTCAGATGCTCGCGCTCCTGACCGGCGGCTTCGATCTCTCCGTCGGCACGATCCTGGCGCTGACCTCCGTCGTCGGCGCGATGGCGATGGCGGCCACTTATGCCGCCGCTCCGGACATGCCCATGTTTGCAATCGCTGTCGGAGCTTTCGCCGGCATCGCTGCGGGCACGACGGTCGGTGTCTGCAACGGCATCGGCGTTTCCGTGTTTGGCGTCTCGCCCTTCATCATGACACTTGGAATGTCGTCAGTCGGCTTCGGGATTGCGCTCTACCTGACCGGCGGCGTTCCCGTTTACGGCATGCCGGTGGAGTTCGGGAACATTCTTCGGGTTCGGCATGCTGCTCGGCGTTCCGGTGCCGATCTGGGTTGCCGCGTTCCTGGTTCTCGCCACCTATGTCGTCGTGAACTGGACGCCGCTCGGTCGCCACTTCTACGCCGTCGGCGGCAATCCGAAGGCTGCGCAGCTCTCCGGCATCAACACCAAGAAGACCCTCTTCATCACCTACGTGCTGGTTGGTTTGCTTGCGTCGATCGGCGGCATGCTGCTCACCGCCAGGCTCGATACCGGCGAGGCCAATATCGGCGCGTCGATGCCGCTCGAATCGATCGCCGCCTGCGTCATTGCCGGCGTTTCGCTGCGCGGCGGGCTCGGCCGGGTCGAGAACGTCGTGCTCGGCGCGCTGTTCATCGTGCTCGTGCAGAACGGCATGAACCTGGCGCGGATCGAATCGTATCTGCAGACGGTGGTGCTCGGGCTTCTCCTGATCCTCGCCGTCATCGCGGACCGCGTGCGCCTCCGCTACATCGCCAACCTGAAGGATTGATCCGCCGGAACATCACGCGAAGCGCCGGAGACAACCGGCGCAATCCATCCAAGCCGGGAGAACGCGAATGACGGTCATCAATTGCGACATGGGCGAGAGCTTCGGCCTCTATCAGCATCGGCGACGACGCGGCGCTGATGCCGCTGATCTCGCTTGCCAATGTCGCCTGCGGTTTCCACGGCTCCGATTACAATCACATGCGATCGACGGTGCGGCTCGCGAAGCAGCACGGCGTAAAGGTCGGCGCGCACCCGTCACTCCCCGACCTCCAGGGCTTCGGCCGCCGCGAGATGAAGATGCCGCGCGAGGAGCTTGCCAATTGCATGATCTATCAGATCGGCGCGCTGAAGGGCTTTCTCGATGCGGAAGGCATGCCGCTCAATCACATCAAGCCGCACGGCGCGCTCTACGGCATGGCGGCGCGCATGGAGGAGGTGGCGCACGCCGTCGCCGACGCTGCCGACGTGTTCCACGTTCCAATCATGGGCATGAAGGGCACCTGCCATGAGCGCGTCTATAAGGCGCGCGGGCATGGCTTTATCGCGGAGTTCTACGCCGACCTGTTCTACAACGACGACGGAACCCTGATCATCACCCGCCAGCACGATCCGGTCGATGCCGCGGATGCGGCTGCAGCGCTCGCTGCGTGCGATCAAGGACGGCAAGACCAGATCGGTCTCCGGCAAGGACGTTACGGTTGGACACGACGCGATCTGCGTCCATTCCGATACGCCGAACGCAGTCGAGGTGGCGCGAGCCGTCGGTGATGCCGTGCGGCCGTATCTGGATGCCGCCTGAGGAGTCACATGGCAAAGACACAAATTCTCTCACCGCTTCCCGGCACGTTTTATCGCCGTCCCGCTCCCGACAAGCCGGCCTACAAGGAGGTTGGTGACAGCGTTTCCGTTGGCGATATCATAGGGTTAGTCGAGGTGATGAAGACGTTTTATGAGGTGAAGGCGGAGGGGGCCGGGAAAATCACGCAATTCCACATCGAAAACGAGGAGGCGATTCAGGCCGGACAGCCGATCGCCGACCTGGAAAGCTGAGAAAAATCAGCCGGCTGCGCGAAATCCCTTAGATGGCGATCCAAAAACTCCTCATAGCCAACCGCGGCGAGATCGCGGTCCGCATCATTCGCGCGGCGCATGAACTTGGTATCCGCACGGTGCAAGTGCACAGCCAGGCGGACGCCAAATCGCTCGCTGTCGAGCTTGCCGACGAGGCGGTCGATATCGGCCCGCCGCAGGCCGCGAAATCGTATCTGAACGTCGCTGCAATCCTCGATGCCGCGAAACGCGCCGGCGCCGATGCGATCCATCCGGGCTACGGGTTCCTGGCCGAAAACGCTGCTTTCGCCGAAGCCGTCGAGCAGGCCGGACTGATTTTCGTCGGCCCGCGCGCCGAGACGATCCGCATGATGGGCGACAAGGTCGCCGCGCGAGAAATTGCGAAGAAGGCTGGTGTTCCAACTGTCCCCGGCAGCGATGGACGCATTGACGATCCTGCTGCCGCGCACGCGATTGTCGAGCGCATCGGCTTTCCGGTGATGATCAAGGCCGCTGCCGGCGGCGGCGGGCGGGGAATCCGCGTCGCGCGCGATATCGCGGAGTTCGATCGCCTGTTCCCGCAAGCAAGCGCCGAGGCGCTCGCTGCCTTCGGCGACGGCGGCCTCTACCTTGAGCGGATGATCGAGCGCGCGCGCCACATCGAGGTGCAGGTGCTCGGCGACGGGAAGGATGTGATCCACTGCTTCGAGCGTGAGTGCTCGCTGCAGAGGCGGCGGCAGAAGGTTTGGGAGGAGGCTCCTTCGACGGCGTTGGACGCAGGTTTGCGGGAGAAGCTCTGCACCTCAGCCGTGGCGCTCGCCCGTTCGGTCGGCTATCGCGGCGCCGGAACGCTCGAGTATCTCTTCGATGATCAGGACGAAAGAATTCTTCTTTCTCGAGATGAACACCCGCATCCAGGTCGAGCATCCGGTGACCGAATGGATCACCGGCATGGACCTCGTCGGCGAGATGCTCCGCATCGCCGGAGGCGAGAAGCTCCGGGTGAAACAAGCGGACATAAAAAGCCGCGGGCATTCGATCGAAGTGCGCATCTGCGCCGAGGACCCCGCGAACGGATTTAGGCCGTGGCCGGGGGTCGTGGGCGACATGCGCGTTCCGGGCGGGCCGGGCGTGCGCTTCGATTCAATGCTCTATTCCGGCTACGCGATCCCGCCGTTCTACGATTCACTGCTCGGCAAGCTGATCGTGTGGGGCGAGGACCGCGAGCACGCGATTGCACGATTGAAACGCGCGCTCCGCGAGATGCAGGTCGGCGGTCTGAAGACCACAAAACCTCTTTTCACGGCGCTCGCCGATGACAACGACCTTATCGCGGCGAACGTACACACCGGCTGGCTGGAAAGCTGGCTCGAGACCAACGCCGTCAAGGCTCGTCTGATCGGGGAAGGGTTCGGCATGGGCATACGCTACTCATTCGGCGGTGACGAGCACGTCTTCGTCGAGGTCGACGAAGAGATGTCGATGCAGGCGTTCTTCAAAAGCCTGTCGATGACCAACGCCGTGCGCGAAAGCAGCATCAAGGGCGTCACCGAGATCTGCCCGGCCAACGCTTCGTTCCAGATCAAGTTCGATCCGGACCGCATCAGCCCCGCCGATATGATGGCGGAGCTGAAGAAGCTGGAGCATTCCTCGGAGAAGGCGGAATCGGTCATCAAGACCCGCATCATCGAGGTGCCGGTCTTCTACCGCGATCCGTGGACGACGGAGACGCTGATGCGTTTTCGCGAGCGCCATCAGGATCCGAACTCGACGGACATCGAATACGCCGCGCGGATCAACGGCTACGCCACCGTCGACGACTTCATCAAGGCGCATTCCGGCTCGCCCTGGTTCGTGTCGATGGTCGGCTTCGTGGCGGGCCTCCCGTTTCTTTATCAGATGGTCGAACGGAAGCGGCAGATCGAGGTGCCAAAATATCTTCGCCCGCGCACCGACACGCCGAAGCTGACGGTCGGCATCGGCGGCTGCTTCGGCTGCATCTATTCGGTGCGTGGCGCCGGCGGCTACCAGATGTTCGGCATCACGCCGATGCCGATCTACGATCCGAACCAGGAGATCAGCTATCTGCGCGATTTCATGATCCTCTTCAGGCCCGGCGACATCGTGAAATGGAAGCCGATCGATCGCGCCGAATACGACGCGACCGTTGCCGATGTCGCGGCGAACAAGTTCACGCCGCTGATCCGCGAGGTGAGCTTCGACCTCGAAGAGTTCAACAAGGACATCGACGGCTACAATCATAAGCTCGAGGAGGCGCTCCATGCCCGTTAAGGTGATCGCGCCCGGGCTCGCTACGACGGTCCAGGACCTCGGCCGGCCCGGCTACTATCATCTCGGCATCCCGATCTCCGGTGGCATGGACCGGCTGGCGGTCCGCGCCGCCAACATGCTGGTCGGCAACGACGAGAGCGCCGCCACTCTCGAGGCCGTCTTCATGGGGCCGGAGCTCGAATTCAAACGCGATGCGATCGTCGCCGTCACCGGCGCCGAGCTGACGCCAAAAGTGGACGGTGCGGCGCGCGAGACGTGGACGTCGTTCCGCGTGAAATCGGGCCAAAAACTGTCGTTCGAATTCCTGAAGGCCGGCGCGCGCGCTTACATCGCAATATCCGGCGGCATCGACGTGCCCGTCGTGCTCGGCAGCCGCTCGACCTATCCGCTCGGCGCGCTCGGCGGCTTCAAGGGTCGCTCGCTGCAGGCCGGCGATGAGCTACCGCTGGGGACTGCAAACGGCGCGAAGGAGGGGCAGACAATTACCAAGAACCTCCGCCGGATGCCCGGCAAGCCAGCCGAGTTGCGGATGCTGCCGGGACTCTACTGGCACCGCATAACCAAAGAGGCGGGGGCTGGCTTCTTCAACGACACCTGGAAAGTGGCGCCGGAAGCCGACCGCATCGGCTATCGTTTTCGCTCCGGCCATCCGCTAAAATTCGTGGAGCGCAAGCAGCCTTTCGGCGCCGGCTCGGATCCGTCGAACATCGTCGACGCGTGCTATCCCTACGGCTCGATCCAGGTGCCGGGGGGAACCGAGCCGATCGTCCTTCACCGCGATGCGGTTTCCGGCGGCGGATATTTCATGATCGGAACGGTGATCTCAGCCGACATGGACCTGATAGGACAGCTGCAGCCGCACACGGAGGCGAAGTTCGTAGAGGTCGACATGCCGACCGCAATCCAGGCCCGCCACGATCGCCTCTCACTCCTTGGCCGGATGCGCCAGGCCTTGTCCTGATACGACGCAAGGTGCGATCGAATCGGTTGGCCCTGGTCTTATCTGCAGCGGCTCGCTAGAGCCGCCGGCGGAGCCGAGCGAGATCGGCGCTTCCAATTCGCATGATCGGGACAGAGGGTGGCTGGCGTTGAGTGTCAGAGCGGATCCCATAGCGATCGAGTCCGGCGAAGACCGCGAGCTCAGCATCGTCAAGGCGCTGGAGGAGGATATCATCTTCGGTCGCCTGGCGCCGGGGTCGCGGCTGACCGAGGACATGCTTCTCGCGCGCTTCAGGGTAACCCGCCATTTCGTGCGTCAGGCGCTGGTCCAGCTCGAAGCCATGGGCATCGTCATCCGCGAGCGCAACAAGGGCGCGACGGTGCGCTCGCTGACGCACGACGAGGTCCGCCAGATTTACGCGGTGCGCGAGCTCGTCCAGCGTCAGGCGGCGCTGTGGATTCCATTGCCGTCGCCGGATGCACTGATCGAAGAGCTGACGGCGATCCATCGCGAATACAGCCGGCATGTGGACGCCGAATATCTGCGCGGCGTGCACGAGACCAACGATCGTTTTCATCTGACGCTTTTCGGTGCGTGCGGGAACGACTACCTCGTCGAGACGATCGAGCTTTACATGCGCTTGACGCTGCCGGTGCGTGCGCGGACCATGGCGAACCCGGAGTGGCTCAACGTTTCGCGCGAGCATCACCGCATGATGATCGAAATGATGAAGGGCCGCGATAATTGGGTTCTGGCCCAGCTCTGCGTCGACCATCTTCAGCCGAGCAAGCAGGAGTACCTTGGCCGAGTCGGTTATTCCGGCGAAGGATGATCAATTCAGCGACACAGCGGGTTGCCCTGGCGGGTCAGGCCGCGGCAATTTCACTGACGCCTGCAAGGCTCAGCTTGCGGGCATGGTGGCAGCGCGCGAAGTGGCCCGGCGCGATCTCCTCGAGTACCGGTTCCTCCTTGCGGCAGATCTCGGTGGCATAGGCGCAACGCGGGTGAAAGTTGCATCCGGGCGGCGGATTGGCCGGGTTGCCGACTTCGCCTTGCAGAACGATGCGTTTCGAGCGAACGCGCGGATCGGGCTTGGGGACCGCCGAGAGCAGCGCTTCGGTGTAGGGGTGTTTCGGCTGCCGGAAAATCGTCTCGGTTGGAGCCGTCTCGACAATCCGTCCAACGTACATCACCGCGACGCGGTGGCTGAATTGCTTTACGACGCTGAGGTCGTGGGCGACGAAGAGGTAGGCGAGCCCAAGCTCACGGCGAAGGTCGATCATCAGGTTCAGGACCTGCGCCTGGACCGAAACGTCGAGGGCGGAGACCGGTTCGTCGGCGACGACAAGGCGCGGGTTAAGCGCCAGAGCGCGCGCGATCCCAATGCGCTGCCGCTGTCCGCCGCTGAAAGCGTGGGGGAAGCGGCGCATATATTCGGGGCGAAGCCCGACCAGCCGCAGCAGCTCCGCGACCCGCGCCTCGCGATCGGATCGCGATCTCATGCCGTAGTTCTTGAGCGGCTCGCCGACCAGATCGAGCAGCGTCATGCGCGGGTTGAGCGAGGAAAACGGATCCTGGAAAATCATCTGGATATCGCGGCGAAGCTGACGAAGCTCGCGAGGAGCGAGATTGGCAACGTCCACCCGCGCGCCCTCGGACGTGGAGAACCAGATCTCGCCCGCGCTCGGATCGATTGCGCGAAGGACGCAGCGCGACGTGGTGGTCTTTCCGCAGCCGCTTTCGCCGACCAGCGCCAGCGTTTCGCCCTCATCGATATGGAAGCTGACATCGTCGACGGCGCGCACTTGCCCGACGACGCGGCGGAGAAATCCCTGATGAATCGGAAAATGCTTGCTGAGATGCCGCACGTCGAGGAGGCGTCTGCCGCCCGCGCTCGTCGCCGCCGTCAAGCGCCGCCTCCCTCGCTGTAAAG
This sequence comes from uncultured Gaiellaceae bacterium, assembly GCA_963765705.1. Taxonomy (GTDB): domain Bacteria; phylum Actinomycetota; class Thermoleophilia; order Gaiellales; family Gaiellaceae; genus Gaiellasilicea. Next base: position 566,880 of record CAVXXJ010000006.1, read on the forward strand.
GAAGCAGCTTACAAGGTGATCCGGCGCCAACCATGCTTGGCGTCGGCATGGCCTGATCGCAGGTGCCCGGCATGAATGACGGGCAGCGCGGGTGGAACGGGCATCCCGATGGCCGGTTGTGAGGATGCGGCACGCTGCCGGCGATGGTTGCCAGCTTCTCGCCCGGCGCCGCGACAACACTTGGAATCGATTGCAGGAGCGCTCTTGTGTAGGGGTGCTTTGCGTCATGGAAGATCGCGTCAACGGGCGCGCTCTCGACGACTTCGCCGAGGTACATCACCACGACCTCGTCCGCCGTCTCGGCGACGACGCCAAGGTCGTGAGTGATGAGCATGATCGCCATTCCGTGGCGTTTCTGCAGATCCCGGAGAAGTTCCAGGATCTGTGCCTGCGTCGTTACGTCGAGTGCGGTCGTGGGCTCGTCGGCGATGAGCAGGCTCGGGTCACCGGCAAGCGCCGTGGCGATCATTGCGCGCTGGCGCAATCCCCCGCTCAGCTGGAAGGAGTAGGCGTCGATGCGGCGTTCGGGATTTGGCACGCCAACCTGACGCAAGAGGTCGACGCCGATCCGGCGAGCCTCCGTCCGTGACACGTCGCGATGCAGGCGAACCGCCTCCATGAGCTGGACGCCGACCGTGTGGACCGGGCTGAAGGACGACATCGGCTCCTGAAAGATCAACGCGATCTCACCGCCGCGGATTTTTCGCATTGCCTTGCCGTTGGGATCGAGCGCGGCAAGGTCGACCCACTCGCCCGAGCCGTTTTCACGCGAACCGAGGCGGAATCGAATCTCGCCGCCGACGACCTGGCCGGGGCGATCGAGGATGCCGAGGATCGAGCGGGCGGTCACCGATTTGCCGCAGCCGCTTTCGCCGACGATCCCGAGCGTCTTGCCCGGGTGGACGTCGAAACTCACGCCGTCGAGGGCGATCACTGTGCCTTCGTCG